>CAZMNY010000092.1:0-2509 GCA_964567745.1 uncultured Pirellulaceae bacterium | reverse complement strand
TAGATTTCCATCTGTGAGGCCATCAAGAGTTTCAACAACGAATGGGACATCCCCGCTACTGTGCGTTTGCAATTGCAGGAATGAAAAAAACACCAGCCAAAAAAACAACGCGATGAAACATCTTACACCTCCATCTAGACCCAGAATTGTAAGCGTGTGCGGCAACATTCACTTCTGCCTCTACATGAGATATTCCGATTTCGTTCTGGAAACGGACTTGGAAATCTCAGAAATTCGCATTTTCAGTACGAATTGCTGTGTGACTTCGCGTTCACGTAGCGAAGTGGGATTTGAAACCAGAAGACTTTGCTAGAGATTGCTGTCTTGGCCCTCATTCCCCTCTTGCTTTGTAGAATTGGGGTGCATTCTTATCACGATCGAATCGAACACGGAACGTAACCATACGATCCCGCATTCGGCACTGGCGACGCGCAGGTCAGGGATTCGCTTAGTAAACAAGATGCTTGCCTACTGGCAAGCAAACGGTAGAATTGTGCATTAGCATGTCCAAAAGATCAACCACCGTCAGCGGGGCGCTCCGCCACGCTATTGAAAACGCAGACGTGACTCGATACGAGTTGTCGCGACAGACTGGCGTCGCCCAGTCAATGCTGTCTCGATTCGTCTCAGGAGAGAGAGGGCTGTCGAGCGAGTCGATTGACCGGCTCGCAACGTATTTGGGCTTGTCGCTCAGGCCTGAGAGGGGGCGAGAACGACGCCAAAGTGGAAAAACAAAACGGAAAGAGTGATGGCAAGTTCTAGATCCGAGGATCAACATCGAAGTTGCCAAGCGACAAAATCAGCGAACAACGAACAAGACGCCTCATCTCGCCATCCCAAAATCTTTTCCGCGCTCCCCCGTCCAACGACTGTGACGAGACACAAGATCGCATCTCCCCGAAAGATACAGATAGACGAAACCCGCGCTCTCCAGGTTCCTACCACTGGCTGTGCGGTTTGCCCCTGGCTGGACCTACTCTTCTAAATCCCTCGGCCTGCGGTTGGTGATGGACGGCAAGCCAGAGAAAAAAGGCGACTAACCATGGCTTCAGTATACAAGCGAGGCGGAAAGTCAAATCGCGGCGGCTCGTACTACATTCAGTGGTTCGACCATACAGGCAAGCGACGAACCAAGAGTGCCAGAACAACAGACAAGGCAACAGCCGAGCGAATCGCCGCCAAGCTAGATGCCGACGCCGCCTTGCGTCGCGAGGGCGTTGTTGACGCGACGTTGGACGCTGTGGTCATGGAAGCACAAAGGTCCATCGAGTCTCACTTGGCGGACTATGAAGCGGCATTACGGGGCCGTGGGGGCACGGACGAACACGTCAAACGCACACTCAGGATGGTTCGCAAGATCGCGGCGAGCGCCGATCTGAAGTCGGCGTCTGACATCACTGCGGATGGCGTCAATCGATTTGCTGGTCGACTCAAGGACGGGGGTAGTTCAGCAAGGACGATCCAATCGTATTTGACGGCCATCAAGGGATTTACGAAGTGGCTGCTGCAGCATCACAAGCTTCATCGCGACTCACTGACGACGGTAAAAAAGCCGAATCCGAATTCTGACCGTCGCCACGAACGGCGCATGTTGCTTCCTGATGAGTGGAAATGGCTCCGAGCCGTACTGTCGAACTCCGAGATGCGATTCAATATGACGTCTAGTGAGCGATTGTTGCTTTACTCAGTCGCCATTGAGACGGGATTACGATCCGGTGAACTACGTGCATTGACCGGGAAATCCATATTTGCGGACGACGCCAAACCCTACATACTTGCGAAGGCAGGAACGACTAAGAATCAGAAGACGGCGCGCCAATACATCTGCGGTCAGTTGGCAAAGGACCTAAAAAGCCACATCCGAAGAAAAGCCCCCAACGCTGCCGTGTTCCGCTTGCCTCATGAGACGGAAATGGCGGCCATGCTGCGAGCGGATCTCGGCGACGCGCGACTGCTTTGGTTGCATGAAATGAAAAAGTGCGATCCCGGCAACCACGTCCAGCGTCAGCAAACTGACTTTCTGGAGGCAAAGAGCCACGACGGTGAGTTAATCGACTTCCATAGCCTTCGACACACCTGCGGGGCGTGGATCGCGAAGACGGGAGCGCATGCGAAGGTCGTTCAATCGATAATGCGACATGCGGCGATCACGCTGACGATGGATACCTACGGCCACCTATTCCCCGGCTCCGAAGCGGACGCGATAGGTCGTTTGGGCGACATGATGGGCGACGCGCCAGACACGCTCCAAGCGACCGGAACCGACGCCGCATCTGTTGCGAGCAGCAGCATCGCGCTGCAGCAGGCGCAGCAGTCAGGACGCGAAACAGTGCGACGGGATGCAATGCGATGCGAGAGTGAAGAGCAAATTTCGCCAGAATCGCCCCGCTCCAAGCCGTTGAAGATTGCGGACTTAGGCGACGCTGTGCGACGTGATGCGAGAGAAAACGAAAATAGGCCGGGCAGGACTCGAACCCGCGACAAAGGGATTATGAGTACCGCGGAGATT
>CAZMNY010000091.1:0-2940 GCA_964567745.1 uncultured Pirellulaceae bacterium | reverse complement strand
TGACAGAGTGTTGCGATCGATCGGGCTATGCGCAAAAATCGGTGGACCAGTACAGTACAATGTGGTGCCGAGCCTGCCAGAATCCAATCCATCGGTCCACGCGCAATGAATGACGAAGAAAAAGCCCGCTACCTCGCCAACATCCATCTCGTACTGGCGTCGGACGATCAGGTTGATCGCGACGAGGAACGACTGTTCGAGGCGATAGCCCGCGACATCCGCGCCGGTTATGGCGAACAGAGAAAAGCCAAGGCCTTGGCGGCCAGCAAGGAAGTGCAGCTGCAAGTATCCGACCGTTGGTCGGACCGCATCCGGAATCTGGAAGACATGATCTTCGCCGCCTATGGCAACGCCGAGGTTGATCCGTCGGAACGCAAACTCATCGTCGAATACGCCAAGCAATTGGGCATCGACCAGAAACAGCTCAATCAGATCAAGGTAGAGTCCAAGAATCGCCACGAAGGCGTCCAGTAGTCCGCGAATTGAAGATCTCCGTGGTCGCAAACGCACGCCTGTGCAGTTCTGCGCGCTGGGTGTACTGGTCCAGCGATTTTTGGGCTTCGCCACTTCGCTCGCAACACGGTGTACTGGTCCAGCGACTTTTGCGCATCGCCGTTTCGTCCGCAACACGTTTGCATTTCCCGAGTTATCGTGGATCTCGAACTTTAAGATTTCGAGAGTCTACGATGGCCAAATCCCCGAAGCTTTCGTTACCCAAGAGCTCGTAGGGTCAAAAAACTCCGCCGAACTCAAAAGGCCGTGAAATACAGCGTTTTGACGACTCCGGAGTCTCGCATCTCCGCCGCTTGATTTCACCTCTCGCACCGGAAACTGATCGATTTTGGCGCCGAACATGCCCTTCCTGCTCCAGACTTGGCAGATCCTGCTCGCTTCACTCTGCGGCATGGTGAACCAGCGACAGCAACAGATCATCGAATTCCAGAATGCACAGATAGAAACACTGCTGAAGAAGCTCGGAAAGAAGCGTCTGCTGCTGGATGACAATCAGCGTCGGTTACTGGCGGTGAAGGCTCACGCCATCGGTCGCAAGGCTCTGCTGGAACTGACGACCATCTTGACGCCAGACACGATTCTCCGCTGGCACCGGAAACTGGTCGCGAAGAAGTTCGACTCCAGCAACAAACGCCAACCTGGTCGACCACGCATCCCTCAGGAAATCGTGGATGCCATTGTTCGCTTCGCCAGGGAGAATCCGACGTGGGGCTACGATCGCATTCAGGGAGCACTTAAGAACGTCGGCTACCACATCGCCGATTCCACCGTCGCCAACGTGCTGAAGGCTCACGGCATCGAACCAGCACCTGATCGGCAGCGAACACCGGCGTGGTCAACATTCCTGAAAGCTCATTGGGATTCCATCTTTGCCACGGACTTCACGACTGTGGAAGTCTGGACGCGGAACGGGCTCGTTACGTTCTACGTTCTCGCCGTGATGCACCTGAAAACCCGTCGCGTCCACATTGCCGGGATCACGCCAAGCGAGCGACCAAGCCTCCCGCTCGAACAAAAGTCAAGCCATCCCAAACTCGCCCCACATCGCCGCCGTTTCGGGTGATCACCATGGTGCTCGCAAACGGCGTGGGTGTGGGCCTTTTTCTTATCTCAAAGAACACGACATTCGGTTATATCTCAAGCTCGTCGAGCGCGAGCAGATCCTGCTTCGCAAGTTGCCCACGGAGACGCAGCAGTTGCTTTTCATCGCGGGCCATCACTTTTGTTCAGGGACAAGTAAGTAACGCTGAGCGTGCATAATGCGACCTTTGTGAAGAATGTCTACCCGGTACAATCCTTCGGGCCAGCCGTTGGTAGGTTTCGTGAGGGTGAACTTGTTCAACGGAGGCTTGATGTCGTGTTTTTTAGCGTGGATTAGATATTCCGCTGACACGCCTTTCACGTTCTCGGCCACCCAACGCACCTCGACTACATCATCGTTCGGGTAGGCAAACACGAACTTAAGCGCGGCTATGCTGGTCGGCAACTCTACGCATGACTTTGCAATGATCGTTGAGGCTTCTTGGGCGGTGACGTCTTTGGTCAAGGGGTCCTTGGCTGAGGTGACACAAGCCACAACCAGGAGTACCGAGCCAAAGGCGAGTGTAGCCAATGACCTGCGTGCAGTTAATCGCAACATGTTTCATTTCCTTTTCGATGGTTTTACGGTCATATGGTTGCCCACTGCCATGACCGCAGGACGGCAGGGACGAGGTGATTGAAAGCGTGCTACAGGTGAAGCCCCGGAAGCGATGAGGGCAGCCAGAGGATGGCTCCATAAATGGCGTTTCCGTACATCATCAATCCGGTTGCCACCTTCATCAGGACAACCCACAAAAATTGCGCGGGTGCTTCATCCCTTCTTGCAACGTTTGTATAACGCCCCTTCACTAAATGACCCTTTTCACGGAAGTTGAATCCGCGACGAATATCGATGGCCGCCCAAAGAACCATGACAGTTCCCAGGCTGATAATCACGAATTCGAATAGCAGTAGTCCTAACAAAGACATGTCTGTTTCCTTTGCAGTTGGGGGGCCGTATTTTTCCAGCATGCTGTTCTGCGAGGGGTGGATGCCGCTGGAACGACTGCCTGTGATCTCATGTACACAAGAGCGATAAACCCGACCGGGTGTTACATGAATAAATTCGCAGACAAAGGCTTTTAGAGAGAATCAGGCTGTTCTTGGGAGAATGCACAGGGGACAGTGTGTCGGTCCAAGGACTTTTTCGCACGCGGTCTGATACGAAGAATGTCACTCCCTGGAGCACAAAGGCTTAGTCGAACAGAAAACGCTGTGGATTTTGCGACTCGTGTGCTGGAGAGGGCGTCGATCTCAGCCGGCGCTGGTAGCCGTCGCGGTAGGAACGCCGGTTACCCGGCACCCCCTGCGCAGATCCCAGCGAGCGGAACTACCGCACTGGGCTCC
>CAZMNY010000090.1:0-2958 GCA_964567745.1 uncultured Pirellulaceae bacterium | reverse complement strand
GTGTCGCTTATGACTCATTTCAAAAATCCTTTCCGGGCAAACAGGCCCGAATGGATTCTCTCACTTCGCCTGGACCAAGTTTAGGGGAGGACGTCAATCAAGATCGCTCGAATTGCGGTCGGTGGAATCTACCGCTGCACTTAGCGAAACTTCCTTGGCCGCCTCGGTTGATGCAACTTCCTTCAGTTCCCGCACCAGCTAAATGCTGGCGGGGAACTACACCTCAGCGCGTTTCGGTGCCGAAGCGGCACATGTGACGGCATATTAGCCAAGACCCGTATTCGGCCCGCGAATAACCCAGAAACTACACATTTAGAGCAAATCATGTAGACATGTTCCAGATTGGCGATTCCCCTCAGCCGACTAGATTAGCTGCCGACTAGGGGGGTCCGCTTTTTTTGAAACGCGGTCACTCGCTCCGCCTCGAAAACGTTTCGGCCAAATACAGCAAGCTTTTTCAGCTTTGGATTCGTTCAATGAGTGAGAGAACATGCGCCTCTTCCAGGAACTCCCCTGTTCGGTTCCTGTTTGCCTCGTTTGTCGCTGTCGTGCTGACTGGCTTTGTCGCAGACGTCGAAGCCCAAGAGGAGAACACGCAGTCTGGCGTCTCGGCAGAGGTCGATCCAGCGGGCACGCGTGATTTAGTCACGGCCTCAAGAACAGGAGATCTTGAAGCGATTCTGGATTGCGTTCGGGAATTCGGTATCAACGAGCCCGATTTGAACCACGGCGTCACACCATTGTCTTGGGCAGCTGCGATGGGGCATGCAGATGCTGTCGACCTGCTTCTGCGAGAAGGTGCCGACATCAATGCTCGGAATCGAGACGGTGCTACGGCTCTGCACACGGCTAGTTTATTAGGTCATCCAGAAGCAGCTGAGAGGTTGATAAGTCAGGGGGCCGACGTAAACGCCAAGACGCACGGCGGTGCAAGGCCGCTCGATGTGATAACAGCGGACTGGGAGGTAACGCGCGAGATCGCGGAACTCCTAGACATCGACCTCGACGAAGAAAACGTGGCCGCCGGACGAGCGAAGGTTTCCGAACTCCTTCGACAGCGTGGTGCAGAGCAAGAAGGAAACACCCACGTTGTGCTTAGCATCGTATTGGGATGTATTGCGGGCGGTTTGGCGATCGCTGGTGTCATCATCTGGGTTGAGTACCACTTCGAAAAGAAGCGAACTGAAGCAATGAAGGCCGTCGCGGCAGAAATTGGATTGCACTTCACCATGACGAAAGACGAATCCTTACTGGCGAAGCTGCAGAGCTTCTCGCTGTTCAACAAGGGGCACAGTCGCAAGATGAAGAACGTGATGAAAGCCGAGACGGAAATCGCGCAGCTGACGATATTCGACTATCAGTACAAGACAGGATACGGGAAGCATTCGCATACTCACCATCACACCGTGGTCGCGTTGGAGTCAGGGTCGCTTCGCATACCCGAGTTCACTCTGCGACCTGAAGGCCTTTTCGACAAGATCGGTTCGACTCTGGGGTTTCAGGACATAGATTTCAAGGGCCATTCTGAGTTCTCTCGAATGTTTGTTCTCAAGGGCAAAAACGAGGCAGCGATCCGGGGCTACTTTGACGCGGAAATGCTCTCGATGTTCACGCAGCGAAATGGGGCTATCGTCGACAGTGGCCCCGGTGTCTTCATCTATCTTCGGGGTGGCCGGAAGAAACCGGAAGAGATCCAAGGATTCATGACAGAGGGATTCGGGGTCTACAAAGCGTTCCAGCAACGGTTGCAGAGGAGTCAGTCGAGTCCTCCCGTCTGACTGCGGTTCGCAGTGGCTGTCTGCAATTTACGACATGGCAAATTCGCGTCAGTTGTATCCCCGCATGCAGATGCTCGTTCCGTCGAACGCACAATCGATTCGACCAACGCACAAAGGCGAGTTACGTTTGGGGCAGCTTCGACGCGGTGGTTGGCTCGACCGATGCTCCGTAGCGTAGCCAAGCGATCGGTTTTCCGCCAACCTTCCTTGTCACTTCGCTCAGACATCTTATCGAGCTTTCAACCCGTCGTCGCAGGCTCAAAACTACAGCGGTGTCGGCACCTCCATCACTTGGCCACCGGTCTAATTGCTGGCGGTTGGACAACTCGACGCAGATTGGGGCGGGCGGCTATCCTCCGAGGTCTCCGTCCGCTGCGGACACCGATGCGAGATTGCCGGAACCCTAAGCCGCTGCGGTTGACCGCTGCGCTTTGGGCGACGTAAGAGATATCGAGGGGGATTGGCGGTGGGTCGATGGGAGCCCGATGACGTATCAGAACTGGCGTGAACACCACCCAGCTAAACATCCAGCAGAATACGCTCGTGCGACAAACTACCTGATGGCTGTACCCTTCGAGTGGCCCAAATGGTCTAACGGCCAATCAACGGCGGCGGGCTTCATTTGCGAATGGGATCACCTTCCGCAACCATCTCCTGAGTAGTCACGACCGGTGTTGCACGCCGCTGAGGTCGACACCACCGTTCGCAATTGTCCTCAACTTCAACTTGCCGAAGTTGGACAAACTTCAACGTCGAACGGAATCCGCGAACTGCGGGAGGTGGCGGCCACCGCAGCAAGTTGGCTCGAACAACCGGGTGGTCAGGGTTGGCAGGATCGTCGTGAGGTAGCTTTCTCTATGTCCTCTGGTTCGCCAGTTCCTAGGGACACGAAAACGGCCCGTTTGATGGTGTTCACCACCGAGGGCGATCGGCCATTCCGGCGTGATTCACGGTAGTAAAACGCGTAGAATCGGTAGACAGCACGATTCGCGTACCAATGACGAATCGTGCTTTATTGCAGAGAGACCAAAAAGGAGTCGTGCAACCATGGACAAACAACGCCCCATCCTAGTCTTCGTGATCCTCGCTCTGTTGGCGACGGCGCCCTTCTCGAATGCGCAAGCGCAACAGCCCTCCGAAGAGCAACTGGCGAAAATACTCGAGCGTTTTCCCGAAGCGG
>CAZMNY010000089.1:0-3082 GCA_964567745.1 uncultured Pirellulaceae bacterium | reverse complement strand
CGGCAGTTGGGTTGCGGAAAATTGCGGTGCGCAAAAGTCGCTGGTCCAGTACACCGTGGGATGAGTTTTTGGATACTACGGGCGTTCCTACCGCGACGGTTCGGCGGTTTCGTCTCCGATCGCGTCCTCCTTCTTGTCAAAGAAACGATGAACCACGGCGTAGATTACCAGCGCGCTGAGAACTCCGGTCAAGAAGTCCTTCAACAGCACGACCGTCGCAGTGTAATACATCAAGGCAACGTGGAATCGGTTCATGGCATGAACAATCTTAATCTCCTCCAACTTTACCATGTTGAAGGCGACGTATGCCAGAATCCCCGCGATGCACGCCATCGGCACAAGGTCCAGGTAGACGGCCAGAAAAAAGGCCATCGCCAGCTTCAGCCAACATTTCAAAATGCCTGCCAACGGCGTCATCCCTCCTACCTTGATGTTGGTCGCGGTGCGGGCCAACGCGCCGGTGTGGGGAAAGCCGTTCATCATCGGAACAATCATGTTGACCAAGCCCTGCCCGAAAAGTTCCTTGTTCGGGTTGTAGGGCGTACCTCGGTTCTCGGCCAAACGGTCAGCCATCCGCGAACAAAGCAGCGATTCAATCGCTGCCACGAAAACGATGGCAACGATGAAGAACGCCATGTCAAACATGACGGTTGGCGAAAACTGCGGGATCAGGGGCGGCGTGAATGTGAAGAAATCCTCCGTCGGGATCGGCCCGTATTTGTCCCGCGCCGCGGTCAACTGTTGGCCGCTCAGTATTGTCGTACTGATCGCGTACCCCGCAGCAATCGCGATCAGCGGGCCGGGGATGTAGACGCTGATCTTCAACAAGTACTTCGTGGCGAAGAAAGTGCCCACGGCCAGCAGGAGCGCGAAGATGTTGAACTCGCCGAGATGTTGGCTGATGACGGCGAGCTTTTCCAAAAGCGGGTAGGGCAGTTTTGCCTTCAATCCCAGCACGTCTCCGATTTGCGTAAGCGCGATTGTCAGCGCGATGCCGATCGTGAAGCCAACGACAATCGAGTGCGGTACCCTCGCGACAAATCGGCCGAGCCGGAACAATCCCATGCAAGCAAGAATCAGTCCCGCACACACGGAACAAAAAATCAGTATGCCGTAACCCCGCTCATAGCTGTCCTGACTCTTCCGCGTGTACTCCGCCACGGTAAGCTGGCGGTACTGGTCAAAACTCTCCGTGTCCGCGACGCTTGCCGCGAACGTGGCGTCCTGCTGCACGTACTCCTCCAGCGTAAGCCGCTGGAGCTCGGCGTATCGCGGATTGCTCTGGTCGATCTTGGGCACTCCCGGCATCGAGTAGTTGCCGTAAGCCGCCATGATTCCCACGATGATCGGAATGTACGCGGCTGTCGGCCCGTAGACCTGAAACTTCGAGCCGCCGAAAAGCGCCCCGATGAATCCCGCGAACGCTCCGCCAACAATGCCATGCACGGGATTCAAGCCGGACGCGATGGCGAATCCCATTGCCAGTGGGATCGCCACCATCGCCACAATCAATCCTGCTGTGAAGTCACGAAACACTACTGACTTCCAGCCCTTCCGCATGTCCTCGTAACGGCCATCGCCGAACGGATTTAAAAAAAGCCTCACTCGATCCGCAAACGTCGCGTCGCTGGATGGTTTCAGTTGTTCAGACACTGCCTTTGGTCCTCATCGAAGAATGATTGCGATCGACAAGTCGCACTGAAATGGGAGATTGAGGATCAGCGCGTGATGCGGCCCAGCCCACATGGTCAATCGTTTGCTGTCGGAAACCGCGCGAGTAGACGATCTCACGATCAGGCGTCCGGACGAGTCGTTTGACGCACGTGATTGGCGCCGCTATGTCGTGACAGACGAACATTCGCTGTCACGGCGAGCTCAACACGTCAGGGGCGCACGAAGCCCATTGGAAAGACGATGCCCTTGAACGCTGTGCACAAGGCACGACTTAAGCGGCGCTTTGCGAACGGTTTGGCGCAACTGCCGGTTATAGCGTCCGAACGAAACTCGGATTCGGCGATGCGCCACACATTCATCGGCTTCCTCGTCCGATTCCACCGGAGATTTCGACTCCTCGATCTGAGGCGTCAGCATGCCGGACACGTTGGGCGCGAATACCGCAGACAACGCTAGAGTCGCGATGAGCGCGCGAATCAACGAAGCCCGAAGAAGAGCGGCGATAGAGATCACGTGAAGAATCGGTCGCATCAGAAGTAAGGTAGATTAGATGGTTGCGGTGAAGGTAGGGTGCGTGGGTTGGGCACGTAACTCGATTTAGGACCCCCGGAAATCTATCGGGTGCCCTTCCTGGTGTCAATAACAAGGTTGAGGACTGCCAACTCTTCGGTGGTTTGAAATGTAAGAACTGGGCGTGAATCGCGCTTCACCTCGGCCGAGATCTCGGATTCAGACAGCCACGATGACCTGGTTTTCAAAGAGCAAATGCGTCGTTCGAGTTTCTTGGCCCGACGCCATCTTGCCCAATCAGTGGCGAACGTGGCGTAACGAGTTTCTCATAGCCTTTCCGCCGACTACGTCATGATGCCTCGGACCACCGACCCGTGGACAGCCGATTCATGATCGACTGGAAAGCGGCCAGTTTCTCGTTAAACTTCAGGACCCTATCGAGTCCAACTTTCAGTTCACCATCTTGGTTGTGCAAAGCTCGGGCACGGCCTATACGGGCTGGCTCAAAGGCCAACTAATGAAGGTCGAGCTGCCAGTGGAGACTGGGCTGGAGTTCGTTCACGACCTAGGTGAGTTGATCGGGCTCGGAGTTGGCAAGGCAGAAGACTCCTGGGACGCATCAGCAGGTCTCTCGGACATCGCCAAGGTCTACGGGGCGTTCAGGGCACGGATCGAGCAGTTGTTCAAGACTTGTACGCGTTGCGAGAACGTGACGACGAAGACTCATAGCCGACGCAGTACACCCAACACACGCGTCAAATCTCGGTGGCTTCGAATTGCACGAAATAATGCAAAAAAGGTATCACCAAAGGTATCACGAGGGCCAGAAAACGGCCAAAGGGATCACGCTGTGTTTGGCGTAATCCCTTTGGTACTCTAGTCTTGCAAGTAGTCGGGG
>CAZMNY010000088.1:0-3313 GCA_964567745.1 uncultured Pirellulaceae bacterium | reverse complement strand
GCCGCGTGCTGGATCAACCTCGCAGTACTCAGCGGTACCAGTCTCGTCGGCCGAACGACGAGCCAAGATTGCTTCGGGAGATGCGAGCCTTGGCTGTACAGCGTCCACGCTTTGGAGCTGAACGTATCCATCGGCTGCTTGTAGAACGGCATTGGCGGGTGAACCACAAGCGCGTGCACCGTCTTTGGAAACGAGAAAACATGCAGGTTCCCAGGAAGCAACAACGCCGTCGCCGACTTTCTGGCGGCAGCGAAAACAGTTGCGTGCGTCGTCGTGCGGAGCGCAAAGACCACGTCTGGTCCTACGACTTCTTGACCGACCGCACTGAGGACGGCCGCCGGCTGAAGCTGTTTGCTGTGATCGATGAGTACACGCGTGAATGCCTCGCGATCGAAGTGGCGCGTTCGTTCACGTCTCAGGACGTGGTCGGGGTTCTGCGGTATCTGTTTGCAGTCCGCGGCACACCGCAACACATCCGTAGCGACAACGGACCAGAATTTGTGGCCAGGACGATCTGTCGCTGGCTCCAGCAAGCGAATGTGAAGACACTGTTCATCGCCAAGGGCAGCCCTTGGGAAAACGGTTACATCGAGTCGTTCAACGGCAAGCTACGCGACGAACTCTTGAACCGAGAAATCTTCTTGAGCAAACGAGAAGCCCGTTGGGTGATCGACCGCTGGCGAATGGACTACAACCACCACCGGCCACACAGTGCCTTGGACTACCGGACCCCCGCCGCGTATGCGGCAGGCTGTATTCTTCCGGCTTCGGCTACGCCTCAGCCTCCAGAACACAGCCGATTACTTAACCTCGATTCTCTCACTCAACTTGGTACAAACACTGGGGGGTAGTCATCAGAGTCTGTCTCAACAACCCGTCTCGTGTGAGACGTGTCAATAATGGACCGATATTGGAACGGTCTGGAAGTTCGCCACGGAACCGGGCCAGATTCTAGATTTAAGCATGTGCATTTGATCGACATGGATTCCGAAGATCGCCTATTCCAAATCTCTGGGCTGGCGGAAGCCCCGATTGAATATTCTCTGGAGTAAAAGACTGCTCGGGAACCAGGTCCTCGGGTAGTGTGTCACAATGTGATGCCGAATCAATCAAGGATTCGGAAAGAATCCTGACCTGGGCTTTGGCGACCATTGGAATCTTCATGACCTTTTCGCATACCCAGGCGAGTCCATAATGGAACAACACCGGCATCCTGAAATAAAATGGATTCTTACCTACAACAGCAGCTACTTTCTTAACGGCCTGCTGCAGGGTCAGTGTTTCCGGTCCAGTAACAACGACCGTCTTTCTAGAGAGTCTGTCATCCACCAAAGAGGCCTTGATGATCTGCACGACATCATTGACGGCTACAGGCTGCATCAACTTTGCTTGATACCCGACAAAGCCAAATATTGGAAATGTGTGAAACGCTCGACTCAGATGATCAAGCATGTGGTCGCCCTTGCCGTAAATTACCCCCGCTTTCAGAATAGAGTAGTCCAATCCAGACTCTCTTATGAGTTCTTCTGCCGCCCACTTTGATTCATGATAGGCAGACCCGCATTCGGGCCGCGCTCGCAGGAAGCTGAGCATTAGGATCTTCTTGACCCCCATTGTCTTTGCAGCATCGATGATATGGGCAGTCCCCCGGATATGAACATTCTCGTACGTCTGTGCGCCGATTTCCCGGTTGATCCCCGCGCAGTGCGCAATGGCATCACAATCGCGAACTGCTTCGCATAGCGTCGCTTGGTTCTGAATGTCGACACCCGTTCTACGTGATATTACTACCGGCTCATGTCCATTGGCAGTCAACCACTTAGCCAACTTGCTACCTACAAATCCTGTTCCACCTGTTATTGCAACTCTCATCTTGTTTTTCTCCCTCTTTATTGATGTGATCGTCCAGCAAACACTGGTACCTGACCGCATGTGAATCAATTCTGCGAAAATATCACACGTCTGTTTGTCGCATACAGAGAGAACCGCAAAGGCTGAAAGAAAGTTAACAAGAATACAGCGAAATGTCTCCGAAACGAAAACTCCGTAGCTTGAACCGAGAAATCTTCTTGAGCAAACGAGAAGCCCGTTGGGTGATCGACCGCTGGCGAATGGACTACAACCACCACCGGCCACACAGTGCCTTGGACTACCGGACCCCCGCCGCGTATGCGGCAGGCTGTATTCTTCCGGCTTCGGCTACGCCTCAGCCTCCAGAACACAGCCGATTACTTAACCTCGATTCTCTCACTCAACTTGGTACAAACACTGGGGGGTAGTCATCGCATCTACTCCGTGTTCAACGTCTTTGAGGATGCGATAGCCCCGCAGCGACTCCGCGACGTTACAGAGCAAGCACTGAGCCGATACGAGGCGGAACTACGCCGCCGCGGCCGATCCGTGCAGACGATCAAAACGCACTTGGCTCACCTGCAAGCCTCGCTCAATTGGGCAGCCGAGCAGAAACTCATTCCGAAGGCACCCAAGGTGCGAATGCCGAAGCGTGCCCGAAAGTCGAACATCGCGAAGGGGCGACCGATCACGCTTGAGGAATTCGAGCGGATACTTGAGGCTGTCAGCGGCGTCTTGTACCCGAGCAACCCAGACAACCCGGTGAAGATCACGCCCGATGAATCCAAAGTGGAATCGTGGAAGTGGTTGCTATGGGGCATGTGGTGGAGCGGATTACGGCTATCAGAAGCGATCGACCTGCACTGGACCGCCGAGTCCCGGATACGCCCAATCGCGTTAGACTCGCGGGCTCCCAAGCTGGCGATACCTGCCGACCGTCAGAAGTCGAACCGGGACGAGATTAGCCCAATGGCTCCCGAACTCGCCGAGATGCTTCGACGGGTACCCAAGGACGAGCAAACGGGGTTTGTCTTCGATCCGCGACCGCGACGAGCTCGTTACGGTGATCGGCTCACCTCAAAGCGAGTGTCCGAAATCATCAGCGATATCGGTTCATCGGCTTGCGTCCGAGTCAGCGATACCAAGTCGGCATCGGCTCACGATCTTCGCCGTTCATTCGGTGATCGTTGGTCGCGGCGGGTACTGCCGCAAATGCTCAAGCAAATGATGCGGCACGAGTCAATCGAGACGACGCTCAAGTACTACGCACTGGCGGACGCTGACCGAGCGGCGGCGGATATATGGGAAGCGTACAAGAACGCCGGCGTGGGTGCCCAGTTGGGTACCCGTGAGGAAACCGACGAAACCAAGAAACGCCAAAACCCCAGTAAAAACCAGGGTTCTTGAGGTAGCGGAGGAGGGACTCGAACCCCCGACACGCGGATTATGATTCCGCTGCTCT
>CAZMNY010000087.1:0-3885 GCA_964567745.1 uncultured Pirellulaceae bacterium | reverse complement strand
CCTTGCGGCAATGCGACGGTGGCCGGGTACAGTGCATCGTCATGGTGCGGGATGACTTTTGGATGGCGGCGACTCGCTTCATGCGGGAGTTGGAAGTCAGGCTCGTCGAAGCGCAGAACTCTGCTGCAGTTGATTTGTTTCCCGCTCGCCACGCCGCAAAAGTCTTGGCCGCAATTGGTCGTGCATTTGGAACGCTGCCTGACATCGGCAGCGAAACCACCAAGGACCAAAAAGATTTCCTCAAGCAGTCGGTCATTGGTCTCGCCGAAGAAGGCAAGGTCATCTGTGTTCGCTTGGCTCTCTTCGCCGAAATGATGAAGGGCAAGACGTGGACGCCAGCCACACTGAAGGAAGTCGGCGGCACTAAGGGCGTGGGTGTGACGTTCTTAGAGGATACGTTTAGTGCTTCGACTTCGCCGCCAGCGCACCGCTACCACCAGAAAGCCGCCCGTGCCGTTCTTAAGTCCCTGCTGCCCGATTCCGGCACGGACATCAAAGGGACCATGCGTTCCTACGCCGAGCTACTGGCAGCCAGCGGTTACGGCAGTCGCCCCACGGACTTTGATGATCTGATCCGCATCCTGGACAGCGAAATTCGGCTGATCACACCGACCGATCCCGAAGGTATGGATGGTGATGATGATTCGGTGGCGACACCGGCCACTGCCGGGGAGAAATACTACCAACTCACTCACGACTACTTGGTGCACTCGCTACGAGACTGGCTGACCCGCAAACAGCAGGAAACCCGCAAGGGCCGGGCGGAACTCAAGCTGGCCGAACGCACGGCTTTGTGGACCGCCAAACCGGAGAACCGGCATCTGCCGTCTCTGATGGAATGGGCCAGTATCAGAACGCTGACCGACAAGCAGAAGTGGTCCAGGCCGCAGCGGAAGATGATGGGAAGAGCCGGGCGGTTGATCGGATTTTACAGCGGTCTGGCAGGCATCGCCGTCGTATTGGTCGTGTGTGTCGGCCTGTTTTTCGCCAATCAGATTGAGCAACAACAGAACGCCAATTACGCCAGGGCCCTTGTCGAATCATTGTCTGCGGCTAACACAGCGGACGTGGAAGATCTGGTTGTCGAGATTTCGGACTATCAGGAATGGGCAACTCCGCTGTTGAAAGAAATCGTTGCCGACGCAAACAGCAACCTCACGGCGAGGCTCCACGCCAGTCTGGCTCTCGTCAGGAATGATCCGTCACAGGTCGATTTCCTGTTGCGACAACTGCTGGCGGCAAGTCCTGACGATGTGCCGGTCATCGTGGCGTTCCTGGAACCGCACAGGGAGCAGTTGAAGAATCAACTGTGGAATACGATTCAGACCGGCAGCAACAGGCAGCGTATTCGAGCGGCAGCGGCGTTGGCTGAATATAGTGCGGAAGACAAACAGTGGGAGCAGAAACGTGAGGATGTCGTCACCGCATTCGTGTCGGTTCCCGCTTCTGAGTCCGACGAATGGATCGAAATGCTGCGTCCTGTGGGCAGTCTTCTGGCTGATCCCCTGAAACAGCGATTTCAAGAGCACAGTGACGGGCGTAGCAATGAACGCCCCATTGTCGCTGCCGCATTGTCTGTTTTTCTCAAGGACAAGCCCGAAACTCTGACGCCTCTGATCCTGCTGGCCGACAACGACCGTGAGTTTCAGCCTTTGCTGGCGGCTCTACGCAATCACACGCAGGCGGTAATTCCCGAACTTCAAACAAGGACAAAACAATCGCCACCCGTAGGAGCCGAACCTGCTGAACGGGATTCGTTCTGGAAAAAGCAGACCAATGCAGCGGCTTGTCTGCTGGAGTTGGGTGAAACGGAGTCGGTCTGGCCCCTGTTCCAGCAGACCCCTGATCCGTCTCTTCGCAGTTTTCTCATCGACCGGCTCGCTCGTTTGGTAGCCACCCCGGATGCTCTCGCCGCAAAGATAAAACAAGAGCCTGATCCAGCGAGCCGCTACGCTCTCATTCTGGCTTTGGGCCAGTTCGATGCACAGAACTTGTCGAGTGAACAACGCCAGTCGTCCACAGATCAACTGGCGACACTCTACCGGGACGACCCTGATCCGGGGGTACATTCGGCATCGAGTTGGACGCTGCGAAAGTGGCGGCAGGCTGATCTTTGCAAGAAGATCGACATTGAAGTGGGTAAAGCGGGGCGACAGAGACGGCAATGGTTCGTCAATTCACAAGGGCAGACTTTCGCAGTGATCAATGGCCCGGTGGAGTTCCTGATGGGCGAAAACTCTGAAACAAGGGAGCCAAAGAAAGTGACTCTGTCGCACACCTTCGCCGTGGCGAATTACGAAGTGACGGTGGAGCAGTTCCAGAAATTCCGCAGGGAGCACAAGCACGTCGCTCAATATGCACAGCAGACGGATAGTCCGGTCAACATGGTGTCGTGGTATGACGCCGTGGCCTACTGCAACTGGCTGAACGAACAGGAAGGCATCCCGAAAGATCAGTGGTGTTACGAGCCGAACGATAAAGTACTAGGGATAGTGAAAGGTATGAAGATCGCCGCTGATTTTCTGTCACGCACCGGCTATCGTTTGCCCACCGAAGAGGAGTGGGAGTTCATGTGCCGTGCCGGATCGTCCAGCACCTATGGATTCGGGGAACCCGTGGAATTGCTCCGCCGTTATGCATGGTATTCAGCCAACAGCGAGCCGCACTTGTGGTCTGTGGGATTGCAGTTGCCGAACCGCTATGGGGCGTTCGATATGCACGGCAACGCTTTCGAGTGGTGCCACAACCTGTCTCGTCCACCAGCAGGTCAAGGCGACGTGGAAGTGAAAACATTAGATAGCCGTGTGTTGCGTGGCGGCTCGTTCTACGATCCTACGTCGTTCGTCCGTTCCGCCGACCGTTACTTCGGCCGGCCGGGCGACCGTGACTTCGGTCTCGGTTTCCGTCCGGCCAGAACTTACCACTTATCTCCTTAACAACTTTACCCCTTATCCTTTACGCCTTACCCGCCGCAGGCGGGTCGAAATTTGAAAATCGCCGCCTGTTCTTTTTACAGCTTGTGCTTCGACCTGCTGTTGGCTTGAACAACGGAGGCCACGATGAAAAAGCACGAAGAACTGGTCATCATCACGAAGACCTACGATCTGATTCTGTGGAGTTGCAATCACACAGGTCGGTTTCCAGGACAGCCTCGGTTGGTGTTGGGTGAGCGTATCGAGTGACACATTCACAACGCCCCACCCGGATCCCTCCCTCGCACCCAGCCCGCGTTTTGACTTCGGCGTCAGCCCGAACTGTGCCAGCAGGCTGCGGGGGTGGTGATCAGGATGGCGGTGCAGGCGGCATGGTTTCGGGGTGACATGCCGGGATGTAGACTCACGCATTTTCCGTTAGACCGATCAGGAAAGGCTATCGCCATGAGGCATCTACTGCTTGCTCCGTTGCTTGTTGCCATGACGGGTTGCGGGTCGGATACGAAGCCGCAAGAGCAGCCGACAACACCGGCGGAAGAAGATCAGCCGACAGCGACTGCGGAGATTCCGAGTGGGAGTGACGAGCCATCAGCAGAGCCAGCAAAGGCTGGTGTACCGACAGTGAAGAGTATCGGTATGCGTTTTGTGCCAATCCCCGCTGGGACGTTCACGATGGGCGAAGGCAAAACCGCAACTCCTCACAAGGTGACTTTGACGCAGGAGTTTCACCTGGGCCAGTACGAAGTGACACAGGAGCAGTACGAAAAGGTGATGGGGAAGAACCCGAGCAGGTTCAAGGGCAAGCAGAACCCCGTTGAGATGGTGAGCTGGAATGACGCCGTTGAGTTCTGCCGGAAGTTGTCGGACCTGTCCGCAGAAAAAAATGCGGGGTACGTGTATCGGCTTCCCACCGAAGCGGAATGGGAATACGCCTGCCGAAGCGGAACGACAA
>CAZMNY010000086.1:0-3898 GCA_964567745.1 uncultured Pirellulaceae bacterium | reverse complement strand
CACGGCCTGACGGGAAGGACTGTATGGGTTGCACCGGAATTGAGGAGCGGAAGACGCCCGCCGAATAATGGACCAGATCTTGTTTTCAAATCCGCTTGGAGCCTGGATTTACGGTTCGGCTGACTTTTTTGACCACACGCGATCGCGTGCGTATGTAACAGCGACAGCTTCGAGGCGTCAGTGTCAGAGTGACGATTCTGGGAGCGAACCCACTTTCTAGCAGTACCGGCGTAACGCTTTGCGTTTTTTTCCGCTTGGTGGTTTAGGTGCCATTGGCACGTCCACTCACACCACACCCACGGGAGAAGGCCATGTATCAAGCAATTGCTCTGTTTGTCGTGTTGGCAGCGCCAACATACAACTACTACTACGAAAAATTGATGGATATGCCTGATGTTAATCAGAGCAACTCCACGCTTCCAGGCAACGGAAGCAACTACTGCGGCCCGGCATCGGCTTCCAACGGTCTGGCTTGGCTGGCCGACAATGGCTACCCCGATCTTTTTGACCAACCCGACCAAGTCGAACTCATGCGGGATCTTGGCGAGTATTGCAACACGAACCCATCCAATGGCACCGGTCCCGTATCGATGCTCAACGGATTAGAGGACTACATCCGGGACTCCGGCTACTCGATCAAACGGCTTGAGTACCAAGGAATGCGCAACGTCATTGGCTGGTCTCAGTTCTACCAACGAACCCCGTCAAAGGACTGGATGATGCAGGGTCTGGAAGGCAACTCGATGGTCTTACTGGGGGTGGGCTGGTACGAGCAGGATGGCAACGATTACGTTCGCAACGGCGGCCACTGGATTACACTGGCGGGATACGAAGTTCCCTGGGGAGTGATCTACGCGAGTGACCCGAGCGGTCGCAGTGCCAACGCCTACGAATCGCCTTGGCATGAATGGATCACCCTGGATCGACTGCCAAAAACAGCCAATGTTCAGGTTGGGTCGAAGTCGTTCCCTGGCAACCAGTGCTATAGCCTAGGCGGCGAGCTGCTCGTCAACACGAACCGAGGCGACGTTGGCATTCTCGACAGCGTGATTGTCCTAGAACTCAACGATCCACCTAGGGTTCCCGTGGCTCCCATCTGGTACTTGCCTTGGACCTGGTTCGGGTTCTGATTTCGAGCGAGACGTGTAGGCCGGGATGTACGCACCCGGCCTACACCTTCAGCGTCTGTCGGTAAGAAAAGCCTCCACCTACTCGCTCTAGAGCAGTCAACTGAGATGGCGCTAGTTTTTCGGACAGTCCAGACTCTTATTTTGATGGTACAACCTTAGGCAAGGAGTGCAATCACAAGGATGATTTCATTCCTTGTTGGTGAACCGTTGTCTGATACGAGGATTCCACTAGTGCTTTGACCCTACTTAATTTTAGGGTAGACGGATTTTAGTTTTGTACGTGCATCGTCGATTTTCATTTGCCAGTCGACACCACGTTGAGTGTTATTGACGTCTTGCGACCATGCGTCGGTCGCCTCCTTGAGTAGTTCCGAACTGCCAAACCTTTGGCCTGAAACACACTGACGCGTTACGGAACTTAGTTCATTTTCAGCAACGTTGATCCAGCTGCCGTGTTTAGGGGTGTAGCAGAACTGAATGCGACGCACTAATTGACGGGCCCGTTCTGGTTCGAACGCCTCATAGAATGCGCCTTTCGTATGCGTGTTGAGGTTGTCGCAGACGAGGATGACTTTTTCGCAGGACGCATATCGCCCTTCCAGTAGCTCTGCCGAGATATAACCGAATGTCGTGTTCTTTGAGATAATATAAAGGCGGCGTATCCTGCTGTTGGTAATCAATCATCAGCAGCCCAACGTGGGCATAAGGAGTACGCCATGAAGAAGACTACGACAGCGGCGCGATCAAATCCAGTGGTTAGCGATCCGGAGGTCGTCGCGTTTCGGGCTCAGTTCGATGAGCGGAGTCCGTTGGATGAGATCGTTCGGTCTGGCGCGCAGCAGATGCTGCAAGCTGCGATCGACGCTGAGGTGACTGAATTCCTTCAGACGCATTCAGGCCACGTCGATGAGAACGGAAAACGGCTCGTCGTTCGCAACGGTCATCACCCGTCGCGAGAGTTGTTGACCGGCGCTGATCGACGACATGCGAGCATCCTTGATCCGCACTTCCTCGCGCAAGCAGGCCAACTCCTGCTCAAGCTGTTCGACGCGAGCCTTCAAGCGAACCCTCGCGTTTGCGCTGTCGGCAGCCCAGCCTCGCGTGTAGGCCGTGGCGTACTGCGCCATCGAGATGACGTGCAACATGGCCGACTTGACGTGAGTAGACCAGCTCTTGGGTAACGAAAGCTTCGGGGATTTGGCCATCGTAGACTCTCGAAATCTTAAAGTTCGAGATCCACGATAACTCGGGAAATGCAAACGTGTTGCGGACGAAACGGCGATGCGCAAAAGTCGCTGGACCAGTACACCACCTATGGAATACGCGTGGGCAGTGGGTCGTTCGAGTTTTTTGACAGTACGGTGGTCAAACGCGAGTTTCTTATGAACCACTGTCCGGAAAATATCTGGCGCGAGCTAGAATACCAAGCGTCCTCTCGTCAATTGCTTCACGATATACACGGACTTCATCGAGCATTCCTTCTGTGAAGGCATCCAAGTAGCCACGCATGAAGCCATCGATTCGGAAGCCGTGTTCGCTGCTCATGCCGGAGGATTGCCCCAGAACTTCGGCCACACCGTCGACATAGAGCGACATTGTGCTGGCAGTCGTTTGTACGATCGCCACGTGATGCCACGCGCCGTCCGCCACCCGGGTCGTCGAGCGGATATTGTGTTGCCAGCCGTTGTCGTAATGGACGTACTCGACAAATCCGTCGCGCAACACGAGGTTGGCGTAGATATCGCCGGAGTCGCGGCCCAGCAACGCAGTTCCCCAGTCGCCGTTCTGCGTTGTGTCTTGGCCTTGGTACCAGAGCGAGATCGAGAAGGCCTCGTCGTCGGAAAAGCTGATTTGGTCCGCCAAACTCAGCCAGTCGTCGCTCCCGTCGAAAGCGATCGCCACGCCGTCATCACCGCCATCGAAGGCCATGGCGCCGCCCAGCAGCGATGCGTTGTTGGAACCGGCATGGTCGGCCCCAGGACGTCCGTCGAACGACCACCGATTTGACGCTGCAGGATTCGGGTTTGGATCGGGATTCGGGTCTGGATCGGGATTCGGGTTTGGATTTGGGCTCAACTGGAAGAGGGCAACTACTTGATCGGAACTCAAAGCCTCTCGGTAGACGCGGACTTCATCAAGCTCGCCCTGTGTGAAGGCATCCAAGTAGCCACGCATGAAGCCATCGATTCGGAAGCCGCGTTCGCTGCTCATGCCGGAGGATTGCCCCAGAACTTCGGCCACACCGTCGACATAGAGCGACATTGTGCTGGCAGTCGTTTGTACGATCGCCACGTGATGCCACGCGCCGTCCGCCACCCGGGTCGTCGAGCGGATATTGTGTTGCCAGCCGTTGTCGTAATGGACGTACTCGACAAATCCGTCGCGCAACACGAGGTTGGCGTAGATATCGCCGGAGTCGCGGCCCAGCAACGCAGTTCCCCAGTCGCCGTTCTGCGTTGTGTCTTGGCCTTGGTACCAGAGCGAGATCGAGAAGGCCTCGTCGTCGGAGAAACTGATCTGGTCCGCCAAACTCAGCCAGCTATTCTGCCCGTCAAAGGCCATCGCCGCGCCTTCAACACCGCCGTCAACCACTCGCGAGTCGCCGACCAACGAGGCGTTGTTGGAACCGGCCTGGTCGGCCCCGCGACTGGGTTCATCGAACGACCACCGATTTGACGCCGCAGGATTCGGGTCCGGATCGGGATTCGGGTCCGGATCGGGATTCGGGTCTGGATCGGGATTCGGGTTTGGATTTGGGCTCAACTGGA
>CAZMNY010000085.1:0-4880 GCA_964567745.1 uncultured Pirellulaceae bacterium | reverse complement strand
CCAGGGCGAGATAACATTCACCTCGTTTCTCATGGGCGGATGCCGAATCTTCGGGGGTAATGCGTATCACCTGGCTCCAATTCTCGACGGCCTCTGCATAGCGACCCAGCCGGAACAGAATGCCGGCTCGGGTTTGATGCAAGTGAGAAGAATTGGGTGCTAATCGACTGGCGTCGCCAAAGTCGCGCACGGCATCTCGCCAATGTCCAAGCCAATGATGAGCATGAGCGCGATAATGGTACGCTTGAGACAGGTTCGGGTCGCCTGCCAGCGCCCGATCGCAGAGGGCGACGATTTGACGGCAATCCGCCTTGGCTTCTTCTTCCAATCCGATGCGCCCTTCGGTCCCGACGATCTTCCACAACGCGCCGGCCAATTCCACGTCGGTTTTCGGTGACGCGGACGATCCACGCTTGAGCGCCCAATGCGCGACATACGGATGTGCGATTTTGACCGGAGCGTTATATCGGTCTTGAAGTATCCCCAGGTCCACTTGCACCGACAATGTTGGGTTGTCGGACGGCATCGATTTCTGGGCAACCTCTCGTTGAAACTGAGGCGTCTCCCAACTCAACCCTAAATCTCGAAGTTCGCCTTCGATGAGTGCCAGATCCCACAGGCGAATGCCGTCTACCGAATTGACAAGCAGTTTTGTCCCGTCAGGCGTGAATCGAAACCCACTAACAATCGATGGATGCAAAGCCTCTAGAACAGCGATCTCCTCCGGTGGGCCATCGAGTCTCAGGCGAAGTACACGCACCAACTGATCGTCATGGTCGAGAACCACGATGTTGGGGTCGACAGGCGAAAATGTAATCTGCGGGGTGGAATCGCCGGTCTCGCCTCGCGGAATACGGAAGTCCTCATGCCAGTCCACCACTTCGTCGGCCAAACGGTAGAAGCGGAATTCACGACTGTTCGCAGCAATCAACCAACTTCCCTGGGGGCTGAAAAAGACACTGGCACGGGCACACTCAGGCCAGAGTTCTCGGACAGGTTTCTCACTCTCCCGATCCCAAATCTGAATCCCTTTCCCATGCCACGGTCCTGTGGCAACCCATCGCCCGTCGGCACTGATGTCCACAAACATCATACGGGCATGGCCCTGGAGCCGAGCAATTTCCTTGCCGGGTTGCTCGATGTCCAACAACACGGCCGTATTCCGATCCTTCACGGAAACCACCAGACGTGGATCGTGTTTTGCCACATGGGCGGACTCCACATGCCCGGATGCAATCACTTTCGGCGGACCAACCGCGACCGACGAGTTGCTGAGTATCCGCACCGGCCAGCGCATCAGACCGTCTTCGTTCTTGGTCAGCAGGTATTTACCGTCGGTTGAGACTTGGTGCCAGGTAACCCGCCCCAATGGCATACTTGCCAACAACGCACCCGTCAGGGTGTCGCGCAGATGGAGACCATTCAAATCGGCAGCAGCAGCAATTCGTCCATCCAACATGCAATCGATGCCTTCAGATCGGTTCTTGTGGGTTTCCATCATCTTTTGAGATCGCGCCAGCGTCATCAACGCGTCGCCCAGGTTCAGTTCCCATTGGCTGACATTGTGCGTGTTGTTCAACAGCATCGAGGTTCCGGTTTCGTGAAAACCCCCAAAACGCGCATCAACCCGACCTTGCAACTTTCCGGAATTCGGATTCCAGAAACTGGTCCCACGGAAAGACGATGACGCCAGCGATCGTCCGTTGGGTGAGAATTGCAGTCGTACCCCACTCGTTCTCTGTTTGATCGTCCGGAGCGGATCCTTCGATTCTCGTTCCCAAACGACAATTTCTTGGTCCTGCGTAGCTGCGGCCAGCAGGCGGCCGTCTTGGCTCCAGTCGTGATTGCGGATGGACGCCGTGTATGGATAAGACTGTAGTTCCTGGCCGGATTCGAGCTGCCACAATTCCACTCGATTGTCACGCGCGAGGGAAAGTCCCTCCGGATGAAATCGTACCTGGCTGGGTTGGAACGGCAGGCGTACTTCGTACAGTCGTTCGCCCGTCGAGACTTGGTGAACGGCGACACTCCGGTTCGGTTGGATAATTGCGACCCGCGTGCCCTCTTTGTTCAAGTCGAACATGTGGGAGCTGTTGGTGATCGTCTCCAGGCCCTTGACGACAACGCGCGGTTCAGCGAGATCGGACAAGTCCCAGATGGAAACTCGATACGGCTGTGGTCCGCAGGTTGCAATCAGATATTTTCCGTCAGGAGAGAGGCACCAATCCGTGAAGTGGCCGCATACTCGGGCGAGTAATTGGTGATCGGAGACACGATAGATGCCGATGTCCTGACCTTGACCTTTAGACGTTGCTCCTTCCCGTTCTAAGGCACGTGCGTAACGGGTGAGTTTCGCGTCGGGAGCGGCGAGCCAGCCTCCATCGTCAAATTCCTTGGCGTTGAGCTTCTTCGTGCCCAACGGCACGGAGAGACAGCCGATCGCCAGATTTCGCAACCGACCGCGTCGACCGTCGGCGGCCGGCAACGAGGCAGCCAGCTGGGAAGCTTCTCGGATCGATTTCAACGCCACGATTCGTCTTCCGGCGAGTCGATGCGATTCGGCCGATTCAAAGGTGGCGTGAAACTGGGAAAGACGAGCCACATCACGGGCATCGACCGCATTTTTTCTAAGCACGTTCATTCGGGCAGCGGCGATCGAGGTGATGATGGCGATGATGAACAGCGAGCACACACCCATGGCCGCCACCGAGGCCGCCAGCGAGCGGTGTCGTCGTGTCCATTTTCCCAGACGCTTCCACAGCGACGGTCGACGAGCAAGAATCGGTTTGTGATCCAGAAATCGCTGCAGATCGTCGGCCAGATCCCCAGCCGACGCATATCGTTCGGACTCCGCCTTGGCCATGGCCTTGAGGATGATCGTTTCCAAGTCGACCGGGACGTTCGAGTCCAGTTTTCGAGGAGCAATCGGCTCCTGAGAAGCCAGTTGTTGTAACAACCGGACCGCATCTTGCTCAGGAAAAGCGCGTTGCAGCGTCGCCAATTCGTATAGCGTGACGCCTAACGAATAAATGTCCGTGCGGTGATGGACGTTTTCGCCCAACACCTGCTCGGGACTCATGTAGGGTAAGGTGCCTAATCGCTCACCGGTTTGCGTCAACTCGGAGTTTTCCTGGCAGCGAGCCAAACCGAAGTCGGCAATCCACACGTCACCCGTCTTTTCCCTCAACAGGTTGGCAGGCTTGATGTCGCGGTGAATGACTCCCAATTCATGCGCGTGCTCGAGACCTCCCGCCACCTGGATACCGATCCGAGCGACGTCTCCCATCCGATTGGCTACATTGACGCAGGAGATCGGGTCGTAATTCTGCGCGGGGGAAAGCAGGTTGTCGTTGATCATCACAGTTTGATCTGCGGTCTTCGCCACCGTGGCGAGTCGCCCCCCCTTGCTCTCAGCCTCAGCTTGCGCTTGGCGACGTCGTACAACCTCCACGGCGAGAGAGTGACCGTCAATGAATTGCATGGCGTAGAATTGCGTGTCTCGATCGCTTCCAACGGAATAGACCGGAACGATATTCGCATGCTTCAACTGTGCCGCCGCCCGCGCTTCGTTCTCAAAACGGATCTTCTGTCTCGCGTCGTGAAGAGCCCCAACCGACAAAACCTTCAAGGCGACACGCCGCCCCAGCGACACTTCTTCGGCCTCGTAGACGACGCCCATTCCGCCTCGGCCCACTTCGCGCAGGATGCGAAAATCACCGAGTTGACGTCCAACACAGATCTGTCCAAACCGGTCTCGATCGTCGTAGAACTCTTGCAGCTGCACTCGCAATCCCGGATAATTGGCGTAAACATCCGAACGTGGAATGGGGCTTCCCGATTCTTCGGCTCGAATGATCTCGGCCAATACAACCTCGAGTCGATCATCATCGTCGTAGAATTCGCCCGTTTCGGAGATACTAGCACGCTCGTTCACGACCCACTCCCTTCGAATAAGACACCAAGGCTACGCGGTTGACTCGAGTAGACAATTCAGACGCTTAAGACCGCGGAAAAGCAAACCGGCAACCGCGGGTTTGCTGCGGTTCAACGCCGCAGCTACTTCCGAGAGAGGCTGGCCTTGCAAGTAATGCAGGACGATCGCCTTTCGTTGCGCGGACGGCAATTGGTCGAGAGCCCGTGGCAGTGAGATCATTTCCTCTGCGCGAACGGCACCTTCGCTGGGTGACGTCTGCGAGGCAGGGATGAGCGTTTGCAACCTCGAGAATGACTCGTCTATCTGCGTTTGTATTCGGGAGATGTCGCGCTTGGCTGCCGTGTGAAAGCGGATGGCGTCCGTCAGTTTATTGCGGAGAATCTGACGCAGCCAACCAGCCATCTCTGCGTCGGATCTTCCGCGATATTGACCGCGTTTCTGGAATGCCTCTGCCAGCGTTTCTTGAACCAGGTCGTCAGCACCGATGTACCTCCGCAACTGAGCGTCGATGCTGGTCTCTGCCAGCAACAGCAGGCCCTGGCGAAACCGCTCGAAGTTGCTTCCAGATTGGCTGCTACGACCAAGCACCAAAAGGCTTCCCATCGTCAAAAGCGCAACAAGTCAACGACTTACACCTCACCACATAGATTCTAGACGTATTCCAATGCCACAGGGAGCGCATATTACTCGAATTATTCGCGTCGCGGTAGGAACGCCGGTTACCCGGCACCCCCGCGCAGATCCCAGCGAGCGGAACTACCCCACTGGGCTCCTACCTCAGGTAGTGACGCGCAGACACTTCGCCTGCCGTATCCGTTCCAACGCACTTTGCAAGTGTGTGGGTGCGACGTAGGCACGATCTCTTGGCAGTGTCCGCGATTTCTCGCTTCGTGCCCGTTTAGAGTTGTCCATATCACGAACCTTTCCGGCACTGTGTCCGGTACTT
>CAZMNY010000084.1:166-4937 GCA_964567745.1 uncultured Pirellulaceae bacterium | reverse complement strand
CGGAAAGTGAAGCTACGGAAAGTGAAGCTACGGAAAGTGAAGCTACGGAAAGTGAAGCTACGGAAAGCGAAGCTACGGAAAGCGAAGCTGAGGAATCCGCTGAAGAAGTTGCCGCCGTAGCGGCTGAGTCAGGTGAGGTGGCGGAGTCGAGTGAGGCGGAATCTGAGAGTGGGGGCGAGCCGGCATCGGATGCGGCCTCCGACACGGATTCGCCGAATCAGGAGTCGAGTTGAGAGTAGCGGTGGTATACATTGGCATTGAGGCCGATGCGCGATGCGCGAAGGCCTCTCGTAGCCAGGACAGGAGACCGCGAATGCACTAGTCGAAACGAACGAGTACGGCCGACAAGGTCCGTATTCAACACAGAAGGAGGCCTAGGGAGTGCCGATTCGGATCTACGCCCTGGCGAAAGAGTTTAATCTCGATAGTAAAGAACTGGTTGACGTCTGTAAAAAGGCGGGCATTCATGGCAAGGGGTCTGCGCTTGCCAGCCTCGATGACGACGAGGTCACCAAACTTCGTGCGCACATGGCCGGCCCGACGACGAAGAAGGAAACAAAACCAGCGACTCCCGTCGCTGATAATGCTCCTGTTCGCTCGACCAAGCTGACAGATAAGACGTCCGTCAAAAACATCGCACGTCCGAAGCGAAAACCTCGCATCGTCGTCGAGAAGCCGCCGCTTGCCTCTGCCGAGCTTGCTGGAAGCGAAGCCGCCGCGGACGAAACGGACGAAACCGTTGAGACGCCGGTCGACGATGGTGCCGACGAAGCCGCCGACATGGAAACAGGCGCTCCGGAAACAGCGCCCGACGAAGTCGATGATGTTGCGAACGAGCCGGCTGCGGACAAAGACGCTCCTCTGCGGCGCGGCGATTATATGGTGCCCGGTCGACGGGGCGGTATCAAAGTGATCACCAAGGCCGGCGACGGAAAAGCCGGTGACGCGCCGAGGCAGAAGAAACCTCGAGCGCCGGTGATCAACGTCAAACTCGGCAAAATGCCGCAGATCAAACAGCCCGCGCCCAAAGTCGAAAAGACCAATGAGCCGAAGGCTCAGAAGCCGGTTATTCGTCTGCCCAAGGACGCCATTGCCTCCGGCGATTCCAAAGCGCCGCTCAAACAGCAGTTGGCGGATGTCGAGGCCAAACAGACTCGCAAGGCCGGCGGACGCGGCGAGCCAGTCGCTCCTGTGCCCGATGGCGAAGGTAAGGGCGTCGCAGCAGGTAAACGCCGTCGCGTTGGCAAAACGGAGAAGGCGGAAACGGGCGATCGCATGGCCGGCATGGCGAACACCCGAGTCAATCGCCAGTCCTCGCGCCGAAATCGGGCAAGAACAAGATTCGGTCAAGACGATCGCTACTATCGCGGTCGACGTCGCAAACGCACTGGCAGGAACACGGCCGCGCCCAGGAAAGACAACGTCAGCCTGACGCTGCCCTGCACCGTCCGATCCTTTTCCGAGGCCAGCGGTGCCGGACAGGGCCGCGTGCTCGGCGCACTGATGAAAATGGGAGTCGAAGGGCTCAACATCAACGCCGGTATTCCGGATGAATTGGTTGAAGAGCTGATTCTGGAGTTGGGCGTTGAGATCGATATTCGCCAACAGGAGTCGCTCGAAGACGAGTTGCTGACTGCGGTTGAGAATGCTGTGGATGACGAAGATGATTTGGAGGCTCGGCCACCGATCATCACGTTCCTCGGTCACGTCGATCATGGAAAGACGTCGTTGCTCGACGCGATTATCGGACTCGATGTCGTCTCGGGCGAAGCAGGCGGAATTACCCAGCACATTCGCGCTTACAAGATCCACGACAAAGAGGGACGCGAAATCGCTTTCGTCGATACACCGGGTCACGAGGCCTTCACGGAGATGAGGGCTCGAGGCGCCAACGTCACGGACATTGCTGTGCTTGTGGTCGCGGCGGACGACGGCATCATGCCGCAGACGGCCGAAGCGATTAGCCACGCCAAAGCGGCCGAAGTGCCGATCGTGGTCGCGCTCAACAAAGTCGACCTCCCCGGCGTCGATATTAATCGCGTCATGACGCAAATGACTGAATACGATTTGACGCCCAGCGAGTGGGGCGGTGACGTCGAAGTGGTCAGGACCAGCGCCATTACCGGCGAAGGCGTCGATGACCTGTTGGAAACCGTTCAGGGCATTGCCGAACTCCACGAATTGACAGCGAATCCAACTCGCGACGCCTATGGCGTTTGCCTCGAAGCCCAACAAGAGGGCAAACGAGGCGTTCTGGCGAAATTGATCGTCGAAAACGGAACGCTCGAAGTTGGCGATATCGTGGTGTGCGGCAACTCGCATGGTCGCGTGAAGGCAATGCACGACACGCTCAAGGTCAAGAAGAAAATCAAAGCGGCCGGACCGTCGTCCGCCGTCAACATTACCGGCTTCGACGCTCCGCCTGGTGCCGGCGACAAGTTTTATGTCGTCGACGATATCGTCAAGGCTCGTGAGATCGCTGAGAAACGCGAGCAGGAATCGCGAGCAAACGATCTCTCCGGCGTGGTCAACGCGATCGACTACGAGAGCTTCATGCAGATGCTTGAAGAGGGGCGACTCGGCAAGCCGGATGAAGTCGTAACGCTCAACTTGATCGTCCGCGCCGACGTGCGAGGCTCGATCGAGGCGATCCAAAAAGAACTCGGCAAACTCGATCACCCCGAGGTCAAAGTCAAAGTCCTGCTTTCGGGCGTGGGCGGAGTGACCGTGGGCGACGTGACTCTCGCGGATGCTTCACAGGCCGTGATTGTCGCCTTCAACGTCATTCCAAACGAAGCGGCTCGTCAATTGGCGGACGAACGGGCGATCGAGATTCGTCGATACGACGTGATCTACAAGATTACCGATGATATTCGAGCGATGCTCGAAGGCCGCCTCAAGCCCGAGGAAAAAGTCGTCGATCTCGGTCGAGCGCTGGTCAAGCAAGTCTTTCCGATCAGCCGAGTTGGTTCGGTGGCGGGTTGCTATGTCGCCCAAGGCTCCATCGAACGTGGTTGTCGCATCCGCGTCTATCGGGACGGGCGGTCGATTGGAGACTATCCGCTCGACTCGCTTCGCCGCGAAAAAGATGACATCAAGTCGGTGCCGCGAGGCATGGAATGCGGAATCAAATTGGCCGGGTTTAATGACATCAAACAAGATGATGTCTTGGAAGCCTATAAGATTGAAGAAGTCGCCCGCACGTTGTAGTCGCCCAAGTGATCGCCGGCCAAACGGTTCTTGCTCAACAAGCAATCTTTTGGACTGGTCGATTGGGCGTTCGACCCATCCTGTTTCAGCTTAGTTCTCTCGCCCATCGCTATGACATCACGTCGCGTCCTTAAAGCAGCCCAGGCCATTCGCGAAGTCGTCGGCATGTCGATCCTGACCGATCTTCGTGATCCTCGAATTCAAAACGTCACGGTCACCCGAGTTGAAGTCTCAGCGGATATGCGTCTCGCCAAAGTGCATGTCTCCGTCATGGGCGACGAACCTCAGCAGAAACTCAGCATTCACGGGCTGCAGAACGCGGCCGGTTTCTTGCAACAGAAGGTCGCCAAACGTATCGATACGCGTTACACACCCAAGTTGACGTTTGTCATCGACAAAGGGGCGAAACACTCCATGGAAGTCTCCCGTATCTTGGGCGAACTTCAGGATGAACGCGAAGCAAATTCGGCTCCCGATGAGTCAGCAGCCGCGTCTCCCGTTGATCCCGACGCCGAACGTCAGGAAGGTCCGCCTTCGGAAGGTCCGCCCGACGCCGAGCCGATTTGAACCTGGCGACTGGCTCGTGACTCACAGCCAACAGAAACGCACCACTCGAAGCCATCCCCGCCCCTCCCAATCACACCATAGTGCGAGAATCTCATGAGCAATACGAACCGCGCGGCGGTCCTTACCAAGACGCACCGAGTTCTCAAGAAGCACTACAAGCCAGTTGCACTGCCCAGCAATCGCAACTTGCTGGAGCACCTACTCTATGCCTGCGTGCTGGAGTCGGCGAAGCACGAGCAGGCCGATGAGGCGTTTGCTCGTTTGCAGCAGTCGTACTTTGACTGGAATGAAGTTCGCGTCACCACGATCGCCGAACTGGCTCAGGTCTTGGCCGTCCTTCCCGATGCGCCGGTCGCCGCGAAGCGACTCAAACGAGTTCTGCACCATGTGTTCGAAACTCACTACACGTTTGACCTCGAATTCTACAAGAAACAAAATCTCGGCAAGGCGGCCAAAGAGATCCAGCAACTCAACGGCATGACCCCCTTCGTGCTCGCCTACTTCACGCAGAACGGCCTGGGCGGACATGCGATTCCACTCAACAACGGCGCCATGCAATCGCTGTTCATTGTCGGCGCGATTAGCGACAAAGACTTGGCCAAGCGGAAAGCGCCGGGGCTCGAACGAGCGATTGCCAAATCGAAGGGGCGCGACTTCGGCTCCCTGTTCCACCAGCTCGCCGTCGAATTCTCCGCCGCGCCGTTTTCCAACCGAGTTCGCGCGGTCATGTTAGAGATTGCTCCGGACGCCAAAGAGCGATTCCCCAAACGGGCTAAGAAGGAAGAGCCGGCGAAGAAGTCCAAGAAAACGGCCGCCAAGTCGGCCGAAAAAGATGAGCCCGCCACGAAGGCGGCGAGCAAGAAAGCGGCCCCCAAAAAACCGGCCGCCAAGAAACCCGCCGCAGCGGCGAGCAAGAAAGCGGCCAAGAAAACAACGAAGAAGCCAGCCGCCAAAAAGACAGCCAAGAAGACGACGGCCAAGAAAAGCACAACCA
>CAZMNY010000084.1:0-66 GCA_964567745.1 uncultured Pirellulaceae bacterium | reverse complement strand
AAAAGTCAACGAAAAAGTCAACGAAAAAGTCAACGAAAAAGTCAACGAAAAAGTCAACGAAAAAGT
>CAZMNY010000083.1:0-5410 GCA_964567745.1 uncultured Pirellulaceae bacterium | reverse complement strand
ACCTGAGGTAGGAGCCCAGTGCGGTAGTTCCGCTCGCTGGGATCTGCGCGGGGGGTGCCAGGTACCCGGCGTTCCTACCGCGTCGGCAACCCAGCGAACAACATACTATGTTCTTTGCCGATTCCAGCGGCAATGCTCTGGAGTTCAAGGCGTTCGCCAACATCGACACACAACTGTTCGCAACGACAGCTGAGGTGCAGCCATGAGAATTCAAACATTTCTCCGATTTTCGTGTCTCGTTTGGATTTCGCTGATCGCGGCCACGTTGCTCACGCAGGACGTCTGCGCAGAGCACAGGTTGGATCGAAGTGTCCGGTCAGGAGTGCTGGGAGCCGGTAAGCCATGGGGGACGCCGTACTACGTCGTGGATTCCGGTGTCGATGGTCCGACTGTTGTCATTACTGGAGGAATTCATGGCAATGAACCCTCTGGAGCACGCTCTGCAGAACAGATTCGACACTGGCCGATTGTACGTGGCAGGATGATTGTCGTGCCAAGAGTCAATATCGCTGCTCTCAATGCTAATCAGCGACAAACGCCAGATGTCTCGGCAGAGTTCGAGGATCTCAATCGAAATTTCCCAGGTCCTGATTCTGACGAGCCACGAGGCGAGATCGCAACTGCGCTTTGGACACTGGTCGTCGAGCAGCAACCTGACTGGGTGTTCGATCTTCACGAGGGATACCAGTTCAATATCTCTCATCAGCCGAAGGCGGGCAAAGACAAGTCGGTTGGTTCAAGCATTATCTTCGCTGCGGAGCAGGAGGTTGGACCTTTAGTGGAACGCATGCTTAGCGCGGCCAACAGCAGGGTTACGGATCCGAAGCGTCGATTTGTGTTGCTCGGCCGAGGCCCAAAGAAAACCACATTGGCCGGGGCGGCAATTGATGTACTGGGTGCAAAGGCGATGACTGTTGAAACCACGTTCCAGTATCAACGGATTCCTGTGAGAACGCGCCAGCATCGAGCCATGATGAATGTGGCGCTAACTCAACTGGGCATGGTAGCGACTGACTGTACCGACATCATGGCGCCACCTGCCAGCAGGCGGCACGGGCACATTTACGTCGCACTCTATGACGATGATGGGGGGGCGGATCGCGGTGTGAGTAATCTGACCAGAGTCTTTGACGCAGCGGCCGACACCACAGTTGTCCATCTCAGTGCAAACGACCTTCGTCCCGAGGTTCTTGCTCAATTCGACGTTGTCGTGTTTGGCGGTGGGAGCGGCTCCAAAGAAGCCGCCACGATTGGCAAAGACGGAGCGGAAGCAGTGAAGCAGTTCGTCAATGACGGCGGCGGGTACGTTGGGGTCTGTGGCGGCGCGTTTCTCTGTTCGGCGCACTATTCGTGGTCGCTGAATCTGATCGATACACACGTCCTTACCGGGAAACGGGAGGTCGAAGGCCTGGGGCCGAAGAGTATGTGGTATCGCGGGAAGTTCAGCAGTCAGAAGATGCAACTAACGGAAGAGGGCCGAAAACTCTTCCCGAGCATCTCGGAGAATGTTGATGTTCGTTATCAGAATGGTCCGATCGTTTCCCCGAAGAATTCTTCCGATCTGAAGCCGTACACCGTTCTGGCCTGGTTTCGATCCGAGAAAGTGCTGTACCCGCCGCAAAAGGGCACGATGATCAACACTCCGGCCATCGTCAGGGGAGAGTTTGGGAATGGACAGGTCATTTCGATCAGTCCTCATCCCGAAGCAACTCAGGGTCTTGAATCGATGCTTGCGAAAGCCGTCAAGGCGGTTGCGAGAAAACGTAACTAAACTGAAGCAGAAGAAGGCTCCCGACGAATTTATGCCTTCGAATCATTCTGGTTGTGGGACTGACTAGTCCTTAATCAAGTGTATCGCGAGCGATCAGTCGACGGGAGATTCTGCGCAGCGTAACTCATCGGCGTTGCGCCGGTTAGGTTTCGGGTTGTGGAGTTGTGTGAATGGCATTCCAAAAGTGCAGCGCCTGGCACCTGAATAGTGCAGCGCTAGGATGGTTGCGGGAATGATAACAGGCCTTCCCGGTTTGGCCTAACGTCTAGTGATTATCTTTCTTTCGTCGTCGTTGTTGAGCGTCCTTGAGCCGATAACTTTCGCCCTTGGTTTCAAGGATGTGGCAACGATGGGTTAGCCGGTCGAGTGCGGTGCCGGTGAGTCGTTCGCTTCCCAAGACTTCCGTCCAGTTTTCCAAGGGAAGATTCGTGCTGATGATCATGCTATGCTCTGCCGCTCGTAGGCCGTGCTGATGATATCGAACAACAGTTCGGCGCCCGCCTTGCTGGCCGGTACATATCTGAACTCATCCAGCACCAGCAGTTGCTGTTTTCCCAGTTGACGCGTCAGCCGCAGCAATCGGGTCGCGCGCGAGTTGTTACGCAGAGGGTTTGGAAAGGGGAGGGGCAGCGCGGTAACATTTAGATCGAGTTCGAGCTGCAAGGTCGCCAGAGGAAACTTGATCGTTATCTAGCAGGTAAGCCCCCTCCTATGGAATCCCGTAAACACCGCTTTCTTCTGCTCGCCCTCGCCCTCGCCCTCCTGTCCGGATGTGCCCGGCAGCAGTCGGACCCTCCGGAAAAGACGCGCGCGATGATTCTCCATATCACTAAGCAAACCGAATGGGAAGCAGCCGTGTCTGCCGGGGAGTATTCCGCAGCGTCCCTTCATGATCAGGGTTTCATCCACTGCACAACACCCGATCAAGCGGTTTCTATCGCGAATGCTTTGTTTGCCGGCCAGAACGGTCTTGTTCTTCTTTGCATTGATGAAGAAAGACTTGATGCCGAGGTCCGCTATGAAAACCTGGAAGGCGGAGATGAGCTTTTCCCGCATGTTTATGGGAACATCAACCTGAATGCGGTGACTGATGTCATCGAGTTTGAACCGGAGACAGATGGCCGTTTTCGTTTGCCAAATGCGATTCAAAAGAAAAGCAACGGACAAACGGCTGGAGCGGACGAAGCCGCTCAGCCGTGCTGAACACCACGACCTTTGGGACTTTTGGGCGCGAGTACTCGCCAGATGTCGCGCCTGCTGTTAACCGCATTCAAAGAAGTTCGAGGAGAGTTGGTTACCTCCGAGCCACCGTAAAGGACTCGAAATTTTGTAAAGCGTTGCTGTTTCGCGACTTCCGGAATCGGGGTGTGCGCGAGTCGTTACGAAGAGGGTTCTGTACGGGGAGATGTGGTACATTGGGCGTCCAACTCGAATGGCGGGGAGTTCGGACCGGTCACTGTGAATGCCCTTCACACCATTGCAAGTTTTGCTTGGCAGTCGTTTATTGGTCGTTACCCGGCCCCCAAGGCAGCAGGCGCGTTTCAAGTTGTCGGCGGCGGCCCGTTTCAGTCGAATTCAACTCTGGTTACGGAAGACGAATCAGCTCAGGTCGTTTTGGGTGGATATTGCCATGTGACAATCGAACCCAACAGCCTCATCACGCTCTCGGGAGCGGAGAAAGAGGAAAGCGTCGAGTTGGAAACTGGCTCGGTTGTTTGTGACGTGGATCGTGGCAAAGGCAAGTTTTCAGTTGTTACTGATTTCGGCACCGTTTCAGTGGTCGGAACAAAATTCGAGGTTGGAATTAGAGTGGAAAGAGAAGGCACTGTGATTTCAAGAAGAATGCTGGTGAACGTGCTAGCCGGAACGGTGATCGTTACGACCGCTGCCGGACAAACCGAAACACTCCACGCCGGTGAAAGCACGACTGTTAGTAAGGAAACGGATCGTATTACAGATGGCGGATATCGACTGGTTTGGGCGGACGAGTTTGACAACGACGGTGCTCCGAATCCGAAGAATTGGATGTTCGAAGAAGGCTTCGTACGCAACAACGAGGCTCAGTGGTATCAGACGGAGAACGCTCGGTGCAAAGATGGCATGCTCGTCATCACGGGGCGCGAGGACATCAAACGCAATCCGAATTATGTCAAGGGATCGACGGATCCTGCAGAAACAAAATTCATCGAGTACACATCTTCGTCGCTAATGACAAAGGGTCTGCATGGCTGGACGATGGGGCGTTTTGTAATGCGGGCGAAAATCCCACATGGCGAAGGGATGTGGCCCGCTTTCTGGACGGTCGGTGAAAACGGCGAATGGCCGAGCTGTGGCGAGATCGACGTCATGGAATACTACCAGAATAAACTCCTGGCCAATGTCGCAAGTGGTACGGCCAAACGCTGGAACGCAAATTGGAATGGCAAGTTGATCAAGACGCGAGCCTTGGGCGGAGATAGGTGGCTGAATGAATTCCACATTTGGCGTATGGACTGGGATACCAAGTCTATTCGACTCTATGTAGACGACAGACTGCTGAACGAAACCAAACTTACCGACACCTTCAACGCCAATCCAAAGTGGGGCCCGAAGAACCCGTTCCATCACCCACACTACTTGATCGTGAATCTCGCCTTGGGCGGTGAAAACGGTGGTGACATGGAGAAGGCCAATCTGCCGGCCGAGTACCTCATTGACTATGTCCGCGTTTATCAGCGCGACGAAGATCGAGAATTCAAACCGGCGGACAAGTACATCCCCCCGCCGGCTTACACTGGCAGGAGGGTGGGCATCCATCACTTCAGCGAGTTACCAAAAACCGTCAATAAGAAGTGCGGTTGGGAAAACGGAGCTGATTCGCGCTGTTACGCATGGAAGCCGCCGGGGAGCACTCGAGAGTCTGCCGAAATGGTCGATGACTACGAGGACAAGGTTGAGGGCGAACTCTCCTACAAGTTCGTGCTGAACCGTGGTTGGAGTCGATGGGTCCTTGAGATGGATCCCAAGTATGGCGACGGCGTCGCTGACTTCTCCGGCTTCAAAACGATGGGGTTTGCAGTCAAATCAAGAGATGCGGGTAGATGGGAGAAGTTTCGGGTCATTATCGGAAGCAGCGACGGAAAGTCCTTCGAGGCCCCTCTGTCGTCGCTTGGCTTCAAGCCCGACGGCCGATGGCATCGCTGCCAGATTGATTTGAACGACGTCAAGAAGGGCGGCGTGGATCTAACCAAGATCAGGACTCTATTCTCAATCGGATGGGAAGGAGGAGTCAGCAACGGACAGTACTACAAACTCGACAATCTTTACCTCGAGTAGCAAGGCTGTTGGTTGCTGACCAGCGTCGCGAAACGTTGCTTTGACCAGCGATGGCCAATCTCGGACACGCGAACCGGGCCCCCACGGCCTAAACGTTATCGGTCTTTGACTCATCGTCGGCCTGTTCTTGCGACCTTTGAATCCCCGTCCGCGTGACGTGGTTTGAAACTCGACGCCTACTGGCAGACGTCATCAAACTCAGAAAATGACCATTTTGGCAAGTCAACGACCTATGCGAACTTGCGGCCTTCGGAATCACGTGACCTCGTGTGGTGTACTGGACCAGCGACTTTTGCGCACCGCAATTTTCCGCAACCCAACTGC
>CAZMNY010000082.1:0-5887 GCA_964567745.1 uncultured Pirellulaceae bacterium | reverse complement strand
TGCGGTCCCTGAGAAACTCGCCACAGATTAGAATGTGGGGAGCCTTTCAGTTTCCTAGATAAACTGGAGGGTTAGAGCCGCCTCGGGTGTTATCGCACCTGGGGCGGCTTGCTTGTTATACAGCATCGGTCGCCCTTCGCCGAGTCAGTGAACGAAACCCCGAGGGGGTGTGATTTTGTGAGTTGGCTCGTCATCAGGGACCGCCGGCGCCCCCGTCTGAATTTTTTCGGGTTATTGAGGAGGGGCGGCGAGGCCGCGAAGCGTGTAGTCGGTGGATGTGCCACCCTGAATTTTTAAGTTGATATTATCACCTTTGTTTTCGTCTTCAGGCTCACCACTCAGCGGTGCTGGAGCATGGGACTAATCAATACTCAAAAGTGGGAGTGCAAATTTGCACTCCCACTTTTGATGAGGCGGCGCGTCGAGTCTTTCCGCGTCGTCTTCGATTTCATCAAATTGGCCGAGTTTTAGCGGAAAGCGACAGTTGTCCATTTCCGCTAAAACTTCCCCCACGGTTCGTTGAGCCCGTCTCGGGCGAGGCGGCGAAGCGTGTAGTCGGTGCCAGTGCCACCCTTAGTAGAGTTGACATTGTCAACTCTACTTTCCCTTCCATTTCCGACTTCACCATGCTTCGCCAGCGGCTTGGCCTTCGCCGCAGCAACCGCTTCCGCAACCGTCCCGTTCTCCGCGCTTTCGATCGCGTCGAGTCTTTCCGCGTCGTCACGTTGTAGAGCGGTGGCGTGAAATTGGATGAAAAAGTCGCTAATCCAGCGTCTGGATTAGCGACAAATTCTTCTTCCCAGATCGCGTCTTCGATCTCATCAAATTGGCCGAGTTTTGCCGGAAAACGACAGTTGTCCATTTCCGGCAAAACTTCTCCCACGGTCTGTTGAGTACCACCAACTTGCTCAGCAATCTCGGCTTGCGAGTAACACGCGAACCACAACTCTCGAATCTTCACATCACGAACCTCTTTGTCGCTCCTTGTCATCTTCGATCTCGTCACATTGGCCGAGTTTTGGCGGAAAGCGAAGGTGTTCGTTTTCCGCCAAAACTTCTCCCACGGTCCGTCGTGGTACACCAACGGAAGCGTGGCAATCGCCGCAAGGTGCTTGGTCTTGTCATGTAAACCGTTGTCCCAGGACAACAGTTTCTCTGCGACTGTTGCAGCTTGTCGCCAACGGCTAACACTTCCGCCTTCGCCATTTCACGAAAAAAGTCGCACGCCTCGAAGACGGTCCACAGGATCGAACAGGCGCCACAAAATCAGGTGCCCCCCCCGACCCTCCGGCCTGGCGTTTTGCTGTACAGAAAATTGGCGCGGAGCATTCGCCCCACGACGGGCGCCCCTCCCCAGAGGACCCGAAAATGTTGCCAAAAGTGGAAGGGCAAATTTGCCCTTCCTACTTCGACTTGGTTGATCTCACAATCCTTGGTCGCCTCGCACAATATCGTCCCTCGAGACGAAGCGTATTCGGCGCCACCAGTCTCGCAACCTCTTTGCCCGTTACCTCGATGGGCCCGGTCCTAATTCTGTGCTCCGTCCGCATGATGCGAACGAATGTCTCGGCGGCGGCGATGTCCCTTCTTTCCAAAGCCGCGCGACATTGGCGTTTCGCCGAATTAAACCGCCGAACGGCAGCCCGTCGCTTCTCCTGGACAATCTTGTATTCGAGTCTCGCAGTTAGGCAACTCATCGTTGGCTCTCCTTTAGTCGTTCAGGGCGATGTCGAGATTGTAATCACATTGTGCGAACCAGTTTTCGATGACGTGATATCCGGCCTCGGCCGATCCGATCTTGGGCATGGCGACCGGCGACAGCGGCGCCTTGAACGAAGCGCCAGCCCGTTCGAGTTCATCTCTAAAATGCCGTTCGTCCCGCAAGGCATCGCGAAGCAGTTTCAGCGCGTGGCCGATGTCGCCCGCCAGCTCTTGGTGTTCTGCCAACCGTTGCTCGCAAATGGCGGCCGAAGCGCGGTGCCGCGCTTCGTCGTGCTTAGCCGTCAACTTGCCGATCGCGATGGTTGTCGCATCGACTGTCAGTTGAGCCGCCTCATGTTGCTCCTGGCGTTGCAGTTGAGTCGCCGCCTCCGTGTCGATGTCACCCAACAAACGAGCCGCCTCGCTTAGTGCGGCGGCGTCGTGGCCGCTCATTTGAATCGTCGGGCCTACGGTCGCGATTGTCTCCAATGCGCGGTTCCTCTGCGCATGGAGTTCGGCGAGTTGCTTTTGCAATTCCGCGAACTCAGGGATTTCGTCGATGTGCTCGAATCGCTTTCGGGTTTTGGTTTTCATCCTATCTCCTTTAGAAACAATTAGTTGAGCCCTGGGCAACATTGTTGCCCGTCGCCCGTTTGAGTGACTCAAGTGACTCAACTCACGTAAAGTACCTATGAACCAGACTTGTGCGCCTCGTGAAGGGGTTCATACTGACTTTAGGGTCACTTGAGTCACTTCGGTCACTCGCTATTCGCTCGAATGGCAATTCCGCATCGCATCTTCCGCCCGCCTGTTCCGCGTTCGTCGGGCAATCCGCGTTCCGCGAGTCGGCTTCCGAACTTCCGCTTAGTTAACGGTCGCTCGCGGTTTGTTTCGCACCACTCGCCGTAACTGGCGTACAGGTCCGCGAATGACTCACGGCACTGGTTGCCAAGTTCGCAACATTCGTCGATGAACTCGCCTAACACGTCCTCGTCGGCTCGATAACCGCCGGTCGCCTGTCGGACAACATCTGGCTCACCTAGCCCGCCATCTTGCCATTCACGGCAGCCTAACAACGCCCAGTTGAGGATTCCGCTGAGTTCGCGCAGCAGCTTGTCGGGTAATTGCTCGTCGCGTTCCGCTTCGGGAATCGTGACCGTGAACGGAATCAACTTGATACGCCGCCAGATGCCGTGATCGGTGCCGGTCACGGTCGGCTTGTGATTGCCGATAATCCAAACTTTGTGCGTTGGGCTGAACTCGAAAAAGTCTTGCCGCATTCGGCGAGCTCGCACGCGATCACCGCCCGTCAATTCCTTGACCAACGATTCGGCGAGCCGTCGCCCGTCCTCCGTTTCAACGCATGCCGCGAGTCGTTTGCCCATCAGGTCGGCCCGCTCGGTCGGGTGTTGTTCGCCACGGCGTAGCATCAGCATTTCGGGCGGTGACTTCATGCCGTAATCGTCGCCCAGCAACGCCAGGACAGTGTTTACAAATGTGCTCTTGCCGTTTGCCCCCACTCCGTAAAAAAACGGCAGAACGTGGTCGCTGGTCCGCCCTGTCAGGCAATAGCCCACAAGGCGTTCTAGGTAGCCGATCAACTCGCCGTTGTCGTCAGTGACTCGCCGCAGGAATGCGAGCCAGTTCGGGCAATCCGCGGTTGCGTCGAATACAACCGGCGCGACTTTGGTAATCAGGTCGGCTTGATTGTGCCGGCGCAGTTTGCCCGTTCGCAGGTCGAGCGTTCCGTTTTGGACGTTCAGTAGCCACGGGTCGCGATCCAGTTCGTCGGGCAGTATTGGAATCCCGTCCTCGGACTGAGCCAACGCCAACATCGCCGCCAAGCGTTCGCGGCGTTGACTCGCCATCGAGTGTTTCGATATCGCCTGCTGTTCGTTCTGGTCGCGAGTGTAGGCCGCTTCCCGATGAATCGACCGCGCGGTTTGTTTCGCCAGTTGCATCGGTCGCCCGGCGTTGTCGATTGCCCAACGGCACCCGTCCCAGCAAAGCCACGTTCGCCACGGGTGGCAGTATCGAACCTTCCCGCGATGTTGGTCGGCGAAGCGTTCGCCGTTGCCCATGTCGGTCAACTCGAATCGCTCGTTTTGAATCGCTCGCCGCTCGGCTTGCTCGTATCGGTTGCCATCGGCTTGTAACAAATAACCGCGACTCAATCCGCTCTTGCCCGCTTCGTCTAATTTACGCTTGAGCACGTGGAGTTCGCCGTCGCCCCACGGCGGTTGGCAAGTCGCATTCCACTCGAGCATGAGCCGCCAAGCATCGTCGCGGTTAAGATCGAACCCGCAGACCAACGCGACGCCCACATCGAATGCGTGATTGTCGCCGCCGTTGTTTTGGATGCTCGGTCCCATCTTCGAGATGTAGCCGCGAGCCCGTTGCATGATTTGTGAATTGACGCCGTTGGTAGCCTTCGGCGGCGTTGCGATCTTTGCCCGCGGCGGCCAATAACAATCGTAGAACTCGGTGAGCACATCGCCCGCGTCGCGAATAGTTCCGCCGCCTTCGCCCGTGATCGCGAACCAGCGAAGCGACTTGTAAACCTCGACGCCTGGCGACTTCTCATTGCTGACGGTCGGTGCGTTCGGCGGCTTGGCGAGTTTGCCACGGTCTAGTGGATGCTCGGCACGAACAAACAGTTTCCAACCCGTTCGACTCGGCGAGATTTCCGCATAGGTCGCGAAGCGATCAAGCCATGTTTGAGCCCACGCCGCCGTTATGCCTGTTTCGGGATCGCGGCAGCCGTCGAAGTCGATGCCGACAAACGGATCGGCTTCGGACAGAACATACCCAACCCCTTCATAGCCACCCCGCTCGAAGCATTCCGCGGCTTGATCGTATGGCATCCAGGTTTCGCGAGTGTTCGACTTCGCCGGCGAGCCGTTCGCCTGAAACAGCACCTTACGGCCGTCGAGGTATTTCCATACAACCCACGCGGGACGCTCGGTTAATTCCGTTGGGACGTTCGCCAGTTGCGTCGCGTCAATCATCCTGCCGCCCCGTTATCGAGTTCGCCGAGGCGGCTTCGGTCGAGACTGCTTCGAGTTCTCGCCAAGAAATCGGATCAACTCGGATCCGGAGATGAAACAACGTCGCCCGTAGTACTGGCATCGCAGGCCGTTTTGGCGGGCTCGGCGGAAACTGTGCGGCCCCCATCCGAGAACCTGGCTCGCTCGTTGCAGTGAGTACAAAACGTCGCCACGTATTTCGCCGTGGTCGCTCTGTGATGCTGTCGCCATGAGATCGCTCTCCGTAGTCGGTGAAATGTAACTCCGACTACATTAGCGATCTACGGCGAGTGCGGAGGCCAACGCTTGGCCATTTGCGGAGTTCTGCGGAGTTGTCAGAAAATGCCGCTACTAGCGGGGTGCCTTTGACCATGAGCGAACGTCGTCAAGGTGAATCCGCACGGCCTTCTCATTCTCAGAAATAGCTCGGATACTGCCATCTGCAATGCGGCGTTTGACCGTATCCCAACTGAGGTCGAAGCGACTTGCCCAAAACTGGGGTTTCTGAGGTGGCGAATATGCGTGCTTCGCAGTCTTCTGCAGGACACTAGAGAAAACGCGAATGCGATCTTGTAGCCCGATCCACCATTCAATCCGACCGTGCGGATCGCCAAGATCGGGGCCACCGAAATACTCGCCGTAATGCAGGATCGCAGTAAACGTCAATCGTTCGGCGTTCTCGACTTCGGACGCTGATTCCTCGCCAACGTGATACAAGACGCCCAAGGTAGCGTTCTCCCAATCGACAAAGCAAACTTCGTATCGGCTCAGGGCTTCCTCGGGCGCCGGTATTGGCCCGTTCGCATATTCGTCGAGTCGGTCGGCGGTTTGCAACAAGGCGTTGCTGTAGTCCAGTGTCACGTCGCCAAACTTGGACATGATTGCACCTATGTGTTTTGCCGAGTCGCCTGGCCGCCGCTTGCGATAGGTGCAACGCGAACGAAGGCCAGACAACGCGGGGAGCTACCCCGCTACTCGGCTCGATTGTGTTAGTGGTACCCAAACTGGTACCCAAACGTCAGTTGGTTTGGCTATTGTCGCGAATAATCGAAAACGCGGGAGCCCCTAAAAACGCGGTGCGAATGCAATCAGAATGCAAAGCGAAAATCTCCGCGGTACTCATAATCCCTTTGTCGCGGGTTCGAGTCCTGCCCGGCCTA
>CAZMNY010000081.1:0-7625 GCA_964567745.1 uncultured Pirellulaceae bacterium | reverse complement strand
CGCAAATCCAGTCGCCCCGACTTTTTCTAAATATCGCCGAGCTACACACTTAGCATCTGCCCGTGTGGTGAAAAAAGTCAGCCGACGCGATTTCCCAGCATTTTACGCGGTGGAATTCGATCGAGCGTGGGGCGAAGTCAGCCAAGCTGGCACACTGAAGATTTGGCGCAACCGATACAACCGGTCTTGAGACTCAGGCTGCCGAGCCTCACGCTGGCGTTCTGATTGACCGCAACGCTTCTTGCGTACACGTTGAGGACGTATTTCACTCCTTGGTGCGCAACCATGACATTCGTTCTTCAACCGTGGCAGCTCTGTCTCGTCATTCTCGCGAGTTGGATCAACCGCGAGCAGCAGGCCCGCGAGGCTTCTTCGTCTCGAGCGGTGGGTGAAATATTAGGATTTGGGTGGCAAATGCACTCGGATCGCCGATCACGCTCTGATCGTGGAATCCGCAGCAGTGTAATAATCGCTAGAATTCACCAACCGTGGCGTTTAAGTCGCTACTTGGGGACCCCAAACTTGACCTCGGATTACATCACGACCAAGGTAGATATATGAAGTTCTCTCGAATTGTTCGACCCGACCGATCTGTATCCGACTAACGAGGATCTGTGATGCGCTCCGTAGCTGCTTTTGTGACTGGTGCATTGTGCGGTGCACTGATCGCTTTTGGAGCTTACCACTTCGACGTGGCAGGCGTACGGAGTTCGCTAGGTTCTTCCGAAGCCTATTCGCAGTCTGCCAATCCTGCCGAACATACCGTCAAGCGAGCCTCTTTCACTGCATTGGGGACAGTCAAACCTAAGGACGGACTGATTAACATTAGCAGCCCGTTGCTCGGTCAACGCATCGATTTCGTCATCGACAAGGATCCGAATGCGGACGACATCCTGGTTGTGCTTGACAAGGAATCAACAGAAACTGAAGTGAAGCTTGCCGAGACACAACTCGCAGAAGCAAGAGAGCAGCAAGAGTTGGCAATTTATCTCGCCGACGAACAAATCAAGGGCGCGCAGGATACGCTCGACCAAATTGAAAAGAGCCGCGATTCTGAAACGAAAGTATATCAAGTCCAGCTCAGTGCCGTGCAAGACAAGGCCCGTCAGGCGGCCAAAGATCATGGCCGGTTAGTCGATTTGAAAGAGCAAACCGATGCGCTGACGAGTGAACAGGACATCGAGCATGCTGCGCTCGCGGTGAAGGCCGTAGAAGCCGAAATCGAAGCTGCGCATGCCGCCAAACGCCGATTGGAGCAGACTTTCGACTCTCAAAAGAAAGCTGCGGAAGCTCAACTGCGATCAGCTACCAAACAGAAGGAGACGGCGACCAAGGGAAACAGCATCGAATCGCTGGAACATCAAGTCGCTTTGGCAAATCTAAAGCTGGAACGTACGACAGTCCGCTCGCCGATCTCGGGCAACATCGTCAAACGGTTTGTGCGGGCGGGCGAACTCGTCTCCCAACAACCGCTGGTCCAAATCGCCAACCTCAATTCACTCGTTTGCGTCGTCGAAGTTGATGCCGCCGACATCCGCCATGTGAAGGAACAACAGCCTGCTATCATCTCATGTCGAGCTTTAGACGATCGGCAAGCAATGGGCAGAGTTGTCTCGATCGGCAAGACCGTGCACGACGCAGTCGTGCAATCGTTTTCTCCGCTGACGGCAGTGGACCGTGACGCGGTGGACGTTGTTGTCGAGATCACCGATGCGGATGTATTGTGGCCCGAGAACCGAGGTGCGTTGCTAGGACTTCAGGTCGAAGTTCAGTTCACAATTGAGCCATGAAGACACCTCTCGCCTGCCTTAACCTGCTTCACAATCGAGTCAGAACGGCAGTGGCCATTGCCGGTGTGACTTTCGCCGTCGTCTTGATGTTCATGCAACTCGGCTTCCTGCAGGCCGTGATCGCCAGTGCGGAGATCGTCTACGACGACCTCAATTTCGACATCTGTATCCGCTCGAAGGACTACTTGTTGCTCTCAGATGCGAGGTCGTTTCCCGCTGCTCGACTACATCAAATTGAAGGCGTTGAAGGTGTGCGGGAAGTAATACCCTGCGACATCGGTTTGCAACTATGGCGGATTCCGCGCGAAATGCCGGAGCGAACGTTGATGGAGCAAATGCTGTCCATAACGCCCCAGACAATTCCCGGTGCCGGGCGATCGCTGATCGCCCAGCAAGGCGAAAAACGGTCGGTGCTGGTCATTGGTGTGCGGCGTGGCGATCGCGTCTTCAAAGATCAAGCGACTCATGAGTCCGTGCAACAGCATCTGCTGACGCCGGAACACGTTGTGATCGATACCACGACCCGTCCCGAATACGGTGCAAAGAATTCACGAGAATTTGGCCCTGAAGACGTGGGCGAGCAAACCGAAATCAACGGACAACGCGTCATTATCGGCGGACTCTTCACGCGAGGATCGGGCCTGGCAGCGAGTGGCACCGTGATCATCAACGAACGCGGCTTCGATCGATTGATTCTCCCGTCCGACCGAGAACGCGTGACGCTTGGCCTGGTCAACTTGAAGCCCAACACCGATGGCAACGCTGTCGCCGCATACTTGAACAAGACCTTTCCAGATGTGGAGGCGGTCACGCGCGAGAAGGTCATCAAAGATGAGACGGAGTATTGGACCGAAGAAACGAACTACGGACTGATCTTTCGCACGGGCGTTGTGATCGCACTGATCGTTGGGACGGCAATTGTCTATCAAGTCCTTGCCAGCGACATTTCGAGCTTGCTGCCGGAATATGCGACATTGAAAGCGATGGGTTACGGCAATGCATATCTGTCTAGAGTCGTGCTACAACAAGCCATCTTGTTGGCGGTCATGTCATTGATTCCAGGATGGCTGATCGCGGTCGGACTCTACGCGCTCACGTCCTCCGTCGCGGCGATCCCCGTGCAGATGACACTCACCAACGTTCTATTTGTGTGTGTCCTGACGCTGGCGATGTGTTCAGCCTCAGGCATTGCCGCGATGCGAAAGGCGTTTCAAGCCGAACCCGCAGAGCTTTTCTGAGGCATTCCGATGCGAAGGCGAACAGCACTAGCGTGGAACAATTTGACGCATGACCTGCGGCGACTTGCGATTGCCATCGCTGGCGTTGGTTTCGCGGCGTTGCTTATGTTCGTCCAACTCGGTTTTTGGAACTCGCTTCTCGATAGCACGGTGGAAGTCATTCACGTCATGAATGGCGAAGTAATCATTGTCAGCAAATCCAAATATGCGATGCCCGCGGTAGAACGATTTGATTTGCGTCGGCTGCAAACAGCGAAAGGAGTGGATGGTGTTGTTACGGCGCATCCGGTCTATCTCGAAGGCTGGGAGTCGCTGTTGCGCAGGACGACATCGATCGCGAGCGAAGGCAAAGCACATCGAATCCGAGTCGTGGCATATAGGATCGACGATAACGTCTTGAGTATCGAAGGGCTCGAACAGCACAAGAACGCACTGCGGCGACCGCAAACGGCGATCGTCGATCACCTATCGCACAGGAAGTTTAGTTTCCCCGTCGGTAGCGGCCTGAACAAATATCGAGGCGAGTTGGCGGACCGTCGCATCGATTTGGCGGGACGGTTTACACTCGGAGTCGACTTCATCACCGATGGCAATCTGATCATGACCCCGAGCAATTTCGCCAAATACTTCCCAAACCGAGCGTTCGGCGCGCACCCGCTCAGCCAAGTGGATGTCGGTGTTGTGACTATTGTCGATGGTCGAACACCGATAGATGTCAAGAACTCGCTCCGCTTGGCGTTGCCCGACGACGTTGATGTCTTTACGAAGGAGGAGTTCATTGCTCGTGAAAAGCATTTCTGGAGAACTCAGGCGCCAGTCGGCTACATCTTCCTCGTCGGAATGTACGTCGGGTTTGTCGTCGGCGTGATCATCTGCTATCAAATCATCCACGCTGATGTTTCAGACCACATGCCCGAGTTTGCGACCCTGAAGGCGATGGGCTACCGCAACGGTTACTTCTTCCACGTGATTCTCTGCCAGTCACTTTATCTGTCATTGTTCGGGTTCGTGCCGGGGCTGGCGGTCAGTTATCTCGTGTATCAAGGGCTGGGCCAGTGGACCGGGCTAATCATGACGTTGAAGCCCTCGTCGCTGCTGTTGGTGCTGTTGACGACCATTGGCATGTGTTCTATCTCGGGACTGCTGGCAGTCCGTAAGCTGCTCACGGCTGACCCAGCATCGCTGTTCTAACGGAGCAACGTCCTATGTTTCAAAACTATGACACCGTAAATCTTGCGACGAAGCAGGTTATGCGGTCCGAGACGGGCGAACTGCTCGACCAATCGATCCGCGTCAAGGATTTACAGCATTTTTTCGGCGATGGCGAACTGCGCAAGCAAGCTCTGTTCGATAACACGCTCCGAATTTGTCGAGGCGAAATCGTGATCATGACCGGGCCGTCGGGGTCCGGAAAAACGACTCTGCTAACGCTGGTCGGCACGCTCCGTAGTGTGCAGGAAGGAAGCCTGCAGGTGCTCGGACGAGAACTCTCTGGTGCATCACCGAGCGAAATGGTGGAGACGCGTCGCGAAATGGGCTTCATCTTTCAAGCGCACAACCTGTTCGGTTCCCTGACCGCGATACAGAATGTGAAAATGGGAATGGAATTGTTTAACTTCAGCCAAACCGAAATGAGACAGCGCGCGACTGAACTGCTCACCCGTCTGGGGCTCGGGGAGCGGATCAATTACAAGCCGAATTCGCTGAGCGGCGGACAGAAACAGCGTGTAGCGATCGCGCGAGGTTTGGCTCATGGACCGAAGATCGTTTTGGCCGATGAACCAACCGCCGCGCTTGACGAAAAATCCGGCCGCGAAGTTGTGACGCTCTTCCAAGAACTCGCGCGTGAGCAGGGAGTCACCATCCTGATGGTGACTCACGACAATCGCATACTCGACGTCGCGGATCGCATCGTGAGCATGGTCGATGGTTACATCAAATCGGACGTGAACGTAAAAGAATCGGCGCTGATATGCAGCTTCCTGCACGAACTTCCCTCTTTCGCGGGTCTAATGCCGAGCACACTCGCAACGATCGCCGATAAGATGATCGCCGAACCCAAATCTATGGGCGAAGTGATCATTCGTCAAAACGATGAGGCCGACACGTTCTATTTAGTCCGCGATGGCGAAGTCGATGTCCACGCGGAGCAAGATGGCAAGATTCGTCACCTGGCCACTTTGAAGGAAGGGCAGTACTTTGGCGAAATGGCGCTGATCACCGGCGAGCGGCGAAATGCGACGGTGACGGCTAAACGGAACACGTTGCTCTATACACTGACCGCTGAGGACTTCCACTCAGCCGTTGACAGCAGTTCTTCGTTTCGTGAGGAGTTGCAGAAAGTGCTCTTCGAACGCCAGTAGGTCTGGCTCGTGCTGCTACCAACACGGATCGCACGTCGACATCGCCGCGTCGTAACCGCATTCCTGGGCAAGAAGCCCTTGAGCTTCCTTCAGTTGCACAACGGCAATCTTCCACTCGATGACGTCGTGTAGCAAGTCGTTTTCCGTCGTGACGACCTCCAGCCTTGTCTCGCTCGGTTCGAACGGCGTCGCCTTGCCAGTGGCTCGAAGTTTTTCCAACCCGTCGAGTCGCTGCTGCAGCAAGTTCAGCCGTTCTTTCGTCTGTCGGATTTGTTGAAGACGCCGTTCGATCGTTGCGACGGCGAGTCTGACTTCCTGCGCGATGGTGCGTTCCAAGTCCGCAGTCATATCTTGCAACTGGCGGGAACGAGCATCGTCCTCATCATCGTCGCGAGAAGGATGAAGCCACGATAAATGTGACTTGCCCGACAATGCGATGCCAAGCCCGGGTTGGAGCCCGAGAATCTGACGCGCATCGAGTGTGCCGTTGGCAGCATGATAATTCGCTCGATAGCTTGCCGCCAAATCAGCACGCGTGGTGAGCGCGACGTGGATGGCCAAATCGACGTCCTCGACAGTAGGCGTCACCACGAGGTCGATTTCCGGCCAGATGCGTGGCAGGGCATGATTTTCCAAACCGAGGAGTTCTCCAATATCCTTGTTGATTCGTCCCGTCGCGACGCGTGCTTCTTCGCGACGATGCTGCAGCTTCAACTGGCGCTCTTGCAGCTGAAGCGACGAAACAGGCGCGGAGATCTGAAGTTCTCGAAGCCGCTGGAGATCCTCAATCATCTTAGCCAATTCAGCCTGGCTTCTGTCGAGATTGATGATCCCGGCTTCGGCTTCCACCAAACGCAAAAGTCCTTGCAGCGCCAGCGCCGCTGATTTATTGCGTTCATGAACCGATTGCAGTTCCAGCACCTCGTTGAGCCCCTTGGCCTGGTTCATTTGCCTCCGCGAAGCCTGTGCAACAATCGCCCTGCCTTCGGAAAGTAACAGCCTCGCAGGCACCGAGTTCATTGCCGCCCAGCATTGCAACTCGCCCTCTTCGACAACCGTGTGCGGCGTGACATCCTCCCGAACCGTGAAGTTGTCTAGTCCACTCACGTCAGGTTCAAACGCCGCCACCGCAAGACGCGCCGGATCAGCCTGAAAGGTCTGACGACCCTCGGGACCGTGATATGCACTTTGTAGAGAAGACGGTGAACGCGCGGTACCCACACACCCACTGGTCGTCAGGAGCAGTACGATCGTAGTAGTTGACTTCCAGAATCGCATTTGACTAAACGGATTATGTCGGAAAAGACGGATTTGTGGACATTGACATGTCTGTCATCGGCAAATCCCTGTGATGTCTGAGACGGTAATTCCATGGCTACCGCATTTGCCGATTCGGCAAACTTTGCGGGCTGAAGCGTCCACGGTGTCCGAGGATCTCGTTGAGGGAGTTCTTGGGTTGAAGGGAACGATGTCAGATGAGAACTTCCTAGGAACCACCAACAGACACTCCGATAGGCCGGGCAATTTGCTCGGCCTGTCTTCGTTGATGCCTGACCACCAGCCGAGTCATGGAACGCCGGATGTTGCTTCCTGATGAATGGCCCTGGTGCGGGATGCGACGCGCGACGACCTCGTAGGGTACTGGTCCAGCGACTTTTGCGCATCGCCGTTTCGTCCGCAACACGTTTGCATTTCCCGAGTTATCGTGGATCTCGAACTTTAAGATTTCGAGAGTCTACGATGGCCAAATCCCCGAAGCTTTCGTTACCCAAGAGCTGGTCTACTCACGTCAAGTCGGCCATGTTGCACGTCATCTCGATGGCGCAGTACGCCACGGCCTACACGCGAGGCTGGGCTGCCGACAGCGCAAACGCGAGGGTTCGCTTGAAGGCTCGCGTCGAACAGCTTGAGCAGGAGTTGGCCTGCTTGCGCGAGGAAGTGCGGATCAAGGATGCTCGCATGTCGTCGATCACCCCGCACAAACGCCCTCACTATACGCCGATCGAGAGACTCGCGATCCTGGAGCTACGGGCGGCCCGCTGTTGGAAGCTGCAGCAAACGGCCGATGCCTTCCTGGTTACGCCCGCAACTGTTGCTTCCTGGATGAAGCGTGTCGATGAGCAAGGCCCCGAAGCTCTGTTGCGGATTCGAGAGCCAGTCAATAAGTTTCCGGAATTCGTCAGTTACGCGGTTCGCCGACTGAGAACTCTCTGCCCGCAGATGGGCAAAGTGAA
>CAZMNY010000080.1:0-8042 GCA_964567745.1 uncultured Pirellulaceae bacterium | reverse complement strand
CTCGGGGACAGTATGGACTGCTACTCCTTTATACTGTGAGAGACTTACACTCTCTCTGTTACTCACCGGTTTGCGCCGGCACACAGTCGGGTACCCCTGATCGCTCAGACACTCGGGATTCGATCTGGCAGGTCATTCGGAATGTCGCCGGGGTTATCCGTTGGATCCAGAGGATTGTACGGCGTTCGACGCCTGTCACGCTCGATGGACCAGAGACGGTCTTGGGAATCTAAATCACCTTTGACGACATCAAATCCAGAGCCACCGAACAGGTAGTCTACGCTCTGCGAAAATATCGTGTCGCCACCATTGAGTACGTCGTTTCCACGACCACCAAGCAGAAAATCGCTATCCAATCCGCCGTGCAACCAGTCGTTGCCGGCTCCGCCCAGCAGCAGATCATTTCCAGAGCCACCATACAGTTGGTCGTGTCCCATGCCTCCCAGCAAAACATCGTTGCCAGCCTGACCCCAGATGCGGTCGTTTCCAGTTCCGCCTATCAAGAAATCGTTGCCAGCCCCGCCCGAGATTCGATCGTCTCCAGTTCCACCGTTGATGCGGTCGCGACCGGCACCGCCGAATATAACGTCCGCACCAGGCCCACCGAACAGGACGTCGTTACCGCCACCTGTCTGAAGGTAGTCGTCGCCGGCCCCACCCGAAGCGCGCACTCCAACCGTGATGGTGTCATCAACGATCAGCTGATCGTCGCCGTCACGCCCAACGAATTCAATGGTCGTAATTGCAGTGTTAAACTGGTTGATCGATGACCACAGCGGAGTGCTGCTGGGATCGACAAAACGAGTCATCCGGAAGTCGCCGGGCAAGGTTGTGACGATGACGTCCCAGCCACCGGCTGCCGCCGTGATCGTTGCCCCGTCGTCACCCGTGTTCCCTTGAATGGTCAACACGCCAGGCTTCTGCACGGCCGCCCATGCATTGGGCGACGGCCCGAGAACACGCGTCAACATCTCATGCTGGTTTTCCTCGAAGCCCTCCGTGGTCATCATGCTGACGTCCCAGAATTCCATGTCATATTTGAAAGAAAATCCGTCCATCAGATTGCGGTCGTTGGCTTCGGGATGAACCGAGATATCAACATGAGCCAGCCCGAACGTGTGGCCGACTTCCTGCGAGATATAGTTGCTCACACTGTTGATAAACAACATCGCTTTCGTTTCGGCCAATTCACCCCGGTAATTATCTTTGACGAAGTTGGCGATCCCAATCGTATCACCGGCCGCCCCCACATCTTCGGAACGATTGCCGACATCGTACGGTGCCTGGCCGCCGACACAACAGTCGGACCCATTCACAAAAATCAGCGTGTCGTTGGCAGCATTGGTGCGAAGCACTCTGTCGGCCGATGCGACGGACTCTGTCCGGAAAACATCGACATTGTAGGGCGAGAAGTCGGCGCGGACTTTGCTCACGATGCGGCCCACCGCGATTTCGCCATCACTAGTGTCGAGCCTGCCGTCGGTATTCAAGTCGAGGAATCCATGATCCGCGCTGTTCAATCCGTTGAAACCCTGCACAAAGCCGGTCAAGCCGCCCGACGACGGTGCGCTCCACGAGGTCCGCCCGATCAACGCGGAATCCAGTTCGGATTGGGTCGCCCCGTCAAAGTGCAACGCTACCATCGTTGTCAATAATTCTCGGCGCTCGAGAGATTCCAATTGTGGTCGGCGTTGATTCGATGATTTGTTTCGTTTGCGCATCAGTGGTTCTCCTAAACTGCATGAATGAGCTGAAGACGAGTCTCTCGTGTGAAACGACAGAAACAGGCTCGCTACAGAGATAGACGAAATCGCCGGGCGTGGGAATGCGCGGAAACACGAAGTATTTTTCTTTGAAAAAACCTCGCTATCTGAGACGTGACTTTTCGTCTTATACGTATACGATCAATCGGGCATGGAGTTGCCAAGCGTGTGAATAAGTCGGCGCCATTAGTAGCTAGACCAGAGCCACCAGTATCTATGTTGCAACGCGATGGTGCGCAAATCTTTGAAAGAGATGATCATCGGCTGATAAACTGTCTACGACGTTAATAAACGCCGTTAGCAGACGCGGGCCAGGTGGCATGCCGAACTCAGCGTGTTAATAACTCGTAGCAAGGTTGCAAGTTACAAGGACCACAAGATGATTCGACGAGTCTGTCCCGTGTGGTCAATAAACTCAGCCGAACCGTCTCTCCAGCGTTTTACGCGGTGCAGTTCGATTGCGTGACGGGCGAAGTCGGTCGAGTTCGGGTGCCGAAAACTCGTCACAACCGTTACGACCAATCGTGAGGCGAACCCAACCGAGCCGATCCTTGACGACCGGTTTGACCGTAACCTCGCTTCCATTGACCGTTGAGGGATATCTCATCTCTTCGGCGGCGCGAACATGACATTTGTTTTTCAACCCTGGCAACTCTGTCTCGTCATTCTCGCGAGTTGGATCAACCGCGAGCAGCAGGCCGTCATCGAGTCTTTGATGACCGAGAACCGAGTCCTCAAAGAGAAACTCGGCAACGAACGAATCCTGCTCAACGATGATCAGCGCCGACGGTTGGCCGTGAAAGGCAAAATACTCGGACGCAAACTGCTTCGAGAGTTCGGCACGTTGTTCACGCCAGACACCATTCTTCGCTGGCATCGACAACTGGTCGCCAAGAAGTGGGACCACAGCGATCGTCGCAAGAGCACAGTCGGTCGGCCCCGAGTTCGACAGGTCATCGTCGACTTGGTTCTAAAATTCGCCCAAGAGAATTCGACCTGGGGTTACGATCGCATCCAAGGCACCTTGGCCAACGGCGGCTACCACATCACGGACACGACTGTCGGCAACATTCTCAAGGCGAATGGAATAGAACCAGCTCCGGACCGCCAACGCAGCATGTCTTGGTCCACCTTCCTCAAAGCCCATTGGGATGTGATGGCGGCGATTGATTTCACGACGGTCGAAGTCTGGACCAAGGGCGGCCTGACGACATTCTATCTGCTCTTCGCAATGGAACTCAACACGCGGCGAGTTCATTTCGTCGGCTGCGCCACGAATCCCAAGCAAGCCTGGATGAAACAGGCTGCCCGCGAGTTGACGGCGTTCGGCGATGGATTCCTCAACGGCAAACGGTTTGTGATAATGGATCGAGACACCACGTTCTGCGAGTCGTTTCGATCTTTGCTCGAAGACGCTGGCGTAGAGCCCGTCCGCTTACCGCCGCGAAGCCCAAATCTCAACGCATACATCGAACGATTTCTCGGATTCAGACAGCCACGATAACCTGGTTTTCAATGAGCAAATGCGCCGTTCGAGTTTTTTGGCCACACGCCGTAGCAAAAGGTGCCTCACCCCTTCTTGCGCGTTAGAATGCCGAAGAGTAGCTCCCAGAAGATCAGGTTTTCAACGCTCGACCGTTTCCTGCTGGTGACCCCTATGCAGCTCAAGGCAAACCCACCGACGCGCACAGACGCCCTCTCACGGCGCCATTGGCTGCAGATCGGCGGGATCGGCGCGCTCGGGTTGGGGTTGAGCGATCTACTGGCCGCGTGTGAGAACCCTTCGAACGATCGTCGTCGTCCGCCGCTGTTCGGCCACGCCAAGTCCTGCGTCGTCGTGTTCTTGTTCGGCGGACCAGGACAGCAGGACCTTTGGGACCTCAAGCCGAACGCACCCCTGGAGCGACGCGGCGAGTTCAAACCGATCTGCACGGTGACGCCCGGCGTCCAGATCAGCGATCAGTTGCCACGACTAGCGCAGCAGACCGACAAGTTCACGATCGTGCGCAGCGTCACGCATCGAGACTTCGAACACGGCTCGGCGTCCTACACGGCGTTGACCGGACATCCGCATCCATTGCCCGGCACGAACACGCCCGCGCGGAAGGAAGATTTCCCGACCTACGGCTCGGTGGTCGCCAAAGTGAAACCGACCCCGAAAGCCATTCCCAGCTCGGTCGTGTTGGGTCCGGTGATGCACCAGGGCAATCGACCGCCGATGGCTGGGCAGAACGCGGGCTTCCTAGGCAAATCCTTCGATCCCTTTCGCATCGCCGACGATCCCAACGCCGCCGGGTTTCAAGTCTCCGGGCTCGGCGCGCCGGATGACGTCGGGCCGGCTCGCATGGAGCGTCGGTTTCAGTTGATGAAGTCGCTGGACCAGCATTGGCGTCGCCTTGATCAACTCCGCGCCGCCGACGGCATGAGCCAGTTGAAACATCGCGCCTTCGGCTTGCTGGGTTCGTCTCAAAGCCGTCGTGCGTTCGATCTTGTCAAAGAACCGGCGGCGCTGCGCGATCGTTACGGACGCCATCGGTTCGGTCAAACGATGCTGCTTGCGAGACGGTTGGTGGAAGCGGAGGTGCCGCTGATCACCGTGAATTGGTCAAAGCTGAACGCAGACCAGTGGGATACGCACAAGAAGAACTATTCGCGGTTGCGGCAGTTGTTGCCGCCGTTCGACCAAGGCTTCGCCGCGTTTCTCGCGGACCTTGATCAGCGCGGCCTACTCGATACGACGCTGGTGATCTGTTTGGGTGAGTTCGGCCGAACTCCGAAGATTAACAAGGACGCCGGCCGCGACCATTGGCCCGATTGCTATTCGGTCGTAATGGCGGGCGGAGGTTTGCAGCGCGGATCGGTCTTCGGTTCGTCCGACTACCAAGCGGCGTACCCAGTGGATGAACCGGTTGCACCGTGGGACCTAGCCGCGACGGCGTTTCACTTGTTGGGCGTCGATCCCGACCAGCACCTTTACGATCGCGTTCAGCGTCCATTCAAGTTGTCGATCGGACGTGTCGTGGAAGATCTCTTCGCTTAGCCTAAGTTTCGCTTGGACACGTCCTGGCCTACGGTCAAGGTGTTACCTTAAGATCCTGCAGTTAGGCAGCGATTTGCGCAGTTTGGCGACGCCGGCTGATGTTGTCTTGCTGTTAACCAGCTGGAGTTCCTCGAGTTGCTTGAGCGAACTCAATCGCGGCAATCCTGCGTCGGTAATCTTGGCGCCGACGAGGTTCAACGAGCGAAGCTGCCTGAGCTGACCGATGTTATCGACTCCGGCGTTGGTGATCGTCGGTCCCGCAAACCCTTCGGAGAATAGCAGGCTCAGCCGACGCAACTTGGGCAGCTTCGCCACGTGCTTCAGCGCCTGGTCATCGATCCACAGTAAGCTGAGATCCAGTTCTTCTAGTTCGCGCATGCCGGCCAGGTGCGCAAGTCCATCGTTCTTGATTCGATTGCCGTAGAGATTAAGCAGCTTCAAGCATTTCAGGCCGCTCAGCGCCTGCAAACCTTGGTCGGAGAATCGTTGCGGTTCAAAGCCGGTCTTTTTGATGATCAACGCTTCGAGTTGCTTCATTTTGCCGATCGAAGTACAGGCTTTGTCGGTCAAGCGATCGCAGGTTTCCAGATTTAGCGCGACGAGGCTCTTGGATTTCGCCAGTCTCGCCAGCCCCAGATCGGTGATCTCCGTTCCCGTCAGTTGCAGCACGCGCAGATTGGCCGATGAAGCCAGTGACTTGAGGCTGGCGTCAGTGATCTGGCCGCAGAGGTTCAAACGAAGGGATTTGAGGTAGCGCAGCCCGGCGACAGGCGCGAGTCCTTCGTCACTGATGCTTGTGCCCGACAAGTCGAGCACGAAAGGCGTCGTCAGCGAACTCAGGTGGAGCAAGAGTTCGGGCTGGATGCGACGCTTCGCCGTGAGATGCTGGTTGGTGAGCGTGACCAGCACGGCCTGCTTCGCACTTGGCGAAGAGCTGTCGGCGATGATGAAGCGATCGAACTGTGCGGCGGCGGAACGATCATTCTCCAGGACTCGCGCAAGCAATTGTACGGCGGCGAATTTGCGAATACGCTTGGCGACGACTCTCGCAGACGATGGCAGTCCGGTAAGCTCAACCTTCTTGGTTGAGGCGCGCGGCGTGGAGCGGTTTGCGCGAAGGTCGTAGGTTAGCAGGCGATCCTTCTCGCGCAACAACAGCCGTCCATTGGCGACGACAGGATGCGCCCAGCAATCGCCGCCGACGTCCTGGATCTGAAACTCGCCGTGCAAACGATAGCTCTGCGGGGTGGCCTCGATCAGAGCGACAACGCCGTTTTGATAACGGAAGTAAAGTCGTTCATCGGCGCATGTTATTGCCGCCGATCCGATTCCGGGCCCGCGCCGTTTCCAGCGCAGGCGTCCGCTCGCGAGTTCCAGGCAAGTCGGCAAGCCGTTATTGCTGCCATGCCCGCCGTAGAGATGATCGCCCAGCCGAATCACGCCGCCATGATGGTTTTGAAAGCGACTACCGTTCAGCGTGTAGATCTCCTCGGCGTTGACTCCGCCGGAGCCGTCGGACTTTAGCTTCAACAGTACGCTGCCGGCGTTGTAGCCGTTGGCGGCGAACACCATGTCGCCGCGCGCGATCGGCGTGGGAATGTTAGCCGTCCGGTTGGCCAGTGCGTTGTAACCCCAGAGAAACTTGCCGTCGTCCGCGCGAAGACCGACCAATCCACGACCGATCAACTGCACGAACTGCGGAACGCCAGCCGCATTGCTGCGGACGATCGACGAGAAGCCTGCGCCGTCGCCACCCGCCTTTCCAAGTTCGGGGACTTGGGTTCGCCAAATCAAGTCGCCTGTTTGTTTGTTCAAAGCGACCATCGTCGCCTCGGCTCCGCCCGGCGTGCAGATTAGTCTTGAGCCGTCGATCAGCGGCGACTCACCGTAGCCTCTGCCCGATTGCATTCGCCCGCCAAAGTCTTCGATGAATTGACGGCGCCAGATCTCTCGACCCGTCGCCGCGGCTAGGCAAACCAAATCGCCGTCGGGATCCAGCGCGAAGACGCGATCGTCGTCGACGGTCGGCGTTGAACTGGGAATCCTCGTTGTTTCACCAATCTTGGTTTTCCACTTCAGCGAGCCGGTGGATTCGTCGATTGCGAAACAGAAGGTCTCAGCCGCGATGCGGCCGATCGTGAACACCCTTCCACGGCTAACGACAACGCTGGCATAGCCTTCGCCCAATCCCTTCGCGCTCCAGCCGGCGGGCGGACCCTCCTTGGGCCAAGATTTGAGCAAGCCGATCTCGCGCGAAACGCCGTCGCGGCGCGGTCCCCGCCACTGCGGCCAATCATCGGCGAGGGTTGGCGATGCCCATGAAGCCAACAAGGCCAACATGATTGGACCGACAACGTGAGGTGTATGATTCATCGGCGCGTGTGCGAGGCGGACGGGAAGAGAGAAGCGGCGAACCCCACGGTGAGATTGGGTCGGCAAGCCATCTCACCCTGCGCAAATCAAGGCGCGCCGCCGACAAGAGAATAACGTTTCCATCGCGGGGACTCAATTCGGTGCTGAGGCTGGGATGCAGCCTGTCGCGCTTCATAAATGTAGCCGCCGTCGCCAGACCGTAGTGGGTTTACGTCTGACGCTGGGGGCAAGCCGCCGTCTAGCGACGGCGGCTACATTGGCGTGCGAGAATTGTGCCTGCCCGTGTGGTCAATAAACTCAGCCGAACCGTCTCTCCAGCGTTTTACGCGGTGCACTTCGATTGCGTGACGGGCGAAGTCGGTCGAGTTCGGGTGTAGGGTCAAGAAACTGAACCGACCTCAAAGAGCTTCGCGTTCGGTTCAGTTTTTTTGACCCTACGGGATCCCTAAGTTGCCGAAGGACTTCCACGAGTTCTCGATCAGCTTCGCAGTCAGAGCCTTCAGTTCGCGGCGGGCCTTCGCGTCCTCCGGATTCAGGCACAAGGCTTGGGTATGGTCGGCCATGGCCAGGGGAATCCGCTTGGTACGCCCGTAGATCATGGCCCGTTGATGGAGCCATTTCGACTGCCATGTGGGAGTCTTGCCGCTGAGCCGAATCGCCTCCGTGTAGTCCTGAATGGCCGCAGCATCGTCCCCCTTCTTGACCTGAACGGCGGCCCGCCGAGAAAACAGCCAGTCCAGTCGATCGGGTCGACTCGCTCTTGTTTGATCGATGGCTGCGCCGAAGTCCGCCAGGGCAGGCTCGAATCTGTCCAGGGCGAGATAACATTCACCTCGTTTCTCATGGGCGGATGCCGAATCTTCGGG
>CAZMNY010000079.1:0-8094 GCA_964567745.1 uncultured Pirellulaceae bacterium | reverse complement strand
TTGTGCGAGGTGGTTCGCGAGGTAGTCCACAAGGTCTTCCTGACGGTTCTGGCCAAAGACCATGCGATAAAGCACGAGCGATCGCCCCAGATTGGCCTTTTGAATTTGCTCGCGGCTGTGTGGCAGGGCCGGAACATGTCGCTCGATCTTGGCATTTCCGTGCGGGGCAATCCAAAACGGAAAAAGATCATTCTCGTCATCCGGCCGACCCGCCTTCGCTGCTGCAAACATCGCAGCCCAGGGGTCAGTGGCACCATTTTCTGAAATCTCCGCAAATGCTGATGCGATGTTCTTTCTCAGCGCATGCCCCTTGTAGCGATGGACTCGTCCCTCTCGCTGTTCGAGATCGACTGGGTTCGAGGGTAAGTTCCAGTGGACAACCGCGTGGCAGTAGGGATGAAAGTCCAGCCCTTCTTGCCCAACTGACGTCGTCGCGAGAACAAACGGCCAAAACGGAGAGTTGAAGGCTGAGCGGACGTGATCTGCCCGTGTCGGCTCGGAACTGTCCTCCGCGTCCTGATCGCCGAACCGCATGGCAAAGCGTGTACGCATACGAATCGCGTCATCTTCGTCGATACGGACACGACGACGATTTGCTGTGATGACGTCCGCTTTCGCCGTGGAAGTTCTGATGGTGAGAGACGCTGAGATCGCCTTGCTCACCTCCACCGCGATCTTGGATCGCATGCTACCGATCAGCCCTAAAGACTCCACCAGAATGTGAGAAAACTCGTCCATGACGGCCTGGAGATTTCCCGCCACGCAGTAATGGAGCACTGACTGCCAATACGGGATTTCCTTCTTGCGGTCACGGAGCAAATACATCACTTCGGGAAGATTGAACATGTGCAGGAATGAATGTGCGAGCGGGCCAGCGTACGATCGAATATCAGCGCCGTCATCGCTCTGCTCATCCGGCAGGATTCGTTTGAGCGCCCGAAGTGACACAATGCCCGGAGAAGCGATAGCCATTGCCGATAAAACCTGGTGCAGGTCTTCAGGTGGGCTTCCAAGTTTCTCACCGCCTTGCACCATCTGTTTGGCCAGTTCGACGTGACGAGCCCATCCATCTGGTGCGTCATGCTCACCGGCAACCTTCTCGCCGCTCCAAACTCGGGGAAGGTTCGTTTGCTCAAACCATCGCGCCACTTCTGCGCCGCCGTATTCCATGTCCAAGAGCAGCGGAGCGGCCCAATACCATCGTTCATCCGTCGGCTCTCCACGGTCTGCCACTCGCTCAACGATTGGGCTGAGTAGTTGGCCGAGTTGCGATTCGATATTGCTTCGGATGCTGTCAGCCGTCACCGGCTGCCCTATGTTATTGAGATCTCGACCAATTCTCAGCGGGTCGAAGCGATCAGCGAGAACGCGACACGGATACAACATCGCGAGGACAGGCATCCCCGTGGGCCGGCCCTTACTGAACGTAAAACGAAGTAGTGCGCGGCGGCGTTTACGTGATTCTGCTGTATTCTGAACCTTCTTGCGGAAACGCTGCATCATGCAGCGTTCAGCCTCGTAGCTCAGGACGCTGGCGATCGCTTTCGGAACGACCCGCCATGAGGAGAATACCAGCCGCTTCGTGAATCCCTTGAGGCCGGGATCGGCAAACGGGCCTGAGCCTTCATAATACGGCAGTGACGCCGGTATCCAAAGAAGCCTCCACGCATCACGTCCAACTGTGTCGTGATGGAGAGATCTCAGGCGTGCGTTCGCGGCATCAAGTTTTCGGTACCGCTCCAACTCCTCTCGATCCAGCAAGCCGGAGCCAATGGATCGCACGCAACGAGCGAGTTCCGCGTCGGGCTCGGCGTCAACTGCCTTCCTCAGCTTGCGCTTGAAGTCATAGTCCTCCATGAAGTTGAGCAGGTACGGCGAGGACTTCCAATACTCCAGCACATCAGCATGTCCCAGGTGCTCAGCAACCTGCTGAAGGCCGAGATACTGGGCGACATCGGCCGGTTTGAGCAAAACGTCGGACGCAGGTACTTCGACGAGCATGCCGTTCCGATCCGCCTTCAGAGCCAATCGTTCAGTGCGTACCATGACCTCTCGAAGGGAATCTTCAAGGTGCTTCTTGACTCCCATCAAATCTTCAACACCGTGGTCGGCCAACCGAAACAGTTCATCTCGATACTCACGGAGTCGATCGTGAAACTGAACTTGCTTTGCCTCGTCGTGCAACAGGAAATCGAGCGTGGTCTGAAAATCTTCGTAGTGATCGTCTTCGGCCGACTCCTGACTTTGTGTGTACATCTTGTACGGAGTCGCGGAGAGCAACAGGACCCGCGCTGCAGTTGCCGCGTCTTCCGCATGTTGCTGAAAACTGAAAAGGTGCTCAGCCAACTGAGCGGCCTCCGAGGCATCCTCGGTATCCCCCTGAAGCAAATGCTTGAATCGCTGGAACTCGTCCAGGATGATCAAATCAGGTTCGAGCCAATGGAGGCATGTTTCGGCCAACAATCGCCGTAGCTCGCCAATCAGTTGGTTTCTTTCCCGGCCCAGTTCGTAGGGCACCTCGCATCCAGCACGCGGCATGGCTTCACAGATCGAGTCCCACTTTTCACGCAGGTCAGGGCGTGCTTGCAGATGGCTGCTGAACTGATCCCTAATCTGCGAGTGCAGCGTGTACCAGTCAGGGAACTTCTTTACGCGTTTGCGAAACGCCTCAACGCCGGCGTAAGCGTGAAGAACGCGCGTCGCCTTCTTGAACCTGAGCGACCACGGTTCTTTCAACAGCCAATAGAGCAACTCCCGTTCGCGAGACATTCCGGCACTGTCCTTCAGGTCGAATGACGTGCCAGGCGTAAAGGAAATGAAGTTGATGCGCCGATGTTGCATGTCGCCAACCGTGATTGGCAGCAAAGTGATGCGACTTGACAACGAGAAGTCCTCGCACCCCGTAACATTCAGTCGATGAATGTTCTGACGTGCGATGTCGGTGTTCGAGCACACGTAAACGATGTCGATCCGATCCGTCCGATCCCACAGGTGATCAATGGCCTTGGCGATCACTCCGCGGGCCACGAGCGTCTTCCCCAGCCCGACTTCATCGGCAACGAGGAACCGGCGCACGCAAGCGTCGTCGAGGTACAGTCGTCTGAAAACGTAGTCGACTGTGTCTCGTTGAAAGTCCTTGAGACCGTCAAGGATGGCCTGCGTGTCTGGTTGCGGCTGGTTCATTCGATGCTCGGGTCACCTATCATTTGGCGTTTTCCTGTCTTTCTTTTTTGCGTTCAATCTGCTGTGCTCGCACTGCCCAAATCGGCTCCCAAATCGCGTCCAAATCCTCAGGGAGCAATTTCTTGCCTTCGTTCGTTTGTTGCAGATCTACGATGACCTGCGCCACATGCTCCAATCGCTCGGGATCGCGATCGAGAGCTCGAACAAGCGACTCGAAAAGTGTCGCCCCGAATAGTGAGTGGACGAAACTGAATGTATTCTCACCGTTGCCTACGGAGTGAATCAGCTTGCCAAGGTCTCTCGCGCCGGTGTCGAGCAGCAGTAGAAGCATGAACCGAAGTACTCGATCGCGGTCACTCAATAGATCACGGAGAATCGCCTCGTGTCGGTTTTCGGGCGCGCCCGTGAGGGGAATATTCAGCACGAACTGCCGGCGTATTTTGAGATCGACTGATTCCACCTCGAAGACAAAGAAGGACGTGAGTCCAAGCAACGACACCGGTGCGAACTCAACCCAACAGGTTTCCGACAGATCAACTGGGTAGAACTGGGAACTTGGCAAGCTGACCGGACGTGCCCTCACGCGGACACCATGCGTTTTGTCGTTCTTCAATGTCTTGGAAGGGAGCACTCGGATCGCAAAGGTCCCTTCAGTCTCCGCTGAACCACACTGAGCAGTAGGTGAAGTCGCCGCTAACGCCTTGGCCAGCTGATCGACCTGGCGTTGAAACTCCTCAACATCATCGTCGACATCCACTTCGCCTTCGACAGGCACGTACGGCTGAAGCAAGTCCGCGAGACAGGATGCTCTTTTTTGTTCCCCCTCAGGAGGCTCGCCAAGCAAAGCATCAATCCCACAACGGCTTTTCTTTCCGCGAAGCTCAACAAGAAACTCGACATTACGGTTGAACGCCGCGCGAGTTGCATTGGCGGATCCAGTAAAGACGACGTACACCTTGGCATGCAAACCCACCAGCGGGATGTCGTCGTTTTCTTCGCCGTCTTGCTGCTGCTGTGCGTCCGCCTCGAAGTCTTCTTCCGTATCCGCTGGTTCAGGATTCGCAGTATCGTCCAGTACCCAGACTTTGTCGAAAGCCTCCAGTGAGGACGGACCGAGACGAGCCAAGCTCTCTCCGCGAGATAGCAGTTGCATCGGCGCGTCCCATTCCGTGAGATCCTTGACAAGTCCATCGTCAACAAATGGAGAGACGACAAAAACGCGATCCATCCGCTCAGGGAAGGGCCACCGATCGGCAGACTCAATCCCCAGGGGCCAGAAGTCGACGTCGTTGAATGGTTCGGGAATCTCGAAGTCCACACGGCGGATTTCATACGCGAGCTGCTTGATTCGTTTCTTCCATCTCGACGCCAATGGTTGCGCGCTCATTCGCGGTAAGGCTTCAACGAATTGACCCAGCGGATGGTTCTTGCTGTAAGCATTTGTGCGATCTTGGAGCGGACCTTCGAGGCACAAGAGCGTGTCCCAGGACCGGTCGAAGGTCATATTTCGGCTGGCGCATAACACCCGATATTTGACCGTGTCTTCATCGTTGTCCACGAACCGAAGAAACCACATCTTTGGGTGAAAACTGCCACCACGCGGAGCGTTCGCTTGAAAGATGGAATCTTCCAGGCTGGCGAGCAAAGGCTGATACGTCTTTGGCACCTGGATTTTTCCGGCCTGACAGAACAGGCAGACCTGGCTGGCGTACTGGCGTACGGCCTTCAGCAGAGCCAACGGATCACATGTGGGACGGCCGTCTCGGTCTTGCCAATCTGAGAAGGCAAACGCAACTGGCGCTGACAACAACGCCATCAAATCGAGGGTGTAGGTTGTGCCGACGGCCCATTCAAGTCGACATCCATCCGGCGGTTGCAGCGACTCCATCAGCAGTCGTCGACTATTTGGTTCAAGCATGCGCCTCGGCCTCCAACCCTGTGAGGATGTCGGCCACAATACGACGAGCGCTGTTCCAACGCAGATCCAACTGAGCAGCACCTGCTGCTCCATTCCAAAGCTCCCGAGCGCGTTCATTGCGAACGCGAGCCAAGCCGCCCTTTAGCTGAAATTCTCGATGTTCGACGAGTTGCCGCGCCTGTTTGCCATCGATGAGCGATGCCAGTTCGGGAGCGTTGATGACGAAGTCAATCCAGGAACGGATGAATGTGCGCGCTCGCGAGCTGACGCGAGGGTTCGACTGGTAGACAATGCGCCAGAACTCGCGACGATCCCAGGTTCGCAGAATCTGCATTCGTCCCGAGACGCGTTGCCACCAGACGTCGAGATCCTCGCGGTAGCTGTCTGTTTTTTCCTGCCATGCACGCTTCTCCGCGAGAATCAGGTTGTATAGCAGTTGGGCTCCGTGCAGCGACTCGGAGAAGTTGCGGCCATGCTCGACCTGAGTTCGCAGGTTATCAGGAAGTTCAGTCTGGAGATTCCAGGCGAACGGAGTTGCTTCAACATCAACATGCTCACGGACAAGGTAGGCCATCAGCGACTGAGAACAGTTCGTCAGCAGCCGTTCTCGGAGATACTCCGCTTCTTCGCCGGAAAGGGTGAGCGTGGCACCGTTGGGAAAGTCATCGTCGGGGTGCGGTAACCCGATGTGCCAGTGGTGGAGGTCCGCCTCATCGGCGGATTCCCCTTCATGTTCGTGCCGAGAGGCTCGTCTCGCCCGTTGTCGTTGGTAAAACAGATCCAGCGAGCGATGGTACTCGTCCTGCGATCCCGAGAAGACGCGGATTCCCCATTGGTGCAGTCCCTGCCAATAGATGCTGCTCGGAAGCCGCTGTAATTTCTCCTTCGCGATACGGCCGATGACGCCGTCAGTTTCACCAGATTCCTCAAGTTGCCGGGCAAGCTCGATTTCCATCTTGCGAGCGCGAAGCCCAACCTTCGATGAAGCGGTCCGCTTCTTCTCCAACGTCAGGTAGATCCATGGCACGAAAAGGAAATACTTCGCCACGGTCTGGATTGTGCTGGTTCCTGGGAACAGCAGATCAGCAAAGGCATCGCGTACGCCTCCAAGCCCTAGTTCATCCCGAGTCGTCTTTTCCCCAAACAGGTCGATCACATCGAGCATCTTGCGACGCTCGTGCTCGGAGTAATCAAGCCATGTGAATGTTGATGCCATTGTCCGTCCGTCTCAAATGAATCCTATCGTTTCGAGTGAAAGTAAATTCGCAATCAGGGAAGTTGGTCTACAAGTCCGCACAAACACTGATGCGCTTGTCTGCGTGCAAATGGACGATTGGCCATGGCGCGTTGCGCATCAAACGAAAGCAGACAATCCAAACAGCCGCTTTCACACCGGGCGTGATGATCTTCGTCCACATACACAACTTGACGAGCAAGACGAATCCAGTCACTTCCCTGTGCCAGTAGCTCGCGAACATGACCAGCACCGCCGGACACATTGTCGTAGATCACAGCTCCCCAGGTTGATCCACCGGAACCAGTTGGGACGACAAGAACGCCTAGTTCACGTGAATCGAGTTCGAGCAGCTTGGAGGCCGCGTTTTGAAATGCGTACGCGAGCGTCGTGATGAGAGAATCGTCGGCAGCTAAGGAACCGAGGCAATTTGTGAAATCAAGAAGTAAAACATCCGTTGTTTCTCTTGCTGACAAGATGTGATTGCGCATCACAGGCGTTTGCACCCCGTCGCCCCAGCAGACGTCCCATGGTTTTGTGGATGTGATGGGGGCATGGCGCAAGAAGCTCGCCGGCAGGTTCATTTGACCACTGCCTCGCACTCTTGGCTCACTTTCCGCATAGCCACATTTCAGGCAAATCGCGAAGCCTGTTTGATTCTCGCCGCGATTGAAGACGAGCAATTCGCCATCTTCCCGATAGTCAGCGTGAAGCCCGGCAACACCTGCGAAATTGTCCTCCACATGGTGCCCTGCCGTCGTAGTGTGTGGACGGAAGCTGATGCACAGTGTTTCCGCACTTCCGACCCGTTCGACGTCCGTGCTCCAGCGAGGCGGGTCCCATGCGGCACTGGAATAGCCATGTTTCACAAACAGAAGGTACTGAGGTGGGCGCTTTGGCAAGCCGTCACAGATTGGACATCGCTCCGTATCTCCAGCAATCCAGTAGTAAGAATGATCATTCTCGCACTGACAGAATCTTCCACGCAGCCCCGGGGAGCTGTCTAGACTCCCGCCAGTCCAATGCTTGAGAAGTCCACGAGAAGTAATCAGCTTGCCAGCCGCAAGTAGCTGAGAACCTGGGACGTACTCACCAACTGCCATCACACCGGATCGCTCCAAGCGAAATTGATCTTCTTCTCGATGTCGCTTGGGATCGGATTCGTCGGGAACCACAACTCGGAGTTTTTGTAGGCCGATGGGAAATCCATAGCTGGGCAGAAACTGCCTGTCCGCCAGCGCTTCAATAACCGTCAGCTCCGACAGGAGTTTGAGTTGGTAGCGAATGGCATTAGCCTGGAATTTGTTGCCTTCGCCTACCGCATCCACCCAAGAGTCAAGCAGCATTTCATAGTCGTCATTCCAGTCCTGGATTGAGCGTGTGAAGGTGTCGATCGACAACTGGATCAGTTCACCCCAATTTGATGTGGCACCCTCCATTCCGGTTTTCTCAAAGAGTGTCTCGACGTCACGTTGGACGATGTCTTCGCCATAATCACGCAGTTGAAACAACCGATCTCGAAACCGACCTTCAAGACTGGGAGGAGATTCAGTCAAAGCTGGCGGCGATTTCTTGTCCTTCCAGTAGGGAACTTGAGGCTTGCCGCAGAATCTTCCCATACTGCCGAAGGCATCCATGGCACCTTTTCTGTCTGCGGGACCGTAAAGCGATCTGAAGAACTCCCCAAGAAGGTAAGAATGCAGGTGTCGACGTACGACCCGTTCTCGATCAAGAAATACGAGTGGCTTGCGACGCGGTT
>CAZMNY010000078.1:0-8727 GCA_964567745.1 uncultured Pirellulaceae bacterium | reverse complement strand
CGTCGGAGTCTGCGTCACTGTCTGCATCCGAGCCGGCGTCGCTCGCAGCATCCGAAGCCGCGTCACTGGCAGCATCCGAGGCGGCGTCACTAGCGGCATCGGAGGCAGCATCACTGGCGGCGTCCGACTCAGCATCACTGTCCGCGTCACTGGCAGCATCCGAGGCGGCATCGGAAGTCGCATCACTGGCCGCATCCGACTCAGCATAACAGTCCGCGTCACAGGCCGCATCACAACCGGAATCGGAAATCGAAGTAGAGTCGGAAGTTGAATCGGAGCTCGAGCGAGAAGTCGAGACCGAATCGGAAGACGAGTCCGATGGGGCCAGTGATGCGGCTTCTGATGCAGATAGTGATGCTGCCGCGTCGCCTTCAAATCCTCGGACGGCATCGCTGTGGGTCTCAATTTCGTCAGCGATTTCAACGATCGCCGCGTCTTCCGGCGCGGCGCGCAAGAGAGCTTCGTACTCAGCTCGAAGGTGTGCGAGGACGATAATCGCGTCGGGGATCGTGACTCGACCGTCGCCGTTGACGTCAAGGTGGTGGTGATTTAGTTCATCGCGATCGCGCACGTCGCGCGGAGTGTCGCCAACAAGGTCTTCAATCAGCAGGAAGGCGTCGATCACATTGACTTTGCCGCTGCCGTCGACGTCGGTTGGCAGAGAAGAATTGTGCCACGACGCGATCTCTTCGCTGGGACCTTCAAATGCTTCGCCAAATCCATCGGCCGCGAGTACGATACGGGGAGTGAGGGACTCAAAAACGAGGCGGCGAGGTGACATGTTAGCTCCTTGGCGGAAAAACCAGATGCACTTTGCGGTTGGATGGCGGTGCCATTTGTTGCCATAATGAGGGAGTCGGATTACGGCCATGAATCCGCCAAATAGCGCGGAGAATAGATGTTTTTCGCGGACAATTAAGGCTTTTATGCTTTTTCCAGGAATCTCCTCGGAATTTTGGCGGGGTACGAAACAGAAACCGACTCCTCGTAGGATGGGGGACGGTGCGAAGCGTTCAAATTCGATACCAAGGAACAAGTCAACCACGAAGGCTTAGGAGGAAGGGAGTCGACGTTTTCGCGGCAGATCATCGAGACGTAATTTCATGAACAGCGCCCCGGACCCCGAAACTCAAATGCGGTTTTTCCGAAAATGGCTTGTTGTCGTCCCGCTTGTCATGGTGATTGGCGCCCTGCCCTGGATGTTTGGAGGTGTCCATACATCCGTGCAACTGCTTCTCGTCGGCTCAATTTGTGCCTTTCTCTTCGTCCGCTTGACCCTGTTGGCTGATGCCAACAACTCAATTCCTGCGAGCTTGGTCCTGCTTCTTGCCGCAATTGGGCTGGGCGTTGTGCAGGTCTTGCCATTGGGGGAAGCCACTCATTGGGTTTCTCCGCGGTCATACGAACTTTGGTCGGGCTCCACAAATAACGACCTGCAATTGGCCGCCCCGTTGGTAACCGGTGAGAAACAGGCGGAACGCCAAACCGGCCTGCGATTCATTACCCAGATGGGGCGAGCGACATCAACCAAAGCGAAGATCAGCCTTTATCCCTACTCGACTCGGAATGATGTCGTGCTGTTGACGGCATCCGTTGCCGTGTTCTTTCTAGGCAGCCAGATTCTTGCTCGAGCGAGGTGGCGGCGGGCACTCTTTCTCGCGGTCTCGGTCAACGGAGCGGCCTTTGCGTTTTTTGGAATTGCACAACAATTGGCCTGGAATGGCCAGATCTACGGGCAGGTGCCGCTGACACAAGGCGGACGGCCGTTTGCTGCCTTCGTCAACGGCAACAACGCCGCAGGCTATCTAAATCTATGCATGTCGGCAGCCATCGGATTTTGGCTCTACGCGTTTTCGAAAGGCGACGAGTGGAGCCGAGACGAGCAAGCTCGCCGTTGGGCAACTGACGGCTCGGCGGATAGATCGAGTTGGCTCCGCCGCTCATTGGCTTGGTGGGCAACGCAGATAGGGCAACTCAACGCAATCCGGATGGTTGCCGTCCTCATTTTGGTCGTCGTCCTGTCAGGCATATTGTGCACGTTTTCAAGGGGAGCTTGGCTCGCGACGGCAGTTTCGCTCGGCGCTGTCGTTGCCATCCTCGCCTCAAGAAAACGCGTTGCCGCCGCCGCCGCCGGCTTGGTTGGCGTCGCCCTGTTGTCGCTGGTCCTGATCAGTTGGCTTGAGCAGGGTGAATCGGTCAGCTCTCGCTGGAAGTCACTCGAATCCCAGTTTTCCAACCCAACAGACGCGCGGCTGGATCACTGGCCGGCCGGCTTGCGAGCTTCACGTGACTATTGGCTCATAGGGAGCGGTCTAGGCACGTATCGGTACGCCTACCGTCCCTATTCTCACTCGTTGGAAGATGTCTGGTTCCTGCACGCGGAAAACCAGTATATCGAGGCGCTTTGCGAGGGCGGACTCATCGGCCTTGCGTTGATGTTGGCGGTTCTCGGGTCGATGTTCCTCGCCTGCTGCAGACTGCTGTCAGATGGCTCAGGCGACCGCCGAATCGTGGGCGTGGTTGGGGTTTACGCCCTGCTAAGCCAATCCGTCCACGCGTTTTTTGATTTCGGTCTGTACTTGCCCGCCAACACGGCTCTGTTCGCGCTCCTATGCGGAACGGTTGCCGGCGCCGCTGCGACTGGTAGGAGTCGTTCCAGTAGCCGAATCCGAAACGGAACTCGGTCGTATCGGCGCGCCCTGCAAAGATTCTGGGCAAGAATCGCGCATCGGGCTGACTTGCAGGCGGGGCTTACAGCCGCCCTGTCGATCGGCCTGATTTTTGGCGTCAGCCACTTGCGGGCCAAATCGTTAGTAGAAGACGCCGTCAGCCGGGTAGGACGGAGCGACGCGCCACTCCAAAACGCGCCGCCACAGAACGCGGCCCAGTCGAAGGCGGCGCTACGATTGGTGACCGAGCAGATCGAGCAACTCACGACTGCCTTGGCGGGCGCACCTTACCACGCGGAGGCCCACCAAGTCCTGGCCGGCCTCTGGATTCACCGATATCGGCTACAGGCGCTCGAATCGCTCCAGCCGCTCGCCCCAGAGGGCACAAGCCGCAGCCAAACCTGGTCGCTCACAGCGCCGTTGGTCCTGCAGCAGAGGGTGTTTCGATACCAAACTCAGGGCCGCACGATCGAATTAGAGAATCTACGACGGAGCGAGTCGGTGCAAACTAACCTCGGCAACGCCGCGCGATCACTACTACAGTCAATGCATTCCTGCGCCGCAATGCCTCGCCCGCGCATGACACTAGCCGAATTGGCGCCAGCGTTGACCGCAACGGCGTCGACCAACGCTTGGTCAAACTCGGCTGTTTGGTTGAGATCCGCTGAGTATCTCGCTGGATCCAACTTGCCGTTGCTCAAGGAGTGCGCAATGGCGCAGCTTCAGGCTGGCCATGTAAAGGACGGCCTGCAAACCTTGCAGCGCGCCGTGAGCCTTCACCCCTCCTACTTCATCGAATCACTTCAAATTTCCGTTTTGTACGCGAAACCAGCGGTGGCCGTCGAAATAATCGCGGCAGATTCGATTAAATTGATGGTCGAAAGTTCCAATAGCGATTACGCTGGACGGCACAGGCGTCTAAAGCAGGCAATGTTGAGTCGCGCTCAGCAACTACTCAAGACCGCCTCGATTGATTCGGCTAGAAGGCACCAAATAAACGGCTCGATCCACGCTGCGATGGAGCGGGATCGTGAGGCAATTGAGTCGTTCAGAAACGCACTAAAAGAACGCCCTGACATGACCGCTTGGCGTTACGAACTTGCTGTCTTGCAGCACAAGAGCGGACGTTTGCAGGAGGCCTGGAAGAATGCACGGATTTGCTTGCGGATGGAGCCCGACAATGAGCGGTTTGACGCTTTATTTCAACAATTGAATCGCGCGAGAATGCAATAGGGTTCGCCCTGGCTCAGACTGCGCGAAGTTTTGAAGGGTCGTGTCACCCAAAGGAACGAAGTGCGCACCCGGAGGAAGACCTCTTCCGATCCGGCCATTCACAAGTTTGAACCCCATCTCCAGGGCTAAGTTTCTCCCCTGCGCAAGCAATCCCGAAAAAAGCGGGCCTACAACATGTTGGCGGCGCTTCGGGTATGCTAGGAACCAAACGCCATATGGCGGAAGTAAGAAGACAAGACTGAAATCAGGAAATGGCCGTTTTTCCAGCGTTGCGGATACGTTGGGCAAAGTGAGAAGGAACTAGTGCCGCGTCAACTCTAAAAATGGGGGTTGGCTTCGGCGTAACTTGACTTGGCGGCGTGCGATACAAACACTGGGATCCTAATTCTTAGTGTTGACGCTGCACTAGGGCAACCAATGGAACAGAATTCACAATCACTTGAGTTTGCTCCTGAGAATGAGGAGAGCGCATGGTCGATGCTGGCCTTCGCGTGGAGGCGCAGGGGACTCATCGTCGTATCCCTAATCGTTGGGCTCGCGCTTGGCTATCTGTACTATGTCAAGCAAGACCCGGTCTACCAATCGTCGATCGAAGTTTTGGTCGTCGAGGACCAATCGAACCTGCCAATCGACGGCCTGGAATCCCGAACATCGTCGGGCGACATGCACATTACACTCATGCGCAGCCAAAAGGTGATCGAGAAAGCGATCAAGGTAGGGGAGTTGGCCGAACTTGAAACGCTTCGCACGTCGGACAATCCCGCCGCGAGGGTGTTGTCCAACCTGAGAATTAGCGGCGGCGGCGGCGCCAAGGGCTCCATCATACGCCTCAGCTACGAGAGCCCCGATCCGGTGGACTGCCCGTTGGTGCTGCAAGCCGTCGTCACCGCCTACGAGCAGTTTCTTAGCGAAGTCTACGACGATGACAGCAAGGATGCGATTGACTTGATCGGGAAAGCGAAAGACCAATTGGGCGAGCAGATCTCGGAACTCGAAAAAGAGTATCGCAAGATGTTGGACGAGTCGCCATTGCTGGTCACCGGCGAAACGGCGCACAACATCCATGAGACGCGTCTGCAGACGATCGAAGGAGTACGCTCCGCCATGGTGGTTGAGAACTCAACGCTTCAAGCGAAGATCGACGCCTTACAAGCCGCGATCAAGCGCGGCAGCAGTCGCGAAGCGTTGAACATGGTCGTTGGCAACATCGAAACGCCAGTAGGCAATATCGCCGCAGATGTGGTCAAGCGGGACCAGCTGTTCCCGCTTTTGTTGCAGCACGAAATGCTCCTGGACAACCATGGCCCGGATCACCCCAAAGTTAAGTCGATCCTGAAGCAGATCGACTTTGTGCGAAATCACTTGGACAAGCACAAGCCAGTCAAACTCGATACGAATCCGGCCAAGGAATCGACCGACTTCTATATCATCTATCTGGAATCACTCAAGGAGCAGATCAGCATCAATAATGAGACGATAGCGGAAATGACTCAGCTGTTTGAGAAGGAACGCAAGTCCGCAAAGAGCCTCACGACCTATAAGGTGCAAGAGGAAACATACCGCTCTGAGCTTGGACGCAAGACGCGTCTATTTGACGTCGTGTTGAAACGGCTCGAGGAAATCAGCTTGGTGCAAGACCGCGGCGGGGTGGAACTCCAGACGATTCATCCGGCCAGTCGAGGCAGGCAAATCGAGCCTGACCTCAAATCCATAATGGTTCAAGCCGGCATACTCAGCCTGCTTGTCGGCCTGAGTCTGGCTTTCGTCGTCGATTCCGCCGACCGGCGATTCCGAAGCCCCGACGAAATCCGCGACCAAATCGGCGTACCGGTCATCGGCCACATCCCCGTGATCCCGGGCACGGGGAAACCGGACCGTAAGGGCCAAACGCTTGAGGACGGAACTCTTCCGACGGAGATCCGCACGGTTCACGCGCCGCGCGGCAGGATCGCTGAAGCCTACCGAGCCGTGCGGACGGCCATGTACTTTAGCACTCGAGGCGGTGGTCATCAGGTGTTTCAGGTGACCAGTCCCACACCGGGCGACGGCAAGTCGACGCTCGCTGCGAACCTGGCCGTTTCCGTCGCCAACTCGGGCAAACAAGTCCTACTGATCGACGCCGACTTTCGCCGCCCGCGATGCCACAAACTGCTCGCCTTGGAAAACGAAATTGGCATCGCCGCAGTCATAGACGGCTCGGCCGAACTCGCCGACGCCGTCCAAGAAACTCAAGTCGAAAAGCTCAGCGTGCTGACTTGCGGCAAACGCCCTAAGCATCCGTCGGAGCTATTGACCTCCAAGAGTTTTGAAGACCTGCTGGAACTGGTTCGCGAGAAATACGAATTGGTTATCCTCGACTCGCCGCCCGTTTTGGCCGTCACGGATCCGCTTAACGTGGCCCCGCGAGTCGACGGCGTCTTGGTCATTCTGCGACTCAACAAGAATGCTCGAAACGTCGCACGTCGCACGCTCAGTTCGCTCGAAGAAGTCGGCGCCAACGTGCTTGGCATCATCGTCAACGGCGTCGGCCAGGATCAAGGCTCGTACGGCTACGGCAAGTATGGTTACTCATATGGTTACGGCCGCTACGGCTACGCGGGCTACGGCTATCGTTATGGTTATCGCTACCGCAAGGATTACGGTTACGGCGACAACGCCTACTATGGTGACGACGCAGCCGAGGTCAACACGAAGTCGGCCGCTACTGCAACAACGACACATAAAGGCAACGGCGACCATTGAACTATCGCGACATCACCAACGCACAATGCCAGCTGTGATAAGTTCGGAGCTGCTCCGCTGAAAACATGATCCCTCTCGCTGACGTCCATTGCCATCTACTCGCCGGACTAGATGACGGCCCTCAAACCTGGGAGGATGCCGTCCGCATGTGCAAGATTGCCTGGGAGGATGGAGCGAAAGCTATCGCCGCCACCGCCCATCAAAACGAGCACTATCCCAACGTCACGGCCGAGCGCATCCTGGAAGCAACAGCTGAGCTAGAAAAACGGTTGAGGTCGGAGCAGATTGCGATATCGGTTTTTCCCACCGCCGAAGTCATGATCAGTCCGAGCATTGAAGCTGATCTTGCCGAAAAGAAACTGCTCACAGTGGCCAACACCGGCCGCTACCTGCTCGTCGAATTGCCTTCGGGAATCTTCTTTGATTTACGAGACATGGTGACCAGCCTTGTCGAAATGGGTGTCCGCCCGATACTGGCTCACCCCGAACGTCATCCCGAGTTCTTGCAGGGTAACGGCACAATCGAAGAACTGATTTTGAGAGGCTGTGTCGTGCAGGTTTCGGCTGACAGCGTCATGCAAGATCGATACCCGCAATTTGCCGCCGACCTCCGCTCGTGGGCGCGTCGAAACGTAATTCATTTGATTGGTTCCGACGGTCATTCGACGACGCGGCGACCACCCGGAATGTCAACCGCTCACAGCGTGCTGGCTCAGTGGACAGACGGGGCCACTGCCGATCGCATCTGCAGTGACAACGGTATGGCAGTATTCGAAGGGCGGCCACTGCAACTGCCACGCCCCCGCCCGAAACGGAATCGCTGGTTTTCCAGACGGGCATAAGAGACAGCGCATACGGCTCGATCACCTGGACGGCGCTGGCGGGCATATGCCGCGCCAACAAAGGCCCGGAGGGCTGTTTTTCAGTAAGACGGTGGCAGAAAGTCGTGGGCCTGACTGGAGTTGGGCCTAGTACTCGAATCGAGTTCGAGTGAAATCGGGTAAGCTTTGCAGGTTTCGAAGGCACGATTGTCGAACGCAGAAACGAAACTCGCCTGCAAGTCGCGATTCACTTCATGCAGCAAGGCGCATCGGTACAGCTTGAAGATTGTCAGTTAGAGTACCTGGCGCCTGAAACCGCCTTGGGCGCACGCGTCGCCAAACACAAGGGCTCGATCGACGTTGTCTACAATCCCCGCCCGCTGCGAAGACCTAACGCGTGACACGTCGCCGAACCCAACACGTCGCCGAACCCATCACGTCGAATTCATCGCGCCGAACGCAAAATCGCGCCGAACGCAAAATCGCGCCGAACGCAATATCGCGCCGAACGCAAACGGCAACCAGGGCGGCGCTCGCGCGGCTGAGGCCGCGTTCGCTCTACCCTGGGCTTACGAACGGACGACCCTACGGGCCTACGACGGATGGTTAATTCCAGGCATATCGTTCGTCGAGATTCAACTGGTGTTTCCTGCATAGTTCGCGGAATTCATCTTTGAATGACATTTGGCGATGATGTTCTACTTGATTTGCGATGTAGCGTTTCACTTGCGGAATATTTGATTCGCTGACGGAGAACGCTCCGTATCCGTTTTGCCAAGAGAAGTTGTTTACGCCGTTTGGCTGATTCTTTAGCCACCGGCTGGCATTGGATTTTAGCTGTTCAATGACTTTCATGATCGGAAATCGACGGCTCAATATCAGCAAAACGTGGACATGGTCTTCAACTCCATTGATGGCAATGGAAGGCGAATCGACTTTGTCCCTTAGCACCGACGCCATATAGGCATAGAGGTCCGTCCGAAGAGCTGGATCGCACAATAATGGCTCACGATTCTTGGTCGAAAACACACATTGTATGGAAACCCGAGCGAGCGATTGAGCCATCTTGTTTCTCCATTTTCTTTGCGGACAAAAAATCGAAACCGTGCCAATCAACGAGCCACCCAAACCGTAGGCCCGCAGGGTCGTCCGTACGTAAGCCCAGGGTAGAGCGAACGCGGCCCCAGCCGCGCGAGCGCCGCCCTGGGTGTCGTTGATCCGCCGCGCGAGCGCCGCCCTGGGGCGTCGTTGATCCGCCGCGC
>CAZMNY010000077.1:0-10286 GCA_964567745.1 uncultured Pirellulaceae bacterium | reverse complement strand
ATTCCCGCCGCCTCCACTCAGTCGGGTGCCACAACCCGTCTCGAACCAACCAAGGCCCGTCAGTGAAAGCTGGCGGGCCTTAGTCGTTTGGTACACGTATATAGGGATTCGCGCTGCGTGGCGTGAATCGGGCCGGCAACATCGCGGGACTCACCCAGTGCCCAAATCGGCTCGAAAAGTCTCGAAATGGGCTGAGAGTCTCGAAATCGCGTGATACACCCCAAGTGAGTCCCGCGATGCAAATGCTTTAGAATTAGCTGTTTGCGGAATCGGGCTTTTTTCCAGTTTGGCGACGTTTGCCAGTAGGCGTTGCGTCTCAAACCGTGTCACCCATGGTCGACTGCGGGATGCCGAAGCACGAATTGACTGTTGAAGAACTGAGTTTCTGAGGAATTGAATGCCGCCGTATTATCAAGCCAGTGTGCCCGATTTTGTAAGAGAGTCCCCCGATGCAATTGAGGCTGAATTGCACAGGCGGTATGCGGCCGACGGCTTCGCAAGTCAATACACGACCCAAACTCAATCGTGGTCCGAATCGATTCCAGAACTGCAGCGTTGCCTTGAGGATCTCTGCAATGAGATCGCAGAAGCCGAGGGCTGGCACATTCTGCTGGAAATGCCATTGTATCGGCTCCGTCGAAGAATCGACGCAGTAATCCTTACCAACAGCGTGGTGGTCGTTCTGGAACTGAAAGTCGGGGAAAGGTCGTTTAGCAGTACCGATCGCCGCCAAGTAGAAGAATATGCACTCGACCTCCGCGATTTTCACCAGCCAAGTGAATCCCTTTCGATCGTTCCAGCTCTTTGGTCGACGAGAGCCCCGAGCATCAACCAAAATGTTCACATGCACCAATGTGGCGTCGGTGCGGTGCAGCGAGTAGGAGCCTACGACTTATTGGGCTTCTTTCATCACGTCCACGCCGGCTCGAGCGACTTTGATTCGTTCGATCACGAAGAGTGGATTTCCGGAGCTTACCGACCCGTTCCAACAGTAATCGAAGCCGCGACAACTCTTTTTGCGGGGCATGGCGTTTCTGAAATTGCGAGGGCGGATGCTTCCAACCTTGAATCAGCCGCGAAGAGAATCGTCGAGATAGTTGACGACGCGAAAGCGAGAAACACCAGAGCGCTCGTCTTTCTTACCGGCGTGCCTGGTTCGGGCAAGACTCTGGCTGGCTTGCAGGTTGTACACCGAGCAGTTGAAACCGGTGTCGAGGACGAGGGTGATATTGTTTACCTGTCCGGAAACACCCCGCTCGTAACAGTGCTACGCGAGGCACTTGCTCGCGACGAATACATTCGCCGAAAGTCGACAGGTGAAAAAGTTCGGATGGATGATGTTCGAGATATGGTGCGAGCCCGAATTCAGCACATCATGGATTTTCTCCGTGAGTACCTTAGTGGCGAAACGACCGACGCGCCGCACGAGCATGCCGTTGTATTTGACGAGGCTCAAAGGGCTTGGGATGCCAAATATGGAAACCAGAAATTCAATCGAACAGCGTCGGAGCCATCGCTACTCCTGGAGATTATGGGACGCCATAACGACTGGTGTGCATTAGTCGGACTTGTCGGAGGCGGGCAAGAAATCAACACGGGCGAGAACGGAGTGAAGGAGTGGGGTGATGCGTTGAGGTCCCTTGCCCCCTACCAAGCAGCAAAATGGTCAGTTCACGCTCCGCCTTCGATACTCCAAGGGGATAGCTCGACCGCATTCTTGGGCCTTGGTGAGCTACCTGGAAACGTGCAGTTCTTTGAAGACGATGCGCTTAGACTTGAGGTGCCGCTCAGGAGTTACCGCTCTCCGCGCATCGCCGATTGGGTGTCATCCGTAATCCAAGGAGACGCGGCTACTGCAAACGAACTTGCTGCACAACTGGGCGTGTACCCGATCCGACTTACCCGTTCATTGGAAGCTTCCCGCAATTGGCTGCGAGAACAAGGGCGTGGGGAGCGGCGATACGGGCTAGTCGCTAGTTCGGGGGCCAGGCGTCTTCGAGCCAATGGCCTCGGAGTAAGTCTCAATGCGACGGAGGGAATCAACATCGCGCATTGGTACTTGAACGATCACGGGGACATTCGCTCGTCGTTTGCTCTGGAAGTAACGGCGAATGAATATACGACCCAGGGATTGGAATTAGATTTTGTTGGCGTTTGTTGGGGTGGAGACCTTCTCTTTGGCGACGATGGCTGGGGACATCGTCAGTTTCGCGGCTACCGATGGACGAGTGCGAATGGAGATAGGAAACGGTTCATTGAAAACTCGTACCGTGTGTTGCTAACGCGAGCTCGTGAGGGGATGGTTATATGGGTGCCGGAAGGCGATTCTGGGGACGAGACGCGGGTACCCGCTGGACTGGACGCGACGGCATCATTTCTTATGGCGTGTGGAGCAACCGAACTCTAAACTCAAATGCTCTTTGAGACGGAATATTCTCAGGTTTCCTCGACCACAGTATGGGCAATCGTTTTTGTAGCCTTCTCAGGCTAATGCCTGCGAATCGTAGCCGTTCAAGATTCGCTCCACGACGTCCGGTGCGAGTGATTCTGAACTGAGGCGGACGCGGTGTCCGCAGTCCAGCCGACAGGCTGTCCGGTGAGCGATAACCGGAAACAGCCTATCACGCCGAACGGCTCATCAAAAACACGCAACTGAATGTGAAAATGCGAGTTGCAGCGTTTGGGCACATTCGCGTTAGGCTGCAAAGACGCAGTCTACAGTGTGATACACTGATCAGCACCGGAGCGATAAAACATCGGGCGTTTGCTTCGCTCATCAACGCTTACTCATCGCCCGGTTAACTTAGGCGTTAAATGGCTGAATCCGAATCGAAACTTGATGATGGACCCGCGGAGGCAAAGGACCGGTCAACCTCGCTGCTGTGGACGTTATTTGCCCCAATCAACGACATCACGGAAGACAATGCGAAGCCAATCGTCGACTGGTTGGAAGACCGAAGTAAGATGCTTACTTGGTTCACGTCCATAATCACCGGTTCGCTGGTTTTACTGACTCTTTTCGGGGAGAACCCAGGCTTTGACGACAGCAATCAAATCGTGCTCGCGGTTTCATTGTTACTCATGTTCGTATCGATTCTTTGCAATCTGATTTGTGTATGGCAGATTCCGAAATGGAAACTCGCAATCCGGACGGGGCAGATTTCAAACGGTCGAAAAATGACGCTCGATTTAGAGATCATGTCATGGATCAGTTTGGTAGTCTTTCTCGCAGCGCTGGTGTGTGTAGCAATTGGCAACAGTGGTGTGGAGCATGAACAGGCACCATTAAACAATTGCGTGAACCGGAGCGGCGAATCCGACGGATTCTGAAGTCACAGTCGCTCGCGCCCGCCCGGTTACGCTGGTCGTTAGCACCACGTCTGCTCCGCCCACACTGCCGGTACGCCTTTCTGCAATCGGCGAAGACTGATCCCGTCCGGCTCATCCCCGTTGAGAATCCTCTCGACGATTTCCGGTGCCAGCGACGTCAACCGCAGAATGCGACCGACATAGGTGCGATCGACGCCGCTGGCTGCTGCCAGATCTTCGAGCCCAGCATATTCCCCCGACTCTAGTTGTTCCTGCCATCGGTACGCCTTGGCCAGCGCGGAGACCAGAGCGACGTTATTTTCCCGGTCGGGCGTAGTCTTGCCGTTGTCGCCGCCGTGTGTGAGCACCATCTGGCGGCCATTGCGACGATAGAAACGGACGGGGATTCGCACCACGATCGCGTCGCCATCCCGTATTACGGTTAGGCCTGGGTAGTCTTCCTGCTGGCTCTTTTCAACGTTGTCAATCATTACTTCCCACTCCCATCGGCTCCAATTCTTCGACGACTTGTTCGATGCCGTTCGCTCGAAAGCGAACCTCGACGTTTTCTTTTGACACGGTGATCGTTTCGACAAGCAGCTCGAGTACGCGACGCTGCTCTTCCGGATGCAGGACTTCCCAAATCGGGTCGATGCGTTGCAGGGCGTCTGTCACGTTTGTAAGTTCGATCGGCTCGGCGGCGACTGGCTGGGATTCGATCTTGGCGATCGATCGCTCCAGCGAGTTCAACTCGCCATTGAGACGTTTGAGTTCGTCCGCCATGAATGCGTTCTGGTTGCCCAGGCTCAGCACGGCGCGAATCGAATCCTGCAGTTGCTCGCGGCGCTGATGTAGTTCGGCGAGTTCCCCAATCAACTCGGGGCTCGGCCCAGCCTCTGCGCGTTCTTGAATTTCGCGGTACGTTCGCGCGATCACGTCTGGATGGCGCAGCAAAGCACGAAGCTGGTCGACGACCATCGTCTCGATCTCGCCGGCGGGCAGCGTCGGCAGTTTGCACTTGTTGTAGCCGGCCTTAATGCGCTTCGAGCAGGTGTAGTAGCGGTATTGGCGACCGTGGTTGTTGGTCCATGCCGGCTGGATCATGCTTCCACATTCGCCGCAACGTAACATCCGCCGCAGCAGGGCAAACCGCTCGACCTGGTGTTTGTGGGTGTACGTCTTGTTCGCGCTCAAGACCGCCTGGACCTTCTCGAATACATCCGTCTTCACGATGGCCGAGTGTTCGCCGGGATACGCCTTACCCTTGTGGACGATCTGGCCGATGTACTTGCGATCGGTTACATTTTCGGAAATGCACTTCGGCTCCCGGACGATCATCCTCAACAAGTAGCCGCACGGCGATTGTCAACGTCAGGCTGAATGAGATGAAAACGGAAGTCGAAGCGGGTAGGCTATTAGCATCACGACTCTCATCGCTCGACTCTCGGAGCCACCGGAATGCAGGATCTTCCGAATCTGAGTCCTTCCCAACGCCTTCCCGTGATACGTCGCGAGCAGCACTCTAGTTGGCAGCGAGGCGAGGACCGTCGCGTCGAAGCATATCTCGACTTATACCCGCAGCTCGCATCGAGCGACGAGAGCGTCGTTGACCTGATCTATAGCGAGTTCTGGCTGCGCGAAGAAAGAGGCGACGCGCCTTCGCGTGAAGAGTATTTGCGACGCTTTCCACAGTACGCAGAGCGTCTGAACTCGCTTTTCGAGCTGGGCGAAGCAGACCTGAACGGCGATTCGTCCCGGAAGCCGCTGGCCATCGCTAACGCCGACGATACAGACCGAAATGACACGGAAGCGGAGCGATCTTTGGGAGAGGAGGCGGTTGATAGGACGCATGCCGATGCGAAGGAGCAACTGCGAGACAACATCGATACGATGACCCATTCAATGACGCCGATTGACGTAACGGTGGAGGGCGGCCCGCCACCAAAGGCGGATGAGGACACGGTTTCAGGAGACACGATAGACTCGCCGCGACCAGCCAAACGCAGCGTCCGCTTAACGAGCGGTTCCCCGTTTGGCGATTATGAACTGCTGGAAGAGATCGCGCGAGGCGGGATGGGGGTCGTCTATCGCGCCCGCCAGAACCGCTTGAATCGCATCGTCGCGCTGAAAACCATTCTGGCCGGCGAACTGGCGAATGAAGAGCAGGTGCGACGCTTTCACATCGAAGCGGAAGCCGCGGCCCAACTGTCACATAAGAATCTCGTTTCCATTTATGAGGTGGGAGAACACGATGGGCAGCACTTTTTCTCGATGGAATTGGTCGAGGGCTCAGGGTTGGACGGCCGTCTCTCCGATGGTCCTCTCCCGCCGCGGGAGGCCGCGCGAATCGTAAAGGCGGTCGCCGAGGCGATGCACTTTGCGCATGCCCGCGGCGTTGTGCACCGCGACCTGAAGCCGAGCAACATCCTGATCGACGCGGCCGGCGAGCCCAAAGTAACCGATTTCGGGCTGGCCAAGCAGATGCAGGGCGACAGCGAGCTGACCGCGAGCGGGCAAGTGATAGGAACTCCCAGTTTCATGCCGCCGGAGCAGGCGGAGGGACGGTGGGAGGATGTCGGACCGCTGGCCGACGTATATTCGCTTGGAGCCGTGCTTTACTGCACGCTCACCAGCCGTCCGCCGTTTCAAGCCGCTGGAATTCTTGAGACCCTCAAGCAGGTTCTTGAGCAAGACCCCGTTTCACCCCAGCAACTCAATCCCTCCGTTGACTGTGACCTCGAGACCATCTGCCTGAAATGCCTGGACAAGTCTCCCGAACGCCGCTATACGTCGGCCCAGGAATTGGCGGACGACCTGGCAAGGTTTCTCGACGCGCGTCCCATCGTGGCGAGACCCATCAGCCTGGGTGGACGATTCTACCGCTGGTGTCGTCGTAACCCAGTTGTCTCCGGGCTGTTGGCCGCGACGGTCGTCTCACTGGTGATCGGCACGATCGCTTCAACCACCTTCGCTTTCCGTGCCATCGCCAATGCCAAACTGGCGGAATTGCGTTTGCAGGAGATCGGCCGGAAAAATGAGGAACTGGGCGACAAGAACGAGCAGTTAGGTATCGCTCTGGATCGAGCGGAACAACTCAACGAGGAGGCCAAGGGGGCTATCTCGCATTACGTTGACGTCGTGCTCGATGATCAGCTTCTCAGCGACCGCGCCTTCCAACCGCTCAGAAAGCGATTGATCGCGGACGCATTGATGTACTACGAGGACTTCGTGCGAGAACACGGGAGTGAACAGACAGAGGCAGGGCGCCGCGAACTCGCTCTGGCGCTCGATCGAATTGCGTACATCACAGACAAGAGCGGCTCCAAAGAAACATCCCTCGACGCGAATCTCAAGTCGATTGCGATATTTAAGGCCCTTCACGATGAGAAGCCGGAAGATCGACAGCGACTCGAGGATCTAGCGGCCCAGCAAAGGGCTCTGGCGGATGTTTATCGCGACCTAGGGCGATTGGACGAAGCGGGAAAAGCATACGAGCAAGCGTTGCAGTACGGCGAGCAACTGCTCAACGCGGCTCCGCAGAATGCAGCGTGCCTGAGTGCGATGGCCAAGGCCCAACACAATTTCGGAATGTTGTTACACGACAGCGAAAGGCTTGACGAAGCGGCGGGACTGTTTGATAACGCTCGTCAGACATTTAAGCAATTGGCGGATGCGGACAGCGCGGCGACGTCGTATCGTATCAATCTGTCGAACACGCTTTCGAGTTTGGCAAGAGTTCATTCGAGCCGAGCGGAGCCGTGGAAGGCGTTGGAACTGTACGACCAGGTGCGAGACATCTGCCACAAGCTCGTCGAGGAAGACGCCTCCTTCCGACATCTTTCCCTGCTTGCGGGAGCGTATCACAACGCTGGAACTACGTATCATCGCATTGGGGATCGTAAGGCAGCGGATTTGGGGTTCCGAGAAGCGATTAAGATCAATGAGCACTTGGTCGCAAAGAATCCCGCGATGTCTGACTCTCGGCATGCCCTGGCGTTGAATTTCCTAGCAAGCGCTCGATGCCAGCTGGGCCTGGATCGGGCCGACGAGGCTGAGACAAACGCCAGGCGGGCGCGAGACCTGTTCGCGGGGCTGATCCTAGAAAATCTGACCGTGCCCGAGTTTCGCGCAGGTGAAGTAACTGCCGGATCGCTATTGGCGCGTATCTTGTACACCCAAGGGAAAGATGGCGAGTCATTGGAATTGCTCGAGGCGACCGTGTCTAAGGCCCAGGCCCTGGCCGATGAAAGCGATAACCCCTCGCACCGAAATACCGAGGCGGTCGTCCGCCGTCGACTCGCCGTCCTGTACCAGGAAACGGGCGCGCCCTCAAAGGCGGTTGTCGAGTTGATGAGAACCAGGGAGATCGCCGAGACGCTATCGCGAGATTATCCGAACGTTCCCCAATACCTAAATGAGCTGGCGTCGACCTACGGGAATCTCGGGGGACTGTATCGGGTGATGTCGCAACATGAAAAGGCGTCCGAGGCTGCAAAGTTGGCTCAGGATGTTCGCAAACGGCTCGCAAATCAATACCCGGACGTGTCATCGCACCAATACGATTATGCGAAGGGCTATAACAACCTCGCCGCCGCTTTCTTGAGTGCAAAAGACTTGGAGGCAGGGCTGCAGGCGATTGAAGAGGGAAATCGCGTCCAAAAGGAATTGCTCGCTGAGAACCCCGGCGACGTGGAGCTGCGGTCGATGCGGGCAACGAATCGACTCAACGCCGGAGCCATTCATTTAGGCGCAAATTCAACGGCTGCAGCTCTTGCGGCCCTTGAAGAGTGCAGAGAGATTACTCAGAGCCTCATTGATGAACACGAGAGTAACCACGACTATTTGCGGACGCTGGGAGATTGCCTGGGGAGTCTGGGCTCGGTTCACAGAAATAGTAACAAGCCGGGCGAAGCAATCGAGCTCTACCGACAGTCGGTCACAATATTCAGGAAACTTTCTACGCTTAGTCCAGACAGAGTACTTTACCAGGAGAGAGTCGCCAAACGACTTAACAGCATTGCTCTCGTCGCTCTGGGTGCGGGACAAAATGATGAGGCGAATGTCGCTTTTGGCGAATCGATTGATGTCCAGCAGCGGATTGTCGATAACCACCCTGAACTGAGCTCGGCTCGCGTTGGCTTGGCGGGAACTCTGATTGACCGATCCAAGCTTCAATCGCCAGAGGAAGCGGTCGTGAGCCAGGGGCGAGGCATTCAATTGCTGGAAGAGGTGCTCGCCGAGAACGAGAATAACCGCAAGGTCCAGCGATTTCTGTATGTAGGGCACGTCAACCGTGCGCAAGCTCACAAGCAACTGGGGCGCCACATGGAGGCGGCGAACGATTGGAGCCGAGCGTTCGAGCTTGCCGCGCCTTCGTCAAAGTCCGGACTAATGGTTCAGGTACTACTTTCACTGGCTCGATCCGGCCAGCACGAAACACCCACTGAAAAGGCGCAGCAGTTACTGGAAATCGATGGCGTCTCGAATTCTTTCCTTTACAACGCGGCGTGTATCTTTGCGCTTTCGGCGGATGCGGCGCTAAAAGACGAGGCAATCGATGCTGCGAAACGCGAAGAGCTTGCCACGAACTACCGCAAGACCGCCATAGAAGCTCTGCAACGCTGCTGCGAGAACGGCTACTACAAGACGCTTGCGCTGGTCGACCACACTGCGAACGATTCGGACCTGGCTTCCTTGAAGGGTGAGCCGGTGTTCAAGCAGCTTCTTGAGAACCTCCGCAAGGAGGTCGAAGACGAAGCACCTTCGTCAGGAAGGTCGCCGTCGCCAGAAGAGCGGGAAGAACGCTGACATGCGCTGCGCACCCCGGCTCCCGTGTTAGGCCAAGCTTTGAAGGAATCCGGATTAGTGACCGGACGATCAGGATCGCATTCCAGCCCTGCTGTTTGCCAAGACATTTGGGACTTTTCCGCGCGAGTACTCGCCCCTCACTCTGCGAGGCGGCATCAATCGCTTTGCGGCGTCTGAAATCTATTGTGAAGCCGCTGATCGAGGGCATAGTTTGGCTTGAAACGAAGTTATTCGATTGGTTTAGCGGCAGATCAGAACACGACTGGCCAGATTCATCGGTTCATTGCCTGCTCAGCAACTCGCGGATACTGACTGGAGACAGACGTGGCAATGTCGTTCTCGGTTCGACTTGAGCCTTAGTTCCCGAGCTTGCAACTTGGCTTCTTGCAGCGTCTGCGGGATATCGTCACCCGTGCCAAAGTACATCTCTTCGGGCGTCTGTCCTTTGAATGCTGAGTGGGGCAGATGGCTGTTGTGTTGATCGACGTAGAACGCGACCAGCTTCCCTACGCTGGCTGCGGTATCCAACGTGTTCAGGAACAGCCATTGATGCTTGATCACGCGCCACCACGATTCAATCAATGAATTCGAGTAGCGAATCTCTGTCTGAGCGAGGATACGTTTCAGGAGCCCAGAGTCGACCAGCTTGTCGACGGCACTGTTATAGTTCTCGACACCGCCATCAACGAGCAGTTGTGGCTTGGTATCTTCGATCTCTCTGCCAGCCTCAACCAGCAACTCAGCTGTGACTGCAGGAATGAACGTGTCATTGACTCTCCACGCCAGGACCCGACGAGAGAAGTTGTCAATGATGGCATGCAGATAGGCTTTGCTGCCGTCAAGCAGGCGGATGAGCGTGGTATCCACATGCCAGATCTCGTTTGGCCGAGTAGCCCTGATGCCGACCGTTGGCTTTGCCGGATGCACCCGCTGTCGTGGTCGACGCCATTTATTGGCACGCACCAGGCGGTACCACGTGGTCGGCGACGCAAAGACTTTTCCAAGCCGTTGAGCCAGTCTTGCCAGTGTGCCGGTAGGGACATGCCGGTACTCATCCGCGCTGACCATGTCTCTGATACTCGAGTACTCTTCACGGGTGAGTTGCTGAGGTGAACTCTTTGGACAACACGACAGGTCGTCGAGCCCGCATGCCTGTTTGCCCAGCCAGG
>CAZMNY010000076.1:0-11012 GCA_964567745.1 uncultured Pirellulaceae bacterium | reverse complement strand
GTGTCGCTTATGACTCATTTCAAAAATCCTTTCCGGGCAAACAGGCCCGAATGGACTCTCTCACTTCGCCTAGACCAAGTTTAGGGGAGGACGTCATTCTTCATCGAATACGACGCGCAGTGGCTTGCGAAGTTTTGCGTCCTTTATTTGCTCCTGAAAATTCTTGAATAATTCGTCATCTTTGTACTGGCTCGCTGCGTTTGATCCCGTCTTGAGCTTCGACAACATCACCAACACTTTTTCCTGCCGCGGCTCGATACGCCATCCCTCTTTGGCGGCTGTCACGATCGCGTCGGCGTCAACTAAATTGGCTGACACCGGTCCTGAAATTGACTCTTGTTTGTCTTCGTAACCGATGTTCGAACTTCGATAAATCTGCAAGTTTCGAAGTGCGGTAACCGCTCGCCGGAAGTCGAGGAACTCTTCCTGCGAAATGACATCCGGTGTCGGGCCGGATGCGCGACGTACATTTTCAGCGCCATGCAGCTCCTGCGCCGTCATTCGCAGCACTCGATCAACGCTCCAGCCAGAACGGATCAGAAGAATGATTGTCTCTTCACTCAAGGGCGAGACTAGCTTCTCGACGAACTCCTGCCCTCGCAGTGGGTCGTAAGTGACTGTCGGGCGTTCCGAAGCATTCACCGATGCCCCAAGGTTGAGATAGTCATTCGTTGTTGGACGTTCAATCAACCGGCCATTGACGAAGGCTCCTTCGCCAAACGCGAATTGTGTCGACAGGCTACTGAGTTCAAGAAATGATGGCGTGTCGCGATAGCGAAGGCGAACAAGATTGAGCAAGAGTTGCTCATCCGATGTTTGTTGAATCGCTTCGTTGTACTGACTTCGCGAACGACGAATAGCGAGTGGCCCTAAACATCCTGCCAAGATTGGACAGCATGCTATCGCCAGCAGTGATAGAACGCGGTAGGGCATCGGCCAAATCAGTTTGTGGGGCACCCCGTACATGATTCGCATGAACGGCGTTCGATGCTGGTGACTTGAAGGGAAATTAGCTGTCATTGGAATTGACCGTCAAGCAGTAATGCAATTAGCCAAACCGGTCCGTCAATTACTCGTTCCGTGTCTGAGACGATTACTGTTGACGTTGTTCGCCATCTAGTCGTCATGGCGCTGGCGAACATCCTGAAGAATTCCATTGAGGCGTGCGCGACGGACTCGGAAGGCGAGTATGGCGTGGTCAAAGTACAGGCGGTGAACCGCGTCGCCATGCCAACGTTTGGTTCACATTCTGGACAGTCTCCCCGAGTTTTCTTCGAAGCTGGGCGTCGTTAAGCAAACAGGCACACTATGGGGTGTGGCGCTATGACGTCGGCCAAGATGCGTGTTGGCGCGCCATCTAGAATGAAGGTTTGACCGGACGCCTTTCCTGCAGCGGTCGCGATCAGCGGCTGAAGAAGCGAAATCGCTGGTGTATCCTTGTGATTGCGCCCAGTGAGTCCACTTTGGGAAAGGCGAAAATCACAGTGATTACATGCTTTACTGCATCGGGCGTCGAAGCCTTCGAAGCTGCCAGGTAAGATTCGGAGTGACCGTACATATAAGAGCAGGAGCTTGAATATGGATCGACAGTCTGAAGACGAAAACGATGACTTGAGGGCCGGTGATCATTCCGCGTCCGAGGGGAGCTTGCATGCGGAATTCATTGGCCTCTTTGCACAGCACCATTCCAACATTCTTGCCTATCTCTACAGGCTGGTCCACGATCGGCATGATGCCGACGATCTGTTTCAGCGGACCAGCATTGTGTTGTGGTCGAAGTTTGATTCGTTCGAGCCAGGATCGAACTTTCTCGCGTGGGCCAAGAGGATCGCGTACTTGCAGGTTTGTAACTTCTTGAGAACTTCGGGACGGGATCGGTTGCGGTTCAGCGACGCGGTACTTGGCAAATTGGCTGACGAACCGACGACGCCAACAGAGGAAAGTCAGCGTCGGTTAGAAGCGCTATCAAAGTGCATGAAGGACCTCGGACGAAGCGACCGTGACATAGTGCGGCGAGCCTACAGTGGTGAGCAGACGGTGAAGGAAATGGCCGCCACAGTCGGGCTGGCGGTTCAGACGGTGTACAACCGGCTCGGGCGAATTCGCAAACAGTTGTTTCTTTGTGTCGCTCACAAACTGGCTATCGCGGAGGGCTCGGAATGAACGACGAACACGAACTCCGTGAAATGCTGTTCCCGCTGTTTGACGCCTTGATTGAAGGCAACATCACCGCTGATGATCACGCCCGGCTGGACACTCTGCTTGACGAGAACGCCGAGGCGCGCCGTTTGTATTCCCAATACCTCGACCACGATCTTGGCATACAGCAAGTGCAGTTGAGTGATGCGCAGCCGAATGCGGTCGAGGAATTGTTGCGTCAGACCACTCAGCAGTCTGCTGGCTCACGAACGAGATTCGTTGTGTTCGGTGCGATGTTGACGACGGCCGCTTGCGTACTGATCGCTCTTGTTTCCTACCCCCTCTGGCGAGCAGCAGACTCCTCGCCTGATCCCATTGCAGACGGCGGCGCGGGCGATCCGGGTCGCGCGTTAACCGATCAGGAAGAGACGAAATCTCCGACTGCCAAGATCATGCATCTGCTCGATGTGCAGTGGAGCCAGGGCCACAACAAGTTTTCGCTCGGCGATTCTCTTGGGTGTGAGTGGCTTTATGTGTCGTCCGGGATTGTGCAACTGGAGTTTTCCAGCGGCGCGGTGCTCACGTTGCAGGGGCCGGCTCAACTTCGAATCGACTCGGAAACTGAGTGCTTTGTTCAGCAGGGAAAGGTCGTCGTGCTGGGCCCTCCGGATTTGCCAGAGTTCACGATCACATCTCCTGTATCACGAGTCGTGGACATCGGGACTGAATTTGCGGTTGCGGTCCGCGAGTCCGGCCAAACAGATGTGCATGTACTCGATGGCGCAGTGGATGTCTCCTTACTCGATGACAATCAGCGATCTGTGGATCCTCAGCGTCTCGTCGAGTCTGAGGCGGCGACATTGAATCCTGCGGAGCGGCAGATTCGATCGCTACCATTCGACGGGCAGTCCTTTGAGTCGATGCGACCCATTAACCTCGCTCGCAGCCAACCACTGCGAATACAATTCGACTGTGGAGTTCGGGCGGGAGTTTATGACGGAGTTCAATCGCCGGCTCACGCCGCTCGTGACTTCCATAAACACGAGACGTTTTGGAATCCCATTATTGGTGACCAATCTGGCGGATTCGTGGCCGCTGACGGGACGCTGTTCTCTGGCAAACTTGAAATCGACTTTGGGCAAACGGTACGAGGTGACAAGACCGTTGACTGGGACGAACCGCCAATGATGCGCGGTTCCAGCGGCAAGTCCCGTGGTGTCTTCCACACAGCGTTGGGCGAGGACGGGATTCGCGGCGGCAATCGGGTCGGTCTGCGAATTCGCGGATTGCCGAAAGGGCGCTACCGAGTTTATGTCATCGGTCGCTCCTCAATTGTTCATCCGAAATGGGGCAATTCCTTGACGGACAAAGCGTACGATTGTTCGATCGGCGTTGACCAGGCGGTGAAAACCCATCCGCTCGATCCCTTAGAGGACGAGCATGCCAGTCGGTGGGTCGAGAGGCAGACCCATGCCATCGGTGAGGTGACGATTCGCGGACCGAGTGACTATCTGAAACTGATCGTGAATAAGGATCGCGACAGGTCGCCCGTACCAGCAGGCGGCGGCGCGACGATTCTTGGCGTGCAAATCATACAGATGGCGGAGTAATCCTCGGGTGAACGGCAGAGATATCAGAAGCACGATGTTTGAAATTCGATGACATGGAGCATCACATGCAACGACGAGAACTTCTTAGGTACTTAGCCGGTGTTGGCACTCTTGCGGGTCTAGATCCATTGAGTGCGATCGGTGGCCAAGACAATCCCGATTCGGCGGCCAGCGCGCCACAGACACGTTCATCTCGCATCGAGCCGATGACCTCAACGAAGAACCTGGTCATTATCGTCAACATGCTGGGGTACAATCAGCACACTTTTGACACCCAGGCCGACGATCTGAATAGCTCTCCGCTGCTGGCGAAGCTGAAAGAACATCATCGCGACCTGACGATGTTCAAGGGAATCATGCAGCCCGAGATCATCCGGGGTCACAACGGTGGTCGCGGCATTCTGACCTGCAACAAGAACCAGGCGAACGGACCGTACATCAGTCTGGATCAGCTCGCGAGTGAGCACTTGAAGCAGACGACGCGGTACAAAAGCGTGCACATGGGCCACAAGACGATCGTGTGGAACAAGAATAGCCGGGCCGTCCCAACGCTGCACGAATTGGGGCCACAAGCGATCTTCGATCACCTCTTTGGCGAGTCGTCCACCGACGCGCTGGAGATGAAACTGAAGTCCATTCGCGCCATGCGTCAATCGCTGCCGAAGGCGAACCGCAAGGCCTACGTCGCGTCGCTTGAGGAGCACGAACGGACATTGGCGACCGATTTGGAGTGGGCCAAGAAGCCGGTCCCGAAGGTCGAGTTCGACACCAAACTTCACCTGACCGATCACCACGGTCGAGGTGTCCTCGACCCGTTTCAGCAGCACTTAGCGCTGATCCGGCTGGCCATCGGGCACCGGCGCGGCCAGGTTTTTGTGGCCTCGCCGCCATTCGTGGACAAGACCAAGTACGACGTAGGCCTCGGCTACCACGCACTAGGCCATCGTGCCCACTTGGAGAAGTCAATTTTCGCGAACATGCTCAAGCTCGAACAGCACTTCTTCGACAGCCTGTCGGGCTTTCTGACCGACCTGAAGCGAGACCGGCTGCTGGACGACACCATCGTGCTGTTCATGGGGGCGTTTTCAAGCCCCGGTGGTCACAGCCGCGAGTACCTGCCGACCGTCTTGGCCGGTGGGGGTTTCAATCATCAGGGGATGGTTGAGTGTCAGGACAATGCTAAGCCCAATGGGCCGCTGCGGTACACGCTCAGTCAGTTGTATGTCTCGATCCTGCATCAGCTGGGCATCGATCTGGACGAATTCTCCGGACACGAAGGCAACCTGGACAAAATCCTGATCTGATCGGTCATTGCTTGCCGGCTTGAAAGGTTCTCATGTTGAAATCCATGACATTCGCTTACGTCTTGCTTGTGTCCGCATCGGCCCTGTTGGCCGACGACACCGCGGCGCTGCGCCAGAATTGCGTGGCCTGCCATGGGGGGATCGCCAACGGCAAGAAGAGGGTTGAAGGCAGCTTCGACATCACCCCGCTGCTGAAGGATGGCATCCAAGACCGCCATACGCAGGATTGGGTGACGGTCGTTGAGCAGTTGCGCACCAAGAACATGCCGCCTGCCGACAGCCGGTACAGGCTCACAGAGGCCCAACGCCAAGCGACGATCAATTCGGTGTATGCGAAACTGGATCGGGGTGAGATTCAAGAGCGATTGTTGACACCGTTCGAAATCGCCAACACGTATGCAAAAGTGTTCGGTCTCGACCGGGCAATCTACGATCCCTTCCAGAAGCTCTTCTTCCTGGAGAATATCGACTCGGCGTATCCCACGATCAATTCGCCGAGGCTCATGTCGGCCGCTTACCTCCGTGAGATCGAAGCGGGCCTCGACCTCACGCTCGATCACGCCGTGGCCAATGGGTTCGCGCGCATCGCCGGGATCAATAAGAAGTACAGAAACCAAAACCGGTTCGAGCTGCGATTCACAGTCACCCGAACCACGATGGATCGCACCGGGGTCACCTACCTGGCGTTCATCGAACAACCGAAGCTACCAATCGATAGCGACACGATAAAAAACACCGCTGACAACGTGGAGCGAAATCGTTTGAAGGCGATTAACGCCAAAGTCATTCAAGCGCACAAGCAGCGGATCCTGGAAACGAAGAACCTCGACACGCTCGAGCTGCGCATGCGTGGCACGAATCGACTCAGTTGCAGGGAATACGGCGTGAACCTGCCGATCGGGCGGTACCGCCTGACCTTTACGGCCAGTTCGCGGAACCGAGACCTCGTGAAGCGGGTTGCCGAATCGAGCAAGAAAGGAAAGGCCGCAGACCTTGGCACGTTCCGGGAACTTAACGGTGCCAAGGCCGGTCTGGCGATCCGACACGGCGGCATCAATAAGAGTCGCCGGGGAGGGCTGGCGGCTCATAGCATCAAGGGCAAGCTGCTTCACTACTTCGAGATCGAAGACGACCAGACGCGGTCGTACACGTGCGAGTTCGAAATGGCAATCCCCGGCCAGGTCGAAATGGATTTCGCCAACGGCCCGTGGAGTTCCCGTCTCAACCGCATGAACCTGGGCGGGCTTTCGGGCAAAGAAGAAGATCCTGACAAGTACGGGCTACCTTGCATCCGCATCGACAGCAAGATCGTCCTGGAACGCATCGGCGATCCTTCGGCGGCGAATAGCACATACCAAATTGCCTCGGGAGATACGCCGTCCGACCTGCAACAGAAGCTGACGTGCCTCGCGGTTGAACTATCCTCGGATGCCAAAACCGGTGAACTGGCCTCGATTCATGGACGGCTGGATCCCTCATTCAGTCCCGGGCAGCGATACACGCAGACGCTCAAGTGGATCGCCATGTCGCCGTCCCAACTTTACATCCGCTACGATCCGAACGACCCAATCGCCTCCAGCCGTTTTGTTTCGTATGCCTTTCTCAAGCAGCATCCCACCGAACTGTTCCAAGCGGACTACAAACGGTTCCGCGCGGGGTCTTTGAGCGCGAGCGATTTCGCCAAGCGGATCGTTGCCGACCCTGGTTTCAAAGATTTCCTGGACATCTTCGGTAAGCATTGGCTCGAAAATAGAACCGTGCTTGATGAAACACGATTTGGAAAACTGGAGTTGGCGCTCCCGTTCGGATCCGAAACACGGCATTTCTTCAAGCACCTGTTCAGCCAGAACAGGCCCGTCTTGGAGTTGGTGGCTTCTGATTACCGGATGTTGTCGGCCCCGATGGCCAGTTTCTACGGCATGACGGCCGATGGGCTGGACCGACATGTTCCAAAGCAAGTCAGGACTCCGGCGCAGGGCGGCCTGTTCCAGCAGGCCAACTTTTTCGTCGCCCGGTCCGACGGGGTGGACCCGAGACCTTTCAGCCGTGCCGCATGGATTGTCAAGAACGCATTCGGTCAACGTCTCTCCGAGCCACCGGGCAATATCAACGCCGATCAGTTTGTTGCGTCAGCGAAGTCGATGACTTTTGAAGAGCGTGTCAAGGTTCACTCGCAGAATAAGGCCTGCATCAGTTGCCACAAGAAGCTCGATCCGATCGCGTTTGCGATCAATGATTACGACACGATCGGCCGTATGACCGGTAAGCCGAATCTTGAAGCCAAACGGCAACTGTCCGAGCGTCTGGATGGAGCCAGCCGGACCATGGCACGATCTTTCACACGCAACCTAATCGCCTTTTCAATCGGCCGGGATACGAACATTCACGACACACAGACAGTCGAGACGATTCTCGACAACATTGCGAAGGACGGCTATGGCGTGCGAGATATTCTGGCGGAAGTTCTGATTGCGTACTTCAGATCGTAACAGCGGGGCCTTTGCGAGATCGGTTTGTCGACGGCCGAACACGGAGTTAGCCGGATTCTGTCCGCGAAACTCGTCGAGTCGCGGACTCCAAAACAAACGACCGTATTCGCGGACTCGGTACGCGCAAGCGAAACTCATACGTTTTCGCGAAATCGGGCGTGACTCGCAGACGCCGGCCGGAATGCTCGCTGGAGTGTCCCGTCAAAGGAAGGTCTGACGGGACGCTTTTCCGGCAGCGGTCCAGGCCCGCAGTTCGGCCAACGTCGTCGGAGCTGATCGACTGATTTGAAGAATCCTTTCCGGGCCAACAGGCCCGAATGGATTCTCTCACTTCGCCTGGACCAAGTTTTGGGGAGGACGTCACTGCGCATGCGATGCGCTTTTGGGGCCAAACATAAAGCCGCATAGGCAAGACGGCCTGTGGTGCGTTAATCTCCGTCACTACTTCGGTCTTAGACACCGAAGCGAGTTTCATGCCATGCTAATCCGCTGAAGATTGTCCAACCGCTGCGCTGAATCCATGTTCGGACAGTTGAAGCCAATCGCCGCTATTCCGGTTTTAGCGCCTGCCTGGAATTCTGCGATCGGCTGGAATCCAGTCTGAAAAGGTGTTGCTTGCGATCTTAGCAGTTGGTTCACCGACGGTTCTTATCTAAAGATCACCGAATGCGTGATCGGGTTGGGCTGTCTATTTCTCATGGCGATCAAACTTTTGGTCTTGTTTTCACTCCGTGGTCTTCGGTCGCTTAAACCCTAGCATCCAATCCACCAACTCCACCGTACCAAACACTGCTCTGCCCCCCGCGCGATGATCCGCCCCTTCAAACTCCGTATGTTTCACGTTCACATTCCCCGCCGCTTTCAATCGCTCCACCATTTTTCTAATTCCAGCTGGATTCTTCCCGTCATCGCCGCCCGCCATCGCCCAGATCGGCAACTTCGCAAGCTTCTTCGCATCGTCCTTATCACTACCACCCGTAAAACCACAAGGCGCTGCTGCTGCAAAACGATCGGCCGATTGATTGATCCATCTCCAAGTAGCACCACCCCCCGCGCTGTAGCCCATCACATACACACGATCCTTATCAATCTCAGGGAAGGTTTCCAACACATAATCAAGCATCGTATCGAGCGAATCCGCATTCCAACGTTCCGCGGTGTTGGGATCAAGCACAATCAGCTGCTTCCCCGCAAGCTCCGCCAAATCAAACCCCCGCTTCATCCCTATCTGAGCCGCAATCACTAGTTGCTGTTGAAAACTATTGTTCCACCAACGCTGTCCTCCACCATGCAAATTAATAAGCAACGGCAGCTTCCCCTCAATCTTCTCCACAGGCCGCGTCACCAAAGCGAGTTTCGTCATCTTTCCAAGTTTCTCATGCAACTCATCAGGCCATTCAAGAAGCTCCACCTCAACATTCTTAAACCGCGCATTCATCCCCGCCAGCGTCTCAGTAAGTTTCGCATCCCCAGCCCGCGTCGGTTGTGCCGCTGCGGCCGGGTGCCTATTCCTCTGCCTGGATTTGAGGAGCTTTTGGCGAAAGGCCTCGATCTCCTCCGTAGACAGTTTGCCGTCCTTATCCTTGTCCGCTTCGGGAAAACGCTTGAGTATTCGCGCCAATTGCTCTTTGGAGGGCTGTTGCGCTTGCGCATTCCTGGAGGGCGCCGCCGCCGGTTTCCTCTGAGTCTTCGAATACGCCTCCGCAGAAAGTTCCACCCGGGTGTAGGGGCTTGAAAGATACTGCTGGTAGCCGTTGGCCATGTGTCCGTGATTGCTGAAAAAATCAACGCGCGAGGCCCCTTCCTTCAAAGGGATGGTAGCGGTCCAGGAGCCGGTCTTGGGATCCCGTTTCATATCCGCCCATTGGTCGTCGGGGATTGGCACGTGCAAGAACGGGGCGGAACCTGCCGGTGCGCGGTCATAGATCCACCAGATGCGCCCGCTTTTTGGCTGAGGTCCTTCCTTGAATCGCACCGTGACGCGCAGTTTGTCCTTCTCGACCTTGTGGTCTGACGTGGGAGGATTCAGCAGAGAATCGCCGCCAAAGAAATGATTCCAGAGGAAGGCGTCTCTATTCTGTTCGTCCTTTGCCGTAGCGACATGCGGCGTTTGTGAGTGCCCGCCATTGGGTTCGTAATAGACAGGCAACTGAGGATGGTTTTGCGCTCCCCAGAGAATATCATAGGCGACATAGTCATGCGTTCCCGGCTGGAAAAGAATATCAACGCCGCGCTCCATCAACCGATCCCAATTCTCCGTAACGCACACGCTGGACATTAAACGATTCGCAAAGGTTTGCATTTCATCCATGGATTTTCCCGCTTTCAGCGCCATATTATCCATGCTGCTCTCAGATCCCACCATAACGCGCTGATAAATTTTCCCGCGCTGTGGATCCAGATCGATATCGCCGGCCTTGACGGCCTCAAAGAATGCTTTGTTTGCCTCTTCAGCTTTCGCCTTTGCTTCCCTGTCGCCTCTTCGAGTCGGCGAATAGTAAGCAAACGCATGGTCGGAGCAGATCGCGGTAAAACGCTCGTCATTGATCAAGGCGACCGCGGGCGATATGCCGTTCTTGGAGCTGCCCGAACCGGCCACTTTGCCTTTTTCGAAATGGTCGCCCTCCGCATACGCCGCGGTGGTTGCCCGCATCAAGGTCATCGACCAAATCCAGACAATGGAATATCGCGGATTACGCTCTTTCTGCGTCATTGCCATCATCTGTCTTTGCAGATTCCTCTTCCCCGGAATCTGCCTCAGCGGCTTGACGACCGTCTGGACGATGCCAACGCCTCCTGCCAGAAGTTTTGCCTCAAATTCGCTCGGTTTCGAATCTTCCATCAATCCTTCATATGAATTTGCTCCTGTGATACGAAAGCCCTTTGCTTTGCCTTTGAGCGGCACAGTCATGCGAACTGGAATCCGATAGTCCTGTCCTGGCCACAACTCGGCGACATTGATTTCGATTAGCTTCTGTCGCGTCGCGCCTGTCACCTCGTCCACATGCCAATTCTGCAGCGTTTTTATTTCCAGTGTGCTTTCGTCAAGAATCTCTTCAGTATTGAATATTGGCCCTACAGTCGCCTTTTCCACCTTTGGGGCCTCTTTTACCCGCGCTCGTCTCTCTTCTCTTGTAACTATTCCATCCTGGTTGGCATCCATTTCCTGAAAGCGTGCTTCGATGGCTTTTTTATCGAGCTGCCTACCACTCTTCTTTGTGTTTTTTTCCACACGTTTAATAAATTGCTCCTTTGTTTCCTGGTCCGGCCCGCCTGCGTTAATCCCCGCCAGCGTCTCAGCAAGTTCAGGATCCTCAGGCTGCCTCGGTTGTGCCGCTGCGGCCAGGCGCCCATTCCTCTGCCTGGATTTGACGAACTGTTGGATCTCCTCCGTGTTCAGTTTGCCGTCCTTATTCGTGTCCGCTTCGGGAAAACGCTTGAGTATTCGCGCCAGTTGCTCTTCGGAGGGC
>CAZMNY010000075.1:0-13635 GCA_964567745.1 uncultured Pirellulaceae bacterium | reverse complement strand
TCCGCCAGCCCCCCGCTCAACTCTCGTATTATTTCCAATGAGGACTGTCCTCCATTTTGATATTTCGGACGGGGCCTGTCCTTAATGGAGTGATCAACCAGTCGGTCGAAGATTCGCTTCGCGGTGTGGCGTTGCTTGCGCGGCGCTCGTCGATCCGCCTCCAGAATCTCAACGATGATCGGCAGGAACCGTTCCATCTTCGGGCGAGGCCGCGCTTTCGTTCGACGATAACCGGGCGGCTCCGTATGCTTCAGGATCTTCTCCAGCGTTTGCCAATGTAACTTGTACTCCTGGCATGCGGCACGTTTCCCCAGTTCTACAGTCAACACGCGGCGCCGAACTTCCGTCCATAACTCCATATCGCATAACACTCCTGTGCCACCTCCAATTGCGACTCGAATTGGCCAAGCCAACAGTCTCAGAACTGCTGGCTACCGGCCTTTCAATGTCGCAAATCAAAAGGTGAACACGTGTGCGCTGCATAATCATGGCGCCATTATGGAATGCCCAGGCGCTGCACTTTTGGAATGCCATTCACACCCATCGGCTACACGACGACTTTGCGTCGGACAGCCGGTATGTGATCGACTGGAAGGCAGCCAGTTTCTCGCTAAAGCTTCAAGACCCTGTCGAGTCCAACTATGAATTCACTATCTTGGTTGTGCAAAGCTCCGGCACAGCCTACATGGGCTGGCTCAAGGCGCAATTGGATAAGCTTGACCTTCCACCAGCTCTCGGGTGTGACTTCGTCCGCGGATTGGGGGGACTGATCGGGCTTGGCATCGGCAAGGCAGAAGACTCATGGGACCGATCAGCCAGCCTCACTGACATCGCTACGTGCTACGACGCGTTCAAGGCTCGAATCGAGCGGTTCGCACAAGAGGTCTATTCGTCACGAGAGCGTCATGACGAAGAGACGTAGCGGAACGCGGCACACCCGACACAAAGTCGCCCAAGAAAACGTCAGATCTGGGCCTCTAGTTTTCCCTTTCGTTGTCCAAAAGGTATCTTCGAAGGTATCTCGCGGGCCAAGAAACGAACGAAGGGATCACGCGTGGTTTCGCGTAATCCCTTGCTCTGACTTCGCTTGGAAAGAGTGGGCGGTACTGGACTTGAACCAGCGACCTCCACGATGTCAACGTGGCGCTCTAGCCAACTGAGCTAACCGCCCGAGATTGAACGCATACTCGCGCCGGGTGACATGATTCCGACGACGCTCAACCGAACCGCCAAGTTTGAATCGGTTCTAGTTCGACGTCAAGTGGACGCGAATCCGTGAAATGGCGCGAATCACTGTCGAAACGACTCGGAGCAGGACGGACCTACGTTTCGCTTGTTTTTCGCGAGTAACCTACGGCTCAACGACCTGCTCGACGACGCGTGCGAGCGGAGTCGCGGTCGAACCTTCCCTTGTCCCAAGTGTCCGCATACTTATACTTTACGCCCATTGACGTTGCCCATTCGAAGCGGACGACGTTCGTCCACACATCCGGCAGACTCCTACCAATCCCAGATTGCACCCCATGCCAGTCGTCATATTGCCCGACGGAACTCAACGAGAATACTCGAATTCGATCGCTGTTCGCCAAGTCGTCGAGGACATCGGACCTGGTCTCGCCAAAGCGGCGCTCGCGGCTGAGGTAGACGGAAACGTGGTCGGACTCGACTTCGAACTGCCAGCTGAGGGTGAATTCAATTTGCGAATTCTCACCAAGCGAGATCGTGAATCGCTCAACGTCATGCGCCACTCCTGCGCCCACGTCATGGCCCGAGCCGTGATGCGAGTTCGCGAGGGTGTACAGCTGGCCTTCGGACCAACGATTGATGGCGGCTATTACTATGATGTGAAATGCGAACCGCCACTTTCCGAGAGCGATTTTCCCGCAATCGAAGCCGAGATGAAAAGCATCATCAAAGCCGACGAGCCTTTCGAGCGAATGGTCGAGCCTCGAGACAACGCAGTGGCCATCTGCAAAGACCTCGACCAGCAGTTCAAAATCGAACACGTCGAGAGCGGCTTGGCGGAACACGAAACTCTGTCGTTCTATCGGCAAGGCGAGTTTCTCGATCTCTGCCGTGGACCGCACGTGCCGAGTCCCAAATGCATTGGCGCATACAAGTTGCTTTCTGTCGCCGGCGCCTACTGGAAAGCCGACGTCGACGGGCCGCAACTGCAACGCCTCTACGGCACCGCATTCTTTGACCGCAAGGCACTCAAGTCGCACCTCGAACGAATGGAAGAGGCCAAGCGTCGTGACCACCGAGTGCTCGGCAAACAACATGATCTGTTCGAAATCAATCAGGCGACTGTCGGCCAAGGCTTGATTCTATGGCTTCCCAAAGGCGCCTTGATTCGAGGGATACTGGAAAACTTCGTACGCGAAGAGCTGAACAAACGAGGTTACGAAACCGTCTACACTCCCAACATCGGCAAACTTGAGCTGTACCAGATTTCGGGGCACTACCCCCACTACAAAGACAGCATGTTCGCGCCCATCAAAATGGACGAGGACGAGTATTACATGCTCAAGCCGATGAATTGTCCGCACCACATCATGATCTACAAGGCTCGTAAACGCAGCTATCGTGACTTGCCTGTGCGACTTGCCGAATTCGGCACCGTGTATCGAGCGGAACAATCGGGCGAGTTGTCCGGCATGACTCGCGTTCGAGGCTTCACGCAGGACGACGCCCACATCTTCTGCACCGACGATCAAGTTCCCGCCGAGTTTCAAGGCTGTATCGAGATGACTCAATTCGTCCTGGATTGCCTGGGACTCAAGCACTATCGAGTTAGACTTGGATTCCGCGACCCCGCGAGCGACAAATATGTCGGCGACGACAGTCGATGGCAACGAGCTCAAGAGGAGCTGATCAAGGTTTGCGATTCACTCGGAATCGAAGCTCAAGTCGAGGAAGGCGAGGCGGCGTTTTACGGACCCAAGGCCGACTTTGTTGTGACCGATTGCTTGGGCCGGGAATGGCAACTGGGGACCGTTCAGCTGGACTACAACTTGCCCGAGCGATTCGACCTTGAGTATGTCGGAGCTGACAACACAACTCACCGCCCCGTGATGATCCACCGCGCCCCCTTGGGCTCAATGGAACGATTCATGGGCGTGTTGATCGAGCACTTCGCGGCAGCCTTTCCACTGTGGCTCGCGCCGGAACAAGTTCGGCTGCTCACCGTGAGCGAGAAGTCGGAAGAATACGGCCAAAAGGTTGAATCGGCGCTGCGCGAAGCGGGGCTGAGAGTCGCTGCCGACTATCGACCAGAAAAACTCGGCGCCAAAATTCGCGACGCCCAAGTGGCCTTGATCCCCTACATGTTTGTCGTCGGCGAGCGAGATAGCGAATCGGGAAGCGTATCGGTGCGAGACCGCATTGAGGGTGACCTGGGAGCCATGAGCATCGACGAGGCAATTGCCAAATTGCAAACCGAGATCGCCGAACGTGTTGTACGGGCTTCATTTAGCGGAGATGCGGGGCTCGGCGGTCAGAACGCGTCGAACGAATATTGACGCCCAACTCAGCTTGGAGTCGACGGTGCCGACAGCCGACAAGACTCTCAAATCCCCCAGCTATGGGCCGTCTTGGGTGGCGTTTCAGGCCTCGCGGAGACTCTGTTTTGAGCCATTTTTTGGGCTATATTTGCTCGGAGTCTTGTTGACCCCTATCGCCATACTTTGCCAGAATGGGCGACATCGCGGTCGACCGCGATTTTTACGTCTGCGGCATGAGTTTGCCGACGGACTTTGACTACTGTAAGAAAGGGTACGAAGATCGACAGAGACCAAACCAGGGTAAATGAGCAGATTCGGCTGTCACCGATTCGAGCCATTTCCCAGGACGGAGAGCAGTTGGGAGTTATCGCTACAGAAGACGCCTTGAAATTGGCCCGCGAAGCGGGACTCGATCTGGTGGAAGTGGCCCCCAATGAGCGGCCGCCAGTTTGCCGAATCATGGACTACGGCAAGTACAAATACGACAAGAAGAAGAAACAAGGCCACGGTGCCCACCACACAAAAACGAAGGAGATTCGATTGCGGCCCAAGACAGGCCAGCACGATATCGACTTCAAAGTGAAGAAAGCCATGGGCTTCCTCCAACACAAAGACAAAGTCCAAGTCTCTGTGCTCTTTCGTGGCCGCGAGATGGCCCACATCGAAGAAGGACGCCGCGTTATGGAAGGTGTGGTCGAGCAATTGCTTGGGCATGGAAAACTCGAGTCCCCGCCGCAGCAAAACGGCCGGCGGATGCTCTGCACTATTGCACCCAAATAACGGCGCACCGATAACGACCGCGCCGAATTAGCGAGCGCACGGAACAGCGAACCAGTCGCCAGACCACAAGTCGCTCGATGTTGGAGAAAGGACGCAGAGTCACATAGCGATGGATGCTATGAAGCTCTGCCTTCTTACCGCCAACAACTCGCTATCGCTGCTATACGTCAAACAAGGGTTTGAATTCGCGCAGTTTGCTAAGCGACTTTCGTTGCTCGCCGCACTGAACGATGACCAATACCGGCTCTGGTCCGGAAAAGCCAAACGTCATTTGGCGGATCGTCGTGTCGAACCAAATATGCCAGGATCGAACTGTGGCGTGTCTCGCCATTCGAGAACCAATAGACGATTCTCGATCGCTTGCCGCCTTGAGAAATGTAGAGCAGCGGGCAACGCCGCCTTCCACCTTCATCGGTAAATCCGTAATCACTTCGTAGCCCGCCCCTGCGAAGCAATACATCGGATCATGAACGGCATGACGATTGAGCGTGCCGTCGACCACGCTAACGACGAATCGCTTCTTTCCGAATTGATAAATTCGCCGAGCCGCGATTCCTTGTCCGAGCAAGATGCGTTCCTCGTCCTTGAGCGGCGAATGCCAGCTGGTAAAGCCGGGCCCCTTCGTCGGCCTTCGCGCTAGCCGATCTTCGGTGCCATCGAGCGGAACGAAACGCCAGAGCACGCTGATTCCGATGGCGCCCGCGATGCCCGCGCCGAGAAACCACCGCTTGAACTGCAAGTTGCTTACGACAGTTCGATCACTTCCAGCGAGCGGTACAACCGCCAACCCCGCGCCCACCATAGCCAACGCGACTCGCAACGTCAGAATCTGCTCCAGCCATGAGTGAATCACAAGCCAACCGAAGGCCGGCATCCAACTTACGCCGACCGCGAGCCAACAGACGCTACGCCAACTCCATCGCAAAAGCCCAGTCATCGCCAACTGTCTCGGTTTACCGAGTGGGCGGCTGCAAACCTAGAGGAACTGCTGACTGAAATCCTCCATGAGGTCGTCCAACCATGGCCGCCATCCGGTCATCATCGCCCGAACGTAAATCCGCGTTCAAGGCACACGCTTCGTTCAAACGCCTCGACAAGCCGGTCGAATCACGACGCGAGATCGCAAAGCCACGCAAACCTGAAGGCGCTCTGCCCGGCCTTTCCGAGCAAATCGAGCGAATCGCGCAAAACAGCCTTACCACGTTGCTGACCGGCGAGAGCGGCACCGGCAAGACGACTCTGGCTCGGCTGATTCACTCCAGCGGACCGAGAGCGACTAGCCCATTTGTCGTCATCAACTGTGCCACGCTTCCCAGGGAGTTGATTGAAGCCGAATTGTTCGGCCATGCGAAAGGCACCTTCACCGGCGCGGTAACGGATCGAGTTGGTCGAATCGAAGCTGCGGATGGCGGAACGTTGTTGTTGGACGAGATTGGCGACATGCCGCTTGAGCTGCAACCCAAACTGCTCACATTCCTACAAGATCAGTCCTTCCAACGAATCGGCAGCAATGAACTTCTTACTGCGGATGTTCGAGTCGTAGCCGCTACCAACCAGGACCTGATCGAACACTGCCGCAATCGAAGATTTCGCGAAGACCTCTACTTTCGATTCAATGTGCTCTCACTTCAGATCCCGCCGTTGCGTCATCATCGTGAGACGATTCCTGTTCTCGTCGGCCAGATTCTCCAACGTATCGCGGGTCGCACAGGAGATTCGCCAGCGACCGTCGATCCGCAGGCCATGCTCGCGCTGACCCAGTACGACTGGCCGGGAAACATTCGCGAACTCGAGAACATCCTGGAGCGAGCCTGCGTTTTTCGAAAAACGGAACGGATTCAACTGGATAACCTAGCCTTCAACAACTTCAACGGGCAGGGTGGTCCGGATCCTGTCGGCTCGCCTGACCATTTCGATTTCGCCGGTAAGACGCTGTCGGAGATCGAGCGAATTGCCCTCGCCGAAACGCTGAGGGCCTGTTGCGGCAACAAGGCGAAGGCGGCCCGCAGCTTGGGAATCAGCGAGCGAAGCATCTACAACAAGATCAAACGACACGGACTCTCGGCGACTCGCCACGTCTAAATCGACTGACTATTTCGCGCGACTTGACGACTAATTATTGGCCCTAGTCAACGTCCGGACGCAAGCCGCTGGCTCGGCGCAGCGATGACTTGCCGAACTTTTCGCGAATGGCGTCGGCAGCTGAATCCAACGAATGCTGTGCGGTCTCCTCATCCGCTTCGAACAACAACTGCTGCCGATCGCCGGGATTCCTCAACCCGCCGACTCCCACTCCGATTAGCCGAATAGGCCGCGAGACGCCAGACAGACAACGCGCCAACAAATCCGCCGCAATGTCGCAGATTTCCTGAGTGCCATTGTTGGGGGCTGCGAGCTTGCACGAACGGGTCATTGTTTGAAAATCGAAGAATCGGACTTTGATCTGGACTGTGCTTGCCAACAGGTTGTGACGTCGAAGACGCCATGCAACTTGTTCCGCGAGCATGATCACCCAATTGCGTAGGACGCCAGGATCGCGCTCGTCTTCCGCGAAAGTCGTCTCGTGAGAAATCGACTTTGCTTGACGATCCGGTGTGACATTGCGGTCGTCTAGACCTCGGGCCAAGTTCCAGAAGTGCTGTGCCTGTTCGCCAAAATAGGTTTGGAGCAAAGCCATTGGCGCGGCCCGCACATCTCCGATTGTTCTTACGCCGACCGCTTCAAGTTTCTCGCTCGAACGACGACCGACACCCCACAAGCGACGCACGGGCAACGGGTCCAAAAACTGACGGATCTGCCCCTCGCGGATGACGACGTATCCATCGGGTTTCTCCGCGTCGCTTGCGAGCTTGGCGAGAAACTTGTTCGGCGCCACCCCGACGGATGCAACTAAGTCGAGCTCGTCGCGAATCTCATCTTTTATCCGCCGACCGATTGCCGTCGCCGAACCATGAAGTCGCTCCGATGCATTGACGTCGAGAAACGCTTCATCCATCGAGAGCGGCTCGACTAAGGGCGTATACCGATGGAAGATTTCTCGGATTTTTTCGGACGCCGACCCGTAAAGCGCCATCTGCGGCGGCAAGAACACGGCATGCGGGCAAAGGCGAACCGCTGTGGCTGAAGGCATTGCGCTGCGGACGCCAAACTCTCTCGCCTCGTAACTCGCAGCGCAAACAACACCGCGACTGGCCGGAGCGCCCCCCACAATAACCGCCTTCCCACGCAACTCCGGCCGCTCGCGTTGCTCAACCGAAGCGAAGAAAGCATCCATGTCGACATGCAAAATCATTCCTGACGTCTTCCGCTAGATCTGCCAACCGGAACTGATTCTATTCCTTCAACTCTTTGTCGATCCACGCATACGCCGCTTGTCGCATCTCCAACGGAAAGTCGTGCGGGCAATCCGGATGAAGGACTTTCAGCCGCGGCGTTTTGTCGGACGTGTTATTCTCGCGTCGGTAGAGCGAGTAGATTGCGGCTGCCGACTTGGCGACGCGATCGACGCTCTTGAAGCGAAAGTTACTGTCGTGCAAAGGGGCGATAATCAAGACTGGACGCGGCGCCAAGCTGCCTAGCAATTCGTGAAAGTCAAAGGGTATCTGCTCGAGCCGCCCTCGGTATTCTCGCAACTTGGGCATGTAGCGAGTTTGAGTCCAACCTTTTTCGGGCAGCCACACGCGTTCGGCGCCATCATAGTAGTCGAGAAACGAATCGAGTCCGCAACTGCTCACGACAACCTTGACGCGATCGTCGTGCACTGCCGTATAGACGGAGTTGTGGCCGCCGAGCGAATGACCGATCGCGCCGATCTTCTCGCCATTGACGAAGTCGAACGATTGAAGCAGGTCGATGCCGCGCATGTTGTCCCAAACCGCCTTCATGGTTCCCGACTTCCATCCCAACTTGATTACGTCGGGTTGGTAATTGGCCAACAAGGGGTAGCTCGGCGCAAGCGTGACGTACCCACGCTCAGCCAACTCGCTCGCGTACTGACGATTCGCCCGCCCGCCCAACCCAACCACAACTTTGTGGCCAACCGTGTTGTCGGTCGGATGAAGACAGAGTACGGCGGGAGCTCGAGGCGAGTTCGGCTCGAGTTGAGATTTTGGAACGCAAAGGTAGGCCGGCACTCGGCTCTTCGGTTCCGAAGCGTAAGTGATCAGCCGCCTCACGTATGTTCCGCAGTCGACTTCCTCGACCACTTTCATGTCCAACTCGCACCGTTCGCCATTGTGCGGATCCGATCCCATTACCGCTCGCACTCCGTCCATGACCTCACGGCGCCGCAGTTGCCAGTCGGCTGTCGAACGCACTTGAGTCGCTTTGCCATTGGCATCTCGAAACAGCATCAAGTTTTCGCGAGGCAGCCTCGCGGTCGACTTGTTCGCTGGCTGTTGCGCTGGCTGTTGGGCGAGCATTGGCGCCGTCAAGACGGAAAGCAATAGGATGGCGATGAGTGTCGGCAACGAACTTAGTGAGAACGTCATGGATTGAACTCGACGAGTTGGCGTTGGGGTACACGACCATATTGGCGACGGACGGATCATTATGAGGCTGAGGGATCGGATTGGACAATTGAAAAAGCTAAAATGAACGTTGCAAAGGGCAGATTTAAAGCGCGTCGGCGTGGACAAGTACAACGCTGCCTTGGGTTTCTGAAGCACTTTCGAACTTGAAACGCCGCCTGCAGGGAAGCTGCTACCGTAGGGTTAGCCGGCTGACCGTGTCTCGTTTCCGCCGCGCGATAAGGCGTGGCGAATTGATTCGCCTTGGAAGAACGTATGCAACAGCCGACAAGCCGACGACAATTCGACGCTTACCGTGAGCGGAAACGCAACGAATCACCGCGTGAATCGGGCGGCGGACATGGCCACGGCCCCCATCGTCAACCGAGCGGGCCTCGACAACGCGGATTCGCAGAATTACTTCGACGATTCTGGGGCTTGCTCGACAGCCATCGAAAGTCGGTCATCTGGTCGCTCGCACTACTCACGATCGCGACGCTGCTCAAACTCGCTCCACCGGCGGCCATCAAGATCGCTGTCGACCTCATCCTGAGCGAAGAGCCGCTGCCCGAAACCGTCTTGGGTTACGCGATACCGCAACAGAGATCGACATTACTGTTCATGGTCGGCGGGCTCGTTGTCGCCGGCTCGGCGCTTGCGACCGTCATTCACTTAGTGAGCCGGTGGTGGGCAACGCGAAGCGTCAACTTGCTGCAAGTCTCGTTGCGTAAGCAACTGTTCGAACACACGCTGCGTCTCCCCTTACAACGGATTTACGAGTTGAAGACTGGGGGGGCGACAAGCCTGTTGCGCGAGGACACCGGCGGCGCGGCCGATCTGATATTCAGCATGCTTTACAACCCCTGGCGAGCCATCGTCCAACTCATCGGGAGCTTGTTGATTCTGATCGTTGTCGATTGGCGAATGATGTTGGGCGGCTTACTATTGCTGCCTGTTGTCTACGTCACTCATCGCACTTGGATCCATCGGATCCGCCCGCTTTGGCGAGACGTTCGCGCACAGCGACAGCAGATCGACGCGACGGCAACCGAAGCCTTTGGAGGAATGCGAATCGTTCGCGCTTTCGCGCGTGAGAAGATGGAGGCGGGACGATTCGTTCGGGGCAACAACTTGCTAGTGCGGCAACAGCTGTTTGTTTGGTTGTGGACTCGCCTGATCGAAGTTGTATGGGAGCTGCTGATTCCAGCCGCGTCGACTTTGTTGTTGATGTACGGCGGCTATCGCATTCTGCAGAAAGAAATGACGCTCGGCGACCTCACAATGTTCCTGTTCTATCTGGCTATGCTCCTCGGACCGCTGGCGACGCTTGTGGCCAGCGCCGCGACGTTTCAAAACAACCTTGCTGGTCTCGACCGTATCCTTGATGTCATGGCCGAAGAACGAGAAATGCAAAACCGCGATTCCGCTATGCAGCTGAATCGCCAAGAAGTCGCTGGCGGCATTTCGCTCAAAGGAGTCAGTTTTCACTATCCCGGTTCGGACCAACTTGTGCTCGAGGACATCAATTTAGAGGTCGAACCCGGTGAGACGATCGCGCTCGTGGGTCGAAGCGGTGCCGGCAAGACAACGCTCTGTAACCTGATCGCCCGGTTCTACGATCCCACCAGTGGTGCGATTGAACTGGACGGTCGCGACTTGGTCGATATTCGTATCGACAGCTTTCGACAATTGCTCGGAATTGTCGAGCAGGATGTCTTTCTGTTTGATGGAGCGATCGACGACAACATTCAATACGGCCAGCGCGGTGCCACCGAAAAGCAAGTCGCTGAAGCCGCCATCGCGGCGAATGCCGAAGAATTTATCAACAAGTTGGAGGATGGATTTGATTCCGTTATCGGCGAAAGGGGCGTTAAGCTGAGCGGAGGACAGCGGCAACGGCTCGCAATCGCCCGAGCTCTCGTTGCCGACCCGACGATTCTCATCCTCGATGAAGCGACCAGCAACCTCGATAGCGAAAGTGAATCGCTCATCCAATCCAGCTTGGCCAAGCTCATGGAGGGTCGAACGTGCTTTGTGATCGCACATCGAATGAGCACAATCGGGCTCGCAGATCGCATCGCAGTTCTCGACGACGGACGGTTTATCGCAATCGGGAAACATCACGAGCTTCTGCAATCCAGCTCGGAATACCGTCGCATGGTGGAACTGCAAACGCTGCCTGCGTTGCCGACACAAGACAGTCAATCCGAACGGACTTAGCTCACGTTTTGCGCGGAGGCGGCGACATCAATGGCAGCTGGATATAGCGGCACGCCGCTGGTCAAGAAACTCGGTTTGAAGGAAGACGCGACGGCGATTGTCGATAACGCGCCGACCGACTACTTCGATTTACTCGTAGGATGTCCGGACGTACGTTGGGAAAAGCGGGCGGCTGGCATTCTCGATTGTGTACACATTTTTGTGACGACTCGTAGCCACCTTGAGAGACGGTTTCCGCTGCTGGTCGACAAGCTGGCAAAAACGGCATGATCTGGGCCTCTTCGCCCAAGAAAGCCTCGGGCGTTGTTAGCGAAGTCGACGAAGCCCTCGTCCGCCGCACTGGACTCGACGCAGGGCTTGTCGACGTCAAGATATGCGCCGTCGACGCGACCTGGTCCGGTCTGAAATTCGTCTACCGCAAGGCAGACCGCTAAGCCGGTGCACACGTCTCGACTGTCACAAGTTCTCCGCCCGATTGATGCCGCGTGAAACCTAGTGCAGCGTCAACACTAAGAATTAGGATCCCAGTGTTTGTATCGTACGCCGCCAAGTCAAGTTACGCCGAAGCCAACCCCCATTTTTTGAGTTGACGCGGCACTAGGTACGGTCGAAGTGTCGCTTCTTTGGCGAATCAGCGAGTTTTTCGGCATCGCCAAAAAAAGACCGGCCGGCCAAATTGGCCGACCGGTCGAAATCTACTGAGCGGAAAATTCGATCAGAGATCTAGCCCTCAACGAGTTCTTCCAACAACTTGGCGATGGCCGTAGCATTGGCCTCTCCCGATCCGACTTTGACCATTCGAACGACGCCCGTTTTGTCGATGACGACAACATGGGGAATTCCGCTGACGCCGTAGTATTCGGACGCTTTCGAGTCCTTCGCCTGCACTGCGAGACGATGGTGAATCTTGTGGTGATCGGCGAATTTCTCGAGCATCGCAAGTTCATCTTCACTCTTCACTTTTTCGCCCTGAGCGCGCATTGCGCGGCCAGCCTTTTCGTCCCACTTGAAGTTGTAGTAACGAGTCAGGCCAACCATGACGAAATCTTTCTCGCCATACTTCTCTTGCCATTCACGCAGGTGGGGGAACGTTGCGATGCAGGGACCGCACCAGACAGCCCAGAAGTCGAGAAGGACAACCTTGCCCTTCATGCCGTCTGCCGTCAGAGGCGAACCATTGGCCCAGGCGTCGATTTGCAAGTCCATCGCCGGCTTGCCGATAAGTTCCGCGAGCTTGAGCGACGATTTGATGCTTCGCTCAATGCCAGCCAATTCGCGTGAGGTCGTCAAGCCGAGGATCTTTTTCTTCTTCTTCGCGTCGTCGACCTTGTCGGCCAAGGCCGTGAGGTACGTCTTCAACTCGGCGATTTGCTTCTTGGCCTCTTTCGGATTTTCACCAGCGACCGAACCGATGTCCATTACCGATTTTTTGACGAGAAGCATCGCGGAATCGACATCGGCTGGCTTCGCCGCGAGCTTCTTTTTCAGTTCATCGACATCGGCTCGGGAGACTTCGATTCGGTTCTTGAAGACAGGGATGGTGCGGACGGCCATGCTGACCAGTTGCTTCGCTCTGGCATCATCTGGGTTGAGCCCCTTGGTAACTGTCTCCAATTTCGCCAAAGCCTTCTCCCCCTCATCAATCTTGCCCGATTGGACGAGACCGGCGATGTTGCTGAACTCTTTGGAAAAAAACTTGTTCAACTTGTCGCTGTCGTTTTGGTCTTTCTTGACCTCTTCCAGCGTCTTCGACGCATCTTGGGTTGCGGTTGCTTTCGCTTTGTCTTGGGCGATCGCGGAGGAGACGGCAACGGCGCTAAACGCCAGGCATGCCGATAGCAACAATCGTAGATTCATTAGTCCTCTCCTGGGAGGTGCGAGGGGCACCAAACCATGACGCGAGAATGAGTTTGAGAGTTTTCGCTGATCCGCGAAGCGGCGCCATTCGGAGACGCTCAATTAATCTTACGGGTCGAAAACGTCGGTCGGCCTCGTGCCGTGTATGCCACAGATTCCATGTAGCTGACGCTACTTCCTGTCGGCCAAGCTGGCATTAGAACAAACAGTCCATGAACCGGCAATGAGCAATTTTCGACCGTCGGTGGAGTTCTTCCGCGAAGTAGCGACTTCCGCACTCCTACGCCCCGCTGAACTGTGAGAATCCATACATTTTGATAGGCGATCCGCTGACGCCCCGTGTGAATTTATGGCTAGACTCGCGTCGGTGTCTTGCCGTGAATGGCTAACGAGCCGATTCGCCCTCCAGAATGGGGGTGTGAGGCAGATGGCAGCGACCGGATGCGATTGGCCTGAAGGCGAGTGCCGCAAGCTGGGACATTAATCGCAGGCGCGCAATCTTAAGAGCTCGGCGACGTTCTGAGAGTCCAAGAACCAAAGCGGAACCAGCGTCACCCCGCGCACCTGTTGGCAGGGCGGCCTACCTCAACGTAGCCTACGGGCAACGCCCTAGTGCAGCGTCAACACTAAGAATTAGGATCCCAGTGTTTGTATCGTACGCCGCCAAGTCAAGTTACGCCGAAGCCAACCTCCATTTTTAGAGTTGACGCGGCTCTAGTGCTGCGTTACGCCTTAGTTTTAGGGTGGCGCACCCGATTCGCCGTGGC
>CAZMNY010000074.1:0-14244 GCA_964567745.1 uncultured Pirellulaceae bacterium | reverse complement strand
AAACCCATCAACCAAATAAGAACTCCACCTGTCCAAGAAAGTGTAGCCACATCAATGTACGTCACGGGCGTATCGACCCGTAAAGTGGTTAAGGTCACGAAAGAGCTGTGGGGCCTGGATGTCAGCAGCAGCCAGGTGAGTCGAGCGGCGCAGCAGCTCGACGAAGAACTGCAAGCTTGGCGCTCGAGAGATCTGAGCCAGACTCCGTACGTTCTCTTCGATGCGAGGTGCGAGAAACTTCGCCACGGCGGGGCTGTGCGAGATTGTGCCGAGCTGATCGCCGTAGGCGTTCTTCCCAGCGGAAACCGAACCGTGCTTGGCGTAAGCGTGTTTTTATCTGAGGCCGAGGTGCACTGGCGCGAGTTTATGAACAGCCTCTGCGAACGAGGCCTGCACGGCACGGCGTCGAGCTGATCGTCAGCGACGATCACGCGGGACTGAAACAAGCTCGCAAGGCTTGCTTCCCCGGCGTGCTCTGGCAGAAATGTCAGTTCCATCTTCAATAGAATGCCGGGCATCCCGCGCCAAAATATCGATGCGAAAAGAAATCGCCCGAGACTTGCGCACCATCTTCGACGCCGCCAACCTTCATGAGGCGGAACGCCTCGTGAAGCTGACAGCGAAGAAGTATGCAGAGACCGCGCCAAAGCTATCAGAGTGGATCGAGAGCGACGTACCCGAAGGCTTGGCCCGTAACAGGGGCACAGGTGTCATAACCCAAGCAAATCGCAAATTCTGTTTAGACGGTTAATCAAAGGTACAGGTTGTCAAAACGCCTGTACCTTTTTCTTTCCTGGGCTTGCTAGTGAGCTATAAGTAGCCAGGGACGTGACATAACCGAATTGGACATTGTTTCCGGAGTTGCTCTCAGACGGAAACTTTGTGTGACTGGTGATGTGGTCTTCTGTACGTAAACAGAGACTTCTAAGCCGTCATTTAACTTCACGCTTACGCAAGAGTTGATCTGAACAGATTCAATTACGCGTAAGAACTTTCGTGTCGATAAGTAAAGGCAGGAACTGATGAATTCACTAAGAACACCACTGATGCTGCTCGGACTAATCATCGTTCCTGCAGTTGGTCTGGTCGTTTATTCGGGCAGCAACGAGACTGCGCCCGATACGCTCTTGACTCCGAGCGAGGCTTCTGAAGTCAGTGTAATCAATGAAGAATCTACGCAATCTGAATTGCAGCCTTTCATCGAAAAGCAATCGCTGACGGACGTTCTGGCCATCCTTAAGGCCAGGGATGAAAGAGAGATGGCGTCAGCTGCCAAGGCGATTATGGCTGACTGACGAACCACTTATGGGGTGTGCGGGATCAGCCGAGATCAAATAAGAATAATGAAATAAGAATAATGAGATACTGCAAGATGATACGGAAAACATTGATTGGGTGTCTGGTTCTGGGACTATCGACAGGATGCGGCCGGAAAGAAGCATCCAGTCCGACGGCACCGTCGCCGCCCCATTCTCAGAAGCTTTCTTTCAAGACAGCAATCGCTGGAGACTCGGCCGCCGTTCCAGGTCACGCGCTGACCGAGGCCGAGGTTCAAGAGCGGTACTCCGCAGTAGACCCGGATTCACCTTATTTCTATCCGGGCAAAAAACACCCGGTAAACTATTCAACCTGGTCTCCGCAGCGCCCCGAAGGCAAACTGGAAAACAGGCTTTCAGACCGCTTCAGTAATTTCGAACTGACCACTCAACATGGAAAAAAAGTTCGGTTTTACGATGACCTGGTAAAAGATCACATCGTCGTCATTAGCTTTGTCTACACCAAGTGTAACGGCATATGACCACCAACCAACAGGGGCCTGGTTCAGGTCCGTAAGGCGTTGGCGAAGTCGCTGGGTCGCGATGTTCGTCTTATTACGATTTCCCTTGATACTTTTAATGACAGCCCGGAAGTTCTTAAGGCATACTCAGAGACCTACGTAAAGGATGCTAACGAATCAGATGCTGAGATGCCGGAATGGGTTTTTGCATGTGGCGACGAGCAGGAAGTCAATACGCTTCGGAAAGAGCTTGGGGTCTATGATCTGGACCCCGTGATCGACTCTGATTTGACGCAGCATGCCGGGATTCTAAGCTTCGGTAATGACCGTACGAATCGATGGGCTGCGGTGCCGTCGACATTAAAACCATCAGATATTGTCGAGGTTGTCGAGCGGATTGCCGGCAGTAGATTCCGTGATCCCAAATACGCGGTAGGCGATGTAGAACAGTCAGGTACCTGGCGAATTCAGGGGCCAATGGTTGACGTGGAACCATTGAGTCAGACGCTGTCTGTAATGCATATGAACATGCATATTCCGAAAGGCCTCTCAGTTCGCGGTACGGAGAACATCTCAGGTAACAATCTGGTCGACTTACTTGATATTCCAAGGAATCATTGCGTGCGGACTCTGAAGCCGAGTTCCATGCAGTCGCCGGGTACAGTGGTGGCTTCAGGAGGCGTGGATTCAAACGGCAATCTTGTAGCGGAGGCATGTCATATAGAACTGGCAAGCCATTTGGTCGGCGGAATGCTGCAGCGGGATAAAGATGGGAACTTAACGATCAACGGCATTTCGGTTGTTGTAAATCCCGACCTGCGGTTTCCCATGCAGATTGTCGATGCAGCAGGAAATCCGATTGGCGGAAATCAATTGAGGGCATCGAGCGGCTACGCAGCAACGGCCGAGGGTTACTTTTATAACGGAAAGCTGTACACCACGCTGCTGAACCTGTCCACGACTCCACCGCTCGAACATAACAATAGTGATGTTGAAATCCACATCGCCTGTGGGCGTGGTCGTTCCGGCGAATTGCGCGCCCTTGGAACCACGACACTCACCTGGGTTGATTCCGATTTAGAACTATTGGACTCGTTGACAAATAAGGTGCTGTGCACGTCGCGTGTCAGAAAACGTCGCGGGCAGAATCATGGCAGGTTCGTTGTCGATTGCAGCAATCTGGAAAAGCTTCCTCGCTTTGTGTCTGCTCGGATTGTTGGGGAGTCTGAGACTGCGCGTTCGAACAATGTTGTCGTCAAAGGTCGACAGATAAACGCGTTGCCGCGAAATGGAGAGTTTATTCTGGAAGGCCCAATAGAAGACATGGACGTCATTGCAAAAACAGTCAAGGTCAATGGGGTTACCGTCAGTATCCCTGACGATTTGGCCATTGGAGGAACCAACAACATAAACGGGTCCACACTGCCCCTTCTTTCAGATCGGGAGGACGCGGGGACAACGCGTTCGCTCTTCGCGTCGTCCTGCAACTCTGGATTTGCAGCACGCATTACCGGCGTCGTTTCTGGTTTGGATACTGGCGACCCGACCGATGACAGGAAAAACTCTACTGCGAGCTACGTCGCTTCTTCGTTTACGATCGATGCCGAGGATGTGGAAATCGCAGGTATTCTGGATGATTTAGATCTGTCCAAAGGTCAATTGACCATCGACGGTGCACTCGTTTCCTTCAACCGCGATGAACGCTTCGGCCTGAGTTTTGCTGACTCAAACGGCCATAAGATCGCAACTGCGGTCGTCGCCGAAAAACTTGACATGCTTCTTGGCCAGCCAGTGACCGTCAAGGGCTATGCTAATCTGTACAGAGCCACGGCCGTCTCCACGGAATATCGACCAGTGCAAGCTGAAATGTGCGCCGTCACTATCGAACTTGGGGCAGAAGTCGGCCAGGCGGCTGCAACAAAACCTGTACCTGATGAGTTGAATAGTGGCAGCGTCCAGGTGTCGAACAGAAACTAAACCATCTTCTGACCTGAGTGTTGCTGTGGAATCGCAGTATCGTCGCCGGAATATGATTATGTTGCGTGCCTTTAACTTTATTATTACCTCGCTAATCGCTGCAAGCGTAGCTGGCTGCGGTGGTAATGCCTCATGGATCGGCGTTGTCTCAAGTACGTCAGTCACCAACAATAACACTTCAGGCCGGACAGAATCTCAACTCGTTGATACGCCTACCAATGCGCCACATCCTATGCGCTGCAACATAACCACTCCTGTGCTTCATGATTTGCCCAACAGTGAACCCGCCGCACAGAATATTGCGACCAGTCTGTCGGCGACACCGATATGGATGAGACCATTTCTGGACGCTCTCTCGCAGACGAAAAATATTGAACGTGGGCGTGCTCTTTTTACCGGTGCCTGTCGAAACTGCCACCGACTCGGATCAGACGGCCATAATGTGGGGCCCCATTTGGCAAAAGCGTACCTCAAGTCAGATAGAGAACTCCTATACGACATTTTGGACCCAGGTCGCAAGATAGCGCCTGAGTACCAAACGTCTGTCGTAGTGACGCTGGACGGCTTCACGACGAGTGGAATCCGAGAGCCTGACTCACACATGAACATTGTGTTACGTCGCGAAAACGGTTTGAAACAGATAATACTGCACACTGACATTGATGTTGTCAGGCAGTCTGATGTCTCGTTAATGCCCTCAAATCTGCGAGATCAGCTGACCCCCGACGATGTCGCTGATCTGATTGCCTATGTTCGGCACTGCGGCGCAGCACATACCAACCAGACGGCAAATCAATAATGCGAAGCAACCAGGTTATGAATCACACGTCTGTTTCCGCTGGATCTTCATACCAGTTCAGGAAAGCAGTGTTCGGTACACCAATATTGTGTCGCGGTGGTCGAAACACCTGCGCAATTTTGCTGCTTATCATGACAGCTGGCTGTGATGGTTTAGTGGCACAATCCAATACATCGGTCACATCGACGGAGCTTGGTGCTACAAGCGTTGCGCATCAAAGCAGGTCTGCAGTCAAGCCACATAAACAGGCCCCTGCAAGAGAATTTGACCTGCAGATCACCGCCCGGCAATTCTTACGCGGCCTGGGGCATATTGATGGCGATACTCTGCAACTGGCATTACCAGTACTGCCAGAAGATCCCAGGCCTGCTGATCTCAAGTCGAGGGCAGGTGAGACGACTCGCGTCATCACCCTGAAAAGGAAAGGTCCGGTGGTCGACAGCGTAAACAAGATCATTGGAACGTGGACTGTTCTGTCTTCTCTTCAGGCTGCTGAGGCCAGCCCGCAGTTCCTGGGCGATACTCTGGTCTTTGGTGAGACACTTCTGGAGATCACGGAAACCGCCAGCAACGATGATCCCTACAAGGTGCCTTATCACTTTGGTCATGTGACGCAGCCAATTGCAACGGCCGTAGCCGAACAGACCGCTGCTATTGACGCGTTGCGACAGAACTTTAACGCCGATGTTGAACTGAACAAGCAGGGTGAAGCCCTGCACCTGACGCTTTGCGGGAATTCAAAAGACGGGACGAAGCGTGACTTTAATGACACGATCGTGACACAGATCGCATGTCTGCCGACTGTGGAACATCTGGTTCTGACCGACTGGATGACAGGCATGACACCGCAGAGGCTGGCATTTCTGAAAAATCTTAAACGTCTCACAAAGCTTGACATTCGGAAGACTAACATTACGGATGAGGCATTGGTGCACCTGTCAGATCTGCCCGAACTTGAGATCCTGAAATTGGAATTCAACGACCAGCTAACCGATGCTGCGGCCACACATATTCAAAAACTGACACATCTGACCGAACTGGACCTGGCCTTCGTAAACATTACAGATGCCGCCATGAAGCCAATTAGTCGGTTAATGAAGCTTCGAAATCTGTATCTGTATGGCACCACCCTGACAGACACAGGTGTCACGCATCTTGCCCGACTGAAAAATCTGAAAATTCTTTATCTGGGAAGCGAAGACGGGCAGCATGTAACTGACGACAGTGTGCCCGTTCTGAAAGAACTGAAATCATTGGAGTTACTGGGGCTGTACGGCACTGAGATTTCAGTCAGCCAGACAAACCGCTTGAAGGAAGCTCTTCCCTCATGCGACGTGTTAGCGCCGTCCCATCCACAACAGTCGGCGCAGACGGCATCACTTCCCGAAGCAGTATCCAACGGCACGGCCGAAGCCATGCTGACTGTGGATGGACAGAACTATGCCATGAAATATGCGTTGACATACCCTGTCAGAATTAACAACAAGCCCATGACAGCCGTGCTTATCACGGCCGAACCTCCATCATCCGACGAACTGGCAGCCTGCCTGAAACGTCACGGAAATGATTTCACCTTTGCACCGTTCCTGACTCAGATTCGACTGTATTTTGACCGGCATGGAAAACTTCAGGACTATCACGCATATGCTGATAAGTTCACGATAAACGGCTCAGGTACAGATCTCGACAGCGACTGTACTCTGTTGCCACAACAGGACATTCAAGGCATTGTCAGGACGCACACCGGCTTAACATACGACCGGATCCCCTATCGCTTCGAGGCCGTCTTTCAGATCAACTGGAATTAATACGGGGCCGTCTGCCAGATATTAAGTCCGCCCTCGCCGCCTGTTTCGAAAGTCGAGCATGTGCGTTCGGCAACGGATCGAGGCCGGCCAAGCAACTTGCAGACCTCGGGAACCTTCCTGCCCTTGCCAAGCTCCACGTCCGCTCGACGTAACTTCGCAATGATCTGATCAACCGTGTGTCGCTTCTGACTCATTTCAAAAATCCTTTCCGGGCAAACAGGCCCGAATGGATTCTCTCACTTCGCCTGGACCAAGTTTAGGGGAGGACGTCAGGGATCACCAAGTCGCCCGGTTTCAAACGGTTTGGCCTGTTTTGGCCGTCGTGTCAGCTTGGATGTTTGGGGAGTGTGGGTAGCCTGGGTGTCGGTGATTGTTCGATTCACATCTTCCAAGCCCACAAACTTTGAAAAATCGTCTTAGGTCGGATAGGCGGCATTACCGATAAGACGCTAAGCATTTAACAAGCGATGTGGTGAGCTTCTGTGCTCACTCGGACTCGAATTGACAATTTTGGTTGAGGTTCGAACGTGACGCCTAGATTGTCCACTGTCCTGTTTGCCCCGAATTTCCCCTGTTCGAATCGGACCGGTCGAGGGACTAGATGGTTTCGAGCACTGATAGCGCTTCTTTTCGTGATGCTACCAGCATTCACGGGCGTTGTTGAATCTCAAGATCGTATTGGGCGAGGCGGGGAGTCGGGCAAGGCCAATCATCACATCCGTTCCATGCCACGGGTGTCGCCGTCTCGGGATTCTGTCAAGACTCTATTCAGCCGACAGCGTCGGTTTTCCATACCGTTCCAGGTTTCCCACGACTTGAGACGTCCGACAACGGCCGTCTTATTTGTATCGCGGGATGGCGGCGTGCGTTGGCAGGTCGCGGAGAAGATCTCGGCGAAGGTTGGTTTGTTCAACTTCACGGCCCATGAGGAAGGGACCTACACGTTTGCTGTCCGGATGCTTCCTGCAACGGATAGCAATCAGGTTGTCTGGCCGCAAGAACCGGAACTGTTTGTTACTGTCGATTATACAAAGCCGATGATCACGGCGAACCTAATCCCGACCCCGTCGGACAGATGCCAGATTGAATGGTGGGCGACCGACCCTGCCCTGGTCAACTCATCACGGCAGGTCCACTGTTTTGTGGCCGGCGAGGGCAAATGGTATCCGGTCCGGTATCAGGACGTGAATGTGTCGGAAGACAGGGGAGTGTTCCGTGGCCTTTCCGTGATCGAGTTGCCTGTCGGCACGAGCCAAGTGCGGGTTTCGATCCGGGATTCCGCTGGAAACATCGGCAGCGAAGAGGTTAGGCTTCTCCGGCAGGCGGGGCAACCCGCTGCGCGTCGTTCGGATATCAACCAGGCACGCCATGTCAAAGACGACTCTGGCATACGTTTTGCCTTTCATGAAGACGACCCGCGAAATGAGTTGACGTCAGCGGTCGGACAGCAGTTGCCTCGAAATCCCGATGAAGAGATACCGCGGCCCGCTCCAATGATCGAGGAGAACGCGTCTCAAGCATTGCCGACGAGGCGGATTCTCCCGCCGGCAACCGCAAATCCCGAGTCCGGAACGGAACAGCAAAAGTCGGAGATACTCCCGCCTCTCAGCAACCCCCGACTGTCGACTGAGCCGACCCCGATGGTTCGCAATATGTCCAACGTGGAAGTTCTGTTACGTGCGGCGAGAAACAGCGTCGCCTTGAAAGAGTACGGGACGGCACTCGAGCGGTACCAGCGGGTTCTCGAGTTAGACCCGAACAATCAGATCGCGAGGCGTGAATATGCCTCGTTGATTTTTCGCTCGGGCGGCCGCGGCGCAATCGAGCAGTACGAACGTGTATTGGCAAACAGCACGTACAATCCCGATGTGGTCAAGGAATTCGCAGATGTCCTGATTGCCGAGGGATTGCAGAAGCGTGCCGTCGAATTGTTGCACAACTTGCTTCGTGAAATACCCCAAGATATCGACGTGATCGGAAAGTTGATTCTCGCTGAACTCGACGTTGGAGACTACACATCAGCCCGCCGACGATTTAATCAGACGTTTTCGGGATTGACTCGAATAGAGCAGTCGAACGAGCCTCTGTTGGGGAAATTGCACTTCGCGCTGGGGCACCCGTCCAAGGCTCTTCCGCTGTTGGAATCCACCTACCATCGAGATCCACAGGACATCGAATCGGCCATTTTGCTGGTCCGTGTGCTGACCCAACTGCGACGCCACGATGATGCACTGGCAATAGCTCGTGTGAGTTTCGACGTCAGCCACGATACACGGCGATCGCTGGACCTGGCCGGTGAAATGTCGTCCGCCGGAAATACTCAGACCGCCGAATTTATCTACTCGGGCCTTCTTGATGAGAATCCACAGCTAGTAGCCGCCGCCGTCGGACGTTCACAAATGCTACTGCGTCAAGGTCTGATCAACCAGGCAAGCCAAGCATTGAAGTCGCTTAGCGTGTCTCGGCAAAATCCGGAGGTCTGTGCCGCGCGAGCTGAAATCCACCTGCTGGCCGGTGAGTACGCTGAAGCTTTGACACTCACGGAGTCGATTTTCCATTCGGATTCCAGCCCGCGGATACGGAAGATGATGGCCGACATTCATCTGGCGATCACTGCATCAGGCCTGGCCGAAAGTGAATACCTGCAATTGGGACCGGATGAGGCGGAAATCGCGTTGGCACTGTCTCGCCTGTATATGAATTCCGGCCAACTGGAGACGGCCGTTGCTATGGCTCGGCGATCGATCGAGTTAGATCATTTCAACCAGGCCGGATGGGAGCAGTATGTCGCTGCAGAAATTCGGGCAGGTGGTCAGGCGGCAGCGTTGGCGTTGGTCCGGGACTCACTCTCGGCAGAAGATTCTCCGTCGCCGTTCAGTCGCCTTCTCCATTCGCTGGTCGGGCTAATCTACATGTCGCAACACCAGCCGGTGATTGCCAGGCAGGAGTTTGAACTTGGATATGTGGATGATGTAAAGAACCTTTCCCACGCGCCCTTCGCCTACCACTACTATCGCTCCCTGCTTGCGGCGGGCAGAGGCCAACAGGCGGAAAGTCATCTTGCCGATTCCTTAAGACAACCCCTTGTCGCTGTCGCCATAGCCCGACTCGCAAACCAGGACCGCGACTTTGAATTAGCGAATCAGATCGTTTTCCAAGTTTCCGAACGTTATCCAGACAACCTTCTCGTGTTGCATGTTTACGCGGAGATTCTGGCAAGCCAGAACAGCGATGAATGCGAGGCGGTTTGCCATCAAATTCTGAAACTGTCGCCGACGAACATTCAGGCAAAACGGACACTCGCCGGCTACTATTGGTCTAGCCGGTGTTTTGAGGAAGCCGACAAGCTGTTCTTGGAGATTTTGCGCGACATACCCGATCATCGAGAAGCAGGCCGCAGCCGGGCCCGGATGCTGCGTCAATGGCAGGGCAAAAAGGCGGCCATCAACGCTTATGAAACGGCCCTCTCCGTCGTTCCTCGCTCGGTTAACCCGGCCTTGTTGGGTGACTTGGAAGTACTGCAAAGACAGAAACAATTCCATAGTCTGATGACCTCCGAAGCGGTCTCTCTCAGACTCGAACAGCAAGCCACTGCACTGGCCGATTGGAGGCCTGTGAACGCCGCCTGCGTGCTGGAAACCTTGCATGATATCGAACCCGTCGATGAGCACGTGACGTCCCAGATGGCACAGCAATACAGGCGCCTCGGCCAAACGCGGGACGCGATCCACGCCTACGAAGAATTCCTGGCCATAGAGCCCAATAATGTCCGGATCCAACGGGCATTGGAGCGCAGCTACTTGAAACTGCAGCCGCGTCTGCTTGGCACCACGGACTTCTTTCACCAGGGTGGCCGACAAGGCTTGTCGGAAATGACCCAGTTTCGCTTTGGAGCCAAGGCTCTGTTTCCGCTGTGTGATGAGAATGAGTACTTTGCGATCGGATACTCACACCAGGTCTACATGCCCAATGATCCGGATCCACTCTTGGGAAACATCCTTGAAGTGGAGGGTCGTCGCGAAGTGGCGGATGGAATATTCTTATTCGCCGACATGGATGTCGAAATGTACCACAGCCGGTTTTCGGCTCGCCCCACTTTTGAATCGGGGATTGACTGGCGTGTCTTGGACGGTTTAGACCTCGGATTCGATCTGTTCCTACATAACGTTGCCGAAAACAGCGAATCCATTCGGCAAAACCTGTTTCGCTACGGTTTGCGTCATCGCATCGGTTGGAACATCACACCGTATTGGAGTCTTGATGGCGAATATCAGTTCCAAAACTACTCTGACGATAACATGGTTCATTCCTTTGCAATCATCAACGATGTCGAACTGAAACCGCCGCCGAGGCAACTACTGTTGTCCGCAGCCTATCGCTACAACTCCTTCGCGGAACAGACCGTCCGCAACCCCGTGTTAACCGACTTGACCGGCACAATTCATCCTTATTTCGCGCCGGGCGACTTCGCAACCGCCGCCGTGGATATTGAGTGTCGGCATTGGTTGTCAGAGTTTCAACCTGGGGAAAACCAGTGCTATTACGAGCTTCGGTACGGACTCATGTGGGACTCGTTCAACGTGTTCTACAACACGTTTGGAGCCGCTTTGTATTGGGATCTCAATGCGATTGTGACCCTCTCCGTCGGCTCCGATTTCATTCGGTCCGGCGCCTATGATAGTGCTTCGGTTATGACTCTTCTCGAGATCACTCGGCCGTAGAACGATAGCCCGTCAGCCGATTTTTCGAACCTAGTACAAACGACTCCGTGAACGGTTCAACTTGGGCAGCCTGTATCATGAGGCATCGGTCCTTGGTTGGGTTCATTCTGTCCCTCCCGGATACCCTAGCGGTTGAACCGAAGACCACTCAACCAGCCTGTCTCGGCCAAGCGATTTCGCCTCGTAGAGTGCGTCGTCGGCCGCCTTAAAGTACATCTTTGCGTCGATCTCGCCAGGTTCATCGGGCGAGCACTTCAGGCCGACGCTGGCCGTGATACGGACTTGGTGTTCAGAGGTCTTTAGGGAGATTTTTCGAACGTCATCTACAAGTCGCTGGCCGACTCGCGCCGCTTCGATCTTCGTTGTCCGATTCAGGAGCAGGGCGAATTCATCACCGCCATATCGGGCAGCAACGTCGTAGCCACGGCACGTTCGTTTTAACACTTCGCCGACATGAGCCAGCGTCTCGTCGCCGACGCCATGGCCATGAACATCGTTGACTTTCTTAAAGTGATCGAGGTCCATGAGCAGGAGCCCAAACGGGTGTCCGTTTCGAGTGTAATCGGCAATAGCCGCGCGAATTGCGTCATCAAACGCGTTACGATTGGCAAGATTGGTTAAACCATCAATCAACGCTTGCTCTCTCAATGAATCGCTCATCTGCTTGGTTCGCAGTGCCATTCGAACTCGGGCTTGAAGTTCCACTCGAACACATGGCTTGGTCAGATAGTCCGAAGCGCCGTAGTCAAGCCCCTTGGCAATTTGAACGCTATTATCACACATGGTCAGAAATAGAACGAAAATGTCTCGGGTAATGGCCGATTCCTTGAGCTGTTTACAAACCTCGAATCCATCCATTCGAGGCATCGAGATGTCAAGCACGATGACATCTGGTACAAACTCCTCGGCTATTCGGATCCCCTCAATTCCTGACGAAGCATGGGCAAACTCATCGACAACGCCGGTAAGGTAATACTCGATCAGATCGCGGGAAACTGGGTCATCGTCGATGATCAGTAACTTTTTGGTTGAATTGTCGATAACGGAATTATGCGTTGTGTTTGACATGGTTATCATTTTCGTTGCGGTAGGATTTTAGGGCACTGTCAACAAGATTCGTGAGCCGGTTGAGTGTTTTGTTTAGCTGTTTTTCCGGGAAGTTGTTGGTGTGAATCGCTGTTTGACACTGGGCCGCGGCTTCGGTGATCAAGGGATAACCGTAATTCACCGCTGTTCCGCGCAATCGATGCACGATGTCCAACATAGATTCAGTGTTCCCATCACGTTGCGCTGTTCGAAGTTCTTCTAGCAAGATTGGCAGACGTGCCATGTATTTCTCGAGCAACGGCAGGAAACGCGAATCCGTGCTTTTTTCAGAGATCAACGCCGTCGGCCGATTTTCGTTGTCATGCCTCTTGTGCTCCATCAGTTCGGGCAGCAGTTGTTCAATCGTCTCGAAAAGCTTGGAGGTTTCAATTGGCTTGGTTAGGTATGTGCTGCAGCCGGCATCCAGACAGGCCTGTTCATCACCTGCCTGGACGTTGGCGGTCAAGGCGACAATCGGATTTTGATACCCTTCGTCACGAAGTCTGCTTGTTGCCGCGTGACCACTCATCCCCGGCATCCTCATGTCCATCAGGACGAAATCAAAAGGCCTCTTGTCACTCATCGCATCCAGTGTCATCGCAACTCCATCAAGACCATTGGATGCTGTTGTTACGTCGGCTCCAGCTTCGCTAAAAATCAGTTTCAGCAGGTCTCGCGTGTCGGTCGTATCATCGACGATCATGATGCGAAAGTCCGTCAGATTGACATCCGGTGTATCCCACTTGAGTGCGACCGGTTCTCGGATGGTCAGATCGTGAGCGTTGGGTTGCCACACCGGCGCGTTGCTCGTGATCGGTACGGTGAACGTGAACAGGCTACCAACACCCTCCTCCGACGCCATGGCGATAGTGCCTCCGCTCGACTCCACAAGTTGTCGACAGATCGACAATCCCAGCCCGGTACCCGTTTGGTGACTGATTTGTTCATTGTGACCGTGTGTGAAGGGTTCGAAGATAACAGACTGTCGATCCGCTGGAATCCCGATGCCGGTATCCTCGACGGTGACAACGAAACAAGCTGAAGCACTTGTAAGTTCACGAGACGCAAGTCGAATGATCACGTCTCCCTCATTGGTAAACTTGATGGCGTTCACAACTAGGTTGGTCAGTATCTGTCGAAACCGTTTGGGGTCCGTCAGAATTTGATGCGGAATAGGTGTTGTACATTCGACGTGGAGTTTCAACCCTTTTGAGTTCGCAGTGGTCAGGAAATCAGCCGCAACCTCAAACACTAACAAGAGAGGATCGGTTTCGATTGGGGCCAGTTCGAACTGATCCGACTTGAACTGAGTAAAATCCAGCAAATCGGTGATCAGCTCAAGAAGCTGGCTGCTATTGCGTTTGATTGCGGATAGCATTTCGATTCGTTCTGACGGTGCGTTGTGGACATCTCCCAGCCGATATAGTAGCTCGGAATATCCGAGAATCGCTGTTAAGGGAGCTCGGATGTCGTGGCTCATCGTTGCCAGGAATGTGTTCTTATCACAAATCGCCTGGTCAGCCATGGCGTGAGATTCTCTTAGCTGTCGTTCCAGATCTTGACGGATGGCGCATTCTTTGCTTAGGGCCGCTGTGCGTTCGCGGAGCAGATCGTGGAGATGCTCAATCCGTTCCTCGAGTGCGTCCTCAAGGGGAGTCAAGTCCCAAAGTTCCGGCATCATCCGATCCAAGGCACCCGCTTCTCCGATGGAAGAACGACGATTATCCGACGGGCCGTCAACACAGGCTAACCGAAATTGCTCATTCGGATTATTCTGATTCGGCATAACGCTCTCCATGCACTCGGATGGGTGTTTCTGAGGGTATTCCGACACGATTCCTATCCAGCTCGGTGTCGCAACCGCAACGCGAATGGACCACTGGCAATCAGTATTAACGCCAAACGAAGTCTAGTGCGCCAACTGAGGCGAGGCGTGGGATCTCCAGATTATTGGCCCCGAATTCCGAAATCGGATCGGACTGCTAGTACTGCGTTACGCCTTAGCTTTAGGGTGGCGCACCAGATTCGCCGTGGCGGGCGTTGACCAAACGAATTGTCGATCCCAATTCCAAGCTG
>CAZMNY010000073.1:0-14489 GCA_964567745.1 uncultured Pirellulaceae bacterium | reverse complement strand
GAGCCGATCCCGAAGATGGTGTGATTTTTCGACGCGCACGGCTCTATTTAGCTGGCACGATCTATGGAAACATCGAGTACAAGGCGCAGTACGACTTCGCAGGCGGAGATGCGGACTTCAAAGATCTCTACATGGAGATGAGAGACATACCGCGAGCCGGAGCAATCCGAGTCGGACAGTTCTATGAGCCGTTCGGGGCCAAGGAGGACAGGGCGGTCAAAAGGGACAAGGACAAAAGGGCCAAGGTGAACAGGGCGGTCAAAAGGGACAGGGCCAGGAAGGGCAGCAATCAGCGGATCGAGACGGCGACGAAACCGGCTCCGAGCAGAATGCGGACGGACAAGACGGGGACCGCAATCAAGACGAGCGAAATTCAAGTTCTGGCGTTGAGAAGAATCAAAACCAGGGCGGGGCCAACGAGGGCAATAAAGGGCATGGCGAGCGAAAAGGCAACTCGGGGGTGCCTCGTTTTGACGGCAATCGCTCCAGCGCGGAACGGCAGCAGTCGGGCCAATCGCAAAACCGTTCGAGCAGTCAAAACGATTCGGGTTCGTCGAAGTCGTTTCTATCATCGGTTTTCAGCGGCGTCAGTTTCCTGATGAAGCTGATTTACTACTCTGTCATCGCCGTCGTCGTCGGCTTTGTGGTCTGGCGGTATTGGAGGCAGATCCGACAAGCGGTGCTTCAATTCATCGAATCGATTCGCAAATTGCTGGACCGCTTGTTTGGCGCTCGAAGCAAGGAAGCGGCGGCGGCTCAAGAGCAAGCCGAGGCGCTGGCCGCTCAACCTCGGCATCCTGCTTTCTCGGAATTCGCAAACCCGTTCGCCCCTGGTGCCGAACGACAGACCGCCAGCCATCTCGTACAACATTCGTTTCGCGCTTTTGAGGCATGGGCTCGAGAGCGGGGTGTCGTGCGAGAAGCCGAGCAGACGCCGATCGAGTTTGCCGCCTCCGTGGCCCGTGAGCAAGTCGTTGTCGATAGCGAAGCGCGAAGCCTCGCCGAGCTCTATTGCAGGCTCTCCTACGCTCCCCAACAACTTGGCAAAGAAGTCGTTCAGCCGATGAGAAGTTTGTGGCAAAAAATGACGACTCTCACCCCGCCGCCGCCGCCGGCACCGAACGCTGTTTGATTTGAGAACACGCGAGGCGGTGCGTTGAAAACGCTGACTCCGGGCGCAGCATATGGAGATCAGGCGTGGGATTCATCAGGCTCCACCGCCTTCGCGTGTAGGAGTAGTTCGACGCGAGTCGCGGGTTCTTGAGCCGCGCGGAATCTTTTCGCGTCGTCAATTCTTCTTCTCTGATCCATTGGTCCGATCGGAGGGAAAAGGACGGGGATCGTGCGACAGGCTCGTCTCGATGCAACGTTGCTAGCATGAGTTCGTATTGATTTAAAATTCGCACTGTTGCTAGACTGGTTGCACAAGCAACGATGACTATTGGCGAAGGGTGCAAGGATGGCCGTAACGTTAGGAATCGTGGAGTTCAATGCCGACGCATACGGCAAACAGAACGGAAAATCGCTGTGCGCTTTGGCGAGTCGCCGATTTGCCGGCGGCTCGGTGCTGGAGTGGGTGGCGAGGCGCGTGAGCGAGTCTGAATTGCTCGATAAGGTCGTCGTGGTCGCTCGGGAAGGTCCCATCTCCGAGCTGGCTCGACAATGCACGCCGCAAAACATCACATTGTTTGTCTCGCCCGAGGCGGACTCGCTGGCTCGATCTGTTTCGGCAATCGAAAAATTCGACGCCAAGGCGATCGTGCGCGTCTGCGTTGACAACCCATTTATCGATCCGGTCCTTATCGATCGCTTGATCGCAGCGTCGAAGCAGAGCCCAAATCGCGATTTCATCGGATTCTGCTCGGCCGACGAAAAGCCGCTGACGTGCGGGCACGGGATGCTGGCCGACTGGTGTTCCGCCTCATCGGTACGGCGAGCCAATACGTTGGCGCCGGCCGATCTCCGTGGAGACCTGTCGGCGTTCATTCGCAGCCAGCCCGACATGTTTGGTCTTAAATGGATTCCCGCTCCAGCGCAACTTGTCGAAGACGACATGCGGCTTCGAATTGATGTCGAAGAAGATTGGGATCACGCCCAAGTCATCTACGAGGCGTTGGATAGCGCATCGCTGGATTGGCAGGGCATCACCAAACTGCTCGACCAACAGCCGGCCATTCGGCGACGCATGGCCGATTTGAATCGAGCCAGCGCGTAACACGCGAACGATTAGAGACCCGGCCCTCCATCGCTTAGAAAGGAATCGAAGCATGGAACGCGATTTTCCGACAACTCAACGCGGCGACGACTGGCCTCTCGTTGTCAGTATCGTCGCATTCGACGGTCCGGGCGTCCTGTTCGACAACACGATTTGGAACCGATGGTTGTTTCGGATTCTGCAAAACGTCGGCCTTCGCTCTGAATTCGAAGTGTTTTTCCGACTCTGGGACGAGTCGTATCAAGCTGACGTGGCGGAGGGACGCATCGACTATTGGCGGGGACTGCGCCGTTTCCTGCAAGAATCAGGCATGAAGAACGGCTGTATCGACGAGGTCATCGCCGCGGGGCAGTCTCGACGCGAGCAGATCGAATGCCCGGCATGCCCGATGAATGGCGTTGCCCGAACACTCAGTCAATTGAGCGCAAGCGGATTCGGATTGGCGGCGATCGGAGCGGGCTTTGACCTGACCTCACCCTTGTCGAGTCGACTCAAGCGGTGGCGACTGGATAAGTTCTTTCACTTTATTGAGTCCGCAGATCAGCCATCAAAACACTGGACCGATGAATTGACGGCGCGAGGCTACTCGCCCGCATCAACCGTCTTCCTCAGCAGCAGCTCGCGGCGATTGCGCGAGGCGCGAGTGGCGGGATGCCAGACCTTGGCTCTTGGCGTTGAGGACCAACACGCCAGTTCGGTCATCGACCGGATCGATGAACTCAACGCCTGCCTCAGTCGAGGCAACACGCGTCTGGCGGGATAAGCGAATACTGGACGAGCCGCGAATCATTCTTGCTCGTCAAATTCCTCGTCAAGATCCTCGCCAAGATCCTCTTCGACCTGACTCTCATCGACGCCTTCGAGCGACTCATCGTACGGCATGCTGTACGAAATCGTCTGCAACTCATTTGTCTCGCCCGGCTGGCCCAGCGGAGGCTCCATGGCCTCGTTGCCCACTTCTTCGCCAGCCTCATCGACGCGGTAACCTGCCTGGGTGAAGGCGGAGCCAACACGACCATGATTATCGATGTCGCGTTCCCAGCGGCCGCCGAAGGCCGAATAGTGGTCGTCATAGGGACTTGCGCAAATTGCGCAACCACCCAAAGCCAAGCAACTGGTCGCGAGGGCAATCACTAGAATTCTCATCAGCGGCACCGATTCCGAAGGGCAAAAGCATAGAGTCTCTTCCCTCGTGTTTTCGACATTTCAAATGGGGAGCTTTAGGCGAGCTGTTCCGAATTTTCGGATTAGTTGGGTTATCCGCTGGCGGAGCCGAGTTGTCGCAGAGCAGTTCATCCCACAAAAAAAGCCCGTGTCGATATGGAAACCGACACGGGCTCTATTCTCGTTGACGGACCGGTTCGCGAGCAAACGCGATCGCCAATGGTTTTTACACAGCAACCAGGGAATCGACTTCCTTGGCCAGTCGCTTGCGAGCGACGTGCAGGCGACGCTTGATCGTACCGAGCGGCGCGTCGAACGAGTCGCTCATTTGGATCAGAGATTGACCATCAACGTAGAAGGCAATCAGCGTCTTTCGGTCCAAGTCCCGCAGTCGCTGCAAACCTTCATGCAACTGCGTTTCTCGTTCCGATTCCAGCGCGTGCGCCAGCGGAGTCTCCTCCTCGACGCAGCTCGACTCAAGCAACAACGGCTCGGTCGGCAAATCCGGACCACGTCGCACGGCTCGGTTGATCGCCATGCGGTGGGTGATCGAGCGCAACCAACCGCCGAAAGCTTCCGCTTGTCGCAGTTGCGTGATCTTCTGAAGCGCTTGGATGAAAACATCCTGCGTCAATTCCTGCGCTTCCGCGTAGTTGTTCAATCGTCGAAACGCAATGGCGAACACGTGTCGCTCAAATCGCTCGAACAATTCGCCGAACGCGTCGCGATCACCAGCTTGCGCGTCTCGGACCAGCTGAGCGACGAGGATTCGGTCTTCTTGGTTTTGGATAGCCATTGGTCTTTACTCTCTCGAAGAAGTCGTACGAACGTGCGACAGTGCTGGCTGATGCCGGGTGCGAAGTTCGGTGTCGACTGTGGCTGATACAGCAGCGTCGACCGCCGAATGACGCTCTTGCTCTTGCAGTTTTTTGATCGTCCCAATCCCGCTTGGCCGTAGGTGCGAGCTCGTTATGAGCCGCTCCTGTTCAGGCCATGTCGATCGGGCTGGTTTCGATCGGTCCTAGTTCCCTAGGAGGCTCTTGCAAAAGCCCGCGGCGTTTTTCGCCGCGTCGAGCGCCAGCTCCCTGGCAATCCTCCGGCGGGTACCGCATAAAACGGTTCCTGCGCCTGGATTGCGTCTGCCGCTAGAAGGCGGAGTAAACTACCGCCCTGTATTGGCAAACTTGAGCCGGCTTGATGGAGGCGGGAACAATGACGGAGCATGCGCGCAGTCATCTCATTCACGCCAGCGGCGACGACGGCATCAATGCGTTTGGCATTGAGGACGAAATTCACTGCAGCTTGGATGAAATTACGCATCACATTGCTCCCTGTGCTATTCCCGCACAAAATCGAGAGTTACATGAAAAATTGGTCAAAGCGTCGCTTTCGCACACGCTCCATGCCCTAATCATACCACCAACAAGAGGTAGTCGCAAAGCGATGTTCCGGACTATGAACCCAGGGATCAACCTAAGCGAACCTTCAGGAAGGGTATCGACAACTAAGACGATTGATCGTCCAAAAGGTTCATTCTATTCCCGAAAAATAAATAAACTTCTTTTGGATGCCTGTTTCTGAGCGATGTCGAGCCACGTCGATTTAGGCCGTCAGCCCATGAAGATGGTGTCGACGTTCCCTCGCAGAACTTGACTTCCCAAGGCGATCGCTTGTGATTCGGTCCAATTGCGATCGATCACGAATCGCGCCGCCAAAATCTTGGCGAGGATCCGTTTGTACATGTTGAATTTCGGCAGAGCGAACTCGAGCTTGTACATGTCGCTGTAGTAGCCGATCTGCTTCGTTCGCGGCACAGCTTCCAATCGCGCCGCCGCGTCGTGCTCGATAAACGTCGGCGTGTTGGAGTACCACCAATGGCCGTTGGTCACGACGTTGGGAAAGATCCAGGCGTAGCTTGTCAGCTCTTGGTTCGTCACGCTCGCCAAAACCGAAATCGGAAACGTGACGGTCGGAAAGGCGTTGAACAGCTCTCGATACTGAATCAACGAGACGCGGCTGTCGTACAGATCCTGCCCCTGAAATACGCCATCGGAGTAGACGCCTCGATTGACGCCGATCATCAAGTCAAACGGCATTGCGTGTTCGACACAGTTCTCCGCCAACGTCCAGAAAACAAAGTTCGAGATCGCTCGGCAATTTGGCGCAGAGGCGTTCACTCCTTTCTCAAGCACATCCTGCAGCGCATTGCCCGCTCGCGCCTCGCTCACCGAAGTCGGAGCGAAATCGGGGGGCAACGAAATCGCGCAGGCTCGAGCTCCATTCGATTTGAAGTGTTGAAACAGCTTGCTGATGGCTTCGCGAAGAGAGCTCACGCCGTCCAGCGAGACGTCCGTGCACTTCTCTAGCCGCTCGCGGACTTCCGGTTTGGCCAAGTGAAACACCAAGTCATCGGTGCGCAAGCAGGGGATGTAGACGCCCGTATCGAAGCCTTCGAGCGAATCGTCGAAGTCGTTGGTGAGAAACACGGCTTCGAGCTTACTTTTCTCCAACACTTCGGCAGCCCAGCCGTCCGACGCCATTCGCTCGCTCGCATTGTCGTACAGCGATTCCCAATTGTCGGTCGTGACCTGCTCGCCCTCAAAGCCGAGTAGCTGCTGCGCCATCTCAACAAACCAGCTCGACTGCACGGTGTTATTGATGGGTCCCATGTTTTCAATGAGCCGCCCGACTTTTTCTTTCGGGTCAAGCTCGGGTGCCTCGATTTGATCCTTGGCCATTCCGGCGGAATGCGCCAATTCCGTGTAGTAGTGATAGCCAAGGATGTCGCCCAAGGTTTCCGATGCCGGATTGAGCGCGTTGATATGAGTATGTGGATCGATCAAAACCAAATCGTTGAGTTCAGCAAAGATCCGCTTGCGAAGTTCGATAGACATCAATGACCTCTCTGCTTGGAAACACTCGACTCGCCACCCAATGGTCGGATTCGCGACCGGTCGCCAACGACCGCCTGGCCTCCCGACCACCGCGGGGAATCGACGTTTTACCACATCCGCAAAGCGCACGGCAGAGTGCGATCAGTTTGACGCTCTGGTTCGGCCGTGGTTAAATAAAACGCCGCGGGGACACCGCCCAAACCATCGAGCCACTGAGTTCGACCACGCCTTCCATTCCGTCATACGGAGCCCCGCATGAAGCCCGCATGTGCAGCGAGCGGTGACGCACCAACCTCGCAAGACGCAGCAACCTCGCAAGACGCGGCAACCTCGCAACACACGGCAACCTCGCAACACGCAGCAACCTCGCAACACGCAAAGCAACCTATGCCATCCCTCGCGTTTCCGATCGAACTGGGACATTCCTTTTTTCGACGGTTGGCGTTGTACGCGTTTCCAATCGCCATGCTGTTACCCGCATCGGCTGATGGGCAGGACCCGAAACCGTCGGGGAAAGCGTCCGCGGGCAAGGTCGAGACGGTCGACTTCGTCAAGGACGTGCAACCCATCTTGCGCACGACATGTCACTCGTGCCACGGACCCGAAGAACAGGAAGGCGGGCTGCGGCTCGACATTCGCGAGCGAGCTCTCGAGGGTGGCGACTCGGGCAAGACGATCGAGCCGAAGAATGCTGCGAAGAGCACTTTGCTGGCGCGAGTCTCCGGATCCGATCCCGATTTGGATCGCATGCCGCCCGAAGGAGAAGGGACGCCGCTCAGCAAAGCGCAAGTTACTGTCCTAAGAACGTGGATCGAACAAGGCGCCATTTGGCCAGCCGATGCAGACGCTGTCGTCGCGACTGACCACTGGGCTTTCAAGCCGATTGAAAAACCCGAGCTACCGAAAGTGAAGAACTCGGCCTGGGTCCGAAACCCAATCGATGCGTTTGTCCTGGCCAAGCTGGAAAATGAGGGAGTCCACCCTTCGCCAGCGGCATCGCGAGAAATGCTCATTCGGCGGCTGTACATCGATCTGCTCGGCCTGCCGCCCTCGCCCGAAACGGCCGAGGCATTTTTGTCGCGTAAGAAGTCGAGCGACTACGAAGCCTTGGTCGAGCAGATTCTGAAATCGAAACATTACGGCGAACGCTGGGGACGCCATTGGCTCGACTTAGCCAGGTATGCCGACAGCGACGGCTACGAGAAAGATCGAGCTCGCCCTCACGCGTGGCGGTACCGCGAGTGGGTCATCAATGCGCTCAACAACGACATGCCTTTCGACGAATTTACAATTCGGCAAATCGCGGGGGACATGCTGCCCGATGCCACAATTGAAAACCGAGTCGCAACAGGATTTCATCGCAACACATTGCACAACACTGAAGGCGGAACGGACAAGGAGGAAGATCGAGTCAAAAAGACGGTCGATCGAACCAACACCGTCTCTTCGATTTGGCTCGGCCTGACCCTCGGCTGCGCTCAGTGCCACTCGCACAAGTACGATCCGATCACGCAGCGCGAATACTATTCGATGTACGGGTTCTTCAACAGCATCGACGAGCAGGACATTTCGGCACCGTTGCCGGAGGAGAACGAGCGGTACAGGAAAGCCAAAGCGACCTATGACAGCGATCAGGCCAAACTGAAGAACACCATCGCATCCTATCGCAAGAGCAACATCGTTGACGCGGCTGCCAAGTGGGCCGAGACATCGGAATTTAAGGGCGTTGTGTGGACAACATGGAAGCCCGCAAGCGCTGTTTCAAAACATGGCGCCGAAATCAAGCCGCAGAAAGACGGTTCCTATCTCGCCTCCGGCAAGAACCTCGTATCCGACATCTACACTCTCCATGGCGACTCGCCAGTGCGCAGCATCGGCGCAATCCGACTGGAAGTGTTGCCCGACAAAAGTTTGGTGAAGAACGGTCCTGGTCGAGCCGACAACGGCAACTTCGTCTTGACGACACTCTCAGCCGTCATCTCGCGGAAGGGCGGCAAACCGCAGCGCATCGAGTTTGCATCGGCCGAGTCAAGTTTCGCCCAACAGGAATGGGACGCCAAACTGGCTATCAACGACAACAAGAAAGATGGTTGGGCTGTAGGACCTCAGTTCGGCAAACGCCATGTCGCCATGTTCGTCGCCAACGCGCCGTTTGAAGTCGTCGCGGATGATTCGCTCGAGATCGTATTGAATCAGACGTACGATAGAGTGGCGCCGCACAACATCGGACGATTCCGTCTCTCGCTCACCGACTCGTCGACGCCGGTGCTCGAAGGAAACGACGCCAAGCTCGTCGCTGCTCTTGCCGCTGCTGCGGCAAAACGCACGCCCGAACAAAAGCGCCTTATTGAAGATCACTACGGCAAGACGGACAAAGGGCTTCTCGAACTCGAGAAAAAGCTAGCCGAGCATGCCAAGAAAGCGCCGGCGGTGCCAACGACGAAAGCGCAGGCGACGAACGAGCGAAAACAGCCACGCGAAACTCGAGTCCATATTCGCGGAGACTTTCTTAACCCGGGCGACACCGTCGCGATCAAGACGCTCAGCGCCCTCCCTCCGCTCAAGCCGCGGTCGAAAACGCCGGATCGACTTGATTACGGTCGCTGGTTGGTTGGCGAAGATCAGCCTCTCACTGCGCGAGTCACGGTCAATCGCGTTTGGCAGAGATACTTCGGCGCGGGCATCGTGGCGACGAGCGACGATTTTGGAACGCAAGGCGACCTGCCGAGCCATCCGCAATTGCTCAACTGGTTGGCGGCCGACTTTGTTGAGCACGGTTGGAGTTTGAAACAACTTCACCGAACCATCGTCAACTCGGCGACCTATCGCCAATCGTCTGCACATCGCCCGGAACTCATCGACCGCGACCCCGACAACCAATGGCTCGCCCGCCAGACTCGCCGACGAGTGGAAGGGGAAATCGTTAGAGACCTGGCGTTGTCCGTAAGTGGTTTGTTGAATCCAAAGATTGGCGGCCCCAGCGTGCGACCCAAACAGCCGTCGGAATACTCGGGACTGACCTACGCGAACAGCGCTCGTTGGACGCCGAGCAAAGGCGGAGATCAATATCGCCGCGGCCTCTATACGTTCTTCCAACGAACCTCGCCCTATCCGATGTTGATGACGTTTGATTCGCCAGACGCCAACGCCTGCACCGCTCGTCGTTCCGTTAGCAATACGCCACTTCAGGCCCTGACGCTTTGGAACGATCCCGTGTTCTTCGAATGCTCCCAGATGCTCGGCCGCCGGATCTACACTCAAGCCGACGGAGATGATGAAGCCGCCGCTCGAACGCGGATCGCACGCGCTTTTCTGATTTGTCTCTCGCGCCGGCCAAGCGACTTGGAGATGCAGACGATGCTTGAGACGTATCAACTGCAACGAAAGATCTCGGCCGCTGATGAAAAACGGGCCGCACAAATTGCCGGCAGCCAAGGGCTGCCCAAGAACGCAAACGCTGTCGAGACTTCCGCCTGGGTTATCGTCGGGCGAATCTTGCTGAACATCGATGAATTCGTCGCCAAGGAATAAGCCATCGTGCCAACTCGATGGTCGCCCCGCGTCGTCAGCCAAATCCAACTCGAAACCTTCAACTCGCATAAACGAAACTCGTCATGACCAGTCCAAACCAAGTTGAAGAGATGATTCGTCGTCAGTTTTTTACGTCATCGGCCAGCGGGCTAGGCGGCCTCGCTTTGGGCTCGCTGTTAAGCGGAGATCAGGCGAGCGCGGACGAGAACGAAAGCAATCCGCTGGTGCCGAAAGCCCCGCATTTTCCGGGCAAAGCGAAGGCTTGCATTTTCATCCTGCTGGCCGGTGCGCCGAGCCACGTTGACCTGTATGATCCCAAGCCGATTCTGCAGCAGCGGCACGGCGAAAGCTTGCCCGAGTCGCTGACGAAGAAAGTTCGCTTCGCCTTCATCAAAAAAGAATCCGCTGTGCTCATGGGCAGCCCGCGAAAGTTTAGCAAGCACGGCGAATGCGGGATGGAGATCAGCGACCTGCTGCCGAATATCGGCGGCTGTGCGGACGACATCGCTCTGATTCGTTCGATGCACACTGACGCTTTCAATCACCATCCCGCCCAGCTGATGCTATCGTCGGGCGTACCGCGATTTGGCCGACCCAGTTTTGGCTCGTGGTTACTTTACGGATTGGGCGCGGAAACGAACAACCTGCCAGGCTACGTTGTCTTGACAGCGGGTCGCGGAAGCAGCGGCGGCGTCTCCAATTGGTCGAGCGGTTTCTTTCCCACAACGTACGAGGGCGTCGTCTTTCGCGGCGAGGGCGAACCGGTCCTCAACCTCAACAGTCCTGCCGGAGTCACTCGCGAAATCCAATCGCTCGGACTCGACGCGATTCGCAAACTCAACAAAAAGCGTTTTGAGGACTTGGGGGATCCCGAGATCAACAGCCGCATCAATTCATACGAGCTCGCCTTCCGCATGCAAATGTCGGCGCCGGAACTGACCGACCTTTCAAGCGAACCGCAAAACGTGCTCGACGAATACGGAGTCGAGCGGAAAGAGCCGAAGAACAATAAGTTTCGCGGCGGCGGTCCGAATGTTTACCGCCAGTTCTCAAAGAATTGCTTGTTAGCCCGACGGCTCGTCGAGCGCGGAGTCCGTTGCGTTACGCTCGTCCACGCCTCATGGGATCACCACAGCAACCTCACCCCCGAGCTCACCTATAACGCTGGCATGCTCGACCAACCAGTCGCCGCTCTGCTGAAAGACCTCAAGCGACGAGGCATGCTCGACGACACGATGGTGATTTGCGCGGGTGAGTTTGGAAGGACGCCGCTGGCGGAGAATCGAGGCGGCAACAAGCAGAACACCGGCCGCGACCACCATCCGTTCGGCTACAGTCTCTGGCTCGCCGGCGGTGGAATAAAGGGCGGTCAGGTCATCGGCAAGACGGACGACATCGGTTGGGCGCCGGTCGAAAGGCCGATCCACATGAACGACTTGCACGCCACCGTGCTCGATCGATTCGGATTCGAACACACGCGTCTGACCCAACGCTTCAAAGGACTCAACGTTCGCCTCACCGACCAGGGCGGCAAAGTGATTAAGGAACTGACGAGTTGACCAGCTAACCAACCTGATTCACCGAACGGGGCGAGCGGCTTGCCTCGTTCGGGCCTTGGTCTCAGCCATAATATTCGGCTCAAGACAACAGCAAGTCGCCTCAGATGTCTCTCCCTGGAAGCGGTGAGGGCTCGGGAGAGGCTAACGCGCGCGTCGAAAAAGCCACCAGTTAAGCGTCGTGTCCAGCGCGGCTTGTCCCCAGCTGTCTGCGGCTGAGTGCCTGGAAGCCCCAGATACAGGAGGTGGTCGCCAAGTGCGGGTCGTGCCGTTTGGGGGTTTTCACTTGCGTTTTGCACTTGCGCGATTCGGTCTCTCCCTGACCCTCACGCGTCGGGGGAGAGACGGCTTGTGGTGGACTCGCGATTAAATCAAGAAGCCGCAAGCCCGTGGGTTGCTTTTCATTTTGCACTCCCCACTTTGCACTCGTTAATTTTGGCTAGCTGCGCTGATTCACCACACAGGACTAGCCCATGGGGTCTGGCGATCTCTCTCGAGCCAAGTAGCGCGTGGCCGCTAGTGTTTGTAGATCGGCAAGTGCCGGTAGTAGACTTCGAGGTTGTAGAGACTGAGGCAGGTCTGAAACAGACGACCGCCGCCTCGAGCGCCCCAGGAATCATTGTTGGGGCTCCAACTTCCTTTTTCCGGACCGCGTCTGACTTGCGACTCTGGCAACACGTCACGCATAACGTTGTTCCACTTGAACCAATCGTCGCCGCCCATGTGGTGCATGACTTGAGTGGCGTAGTACCAGTAGTAGACGTTTTCGTCTGAAGCATCGATCGGGTTAAGAGCCAATTCGTCGACGCCTTGTCGGAGTCGCGGGTCCTGATAGTCCCAGCCGAGATATTGGCGGCACAGCAAGCCCTCGGCCGTCATCGTAATGGTGGGATCTTCGTCGGGCTTGTAGGCGTAGGTTGCGCCGCCATCGTGTTGCACGGAATTAAGGAACTCGGTGATCTTTTCCAAGGTGGTTGTGTTGACTTCGAGCCCGGCCATGCGGCCGCTCTGAAAAGCCATCACAAACCAACCGGTCACCGAAGTGTCGGAATCTTCACGAGGAGAATAGCGCCAGCCGCCCAACGGCGATTGCACTCGAGCTGCATAGTTGAGCGCCGTCTGAGCTGGGTCTCGAAGCGCGGAATCTTTGGTCATGCCATAGAGTTCGCAGATGGCGATGGAAGCTTGAGCTTGGCTGTAAAGGCGATGGTGAGTCGGTCCCTTCTGATAGAAGTTGCCGTCGGCGTCTTGCATCTTCAGCAACGAGTCGACCGCCTTCTTCATCAGCGCTTTGTACTTGCCTTTTTTGTGAGTGTAGCCGGCGCCTTGGAAAGCCAACATCGCCATTGCCGTCGCGGCGACTCGGTTCTCGATATGACCGCCGTCCGTGTAGGGACCCGCCAAACTCCACGATCCGCTCTTCTCCTGGTTCTTGGCGAGCCATGCGAGTCCATCGGCCACGGCCGCTTCGGTCGCTTTGGTGCCGCCGTAAGCCGCCAACAGCGCCTGTTTCATTCCCTTTTCGCGGCCCGTCAGCGCCATTCCGATCGACGGCGCCACGATTTCCGAGGTCGCGTTCGCGGCGTCTAAGGTGATATCGAGAGTCGGCGCGGCCGCGAAGGGATCTTCCACTTCAACCAGGTCTTCCGCAAGCAACGGCGTTTCGACTTCGAGGTTTTCAAGCGCCGGCATGTCGAATGCGTCGTCGATTAGTTGCTCACCCTCTTCATCAGCGTAATCCACGACCAACTCCACTTTCTTGCGAGCGAGCGCGGGGATCGTCAACAACGCCAACACAATCAAGATCAACATGTGAACGACTAAACTGACTAGCCACGGCGGCGCTGCTTTCACCGCCTTTTCGGTGATCTCCTCTTCATCCTCTTCCGGGTTCCGCAAACGTTCTTCCGCCGTCGACCTGGTCTGCGCGCTTTGTCGTGACGCGGTCGCTTGGGCCGAGTTAACGATCGCTTGCCCGACGACCGCTTGTCCGACCACCGCTTGACCGACAGCGGCCTGACCTACCGGTGCTTGAGCTGCGACGGCCTGTCCGACGGGCTGCTGTTGAATGTGTTGATGCTGCACGTGTTGCTGTTGAACGTGTTGGTGCGCAATGGGCTGAACTTGAGCGGGCTGAACTTGAGCGGGCTGAACTTGAGCGGGCTGAACTTGAGCGGGCTGAACTTGAGCGGGCTGGGCTCGAGCAGGTTGCGTTGGCGCCTGAATCGGTTGCCCGACAGGCTGTCCAACCTGTTGTGCTGGCGAAGCTTGATGATTTGCTTGATGATTTGCTGGGGCATCGGTGAGGAGTGGATGCGGGACAGGCTGAATCGGTCGAGCCACAGGCTGCTCGGGATGCGCCACGCGCTGACCTTGCGGCGGCGGATTCGAATTTGTCCCTTGTCTTGGGTCGAGAGTCATACTCGGCTCCGGCAAGTACTTAGCGTTCCATGGAAGCGGGAATCGAAACCACGTGTCGATTCACGGCGGCGATGTGATGTGCCCGCGCGACGATGTTTCGAAGCAAGAGACGAATGTCGAAAGCAGTAAGTCGAAAGGAGGTTTGTCGAAACCGATGGGGTCGAGGTGAAAACGCAGCCTAACGGCAGTCTATCAACGGCCGCCCCAAGCGCCAAGCAGAAGTCGTGACTGAGACAAGAGTTGCGTTCATTCCGGTGGAAAGGCGGTGCGCCTGAATTGGATAAATCGGATTATGTCGAGGGATTCCGCGCGGCTCGACTCAAGTCAATTACCAAACAGTTCGATGACAGCCCCTATTGTTATTCGCTCGAAACGCAATATGGACCGGTCCGCGGAGTCTCAATTCGCTTCGCGACAGCCCCTAGTCAGCATTTCGGATTCGACTACAATATCAACACAAATGACGCGGGGTGGAGCAGCCCGGTAGCTCGCGAGGCTCATAACCTCGAGGTCGCAGGTTCGAATCCTGTCCCCGCCACTTGTTTTGACGGTAGCGAAACTCCGCTACCGTCGGGTTATACGAAAGGCCGTCATCTCCGGGTGACGGCCTTTTCGCGTTCTATCGCCAGTTCTGGCAACGACTTCCAGCATCGCTGTACTGGTCCACCGATTTTTGCGCATAGCCCGATCGATCGCAACACTCTGTCA
>CAZMNY010000072.1:7095-15314 GCA_964567745.1 uncultured Pirellulaceae bacterium | reverse complement strand
CGACGTATTCCGACTTGAGCGAACGGAAGAATCGCTCCATGAACGCGCTCATGTTCGGACTGTGAGGCGGAAGCCGAAACGGCACAACTTCCTCGTTGCCGAGTCGCGTGCGAAACGACTCGCAGAACGACGCGTCGCGATCCATGATCAACCGTTTCTTGCCGTTTAGAAAACCATCGTCGCATGCGGTCAGCTCGCGCGCGGCTTGCTTCATCCAGGCTTCGATGGGATTGGCCGTGCAACCAGCGAAGTGAACTCAGCGCGTCTTCAGTTCCATAGCGATAAGCAAACAGAAAGTCACAAGTCCATTTTTCGTCCAGACTTCGACCGTCGTGAAATCAATCGCGGCAAGTACGTCCCAGTGGGCTTTTAGGAAAGTGGACCACGACATGCTCCACTTGCGATCGGGCGCGGGTTCGATTCCGTGACGCTTGAGAGTGTTGCCTACTGTGGTGTCGGTGATTCAATAGCCGACATTTGCGAGTGCACCCTGGATTCTGTCATAGCTGCAAGTCGAATTGGCTTTGGCAAATTTCAGTGTGAGATCGACGATGACTTGGCGAACTCGCGGTCGACCGACAGTGCTTCCGCGCCGCGCGCTGTAGTCCCATTTCATGGCGACCAGTTGTCGATGACACCGCAGGATCGTGTCGGGCGTAAAGAACGTGCCGAATTCTCGAAGCAGCTTGCATCCGAGTATTTTGCCTTTAACCGCCAATCGACGGCGCTGATCATCGTTGAGCAGGATTCGTCCCTGGCCGAGTTTCTCCTTGAGAACTCGATTCTCAGTCATCAAATACTCGATGACTTTTTGCTGCTCGCGGTTGATCCAGCTCGCGAGCACGACGAGACACAGTTGCCAAGGTTGAAAAACAAACGACATGATTGCACTACGGAAGAGGTGAGAAGCCTGTTCCACCGTGCAAGCAAGCGAGGCGAAGGGCAATCCGATCGCCTACATCGTCCTCGCCTAGTTTCACCTCGGGATCGGTTGCGGCGAATTTAGAATGTCCCACCTCGACCGAATTCGTCCGTGATTTGAATTCAATCACGTAAATCCCTGGGAAAACGGGTCGTCTGACTTCTTTGACCACACGGGGTTGCTTGGGCGGCTGGTTGGCTAAATCTTGGTTTTTCAAGAAAGATCTGTGCGTCGCGCAGGAACTTGACGCGATCACGGTAATTGAGGGTGAACGCGCATCATCGGTTGCGTGGCCCATCACCTGATATTGCTAAGGAGTTAGTCATGACGGTTCGGTCTCTAAAGAATACATTGGCGGCATGTGTTGCGAGTTTCGCGTTGTTGGTGTCTGCGGGCCTTGGCCAGGCAGCGGACTATCTGCTCGTGATTGATTCGTCCGGCAGCATGAACTCACCCACCTCGAATGGCGTGCGGAAGCTCGATGCAGCGAAGAAGGCGCTGATGAGCATGCAGGAAGATCTCTCGGCCCATAACGTGGGCGTGCTAATGTTCGGCCACCGAGTCAACACGAAGGCTCCCGGTTGTTGCCAGGATATCGAATTTGTGTTGCCCATCGCCCCCATGTCCTCTGGCAGTTTTGGAGACGTTGTGTCTCGTTTGACTCCCAAGGGAAGCACGCCATTAGCGGAATCGCTAACACGCTCCACCTGGATCATGCAGGGCCGCAATCGAGACACCGAGAAGTTTGTCATCGTCGTGACAGACGGTACGGACACCTGCGGCGGCGACCCGGTTGCTGCAGCCGCGGCCATGCGACAACTTGGGATCAATGTGACGATCCATGTCGTCGGATTTGGCGTGACGCCTGAGGAATCGACTCAGCTGAAACAAATCGCTGTCAAAGGCGGCGGACAGTATCGCGGCGCCAATGACATGAAGGACCTGATCATCGCCCTGGAAACCGTGATCCCGGTCGCAGTGAAGAAGCCCATGGCCGCGCCGCAAGTCGCCCCGGAAAAGCCGGCGTCTCAAGTTGCGGAACTGCCTCTTTCCGCTGTCGAGAAACTCCTTGTTGCACGCCTCCAGGACAAGAACGATTACGTCCGACAGCAAGCCGCTGCGACTCTTCAAGCTCGCAAGTCCCGCGCGGCGATCCCCCATCTGAAACGTCGCGTTACCGACAACACCATGCCCGGAAGCTGGGCGGGCGCCAAAGACGCGGCTCTTAAAGCGCTGCAGTCTCTGGAGCCGGAATCGGTCACGCCCACGCTACTGACGGCATTGAAGTCCAAGAAGGAAAACATCCGCTTGTGGGCTGCACAGCGACTAGTAAAAAGTGGCGGACCTATCGCGAAAAGCGGCCTATCGGCGACGGACGCCGCGTTAGTCAAGTGCTTGAACGACTCGAATGACTATATGCGGCAGCAAGCCGCGGTCAGTCTCGCGGCTCGCAAGGCCGTAGCTAGTGTTCCGCATCTCATCAAGAGAGTTGGCGACGACACGATGCCTGGCAGCTGGGCCTCGGCCAAGGATGCTGCGTTGGCCGCAGTCAAAGCGATGGCGCCTAAGGAAGTCGAAAACGCACTGGTTATCGCACTCTCGTCTAAGCAAGACAATGTGCGGAACTGGGCGACAGCTCGGCTTTCCACTAACTAAAGCGCATTGATCAGAGAATGGGCACACGCGTTAAGAGAAGCTGTCTCAGTTCCCGACGGAACTGGGACAGCTTCGTTTCTTGCTTCTTGCTCATCGGTCTTCTGCGGCAATCAACGTTAACGTCGCGTCGAGCAGTTGGCGCGTTTGGTCGTCGATCCAAGGCTGTCCTAGGCACCATTCGAGCTTGGTGCGGAGATTGTCGTCAGATAGCGTCGTGATGGATTGTTCTAGATGGACTCGCACGGCAGCGATGCTGCAGATGTAGAGCACGCCGGCTACCGATTTGGGCAGCATTGGCTGCACGCCTTCAACCGTTTGTTCCTTTGCAAACTGCTTGATCGCTTGAAGAGCGGTTAGCTCGGACGCACTTCCGAACAGCACATCTCCGAACGTCGTCGTGTCAGAGCCGTCTCTCGCCAATTGCAAGTCCACACCAATTGGCGTGGCTAATTGGTGCGCAAACACGGCGTGCAATTCATCTTCACGCCAGAGCGGCTCGATCTTGTCCTCCATACCCATCAAGTACGAAAGGCGAGCGGTTTGCAACTCGTGTTTGTTCATCATCGTATTCCCATGCGTCCAAGCCGCCGAAGATTCACGTCGTGTCGTCGGTCATTGTCTCGACAGCACTCGTTCGAGGTCGCGAATCTCTGCTTCCGCGTCCTCTTCATCAGATGCGTATTCCGACACGACCGATCGAAGGATTCGCATATACATTCGCTTGCCTGTGATTAGCGCGTTGGCCGCCTGACTCGGCGAGCGAAACCCAAACTTGTCTACCAGCGCTTGGTAGTCGACAGCGGAACGGCCCTCGATCGTCGGCATCAGGATTCGTGACTCAAAGACGCCCCAGATATCGTCACGTTGATTCGATTTCGTCTCCGCCTTCATGCGTTCGGCGACCGTTATCAGTATTTGCCGCGCCCATTCTATATCAAAAATATCTTCCGCCCGCCCGCCGGATTGGTCCGGAATCGCAACCTCTTGAGGGTCGACGGCGACGGCTCGATCCGCAACGCGTTTGCGCGCCGATCGTTTCTCCATTTCATTTGCAACATAGTTGTCGAGCGATTTGAGAAGAAAACTACGAAACCGGCCTCGCTCCTTACTTGCCGAGCCAAGCAGATTTCGCTCAAGCATTTTGGCCGCGATGAATCCTTGAACCAAGTCTTCGGCGTCGTGAGACTCCATTCGTTTTCGGACGACGAGATGGGCGACCAAGGCCGGCCAATAGCGCATCAGCAGCTCGTCTATCGCAGCCCGACGATCCTCGGTCAGTTCGTCTCCGGCGTTCCAAATCAAAGACCATTTGGTCGTTGGGAATGGCCGTTTGGTAGGTCGTTCCGACATGCCTATGCGCCTGGCGAGGTTTGCAAAAGAACGCTCGAAGAGTATAGCAGTCTCGATCCAATATTTGGACGGCGCCGGCTTGCTGTGAGTGGTCTGCGTGCTTTGTCAGTTGCTCAATACCTTCTTTGTAGCGAAAAGAGGAGCTCGCTCGAAAAGAAACGCTGATTCTGCTCGCTCAGCGGCAGAGCCATTCCGAGCCGTACGATGGAGTCGTTTGCCAATGCGGCGTGAAGACCCAACGTCAAATTGGTGTTCTCGATCGCCGTCGCTCGCATGCCGAAATCCGGAAGCGCTCCAGCAAACGGGACGAAATCGGCATCGTTGGTCGAGCCGTTCACATGCAACTCGATCATCCCGGCCATTCCGGTTACACCGTCGCAGCATTGCTGTTGGTAGAACCAGTATCCCGCCGCCATGTCGAATGAAAAGACCCCTTGGTCAGTCATTTCGGCAGCACTGGTTCCTCCATTTCGCACGATGATTCGATTTCGGCCGAGTGGGACGTCCAATTGCATGAACCCGTGATAGAAAAGACGATCCGTTGGAGCGCCGATGACGCCAATGAATGGAACGAGATCGACTGCGCGGTTTTCGATTGTGAATTCGGCCGTAAGAGTCGGCAGTACGCCATTGATGTTACTGCCTGTGGGCGTGACGATGCCCATTCCGTAGGAGACAGCGAGCGTGTCCGTTTCCACCCAGAGCTTCTTCAAGATGATCGATAGGTTGCCAATGTCACCGCTATTCATCGAGAAATCGGGGGACGCATAGTCGGCACTCGCCGTGAACGGCAACCGGAATTCAATGGACGCTTGTTCGCACAAGAACGTCTTCTCCAGTCCCAACGTGAAACGGTCTACGTGGCCTGAGTCGATACTTGAAATTGCTTGCGCGATACCCGGCGATCGCCTCACATCGGCAGCGCCGTGGAAGTGGCTGTAGTGAAGAAACGCGCGATCGACAGGGATGGCCTTATTTTGATCGGCCACCTTAAGTCGACCTGATCCGCCGGCGAGCAGAAGATTGGCGTCGATGTAGCTTGTGCCCGTGTCGACTTGGATCACCGGCGCAAGCCAGCCATCACCAAAAACCGAAGGCGTTCGGGCGAGGCGACGCCGGTTGGGCGTTCGCGAGGCCAGTAACAAGCGGCTGCGACGTGGTCGCGTTGGGGCTGCGACGGAATCTTGATTTCGGTTCGCCGGCAGGGCGGGCGTCGCGGGTTGCTGTGCAACACTCAGGTCGGCGCTAATGCCGACGACTATAATTGCTGACGCAAGGGCGCAAAGCCGAGAGTGGCGCATCGCAGACTCCATTCCGCGTTACAACAAGGAAGCGACACAAGCGACTGAGGTCGTCGCAAATGGCCATTGGCTGGACTCGTTCCTATTTCATCGGCTCACAATGAGTTTGGATCTTAGTCGAATTTGCGGCGTCGGGATGCGACGAGGCAAGCTGGGAAAGCAACGGGGCGCTCGAGCGCCTATTTCAGCTCAGCGATGGCGATTGACGCCTCCTCCGCAGTGTCAGCGAACGCCTGAATTTTTGGAAACTGTTTCGCTAGTTCGAGCATCTGCGTTCGAAAACGCACGAGTTGGCTCTTTTGGCTCGCTTCCGGGACTTCAGCCATGGTGAGCATTTGAAGCGTAACGATAAGATCATCGGCATGGGTTCCCGTGGCCGAATCTTGGGCGACCAAATGCCGAAATGTGGAGGCGGCCGTATTGAGCGAATTCAGCTCCTCTTCCGATTCGCCGGTTTGGGCGTATCGCTCGGCAAGACCGATATGAATGAGACCGACAATTTGCTGAAACCGAACGACGCTCGGGTTCGCAGCGGCAAGCGGCGCCGCCCCGTCTAGCGCCCGTTGATAGTTGCTCATCGCCAGATCGGGCACCGATTCAAATTGAGTTTGCGCAAGGGAAAAGAGACAAAGATGCGTCAAATGTCGGTCCGTCATGGTTGACTCAATCTGGCTCAATTTCTCCAGCGTGCCAATCGCCTCGCGGTAATTGTCCGCAGACTCCTCGAGCCGATTGGAATCATCCAAGACCTTGCCGAGATTGTAGTACCCCTTGGCAAGATCGCGCAAAAGTTTGGAGTCATTGTGATTCTTGTCGACGGCCGAGCGTATCTTTTGCGCGGTCTGCAAGTGGCTGACTGACTCGTTACGTTTTTCTTGGTTGCCAAGAACAACGCTGATGTTCATGTACGTATTGGCAAGTTTTCTTGCCAGCTCGACATCGCCCGGCGATTCGTCATGCAAGTGTTGTCGAATACTCTTCGATTCTCGAAACACTTTGATCGACGCGTCCAACTCGCCCACAAAGAATAACGCTTCTCCCTTCGCATTGAGGGTGTCGGCTAACGACACGCGATGGGCCAGGGAGTTTGGATAGTCTGCGACTAATTGTTGTTGAATGGCAAGCGCCTCTTCATAGTTGCCAAGCGCCGCCTCAGGAGATTCGACTTCTGCGGTAATTCGACCAACACGATAATGTGTGTCCGCCAACTGATCCTGAATGTCCGGATCACCTTCTCTTTGCCTTAGAAATCCGCTGTAGTACCGACGAGCCTGCTTGAGCAGGTCGTAGCGAAGAGGTTGCAGACCAGGCTGATCGAGCAGGGTTTCCTCGCTAACACTCGTGAAGAAGACGTTGATCATGCCGATCGCCTGACGAAAACTTTCCTCAGAACGTTGATGGGCTGCCGCGGTCTGAAAGTACGCCACAGTTGTTGTCGCCAAGCCGCCCACCAAACCGACCGTCGCCGCAACGGCCAAAGTGGCGACGAGCCGATTTCGTCGCGACCATCGCCACACTCGGGCCAGCGGGCCCAGTGGTCTCGCGTGAATGGGCGAGCCGGAAAGGTAACGCTGCAACTCGTTAGCCAAGTCCAAAGCCGATTCGTAACGATTCGTCGGCGATTTCTGTAAACACTTCAAACAGATCGTACTGAGATCCTTGTCGATATCGCGATTCAAGGCGCAAGGATCAACCGGTTCCTCATCCAAGACTTGTCGCAGCGTTTCGAGCGGCGTGGCTGCCTGAAACACCGGACGTCCAGTCAGCAAGTTGTAGAGCGTCGCGCCAAGCGAATAGACGTCGGACTGAGCCGTAACTCTTCCCGAGTCCGTGGCTTGTTCGGGGGACATGAACTGCGGCGTCCCCATCACCTCGCCCGCCCGCGTCAGTTCGCTTTGGTCACCGTGCAATTTCGCCAAACCAAAATCTGCAACCAACGCCGCGCCTGATTCCGAATCGATCAAAACATTCTGCGGCTTAATGTCTCGGTGCAGAACGCCCTGTTCATGCGCCGTGTGGACTGCGCGGGCCACAGGCTCCATGTATTCGGCCGCTGTTTGATTGGCGAGAGGCCCGTTGTGAATCAAGTCGGCGAGACTTGAACCCGGTACGTACCGCATTGAAAAATAGCGGTGACCGTCCGCCTCACCGACGTCGTACACCGTCACGATGTTGTTGTGTTCCAGGCTTGCGGCAGCTTCCGCCTCGATCTGAAACCGATCGAGCATCATTTGTTTTCGCGAGCCGAGGCCAGCCAGACTCGCCGGCCGAATTACCTTCAGCGCTACTGTTCTCTTGGCGCTGCTCTGGCGAGCCAAATAGACGACGCCCATGCCGCCCTCGCCCAGTTTGTCGAGCAGCTCGTAGTCGCCCAACATTCTGGGGAAAACATTCTCAGGCGAACCTTCTGCTGAACCCGAGTTGTGACCCACAGTGTCGGGCTGCGAACAAAAGTCGTCTGGAAAAGTCGAGTCGGCCATCTCAGTCTTCCGCTCTTCAAAACAGGCGAATTGATCAGCTTTTGACAAAGGATACGAAACAGGAGATTCTGCCAAAGCGTCCGACGCCACGGGTCAAATGTAGCACATCATGCCCCAGATACATCCGAGACCAGTCCGTAGTTTCAACTAGAGCCACACAACCCGAGACCATTACAAGACCAACCGAATGCAGAAAGCCGGCGAGTTGGCACCGGCTTTCATTTGTTCTCAATCGATTCTGGCTGACAAATCAGGGCCGAGCGATGCCGCGATAGGGTTGGACATAGCCTCGTTGCGTGCCTATTCGGTACTGGGGCTGACGATAACCCGTCGGACCACGGCCCAGATAAGTAACGCCGCCAACTTGACCGCGTGTCGCGCCACGGTTTGGCGTGTAGGGACGAACGCCATTCAAGTACGTCACCGCGCCGACTTGACCGCGTGTCGCGCCGCGATTTGGCGTGTAGGGACGAACGCCATTCAAGTACGTCACCGCGCCGACTTGACCGC
>CAZMNY010000072.1:0-6995 GCA_964567745.1 uncultured Pirellulaceae bacterium | reverse complement strand
TCAAGTACGTCACCGCGCCGACTTGACCGCGTGTCGCGCCGCGATTTGGCGTGTAAGGACGGGCGCCATTCAAGTAGGTCACCGCGCCAACTTGACCGCGAGTAGCGCCGCGATTGGGCGTGTAAGGACGAACGCCATTCAAGTACGTCACCGCGCCGACTTGACCGCGTGTCGCTCCGCGATTCGGGGTGTAGGGTCGAGCGCCGCCTAAGTGAGTCACGCCGCCTACCTGTATTCTTTTCTTGGCGGTTGGGTAGCGATAGGCGTACTTAGTTTGAGCGAATACGTTGGAACTGAGTGCGAACAAGATGCAGAGGGTTGCAAGGGTGCGAAACATTGGAGTGCTCCTGTGATGGTGATTTCTTACGTGTCCACAGTGATTACCGGAAACCGTCGAGTATTCTGCGCGGCGAGTTCAGACGATTTCGAGAAATGTATTGATCGCGAAAAGCGCGGAGCAGACCCAGACCGGGAGAAACATCACATGGCCGCCTTGGGAAGGCATTAGAAACCGGCTGGCATTGCCGTCAGGATGTCGCCAGCGGTAAGCCAAGTCGATGAGGCACGCGCAAACCAAGACAGTATAGGCTGCTACGAGTTTCCCCGACTCGTCGACGTTGCCCGCCATCCCTTGAATTCCGTAGCCGATTAACATGGCCAAGACCAACATTCCCAGACCCAGGTAATTGAAAACGATCATGATGTTTCCTTCCATTCGCTAAACCAAATTGTGCCAAGGCCGTCTGCCTACGACTGCCACTACAAATACCTAACCGCGGTCCCTATCCTGCGCGCACATCGCAGGAAATCACGACAACCGGTTATGTCAACGTTTTGGCGCAGCAAGGTGTGGCGATTGGTACCTGGAGTGGTTCAGATGCGGCGCATCGGCGCGCGGCCTTCAGGCTGGAGAGTCATTCGGTGGCGGTAGGGACGCTGGTTGCCCAGCGCCCCCCGCGCAGATCCCTGCGAGCGGAACTACCGCACAAGGCTCCTACCTAAGGTGATGGCGCGCAGTCGCTGTTCGGGATAAGGATGAAGGATGCGCACAGGTGGAGCCACTTCGCAGCCAATCGGTTCATCCGCTCTCCAGTGATCCGGTGTCGCTGGCTCCGTCTCCTGAGTTCAAGTTTGAGCTCGGAGAGTTTCGCTTGCATTCGCTTTGCGATCGTTTGCCGAAGCACGATGAACCGTCCCTTCCTTGAACGATCACACACATGTGTGAATCCAAGGAAGTCGAAGGATTCTGGATTCCCCTCGCCACGACGCTTGCGGTTTGCAGCGGCGTGCCGCCCAAACTCAATCAGTCGTGTCTTGTCGGGGTGAAATTCCGGCGCGAACTCGTAGAAACGTTTCCGCAAATCCTCATGAAACCGCTCAGCATCCGATCGATGCTCGAAGCCCATCACGATGTCGTCCGCGAATCGCACGATGGCAACGTCGCCGCGTGCATGTCGCTTTCGCCATTGATTGGCCCATAGATCGAACACGTAGTGAAGGTACACGATGATCTGTTGCTGACGCTGGTTCACGAGGCCGCAGAGTGCGGTAAGCAACAAATACCATGGTTGGAGGAGAGAGGGCATGTTCGGTGCCGAAATCGGCCAGTATCCGGTGCCGATGGATGAAAACAAGCAGTTGAAATGCAGGAATTCCAGGAAGCCATAAGGCCCTTATTCACGGCGTTTTGAGTTCGACGGAGTTTTTTGACCGTACGCGATCTGCAAATGAAAACTATTGTGTTGAGCGAGTAGGTTCAAACGCAGTGGGAAGTTCTAATTGACGCTAAAGCAGAAGCGACGATGTCGCGAACAACCTCGCCAACATGGCAGTGCGCAAAGGTCGGTGACCCAGTTCAGCAAACGTCGGTGGTCCAGTACAGTCGTTATCTTTGAATTTGGGTTTGCCTGAGCGTCTCTGGAGAGGCGGGTGGAGGAGCCTGTGACCTGTTCCTCAATTTTTTCCGATCAGTTGAATGGCCTGTTGCGCCAGTCGTTTTCCGAAAGTCTTGTAACCAACTTCCGAATAATGCAGGTCGTTCTTGATTGGTTTGCCCCTGCGGTTTAGACCGTCGTTCAGGTCGTCAGTGTCGACCCATGCCCCACGTGGATGGCTTTCTGCAATTTTGACCTGGATATCTCGCACCATGGTCCAGTGTGCGTATCGCTGGTTCTTCATGTCGAAGTCACTCAGCCGACCAATGACGACATTCATGTCGTCGCGTTTCAGGTCCTTTTGCATCTGAGCGAACAGTCCCTTCAGGCTGGACTCGTAAACGTTTCCGTGTTTTTCATTCGCGTCACGTTCGCCCTGCATCCAAAGAAATGTAACCGAGGTGAGTGTTTTGTCTTTGGTCGCCTGCGTGACCTTGGCCATTAGACGATCGTACAAATCACCATTTCCCTTCGGGGCAGTGCCTTTGGCCGGTTTCCAGTCCTTAAACCAGCGTCGAATGGGCTGCCCGCCGACGGCATCCTTGACGACGATCACGTTCTTCTTGCCAAACTCACTCTGAACCGCTGGCGTAAACGACTCGTCCGGGTCGAGTCCCGCCATGTTGGACTGGCCGGAGAGAATGAACAGGTGCGAGGATTCTTCGCCCTGCACGCCACTAGTGAGTGCAAATGAAAACAGAATCAGCGGGACGATGAATTTTCTCATGAAGACAACTAACTTGTTTGAAGAAATAAGATGGTTGGTGAATTTTTCTTTGTCACGTTGGGTCTACGCGATTACGTCATGGACGACGTTGCCATGCACATCTGTCAGGCGGAAGTCGCGGCCGGAATACCGATACGTGAGCTGCTCGTGATCCAGTCCCATCAGATGCAGAATCGTGGCGTGCAGGTCATGAACGTGGACTCGGTCTTCGACCGCTGAACAACCGAATTCATCCGTTGCTCCGTACGTGAACCCCGATTTGACTCCACCGCCGGCCATAAAGACTGTGAAACCATAGTGATCGTGGTCTCGGCCCGTTTTCCCTTCTGACGTGGGAGCTCGTCCGAATTCTCCACCCCAAATGATGAGCGTCTCATCGAAGAGTCCTCGCTCCTTCAGGTCTCTGATTAAGGCAGCTATCCCCTGGTCGGACTGGCGAGCCAGTTCGCGGTGATGAAGTATATTGCCATGGCCCGTGTCCCAGGCAATGTCATAGCCGTCAACGGAATGTGATAACTGAACCATCCGCACTCCGCGTTCGACAAGTCGTCGAGCCAGCAGACAGCCTTTTGCGTATTCGCTGCCGCCGTACATGTCGAGTGTCGACCTTGTTTCGCTGGCGGTGTCGAATGCCTCAGGAACCGCGAACTGCATGCGGAATGCCATCTCCATGGCCTGAATGCTGGATTCGAGTTTCTGGTCCTGCTGCTGACGTTCCAGATCGAAGCGGTTCAGTTGAGCCAGTAACTCCGCCTGCTGTCGCTGTTGCGTTTTTGGCAAATGTGGATTCTTAAGATTTCTGAGAATGCTGTCCGGCTTCATCTCGGCGATGTTGGCGTAGATGCCGGAATAGGCGCCAGGCAGAAAGGCATTGCCCCAGTTGGCTGCTTTACCCCGAGGTTTGGCCCGAGGACTCATCGCAACAAAACCCGGCAGCTCCTGGTTCTCAGTTCCCAGTCCGTAGCACAACCACGACCCCAGGCTGGGCCGGCTGGGTTGCAGGTGACCCAGGTTGAACATCATCATGGCTCCCGCGTGTTCGGGGATATCAGTGTGCATGGAATGAATGAAACAAATGTCGTCCACGTATTCTGCCGTATGTGGAAAAATGTCGCTCACCCATTTGCCGCACTGGCCGTATTGACGAAAACCAAAGGGAGATGGGAACAGTCCATTCTTTGTATTCCGCAGAGACTTCCGGTCCACGGTTTGTGGCCGCTGTCCGGCATGTTTGGCGATCATCGGCTTGTGATCAAAGGTGTCAACCTGTGACGGCCCGCCTGGCATGAACAGCTGGATAACGTGCTTTGCTTTGGGAGCAAAGTGCGGCGACTTTGGTGCAAGGGGCGAACCACCGGAAACTGCGCCATGAGCCGGAACTGTGTTGGCGAGCATGCCGGCCAATCCGAGACTGCCGAACCCGGCACCGATGCGGTGGAGTGCGTCACGACGTGAAAGCGGCGGCAACGGATTTTGATGCGTCATGAGCTAGTTCCGATTGATCATGGAAGTCGCTTGGTGGCGATTGGTTACCGAATAAACATAAACTCATTCGAACTCAGCAGGACCTGACAGTACTGTTGCCAGCGATTCAGTTCGCCGTCAGGTGATGACTGAGATTGGAGGTACCTGGCCGCTGTCTGCAGTTCTCGTTCGGTGGGTTGTCGACCGTAAAGCAGCCTATAAGCCTGTTCGATTTGCCCCTGCTGCTGATCCTCAGTTTTCTGACATCGATCCGCCAGTGCTCTTGCCCTGTCGAGCATGAATTGGCTGTTCATCATGAACAGAAACTGCTGAGGGATGACGTTTGTCGTTCGTTTGCCGCTGCTGGCTCGTGGGATCGGAAAGTCGAACAGTCGCAGGAACTCGTCCGATCGCTGAGGATCGTTGCGGCTGACTTTCGCGTACAGAGTGCGACGATTACTGCCCACGATGTTGTCGATGGAAGGACCGCCGATCGCAGAGTCCAACTCGCCGGTGACCGCCAGCAGAGAATCTCGCCACGTTTCGACGACCATCCGTCGCGGGTTCATTCGCCAAATCGTTCGATTGTCGCCATCGAGGTCGAAAGAGTCCTGGTCGAAGGCACTGCTGCTGCGATACGCGGCCGACGTCATGATGGTCCGGTGCAACGCCTTGATCGACCAGCCGGATTCGACAAACGTCGTCGACAGCCAGTCCAGCAGTTCCGGATGGGTCGGCTGTTCCCCCAGCATGCCAAAGTTGTTGGGAGTTCGCACCAGGGCTCGGCCGAAGTGATTCAGCCAGATCCGGTTGACGAGGACTCGAGGCGTTAACGGATTCTTCGGATCAGTCACCGCGTCGGCCAGTTGTGTGCGCCCACTGCCTTCGTTGAAGTGCGGCCGTTCTTCACCGGCCAAGATCCGCAGAAAGCGACGTGGTGCCAACGGCCCCTTCTTCAACGGGTTACCACGCAGCGCGACATGCATGTCGTTGCTGCCTGAATCGTGAAGAGTGTGCGCGAACGCAAACTTGGGCGGTGACTTTGATTCGAGTTTTTCGATCTCCTTCTGCCACGCCTTGATCTGTTCCTGTTCCGGTGCTGAAACAGGCCGTTTCTCCTGCGCGGCTTTCGTTCGCGTCTTTCCGATCTGATGATGCAGATCGTAGATCGGTTTTCTGGCCTGGTGATAAGCTGCGACAACGTTGTCGTCAGCCAGTGGTGTTTCGCCTTCGCGCGCGTTGTTGAAGATGCCGGCGACGGAGTAATAATCCTGCTGAGGAATCGGGTCGAATTTATGATCGTGGCATCGTGCGCAGGCGACGGTTAAACCCAGAAATGCGCGGGAGAATGTATCGACTCGGTCATCCAGTGTTTCTCCTTTGGCCTGCGCGATACTTTCCGGATCACCGCCATCGGACGCATACGTTGGACCAAGAGCGAAGAACCCCGTTCCGGCCGCTGACTGTCTATCGATCTTGTCGCCCACGATCTGACAGCGGACAAAATCGTCATACGGCATGTCTGCGTTAAAGGCATCGACCACCCAGTCTCGATACTGCCATGAACTCGGATGAGGCTTGTTGTCCTGCGTCCATCCTCCGATATCGCTGTAGCGAGCGACGTCCAGCCAGTGTCGCCCCCAGCGTTCTCCATATTGCGGACGTTGCAGCAACGAATCGATGAGTTGGGCGACGGCTGCATCATTCAAGTGCTTGTCTGCACGCAACCGTTGTACCCAATGTTGAAGCTCATCATGAGTCGGCGGCAGCCCGATCAGATCGAAGAAGGCACGCCTCACAAAGACAATGGCCTGTGCCGGCGCATTCTGTATCAGGCCTTTTTCCTGGAGGCGGGCCGTGATAAACAGATCGATCGGGTGTTGATTCGGATTGTCGTCAGCGGCGGGCGGCATCACCTTTCGAACGGGTTGGAACGCCCAGTGTTCTGCGGCTTTGTCCCAGTCGTACCCTTTTTCTGCCGAATTTACGGAGGGCGATATTTCCTGCGGCCACGGCGCGCCCAGTTCCACCCACTTCGTGAGTGCTGCGATTTGCGCATCGCCAAGCTTTTCGTTGGGTGGCATTTCGTTGGACTCGTAGCGCACCGACTCAATCAGCAGGCTGTCGTCCGGTTTGCCTGGCACGATTGCTGGCCCGGAATCGCCGCCCTTCAGCATGGCGGATTTGCTGTCCAGCCGGAGACCGGCTTTCAAAGGCTTCGAATCGACGCTGTGGCATTCGTAACAGCGCTTTACCAGCAGGGGTCGGATCATCGTTTCGAAAAATTCAACGTGAGTGGAATCGTCGGCCACGGGGGAATCTGCGCACGCCATGCCTGCGAGAAGAACGATCGAGAGGAACACAGATGGAATGGTGCGGTGGGGGATAGGTGGTGGTGGGGATTTGGTCATGGCGACCTTCGGGGAGTACGTCTTCATCGACCAGGAAACCCGGCGGGATCATCCCGTCTTGGATGCGAGCCCAAACGCTTGTGAGTTCGCTAATGCTCGTTGGCAGGTGCGAGACTTCTGATTCGTGCGTCTCCAACAATTGTAACCAGTTCCCCGTAGGGTGAAAATATTCGAACGACGCGTTTGCTCTTTGAAAACTCAGATTTCGCACCGTCGCGGTAGGAACGCCGATTACCCGGCACCCCCTGCGCAGATCCCAGCGAGCGGAACTACCGCACTGGGCTCCTACCTCAGGTAGTGACGCGCAGACACTTCGCCTGCCGTATCCGTTCCAACGCACTTTGCAAGTGTGTGGGTGCGACGTAGGCACGATCTCTTGGCAGTCTCCGCGATTTCTCGCTTCCTGCCCGTTTAGAGTTGTCCATATCACGAACCTTTCCGGCACTGTGTCCGGTACTT
>CAZMNY010000071.1:0-15946 GCA_964567745.1 uncultured Pirellulaceae bacterium | reverse complement strand
AACGGCAGTTGGGTTGCGGAAAATTGCGGTGCGCAAAAGTCGCTGGTCCAGTACAGTTGGTGGGGCTGTCAACAACACTCGTGTGCTGGCCATTGTGTTCACTCTCAATCCGAGACGCGTTGCATGCGCACCATCACAGGCGCAGCGGGACGAAGCGTGAGGACAGGTGCAGGCGCTGGCAGCACGCCATCGACCAACTCGAAGCGATGGTCCTTCAGCAGGCTTGCCAGGATCAACACAAGCTGCCTACGCGAGACAGACTCGCCAATACATCGACGCCGTCCGCCACCAAACGGAATGTAACTTCCGGGCGGAAGTTCTTTCGCTCGTCCATTCGCAAACCGGGCCGGGTCGAACCGGAGCGGATCAGCAAACCAGCGCGGATCCCGCTGAGTTCGGTACGGACTCAAGAACACCTGCGTACCTGCCTTCAGCGTTTGACCACACGGAAGCGTATCTTCCGCAGACGGTGTGCGCGGAATCAGCCAGGGAGGGGGATAGAGACGTAATGTCTCCGAAAACGCGCATGCCGTGTACTCGAGTTGCTCAACGATGGCCGCGGTGGGCGCGTCGGTTGGACAGACACGATAAATTTCCTCGCGCACGGCGGCATCGATGGCGGGATCACGGCCTATCAGCAGCAGACTCCAGCACAGCGTGCTGGCAGAAGACTCGTAGCCGCCTAACGTCAGAACTAACGCCTGATCTCGGAGCTCGTTTCGGCTCAAAGTGTCGGGGGCCTCCCTGTGCTGACGCAGTAGAACGTCCAGAAATCCCCCCTCTGCCCGGCCGCCTTCTCGTCGACGAACAGAATCTGCGAACGCGTCGTTGAGCAATCGAATCGCGAGGTTGTATCGTCGATTCGCTGGAGTTGGAATCCAGTCAGGCAACGGAAGCAGTGAGAAATTCTGTTTCGCGACGTGCCCCATTGCCACGTCGTAGGAATTCAGAATGTCGCCAACGCGATCATCACTCTTCGATGTGAGCCAGTCCGGAAGATAGTCGTCTCCAAAAATCGCGCGACTGCTGATCGCTAGAGTCAACTCAACGAGCGCTTGCCAAAGATCAAACGGTTCACCATCGACCCAGCGATCGCGCCACGCAACAGTCACATCGATCGCCGGTTGCAGAAACGAACTCGCCGCGTGCTCGTAGAACAGTCCGCCAACAAGTTTCGCCTGTTGTTGGTGTTCAGCTCCCTCACTCACCAACATGCTGTTGCCGTAGAGCTTTCCGCCGAACGAAAATGCACGCCCCTTCGTATAGATTCCGAGTTCGTCGGTAAGAATGTGCTGTACGTCACTCGGCTCAAGAATCAGCCACGCCGTCTTGCCCAGCCGCAATGGAACTGCGGCTCCGGCGCACGCATCGAGCAGTGCGAGCGGGCGGTTCAGCAGTGCTGGCAGGTGCCCCAGCAACCAGTTGCCGCGCGGAGCCGTTGCGTCACTTGCCGACGGCATGAGTCAGGTTGCCTCCCATTTCGCATGTCAGGAAGTAGTCGGCATCTTTCGCGTAGCTCTTTTCCAGTTTCGTGTAGAAACCGGCATTCCCGAATGACCACGCAACGTTGTACTGCGGCGCGGCGTTCAGCGTCGGCGCCTCACGGCAGAACCGATCGAGCCGCTCCGGCAACGGTGGAAGGTTGATGCCAGGTACCGGGTTTTCGCAGTGCACATTCAAACCGTACAGACCCCATCGCCCCATGGCATCATCGTCCCAGCGGAACGTCGTGCCAATCCCCGTTGATATTGCCAGCGACGACAGCATCTGCGCATAAATCGTTTCGTCGGAGGGGGTGCCGCCGGTATCTTCAGCCAAGGCCCGAATCCAGTCTTCGCGTCGGCAATCTTCGTCCATTCCAAAGTACACATTCATCGAATTCTGTTGCACATCGGATGCGACGAAGAACACATGTCGCAGACCATGCTTCTCGAAGAAGTCCATGTGGTTGCGGACAGAGTCGGGAATGGCCGACAGCTTGACGAGCTCTGAAATCGGCACGGGACCCCCGGTAAACGTCCAGACTTTGGCGAGGCCACAACCGGTATCGAAGTCCAGCCCCGCTCGAGTCGATCCGGGTAACGTCAGCACCTGCGCCTGAAGGTCGACGATCGGTGATGAGCCGGCCTGCAACATGCCGTGCGTCTGTGCGAGCGAGGTGAGATCTCGCTCCCATTTGTAGAAGAACCGATAGTACAACCCGCTGCCCGATTGGCACGTTGCCTTGAGTTGAACCACACAGCGGCGAAACTCCGCCTCGAACACCTCAACAGTGCGAACCACGACATTGGGGTCAAATGGCGCGTCGATGGATTCCGCAGCGACCTGCAGATGGTTCACGAAGACCTCAGGATCCCAGAGTTCAGCGTCATGTCGTTCGATCATGGATTCCTCGTTCGTTCAAGGCGTATTTCGGGTTGGGGATCATGTGCTCAATGTGCTTGCTGATCACAACACATGCACTCGCCACAAACACCGCGGTCTGTTATGCGTGTACGCATTTCGGCCGTGCAACAAAACGTGATTGTCGGCAAGCAGGTAATCGCCTTGCTGCCAGCGATGGGCGTAAACAAAGCGTGGGTCGTAAATCAGTTCCGTAAGTTCGGCGAGGAAGCGCGCGGTTTCCTCAGCGGGGATTCCCGACACGCTCAGGTTCGGTGTATTCAGGGGCACCGTTGTCGTATTCGCTGGCTCCGCAAATCGCAGCACAGTTTCTTCCGTCCGCGGGTGCGTCATTGTGAGAGGAACGCGAATCGCGCCTCCGTAGTGAGCGACTTTGTCCGTAGTGTATTCAACTTCAATCTGCTTCCATCGTTGTTGAGTTTCTTTCGGAAGTGAATTCCACAGCGCCGCGGTGTCGCAGAAGATGGTCTCGCCCGCAAAGTCCTCTCCTGGAGCTTCACGGCACTGGAAAAACTGAAGCCAGGGCACCTGCGCGGCGAAGGCACCGTCCCAGTGATACGGCACGCTGCCAGGCGTGAACAGGTAGTTCGTCGGATCCGGGTGCGCCGCTACCTCGAACACGGTGCCGAATTCCCACTCCAGCAACTCGCCCCAGCCGCTCGCAATTTCACTGAAACGATCTTTCTCCACCACGGCGGGCAGCCCGCGAATGAGCACCAGCCGATGCTGCAAGATCAGTTCTCGGAGTGTCTCAACAGGCAGCGACGAAACACGGTTCGCATCGCTGGAGCTTTGAAGACTCAGCCCGAACGGCTCCAGCCTTGTGAGCTCGCAGGGGAACTGTTCACGCAGCGTTTCAAGACTCATGGCTGGTCTCTGCAGGTTGTTCGAAGTGGCTTGACCGACCATCCCGAGAGACGAGAACCGCCCCTTGCTGCTCAGCGTTAGCTCGTCGAGTCAATCGGAACCGCTCTGCCTCGAGAAGTGCGACTCCATGCCACGGTGTGAGCCACAAGTCGTCGGCCTCACCAAGCAAAATGCCAATCTTGTCAGAATGAGCCGCTTGCGGATGAATTGATAGACGCAGCGTCTGCGGAAAGAACTCGGCAACCAGTTTGCTCCACGCGTTGCTTCTCCGGATGACTTCGTAAGCCAGCGTCTTGCTTTGCTTCTTCGCCTGACTTCGACTAAGTTCCGGTTGGCGCTCAGCGAGGTCCTCAAACATGAAGCGATGAATGCCGTTGAACAACTGCTGATGCTGTTGATGCTCGCGCGTGCGTTGTTCGAGCTCTTCCAGAGATTCGCCGTAATCCTTCATCAGCCATTCGCGCATGGCGTCATAGTCGGTGTTGGGATGGATGTCGTCCAGATCGAAAACGCGCAGCGAACTCAGTCCGAGCCGCTGAATCATCGCAATGAGCTCAAGTCGATAGCTCGTCACATCTTCATCCTGCACACCGACAACATCGGAGAACACCCGGCCGTCCGAGCAGATTGTCAGTACGGCTCCCGGTTCATGATCTTTCGCGATGGCATCACAGCGTTCTTGAAGAAAACGCAGCGCGAGTTCTTCGCCCAGATCCGGAAGTGGGCCGGTGACCTTCTTCAAATTCGCCGACTTGGCAGGAAACGCGGGCAGCACTAGCTGAACCGGTTCATCCGTGCCCAGCACATGGCGAACCTTTGGCAGGTGCAGCGCGAGACACTGCGGACATGGAGAAGCGGCGCACGCTTCGGCACCGGGCTGCAGGCGTCGGAACAGAAACAACTCGCGCAGTATCGATTCCGCCTTGCTGAAGTGCGCCGAATCATGAGGCGGGTGAATAAAATCTTTTACCAGGCGATCGATACGTTGCCGCATCTTCTCCGGCTGAGGCAATCCCGCCAAACTCGCGACCTGGTTCAACAGCCACGGCGATCCCGACCTCAGAATTGTCTTCCGAGCGATCGCGATCAAATCGCGAGAAAGCTCGAGGCCATTCTCCATGTACTGCGGGTCGTCTCGCTGGTCCTGCAGGAATAGAAAGATCAATCCCAAGTGCATGAAGTACAAGAGGTTGACAAGTTCACCAACCTGTTCCGGCTGCGGTGCATCCTCCGCGCTCATGACAAGCAGTGTGTAAACGCCCTGAACCTCCGCGCGAATGCGATCAGTCGCAGGGCCGAGTACGCCTAGTCGGTCGCGGGGGTCGAGCATCGCGGGCATCATGTGCCTGAGCAGTTCGCGATCCGGCTCCAGAATCGGCAGCAGCTTCTTCATCAGAAAGACGAATCGATCCGCCACACTTCCCCTGGGAAGTTCTGTCGCCGTGCTCTCGACATGCTGCAGCGTATTCATAAAGAGCCCCATGATGAACGACTCTTTGCGAGGAAAACGCTTGTAGAGGCCATCGAGAGGGCAATTGCACGCATCCGCGATCTGATCGAGTCCCACGTGATCCCAACCGTGTGAACGGAAGAGCCCAAGAGCCGTGTTCAACAATTCACGATGGAGAAAGTCAGCTTGCATGTAGGAGGTGTTGGGCTTGGTGTTCCACAAAGTCTTCACGGCATCGGAATAATGGGTGGACCCTTCTACTGGATCATCGAGGCTGAATTCTTAGGTGACAAGAATCCGCTCGCTGGACGTGTAGGTTGACCAGAGTGCCTGCCGTGCCGATGACCAATGTCGACGGCGGCGGCAGTAAAACCCTGCAACCAGACGCCCATGATACCACGGTTGAGGTTTTCTGCCCGTGGCATCCGTGGTTCGGTCTAACGCGACTCGACTTGGTATTCGCTAGCCAGCGGCCACAGGATGATCGTCGTAATTGCTGCGAAAATCAGCACCAACGGGTGCTGGCACCTTTCTTCAAGAATGGAGTATTTAGGAACAAGTAATGCATCTAGCCAGCGGCGCACCCCATCCCCCATTGCTGCCCGTATTGCCAAGCAATGGTTAACCAAGGTATGAGTGATTTCTTAGATCGAATGAAGAATTCTGCCCTGACCTGCCCCCAATGATGGTACCAGGTTCTACGTTAGAGCCTGGTGAAGTTGATTCTCTGTGAGGACTGCTTCTGGAACTGGCGGCTGGTATGCCAATGAGCTGTGTGGTCGGATCGTGTTGTAGTCGTAGGGTCAAAAAACTCAACCGACCTCAAAGCTCTTTGACAATCAGGTGTTATCGATAGAAATCGAAGTCGATTTCAGCCCAGAGTCGATGACGAACTCGACGAACGGCTCTCGAAATGGTCCTTGTTTCATGATGACCGCGTACCTTCATCGCAGACGGTTCACGTCAGACTCGTGACAGGAATCGTCACGCAGCGCGGCGGTGGTATTACTTGAGTATGCCACCGAGTCGCTCACGGCATTCGATCCTGCCGGCGACGGTATCATGATCATCGGCATCGGCCAGTGTCCGCCGCCGACGGATGAAATCAAGCGGGCGAGATTAGAGACTCCAAGGTCGAGAAAGCGCTGTGTTTTACGGCATTTTGAGTTCGGCGGAGTTTTTTGACCCTACGGCATTCCAACAGCGCCAGTTGTCGTTTATTCAACGTTATGCAAAGGTACAGTGGGTTCCCATTTCCCTTTGACCTCAGACGCTTCGCCTTCTCCCGGCCATGGCGGCATTGTTACACCCACAGCTGCGAGAGGTGCATATCCGAACGAGCGAAACTGAAAGTGCGTGCCACGAGGAATCGTCAAGCAGACATTAGGTTCCACTGGCACGACTATCTCTTGATCGTTTTGCTTGCGCCACATCTCGCCACGACCTGTAAGAAAGAACCAAATTTCTTCGACAGTTCGGTGGGCGACGGCCGTTGATGTTTGACCGGGTGGGAGCTCAAAGTGAGCCAGGCCGCCACTCTTGAGTCCCAACAGGATCCGCACATCCGAGCCGTCGGGCGCGACGATATCCCGCTTCACCGGCAGTCGTTTGGTTTCGAAAGTCATATTGCCATTCCTTGAGTGCTTGCTGGTCCTGAGGGTCAGTGCATTACGAATTGCGATCTATGCGACGGCAGGGATGCCAACTTAACCAGTACACCGTGCTATCGGCGACCTGTCAAACACGTAGGGTCAAAAAACAGATCCGACCTCAAAGCTCTTTAACAATCAGGTGTTATCGAGAGTGATGAGCCTCGATTTCAGCCGACAGTCGATCACAGTTGCGACGAGCGGCGCTCGAAATTGGCTTCATTTCACGATAAGCGCGTACCTTCATCGCAGACGGTTCACGTCAGACTCATGACAGGGCTCATCACACAGCGCGACGGTGGTAGTACTTCAGCCTGCCACCGAGTCGTTCTCGGCATTCGATGCTGCCAGCGACGGTATCAGCATCATCCACTGGCTCAATCAACTCATTGCCCAGTCCCTGATGGTTCCGTTCTGCGTGGTAATGCTCGACGTATTCGCGAACGGCGTTCTCCAGTGACTTTCATCCGAAGAAGATCATCCGGTCGAGACATTCGGATTTGAGGCTCCGGAACCAGCGTTCCATGTACGAGTTCAGGTTGGGAGTAGGGTGAAAAAAGTCGAACGACGTGTTTGTTGATTGAAGACTAGGATTTCATGGCGATCCGGCTCGTGATTCTCGGTCGACCTTGCGAGCAAATGACGTTCGACCGCAGCGGTTGCCCCGGAAATCGGTTTTCGGCGCGCACTGGTCTCGTTTGACCCCACGGCAGTAGACAACCAGGTGGTTGTCTCCATCGCCTAAGCAGCGGTGTTGTCCACGACCTCGTTCAGTTTCGGAGCTTTCGCTCAACTCCAATTGAGGTTGGCACGATGTTGATGGCGAGCGTGTTTCGCGTCCAGGGTGTGCAGTTGCACTCCGGCTCCGCCGTCTTTCAGTTGCATTCGTATCCAGCCAACTGGTTCTCTGGCATCGAATGTGTATCCAACCGACGGTAGAGAGACGAAGTAGACTTTGCGCCACTTGAAAACTCGAAACTGGTGCATGTGGCCGGTCACCACTGCCTTGACATGCGATTTCGTGTGAAGCAAGTCGAGGAGTTGATCCGAATCCTCCAGGCCGCCCGCCAACCCTTTGAAAGGGCTCGCGCTTTCCACGACGAGATGCTTCCGAGCGGCGCGTTTCTGATATTCGTCGCTCGGATCGATATTGTGATGAAACATCACGATGGCGGGTTTGTCTGACGTGGAATCGAGCACGGACTCGAACCACTCAAGTTGCTCTTTGCCAAGGATTCCCGGTCCTTTCACAGGCCGATCCGGAGTCCGCATCGTGAGTGAGTCCAACAATACGAAGTTGGCGTGCCGGGACTTCAAGACCGAAACATGGCGGTTCTCCAACAGAACGTGGTTGTCGCGATTAGTTCGTCCCCGGAATGCGTTGGTGAAGTCGCCACGATGATCATGGTTGCCCATCGTCACGTGAATCGGAATCGTTTCGAGCAGGGCAAACTTGCTGGCGAGCAGATCATGTTCGTCTCTGCCGCCGACGTGAACGCAGTCGCCGTTCACGATCAGCCCCGCCGGCTTCTGCGGCAACGCCTTCACCTGCCGGGCCGCACGATCGAAATTCTCCGCCACCACCGTCGCCCGCTTGTCCATTGCCGCTTTGTTCGCGGCATAATGCCGCTCAATGGAGCTTGCGGACAAAAGGTGCGTGTCAGACAACAACGCCCAGGAATCCGGGTTTACGGTCGACTCATCGCCAAACAGCTGGGCCTGTCCGAGGGCTGCTATAGACCCCGCTGACCCGGCCAGAAGCTGACGACGCGATATTGGGAACAGATGCGCGGGCATGCTTTGGTTCCTTGAAGGCGGCTTTGACAATGGCGCGTCGTGAAGCACACGTCGGTCGGACCAACGCCGCGCCGGGCTGGAAGCGATATTATAGGCCAGCCTCACCATTTATCCCATTGTCGTAGCAGACTCACTCCGCTGCTTGGTCGCGTACCATCGGTTGTTGTCAACCTGCAGCGGTCCGACGACCAAACTCCGTTTGTGACATCGCAAACAGACCGAAGTTGAAGAAGCAGCCGTTTACTTTGCCATTCGCCAACTGCATTCGGTGTCCACGACCGAGGCGACGAAAACGCACGAAGGGCGTAGGGTCAAAAAACTGAACCGACCTCAACGCTCTTTGAAAATCATGTGTTAGCAGCAGCAATCGATCGCGATTACCGTCGATCTTCTGTCGGACAGATCGATTCCGGACCGTGAGAATGGCGTTTGCCTGCAGCGAGCGCGCACCTTCATCGCACGATGCCCACGATTCGGTGCAGCTCCGCGTCACGCAGCGCGCCGGTGGTAGTACTTCAGCATGCCACCGAGTCGTTCTCGGCACTCGATCTTACCAGCGACGGCACCAACATCCTGATTTGAATCGATCAGTTTATTGCCGAGGCCCTGATGGTTTCTCTCGCCATGATAATGCTGAACGAAGTTGGTAACAGCTCGCTCGAGTGACCGCTGACCAAAGAAGACCATCCGGTGAAGGCATTCGGACTCGGCGTGATCCCGGCAATGTGGACGCGACGGGTTTTCAGATGCATCACGGCGAGAACGTAGAACGTAACGAGCCCGTTCCGCGTCCAGACTTCCACAGTCGTGAAGTCCGTGGCAAAGATGGAATCCCAATGAGCTTTCAGGAATGTTGACCACGCCGGTGTTCGCTGCCGATCAGGTGCTGGTTCGATGCCGTGAGCCTTCAGCACGTTGGCGACGGTGGAATCGGCGATGTGGTAGCCGACGTTCTTGAGTGCTCCCTGAATGCGATCGTAGCCCCGCGTCGGATTCTCCCTGGCGAAGCGAACAATGGTGTCCACGATTTCCTGACGGATGCGTGGTCGACCAGGTTGGCGTTTGTTGCTGGAGTGCATCCAATGTCTCACACTGGTGTCCGAGAACCCGCAACACCCGCCCTTCAGATCATGCCATTCTCGATGAGGAAATCGAGGAACGTTGCCGCCTTGGAAACTTTCGCCAATTCCCAAGCCTTGATGCCGAAGCTGTCGATGATGTAGCCCTTGTGGTCTTTTGTAATGAAACCCGCCATCGTTTTCCGCCTTTCGTTTCCCGCGTTCTCGTTGGCCTCTAGAACTCTAAGCGGAAAGCGACGGCGGATGTTACAAGCGGGCGGCGAATGGCCTAACAGGCGTGTCTTCCCGGTCGTCCATCACATAGCCGAGCAAGCGAATCGTAAAGCTGGCTGAGATAGGCAATCTAATCAGCATCTTAGGTACACGCGCCAACGCCCGGTCCCAACGCCAGGTCGTCGCTTGCAGAATCCGGCGAAGGCGACGAATACTTCGCCCCTCGCGTCTGAGAGAGAGCGTGGCTGATCGAGATAGGTAAAGGAATTGATTCTTCAATGCGCTCGCGTGTTCAAATAGCGATGTGTCGCAACTCTTCCTGCTCGTCGAATCAAAGTTTTGGCAAATATTTATCAAGCGATGGCCGAAAGCGCCGATACTTATCCGTCGAAACAGCAACGATCAACCAACGGGGCCCGAGCAAAATGAACTCGCCCGCTAAGCTTTTTTGGGTGGCGCTAGCCCAAGGTGTGTTGACCGGACTCGTACTCCGTGGCGTGATTTGCTTGAGTTTCGTGGGTGGGACTCTAGAATCGCACCTGTTGTTCGCCATCCAACCCGAGAGGCCTTGATGTTTCTTCGCACACTGCCGCTCGTCGGCCTGCTCTTTGTCTCTACCGCTTTGCTTACGGCTACCGCGCCGGCGCAGCAAGTCTCAAAACGCCCCGCGTGGAACGCTTCGCGGATCAAGGGACAGCCAACGCCTCCCGAGCCGTACTCGGTCAAGCCGGCATTTCCCGGTGTTCGCTTTACGAAGCCTACAAGTCTTGAAGAGATGCCAGGCGGCAAGAGGTTGTTGGTCACAGAGATGGCCGGTCGGATCTTGACGATTCGGAAAGCGGACGATGTCGATCAGGCCGACCTGGCGCTTGACCTGAAATCGATGCTGCCCAAGGAGCAAGCCGAAAAACGCGTGTCGCTGTTCAGCGCGGTGCTCCATCCGAAGTTCGCCGAAAATCGAACGCTACTGGTCTGCTACGTTCATCCGGCCGGCGGAGGGCACACGCGCGTCTCGCGACTACGCATGAAGAACACCGATCCGCCTGTCGTCGATGCAAGCAGCGAACAAGTTCTGATCCGATGGCCGTCCGGCGGCCACAATGGCGGCTGTATGCGGTTCGGTACGGACGGATACCTATACATCTCGACAGGCGACGGCTTTGGGCCCAACCCGCCCGACAAACGGAACACGGGGCAGGACGTCTCCGATTTGCTTGGCTCGGTGTTGAGGATCGACATCGATCGCCACGATAACGGCAAGCCCTATGCAATCCCGAGCGACAATCCCTTCGTCGATTTAGACGGCGCGCGGGCCGAGATCTGGGCATACGGACTTCGCAATCCGTGGAAGTTCGGGATCGACCGTCAGTCGGGCGAGATCTATGTCGCCGACAACGGTTGGGAATCCTGGGAGATGGTGCATCGCATCCAGCGCGGAGGCAACTGCGGTTGGCCGATCATGGAGGGCCGGGCGCTGCTGCGTGCGGAGGTCAAGCGCGGGCCGACGCCAATCATCCCTCCGGTTAAGGACCATGCTCACACCGAGGCCAATTCTGTGATCGGCGGGCCGGTCTATCGCGGCGAATTTTTCAAGGACCTCAACGGCTCGTTTGTCTACGGCGACTACATTACCGGGACCATCTGGGCGCTTCGCAGTGATGGCGGCAACAACTTCTCTCATCGCACGCTTGTCGACACCAATCTACGAATCGTCGACTTCGCCGAAGGCGGCGAGGGCGAGTTGTATGTGCTCGACTACGACTTTGATGGGCGGATTTACCAATTGGTCCCCTCTGGGCTGAAGGACACGTCCGCCGATTTTCCCCGTCGGCTCAGTGAAACCGGACTCTTCAAGTCACTGGAGAACTTGCAACCTGAGGCTGGCGTCATCCCTTATCGGGTGCGGGCGCCGCGGTGGTTGGACGGCGCGCGGTCCCAGCGATTCATCGCAATCCCAGGAGTCGCGTCAACGTCGCTCAGCGACCATCAAGGAGCCGCTTACCCCGCGGGTACGGTACTCGTTAAGCATCTCTGGTTCGGCCGACCCGGCGCAAAGCCAATTCCGGTCGAAACCCAGATCTTGCATTATGAACAGGACCAATGGCGGCCCTACAGTTATCTGTGGGACAAGGATGGCAAAGACGCACTACTTGTCGACTCGATTGGAGCAGATCGCGCGCTGCGGATTCCAAATCCTGTCGCGCCCGAACGACCGCGTGAACGCACCTGGCACGTCGGAGCGCAGAACGAGTGCAAACTCTGCCACAACGTCGGCTCCAACTTCGTCCTGGGCTTCAACGCGCCGCAATTGGATTTTCCGAAGCGCCCCGCAGGACAGCTCGACTGGTTGGCCGCGAAAGGCGTAATCGACTCGGTGCCCAAGATGGCCGACAACGACCCGCGACGGTTGGTCAACCCGCACGACGTCGAGCAACCTTTGGATGATCGAGCGCGATCCTATTTGCACGTGAACTGCGCCAGTTGCCATCATCCGCGTGGCAATGCGATCGTCTCGTTCTATTTGCGCCGCGACATGCCATTCGACCAACTGAACACAAACAAGCGCACAGGCATCGGCACATTCGGGATGCGCGACGCGAAACTACTTACACCAGGTGACCCGTATCGGTCAGTCATCAGCTATCGCATGTCAAAGTTGGGCTACGCTCGGATGCCGTATATCGGTTCCAGAGTTGTCGACAGTCGGGGCGTGGCTCTGGTCATGAATTGGATTCGCTCGCTCGAACGTGATCGCGCAAACCCGCCATCCGCCTTGGTGACCAAGGGGACAGTCGACGCGGAGGCGCTCGAGCGGGTGAGGCAGAATGGCGATGACGAGCAGCAGCGCGACGCGGCGATTCGACAACTGCTGCAGACGACCGAAGGCTCGCTTGCGTTAATCGAGCAGATGCATGCGAAGACGATCGAGCCCAAGTTGATTCGCCGCGTTGTCGCGTTTGGAGCCAAGAGCGGGGGCGATATCGCCGGTTTGTTCGACCACTTCCTTCCTGAGTCTCGAAGGCGGGCGCGGCTTGGCCCCAACATCCAGCCGCAGACAGTGTTAAAAGTCGAGGGCGACGCGGGTCGAGGGCGATTGATTTTCTTTAGCGACTCGGCGCGCTGCCGAAATTGCCATCAATTGGACCAGGCGAAGGAGTCCGTCGGGCCCACGCTTACGGAGATCGCCAACAAGTACCCGCGCCGCGGCGAATTGCTGCAACATGTATTGCAGCCTTCACTGAAAATCGAAGAGAAATTCGCCACTTACGCGATAGTCACCAACACGGGCCGCGTTCATACGGGACTGCTTCTAGAAAAGACGGATAAGGCAGTCGTCCTGAAGTCTGCCGAGAAACGAATCATCCGTATTTTGGTCACCGACATCGACGAACTACGGAAAAGCGATCGCTCGTTAATGCCGGAGAAAATACTGAGCGACCTGACGGCCCAACAGGCCGCCGATCTGATCGCATTCCTGCTGTCGCTGCGCACAGGCGACAAAGCAACTGATTGACCTGTACTGGCCCACCGACTTTTGCGCACGACGATTTCGCCCAGCCCGACAGTCACTTTCCGTCGAGGCGGACGCCGGGCGCGTCCATGATGCGATGGAACCGAACCCGTAGGGTCAATAAACTGAACCGAACGCGAAACGACGCCAATTCCTCGTTCAGCGGCCGCTATCTCTGGCCGACGCACGGCCGAAATCGCGAACGATTTCTATTTCTAAAACCTGATTGTCAAAGAGCTTCGCGTTCGGTTCAGTTTTTTGACCCTACGGGACACAAATGGAGACGGCGACAAGGAGAGCGCCGGAGGAAGTTGAGACGTTGACGATGGATCAGATCGAGGTGAAGTCGTACGTTGGCGGGCTGGTCAAGTCGTTCGAGCGGAGGGCGGCGTGACTCCCGACTCAACCGCGTGTGGTCAAAAAAGTCAGCCGAACCGTAAATTCAGGCTCCAAGCGGATTTGAAAACAAGATCTGGTCCATTATTCGGCGGGTGTCTTCCGCTCCTCAATTCCGGTGCAACCCATACAGTCCTTCCCGTCAGGCCGTGGTCTGCACAGAGTTGGGGACGCAGTCATGGCCCCAGTCTTAGTCTGACGCCATCGTGAGGAGTCCATCAATCTCCTCGTACAATTCGGCCAACCATGAGCTTGATCCTTCAACCCTGGCACCTGATGTTCTTTGTCTTTGCGGGCTGGGCAACTCGACAGCAACAGGAGGTGATCGAATATCTCCTAACCGAGCACCAGGTACTCAAGGAGAAGCTCGGTAAGAAACGCATCCTACTCAACGACGATCAACGGCGACAGCTTGGCGTGAAAGGCAAAGTCCTGGGGCGCAAGTTGCTGGAGGAATTTGGCACGCTGTTCACGCCGGATACGATTCTGCGTTGGCATCGGCAACTGGTCGCCAACAAGTGGGATTACTCTGACCGCAAAAAGAAACAGATCGGACGACCGAGGATTCGGCAAGTGATCGTGGACCTGACTGTCAAGTTCGCGAAAGAGAATCCGACCTGGGGCTACGATCGAATCCAAGGAGAACTCGCAAAAGTCGGCTACCGGATCAGCGACACGACAGTCGGCAATATCCTCAAGTCGCACGGAATCGAACCGGCACCGAGTCGCAAACGCACCGGCTCGTGGGCCACGTTTCTGAAAGCACACTGGGACGTGATGGCGGCCATTGACTTCACAACGGTGGAGGTCTGGACGAAAGGTGGGTTGATGACGCTCTACCTGCTCTTCGTCATGGAACTGAAGACGCGTCGCGTGCACTTCGCCGGTTGCACGACCAGTCCGAACGAAGATTGGGGGAAGCAGGCTGCACGCGAACTGACCAACTGTGAAGATGGATTCCTCAACGACTAGGAATACCTGATCATGGATCGCGACTCCAAGTTCTCGGAATCATTTCGCTCGTTCCTCGCCAACGAAGGCGTTGAGCCAGTCCGACTACCACCTCGTGCACCGAACATGAACGCGCATCTGGAGAGATTTTTCGGATCGCTGAAGACGGAGTGTTTACACAGGCTGGTTCTCTTCGGTCAAACGGCAACACGCAAAGCCGTCAATCAATACCTCGAGCATTACCACGCCGAACGCTGTCATCAGGGACTAGGCAACGACCTGATCGTGCCCATGGCGCATTCGCCCGACGTGAACGCAGAACTGGAAACGACGGAGCGCCTTGGCGGGCTACTTCGATCGTACCGACGAGCTGCTTGAGCTAGCGTCCGTTCTCCTGGTCAACGACCAGTTAGGATTCATCTCGTGTACGTGCTGCGCTGCTCGGCGATTTATTCTACTTGGGCTGCAACGCTGGTCGCAAAAGCGTCCTCATCGGTCGAGATTTTGTGGTCCCAACTATCGTCCTGCGCAGAAAATCTCTGCGTAGAATTGTCGGCGGAGTTTCTTGACCACACGCCGTCGAGCGACAGAGCAGGCAAGGAGTCCAGCGATCCATGAACGTCGAGCAGTCGCGGATCAGTGTAGACGTTCATCGTTAGTTCCATGCTGGAATGCCGCATCGCAGCTTGAGCTCCGCGCGGCGCAACGCCCCCTTTGCTCAAATGGGTACCAAAGGTATGCCTCATGGCATGAATATCCACGGTCCCGTCCAGTCAAGATTGAGATGATGGATCGCGTAGCTTCCAGCCTCCCCGACAACCAGCTTGATGACATGTTCAAGAGGCGTTTCTGGGACCGCTATCGGCTTGTTCAACGTTGCCAAACCGTTGCAACTCCAGCTCATCCAATTCGTTCGTCCGCGTCGCTGCCGTGCAACTAGAACCACTCTCTTCTCTGAATCGCGTATGTTTCGTAGAAATCCTCGTCGGTCTTGGTGAGGTAGATTATCCCCTCAACCAGTCCGATGATGCCCATCGCAGCCGATGCCAGGAAAGGCACAACCAAGCACATACCGGAAATGAATCCGACAAGCCAAACGGCGAGCATGATACTGCCAGCCGTGTTGAGTCCGAGGATGAACTTATGGATGCCCAGTCCTCCGAGCAGAATGCCACAAATACCGGCTGCAATCTTCTTGCTGGCAAAATCCTGCACGTTCGACGGCGCTGAGTATGCACCGTAATGCGAGCCACCGCCGACTTGCGCAGTTGGCAGCGGAATCTGAAACTTGCCGCCACACTGCGGACATGCAATCTCTGAACCAGCTTGCGATGGATGGACAGAGAGCCTCACCTGACAATGTGGGCACGTAACTTCCATGCCAGGCGCTGGCATCTCGTGTATCGGTGGTGGATTGGCGCTCAAGCAGGTCGCTTTCATGAGTTGGGGGAATTGAGTTGACGAACCCAACAGAGATTATCGCGCCGCCAAACGCCCCGGCACAAGTATAGGATAATGGAATTGCCGCAAGATAATTAACAGATCTCCAAGCGACGCGGCATTTGGCTCCTCGTCCCCGTATGGTCAAAAAACTAAGCCGACGCGTTTCTCAGGGTTTAAGCGGTCGATT
>CAZMNY010000070.1:0-15993 GCA_964567745.1 uncultured Pirellulaceae bacterium | reverse complement strand
GAGTCTATCATCCAAATAAGTGTCGGGCCTGTCCGGCAAACTAGCGCCACCTCATAGACTTACCTCAGCAGATTTCGTCCGTTGCCGATTGCAGTCGGTGTGGCACGCTTCAGCGGGAACAAGCCGTCCCGAATCTGCGTCGGACAAAACGACCGATGCAGATTGGGCAAATCAATTGGACGCTTCGGATTCATCGTCCGACGCAATTTGGCGGCTCTGACGGCATCGCTCTCGCTGCAGGTGAGTGTTGGCAAGCATACCGCCTGCGGCCCCTTTCGCCCGTCTGTCGCGTGTTCGCGGTGGCCTTGGTGTTGGTGGCCAAGATGTACGGACGGTGGGGTCGTCGGCGTAGTCTGTAGTCGGCTAAGCTATCGTTTTTCGTTGGAGTATGAACATCAGCAATCAACTGGAAGATGAGTTTGAACGCATCCGTCCGTTACATCGTGATGCGATGAGGAGCCGGGTCGCCCGCGTGGTGCTTGGGGCGTCGGTGATGCGTGTGTTCGCACCAGACACGAAGCCGGGGCTGCTGACGACGCTCGAAGATCTCCCCGTAGATGACTTGCCGCAGGTTGCGAAGAAGGAATTCCAGGGCTGGTATGAGACTCAACTCGATGAAGCTGCCGCCGAGATTCGTAAACGCAACTCGGAGAATGAACGCGTACAACCGGGCCTCAAGTGGGGCCACTCGGCGAAGGTGTTGAGCCTGTACCTTCGCGACCTTGTGGAACATTCACGGTACTTCACGGACCGCGAAGCCAAGGCAATCGCCCCGAGCCTCCACGTCCCGATCGACGGCATCGTGATTGATAGGCTGCGTGCGTTAGAGGTCGCTACGCCATGCCGCAAGATCAAGGAGATCGACTCGGCGGACAAGTTCTACGAATTCCAGGAAGTGCTTGAAGCCGCAGCCAAGCGTGTGGGCGTGCCCCGCATCTGGTTTGACGACAACTGGGGGGCCAGGACTGTGGATGGGGATTGACTGGCGGCGATGGGGTTGCTGGGCCGGGTGTGCAGTAACCCTTTTGCTCCCCACGTCATTTGGCCCGGCGTGCCGCAACTACCCGTATTCATTGGGTCAATCGGCATCGCGGGGCGTCTCGTGCCGCAAAAATGCCGCACCCCATCTCCGCACGTTTTTCTCGTCCGTACCCAGCCGCCTTCCAATCTCTCGGTTGCTTAATCCTTGCAGCTTGAGACGCTTGACCTCGGGCAATAGCTCGAGTCGCCTTCGCTTTTTGTAGGCAGGCTTCGCCTTGCGTGGGCGGCCGCCTTTGTCTTTTTTTCGGCGTTGCCCTCGTGCTGCTTGGTGGGCACGTTCTTGCGTCCACGAAGAATCGGGATGCAGCACCGTTGTCAACGTCACGCCCTGGGTGCAGAATCGCAACCACTCCAAGTCGGCCGCTCTTGGCTGGAGTTGCGGACGCTGCGAACTGTGATACTCGGGGTGGCGGATGAAGCGGCTCGTCGATTCGGCTACCAACTTAGCTCCGTGTTCGTTGGCGGTGACTGCCGCTTCCAAGAGCCAAAGCCAGGGCCTATCGCCTCGCCCAACATGCCGCACGACGCCCACCACTTCGGCACCGCGACGAACCACTCGATTTTCAAGGTCCGCCGCCTGATCGGCATCATTGCCATTTCGTCGTTGATCGCACCATGACACACGACAACAAAGCACCACCTTGTCGCCTGGTTGGATCTCGTCAAAGTCGCGGATGCATGTGCTCGCAACGCCTCGCCTGAGCCGTCGGACGTGCCGATCTTTTGGTCTTCTTCCTCGTTTCATGTTGTCCTTCCTTGTTGGTGGGCTGGCCTCTGAGCCTCGGGGCGAAGGACACCTCCCCTCGGCTCAGCGGCCATGCGGCGGGAGCGACCCGCCTACCCGCTACTCAAAACCGCACCGTTGCTTGCCTTCCTCCGCTGTCTCGAATCCGGAAATTCCTGAGTCGGTTGGAAATAAATCGCCCTCTCGGAGCATCATTCAATGTGAACCTTTTCGCGGTTCGTTCGTCTAATTTGATGTCGCTCAGGTGTTCGAGGCGACGCCAAAGTGATTGATTGGGGTTTTGACGGTAATTCAGACATGCACCTACATACACGAAGCTTGGCAGACAACTTGCTCGGTCGTAACGACGCCACCGAAAGGCTGGCGTCCACGCTGAGTTTGTATCCGCTTCGCTTGTGACATTGGGTGTATGGTTTGTTGGACCGCAAAACCCGGTGTCGCAGGACACCGGGTTTTTTTTGGCCGAGTGGTGGAATTAGCAGACACGCGACACTCAAAACGTCGTGCCCGTTTGGGCGTGGGAGTGCAAGTCTCCCCTTGGCTACTCATTGAAATCCCTCAGCCGCAGCACAAAGCCGCGGTTGTGCCGAGATGGGTTCGACTCCCACCCGCGCTACTAGAACCAGAAACAACACGCGTCGGCTAGGCATTGGCGAGCCCCGGTGGTTGTAGCCCACCCGCTCTCGAGCATTGGCGGTTCGACTCCGTCCCGGCGCACTCACACGGATCGTTCGTCTAACGGCAGGACCCGAGGCCCTCATGCTCGAAGCATGGGTTCGATTCCCATACGAGTCACTCGTTAAATCGAATTAACTCAGCCAAGTGGCGGAACAGGAAGACGCGCGACGCTCAGAACGTCGTGCCCGCAAGGGCGTGCGAGTTCAACTCTCGCCTTGGCTACTCAGAAGGAATGTTGCGTGGCGGAAAAACATTACAGGTGAGACAGGTGTCCCACCGGCTTTCATACGGCCGGCTCGCTCGGTTCGATACCGAGACCTGCAACTTGCTGCGGTCGACTCGGGAACGAGGTCGTTCTCCGGGGCATGAGATCGCAGCACGAAACGGTCCCGTGGTCCAACGGCAAAGACGCCTGGCCGACATCCAGGAAAGTGGTGGTTCGATTCCACCCGGGATCACTTCAAGCGAATGAGAGTAATCGGCCGAGGGTCCACGCGAGTGCTCCTTCCGACGTGATTCTGGTGCGTCGTCGCGCCGGCAACTTTGGTGTCTGTGGTGTAGCGGTTCTGCATGTCTGCCTGTGAAGCAGAAGGTACGGGTTCGACTCCCGTCAGATACCCCTTCCGTCCCGATGGTGTAACGGACAGCACAAGACTCTCCTAAAGTTTTGGTCCTGGTTCGATTCCAGGTTGGGGCGCTCGAGCTTGCTCGAACGAGCTCAAGCTGCGGCTCGTGGGTGTGCTGGATCGCATAACAGCTTCCGAAGCTGTCGGACCAGGTTCGATTCCTGGACGAGCTATTAAGAGAAAACGGGGCCTGCGAGTGTGTTGGAACGCACGGCAGATTTCGAATCTGCAAGACGGGGTTCGATTCCTCGGCGGGCTACTTGGCGAGAGCCAAAAAAATTCGTCCTTGGAGTGTGCTGGATTCGCACGCGACTCTGCGAAGGTCGAGGACCAGGTTCAATTCCTGGCGAGGACGCTTATCGACGCGCCACGAGACAACGGAGGTGACCCATGTTCGAGATCAACATCAACGATCAGCCCTTTTTTCGAGACGATGAGTAAGCGACGAAAGGGGTTCCCATCCGAGACGCAAGTCAAGCGAGGCGTGCGGATCGTCGGCGACGACAAGTTGCTCGAGGAAAAGCTTGGTCGTAACGACCTTTGCCCCTGCGGCAGTAACAAGCGACTCAAAAAGTGTTGCCTCAAATCGGGCCGCTTTTGATGGGTCGGAACGCGATCACTACTTTTAGGGACGAGTGAGTCTGTCTCGGCAACATAATTGACTCAGAGCCCAACGCGTGCGCGATGGGCGACATGACGCTGGAGCCAGATGGTTAGGCGGCTGCCTGCAAAGCAGTTGAAATGGGTTCGATTCCCATCGGCGTCTCTTAGTAAGCAAGGACCGTTGACGCGGCGTGTCCAGCGGCGCGCTCAGGCCCCGATGGTGTTCCTGACGCATGTTCCGTGGATGGGTTCTGATCGCGCTGTGTCGCGGGGTGGTTAGCTCAATGGGTAGAGCACCAGATTGTTAATCTGGCAGTCACGGGTTCGAGTCCCGTACCAAGAGTTGGTTGTGAACCAACGCGCTGAAAAGCGCACCATGAAGCCCGAGGGAGACGAAAGTTAGTTTGGTCGGCCGTCGTTGATTTCGATCTCGCGCGTAAGCGCGGCCGGTTCGACGGCAGCAGCGCTCAGGAGCGCCCTGTAGTGCGCGGATACCGCCTTAACAAATCACTGGCGAAGGGTAGCCAACAACTGCTCGTTGCGTCCTCGGGTCGACCGCTGGGCGAACGGCAGGATGAGGCTGCCTCTGTGCCTTCGACAAGTCATTGCTCAAGCCGCACTCCGCGCTCAATAAGTGTGATCGAGCCAGCTCGCCGTTCTCCCGAGGGTACTTTTTGTTGAAGTCAACACATTTCATCGATAGCAAACAGAGTAGCGCCGCTCGTTCGATTGCGAGTCGGCAGACAAGGAGAGGGCGGAAATGAGATTCATCAAGCACGTTAAGATTCGCAGTTACGAAATGGGGCTCTACTTCCGCCGCGGAGAGTTCAACGGATTGCTCCGCCCAGGTTCTCACTTGCTGTTCGATCCTCTGCTGCAAGTGGACGTCGAGGTCGTTTCGCGACGTGCCCCATGGCTGGTCCACGCGAAGATCGATGTGATCGTCAAGTCGGGCGCTTTGGCTGGGCAAGGCGAGGTCATCGACTTGAAGGATCACGAACGAGCGCTGGTTTGGATCGACGGTAGGTTCAGCCACATCGTGTCGCCAGGGCTCTACGCATACTGGTCAGGGCACAAGCAGGTGAAGGTCGAAGTTGTCGATGCGCGCAGCGTTCGCTTCGAGCACGGCGACTTGAAGCTGATCGCGCGATCGCCGCTCGCGGATCGAATGCTCGACGTCTGTGCCATCGAGCGCAACCAGGTCGGTGTCTTGTTTCAGGACGGTCGCTACGTCGAAACGCTGTCGCCGGGGCTTTACGCTTTCTGGCGAGGTTCAGCGGACGCGAAGGTCGTCGAAATCGACACGCGCGAATCGTTGATCGAGGTCGGCGGTCAGGAGATCATGACGGCCGACAAGGTCACTCTTCGACTGAACGCGATGGTTGGATACCGAGTCGTCGCCGCGCGTCGGGCTGTCACCGCGTCCGACGATGCCAAGCAGGCTCTGTACCGCGAAGCTCAGCTCGCGTTGCGAGCCGTCGTTGGTGTTCGCGACCTCGACTCGTTCTTGGGCGACAAGGACGTGATTGCCCGCGAGGTTGAGGAGCAGATTGTTGGCCGAGCTGGTGAATTGGGTCTGGAGGTTGTTTCGGTTGGCGTCCGCGACGTCATCTTGCCGGGCGACATGAAGGATCTGATGAACCGTGTGACCGAGGCAAAGAAGGCCGCCGAGGCCAACTTGATCGCTCGGCGCGAAGAAACGGCCGCGACTCGCAGCCAGGCCAATACGGCCAAGCTGCTCGCCGACAATCCGACGCTCATGCGATTGCGGGAGCTCGAAGTCCTGCAGAGCATCGCCAGCGATGGCAAGCTCAACGTCGTCTTGGGCGAAAACGGCTTGGCCGATCGGATTGTCAACTTGCTGTAATGGAATCGTCTCCGACCTGAGCAATCAGGTCGGAGACTTTCTGTACGTAACATGTTTTGAGAGTGGGCTCAACTGCCTATCGGGAGTACATGACGGCCCTAAGGTAGCGATGTCGGGTGACCGGCTAGTGAACGGCGCCGGAGTCTCGCTTGAGACAATGGGGCCAGTCGACGGTTGGCAAACTCGGTTTGCCGATACGGACGGCCGTAATCGTTAACGCGACCTCTCGGTAATCCTTCGTTGAGCTCATTCTCTAAACGCGAAACTCTAAACGCGAAATGGCCAGCGTTTCTCTTGGGCCGGCTTGATGCCCACGGATTCTCTGTGCTCTGAGATATGGTGTAAACTATCTGCTGCGATCGTCGGCCGCTTCGAGTCGACGCCTTACCTTGGCAACTCGTCTCGCTCAGAAGATACGCCGAAAATGAAACAGGCCATTCTCGCTCTTGTCGCGTCTTTGTTTTTCCTTTGCGGGCAGTCGACCGCCGATGAGTCGACGCAGCTGCGAGTGCTTTGTTACAACATTCACTACGGCCAGGGGAATGACGGAAAGTATGATGTCGAGCGTCTTGCCACGGTCATTAAGAAGATGAAGCCTGACCTAGTCGCGCTGCAGGAAGTGGATGTCGGCGTGAAGCGTTCTGGGCGAGTGCATCAGGCGAGGCGACTCGGCGAGTTGACCGGAATGGCCGTCCGCTACGGGCCGACTCAGCACTACGAGGGCGGGCTTTATGGGAACGCGGTGCTGACCAATCTCCCGATTCTCGACGTTCATATTCAGCCGCTTCCCTACACCGAGAGCACTCCGAAACGAGTGACCTATCCACGCGGCGCGATTGCCGTGACGGTCCATGATCGACGAGGTGAAAAGCTGCGATTCATCAGCACCCACTTTCAACACAACGTGGCCGAAGATCGGCTTGCGGAAGCCAAAGCGATCAACCGGCATTTTGGCCAAAACAATCTCGTACCGACTATTCTTGCGGGAGACATGAACGCGGTTCCCGATTCGGAGCCGATTGCGGAGTTGCTGAAGCGATGGTCCAACGCGATAGACGAGCAGGCTTCGCCCACCGCGCCTTCGACGAAGCCGAGGTCTCGGATCGACTACATCTTTTTCCGGCCCAAAGCGAGCTTCCGCGTTGCACGCACGGAAGTTGTGCCCGAGGCGATGGCGTCCGACCACCGGCCGGTGTTTGCCGTATTCGAATTGCCCGCTCGTTGAACCGAGACCGTTCAGGCACTGTCGCGATTACGTGCGAAACGTGTCTCTCGGTCGAAACGACTCACACTGTCGACCGAATTGAACACCAGGGAAGAGGTATCATTGAACGGCCGTCTCAATTCGCAGCGTCTCGTGATCCGGTTTCTTGCTGCCCTCATGTTTGCCGGTCAATTCACAGCCGGGCAATTATTCGCCGCGGACGGCCCCGCGGCGTTTTCGAAACGGACCTACACGTACAAGAGAGTTGAGAAGCTAGAGATTCGAGCTGATGTTTATCGGCATGAGGACGCAGGGAAGAGCCCGGTTATCGTCTGGCTTCACGGCGGCGCTTTGATCATGGGCAGCCGCGCTGGCGTGCCGAAACAGTTGCTCGACTTGGCCAAAGAGCATCGGTTCGTGCTCGTCTCGCTCGGCTATCGATTGGCCCCCGAAACACAACTGCCGGGAATTATCGCTGACCTGAACGATGGCATGCGTTGGGTGCGGCGATCGGGGCCGAACATGTTTCAGGCCGATCCTTCGAGGGTTGTGGTCGCCGGCGCGTCGGCCGGAGGTTACTTGGCGCTGATGAGTGGAATCGCCGCGCCGCCGCCCACTGCGATCGTCTCGTATTGGGGGTTCGGAGATGTCGATGGCGAGTGGACGACAAAGCCCAGCGAGGCGTACCGCAAGGGTAAACTGATCGACAAGAAAGTTGCCTGGTCCGGGATCGGCTCAAAGCCCCTGACAAGCCCCGACATGAAGAATGGCCGCGGCCGATCCACATTCTTTCTCTACTTAAAGCAGACGGGCCGCTGGATCAACGCGGTTGGAGGCTTCGATCCGGCAACCGACCGAGCCAAGATTACGCCGTACTGCCCGATCCGTAATCTCTCGGCGAAGTATCCGCCGACATTGTTTTTACACGGCACCGCCGATAAGGACGTACCCGTCTCGCAATCGATGGCGATGGACCGCAAGTTGAAGCGACTCGGTGTCTCCAGCGAACTCATCACCATCGAAAAGGGTGGACACAGCCTTTGGGGCGGCGACAAGAAGCTAATTGAGCAGGCTTTCAAACGGTCGACTGAGTTCATTCGCGAGAAGTTGACCGAGAAATAGCAGGTCACGTTCACCGTGATCGGAACCTAAGGAATTTGCACATGGGCGCACGTGTTCTGTTCTTTTGTATCTTCGCGTCCGCCAGTTGCGTCTGGGCGTCGCCGCCCGATCAGATCAAGAAGTTGATCGAAGAAATCGGCGAAACGGCGGTCAAGTCAGATGAGACGGTCGGGTTGAGCATCGCTGTGGCGCAGGGCGACTCGATTCTCTTTTCAGGAGGATTTGGGTTCGCGAATGTCGAACTTCAATCGGCTGCGACACCCAAGACGGTTTATCGAATCGGCTCCATTACAAAACAGTTCACGGCCGCCGCGATCCTGTTGCTGGCCGAGAACGGAAAACTCAAACTCGATGATGCTCTATCGAAGCACGTGCCCGCGTGGCCCGAAAAGAAGCACGTCGTGACCCTGCGGCACTTGCTCCAGCACACCTCGGGAATCAAGAGCTTTACCGGTCTCCCGTCCTATCGCGAACTCATGCGAAAAGACGTTGCACACAAGGACATCCTGGCTCGATTTGCCGATCGGCCGTTGGCGTTCAAGCCCGGGACGAAATACGTGTACTGCAATTCCGGCTTCTATCTACTTGGAATGGTGATCGAAAATATCTCGGGCAAGAAGTATGAATCATTCTTGCAGGATGAGGTTTTCTCCATACTGGGTCTCGAGCACACGTATTACGACCGTAGCGCGAAGATTATTCCGGGACGATCACAGGGGTACACGCGATGGGATGGAGCACTCAAGAACGCTCGTTACCTTAGCATGACCCAGCCATTCGCAGCCGGTGCCCTGGCCTCGACCGCCGAGGATCTTGTCTTGTGGCAGCAGGCTTTGGTCAATCATCGCTTGCTGAGCAAAGCGTCGTATCAACAAATGACGACGCCAGGCGTGCTCGCAAGCGGCATGCCGATCAACTACGGACTCGGCGCCGCGTTGCGCACCCAAAAGGGACGACCGACGATCGGACATGAAGGCGGCATAAACGGATTCCGTAGCTCACTGGTCTACTACCCCGATTCGAAACTCACCATCGTCGTCTTGGCCAACAGCGAGAGAGTACAGCCTGCTGCCGTTTCTTCCCGAATTGCCAAACTCGTGTTAGGTCGTGAGGAAAGTGACGAGGCGAAGTAAAAGCGTGACCGGAGGAATGCGCGGGGCGATGTAGCGGACCCGTTGGTGGAATTTGAGAGGGCAGGTCGGTATGATTGTCGACTTCGGGCTTTGCGGTGAGTTGTGCGGCGCCGGGAATGGGCATGTGAGCGAGGAACCGTAAGTGTCTGACCAATTTGATGCGTACCACTAGTGGTTGGGGATTCCCCAGCTGAGCAGTCGCCGAACCGCTACCGGGCATCAATGTGTTTGCGGGCGACGCGGATGTGATTGAGAGCGCCGCGGACAGCCACATGGCTCATTTGCGGAACTACCAAACCGGTCCGCGAGCGGCATTAGCTCACCGGCTTCTCAACGATGTTTCCGCTGCTGGAGTCTGCTTGCTTGACCCGGCGAAACGCGATGCATATGGCCGACAGTTGCGGAGACAGTTGGGCGGGGCCGACTCAGCTTCGACAACACAGCCAGTCGCGTCCGCTCCGACGCCAGTTCCGCAGGTCGTCCCTTCGACGAGCACGCCACAGTCATTCGCTGCTGTTTCGGTAAAGCGTCGCGCGAAACGCAAGCCCCCGTGTGCTCAAACACAGTTGCTCTTGGAGCAGCGGCAACGGTTGTTCTGCTTCTGTTCGCCGCAATCGTTGTTTTCGTACTCACTCGAGGCAACGACGGTCATCCAGTTGGCGGCAGCGAAATTGCCGAGAGCACCGATCCGTCACGCGATGGTCCGCGTGACGAGCGAGGATTGCCGTGAGGCTAAACGGAAAACTGCATCTGCTTTGGCAAGGCGAAGCCGCGCCGCTCTCTTTACCTCAAGGTGGAAGCACATCCGGCGTTCCCGATCGACGCGCCGTTAGGCTTGTGTCTAACGGTACGGTCTATCACACCGTCTATCTGCGCCGGCTGCCGCCTCGAGACTCTAGCTCGTCGGCCTCACGCTGAACTCGCTTTTCGACGCCAAGCCCCTCGATCATTCCGGCCGCCAAGGGTATTCCATATGGCGAGCGGTCGCGAGCGCAATCTTCTCACCCAATGGTCGGCCGACGACGTGAAGGCTCATGTCGATTACCGCGGTGATTCCAGCCGACGTAACGATCTTGCCATTGTCGATAAAGCGCCGATCCTCGTGAACCGTCGCCTCATGGGCAATGTCTCGCAACAAGTCGTAAGCGACGTGATGGGTTGTCGTATCGAGGCCGTTCAGCAAGCCTGCCTGGCCGAGTAGTAATGCTCCAGTGCAGACGGACATGACGAGTTCGGCTTGGTCGGACGAACGTCTAATCCAATCAATCAGGCGACTGTTTTTGATTTGTTTACGCGAGCCGAGGCCGCCTGGTACGAGCAGCAGGTCCGATGTTGGCTCGGTGCCGAGGATGTAGTCGGGATTCACCGACAGTCCGTGCCCCGCTTTGATCGGCGTTTGTTCGGCGACTGTAACAACGTTGAGGACAGCGGCTTCAGATTGATGGTTTGCGACCGAGAAGACCTCGAACGGGCCGCAGAAGTCCAGCACTTCGACGTCGTCAAAAAGTAGGGTTGTGATGTTGCGAGTCGCGGTCACGTCAGCTTGCCTCAGATGTGCTCAAGCAGTTGCGAACAAGGCAGAATCGAGTGTTTTACTCGGCTGAAGCGAAGGGGAAAGTTCGATGCGAAGAAATACGCCTCGGCACCCTCAGCGAGCCTATCGCACAAACTACGTGAATAGACGGTTTTTTCCTAATATTGTCTTCGGTCCGTCGTTGTTGCTCTAGACAATAATGGCAACACTGCCGCAAGCAAAGGATGACGAAAGTGAATCAATACCGATCTAAAGCAGCAGTGTTCGTATTTCTGGCGGCGGCCGTTGGTCTTGCTGCCTCCCCAAGCTCCTCTGCGGCCGACAAAGAACGCCAGCCGGCAACACGATACGCGTTGTTGTTTGCCGAATCGGTTCAGGATGCCAATGCAGCACCGATGTTCGGCATCTCCATATCGAACCTGCAGTGGTGCCTGCACGACGCCAACGGCGCCAAGACGCGGAAGATCGATCTGGCCAAGAAGGGACAAGTGCGACCGATAGGGCAAACCGTCACACTCAAGCGAGAGCATGACCGGCTGACATTATTGGGCCCCGACGGCGGGACGCTCACCCTATCCTTGACGAAAGGGCCGCTGGCGGATGCGAAAGTTTTGGGCGATCGCCAGTTGACGACGTTTGCGTTTTCACCGAATAAAAAGCAGCTGGTCTTCGCCAACGCGGCAGGCGAGATTTGCAGTCTCGACTTGGCGACAAGGAAAGTGACGAAGACCAAGTTAACGGGCGTTAACCAAGCCGACGGCATTCAGTTCAACCGGGATGGGACGAAGATCAGCTATTCGAAGTACTCGCGAGTCGACAACTTTTCCTCGGGCGTGCACCACGTGTACGTCGCCAACGCCGACTTTTCCGGCGAGAAGAAGTTAACTCAATTCGTGGACCTCAAGAAACTTGGCTTCGGCTTCATGCCTGATGGCCGCGTCGGTGTCGTCGGGCCAACAGCAGTCGAGGCGTTTTCCCCCGCCTCGGGCAAGTCAGAAATTGTCGCCCAGTGGAAGACGCCGATTCAGTTTCGTTCATTCGGCGGTTTCAGCCCTGACGGCGCCTCGTTTGTGTACGACTTGGGTGGTCCATACGTCTTGACGATGTTCTCGTTTAACCTCAAGATGAAGAAGCCGACCGTCGTTCGCGAACAATACTTCGAATCGTTCCAGCCGCTGGTTTGGGTGCGCGTCACACCACAGTTATGAATCGCGTGCGATATATGCGCCGCGAGCCATCAACTCGCCGCAAAGGACGAGCAGCGGCTACTCCTGTTGGCACTGAGTCGCTTGTTGAACACGCCTCATAGCAGCGGCGTCCATTTCGGCTTGGCTGCTGATTGTCGAATGTTGAATCGCTTGAACGCAAACGAAACCGCTGATGAGCCCCAGGCATGCGAGCCGAATGAGAAGTTCAGCTGTTGTCGCGCCGATCAGGTCAGTCCAAAGTTGCTTGCGACTGGGCATGGCGATGAGGCTCAGGGAAAGACGAAATCGTATTGAACATCGCAACTACTGTCAGCTGTAGAAACGGAGCCGCACAAGACATGATTATTCGCTTCGTCGCCGCGTTGTGCTTGTTGACCACGCTTACTGGCTCGTTTGCCCGCGCCGAGGATCTTATTGCGGTTCGCGTCGTTGGTGACTTGCGAACTGGCGTCGGAGCGATTGGCGGCGAGTCGACCGGGACAACGATTACGGCCAAAGGGATTACTTGGGAATTGAACCTCGGCAAGCGTGACAGGTTTCGCAAGGCCGCCAAGTTGCTGTCGGGCAAGAAGGTCTTTGTTGAGGGGAGTCTTGAACGGCGCCGCGGCGTCGAGATTAAGGAGCGGTGGATCGTCACGGTGAGTCGATTGCGTTCGGCTAAGGACGACGCAGCTAAAGGCAAAGCGTATGGCGGTTCGAAGCCCGTTCGGGCGAAAGTCGTCTTCGGCCTCAAGCCGGGCAAGGTCGACGATAAACGTATCGAAGACTGGGTCTATGACGAATTGGCCAGAGCCGGTTCGTTCTACGCGGAGCAACACTCGTCATGGATTAATCTCACTGACGAGTCACAGCGACTCTACTCTTCGAAACAGGGCGGATTCATCATCTACGCTCACTACTCCAGGTGCGAGGAACTCTATCGCATCGAGATTGACGCGTGCGCCGGCTACTCGCTCGATCAAGTCGTCACATTGAGACCGGGCGACCAGCGAATCGTGAACATCACTGGCGGCCCCGCCCCGTTGAATACGTTTGTCGTCTTGTCAGCGCCAGAGGACGGCAAAACTGCCGAAACGGAGTCGACGAAAACGACGCTCATCGACACGGGCTCTATCGACAAATCGCCCGCAAAGAAGACCGGCGGCGGTCGTTGATGGAACTCGCCCGCGCTTCCAGGGAGGGGCTCGGTCCTACTTGATAAAGGCGATGTCGTGAAGTTCGACATCCGGTCTCAGTTTGGCTATTCGTCGGTTCTTCATTTTTGCCCCGGTAGTCAACTCGCCAGTGGGTGACGTCTTCTTACTTTCGAAGCAGTCGTCTCTGTCCGGTCAATTCACTGCAGCGGTTCCGACCATTCCACTTGGTAGGCGTCCCATTCATAAGACGTGAGACCAAGCCAAATAACGCCGAGATCGGTTTGCGCATAATACTGAGTTCCGTTTTCGTTGCGTATCGCGTGTTCGGTAATATGGACGACGCGAGGAAACGGGACATCGGCTTTGGCGATGTAATGACGGCGGCCGGAGCGAAAATAGTCGTCGCGCTCCGGGCCATTGGTTAAGGGGGTGCTCCCTTGGGAAACCAATGCTACGAGTCGCTGTTCGCGTCTTGCCGAAGCGCCGACAGATTTCGTCAAGGCCCAGACGCCAAAGAGGACGTTGACAAGCATCGCAGAGCCAAGAAGCGAGCGAAGTGCAACTTGAAACCGTCGGGATCGTCTCACGTTTTGGACTCCGCCTACCCAAACAATTCCATCACAGGCTTGCCGGTCGTGAGAGGTCGGAAGATGCCGGTGTTGTTTTGAGGCTCGTTGAGCGGGATGTCGAGTGCGTGGTAAACCGTGGCGGCCAATTCCTCTGGCCGAATTGGATTGTTGGTCACATAGGTGCCCTGTCGGTCGGACTTGCCATACACATGACCGCCGCCAATCCCGCAGCCGGCGAGGATGCTCGAGAAGCACTTGGGCCAATGTTGGCGCCCGGGCGGCTGCTGAGTCAGAACTTTTGGCGTGCGACCGAATTCACCGGTAACAACGACCAAGGTGTCGTCCATCATGCCGCGCTCTTGCAGGTCGAGGAATAGTCCGGAGAGGGCTTGGTCGAGCCGAGGGAGACAGAATCCCATGCCGTACGAACCGGTGCCGAACGCGTTGCCCATCCCCATGTTGCCGCCGTGCATGTCCCAGCTGCTGCTAGGCGGTCCCTTGCGATCGTGAGGCGCTTGGCCGGTCCAACCATTGACCGTGACGAACCGCACGCCCGCTTCCACCATGCGGCGAGCCAACAACAGGTTTTGTCCGAGCGGGTGGCGACCGTAACGTTCTCGCAGCTTCGTCGGCTCACGACTCAAATCAAACGCCTCGCGACCTTCTGGGCGCGTCATGGCGTCGTAACCCTTTTCACGAAGGTCCGCCCAGTCTTTGCCGACCGCATCTTTGGCGAGCGCCTTGCTTTCGATATCGCCGAGCAATTCGCGCCGCTTGTCGAGCCGCTTTTGGTCGCCCAGGTCATAAATCTGAGGCGGCTTGAAATTATCCATCGCCGGATGATTGTTGGCCGAGCCGACAAAGACCGGCGCGTAGGCGGAGCCGAGGTATCCGCCGATGCCGATGTTCGGCGCGCAAAAGACCGGCGGACCGACGCACTTGATCAGCCAGGCGTTGGAGACGATGTTGCGAGTACTCGGGTTGTGTTTGGCGACGAACGAGCCGATGTAGGGTTGGTCATTCGTCACGCCCTGCGCCACTCGCTTGTCCGACTGGCCGCTGAGCAAATTGTGCATCGCGTCAAAGTGATTGCTGATGCCGCCAGGGTGAGTCATTGAGTTGATGAGCGTGAATTGGTCTGTCAACTTCGACAGCTTGGTATGCATCTCGTTGATCCGCATGCCGGGCACGCGAGTCGAGATCGGTTTGTACGGTCCGCGAATCGATTCAGGCGCTTTGGGTTTCATGTCCCAGGTGTCGACATGGCTCGGGCCGCCGCAAAGCAAGACGAAGATGCACGACTTTGCAGACCGAACCGCTTTGCCGCTGGAGTCCAGCTTGTCCGCACCCATGACCATGCCTGGCATGCCAAGCGATAACGCCCCCATGCCTCCCGCGACGAGTGCCTGGCGTCGATTCAGTTCCATCGTGTTCATTGGGAATCCTTGCACTGCTCAAGTTGCCTATGTCGCGGAAATCACGCGTCGGCCCCTGTCGCATACAATCGGATGGTTGCGCGCCAGGGAATAGAAAATCACGAATCGCCCGTTGAGAATCGCCAATCAAGATAACGCAAGGGAGGAGTTCGCGTCGAGTTAATTCTTGTATTGGGATTCGCCAATTCGGCTGTGAGGAGGCCAATAACCGACCGTCCGCGTCGTTCCGCCGTTCCCAGCACCGCCGATTTTGGCAAATGCTTCGCGAGTTTTGTAGGCTGTTGCGGATCGACCGAGTCGCTTGACGATGCGAGTTTCGCCTAAGTAATCCTCCAGTAAAATGATCTGAAATGCCATCCAACTCAATTAATCCATCAAGCTCAGGCGAGCTAAGTGAGGCATACCCGTCATTGGATTTGCCCGATTGGTTTGATGATCAGCTTCGCGACGAGTTGGCGCGAAAAGTGGGCCGCAAGCGCGGAATCCTGCTATTCGTTGACTGGCTGGCGTTTGCCGTTCTCGACGCCATCTGTGGAGATTCGGACTGGCGTTTTCAGCGGCCTCACAGTTGGTCGGAACTGGAAGCCATGATGCAGCGCGACTGCGCGGAGATTGCGGGCGCCGGTTTTTCTCCCCAGGTTGTCGTGGGCGTCAAAAGCGGGGGTGCCTTTATCGCCAAGTACGTTGCCGACCAACTGGAAGTTGAGCGGGTCGAGTATATCGACGTGAACCACTACGCTCCGCTCATGGGTAGCGCGTTTCTCGCTGTGATCGTCAAGTACTTTACCTCAGCGCAGATCACTTCCTCGCAAACTGGCGATGTGAGCGGGCAACGCGTATTGATCGTTGACGATCAGATTCGCAGCGGGCGATCTCTATTTGCGGCCCGGCGATGGGCCGAGGAAAACGGCGCGAGTGAAACGAAAACGTATTGCTTGTTCACTCAAGGCGCTAGGGCGGACTACGGCAACTGCAAGGGGATCATGATGAGGTCTCCTTGGGGCGATGATCCCTAATCTGCCCCCTAGTGCTGCGTCACAGCTTGGAATTGGGATCGACAATTCGTTTGGTCAACGCCCGCCACGGCGAAT
>CAZMNY010000069.1:0-17168 GCA_964567745.1 uncultured Pirellulaceae bacterium | reverse complement strand
CCGCCGAGTCTTCCCTGAACTCTACCGGCAGAAACTTGTGGGATGACGTACTAGTGCTGCGTTACGCCTTAGTTTTAGGGTGGCGCACCCGATTCGCCGTGGCGGGCGTTGACCAAACGCATTGTCGATCCCAATTCCAAGCTGTAACGCAGCACTATCGGGCATTCGCTGGTTTGAGACGCCAGTTTTCGTCGAAGAAATTGGCGGCGGCGACGCGTCCGGCCGCGGTGTCCGAGGGATTCTGTCGCATATCGATCACAGCCCAATCGGGTAGTTTCGGGTTTTGCAGTGAATTCGTCCGGTCGTGGCCTTCGCGGTGGGTGGGCCCGCTGTTGACGATCAGATAATGCTTGGGGCTGAGTGGGTTTGGGTAGATCATCAACGGCATGTGGGTGGCGGCGTCGAACGATTTGTCGCCGACCGTGATTTGTTTTTCAGTCCAGCCGATCGGCGGGCGATCGTTATGTCGAAAGGCTTCGGCGAGCAGTCGATTCGAGGCTGGCGTGCCAAAGGCGACGATGTGGCGAGTTGCCAGGTCGTGCTCGGTCACGTCGACATCGTCCTTGATGATTGGCCGGCCTCGGTAAAGTGTTCGCCAGCGCGTGAGAAGATGATCGATTTCGAACTTCACCCAACGTTTGACTGCGGCAGGTTGTGCTCTCGTTGGTCGGACGATCAAGAAAGGTCCCAAGAACGCGTCGTCGATCGGGCCTTGCTGGCCGGGCCGCTTGGCACGTCGTTTGTCGTTCCAGTCAGCGATCCATTTCCATTTTCGGCCACTCTTTCGGTCGCTGCGAACTAGCGTCGCATTCTCCGCGTCCGCAGAAGGCGCGGTCAGACGTGACCCGTCGACGACGATGGTCATCGCGCCAAGTTTTCGATCGGGCGTCAACCGAAACGCCTCGACGTTGTCGGTGTTGACGACGATCTCGTCGTTTTCAATCGTTGCGTCGATACGCGAGTCGTTCCAGTGCGATGTGAGTCGAAGTGCTTCGACCCAATATTGGCGAGCGTATCGAAGCGTTCTCGTTTGCAGCATGACTCGGCTTGGCGAAGTTGGTCGTCCCTTTTTGGCGGCGACCTGCATCCGTCGGACAAGTTCCTTGAGAGTATCGGGATGATACTTGTGGTCCATTCCCGGCCCGATCAAATGGGGCAAAACTCTGCCCTGCGAACGGTAAGCCTCCTCCATGACTCGCGCGGCTTGGATCTGTTTATCGACTTCGCCGCTATAGGCGGTGACGGGGATGTTGAAGAGATTGCGGACATAGAGAGTAGCATCGTAGGCCCCCCAGAGTTTCTGTTCATACCACGGCGGAAACTTGTCCGGCGTCAAACGAGTGTAACGAGCTGTCTCGGCAAACCCGGCGCCGGGGCTGACCGCCGCCCATTGGTCGGCGTAGTGGGCGCCGATGTGCCAAGCGCCCGCGCCGCCCATTGAGAAGCCCATCAGCACAACTCGGTCGGCGTCGATCGGGTAGTGCCGCTTCATCTCCTCGACGACATCGAGCACATCGATTTCACCAGCCGACTTGAAACCCATACAGTGTCTTCCAAACGGGTGAACAACAATTGCGGCAGGCGTTTTGACTCGCCCCGCTCGGTTCCGCCGTTGATCGATGAAATGCAAATCAGTCGTTTTGTCGCCGCGACCGTGGAGCCAAACGTAAAGAGGCACTTTCGGCGCCGACTTGTTGAGTTTCAGACCGGCGGGGATTTCTATTCCGTACGGCTGATAGGAATTGTCGATTGCCGATCGATATCCACGCACGACAAGCCCGTGCTGCTTCGCCCATGGATGATCGCCCTGTTTGCAATGGTCCATTCGTCGTTCGGCTTCTTCGAGAACCGACGTCGCTTTTTTCAAGTCTTTCGGCGAATAAAATTCACCGTTGACGATCGCCAGGTCGACTGCTTTGAGCAGAGCGCCGATGTCCGCGGCCAGCGGATCGGCTTGCATCGGCTTCGTATGAAAGTCCTTTTTGGCCGCATCGAGCCGACTCTGTAGTCTCTTGAGTTCAGCCGCGTCGACTTGGACGCCCGCTGGCGGAATACGAACGGCAATCGTCGCGATCGATTGTGCTCGAGCCGACTCGCCGTGAAAGCACGTCGGCGCAACAAGAAACATGCAGGTCAGCGTAAGCACGCATGCGGTCTGATATTGGTTGGCGGCCATCTTTGCTTCTATCCGTGTTCTAGTTTGACTCGTCGGCGAAATCGCCCATGCGAGGTTGTTCGACATCGCGATAGGCGTCGAAGGCGATTTGGATCGAGATTGAATGGTCGCCGGCGTTGAAATTGATCGTCGGTTCGTTTACCAGACGGCTGTCGCACCAGGTCGGCAGCCCGAACAGACTGCCGAAAGGTGGTATCGACCCAGGTTGAAGCCCCGTCAACTCAGCGACCTCGTCGCGGCTTGCGAAGCGGAGGCTCTTCAGCGATGCGGCTTTGCGAACTGACTTGCTCGCGAGACGCAAATTGGCTGGCAAGACGAACATCACCATTTCCTGATCGGCTTTGCAGATCAGGGCCTTGGCGCCGCTGCTCAGCGGGACGCCTCGCACATCCGCCGCCTCTTGGCTCGTAAACACCGGTGCGTGCCGGAGCACTTCGAAAGGCGCCTGATGCGATGTGAGCATCGCCTGTATCCGGTCGAAAACCGAGTCGGTCACGGTGGCACCTGTTGGAAGTCGAGCGCTTCTCTTTAGCGTGGCGAATCACATGCTCGGACGGCGGGAACACATCGCCATGAGCCCCTCAGGCCGCTGCGGTCTCGGCCCGAAAACGGGAGAGGCCGCTGTTAATGTCGGCGAATTATACCGATTGTCGCGGCTGTCATGTGCGATCGGGGCTGGTTTTCCTCTTGTGGAACCTTGAAATATAGGGCTCGTCGCGTATCTTGAGAGAACACGTATGCGCTATCTTGGATCTCATTTCGAATGAGCGAATATCTGTTTAACTACGAGCGAGTCGACCCGACGACCTGGGTCTACTTGTCCTCGTTGCTCTCGCTCGGTTTGTTCTTCAAGTTCAACCGCTTTTGGAGCATGCGCAATCTCGACCTGGTGTTGTTGATTCTCCTTGCGCCCGGGCTGCTCTTGGTCTATTACGGACGTCTTGAACAACGCCGTGTGCTGGCGACTGGCGTTGAGAATGCGGCAATCGTTGACTTCGCCAAATCATTCGACTGGGAGACCGCCACGGAGGACATGGCCGAGCCGGCCGAGTTAGTTGCTCTGCGCGCAAGGCGTAGCGAAATGCGCGAGGTCGAATTTAGCGGGTTCGTCTGGCTGATTGTGATCAATGCGCTGCTGGTCATTCGCTTGCTCGTCGATCCGAACATGGTTCGCAGACCCTTGCTCGAACCCAACTTGAGCGCAGGCGGATTGACGTTTATCTGTGTGTCTCTATTTGTTTTCTTGATGGCCAACGTTGTCGCCAGCTCGCCAGTCGACCCGCCCACCAAGACCGAAGTGCAGGTGGCCGAGACGCTCAAGGATCGAGCCGAGTTGAATTCTGGCGGCGAAATTGCGGGACGCCAACCTGGCTACATCCTGTTGATGTTGTTCCCGCAGATTCCCACGACTCCGCTGACTCACGACATCGTGGAGACCAAGCCGGCGGAGACTTCGGCCGACAACGAGCCGAGCGAGATTGGGCCGGGTTCAACTCCAGAGGTTGTGACCGGACCCGTCATTACGGCTGACACTGGTGGAAACGGCGCGCTTGTCACCGCTGCACGCTGCATCGCCATCATGTCGCACCTGGCCATCGTGTTAGGAATCGCAACGGTCGGCTATCGTCACTTCGACAGCATGAGGACGGGCATTGGCGCCGCGACCTTATACTTGATGCTTCCCTATACGGCTCAAATGACGGGCCATATTGAACACAGTATCCCCGCTGCCTTGTTGGTGTGGGCTGTCGTGTTTTATCGGCGCCCGGCCACGGCTGGCGTGTTCTTGGGCCTCGCAATGGGCTGCTACTATTATCCGCTCTTCCTGCTACCGCTTTGGATCAGCTTCTACTGGCAGCGCGGTCTCGGCCGTTTTCTCGGCGGCGTTCTGTCCATGCTTGCCGTGCTGATCGCATTGCTGCTGCTTAAGACTTCCAGCGGCGCCGAGTTTCTATCGCACTTGCGAACCATGTTCGGCGTTTGGTTCCCACTCACCGAAGGTCTGCAAGGCGTGTGGGGGCTCGGCTGGAATCCGTGGTATCGAGTGCCGGTGTTGGCCCTGTTTGTGGGCATCATCAGCACGCTCGCCATTTGGCCCGCCCAAAAGAACCTCGGCACCCTAATCAGTTGCTCCTGCGCGGTCATGGTCGCCACTCAGTTCTGGCACGGATTCGGCGGCGGACTCTACATGGGTTGGTTCCTGCCGCTCTTGCTGTTGACGATCTTCCGCCCGAACCTGGAAGATCGCATCGCCCTCTCGGTGCTCGGCGAAGTCTGGTTCCCTCGTCGCAAACGAATCGCCGCGTAACGCGAGCGTCCGTTTCAGTGCGCCGTCCTGCCGGTCGCCAGTGATGCGAATCGTCTCAGAGAGTGATGTCCGTCTCGCTCGTCGCGTTTCTGCGCGACTAAGCCGATTTTCTCAGGCCATCGTCACTGGCTTCGCTTCGAGTTTGCTCGGAATGCTCCGAATGCTCGGAAGCGTTTTGCACGATGGAATAGTCGACGGCGCGAATTCGGATGTCTTGTTGAGGGAACGCGATGTCGATTCCGTGTTCGACGAACTGGCGTTGGATCTCTGTATTGAGTTCGTTTTGCAGTAGCGAAAAATCTTCGCGACTTCCCAGGTAGGCGCGCAGTTCGAGGTCCAGCGTGCTCGACCCAAACGAGGTGAATACGGCCGTCGGCTCGGGGTCTTCCAAGACGAGCGGATGTTTCTTGGCGATTTGCAGCAGAACGTCTTGCGCCGTTTTCGGGTCGGTGTCGTAGGCGACGCCGACTTCAATCACCATTCGCGTTATCGAATCGGATAGCGTCCAGTTGACGACGTCCTCGGTGATAAACTTCTTGTTCGGGACAATCAACTCGCGACGATCAAAGTCGGTTATCGTCGTCGCTCGAATCTGCATGCGTGTTACCCGCCCAGTGGTGCCGTTTACGGTGACGAGATCGCCGATCCGAACAGGTCGTTCGAAGAGAATGATGAGGCCGGAAACCAGATTCGCAAAAATCTCTTGTAGACCGAAGCCCAAGCCGACCGTCATGGCGGCGGCCAGCCATTGTACGCTCGACCAAGTCATGCCGATCATTCGGCAGGCGATAATGGAGCCGATCAACGTGGCGACGTAACGACTGATAATGAGTATCGCATGTCGCGCGCCGCGGTCGATTGGCAGTCGACCGACAACCGCAAATTCGAGCAGTCCCGGCAACGACTTGGCGGCGGCGAACGTGGTCATCAGCGTAATCACCGCGGCCAAGACGTTCGACAGTCGAATTGGTATCTCGATGTTCCGGATCTTCAATTCGGTCGCGCCGTCGCCGAGAGTCACAGGCGAAGCCGAGGTCGATGTCGTCGTCCAAAGCGTGACATCCATTGCCTGAACGGCGGGCACGATGCCGACCCATGTGAACCAGCCCGCGATGCACAAAGTCAGCACCGCTGCGGCTCGCGTGAATTGTCTCAGTTGCTCGCTCACCCGATCCGTATTGTCGGCATCGCTTTCGCCGGTCGCATCGTCGTCGGGCGACTCGCCGCGCAGGGCCGCGAGGTTTCTGCGAATTCGAGCGAGCCGGAGCCAGCCAACCACGAGGGCTCGCGACGACAGCGATTGAGCCAAGAGAGCGGCGAAGATTAGCCCCAGTGACAACATAACTCGAACCAGCAACTGATCGACCGTGTACGAATAGCCGGCGCTGAGCAGAATCGCGAAACTCACGGGCAAGCCGACCGCGAGGGCGTACCACAGGTAACGCAAGCGGCCGAACCATCCGCCCACCACGTCGCGAAAGGCCACTTGCAACGCGCCTCGATTCGGCCGCATGGCGAAGTGCAGGTAGCAGGCAAGCAGGCACAGGCCGGAAAGAAACGCGAGGCGGCCAACCGATTCGTTCCAACGCCCATCGTCGTAAACGCGGAAGAACGACGTGGCAAACAGCGTGGGCAGAGCGAGATACATCATCCATCTCAGCCGGCTGTAAAACGCGTTGTTGAACGATTCGGGCCATTCAAAGTGCTTTTCCGCGAGGCCGTTGGGACGACAGATTTGACGGAATAGCTCGCCAACTAAACAGCCGATCGCCATTGTTTGCAATGCGACAGCCAATGAACCGGCCAAGCCGGCGCCGCTTGTACGCAACCACCAACCGGCGCACCACATGACCGCGGGAACGAAGGCGGCGAGCCCCAACGTCAAGACCAACGCTTCAATCGTCGGCACCAAACTCAGCGACGCCGAGGCCTGTTCGCCCAGTCGTTTCAATCTTGCCAGCATTCGACGGCGGAAAAAGTAAAGCGCGAAACACGCGCCCACTAACGCGAAACTCAATGCCGGATGAGCCGAGGCGTTGTCGACAACGCCTTCCGCCATCGATCGCCACTCAGTCGAACTCAGCAACGAACTTGCGGCCACTCGTGATGACTGAAGATCTTCGACTCTAATTCTCTCAATACTGGGACTCCACAAGACGTTTTCGTCAACATACTTTTCGTATTGCTCAATGACCTGAACGAAGCGATTTGCACTGATCTCCAAGTCGCCCAACTGATTCAAGTAGTTGTCGTATTGACTCAGCGCGTCAGCCAGCATGTCGCGTCGCGACGCCAACAATGCTCGAATCCGCTTTCGCAACACGTCGGGCGCGAATTGAGAGCGATCGCCTCCGCCCTGCCGAATGACTTCAGCAACCGCTGCGTCGGTCGCTTCATCCAAGTTTTCCAGAGAGGTCCGATCGTGCTGAATTTCCAACGATTCAACTCGAGCCTGATGGATTCCGTTGGATGTCTGAGCGGAGGTCAGGCGTACTTCCGTCGCATTCGGAAGTTGACCTCTTCGCTTCCGAAGCAGGACGCCGATTCCAGGCGACATTTCGGCGACTTCGATTTTGTCCGCGAGCTCTTTGAATTCCTGGCGGAGCGATTTTGACAAGTCGTCGTACGTTGTTGTTTGCGTTTTCGCCTTCGCCGTGTCTTCGTCCAGCTGAGCGAGTTTGAGGGCCAATTGCGCGTTGGCCTCCGCGAAGGATCGAATTGCCGGATGAGTTTCGCTGAGAACGCGTTTGGTTTCGGCCGCCAGTCGGTTTGATTCGGCGGAACGAAGGGACTTGAGCCGCTCTCGCACATCTGTGGAAATCTTGTCGGCCAAAATGGCCTCGCGGCGAGCCTGTTTGGTTTGCAAATCGAGTAATTCTGTGGTCGCTTCGTTTCGCTCCTGCTCGGCGTTCAGCATCTCCGCTTGGGCTCGCAGCGCCTGCAGGCTGGCCTTGGCTTCAATCATCTCCATCGCCGGCCCGGCTGATAGCTCGGCCGAACCGATCTGTCTTAGCTGTCCCTCGACTTGTGTGGTCAAGTCTTGAGTCGCCGTTTGAAGTCGAGTCAGTTCGTGTTGTCGCGCCAGACGGTTTTGCAGTTGATTCACTTCTCGTTTCAACTCGTTTGCCAACCGGTCGAGTTTGGCCGAATGGCGTTCGAGTGCAGCTATGTCGTCGTCGTTTGACTGAGTTGGGGCAGGAGGGAGCGGCGTCGCGAGTTGCTGGCGAGCCGCTTCCGTCTGCACCGGGGCCAAGGCCGTCTCTTTCCGATAAGATTCTTCAGCGGCTCGGTATTTCTCCGCCGTCGACAGAGCGTCTAAGGCTCGGTCGAGTTTGTTTAGATACTCTTCTCTCTGTGAGTCTTTAACACCTTCCGCTGCCAACACACGCTCGCGAAAAGCGCGGATCGCTTCCGCGGAAACCGGCGTCTGCGGCTCAAACATCGCCTCGATCGTTTGCGTCTCGGCGTCAGCCTGACTCGACTCGGCGGTTGGCTCGGACGGATCGACGGCGGGTTCGCGCGTCGAGCCCGCATCGCGCGGCGGCGCGGGCGGTTCGGATGATGGTTTGGACGTAGTCGTCGAACCGGCGCTGTTTTCAGCCGTGGGGTTCTTCGGAGTCGGCTGCGCAGGTGATTCCGAACCTTGTGGCGTTGGTGTGGAATATCGCGACGGCGACGGATCATTGATGCCTTGCCCCGGCCAATTTGCAGAGGGCGGATTGGGCGGAGTTGTTGTTCGCAGCCGCCGACGACTTGGAGGCAATGTCGATGGACGCGACGTGGATGGAGGTAACGCGGATGGAGCAGGTTGAGCCTGCGCTGCGTCGGAGGCTGTCTGCCTCAACGGCGGGAAGCGAAAACCGCTCGCGCCGCCTGGCGCTGTGGCCGAGCGATCGGTTGGGATCGAAGGCTGAATTGTGCCAAGTTGACCAGTGCCAGGTTGACCATAAACAGGTTGCCCGTAGTGGGGCTGACCTGAGTTGAGCTGACCGCTGCTTGCCGCGTCTCCTGTTGGGCGATGTCGAAGTGAATCGGACGAGACAATGGGCGCAGGCGGCGCGTTTCGCAACAAGTTCGGCGGACTCGAACGACGCGGGCTGTAGCGCGAGTCTGTCTCTGCCTGACCGGCTGGGGATTGAAGTCGATGGTCGGTGGGTTGCGAAGTCGCTTGAGCACCATTGGCCTGGTCCGGTTTCTCGGCGGATCGCAGCGGCGGGAAGGAATACCGAGAGCGTTGGCTCGGCGCCAGACGCTCGCCCGCGGCGCCATCGCCTTGTGCGAACAGTGTCGCTTGGCACCAAAGCAAGATGGCAAACCCCCCGAAGCTCCATCTCAGTTTTTGCATCACATCAGCCCTTAATTGCCAGCCAAGAAAAAGGAGACGAGGACGAAGGAGTTCGCCTTACCTCCTTTCTTCGCCCGCAAAATCGTACAACTTTACTTAACCCGCAAAGTTCCCCAACAATTGCCCCAGCTAGCAATGACTTCAGCTCTGGCGAGCCGGGCGACTCTTTCGAGAGCCCGTTTTTCCTTTCTCAAGCGATTCCGCGTATACTCAGTGGTCATCAGGACCAAGCATTTGCCCATAAAAGGCATTGACCCACACTCAGTTTTTGGAGGTGCGACGATGGCACGGATTGATCGACGAAAGTTCGTTCAAGGAAGCGCCGCAGGCGTAGGCTTGATTCTCGCGGGGACTCAGGCGTCCGGTCGTGTGATTGGCGCCAATGACCGCTTGCGAATCGCGGTCGCCGGGCTCAATGGCCGCGGCAAGTCGCACATGGGCGGCTGGATGGGTCAAGAGAATGTCGAGATCGCGTATCTGATCGATCCGGATGAGAACGTTCGCAATGGAGCGCTGAAGCGAGTTGCGTCGCAATCAAAAGGGAAGATGGAGCCCATGGGAGTGGCCGACGTTCGCAAAGCTTTGGCCGACAAGACGCTCGATGCGATTTCGGTCGCCACGCCGAATCACTGGCATTCGCTAATTACGATTTGGGCTGCTCAAGCCGGCAAACACGTTTATGTCGAAAAGCCGATGAGTCACGACGTCGAAGAAGGACGTGTGGCCTGGGAAGCTCAAAAGAAGTATGGCGTCGTCGTGCAACACGGAACTCAAAGTCGCAGCAATGCGAAGATTGCCGGACTGCATGAGCAGATCCAAGCCGGCAAGTTCGGCAAGCTCAAGATTTCCTACGGGTACTGCTGCAAGCCTCGAGGCAGTATCGGTAACAAGAGCACGAGCGCGCCGCCTAGCAATCTCGATTGGTCGCTCTGGAAAGGGCCGGCTCAGATCGACGACTACCATGGCAACTTTGTGCATTACAACTGGCACTGGTTCTGGAAGACCGGCAACGGCGATCTCAACAACCAGGGCACCCACCAGTTGGACATCGCGCGATGGGCTCTCGACAAAGATCAGACTCACCCCGTTCGAGTGATGGCGATCGGCGGTCGATTCCAGTGGGACGATCAAGGCGAAACTCCCAACACCATGTTCGCCATGGCCGAGTATCCGAATGGTCAGTATTGCTTCTTCAACGTTCGCAACGTGAACTACAAGGGATATCAACGTCAGGTTGAGAACGAGTACTACTTTGAGGATGGCGGCAAGATCATTCGCGGAGTCTACTACGGCAAAGGCTCGTCGGCGGGAGTCAAGTTGAGTATTCCCAACGGCAAGGTCACGCCGGGCGGAAACTGGGGCGCGTTCATCGCGGCTTGCCGAGCCGGCAAACCGGAGATGGCCAACGGCACTGCCGAGGACGCTCACTACGGTTGTGTGCTTGGCCACTTGATGAACAACTCGTATCGACTCGGCTCGACCGTTCCGTTCAATGCCAAGGCCGGCAAGTTTGGCGACAACACCGACGCCCACGAGCACTTCACGCGATTGCATGAAGTCATGAACAAAGGCGTCGGCGTCAAGGACGGCGCGGAATACACTGTTGGTCCCACGTTGACCTACGACCCCGAAACGGAACGGCACGTCGGCGAGCACGCGGCGAAAGCAAACGCTCTGCTCAAAGACGCCAACTCCGAAGGGTTTGAAGTCCCCAGCGTGAAGAACGTTTAGACCCGTTTAGGCTACGTTTAGAAAGGGCTTTCAGAAGCCGATTCACAGCCATCTCCAGCCCGCTTCTTCCCCGCCGAAGAAGCGGGCTTTTTTGCGCCGTTGATCGATGCCTGGCTCATGTCAATCTTTGCGGGTCGTGCCGATCACACGATTCCGGTGAGACCCGAAACCATCATTCTCGGCATTTCCGTCTCAATCGGAACCGCACTGCTGAGCCGATAATCAGTATGCGATAACAGTTTGAGGGTCCACGTGACAGGAGCAAAGGCAATGCGTTTGATGATGTTGATGGCGTTGGCGATGACAGCCACTTTGGGGCAGCTCGCCGTGGCCGCGGACGGCCATAACCACTCTCGCACGCGCTGGTCGCCCTGCCCTCATTGCTCGGAACCATGCTTCCCATCGGTGAGCAAATCCAAAACGACAAAGCATTGCTTCGCGGTGGATTGCAAACCGATTTGCATTCCGGCGATCACGTTTCCCTGGCAAAAATGCAACGGCAAGTGTGACGGCGCGAGCTGTCAGGACAAAGGCTGTCAGGCGAAACGAGCCGGCAAAGACGGCAAAGGATGCTCCGGAAAGAACTGTGGCGGCAAGGGCAAGTGCCCCGACGCGAATTGCCAGACGCCGGCCAAGTGCGGACGAGTTCGCTACGTCAAAGTCCTTCGCAAGCACGAATATGAATGTTCGTCGTGCAAGGTTACTTGGAGTGTCGATAGGAACGGCGGCGACAAGGCCAAAGCCCAGCCGACCGAAGCGCCCTTGCCTGCCGACACGGCAAGCGACTACGGCCGCGAATCAAGTCGCGTTATTCCCGTTCGAGTTGGCGCGGGAGCCAACAATTCGAACAGTGAGATTACGCTTCGTCGACCCAGCGTGCTGCGATCGATTAGCGACTGACGTTTCAGCGACACGGGTTAGCGCGGACGATTCGGGGGAGAGCGGCGGCTCATTGGTTGTCTTGACCTCAATAATTAGGGCCGAGACCGCACCCCCAACGAGTTTGCTCGTTCAGTGAGCGCCTCCCGTTTGACTCAATGGCGCCGGGCGTTCCATCGGCTGCGAATTGCGTCGAGTAGCACGGCGACAATAATCACGCTGCCGGTGATAATTTGTTTGTTGGCGTCGGATACTCCCAATTGGGCGAGTCCGGTTTGCAGAACTTTGATGATCAATACGCCGATAAACGAGCTGATCACGCTGCCTCGCCCGCCCATCAAGCTTGTGCCGCCAATCACACAAGCGGCGATTGCCGACAGCTCGATTCCCACGGCCGCGTTCGGGTCGGCGGTAGAGAGACGGGCCGTTTGAGCCCAGCCGGCGAGCGAGCACATGAGTCCGCTAATAGCGAAGACGGCGATCGAATAGGGCGCCGCGCGAATGCCGGACAACCGGACGGCCTCGGCATTGGTCCCAATCGCGATGCAGTAACGGCCGAAGACGGTTCGGGTCAGCAAGAATTGACCTGCCAGGACGGTCAGGCAGGCACCGAGGAATGCGGGCGAGAGACCGATGGCGTCGAGTGGCTCGGCAAACGCGGCGACAGGTTTTCCGATATAAACTGATTGCGAATTCGCCACGACTTTCGTTGCCCCTCGAGCGATCTCGAGCATGCCCAACGTGACGATGAAAGAGGGAATGCGCAAGCCGATCGAAATGGCGCCGTTGAACAGCCCGCAGGACGCTCCCGCCAAGACGCAAACTGGAATCGCAGCCCAAAGAGGCCAGCCGAACTTGACCATCATCACGCCGAGGATGGCGGAGGACAGCGCTAACACCGAACCGACGGACAAGTCGATGCCGCCGACAATCAACACAAGTGTCATTCCGACTGCGATAAACGTCAGGTCGGGAATCTGATTGGCGATTGTGATAAACGTCGACGCTTGATAGAAGTTCTCGCTTGCCAGACTAAAGACCACGACGAGAATCAACAGCACTCCCAGCAGACCGGAATACTGAAGCATCGCCTGGGTCAGTTGAGTTCGATTCATTGCTGCGTCGGTTTCTCGGGCAACGTCTCGGACGTCACCAACTCGACAGGCGTTTCCAGGTCGTCCTTCTTGGCCTCTGGATCGACGAACAAATCCAACGCGTATTCGATTCCGAAGACGGCCAGTTGATCGCCATGTTGGTCGGCGGTCGCCAGCACTTTGCCATCGCGTATCGCGTCCTGAACCGCCGCGATGTTGTCAAAACCGATGACATGCACTTTCCCGGTAAGGCCCGCGCTCTTAACCGCCGCGATAGCGCCGAGGGCCATGTTGTCATTGGCGGCGAGAATCGCCTTGATTTCGGGATGTTCGCTGAGCATGGACGAGGCGACGGTATTGGCTTTGCTCATTTCCCATTCAGCGGATTGGCTGTCGACGATCTTGACGCCCGCCGCTTCCATCGACTGTTCGAAACCCTCTCGCCTCTGAGTCGCGTTGTACGATGTTCGAATCCCTTCCAGAACCGCGACGGCGTCACCCTTGTTGAGTTTGGCTGCCAAGTGGTCGGCGACCATTTTGGCACCGGCCTTGTTGTTCGGCCCAATAAACGGAATCTCAACGCCTTCTTGCTTCATGACTTTCGGGTCAAGTCGATTGTCGATGTTGACGACGATCACGCCGGCCTCGATGGCTCGCCTGAGCGCGGGAACGAGCGCTTTCGAGTCGGCTGGGGCGATCACGATCGCTTGGACTCCGGCCGCCACCATCTCTTCGACAAGAGCAACTTGGCCGGCAAGGTCGCGTTCATCTTTGATTCCGTTAACGACCAAGTTGTACATGCCCGTGCTATCGCCTTGATGTTGACGAGCACCGTCGGCCATGTTGGAGAAGAATTCGTTGGCAAGCGACTTCATGATTAACGCCACTTTCGGAGTCTCGTCGGGTGTCTCCGACGCTTGGTCGCCGTCGTCGGGCTCCGCGTCCGTCGCCTCGCCTCCGCAACCGGCGACGAGCAACAGCGGCAAACAAAGTAGCATTGCGAAGAGCCTCGTTCCGAATCGTTGTTGTCGGATCGAATTGGCGCGAGAAAGTGATGTCTTAGTCATTGCGTGGTTCTCCATAGTTCCTCGATTTTGCTTCGTTCAGCCATGCCCGGTTGGGCGCCTTCCCGAGACACGGCGATGGCGCCGGCGGCGTTGGCAAACTCAACAGCGCTGACGAGGTTATCTTGTTCGGCCCAATGGACGGCTAACGCGCCGGCAAACGCATCACCGGCCGCGGTGCTGTCGACTGCGTCAATTGCGTGCGGCGCCGCTAGTTTCGCATGTTTTCCGTCAAACAACACGGCACCTTGATCTCCAAGTGTAATAACGACGTTGCGAGCACCCCGATCGGAAAGCGCGCGCGCCGCCTTCTCCGCGTCCTCTCGCGTCTCGATCGACTCATCGGGCACGCCGAGCATTCTGGCGGCTTCCGATCGGTTCGGGCAAAGCAGGTCTACGTCAAGCAAGTCGGGAGGCCAGCTGTTCAGTGACGGCGCCGGATCGAGGACGATTCGCACACCCGCCTTCCTCGCGATTTCGATTGCGCCAATCACAGCGTCCGTTGGGACCTCCAACTGCAGCAACAAGATGTCACTCGCCTCAATCACCCCTCGGGCCGCCTCAACGTCATCAGGGCACACTCGCCCGTTGGCTCCGGCGACGACCATGATTGAGTTTTGGCTGCTCCGCTCAACGGCGACAATAGCGAGACCGCTCGCGCAATCGCGTGTTCGTTCGACGAGACGAGTGTCGACGCCGGCTTGTTCGAGGTTGCTGATGAGTCGACCGCCAAAGGCGTCATCACCAACTCGGCCGATCATCGTCACTTGGCCTCCCGCGCGAGCCGCCGCGACGGCTTGGTTGGCACCCTTGCCGCCACATACTTCCATCGAAGATTCCGCCATTATCGTCTCGCCAGGCATGGGCAGCGATTGGCAGCGAATCACCAAGTCCATATTGATGGATCCGACAACGGTTATGGAAGGCTGATTTGGAGTCACCGGGCTAATCTACTTTAGTGCGACAAACATGATTTCACGTCTCTGCAGACAAGGCGAAGAGACGCCACCGAACAGACGGAACCGCCTGTTACACCGAACGGAAACTTGACGACAACGCGTCAGATTCTACCGAACCTTTTTCAGTCCGAGTCGTCTAACTCTACAGAAATATGACACAAGCGCGGCCAAGGCCTTTGGCCGCAGGCAAATAGGAATTCAAAGCATGTTGTTTCTTTGGTCGAGTTTCACAATGAGCGGCGGCAATTGCGGCCCAGCAGGCGAGCAGCCCAATGCGGCGACGCTTCGATTGCGCTTTTGACACTCGGTTGAGTCCGACGGGAATAGAAACCCGGTGTTGCAGTAAGCGACGCCGGTTTTTTTGTGCTCGAATTTCGACGTTGTCGATTGCGAGCGAGTCGAGGTTAACCACTTGAGGCACTGGTCGTCTAGCGGCCAAGACGCCGCTCTTGTAAAGCGGTTACGTGGGTTCGAGTCCCGCCCGGTGCTCTTGATTCAGGGCGTAGGAAAGTCTGGCATTCCGCGTGCCTTGGGAGCACGAGATCGCTGGTTCGAATCCAGCCGTCCTGACTGTTTATTGCGATTGTGGCGGGTCCTGTGCTGGTACGGGAGGGCGATTGTTAATCGTCAAGTCGCAGGTTCAATTCCTGCCGCCACAGCTCGGCGCACTTAGATCCCTTGTTGCGTCCGTTTCCGGTCTGTAGGTGTTTTGGCTGCACACCGCCGTGGTTAGGCGGACGACTGGGTTCAATTCCCAGACGGACCTTCCTTTCGCGAGTGTGCTCCTGGGAGAGCCGCCAGCTTCCAAACCTGGTCGACAGGGTTCGAATCCTTGCGCTCGTGCTCTAATGCTCACGCCAAACTACCGACAAGCAAGACCCCACGAGCTTGCCTCGTGCCGGTGAATCAGGTTCGTTAGCTATCCGCTTGTTGATCCTGATCGATCGCGACAATTGACACTCGATCACTTCCGCCGATGCGAGCGAACGACAGCGCGTCGACTGGGCAGACGTCGATACATCCGCCGCAACCCACACAGGGCGTCTCGTCGAGGCCAAAGGCAACTTGGATTGGCTTCTTGTCTTTGTGAGCGTAACTGGCGACATCGATTCCCATCGGACAGGCTTGCGTGCAGAGCCCGAGTCCTCGACACTTTTCGTTGGGCACCACGGCAAATCGACTGCGCGTGTATTTTCCGACAAGCTTCATCCCCTGAGCCATGGGGCAGCCGTAACGGCACCATACGCGAGTTCCCAGGATCGGGTACGCGCCGACCCCGACCACGGCGCCAAACGCGAAGTCGATTGCCAAATCCTGAAACGCTTGAAGCGCCGATAGCACCGAAGGCGCGGAGAACAAGCTGAGTCCGTCGAGCAACAACATTGCGCCGAAGAATATGGCAAACACCAACACATAGAGCTGAATGATCTCGAGACGTCGAGCCGTTTCGCCGCGAGGCGTGTGGAGCCGCACCCAATTGGCCCCCCAGGGCAATACACCGACCGCTTCCGAGAGATTTCCGCACGAGCAGAACCAGCTACAGTATCGCTTGCCGAAGAACCAAACGGCGATGGGGATGACAACAAACATGTAGGCCGCACCGCCCCAGCTCATGAAGGCCGGATAGACGTAGACGTGCGCCGTCTTGGCCGCCAACTTCGCTGGGTCGTTAAAGAACCCGCCCTCTTGAGCGAAGGCGGGCACCACGTACGGAATGAAATAGAAAACCACGCTTTGGGCCAGCAGAATCGAAGTGAACTTCGCACGCTGGTACTTGGACAAGGGCCCTTTCTTCTTGCTTCGCTGATAACGGTTTTTTCCCGCCGTCAAAACCCAAACACACGTCCCGCAGACGATCGCCGTGTAAACCGTCGCGTACCAGAATCCCGGGCTTTTTCCGAACACGTGGAATGCTCTCAGGTCGGCGCCCGCTGGCAACAGCCACTGAGGATATTTGTAGACGACATAGAACAACAAAACGCCAGGAAAGAACAAGACGAGGAACAGCCGTTCCATAAGCGTGCGGCTCTTGGTCGAGTTCGAACTCATGACTTTGTGACTCGCAAGAGAAAAACTAGCTACCGCTCATAACATCTTGTACTGTGCCGTCGATTCTGCGCCGTCGATTCTGCGCAGCTCGCTTGGCTGACGCCCTACCTTCTCCTGGCGGCCCTCGCTGCGGGTTGTTCGTTCAAGCTCCAATCATAGGCTAGATAGGAAATCCGCCCCGATCCAGCTGAGGCCGCTCGTTGGGCGTCGCGGTCTGGAAGGTAGGGAGCGATGCTGCGAAGCTGTGCGGCTTGATTGGCGCCGAAGTCCTTCGCGAACCATTTCAGCACGGATGAGAGGTAGAACGTCCCGTTCGCATAGCGAAAGTTCTCTCGATTGGCGAAGAAATGCCGAGTGTTCGCGGCCAGTTGTTTCTCAAAAGTCTTCGCAGAATACGCTTCATTCAACAGGCGCGGACAACTGTGCGAAGCGCAGACGATGGCAAAGTGAATGCGAGGTTCGCTCATCTTCCGCAGCACTTTGTGCTCAATGTCGTTCAACGAGCTCTTTGATGTGGCTACACTTTCTTGGACAGGTGGAGTTCTTATTTGGTTGATGGGTTT
>CAZMNY010000068.1:0-18277 GCA_964567745.1 uncultured Pirellulaceae bacterium | reverse complement strand
AAAGACGCGCACTTCCCCCACGCCTCCGACTCTCTTGGGTTCGCACAGCACAAAGAGTTCGCCTTTCTGCTCGTCAACCGCGACGTCCCATATAATCCCGCACGCATGAGGATCGCCCTCGAGAAAGAACTCCTCAAGTTCCAATCTGACCTCGCCTGTTGTGCTGGGATGCGCAGAACCGGGCCCAAACACTATAGGCTGCTTCCCGCCCTGCTCCGCCGACGTCTCGCCGGGAGAAAGTACCAGGACCAGAATCGCAACTGCAACATGCTGAAACACGATTGTCATCCTTAGAAACGCACATCGGTTGAGCATTTAGGATTTCCTTACAGGGTTGTGTTGCGTATCGCAGCGATGCCAGCGTTTACTTGATGACCGGTCGAACAAGTTCGCCATCATACGCTGCACGCGCGGGAATGTTGTGTTTGGAATCTTGTGAGTCCTTCATCTTCTCTTGTGGCTCGCAGTCAGAGTTATTGGGCCTTGCTCTTCGCTCAAACGCCCTTTGCAAAACGCCCATTGGTTCGTGATGAGCTGGAATCCCCTTACGCATCTGCGCTTTGATTTTCACATACTCACGATCCGCCGCGAGGTTGCGCCATTCCCACTTGTCCTTCGCGTGGTCATACAACTCTTCAGATCCGTCGGCGTAGACGATGTACCGGTATCTCTCGGATCGAACGCCGTAGTTCTTATAGCCGAAGGTGGTCAGCGAGGTTTTGTCCCACGGGGCCTGAGGATCTTTCATCAACACGCTGAGGTCGTTGCCTTCCAGTTGTTTTTCTGGTGGCTCGCAGCCGGTCAGGGAGGCGAGGGTCGGATAAATATCCAGCAGGTTCACCGGCTTGCCGCTGGTCGATCCCGGCCTGGTCACGCCCGGCGCCACCCAGACCATGTTGACCCTCGTGGCCCTTTCCCAGAGCGAGTATTTCGCCCAACGCTCTTTCTCGCCAAGCTGAAAACCATGGTCGCTCCACAACACAATGATGGTGTTGTCCGCGTACTTTGACTTCTCAAGCGCCGCAACAATTTGGCCGATCAAATCATCCGTCATGGCCGTCGACGCCAAGTAAGCTTGAATCGCATGCTTCCACTGACCGGCCGCCCTGATCGTCTTGGCCCAGGCAATATGCCGCTGTTTTGAACTGGCTTTGGGCACATCGTCCAGATCATTTTCACGGTAACCTTCGGGAAGTTCTATTTCATCCAGCGGGAAGCGATCGAAATATTTTTGCAGTGCGTAATTGGGCAGGTGCGGCTGGAAGATGCCGGTGCCCATGAAGAAGGGTTCTTTCAGCTCGCCTTCCAGCAGTGTCTCGGCCGCCCACTTCGCGGTTTTCCCATCGTTGATATCCTCCAGAGTCACATCGGAGGCGTAAGGGCCCCAGTCGGCGTATCGCGCCATGCCTCTCTTAATTCCGTTCAGCGGTCTCGGTGAGGGGAATCTGTCTATCCAGGGAAAAAGGTCCTGCGTTTTGCTCGGGTAATAGGCGTCAAAGCCCCGTCCCTTTACTTCCGTTCTAAAATGCGCGCCGTGAAACAACTTTCCGGAACCGCAAACGTAATAGCCATTCCGCCCGAAGAACTCCGGCAACAGAACCGATTTGTTCAGGATCGGATTTCTTGTTAGCGAATTGCGATTTTCATAATTGCCGGATGTCGAAGGACGGATCCCACTCATCAAGGCAGACCGTGAAGGACCGCAAGCCGGCGCCGCGCAATGCGCATTCCTGAAGACCATCCCTTTGGCAGCCAGCCTGTCCATGTGAGGCGTTTTGGCATGAGGGTTGCCCTTCAGCAAACCCGTCCAGTCATTGAGATCATCGATGGCGATGAACAGGACGTTTGGCTTTCCGTCCGGGTGCCCAGTGCCCTTCGCTTCGCTGCACCTGCTTGCCGAACACAACAGGGAAACCGCCAAGAACAGAATTGTCGATTGTCTTACAGTGTTGCAAACAGCATTCATGGTTCACCTCGCCGGCTTCAAAAGAGCGGCCATCGTGTAAGCGTCGACTCCTGAATCAGATGTTCTTCATCGCTCGTAAAGTCCTGAGGTTTCCAACGCGCAACTCTGGTCATGGCGTTCATAATGTGCATCGTCGCAATGTTGAAATCCAGTTTTCTAAGACGTCCCTCGTTCGCTAACTCCTCGACAGGCGGGCTATATGAGTAACGTACCGAACGATCGGTAGGCCGGCAATCATCTGACAGATCACGTGCCAATAGCCAGGCCCGACCAGGCGTTGTCGTCGATAACCCCGAGTCGGTGGAGGAGCCAAATGACTCGTGTTCGCTGCTGCCTGTCACGTTCCCAGATCAAGAGCGTTAAGAGAACGGCATGAGTGTCACTCGGCGAACGCTGGTTCGATCCGCCCTTGCCGTCGAAAAATTTTCTGCCTTTTTCTTTTCGGTTTTCGCCTGACTACCTACTGCATGTAGGCATGATGCCTAACTGCAGTAGTTATTCAATTCAGTCAGGTCATCGAAAATGGCAAAGAACAGTCGCCAGGCACTCTCTGAGGCCCAGCAGGAAATCATGGAGATTTTTTGGGATCGCGGAGAGCTCTCCGTGAGCGAGGTCTGGGAGATCTTGCAGAAGCGCCGCGACGTTGCTCGCAATACGGTGCAGACGGTGATCGTCCGCATCGAGCAAAAGGGGTGGATCAATCATCGATCGATGGGCCGAACGTTTGTCTACAAGGCCATCCAGCCAAGGACAACATCTTTGCGGCAACGACTGGATGATCTTATGTCGGCTGCTGGTCGAGGGTCAGCAGAGGCGCTGGTCACGGCTCTGCTGGAAGACGCCAGTCTGTCGAAGGATGCAGCCGACCGGATTCGCACGATGATCGACGACGCCGAACAACGCACGAAAAGCAGAAAGAAGGTGAATAAGTGATGAACGACGTCCTACAACTCTTCGCTGACAACGAAACAATGCTCTTCGTCTTGAGCGTTCTGATCAGGCGACGCTGGTGATTGCGTTCGTTCTCCGGTTAGGCCGCTTGCTACGGCATCGGCCGCTCCTCCGGCATTCCATCTTGCTCGGCGGCCTGGTGTGTGTCTGTCTCTGCCCCGTCGCTACGTTTGTGGCCGGTCGCAGGGACTCGCCGTTGATCTCGATCGCGTGGCTCTTGGTTCCCGTTTCGGAGACGCACCGGACGGTCGCCTCATCCACCGTTCGCGAGGCGGACAATGCATCTGTGCCAGAAGTCTCCCTGCCGGAAGTTGCAATGCCTGAAGACGCCTTGCCAGAAGTTTCTTTGCCTGGAGAAGTACCGACGACCCCGGCACCACTCCCGACGGAAGTCACGCCCGCGCGGCCAGCGACGCTGCCGGTCGCGCTTGAACCAGACACTGTCCCCGGACGGTCTGCGCCGGAACGAATCGGCATCGAGTCCGATACTGCACCTGGCGTCGCTGCGCCGTTGGTATCTGCGGATTGTCGAGCGAGATGGCGGTTTGGTCTACATCGCGCAACCCGGCGGTAATCCTCCCACCGAGTTTGTGCTCACCGAACTGGACAAGAAGCGGGCCGTATTCGTCAATCCCCGCCACGATTTCCCGCAGCGCATCATATACGAACCCCCCAAGAGGCACCCTGACCGCGTCGATCGGCTTCGCCAAGGGCGGCCGCCCTCGGGCCTTTGAATTCAAACGCGAAGGCAAGTCGAGCCGCCGCAAAGTTGGATGTCCCGAAAGCTCCCACTCTCAATGGACAGCGGCGAGTACGAAACCGGCGGGGCAATCGGACTCTGAGTTGGTTGGATTCACGTGGGTCTGGTCAGGCTGCGAATTTACGGCGACGCGCAAGAATCGAAGGGCCAGGTCAATTCTGGGAGCGTGAACCGGGAGATTGATTGCTCGGTCGAATGGGCCAAGCGGTGTGATATTTGGCATTCACACGGTTGAGCGTTAATATACGAGTAGCCAGCCGATCGATTCGCAATTCCAAAAACGTTTCGCGTTGGAGTAAATCATGTCGCCCGTTCTAGCCCTCTTTAACTCGTCCACACCCAACTTGCGAGGCTTACTCGCTCTCTGCATGGTGAGCTGTTGCTCGGTAAGCGCTCTGGCCGATATTCCGGCCCGGAATCCCAAGCGTCCGGTCAAGGCGGCCCCAGCCAAGGCGGTCACGTCGAAACTGAAGCTTGGCGACGCGCCCGGCAAGAACATTCGCATCGTCATTCCCGAGCGAGTGATGAAGGCCGCGATGCGGCAAGCAAGCGCCAAGCCCAGCAGACGCAGCGTGGGTGAAGCGCCTTGGCGGCAAAGGTCTTTGTTCGCCGGTCTAGCTCTGTCGGCAGCCATGTGCAGTTTGGTGCTCGTGTGGCGCAGGTCGGCAACAACGAAAACGCTTGTTGTGCTTATCTGCGTTGGAGCCGCTTACGCGGGCGGGCAATGGGCCTACGCCGATCTTGGCGGGCGCCCAGTTGGTCCAGTTGATCCCCCTAAGAATCCGGCCCCGCAAAACGAGCGTATCGAGATCGCTGTGAGCAAGACGGCGAAAGAGGTAGAGCTGCTGTTCCCAAATGCCGGCCCACCTAAAGGCAGTTTTGGCGGCCCGGGCAGCTTTGGCGATCCGGCGGTCAAGGATACGCCTCCCAAGAAGTAGCGTAGCATCCGATGGCTTCAATCACTCCCGCGCAGCCAACCGTGGCTACAGTACGCGTCGTCGACGGCACGTCATGGGCGGCGGGTTGCCTTTGCGCCGCGCTGATTGCCGTGGCGTGGGCGACGGCCGCCTGGTTGCCTTTGGGAGTTTCTATTCTTGTAGTGTTTTTGTTTGCCGCTCCACACAATTGGATGGAGTGCCGGTACTTCCTGCAGCGAATGCCAGCGCGCTGGGGCCCGTTGCGTTTGTATTACTTGAGCGGCATCGCGGGCGCAGCACTGTTGGCGGTCGCGAGTTTGCTGTTGCCCTCGACAGCGCGACTCTGGGCGTTGGACGTTGAGGCCTGGACGACCCTAATGGCCGTGTGGAATACGGCGCTGGTGGCTTGGGTCGTCTGGCTGGCTCATCTGCGGCGACGGGAAAAAACGCGTAGGGCTTGCGCTCGAGCCGAGACCGACTCGCAGGCTTGGCCCTTTTTGTTTGCCGCCGGGTGGGCGTTGATCGCTCTGGCTTGGTTCGCGCCGGTCGGTTGGAGCCTCGGGCTGGTTTACATTCACCCGCTCATTGCCTTGTGGTTTCTCGACCGAGAACTATTTCGTCGCAAGGTGGCCTGGCGACACGTCTATCGAACCGCGCTGATGATGTTGCCGGTATGTTTGACGGCGCTGTGGTGGTTGTCATGGCGCAAACCGGACCTGCCCGGCAACGATCTACTCAGCTTGCAAATTACCCAACATGCGGGGCGCGGCATTGTGTCCGGCGTGTCGACTCACCTGCTCGTCGCCACCCATGTGTTTCTTGAAATGTTGCACTACGCGGTCTGGCTGGTCGCGATCCCCAGTATCGGCATGCAGGGCAAGCCCTGGGAGGTCGACAAGGTCCCCGTAGCGCGCAAGTCGACGATTTGGCGGTGGGGCGTAACCGTAGTGCTCGTGCTAGGCGCCCTGGCGGTGATCGGATTCTGGGGAGGCTTTGCGGCCAACTACCCTCTCACTCGCGACATCTACTTTAGCGTCGCCGTCTTTCACGTCTTGGCGGAAGCTCCCTTCTTGATTCGACTGCTTTAGTCGAGGAGCGACGACGGCGGAATGGAAGAGGCAAGCCAACTTTGGACGTTCATGATCTGGGGCTACCTGCTCACTGTCGCTCTGGAGACGCCTGTCTTGCTTTTGGGACTCGCCCCCAGACACTCGCTTCGGCGGCGGCTGCTCGCCTCGTTTTGGCTAACGGCTTGCACGTACCCCATCGTGGCTGTCGTCCTGCCGATCGCGATGTCTGACTCGTCGACTACCGCCTATCTGATTGTCGCCGAAACATATGCGCCGGTCATGGAGTGCGTGCTATTCTGGTTGGCGTTTCCTGTGGGCGCTCCAACGGACAAACGGCCGCTCGTCCGCTCAACCTGGCTGCGCGATGGGGCAGCCATTGTCACGGCGAATCTTTGCTCGTTTGGCATAGGCGAATTGCTGCGATCCGTCGGCTGGATCGGATAAACTGTGAACCGTGCACAGCGTGTTCTACGCTTGGTGGCTGCAAGTTGCGTCCACACCAAACATTCGCGGAAAGTTGGAGCATTTGACGACTGCAGGTTCTCCATCAACAAAGAGTCCGTGATCCAGGATCAGTCAAGAATCAAGAGGGTGTTGCGGATGAGGCAATGAATCGCAAGAATCGGTGGACCTGAACATTCCGCTGGATCACATTGGAATGGAACATAGCGTTCCACGTTGGCACCGAATCCAACTGACTCAACAACCTAAGAGTTCGCGACGCCATGGCGGATGATACAGTGTTGCTTTTGACACAGCGTTGCTCTTGATACAGCGGAGAGGATCACGATCAATTGTTTACCCGCCTAATTCTGCCATTTGTCGTGCTGGTACTGGCCGGAATTCATTCCTCCGCGCAGGCTCAAACGCCTGTTGGAAAAGTCAATTTCGATCGGGACATACGGCCGATTCTTTCGGATCGCTGCTACCTTTGCCACGGGCCGGACGCCGCTACGCGTGAGGCTGATCTGCGGCTCGATGTACGAGAAGACGCGCTGGGCGTGTTGTCTCCAAAAATGCCCGATGACAGCGAACTGCTTCGACGCATCATGACGGACGATGCAGACGAGATCATGCCGCCGCCCGACTCGAATCTCTCATTGTCAAAACGCGAACGGCAATTAATCGCCGCGTGGATCAAGCAGGGAGCCGAGTGGAAACAACACTGGGCGTTTGCGGCTCGCGCTACGCCGTCGCCACCCAATGTTCACTCCAAGGAGTTGGTCGCTGGTGCTATCGACCGGTTTCTATTGTCACGTCTCGAAAAGGAACAGCTGACGTTCGCCCCACTTGCCACGAAAGAGAAACTCATCCGGCGAGTCACGTTTGATCTTACGGGTCTGCCACCCACGCTCGATGAGATCGATACATTCCTGGCGGACAACTCGCCGGACGCCTTCGAAAAAGTTGTCGACCGACTTTTTAGATCGAAGCACTACGGCCAGCGAATGGCATCGGACTGGCTGGATATTGCCCGCTACAGCGACACGTATGGTTATCAGGTTGATCGTGACCGTTATGTCTGGCCGTGGCGAGACTGGGTGATTCGAGCGTTCAACGCAAACATGCCGCACGACCAGTTCATTGTGGAACAACTGGCCGGCGACTTGCTTCCGAAAGCGACTGACGACCAGATTCTGGCCACCACGTTCAATCGACTGCATCCGCAGAAAGTCGAAGGTGGAAGTACCGAAGAAGAATTCCGCGTCGAGTACGTCGCCGATCGAACTCAAACGTTTGCCACCGCGTTCCTTGGACTGACGATGGAATGCGCACGATGCCACGACCACAAGTACGACCCGATTTCTCAAAAAGAGTATTACCAGCTCTTTTCGTTCTTCAACAACATCGACGAGTCAGGGCTCTACTCATATTTCACAAGCTCCGTGCCAACTCCGACCTTGCCGTTAACAAGCGAGGCACAGAAGCAGAAACTGGCCGATCTGATGGCCGTTGTGGATTCGATGGAGGATCAGATACCAGAATCATCTTTCGATCTGACGAATGCCGCGGCAGTGAAGAAGGCGTTAGAGTTGCAAGGTCGGCCGCCCGTCGAAGTCGTCGACTTTGCCAAGGTCGGCGGCCGCAACACGAAAACGACGGACGCTCGCGGAAATCCAGCCGTTCAGTTGACTGGAGACGACGCGGTCGGGCTGAAGACTGGAAACTTCACTCGATATCAGCCGTTCTCGGTTTCGCTATCGATTCATGTTCCGGATGTGAAAGATCGCGCCGTGATCTTTCATCGGTCGCGAGCCTGGACGGACGCGGGAAGTCGCGGCTACCAACTTCTGATTGAAAACGGCCGGTTGAGTGCGTCGCTCGTGCACTTCTGGCCTGGCAACGCAATCAGTGTGAAAACAAGAGAGCCGCTTCTTGTTAACCGCTGGACGGACATCGCCGTTGTTTACGACGGCAACGTCAATGCCACGGGATTGTCGATATTTATCGACGGCAAACGAGCCGTTGTCGACGTGGTTAAGAACCGTCTCACCAAGAACATCACAGGAGGCGGTGGCACCAACATTGCCATAGGTGCGAGATTCCGCGACCGCGGCCTAAAGGGCGGTCTGGTGTCTTCATTCCGCGTCTATGATCGGCAGCTTTCTGAATTTGAGGTTAGCGGCCTGCATGACGAAGAAACGGTACGAAAGAGTTTGCTGGAAGCAGCGACCTCAGGTCGCCTGTCGGAAAACCAGAAGCAGTTGCTTGCTGAACACAAGCAACTGAATGACTCGGACATGCACAACGCACATCGAACAAGACTGAAGGCCGCGCGCGAGCAGCTCTGCAAGACGCTGGATGGACTGACAGAGATCATGGTCATGCGGGAGCTGCCAAAGCCCAAGCCGGCCTACATCCTGCGTCGAGGCCTTTACAGCGATCGACTCGAAGCCGTGTCGGCCGAGACTCCAAACGTGTTTCCAGCGATGGACGAGTCACTTCCAAGGAATCGCCTTGGCCTGGCTCGTTGGTTGACATCACGCGAGCATCCATTGACGTCTCGAGTCGCCGTCAATCACTATTGGCAGTTGATCTTTGGCCAGGGCCTTGTTCGAACGCCGGAGGACTTTGGTCGTCAGGGCGCACCGCCAACTCATCCAGAACTTCTGGGCTGGCTCGCCAACGATTTTGTCGCCAACGGCTGGAACGTTCAACGCCTCTTGAAACAGATGGTGATGTCGCGCGCCTATCGGCAATCAACAACGGCTTCGAAGCAACTGCTGCAGCGCGATCCTGCAAACGAGTTGTTGGCTCGCGCACCGTCGTATCGGCTGCCGGCAGAAATGCTGCGAGACAATGCTCTGGCAGTCAGCGGCCTGCTGGTTAACAAAATCGGCGGAGCGCCGGTCAGACCCTACGAACTGGCGGCCTCTTTCAAAGCATCGACGCCGGACAAGGGCGAAGGACTCTATCGACGATCGTTGTACACGTATTGGAAGCGGACAGGACCAGCGCCGGTGATGCTTGCCCTGGATGCAGCCAAACGCGACGTCTGTCGCGTCAAGCGTGAGCGCACATCGTCGCCGCTTCAGGCTCTGGCGATGCTCAACGGCCCGCAGTTTGTTGAGGCTTCGCGGGCATTAAGTCAGCGACTGATTCATGAGCACGGGAAGGACGAAACAGACAGGATCGCGCTCGACATGTTTCGCATTCTGACAAGCCGGGCGCCGAGCGACGCGGAACGGGCGATCATCACGAAACTATTCCATAAGCAGCGGGAGCACTTCCTCGAATCGGCTGACGCAGCATTCAAGTACCTGAGCCACGGCGAGTTTGGCAAATATCGGATTTCCGCCAGAAACACCGTGGCCAGCGAAATCCCCTGGCCCGCCAATAATCACGAATTCCGACTTGGCTCGACGCCTAACGACACGGAAAAATTGACTGGAGAATTTGGTCGTGCAAGCCTCTTCCCAGTTGAGTTGAGCGGAGAACAGATCGCGGAGTTGTCGACGATTGACCGAGCCCGCCCTGCCCCATCGAGTCTTTCCGCCACGGTTTCCAATCGGGCGGCAACACACAATCTCAAAGCGATTGACGCTTCAACCGGCGTTGCAGGACGCGGTCATATTAAGTTCGAAGGCACGTCCGACCTGAAGTTCGACCAGGGCTTCACGCTCGAAGCCTGGATCAAACCAGATGCACCGCGCCGAGGCCGAATCTGGGACAAGATTACTCCAGGCAAGGGAGACGGACTGTTGCTCGATCTTGTCGGCGGCATCCGATTGATCTGCGGCAAGACCGTAGTCATTGCCAATCATATTCCGCCAGCCGGTCAATGGTCGCACGTCGCCTGCAGTGTGAACATGAACAGTGGGCGCGTCCGGATTTATCTGAACGGCAAAGCGGTCGGTGGAACGAATCTCAACACAAAGACAATGTCTGACATTGATCTCGCCACTCTGGCGGCGTGGTCGAGTGTCGCCAACACCCTGATCAATCACGACGAATGCGTCACGAAACGATAATGCACATGAATCACCGACGAACACACGAACAATGCACGGGTTATCAATCCCCTTGGGGAATGTCCCGACGTGGATTTCTTGGTCAGTTCGGAATGGGACTCGGAGCCTTGGGACTGGCTGACTTACTAGGTTCCGAGGCGCCGGCAAACGACGCGACGAAACCACTCGGCGGCATTCTTTCGGACTACCACCATCCACCCAAGGCCAAGCGCGTCATCTTTCTCTTTCAGAGCGGTGGTCCATCACAGATCGACTTGCTGGACTACAAGCCCCACTTGAACAAAGTCCACGGGCAACAACTTCCGGACTCCGTGCGAAACGGCCAGCGACTGACTGGCATGAGCGGGAACCAGTCGAGCCTTCCACTTGTTGGTTCGCCGTTCAAGTTTGCTCAGCACGGCGAGTCTGGACAGTGGTTAAGCGACGTGCTGCCGCATACGGCTGGTATTGCTGACCATCTCTGCGTCGTGAATTCGATGTACACCGAGGCGATCAACCACGGTCCCGGCGTCACGTTCATTCAGACTGGCTCCCAGTTTCCCGGTCGACCTAGTATGGGAGCGTGGCTCAGCTACGGCCTTGGCAGCGCCAATCAGAATCTCCCGTCATTCGTGGTCATGGTAACGAAAGGCAAAGGCGGTCAGCCACTGGTGTCGCGGCTGTGGGGCAGTGGTTTCATTCCGGCCCGTCATCAAGGCGTTCGCTTTCGGTCAGGCAAAGATCCCATCCTGTACTTGAACAATCCTGAAGGCCTGGACCGATCGAGCCGACGACGGATGCTCGACGCCCTGGAACAACTGCACCAACTACAGCTAGGGGAACAATCCGACCCAGTGTTGGAAACACGCATCGCTCAATATGAACTCGCCTTCAAAATGCAGACGTCGATTCCTGACGTGCTCGACGTTTCCGGAGAGACAAGACAAAACCTCGACTCGTACGGTCCCGACGTCACCAAACCGGGAACGTTTGCGGCCAACTGTCTACTCGCCCGTCGGCTTGCAGAACGAGGTGTGCGGTTTATTCAGCTTTACCATCAGGGATGGGATCAGCACGGCGGCCTGCCTGGCGGCATTCGCAGGCAATGCACAGAAACAGACCAACCGTCCGCGGCGCTTGTGAAGGACCTTGCCCAGCGAGGCATGCTCGAAGACACGCTTGTCGTCTGGGCGGGCGAATTCGGACGCACCAACTACTGTCAGGGTCAACTGAACGGCAACAACTTCGGCCGCGACCATCACCCTCGCTGTTACTCAATCTGGATGGCTGGCGGCGGAATCAAGCCGGGCGCACGGCACGGCCGCACCGACCCATTCGGATACAATGTCGTTGAAGACGGCGTACACGTTCACGACTTCCAAGCGACTCTGCTGCACCTGATGGGCATCGATCACGAGCGTCTGACCTACCGACATCAGGGTCGACGTTATCGATTAACTGACGTGCACGGACATGTCGTTGATGACATTTTGGCATAGGTCAATATCACTCCATCGATTCTTGGATCCATCAATATGACCTAGCGCCAAGACGCCAAGCGACAGCGTACTGAGAGCCTCTCACGAAGTTTGCAATACACTGCACACCCCATCAACGGTTTCGCAATCGACGAATGAAATACAGAATCCTCTTGGCGTTTTGGCTGGCGGTCCTTCTTTCAGCCGATCTAAGTGCACAGCAAATGCCCCGGTCGCGGGTCGACGGAACGACGCGGGCACGACTACGGTCGGTCTACGAGAATCGCGACTTTCGGGCAAGGAAGTTCCAATCGAAATGGTGGCGGGATAGCGCTGGCTTCTCGGTTCGGGAACAGGATCCGAAAGCCAGAAAATCGGTCACGGTTCACTACAACGTTCGCACGGGTGAGGTAGCCGAGGCGAAACCGTCCGATCAAAAGGCAGCAGAGTCGCGGCCGCTTGTTTCTCCCGATGGGAAACGAAAACTGGAATTGCGAAATGGCAATGTGTTTGTGCGAATGCTCAAAACGAATGAGCAAACTCAGTTAACGAACCGTGAGCCGGATAGTGACATTTCATTTCGCAATCTCTGCTGGAGTCCCGACGGGAAGTACGTTGCCTTTACGGAAACTGATTATCGCGAAGTCAAGAAACGAGCGATGCTGGTTCCGGGCGATCCTTCTTACCCTGGCGTTCGTGAGCAACGTTTTGCGAGAGTCGGCGGAAAGATCCCCGCGCTGCGTGTTGCGATCGTGGACGTCGCCGCAAAGAGCGAACGGTGGTTGCCCATCGAGTCGCCGGACGAAGGATTCTATTTGGAGCCGATTTCGTGGGTGAGTGATTCGAATGAACTTCTGATCGAGCGATTAAGTCGGGCTCGAGACAGACGTGAGTTCTTCCTCGCATCAGCAGACGGCAAGATGACGAGGATCTTTCACGAATCCGATCCCGCCTGGGTTGTGGCTAGTCAGGCGAAAAACTCTGGCCTCACTTGGCTTCGCGATGGGCAGGCGTTCGTCGTGATCAGTGAAAAGGACGGTTGGCGACACGCGTATCTGTATTCGCGAAGCGGTGAAGAACTGTCATTACTTACGCCAGGCGAACACGACATCATCGACCGCGCAGTCATCGATGAAGCGGGAGGTTGGTACTACTTTTACGCCTCGCCGGACAACGCGACTGAAAAGTACTTGTACCGCGTGCCGCTCGACGGATCGGGCCAGCTCACACGCATCACTCCGAAAGACCAGCCCGGCACGCACGATTACGATTTTTCACCGGATGCGAAGTGGGCGTTCCACACCGTATCCACTTTCGACAATCCGCCAATCGTCGAGTTGATAGAAGTCGACGGGCACCGAGTGGTCAAGGTGGTTCAGGCGAACAAGAAACTGCAAGGCTTGGCGAAAGCTGTCGTGCATCACCCGACGGAATTCATTCAGATCGAAATCGACGGAGGCGTCAGCATGGATGCCTGGATGATTAAGCCGAAGAACTTTGACGCGACCAGAAAATATCCTCTGTTCATCTATGTTTACGGTGAGCCTCATTCTCAAACGGTGTTAAACCGATGGGGCGCCGGCCAAAGCCACTTCCTGCGAGTCGTCGCTGATCTCGGGTACCTTGTGGTTTCCATCGACAACCGCGGCACGCCCGCTCCGAAAGGCGCAGCCTGGCGTCGTTCTATTTTTGGAAGTCTTGGCCCGCTTTCCACTGAAGATCAAGCAGCGGCTCTAAAAGAACTAGGCCGTAAGCGATCATACGTCGACCTATCGCGAGTCGGCATTTGGGGCTGGAGCGGCGGCGGGTCCAACACGCTCAATGCGATGTTTCGCAAGCCGGATGTTTATCATGTCGGCATCGCAGTGGTGCCCAAGCCGCAACCCCATCTCTACAACGCATGGTTCCAGGAGATCTATATGCGGAGCAGAAAATCGAATCCCGACGGATACCGAAGATCCGCGCCCATCCATTTTGCGGACGGACTAAAAGGCAAACTATTGATCATGACTGGATCTGGTGAAACGAACACGCACATTCAAATCATCGAAGGTCTCGTCGATCGATTGATCGAGCTTGGCAAGCCATTCGACTACATGGTCTACCCCAATCGCAACCACGGTCTGAGCGAGGGGAGCGGGACGCTCGTTCACGTCAGAATGCTGATCATACGGTTCTTGCTGAAGAACCTCTCCCCTGGCCCAGTGTGATGTCGATACGAAGCGCGCTGTCCGATTCAGGCAGTTCGATTCTGGCAATTTGATTCTGGCAATTTGATTCTGGCAAGCGGAGTCGTCAGTATCCATGAGAATTCTCTTCCTTCACGGCTGGACCAGCGTACCTGGCGGCAAGAAGCCGGCCCACTTGAAAGACGCGGGTCACCAAGTGCTCAACCCGGCTCTGCCGGACGAAGATTTCGACGAAGCTGTTCGCATCGCCCAGGCCGAGTACGACGAACATCAGCCGGATGTGGTCGTTGGCTCTTCAAGAGGCGGCGCGGTCGCCGTGAACATCGACAGCCAAGACACGCCACTCGTTCTTCTCTGCCCCGCTTGGAAAAAGTGGGGCGAGGCGACGACCGTCAAGCGGAAAACAACAATCCTGCATTCACGACAAGACGATGTGGTTCCATTCGAGAACAGCGAAGAACTCGTCGGCAACAGCGGGTTGCCGAAATCAGCATTGATTGAAGTCGGCACGGATCACCGCCTGGCCATGGCCGAACCGTTGGCGAAAATGCTCGAGGCGTGCGAAGAAGTGAACGACGATTTGGTCGATGTCACAATCTACTACCTTGAGATGCTGGCCCCGCCAGTTAGATCGGCGCCAGCCCTGACAGACGGGCTGACAGTCGTCCACGCTCGTTCACCCACCGTGCCGTATTATCGCTTCCTCTACGACGCCGTGGGCGGGGACTACCATTGGTTGAGTCGCCGAAAACTTTCGGATACAGAACTCGCTGCGATCATTCACGATCCACTAAACGATTTGCATGTGCTGCATGTGGACGGGACGCCCGCTGGTTTTGCCGAGTTGGATCGCAGACAGCCGAATGAGGTTGAGTTGGTGCAATTCGGCTTGATGCCAAACTTCATTGGTCAAGGTTTGGGAAAGTGGTTCTTGCAATGGACGATCGAAGAAGCGTGGAGCCAGCAGCCGAGTCGATTCTGGCTGCACACATGTACGCTGGATCATGAAGCCGCTCTGCCAAATTACATAAAAGCCGGATTCGTGCAGTACAAGCAAGAAGGCATTCGTCGGGAATTGTGATCAATTCCCACTGGACTCGTCGCGTCAGGCGGTAGCGAAGGTGAGGCCACCCGGTCACGCTCTACCGCAAGCTCCTGACCAATCCGTGACACCGCATTTAGTTTGCCGTCGGCTCCATTCGGTTTAGACTATCGGGGCATTGGGCTCGGTTATTATCCCTCCTGCCAAGAACGAATGACTTCACGTGAATACTCCACGCCTCGTTTCGCTGTTGCTCGTCGCGATGTTTTCAATGAATCCAACGTCGATCTTGGGAGACGAACCTTCGAAGGGTGCGACGAAGGAGTTTGACCTTGGCAAGAGCGTCGGATTGGAAGTCGTCTACATCCCACCGGGCAAATTCATGATGGGGAGCACGGCTGAGGAAAAGCAATGGGCGACCGGAATCGAAGGGGGAGCTCAACCGGGAACGGTGCGAGAAGAGTATGAAGGCGAGCCGCGCTCGATGCGGGTCGCCAAGGGATTTTGGATGGGCCGCACCGAAGTGACTCTAGGACAGTTCCAACGCTTCGTCGAATCATCGGGATACGTCACGGACGCGGAAAAGGCGGGCGGTGTGACACAGGTCTTCGGTCACAAATGGGATCGATACTATTACGGCTCGAAAATCGTCCATCCATGGAAGTCGGTGGCGGACAAGAGTTGGCGCGATCCCGGCTTCGGCATTCCAATGAAGGACGATTTCCCGGTCGTCTGTATCAGCTACCAGGACATGAAGGCCTTCTGCCGTTGGCTCACCGATCGCGAACACAAGGCAGGCCGGCTGCCTGAAGGCATGGAAATCCGCCTGCCCACCGAAGCCGAATGGGCTTATGCCTGCCGAGGCGGTAGTCAGGAGAGTCATTATTTTTGGTGGGGTGACGACTTGATGGAAGGCAATGGCAGGTTCAACATTTCCGCCGTCGACTTTCTCCCCGGAAGAGACACCGTCTGGCCGCTCGCGAATGCTCCTTGGAGCGACGGCTTTGCTTTTCTTTCGCCGGTCGATCACTACGGTAAGAAAGGACGAAACGGTTTCGGCCTGGCGGACATGTGCGGCGGCGTCTGGGAATTCACGCTCGATCATTTCGACCCACAAGGCGGACACGAAGCGATTTACTTCGAGAACAAGGAGCGGCAAACCGTGTCGCGTCCGGTCTGCCGTGGAGGCAACTATTTTGACGTGCCTGGCAATGCGAGATGTGCAGTCCGACTTGGCATCGCCAGCGTTTCCTATTCCGATTCTCGTGATGGATTCCGCGTCTGCCTCGGCGCCGCCAGAAAGACACTGCCGGTGGCTCGAAAGTAGTAGCCCGTCCGGCTCCGCAACAAAAGAACCTAGGCAGCGAGGGCAAACCCAATAAACTCGTCGAGGGGCGTCGCCTTTTAGTTGCATAACAAGGCTCAAGTGAACGGCCCTCTCTGCTAATTGGTCGGATCAGAACCCCGGCGCCAGTCCGCTGAAGGACGGTTTGGGTAAAGCGGGCAAGACATTTGGTCTAAGACACGTGGACGGATCTTGCCTGATTCACTGAATGTAAATGAGCTGAGGCCCGATTAAACATCGATACTCCGCATTGATTGTCAGTGTTTTCGAAGTTTTCCAAGCGACTCTGCGAGCGTCCAACGATGAAGCAACCCGCCTTCCCTTCAACTCGCAACCGCTGCCAGCTCGAAGAAAACTTCCGCGCTCATCGAAGCTGTTCTGCACCCCGTCGCCAGCAGCTTGCGGCTCTGCTGCTCGGGGCGATTACGTTCACGCTGACACCACTAGCGTCCGCCCAGGACGAAGGCCGGGGCGTAGATTCGGGCGTCCCGATCCCGATAAGACTCGCTGAGTTTCCAAGCGAAGCTTTTGTCGCAGAGCCCCCAGTCGCGGCGGATGCAGCAGGGTGCTGCTGCGAATCGCATTGCGGATCTTGCGACGGCTTCTGCGATTGGTGGAAGGAGCTCGGCACGCTCTACTCCAATCCCGAAAACGCGTGCATTCAGGAGTTGAAATTTATTGGGCGTTTTCACTATCAGTACGGGCTAGTCGATGGCAAGGGCGGCGGGAACGACGTCGATTATGAAACGGATGAACTCCGCCGATTCCGCGCCGGATTTACCTCAAAGTTTCACAATTACTGGGATCTGTACGCAGAAGCCGAGATCTCGGATGACGACCGACCACGCGGCGGCGGCCTGGCCATTCGCTTTCAGCAAATGTGGCAGTTCAAGACGCACTTCGACGCCAAAAAGGCGTACGACCTCGATGGGGTCGACGGCCTCAAATTCGGTATGGGCTCGCGCGAGATTAACATGTCTTACGAGTGGGTCACGTCGTCGAAACGAATCAAGACGGTCGAGCGGTCAGCGATCGCGAACAAGATTTGGGCATTCAACTCGGAATTCGCCAACCCGACCGGCGTTTGGGTTATCACGGAACACAAGCCGGTAACATGGACCTTTGGAGTTTTTAGCACCACGCAGAACGACTGGATCGCCTCGTTCGATGACGGCGAACTTTACTACAGCAACTTGCATTGGGACGTTTACGACTGTCCCCACGGCGAGGAGACAGACGTTCGCTGGACAGCGTTCTTCCAAAACCGCAGTGCCGGCGATGAGGTTCTTGCCGCTGGACTCGACTGGGCAACAGCTGTGTCTCTCCAGCACAAACGAGGGCCGTGGGAGATTCACGTCGAAGGAATCGTCGGCAACAACGGCGACCAGTCGAACGCTGATCGCGAGGGCGACTTCTGGGGCGTCGTCGTCTTACCTTCGTACTGGATCGTGGATAACAACCTTGAAGCGGTCGCTCGTTACCAATACCAGGGTGCCGAGGAGTCGGAAGGCATTCGGCTGAATTCGCGTTATGTCCGCCGAGCAGGCTCGCGCAACAATCTGCCATCTTTCGCCAACGGGCGCGGCGATGAGCATCACAGCTTTTATATGGGCTTGAACAAGCTGCTTTGCGGCCACCAGCACAAAATCATGGCCGGCGTCGAATACGACTCCCTCCGCCAGAACGGCGTTCAGCTGATTCGAGGCTGGTCGGTGTTCACCGCATATAGAACCTACTGGTAGGTCCGGCACGCGTTCTGAAATAGCTCGGTGGCAAACTGCCATTTTGCACCTTGCACTAACGGCCCTGTGATACCGGTTGGTCTCGCGCACAACGCCAAATCTGAGAGACGCTCTCCCAATATTTGCCCTCACCCTCTCCCGCGAACGAGACGCGCGCATAAAGCAAGCCTGTTCGCGCGGGAGAGGGGACGCGCTGGAGAGCGTGCTCGCTGTTTGGAGAAAGCTCGTCGACGCGAGAGTCTATTTCGGTTCTTGTGCTCGCCATATCGTTGCGACCTCGCGAGATATTCGCAAGAGTCGTGTTTTGAGACTTTCGGTTAGGCGGCGTCCTGCAACTCTCCGTTGACGAATTTCTTTCCTTCCAAG
>CAZMNY010000067.1:0-19586 GCA_964567745.1 uncultured Pirellulaceae bacterium | reverse complement strand
TCGCTAATCAGCGGACAAGGGATATTCTCCATCGAAAAAAGCAAGAAACCCGCCTGATCCCTGGTCGACTGCCACACGCGTGGCACAGTCGCACAAGAACGTTCCGCGGCTACCATGACTCGCGACGTAGAATCGTGTTGTGAGCAAGGCGGCAAGCCAAAATCGTGGACTACGATAGCGATGCGACTTGGCGCGGCACTCGCGATTGGCATATGCTCGTCCAACTCATTCGTCTGCCATCGTCAAAAAAATGTGAGCTTCGTGGCGCATGCGAATGAACTTTGACAGCGGCCTCTTGGGTTTCCGTCCGTGAACTCTTGCTTGAAGATGATCTCGCTGCCCCAAGAATGATCCTACTCACAACGAAAAGCTGAAGGCCACGATGAGTTCGCCGGCGGAATCACCTCAAACCAGGTTGCCGATTGACGATTGTTGGTTCTTGGCCGGGCCGACGGCCAGCGGCAAGACGGAAGTTGGCGTTGCGCTGGCCGAGGCGATTGACGCCGAAATCATCTCGCTCGACTCAATGGCGGTTTACGAACGGATGGACATCGGTACTGCCAAGCCCTCGGCCGAGCAGCTTGCACGCGTTCCGCATCATCTGATCGATATTCGCTCGCCACAAGATGACTTCAGCGTGAGCGACTATGTCGATGCGGCCCATGCGATCGTCACGCAAATCCGGTCGCGCGGGAAGCAGCCGCTGTTCGTCGGCGGCACTCCGCTCTATCTCAAGTCTCTGCTGCGCGGCCTGTACGAAGGACCGCCGGCGGACTGGGAGTTTCGCCAACAAGTTGAGGACGAAGTTGAGTCGGTTGGGCTCGACGCACTGCGGGCTCGCCTGATGCAAGTCGATCCGTTGAGCGCCGCAAAATTGCACCCAAACGACAAGCGGCGAATGATTCGGGCTCTCGAGGTTCACCACATCACAGGCCAGCCAATCAGCCACAAGCAAGTTCAATTCGACGAAGGACGAGCCGCCGACGAATGTCGAGTGTTTACGTTGAGCTGGGCGCGCTTCCAGTTGCATCAACGAATCGATTCGCGAGTCGACCGAATGTTCGTCGACGGGCTTATCGCGGAAGTCGAGCAATTACTGCTCGACTTCAAACAGTTGGGCAGAACGGCGGCACAAGCCCTCGGGTATCGCGAAGTGCTCGACTACCTCGCCAACGATGGCGACTTGGACCAGACGGTCGAACGCGTCAAGGCGAGAACGCGACAGTTCGCGCGGCGACAAGAAACCTGGTTCCGCAGCCTCAGCGAATGCCGACCCCTTGAGTGCCAAGGCGACCTTGCAGTCGAGCGTCTTGTCGAAGACATGATCCGACTCACCGCGTCTTGACTAGCCACGCTGTAGCTCACCGCATTTAAGCGGACTGCGTTTAAGCTCACCATCTCGCGCGCCTCGCCGCTCCCAGTCCGGCGGATTGGAGCCGCAGAAGTTATTGGGCGGCGCCTGCCAGAACCCAGGCCAGCACCATCGAGATGGCTGCGGCGCCAATCGCAAGCAGAGCCCACCGCAATAACGAGACGAGCGCTCGCAGAGACTTGTCCATCGCATGGCTGCTAGGCGCTGTGGCGAATCGTTTCGCCGAGCGCCCTAACGATTTCGCCGCCATCGCCGGAAGCAAGCAAACCAGCGCCAAAATGAGCTGACTCACGTTAACGAAAAGCCTCCACTGCACCGGGTCAGACTCGCTAACCCACAATCGGCTCATCGCAAGCACCGGGGGAATGGCGGCAAGCAAGGTGAATACAACCAATAGCCCGGCGCCTAGGTTCCCAAGAGTCGCAGTCGCTCGAGCACGTTTGATGATCGACGGCGGATTGTTCCATTGCTCATTCTGGTCGTCGACTGATTGCTCTGAACCAGTGCGATCGCCTGCATGAATGGCAGCGAAGTCCGGCGAGGATGCAGCTTGAGCTGCTCTCTGCTCAAACATCGCATCGAGCGGTGACGGTTCCTCGTCGCCTGAAGTCAAGTCGAGCGAAACGACATCGGAGTCAGACGTGTTCGGTTGTGCGGCGAGCGGCACCTCGCCACTCGGCGCTTTTTTCGGCGGCGCTGACACGACCCCTGCCGACTCGCTCAAACCACCATCGGCCAGAAGAGGCGCGGCGTCCAAGATTCGATCCGCCGCGGCCAGCTCGGGATACCGCACATCCGCGGGAAACCAATCGAGGTCGTCTGTCGAGATCTCGCAAGCCGCATCGACCCGGCCCTCCACAACCCACTCGTCGAGTTCCGCCGCCGTTGCTGGACCGTAAATTTCACCATCCGGCGTTCTCATTCGCCACAACGGCTTTCTCGCCTCGGGCCGTTTCCGCCGTGGCTCGCCGGTTCCGCCTTTCTTCACCCGCGCTGACTCGTCGGCTTGTACGTCTTCGGCGTCGCGTGGTTGATCGATGTTCTGTTCAGCGGCCCTCTTCTCCCGACCCGCCTCGCGGTCTTTTGACTTCGCTCGCCCTTCGCTTCGTTGGTGGTCTTGCTCTTGTCGCCGTTGCGTCTCAGCTCGGCCCGAGGTCTCCCGTTTCGCGCTCTTGGCCGATTTGGGCTTCTTTCGTTTTCGAGATTCTCGCGGCTCCGAACCGCTCGACTTGTCGGTCAACGAGATTTCCTTGTCGTCGGCGTTCTTGCGTTCCCGCTCTTGCGACGCTTTCTTTGCGCGGCTATCGCGACGTCGTCGTTTCTTCTCGGGGAGTTCGCTCGACGACCGACGACGAGTTGGCGAATCGGACGGTGTTGAGTCGGGCTGCGGAGCCGGTTTCGCGTCGATTTGATCCGCGGCAGGCGTGTCGATCACGAGTCGCGAGCCGCAACGCGGGCATCGTAACCGTCGCGAAATCGCGTTCGCCGGAACTTGCATCGTCTCGTGGCAATCTTGACATTCGATACGCATGGTGACGTCAATCCGGCGACTCTTCCTTCAATTCGGAATTGGGCTCAGACGCGACCGGCTGCCCGGCGGGAAACTTGTCGCTGCGCGCGACGTGAATCGTTCCGTCCGTTTTCGAATAGAGGATTTGGGCGTGGTAGCCAGTTGCTTTCGGGAAGGCGGCGAGCCCTTTTTCGTGACCCAGGACGCTGAGGGCCGACGCCCAGGCATCCGCCAGATCGGCTCTCGGCGCGATCACCGTGACACTGCTCTGCCCCGTGACACCCAGGCCCGTGCGAGGGTCGACGATATGCGAGTACCTTTTGCCATCGATAACAACGGATTGAAACGCGTCTCCCGAGGTAGCGATGGCTTGTTTCGATAGCGTCACCAGGCGATCGACTTTTTTTCTCGGATCGATGGACGCCACGCCAACACGCCAAGGATTGTCTTTGTCATGGGGCTTGGAGACGCCAATATCGCCACCGGCGTTGACCAGTGCGCCAAGCGCTCCTTGTTCGCGCAACTTACTAAGCACTTCGTCGACGATGTAGCCCTTCGCGATTCCGCCAAGGTCGACTCGGATTTCGCCCGATGACAAACGGACGCCCGGAGGGCACTTTCGCAACTCGATTTTCTCGTAGCCAACCGCCCGCCTTGCCTCGGCCAGCAGCTCTTTCTCCGGCATCTCCTTTCTCCGTCGGGCTCGCCGCCAGAGTCGGGACACGGGACCGATCGTCACGTCGAAGGCGCCGCCGCTTTGTTGGCTTAAGGCGCGTGCCGTGTCCAACACTTCGAACAGCTCGCGACTGATCGGCACAAATTCTTGGTGGGGCGCGGATTGGCAAAGTCGATTGACTTCGCTGTCGCTGCGGTAGTCGCTAAGAATGGCGTCGAGCTGCTCGATTCGATCAAACCCCGCTTTCAAGATGCGAGCTGCTTGGGCCTTTGTCGAGACATCGACGATGATGGTGACCCGAGTGCCTAAATGAGGTTCGGTCCGCGAGAATCGAAGCGAGGTTTCTGCGGCCGCGACGCGGTGCTGGAAACTCAACACAAAGCTCGCCAAGACAACGGACGTTATCACCAAATGGACGGACCAACGAATTCGGTACAGTGTCCGGGATGCGAGTGAGGGCTTCATGTGGCTGCGAATGAGGATAGTCGAAGGGCGAGATTTATGGGTCGAGTTGGCTTGATCCAAGTGGTTTGAGCTTCGCCCAAGTAGCCATTCTAGCTGAAACTTCGGCGTTTCGGTTGATTGAAGACAACGGCGAAGGAGAGTATGCTATTGGTCGTCGATTCTCGGTGGGAGCCAACCCAGCGACGAGTCGTCGACTAGAAAACCGGACGAAAATCCTAGGTGAGGATCCGAATGCGGAGACCGCCTAGGCGACCATGAACCGTATTTTGGGAGCCGACACATGACAGATTCGCAAGCCAAGAACGACTCGTCGCGCCGCGACTTTATCCGTAATTCTTCGCTCTTGATGGCGGGCGGAGCCATTGGTGCTTCGGCCTTGCGGTCAGCTCAGGGCGCCCATGCGGCGGGCAGCGACACGATCAAGATCGGTGTGGTCGGCTGCGGCGGTCGAGGCACCGGGGCGACGATTCAAGCTCTCAATACTACCAGCGGTGAAGTCAAGCTCGTTGCGATGGCCGACGCATTCGGCGATCGCATGCAGGCTTCGCTGCGAGCCGCAAAGGGAAAGCACCCAACCAAAGTCGATGTTCCCAAAGATCGGCAATTCACGGGTTTCGATGCTTACAAGAACGTTCTCGAAAGCGACATTGATCTGGTCATCCTGGCGACTCCTCCCGGTTTTCGCCCGATGCACTTCGAAGCCGCAGTCAACGCCGGCAAACATGTTTTCATGGAAAAGCCAGTCGCCGTCGACGCTCCCGGCGTTCGCCGAGTGCTCGAGGCTGCCGCCGTCGCGAAGAAAAAGAACCTGGGCGTACAGGTCGGACTCCAACGCCGCCACGAAGTCGCCTACAAAGAAACGATGGCTGAGTTGAAAGGTGGAGCGATCGGGGATATCAATCTCACGCGAGCCTATTGGAATGGCGGCGGCGTATGGACTCGTCCTCGACAAGCCAACCAAACGGAAATGGAATACCAGATGCGAAACTGGTATTACTTCAACTGGCTGTGCGGCGATCACATCACCGAACAGCACATCCACAACTTGGACGTCATCAATTGGCTCGCTGACGATTTTCCCGTCGAGGCGAACGGAATGGGTGGTCGCGAAGTCCGAACGAGCAACGAGCACGGTCAGATTTTTGATCACCACTTTGTCGAATTCACCTACGCGAATGGCATGAAGATGTTCAGCCAGTGCCGCCACATCAAGGGTTGCTGGAATTCGGTTTCCGAGCACGCCCACGGATCCAAGGGCTGGGCCGACATCAACCGCGGCAAGATCTACGGAAAAGATGGTGAGATGAAATGGAGCACCAAGGGAGCTCGCGGAGGCCACCAGCAAGAACACCACGATTTCTTCGCCGACCTGCGTGCCGGTAAACGACCCAACGAAGCGGAGTATGGCGCCAAGAGCACGATGACGTCGATTCTCGGCCGACTCTGCACCTACTCGGGCAAGAAGATCAGTTGGGAAAAGGCGATCAATTCCGACATCAGCCTTGCCAACGTCGACGGCTACCATTCGATGCAGGATGAAGCTCCGGTGCAGCCGAACGACGCGTTGGCTTACCCGGTCGCCGTGCCTGGAAAATCGAAACTTGTCTGAGTTTTCGAAATTCAGATTGATACGAAAAAGCCGCAGGACAGGATTTGTTCGGCGGCTTTTTTTGTAAAAATTTTGCCGTTAAGACAAAACCATAGACAAGATGGATAAGAAATACCGCTGTGCAGTGTGCGTGTTGTCTCGGGGAAAGGCTCTCTAAGAGCTTTCCTGTCAAAGTCTTAGGACGAGGGCTTTTGACCGCGGACGCGTGTCAAACCTTGACGGTCAGGCACCTCTGACGGAGCGGGCAAGTTTTCCGTTCTGTAGTGCCCGAACTCAATTCTGATCCCCTTTTGGATCGAACATGAGAGAGACGTGGGCCAGACCGGCGCGATCCTCACTTCTTGTGAACGCCCGTTCGCGTTGAACGCACGCAGCGGGCGTGGGGATTTGTAGGCCACGCTACAAGCCATTGTAAGGAGACACCACAGTGAAGGTTAGATGGATCATACCTGCATTGACGCTATTGGGTGCCGCATTTTTCGGCGGTAACGTCAATGCACAAGAAGAAGTTAACGTTTCAGACGTTAGTTACTACAGCTCGTCCGACGACGGCTGCAAAGGCTGCGGCGCCAAGTCCGATTGCGGATGCGACGCGATGGGCGGCAAAGGCGACAAAGGCGGCAAGGGCGGTTGCGACCCCTGCGAGCCGTGGAGATTATTCTCCGAACGAAACGGTTGGAGCTTGACCGGTTGGCTCAACGCCAGCGGTACGTACAACGGCGGCCGACCCGCTTCGCGATACAACGGACCTCAGTCGTTCAACGATCGTGACGACCTGAAGGTCAACCAGTTTTACGCCGTGTTCGAGCGGGTTGCCGACAACGGCGGCTGCGGCTGGGATTGGGGCGGACGAATCGACTTGCTTTACGGTTCGGACTACATTTTCACCCAAGCGGTCGGACTTGAGACGCGCCGCGACGGCACAAGAAAGTGGAACTCGAACGAGCACTACGGTCTGGCCATGCCACAGGCCTACGTTGAGCTCGCCAATAACGATGTCAGCGTGAAGGTCGGTCACTTCTACACGATCATCGGAAACGAAGTTGTCACCGCTCCCGATAACTTCTTCCTCTCGCACGCCTACACGATGCAGTATGGCGAGCCCTTCACTCACACCGGTGCGATCGCGACGTACGACTACAGCGACAACGTTGATTTGATCGCTGGCGTCCACACTGGTTGGGATAACTTTGACGCGGCGAGCAGCCGAGCTGGAATAATCGGCGGTTTCCTATGGACCAACGATGCTGGCGACCTTTCGCTCGCAGCCACCATGACGTCCGGCGACGAATACAACAGCCGAGGCGTCTTCTCCAACCGTTCGATGTACAGCTTGGTCGTCACGGCCAATCTGACTGACGACCTGACCTACATTATGCAGCACGACAACGGTTGGCAGCACAATGACGGTGGTCTTGGCGTCGACGCCGAATGGTACGGCATCAACCAATACTTGCTCTACTCGATCAACGAGTGCTGGGCTGCTGGCGGACGCTTCGAGTGGTTCCGAGATGACGATGGCGTGCGAGTCGCTGGTGTTCGACCTGGCAACCCCGCCGCTGGTCCGTACGTCGGCCACTTCTATCAAGCCACCATGGGCTTGAACTGGATGCCGAACGCCAACTGGACGGTTCGTCAAGAGCTGCGTTGGGACTGGTTCGATGGAACTGGACTTCCCTTCGACAACAACAGCAACGACGATCAGTTCACCTATGGCATCGACGCCATCATGCTCTGGTAGTCGATTCCAACTTAGGCCTCTGGGCCTTTGGGTTACATGAACAAAGACCCGGCAACTCAAACAGTTGTCGGGTCTTTTTCGTTTCCGTTCTAACTCGTCGAGACGCGTGCCAACTCATCGAAGTCGAGCCAAAATAGTCCGACTAACTCGCACATCCTTAACAATGGGCAAACTGCCCGGTGCTTGTCGGATCGGAATAAGATCATGGTGCGGAACGCAAGCAATGACGATGAATAGCAAGTCTGACGCTATCTTTCTTTTGATGCCGCAACGCCGCCGTTAGACCCAACAGTCCAGTTGCTTCAGAGAACCCGCCAAGGCCAGTATGACCGATTTGCAGACAACGCTGGTACGTGAAAATGTCCGCCGTATCTTTTCCGTGTTGTGCGCGTCGACGGGCGTTGATGCAAGCGAAGACAGCGATTCGATCACCGAGTCGATCTTGATTCGTGACGGGTTCTTTTGCGGACGACGTTTTTCGAACGCCAATCTGCAAGCCGTGTGGTTCGTCGAAGAAAACGAACTGAAGGTCTACTCCTCAGACGGCGCTCTACTGCTCGTCACCACCGCCAACGAGCGACACGACGACGGAATCCGCCGAGCCGCCTAGAACGGCTCGCCCGCGAGATTCATCCCTAGCCGCTCCACGCGCTGGCGTCTCGACCCCAACGAGCTTGCTCGTTCGGTGAGCGAGATTCACCGCTAAGCCCCTTAAGAAGCGGATGGGACAGGATTCGAACCTGCGGAGGCTTGCACCTCAGTAGTTTTCAAGACTACCGCCTTCGACCACTCGGCCACCCATCCGGATAGAGAAAAAGCACGATGCCGTGATTCTCTCAATCTTGCACGCACCTAGGTTAACAACCGTTCTCGGATGCGATCGACGATTCTAGGCAAAAAGCGAAGCCGGCGAAACCTCGCAAGGACTTCCCTCTATTTCCCCATGCGAGCGGCAAGTGGGCAAAGAAGATCCGCGGCAAAATGCACTACTTCGGCCAATGGGATGACCCTAACGCAGCTCTCGCCGAATACGTTGCGGTTGCTGACTACCTCCTTTCGGGAGTTGAGCCACCCGACCCAGGCGCTAAACGCTGCGAAATGCGTGACCTGTGCAACTCGTTTCTGACGTTCAAAACGTCGCTCATGAAGTCGGGCGAACTATCAAGCAAGACGTTCGATCGATACTTTGCCACATGCGAAATGCTGATTGAGCACTTCGGGCGTCCTCGAGCCGTCGAGTCGATCGGTCCCAAAGACTTCGAGAAGCTTCGGGTAGTCATGGCGGAAAGATGGGGTCCGGTAGCGCTCGCAAACGAAATCCAGATAACGCGGTCGGTCTTCAAATATGGCTTTGACAGCGAGCTGTTCGATAAGCCAGTTAGATTCGGCCAAGGGTTCAACAAGCCTCCAGCGAAGGCGTTGCGGGCCGCCAGGAACGCCAAGGGACCGCGACTGTTCACGCCGAAGGAAATCAAGGCCTTGCTGGCCGAGGCGACGCCGGACATGAAAGCCATGATTCTACTCAGCATTAACGGCGGACTCGGTAACGAGGACTGCGCGTTGCTTCAGTGGCGACACGTCGATGGCAAGTGGCTCGACTACCCTCGCGCAAAGACAGAGACGATGCGCCCGTAGGGTCAAAAAAACTCCGCCGAACTCAAAAGGCCGTGAAATACAGCGTTTTGACGACTCCAGAGTCTCGCATCTCCGCCGCTTGATTTCACCTCTCGCCATCGGAAACTGATCGATTTTGGTGCCGAACATGCACTTCCTGCTCCAGACTTGGCAGATCCTGCTCGCCGCACTCTGGGGCATGGGAGGACGACTTGCAGGACATCAATGAGATCGGTCGAGAGTTGATGGAAGTTGAAAACGCGCCGTGGGCGCAAGAGGATCAAACACCAACTTCGCTAAGGGAGTAACGATGAAACGAATTGGACTTGTTCTTATTGCTGTTGTGACTCTGCTTTTCTATTCCGCCACGTTTGCCCAGCAAGCGCCCGTGGCTCAACGGGCCAATCCATTCGGCTATGCGCCGGTTTACGAAAGCGGCTTACGCCCGGCGCATAAGGCTTTCTTTCCAAGCATGACGACGAGCGGACCTTGGAGGAGAGTCGATCCGGCGCTGGTTTCGGAATTGGCCAAAGCCAAGAACGATGACGAACGAAAGACGATCGAGGAGAAAATTCGATGGCTTCTGGCGGACGAATTCGACAAGCAGGCAGCCAAAGAGGAGCGGCAACTGAAAGACCTGCAGGCTCGCATTGATCGCGTGCAACAGCGGCTGAAGAATCGAATCGCCGGCAAATCACTCCTCGTCGATTTACGACTCCAACAAATGCTCGACCAAGCGGACCGAGTCGATGGCCCAATTGCGACGCAGTCCTGGCGAGCCACCACGTACTCGCCGTTCGCGCGGCCGACCACCCCATTGGCGCCTAAAATGCCGCTGCCCGCGCCGACAGCCTCAATCCGACCCCCGTCGCGTTCGCTCGTGAGTTCCAAAACCGAAGTGAAGCCAGGCGACGAGCTGTTGATCGAGAACCGCGCTGACAAAGATATGAATCGCCGAGTCAAAGTGTTGGCGGACAACACGATTCAAATTCCGTTGCTCGGTTTCGTGTCCGTCGAGGGAATGAGCACAACCGAAATCCAAAAGACGCTCAACGAGAAGGCCGCGTCGCACTACCAAAATCCGGCGTGCGAGGTCTTTCTGTCGGGAGTATCGGAACCGATTGGCGGTAGTGACAGCGAACTGCGGTAACGACGGACGTCGTTTAACTAGAACGACCAAATCGCGGCCTAACGGGTCAAATGTCCTCGATCGAAGATGGATTCGATCGGGGACTTGTTATTGCGTCGCGCATACGATTTGACCGTCTGATGGGCGGCAGGGCTTTGGTGATGTTTCGTCGGTCCTTGCCATTATCGTGCAGCGATTTCAAGATCGGTTTAGAATGTTCACACGATCAAGCGTTTGACGCGTATCGGCGAACATCACGAGATTAGCGAAGGGGTTGAGGCATGATGAAGGTAGCGACAGGTCTGGCGATGTTTCTCACACTTGTCGCTGCGCCCATTTGGGCGCGTGCTCAGATCGTGTTGCAGGGACGCGTCAACATCGCCGGGACCATTGAGTCGACGAAGCCCAATACGATCGTCGTCAAGGACGACAAAGGCGATATCCAAAAACTGCTGATCCAAGGTTTGGATGAAGAAGCGGTCGCGCTGGCCAATGGTCTGCGGCTTCGCTTTCCGGCTAAAGTCACCGTTCGCGGCGAGTATCCTCAGGACACGCTCAAGAAGGGCCAGCGAATACGAATTCAGCTGAAGCTCAATCGGCTGGGCAAGGTCGATGGCTCCATCGACGAGATTTGGCAGGATGAAGGAGCTGCTGGGATCGAGGTGGTCGATGAGGCCAAGAAACGGGGCGGGTATTCGACCTGTCAGATTCGAGGCGCCGTCTCCCGTGTTGTTAAGGACCGGCTGATCCTTGCGATTCCGGCGAACTCCTTCACTCGCAAACGCACGCTCGCGATTCCTTTGTCTGAAGACGCCAAGGTGAAAATGGAGAGTGACGACTTTCGGCGGGCTGCTGCCGGTGCGAAAGTCGTCCGCTTGGTCGCCGCCAAATTCAGCACGGGCGATGTCATCGTCGAAGAACTGGAAGTTGCCATGACGTCGGGCAAGGCGGCAGCGCCTAGCGTCGCGGACGAAATCGCGGCGAAGTACGCTCACTTGTCGGATGTGCCGAAAGCTCCGCGCGAAATCAAGTCGCGGCGTTTCCTCTTTAAGACGGACATCTCCGATCGCCAAGCACAAATACTGCTCGACAAACTCGAGATCATGTCGACTCTGCTCTCAGCCTACTTCGGACGCCAGCCGCGAGGGATGGCCCAAGGATTCATTGTTGCCGATCTCTCGCGGTGGCCCCCTGGCTCGCTTAGTGAGCCACAAGGGATCGCGAAAATTCGCGAGGGCGCCGGCATCTGCTTTAGTTCGCGGCTCGGCAACCAAGCTCAGTCCATTATCTATGCCTGCGATGATCATGGCGTCGTGCAACACGAAGCAACTCATGCGTTTTGCCACTTGTCATTCGGCTCCACCGGGCCGACTTGGCTCGCGGAAGGCGTTGCGGAAATGGGCCAATATTGGAAGGCGGATCAGAAAGCGGTTGACGTCTCGCCCTCCGTGATGAAGTACTTACAGCAAGCCAACCCCAAGAAGAACTTGCTTGAGATCGCCGTTCCCGGACGCATCGCCTCGGGCGATTGGCGCGACTACGCTTGGCGATGGGCGTTGTGCCACTTGCTCGCGAATAATCCAAACTACTCCAATCGATTTAAGCCGCTCGCGATGGCGTTGATGAGCGGCCGCGAAGATGTTTCTTTCGCTTCCGTGTACGGTCCAGTGGCTAAAGAGATCTCGTTTGAGTACGACTTGTTTCTCAAGACGCTGGACAATGGCTACCGAGCGGATCTTTGTGCCTGGCAATGGAATCGCAAATCGAAATTGCTGACGTCCGGCAGGATGAAATCGACAGTTCAGGCCAGGTACGGTTGGCAGGCCACCGCAGTGCGGCTGGTTGAAGGACAGTCGTACGACGTCGCCGCCACTGGCCAGTGGAAGATTTCAGCGGAAGGCGTTGATCAGGATGCCGACGGCGACAAACAGAATCGGGGAAGACTCGTCGGCGTCATTTACGCCGATTTTAAACTGTCAGAACCGCTTGAGCTCGGAAAACGCGAGTCATTCACGGCGTCGATGAACGGTGATCTTTTTCTTCGTTGTCGAGACGATTGGAACAGTCTGGAAGACAATAGCGGCGAAATGACCGTCCACGTGCGGCGATCCCCAAGGGAATAGGCGAACGACATTCAGCGAATCACGGCGATTGTGCTCCCAAATACTGCGTTGGCGCGGTAAGCAAATGGCTTGCCTGGCCGGCGAGGGAGCCGATTCCGCTACGGTTTTGCCACAACATGCCAACTTGTCTTACAATAGTTGGTATGGCGTCCGGCCATTCCCACCCTTGGCGAGCCTATTTGTGCCAGCCCAATTGCCAACGTTGCCGTTTTTCAATCCTGTCGGCTGACCCACGCGATCGAACCGATAACGGAGCTACGATCATTTCCAACCTGCGACTTAGCCATCGAGTGCTACTTATTGTTCTGGCCGCTGTTTTCGCAGCGCCTACGAGTCGGGCCGTCGGTGACGATGACGCGAAAGGGGTCGAATTCTTTGAGAAGAAGATCCGCCCGCTGCTCGTTGAGCATTGCCACGATTGCCATGGCCCGGATGAGCAAAAGTCAGGTCTGCGGCTCGACACGTGGCAGGGTATGCAAGACGGAGGCGATACGGGTGAGCCGCTGTTTGCGGATGACGCGGAATCGAGCCTCATTATGGCCGTCCTCAACCACGAACTCGACGACCTGGAAATGCCGCCGGACGGAAAGCTCGAGGATTCCAAGATCCAAGATGTGCTCCGTTGGTTGGAAATGGGCACGCCCCATCCCGATCGAAAATCGGTGTCGAGTCCTTCTACCACAACGCCAAGTGAGACCAGCAAAATTGATCATTGGGCGTTCCTCCCAATTCAGCGCGTTGTGCCGCCTAAGATCGATGAGCCAGTTTGGAGCGGAAATGAAATCGATCACTTCATTCTAGCAAAGCAAGTCAAACTTGGCCTGTCGCCTGTTGGCCCAGCATCGCGAGCTCAGCTGATTCGGCGTGTCACGCTTGATCTGTGGGGGCTTCCCCCGTCGCCGCGAGAAGTGGCTGCGTTTTTGGCGGACGAATCGCCTGACGCTTACGCTCGGCTGCTCGATCGCCTGCTCGCATCGCCGCGCTACGGTGAACGTTGGGGTCGCCATTGGTTAGACGTCGTCCGCTACGCCGACTCGAATGGGCTCGATGAAAACATCGCCCACGGAAATGCATGGCGGTTTCGAGATTACGTTGTTTCCTCGTGGAATCGCGACAAGCCGTTCGATGAGCTCGTCGTCGAACAAATAGCCGGCGATCGACTTGTCTCGAATTCAATCGAACAGCGGCATGAGCGATTGATCGCTACCGGCTTCCTGGCCATGGGGCCCAAGGTGCTGGCGGAAAGCGATCTGAAGAAGATGGAATTGGACATCATCGACGAGCAGATCGATACGTTTGGCAAGGCGTTCCTCGGTCTTACGCTCGGTTGTGCAAGGTGTCACGACCACAAATTCGACCCATTCCCGAGCGATGACTATTACGCGCTGGCCGGCGTGTTCAAAAGCACGCAAACCATGGAGGACTTTAAGCGTATCGCGCGCTGGTATGAGCATTCCTTGGCTGACGAAGAATCTCTGGCGGAAGTAGCGGAGCGCGAGCAGGCGGCGCAAGTCGCAACAGCTGAGGCAGCGGCTTTTCTTGCCGAGGCCGTCAAGCGTCTGTCAGCGGCGGATCAAAAACTGGCGGCAAAGGAGAGAGAAGCCAAACTGTCGGCGGACGACAAGAAGGCGCTTGCCGAAAAGCGAGCCAAAGCAGCGGAGCTGAAAGCGGGCGTGCCGGAATTGCCTACCGCGATGGGAGTGACCGAAGGAACGCCAACAGACCTCCGTGTGCATCGTCGAGGCAGTTACTTGTCGCTTGGGAAACTCGTCAAACGCCGTCTCCCGTTGGCTCTGTCCGGACCAGATCAAACTCCCTGGCCTGACGATGTCAGTGGTCGGCTCCGATTGGCAAATTGGCTTGTCTCGCCAGACAATCCGTTGACGGCGCGAGTCATCGGCAACCGGATTTGGCGATGGCACTTCGGAGTCCCGCTCTGTACGGCCGACAACTTCGGGGTATTGGGACAGCGACCGACTCATCCGGAATTGCTCGATTGGCTCGCAACTCGCTTGATGGATGAAGGTTGGTCGATAAAGCGACTTCATCGCACAATCATGTTGTCCGATGCGTATCGCCAAAGCGGAGCTCCTCATGCGGCCAACGAAAAGATCGATCCGTCGAATCAAACGTACTGGCGTTTCGAGCCGCGTCGAATGGAAGCCGAGGCGATTCGTGATTCGCTGTTCTACGTGAGCGACCAGCTGGACGAAACAATGGGCGGTTCGTTGCTGCATGTGAAGAACCGTGAGTTCTTTTTCAATCATCTCTCCAAAGACACGACGAACTACGTTAGTCATCGTCGCTCGCTCTACTTGCCGATCGTTCGCAACAACTTGTACGACGTTTTTTCGCTGTTCGATTATGCCGACGCCAGCGTGATGAACGGCAATCGTGATTCGACCACAGTCGCGCCGCAAGCCTTGTTCATGCTCAACAGCGATATTGCCCACGACTCGGCAAGACAACTTGCCGTGCGAATCACGGAATTGACGGCGGATGACTCCGAGCGAGTGAATCATCTTTTCCTGATCTTGTTTGGCCGGCCAGCCAATCAGACGGAAAAGGCGGACTTGTTGCAGTTCGTCGCGTCGACTCGATCTGACATGGAAGAGCTATCGCAGGAAGAACGGGAGCTCGCCGCTTGGAAGCTCGCCTGCCAGATCGGCTTGGCCTCAAACGAATTCATCTACATTCGATAATGCGAAATGCCATCCTATGAATGAGATTCAGCCGGCCTCTATAAGCCGCAGGAGAATGCTCGCCGACTCGGCGCTCGGGTTTGGCGGACTCGCCGCAGCGACGATGCTTGCCGAGGCGTCCGCGGTTGCCGAAGGGAAGCAGGGACTGGCGAGCAGCGGCGAAGGTCGTAAGCCGGTGCAAGCAAAACGCGTCATCTTTCTCTTCATGAAAGGCGGCCCGTCCCATATCGATACGTTTGACCACAAGCCCGCGCTCAACCGCGACGCTGGCAAGGAACTCCCTTTCGACAAGCCGCGAGTGACTTTCGCAAAGACAGGAAAACTCCTCGCAAGTCCGTGGAAGTTTCGCCCCTACGGCGAGTCGGGAATGATGGTCAGCGACCTGTTTCCCAATGTCGCCAAGCACGTCGACGATTTGTGTTTTCTCCACTCGGTCCACGGCACGAACTCCGCTCACGGCGGTGCCCTGCTCAAGCTGCATTGCGGAAGCGACAACTTCGTACGACCCAGTTTCGGCGCCTGGGTGAACTATGGACTCGGCGCCGAAAACAAGAATCTTCCCGGCTTCGTCACCATCTGCCCCACGCTGGCCCATGGCGGCGTCAAGAATTGGGGCTCGGCTTTCCTGCCAGCAGAGAATCAAGGCACGCCGATCGGCAACGCAAGCCAGCCTGCCAAGGAGGCTGCGGTTAAGTATCTGCTAAATCGCCAGACCGAACGCAAGCTGCAACGTCGCCAGCTCGATCTTCTCGCGAAGATGAACCGCAATCTTCTTGAACAAACTGGTCCGAACGCCGAACTCGAGGGGCGAATCAACTCATTCGAATTGGCTTTTCGAATGCAAACGGAAATGCCGGTCGCGATGGATCTGTCGGCGGAAACCGAATCGACGCGGAGGTTGTACGGTATCGACGAACCGATCACGGAAGACTTCGGACGGCAATGCCTGATGGCGCGGCGGCTAAGCGAAAGGGGAGTTCGGTTTGTGCAAGTGACCCACAGCGACAACAACGTTCAGTGGGATCAGCATGCAAACCTGAAGGAAGGCCATGGCAAGAATGCGAAAGAGGTTGATCAGCCAATCGCCGGCCTTTTGGCCGATCTGAAACAACGCGGACTGCTTCGCGAAACGCTCGTCATCTGGAGCGGCGAGTTTGGGCGGACTCCGACAGCTCAGGGGAACAACGGACGAGATCACAATCCGGAGGGATTTACCGTCTGGATGGCCGGTGGCGGTGTGAAGCCCGGCTTCCGATACGGCGCGACCGATGAATACGGCTACTACGCCGCCGAGAACAAGATGGATGTTCACGACTTACACGCGACGTTACTGCATCTGCTCGGACTCGACCACGAGAAGCTAACTTATCGCTATGCTGGGCGAGATTTTCGACTGACCGATATCGCTGGCAACGTCCACACCGATGTCGTCAGTTGAGCTGTTATGCGATCGATCGATCTCGATCGCAAAGACTTGAATTGACCACGTTGAGGATGCCGGCCGCGACCTCAGTTTTGCTTCCTTCGAGGGCGGCGAGTACGGCTCCGTTGGGGTCAATCATTTCAACCGAATTGGTGTCGGCGTTCATGGCATGCGGGCCGTTGAGCACCATCAAGTCGCAGCTCTTTTTTTCGAGCTTGGTCAGCGCGCGGAATCGTTGGTCTTCGGTTTCCAAAGCGAACCCAACGAGCCACTGGTGTTTTGTTTTGATTCGCCCGAGCGTGGCCATCACGTCTGGGGTCTCGATCAAGTTGAGTTGAAGTCGACCGCCGGTCTTCGAGATCTTGTGCTCTTCGACTCGCACCGGTTGATAGTCACAGGGCGCCGCAGCGCCGATGGCACCGTCGCAGTCGGGAAAGAGTCGCTGGCAAGCTTCCAAGAGCTCATCCGTTGAGACGATGTCGACTACTTCAGCTTCGTCGGGGTATTCGACTTCGACAGGACCGCTGACGACGACCACGTCATGTCCGCCGGCGATTGCCGCCGCGGCCAAAGCTCGACCCATCTTGCCGCTTGATGCGTTGGTCAAATATCGGACCGGGTCGAGGTATTGCCGAGTCGGGCCAGACGTGATGAGAATCCGAGCCATTCGGGGCAGTCCTTGAAGGTCTCGCGAATAGTCCTCGGCTAGTTTTGGCCGAGCGTCGATTCGATGCGTTGGAACACGGTGTGAGGTTCGACCATTCGGCCAGCGCCGCTCTCGCGACAACTAAGCCAACCGCTCTCGGGCGTGAGAATCTCGACGCCGTCGTCAGTCAATTGGCGGACGTTGCGTTGAACGGATGGCTTCGACCACATCTCCGCATTCATCGCCGGCGCCGCGAGAATCGGCCCGGAAAAGCAGAGATAAAGAGTGGAGATCAGGTCGTCGCCGAGCCCGTTCGCTGCCTGGGCCAAAAAATTCGCCGTCGCGGGTGCGATGCAAAACAGCTCAAATTCTCGAGCAATTTCAATGTGCGCGCCGAGCGGATAGCGATCGTCGAACACCTCGCTGGCGACCGGACGGCCGCTCAGCGCAGCGAATGTGGCGTCCCCCACAAACTCACCGGCGGCTCGAGTTCGAACGACTTGCACTTCGGCGCCGCGTTGAGCCAATTGGCTGACTAAGGCAGCGGACTTAAAAGCCGCAACACCTCCGGTCACGCCAACGACTACGCGACGGCCGTTCATAATTCGTCAGCTTGAATGTCGGGCCCATCCTGGCTGGCTGTCTCTTCTCCGGTGATCCGAACTTCATCGGATGAATCCAGATAGATCTTCTCTTGCAAGATCTCCTGAAGGACCGTCTTCATGCGGTCGGAGGAGTCCATTTCCACTAAAGCTCGGCTGCCAGAATTCAGCTGCACAAGCCGTTTTTGAATCAGCGTGGAGAGTTTGAATCGCCCGCCGACTTTGTCAATGATCTCTTCTTCTCTCAATTCTTCGAGCAACGGTGGATCCTCCTGTTTGGTTTCAACCGCAAGGCACGCTGGCTTGGCTAGCTGTCGAGTTCAATTGAATTGGCCGGCGCGGCTTTGGCGATGGCTGTTATCGCGTCGACCGCTCGCTTGGTTTCGTCAATCACGACTTCAAATTGATACTCGCCGCGCAAATTTATTTCTCCGCCAGCAACTTCGAGCCGGCGGCGGATAACTTGTTCTTCCTCGGTTCCGCGATTGCGGAGTCTGCGTTCAAGTTCCTCCATCGAACCTGGGTGGAGAAAAATCGTGGTCGCGGCCGGAATCTGCTCCATGACCGCCAGCGCGCCTTGAACGTCGATCTCTAAAACTACCCATTTTCCACGTTTCAGGCCAGAGGCCACTTGGCTTCGCAAGGTGCCGTACCAGTCGCCTCGGCCAAAAACTTCCATACATTCCAGAAACTCTCCCGCCGCTCGACGGGCCTGAAACTCGTCTTGTGTGAGGAAAAAATAGTCTCGTCCATGTTTCTCGCCTTCGCGAGGCAAGCGGGTTGTGGCCGAAATGCTGAACTCAAACGGACCCTCTTCGTTAACTAACTCGGCCAACACAGTCGATTTGCCGGAGCCAGAGGGGCCGGAAATGATCAGTAATTTGCCGTCACTCGGGGCCATCGTTTTCCGATGTTTGAGGCGTTGTCGGTGTTTATTCGACGTTCTGAATCATCTCGCGCATCCGTTCGATTAACGCTTTGATCTCAACCACATCGCGGGAAATGTCAGCGTCATTCGCCTTCGAGCCAATGGTGTTCGTTTCTCGGAACATCTCCTGCGTAAGGAAATCGAGCTTGCGGCCGTTGCCCTCCTCCTGGTCGATGACGCCGAGAAATTGGTCGATATGGCTCGACATTCGAACTAGTTCTTCCGAGATGTCGCAGCGTTCGGCAAACAGTCCCACCTCGCGAACGAGATCGGCTGGCTGAACGTTGAGCTCGTGTTTTTCCAACAGACGGTTGAGTCGTTCTGCGAGTCGATCGCCATATGCCGCGGCCACTCGAGGCACCACGGCCTCGATGCTGGTCAAGACTTCCCGGATCGATTCGCAGTTCTTGACCAAGTCGAGTTCCATCGCTTTGCCTTCCTCGATTCGCATCTTGTCGAGGCTGGCAACAGCTTGCTGAACGGCGGGTTTGACTATCTCCCATAATGCTTCGGCGTCCATTTTGGCCACCGCACGTTGCTCCACCACGCCTGGCAATTGCAAGAGTGCGTCGATCGACGCCGAGTCATCCGTCAGCCCGCCAAGCTGCTCGCGGTAGCTACTGAGCACCGCGGCATTGATCCTGAATTCCTGAGCTGATAGGCCGTCGAGGCGAACGTCGACGTGCACCGCGCCCCGCCGGATCCGCTCGCGAAGCAATGCCTCAACTCGCGATTCGATTCCGCCAAGGCCCTCGGTCGCGCGAACGTTTACTTTGAAATAGCGGCTATTGACCGAACGGATCTCGGCCGAGACAGTCGTGTTAACCGACTGATGTATGCCGTCGCCTTGCCCCGTCATGCTAAGCAGCATCCGCCATCCCCATTGGTCGTTTCAAGAAGGGGGCGTCGCCTCCGAAAAGGCCGGACCCGCTTTGCCGATTGGCATTCTATTCGTTTGACGGTTCTTCGGTTTCAGGCTTGTCCGTACCTGGCTTGTCCGTTCCTGGCTTGTCCGTTCCTGGGGTGTCCGTACCTGGCTTGTCCGT
>CAZMNY010000066.1:0-20365 GCA_964567745.1 uncultured Pirellulaceae bacterium | reverse complement strand
CGATCCCTTGCCGCGAACGTGGGATGTCTCGGGGGCGTGCCCGTCGTGGAGCGCCGCCAGCGACGTATCTCGCGACACGTAGGAAGTCGACGGTTCCGCGACCGGCGCGAGATTGACACCTGTCGCCGCCTCTGCGGCTGGGGACAGCGCAATGCCGGAAAGGATAATGATGAAAGACGAAAACCAGCTCGAATAAGATCGACTCATAAAAGTCATGGAAGGGTTCCTTTGCGTTGGATGATCATTCATCCTCTAACCACTCCCGGCGATGCAGAATCTGGACAGATCATTTTCTTTACTTGGGTTTGAATCGTTGTTTCAGTGAATGTTTCTTTTTTCGCACGGCGCTACTTTCGCGGCGCGAAAGGCGACGAACTCACTTCCCCCGAATCTCTCGTTGTGGGTTTTTAATGAGACTCTGGAGTTTGCGACCAGGATGGCAGGATGGCCAAGTCAATCTTTGTGTGGTTGTCCCGCTCGAACAGGACGCCGATTCGACCGTCGGAAAGGACCGTGATGTCGCTGTAGGCAGCGGTATATGGGAAGATGATCCTCGCGTCCGGCCAGGTTTTTCCGTCATCGTAGCTCGCTCGCAGCAACAGGAAGTCTCGCCATTTCCGGGCCGGGTTCGAGAAGAGAATAATTCCGGGGTTATCACCTGTTGACCAGCTGTAACGTCGAATGGAGGCTTGGCAACGGGGTTCGAGTAATGTCGGATCTCGACGAAATGAGCTAAACGTCTGACCTCCATCTTTGGAAATGGAGACCCCGCGGTGGAACTCGTCGGCGCCGTGATTGCGGCTGTTGAGCATGACATCACCGTTCTCAAGTTCAACGGCCTCACACTCGTTAAGCCCGTGCCCCGTTCGGGCACCGATATGCCAAGTCTCGCCGTGGTCGTCGCTATACAAAATATGACTGTGGTAGGTTTGCGGTCCTCCCTCAGGCAATGACTTATGATCGCAGGGAATGATCAGTCGTCCTTTGTGCTTGCCGCGTTGCAGCTGGATGCCGGCACCAGGGCCGGTTGCGTACCAACTCCAATGTTTCTGTTTAGCGGATCTTGTGATGTCTTTTGCCTTGGCCCATGTTTTGCCATCGTCGTCAGAGTAGGTGACGAATACTCGTCTTGAATCCTCGCCGAAGCCAGCCTTCGTCTGGTTTTCGTGAACCTTATGACTGTTCCAGGTTTGTAGGCTCCAAATCCTGCCCGTGGACTGATCGACAACAGGGCAGGGATTACCTGCGACGTTATCGTGTTCGTCAAAGACGATGATCTCGTCTCCCCAGGTTTTGCCGCCATCTTCGCTACGGCGAACGACGGTATCGATATTTGCAGTGTCTGAGCCACTGTTGCGACGGGCCTCGGCAAAGGCCAGGATGGTGCCTTTCTTCGATACGAGCAGCGCTGGAATGCGGTAGGTGTTCGTTGTTGCCGATCCACTTTTATAGATCGTCTGCATCTCAGGAAGAGAGACCATCTCCCCGTCGGTCTCTACGCGAAAGTCATAAATCTTCAGATCTGCGCGCCAGGAGCGCAAGGCGGTGATCACCCCCAGCTTGTGAACGCTGCCCACGTCCGGCGAAGGAACTGTTTCCATGGCGGTGGGAAAGTTCTTGACCTCACCGACTGTCTCGCCATTGATTGCGCAGGTCAAGAATCCGTCCTTGATCACGATGTCGACATCGAATGGCACCCCCGGCTTGATGCGTCCTTCAGCCTCTGCAAAGACCTTCGCCGTCTTGCCAAACGCAGGTCCAGCGACGCCGAGCTTATTGCCCGGGTTGATGTCGAAGGTAAACCAGTGTCCGTTGACAAGTACGCCGGCGCCGGTATTGCCGAGTTTGTTCATGGAGAGTTTGGCGTGGATTCGCGCGTCGCTACTGCGCACGCCCGCACCCGCATAGACAAACTTATACAGGCCGTTCAGCACGAAGGCTTTGTCGTCTTTCCCGTCGCCTGCTCTGGTTGACCTGCCAACAATCGCTCCGTGCTTTGTCAGTTTACCGTCAACAATGATGCCGTATTCCGTCCCGAGCATTACCATTGGAAATGCGACGAACAACAGGCCTACACAGATCATCGTCCAAATCGGATGCTTACCCATTCCCAACTCCGCATATAAAATCAACGATCGCTCGTAGTTACCCGACTTCACTCACCGAGCATTTTCTTTAGTTCGGGCGCGATGGCTTCGGCCCAAACTTCGTGGCCCTTCTCGCTCGGATGCGTGGTGTCAGGCATCATCTCTTCTGACAAGAAGCCCTTCTCATCAAGGAACGCAGGGCCGATGTCCAGGAACTTCACGCCCTGCATGTCTTTGAGCAGTTCCGGCAGGTAGGAATTGAGCTCGATGATCTGCTTACGGTGGGGGTGATCGAGATTGCGTCTTCGCGGCAAAACTCCAAGCACCATGACGTTCATGTCGGGATAGATCGCTTTCAGTTTTCTGGCAATCGCCTGGACGCCTTCGGCGGCCTGCTTCGGTGTGTCGCTTCCCCAGCCGATGTTGTTGGTGCCGATCAACAGAACAGCGGCCTTCGGTGCCTGCTTCATGACAGGAAGGTGGTCCAATCGCCAAAGCACGTGCTCCGTGCGATCGCCGCCAAATCCCAGGTTGATCGCCTTGAGCGGGACGAAGTACTTTTCCCATACTTTCAAGCCGACCTTTTCATTTTCAAAATTGTGCGTGATCGAATCGCCGACCATCAGCAGATCGATATCACCCTTGCTCATCAGACCGATTTTTTCAGCTTGGCGGGCGAACCACCATTCGGCGATGCGAGGTGCAGGTATGACGGACTGGTGCTTCGGCGCCGAAGTCGCCTGATCGACCTGCGGTTCGGCGCAGTGTGCCGTCGCGGTCGGCAGGATGGCTACGGCAAGACACAACGTCAGGCTGGCGCCACGATTGGCTACGTGGTTTGGAATGAACATCGTTTGTATTCCTATCTATTTGTGTCGGTAGAGAATCGATTTTGGAATTCGGTTCCACTTGCCATCGACGGGGGAATAGGTGCTGATCTCAAGTCCCTCTCCGCCACTGCCCTCGAAGAACTCGACCTCAAGAGGATAGAAACCGGGAGCTAACAGAACCGGCTTTGACTCGACGGAGGTCATGGCGTGAACGCCGTCGTTGAGGACGAGTTGCTTGCCAGCGAGAGTCAAGCGTGTGCCGTCGTCGCTGCGGGTGGAGAACATGTACTCGCCCTTCTCTGTGATCTTCAGGTAACCGGAGAAGACGACACCAAAGTTGTCATTTTGATCTTGCATCGAGAGCTCAAAATTCTCGACCGTCCCCTTCTTTTCAACTTTGAGTTTGCTGAAATCGGGGAGATTGACCCAGGATCCCTCGTAGTACTTGTAATCGAGGCCGGGGGTCAGTTGGCTCTCGGCAATCTTTTCTGGCTCAAGGCTGGGAGCAGGTTTCCAATCACCCGGAGTCATCGTCTCCCAATAAACGGTGTAGCGTTGGTGGTGCAGGTCGGCCAGCGGGATCAAGGTCACATCGTTCGGCTTGCCAACGCCGACTGTCTTGAATCGAAGGGTGTCGCCGGGGACTCGCTTCAGCCATAAGGAGAGGTCGTTGTCCGCGTCGATTAGAAGCACCGGAACCGGGGGATCCATCTCGCCACTATGCGCGGCCTGGCTCGAGGAGACATCGCTGGGCATGCCTTTGGTGCCAAGTTCGCCTGCCAGCACGATCGGACCATACATGATGGTCGTCAAGTTCTTTTTGTCTCGCGCCGTTCGAAGATGAAGGCTCATTGGCAAGTGGACGGCGACTTTGTCGCCATCTTTCCACTCGCGCGACAAGGTCAGGTAACTCTCGGGAGTTGATTTTACGTTCAGCTTCTCGCCATTGATGCTGACCTCGGCCCCTTGGGTCGCCCAATAAGGAACGCGAATCTTCAGGTCGAGTTTCTGAGACCTCTTGGCGTTGATCGTCAGAGTGATCGTGTCGTCTGCGGGGAACTTTGTCGCCATGCGAATGCGGAGATCCTTCGCCTGCCAGTCGAGCAGCGAGGGGATGAAAAGGTTGACCCAGAGGGTGTCGTCATCGTGAGAGTAGATGGTGTCGGCATACTTTGAATGGTTTTCGATTCCCGAGCCAACACAGCACCACATCGCGTCAAAAGGGGTGCTGTAAATCTTGAAGTGCCCCGGCTTGAGGTTGTAGAAATAAGTCATGCCTCCACTGTCGGGGTCTTGCGAGCCGAGGATCTGGTTGTAGAGCGCTCGCTCGTAGTAATCCATCGTGGCGGCTGACGGGTTCCAGCTGAACGCAGAGCGGGTCAGTTTCAGCATGTTGTAGACCGAGCAGGTTTCGCTACTGTTCCAGGCCAGATGGGCCGACTCGCTGCCAGCTTCGTAAAAGTGCTCGCGAAGATCGACACCGCCGGGAGCCATCGAGCGGGTGTTTATTACTCGATCCCAGAGGAAATTGACCGCGGTAGCGTAACGCTGGTCGCCCGTTAATTCGTAGAGGCGGGCAACGCTGAGAATCTTGGGGAGTTGCGTGTTGACGTGATACCCGGCCAGCTTGTCTTCTTTCTTGATCAACGGATCAAGGATTTCTTTGTGGTCAAAGCGTTGGGCAAGGGTGAGATAGTCCTTGTTGCCGGTGATGGCGTAAAGATGTGCGAGCGACTCGGACATTCCGCCGTGCTCAGCGCGGAGCATGTCCTGAAACTGCGCTTCGTCGAGATTGTCGGTCCCCTCTTTGGCCCAGTCGGCGAGCCTGGTCACCACTTCCAGAGCTTGTTTGTTGTCGGTATGGATATAGGCGTCAATCAGGCCGGCGAAGGTCTTGTGCATGACATACCACGGGACATAGCCACCCCCCACGCCCCATTTGTGAGCCTTCAAATCGCCGCTGAAGATGTTCTTCCAGACTTCGGGGCGGACGGGACCGGTGTAACCATCGCCATGCTTAGCCTGCGCTTTGGCGATCTCGCCGACCATGTAATCGACGCGATCCTTGAATCGCTGGTCGCCCGTACTGGCGTACATCAAGGATAAGGCGCTTATGTAGTGGCCGCTGGTATGTCCGACGACGTCCTTCAGTTCCCAGCCGCCATAGCGATCGCCTTTGATCGGCAGACCGGCTCGTTCGTGATAGGGCCAGAGCATCCGGTCGGCGTCGAGAGCAAGCAGGTACTTCTGGTTGACCTTCATCGCTCTCTCGAATGGGCTCGGCAGAAGCTTCACCTGGCCAAGATTGAAGGGAGAAGCCTTCACCTGCGCCTTGGGGGCGACCTTCGTCTTACCGTAATAGCCATCGCTCTTGGGCGAGGCAGCCGGCAGCGGGACACTGATCATCAAGATTGCGGGGAGAAACAGGGCGATGCTTTTCGTCATCTTTATATCCTTCGGGTTATTTGATCTGTGGAGCGTAGCGAGCTCGGTGGGGCGAGTGTGCTGGAGCAGGCTTTCCACAGGAACCAGTTTGCCGTCGACATCCTCGTCGAGATTCGTAGCGGTTCGGTTTCCAGCAGACCAATCGTTGATCTAATGCCTTACTCCCGCCGGCAGGCAATCTGGACAGGAATTTCCCACTCCGTCTTCGCCTTTTTGTAGAGTTCCTTTTGCTTGGCCATTGTCGCCGCTTTCTCTTCCGGCTTAAGGACATCACGCCGGATGATGCTCTTGGTCTGCGGATCAAAAGTCAGGCCACCGGTGATTTCGAGCGGAACTGCTTGGGTTGAAGCGCAGCACGACGATCCGAAGCTTCCGGCGGGTAGCAGGGCAAACACAATCACCTTTTCCAAGATCACGACCAGTCAACGACGCATCATGTTTACTCACAAAGGAAAAGCTCGTAGCGGCGCGACGGAGATTGAGGTTTGGCGCGAGCAAACGAAGCGGTTTCGCGATCGAAGGCTATTAGGAATGACGGCCAATGCGTCGTCTAATACGATCGTAAAGCATCCGAGTGGCTTCTCTTTTTCGTCGGTGATGATCCAGGCGAGAGCCCGTAACTTGGGCACTCTTACTCTTGCCCGAGTATGAAGGCGGGCAAGAGTGCCGATCTAAAGTCAATCCCTCCGTGCTCACTGTGATAAATCGGTTCAGAACATTCTTCGTTGCCTAGGATTCCTTGATCGTGAAGGAATATAATTTAGCATTGCGCAGGCAGAATCTTAATTGGATGACTTTTCCTTTCAGTGCCGACAAGTTCCGCTGGTCATGCCATTGATTTGTAAAACGAATCTCGTTCACGTCTTTCAGATTCTGGCTGTGTTTCTTTTCGTAATCGGGGAATGGCTGACCGTCCGCATCAAGCACCTCAACAAAAAACTCACCGTTTGAAGCATCAACGTTGAGTTCAAGCGACTCACCTTCCAGCGTGAATGGCTTTGTCGTCACAACTCCCCATTCGTCCTTTGCCTCTAGACATATAAAGCCGTCGAGACGCAGCTTGGCCAAGCCGATATTCAAGTGGCGACCGATGCTATAGTGCCGTTCGTCCATGCCGCCGTAGTAGATCCAATGCTCATCGTTATAGGTGACGATCTGGGAAGGCGGTTTAATGCCGGCCTGGTCAAAGCTGCCGGCTTCGCCACGCGGTACGATGGGCTTGCGAGCATAAATCCAACTCTTGTCGTAAGTGTTCCCGTCTCGACTCGTGCCGATGTAGAAGTCCATGAAATCGTGGTCGGGACGCGTTTCGTAATCAAAGCCCTCGAAGAAACCTGACCGGTCCATTGTGTACACGTCCATCAATCCAAAATACACATCCTTATAAATCCAATTGGTCATGCCGTTGAACTGCAGCCGTGGATTGCCATGTTTATTCTTCTCTTCGGATGGATCGTCGACGACGATTTTGTCGGATACCGTGTTCCAAGCCGTCGGGTGGTTTGTTAGATCGTTGCTTTTGTTGTGCACCATGATCCGAGCTGATCGCCACTCGTTGGCTCCGCCCGATCCATCAAGGTCTGTACGTGTCAGAAGGCGATATTTTTCCTTGATCGGGTCCCAAAGGATTTGGTTGTGAGTATCAGCGGCACGATAAGAGACATGCTTCCCGTCGTTGTAATCCGACCAATGAATTCCGTCCGGCGAATGGCATAGTCCGACTTGGGAATTGTCTTCGACAAAATCAGCCGCCCCTTTGTATTTCTCCGGGTGCCCCCAAGGTAGAGTCGGATCAATCGAGCAGCTGAATCCCTGAGAGGAATGCACGATGTTGTTCTTGCCGTCCTTTCCTACCAGTGGCTTGGTCCAGTGGATTCCGTCTTTTGATTCTGCATAGCCAACGCCAGCCAGACGCCAGGCCATGTACCACATCTGAAATTTGTCTTCCTGTTCATTGCGTAGCACGGTGGTGTAGTACCCAAAATCCAAAGCGACTGGCGATCCGTCTGGTTTCTTGCCTGTTTTGAGATTGTCCTCGTAGCCCTCATCATTCCGTTGCCCAGCCGGGGGGATGAAGTCTGTTGGCAGCGTCGGTTTCATGACGATGCCGTGCTTTGTTACTTTGCCCAAAGCCCGCGCGACATTGTGCTTCTCGGCTATTACGAAATCATCGACCAGCAGTTGCTTCTGCAGTCCAACTGCGACATGTTGTTTCGGCTTGGCGGCGGTCGCATCCTGCGCCAACACAGCGAATGGAAAGGCGCCCCAAACCGCGACAACACAAGCAAGGATTGAGAGGTTCGACCGCGAATAAAATTGCATAACGGAATACTTCGGCTCTAGACTTGAAGGCTACTTCGCCATCTCCTGCTTGATCTTCTGAATCTCCTTTGCATGGAGCACAAAAGCGCTTCGGCCATGAGTGCCTGCGACAAGGTCGCCGGTCCCCGCATGGAGTGCTAGATCATGCACCGCGCAGGTCGGCAGCGTCTTGCAGAGCGAGTGCCAGGTTTTCCCTTTGTCAATGGAACAATAGGCGCCCAACTCGGTACCGACATACAGAATGTCCTTATCGGTCGGGTCTTCGCGTATCACGTTGATTGATTCTGAGGGCATGTTGCCCGCGATTGATTTCCATGTCTCACCGAAGTCGGTCGACATATACAGATAGGCCTCAAAATCGTCCTCACGGTACCCCGTCAGTGAAACAAACACCGTACCCTCATCATACTTCGATGCGACAACGCGACTGACCCATCTGTTCGGCAGGCCGTTGTTGATCTTTGTCCAGGTAGCTCCATCGTCCTTCGTCACATGCAGTTGTCCGTCATCCGTGCCAGCATAGAGCAAGCCCTTCTTCAGTGCGGATTCGGAGATGTCGGTGATTGTTCCGAAGGGAACGTTTCCCTGCCTTTCCGGGCCCGGATTGGTTGACAGGTCGGGGCTGATGCATGTCCACTTGTCGCCGCGGTTCTCGCTCTTGAATACGTAGTTGGCGCCGGCGTATAGCGTCTTGGAGTCGTAATGCGACAGGATGAAGGGAGTCATCCAGTTGAATCGCAGTTTCTTCCCCTCCGGCGCTGGGCCGGGCCGGATGCCATGATTCTTACCTGTCTTTAGATTTCTTCGCGCCATCGAGCCAAACATGCCCTCAAGATACATCGTATCCAGATCGTTCGGGTCGATCAGGGTCACGTAGTTGTCGCCGCCGTGGTCCCACTCCCAGTGTTCCAGCCCGGGGGTCATCGGTTTCGCTTCACCACCAAGCACGCCGTTATCCTGGGTGCCGCCCCAGATCTTGTACGGCTCACGTGCGTCAACCGAGATGGCGTAGAACTCGGCGATGGGCAGCGTGTTGACGTGGAGCCAGGTCTTGGCCCGATCGTGCGATATATACAGTCCGCCATCGGTGCCCAGCATGACCCGATCAGGATCGTCGGGATCGATGAACATGTCGTGATTGTCGCAATGGGGAGTGGCGCGCCGGGCTTTGTATGAAAGCATGGGAACGGTCCGCTCGGAGATAATAGTCTGGGTCTTGCCCGCGTCAGGTGAATAGAGAAGGTTAAAACCGCAGATGAAAATCTCGTCTGCATTGTCTGGCAAAACCCTGATGAGGCAAAAGTCATAACCGATCCCAGTCTTGACATTGCCCTCATTGGTCTTCCGCCAACTTTCGCCCTTGTTGTCGGACCGATAGACTTCGCCCCCTATACCACGGTGGTCACAGATGATGTAGAGGACATTCGGATTGGAGGGCGCGATGGCGATGCCCATTCTGCCAACCTGATCACCGGTAGGAAGCCCGTTGGTCAATCGCTTCCACGTCTCGCCCGCGTCGGTCGACTTGTAGATTCCGCTGCCGGGACCGGCGACGACATTATTCCAAGCCTTCCTGTCGCGCTCCCAGGCAACGGCATACAGTGTGTTGTTGTCGGACGGGTCGATGGCGACTTCCACGACACCAACCTTCTCGGAGATATAAAGGACTTTCTTCCAGGTCTCTCCGCCGTCGGTGGTCTTGAACACGCCGCGCTGCTTGTTGTAGGAATATTGGTGTCCCAGAGCAGCGACGTAGACGACATTCGAATCCTTCGGATCGATCAGCACCCTGCCAATATGGTGCGTATCGGTAAGCCCCATGTGCTTCCACGTCCTCGCCCCGTCGGTCGACTTGAACACCCCTGTTCCTGCAAATGAACTACGGGCCATGTGAGGTTCGCCCGTGCCAACCCAGACCAGGTTGGGATCGTCGTCGGATACCGTGACGACTGAAACGGAGAAGGTGGATTCGCTTTCGAAGACCGGTTTCCAGGTGGTGCCGTTGTTGACCGATTTCCACAGGTTGCCTGATCCGGCTCCGGCATAGATGGTCGATTTACGCTTCTTGACCGACCAAATGCTTTCGATCTTGCCTCCCTGTATGCGTGGACCGACCGGCGTCCATTTTACATCTTTGAAGATTGACGACTCTCTTAGTTTCACATGGCGATCCCAGGCCTTCATGCGCACTTCGGGCAGCGTGGCCGAACCGACGTCCAGTTCGGCCGAGAGGCCTGATGACGCGATCATTGAAACCATGAACAGGGAGATACTGAAGGAGCAGGTTCTATAAGTCATAAGGCTGAAGACATAATGACGGTGCGGTAAGGGGCAGGCCACTGAGTCGCTGATAAGTGTTTCCGGTGAGGTCGATCTATTTCCTGGCCGTCACGGCACCCATCGCGGCTCGACACCCAGCAGGTTGCGGACGAAGTAATCCTTCTGACGGCGTTTCCCGTAGGCGGAGCCAGCCGCGCCGTGGCCGGCGCCGGGGATGATCAGCATGTCGAAATCGCGGTCGGCTTTGACCAGGGCGTTGACGACCTGCATGGTTGAGGCCGGGTCGACGTTGCGGTCCAACTCGCCCACGATCAGCAGTAGCTTTCCCTGGAGCTTATGGGCGTGGGTCACGTTGGAACTCTCGGCGTATTCCGGTCCCACGGGCCAGCCCATCCAGGCTTCGTTCCACCAAATCTTATCCATGCGATTGTCGTGGCAACCGCAATCTGAAACGGCCACCTTGTAGAAATCTCCGTGCATGAGCAGGGCCCCGGTCGAACTTTGTCCGCCGGCCGAACCGCCAAAAATTCCGACGCGGCTGATGTCCATGTAGGGGTACTTCTTCGCAGCCTCTCTGATCCAGAGAATGCGATCAGGGAAACCTGCGTCGCCCACGTTTTTCCAGCACACGTCGTGGAAGGCCTTGCTGCGGTGCGACGTCCCCATACCGTCGATCTGCACCAGGATGAATCCCAACTCGGCCCACCGCTGGGCACCGTGACAGGGCGAAAAACTCTTCGGCACGAACGAACCGTGGGGCCCGGCGTATATCTTCTCAATGACCGGATACTTCTTGTTCGGATCGAAATTCGAGGGACGGTAAATCACCCCGTAGATGTCGGTCTTCCCGTCGCGGCCCTTGGCCACGAAACGCTCAGGCCTTTGCCAGACGGTGGCCTCGAGTTCGCTGGCGTCGGACTCTTCTAGGGGGCAGACCAGCGAGCCGTCGCTGACCCGACGCAACTCATTCACCGGCGGCATGTCCACGCGGGAATACGTGTCGACAATGAACTCACGGTCCGGCGAGTATTCGATCGAGTGCGTGCCGTCGCCGGCGGTCAGTCTGACCAGACCCGTTCCGTCGAAGTTGATGCGGCAGTGGTGGATGTAATAGGGGTCCTGCTCGGGATAAATTCCCCCGGCCTGAAACCAGATCTGACGCCTGGCCTTATCCACGCGGTCGACCTTCCGCACGATCCACGGGCCCTTGGTGATCTGGTTCTTCAGCTGTCCGCTGCCGAAATCGTACAGGTACAAATGGTTCCACCCATCGCGTTCCGACATCCAGATCATCTCGTTGGTGGACTCCAAAAACTGGCGATAATTATAGAAGGCGTAATTGACGAACGTCTTGCTCGTGTCGTCGATCAGCGCGGTGACCCCGCCACTCTCGGAGTCGATGGCCACGATCCTCACCACGCCGTGTCCTCGTTGGTTGTAGTAGAACGTGAATCTGCTGGAGTCCTTCTCCCAGCGATACGAACCGATGCTCCATGGGTTGGCGAAAAGCGTCTCGTCGAGCGGGACCTCCTTCTTCTCGACGATGTCGAACAGATGCGGCTTGGTCTGGGCAATCTGGTCGCCCGGTTTGAGATAGCTGTTCGAATGCAACTTCGGTTGCAACTGATCCTTGGGCGAAGACTCGACGAAATGGACAATGTGCTCTTGAGCCTTCTTATGACGGAAACCAATCAGTTTCCTCCGGTCGGGGGACCATTGAAAATTGCCTTGATAACCGTCGCCCTCCTTACCGTCCGTCGTCAGGGCGACTTCCTCGCCGTCCTTGCCGAGACGAAGCCAGACATTGTGGTCCTTGATGAAGGCCTCGACCTTCTTCTCTTCTTCCTTCTGTGCAGCGTTCTTCTGTACTCCGTTCTTCTGTACTCCGTTCTTCTTTTCCTTGTGCGATTGAGGGAACTGTAGTTCGGGCTCGGCCGGTTTCTCGTGCGGCAATGTCGCTGCGGCCCCAGGTTGCGGGGGTTGCGAGAAGAGCAGCTTCGAGGCCTCCTGTCGCGGAGCGGGGATTCCTCTTAAGACCGACACCTTCCCGCTCCCGGGCGTCTCTTGGGTGAGGGACTGATCCTTCAGGTTGATTTTCCACGACTTGCCCTCCGCCTTGAAGTAGATGGCCTCTTCCAGCAATCCCTTCTCATCGCCGTCCGCTTTCTTATATTCGATCGCGTCGAAGGGCAGTTTGTGTGCATCGAAGGCCTTGCCGGTTTCTTTGGCGAGATCCTTTGCCAGCCGATCGTGGTCGAAAGCCGATTTTCTATTGCCTGAGGCCGCATCGACAAACACGAAATTCTTCCGGCCGTGGCCCAGGTCGTTGCGATACCAGAAGCACTTGGTGCCGGCCAGCCAATGCGGTTGCACCTTCGTCCGAAACACCTTGCCGCCGGTGATGCCGCCGATCTTGTCGAAACGTTCGTAGTCCGCCTTGGTTCCTTGAGCCTGAAGCAACGTGGCCGTTGACATCAGAACCAACGCCACGGCGCCGCCGATCCAGGAGTTCATTGCTGATAGACTAAACATCGATGTTTTCATTCTTTGATTCTTTTTCTTGCTCGCTCGATCGGCTTCGATTTGATTGAGAGCGGCCACCACGTGCGGCGCTAGCGCTGTGATTTGGCCTTACGTCGCTTTTCCTTCTCGGCATTCTCCGCTTCGATTCGATCGTAGGCCTTGATCACCGCGGCCGGCCAGCGGAACTCAGGCGCGTCGTTCGGATCGAAGCCGCTTAGGTGTGGCTCGTCCAGTCGTTTCAACACGGGCACATAGACCCATTTGTTTTGTCGAAACGTACTGTCGAGTAGTTTGGCGAATTCCGGACAATACGTTTTCAACTGCTCGCGGGTCGTCAGGTGGACGAGTTCTCCTTTGGGCCCGATCACTGTGAACGAGTCCGACCCTCGGCCAGACTTCGGCCTCTTACGTCCATTGCACTCGAACCATGTCTGAACGCCTTCGGCCCAGAACTCCGCGACGCCACCGTCGATCGCATACCCACCGAAGCGTCCACTTTGCTTGGCTTGGTCGTATAGATCCCTCAGTCGCACGTTGAAGTCCTCGCCAAGGACGCTGTGAATCCCGTGCGCGAATTCGTGAATGAAAATGTTTTCACCCTTATAAGGGTCTCCCTTGAGATCCAGCAAATTCTCTTCGCCACAACTGACAGGCCTGGACCCCAGTCCTCGAGCGCGATAGGCCCACCACAGCGACATGTTTCGGCAGTCGGGCAGGTCGGTCTGCAGTTCGCAGTAAGCCATCACGGCCACGAACATCTTTCGCTTTTCGCAAAGATCCCGGATCACGTCAGGCCGATTGGCGAGCATCTTGTTTGCCAGGTATCCCGCCTCTCGCAGAGCGTGTAAAGAAACTTTCTCTGAACCCGCAACCAAGAGGTCACCGGCGACGATGTGTTGTTTGTAAAACGGGTCGAGCGTTTTTCGTAGTGCCTCCGGGCTGTACGGATTCAGTATTTTTTCCCAGAGTGCGAACCGCATGGGTGAGAGTTTCTTCAACTCCACCAGATGTTTTGCATCCGCGTCCAGACAAACGGCATAAACCTGGGCGAACTCGGCGAGATCTTCATGGCGTACTTGATCGCCATAGTCCGAGACGGAAACGTTATCCGCTTTGATGGCCTCTTCCCACTTGTCAAGGATCTTGGGATCGGACTGCGTGGCGACCTGCTCCAACGTGTGACCAGCTTCATGGGCGATCACCAGTGCGTCGGCATGGGGAACTAGATTGATATGTCCTTTTCCGCCATGCGCTCTTGCTCCACCGAGGTTCGCATAGATCGCGATCCCGTCTTCTCCTTTGTCTGAAACCGCCACGCACGCACTTATGTACAAGCTGGGAAGCTTCTCAAGACGCTCGACCAATTGCTCGAGCTTAGCGCCGGTCGCATCTTCAATGGTCAGCTTGAACCGATACTCGCCGGAGGTCGCGATCCACTGCTTGCCAGCGACGCGACCGTTTCTCATCTGAACGGCCTCGGGCCCGGACACCACCGTTATTTTTGTCGTACTGTGTTGCCCGAATTTTTCGTAGATCGGTTTGAAGTGCGTTTTCAAGTTTTCTTTTTCGCTAGCTCCCGGCGCCACGACGATCCGCATTCCGTAGTTGTAGCGGACCTGCTTGGGACCTACCCACCTGGCGCGCTGTGCGGAGCGAGACACGGTGGGAGCGCTGTGAAACGAGCCACTGCGCAGAACACGCAGTTCGGTTTCCGTTGTGTTCACAGGATCAACGCTAGGTGACCTGCTGTAGAAGTCTTTGTCATACCAGTCACTGCAGAATTCCCAGACGTTACCGTGCATATCATACAAGCCCCAGGCGTTGGGTTCTCTCTGGCCGACTCGGTGGGCGTAGTCTTCCTTCTGGCCGTCTTTTAGTCCGCCGTACCAGCCGTAGTCGATAAGTTTCGACAGGTCATCTCCGAAGGAAAAGGCCGTGGTAGTTCCCGCGCGGCAGGCATACTCCCATTGCGCTTCGGTGGGAAGGGTGACGGTCATGCCGGTCTTCTTTGAGAGTTTGCGGCAGAACTCGATCGCATCGTAAGAGTTCATCCAGACAGCAGGATAGTCGTCAAAGCCTTTTGGTCTGGGCTGCGCACTGGCGATCTTCTCTGCGGATTCTGTCATCCATGGCTCCGTACCCATCACTGCCTTCCACTGAGCCTGCGTCACTTCGTGGATGCCCATGTAGAAGGGTTTGCTGATTGTCACTTCGTGGACAGGATACTCATCGGCCAGGTGCTCCTCCTTGCCCCCGAAGTTCGCGACCGTTTCTGCCGGACTGTCGTGGTTGCCCATCTTGAACTTGCCAGCTGGAATGAGCACGAGCTTCATCGAGACGCCATTGCCAAGGTCCAGGCTGAGATCTTTGCTGGCGGTATCGTTGATCGCGGCATCACTGCCGGAGCGACCCGCTTGGCCAAATGCTACGGGTACAAAAGCCAGCAGCTCGATCGTCAGGATGGCGGCAGTCAGCAGGAAAGATGAAAACGAATTCAGGTAGAATCGGCTCAAGGCCGTCATGGCTGGTTCCTGTGCGTTGGCGGGTCTTACAATTGCAATATGGTGGTTGGCAGTTACTTCACGCTCCCTCTGGGAGAGCGGAGCCTCAGCGCCGGAGAGGGATGGCATTGTCACTAGTTATTTGTCATTTGGCATCTGTCAATAGAAGGCATTCCAAAACTGTCAGCTTCGGTAGCTGGACTCGCAACAGTTCAGAAATCCGCGATGAATTCACGTTTTTCCGAAGTGTTGCTACTCCGGTTACGGGTTTTGAAATAGCTTCTAACCACAAGCACCTCTCCCGATGACAATTCAAATGAACCTACTGACAATGATCACCGTGAATTGCGCACAACGCCGATCACGGATGTTGCCTTGGCACCTTGATCTCACAATTCGGAAGCGCCTTTCTAATGGCCTCGACGCCTACCTTAGTAACCTCTGTCTCACGAACGTTGAGTCGTCTTAAGCTAGTTAGCGATTTCAAATGCTCCAGGTCTGTGTCGGTCAGTGAATTTTTTTCGATTTGCAACTCCGTCAGCTTCGTGAGTTTCCCAATCTCGGGAGGAAGCGTGCTGAGTTGGTTACCTTCGAGATACAACCACGTCAGGTTCGCGAGCTGTCCAATCTCAGCCGGGAGCGTGGTGATTTGGTTTTCTCCGAGCCCCAGATGCGTCAGCTTCGTGAGCTTCCCAATCTCGGGCGGAAGCGTGGCGAATTGGTTGTCATGGAGGGACAACGCGGTCAGATTCGTGAGCTGTCCAATCTCGGGCGGGAGCGTCGAAAGTTGGTTGTCCCAAAGACTCAAATTCGTCAGGTTCGTGAGTTGTCCGATCTCGGCGGGGAGCGTCGAGAGTTGGTTGTCCCAGAGCCTCAAATGCGTCAAGTTCGTGAGTTGTCCAATCTCGGGTGGGAGCATCGAGAGATCGTTCCCATGGAAGCTCAACTGCGTTAGCGTTGTGAGTTGCCCAATCTCGGGCGGGATCGTGGTGAGTTGATTTTCTCCGAGGTCCAGATGCTCCAGATTCGTGAGCTTCGCAATCTCGGGGGCGAACGTGGTGAATTGGTTACGTCTGAGCCCCAGATACGTCAGCTTCGTGAGCTGACAAATTTCGGGAGGAAGCGTGGTGAATTGGTTGTCATGGAGGGTCAATCCCGTCAGCTCTGTGAGCTGTCCAATCTCAGGCGGGAGCGTTAGGAGTCCACTGAGGACCAATAATTGATTGCTACGCTCAACGCATTCGCGCATCTTTTTTAGAGCACGTTTGACTTCGGGATCGTCGGTTTTTGCAGCCGCCTCATCGAGATTCGCGAGAACGGTTGTTCGGTCGAATTCGACTGGCGCATCGTCGGCCTTGCTGACCCCGCAAACCAAAGTCAAGAGCACAAGAGCAAGCATTATGGAGTAAGACATGCGAGCCATGGCATTTCTCCCTGTACGAGGACTTACCATTATTGGGAATGACGTGTGACAGATGCGGGACTTAAATTATCGTTTGGAGAATGATTCGTCGGCAATGATGCTTACTATCAAATCACCCAACTTGTAATCGTTCTTCTTTGATGTTTCCAAAAGACGATGAATCATCTCGGAATCAGCATGATTCATCTTTCTCCCCATGGCATATTCAGAAAGCTTTGTGAGCAAATGCTTGGCAATTTTATCCTGGTCCTCCAGCATCAGTTTCTTTAAGCCCTCTATTCCAGCGATAGGCCGCCCGTCTCGGTGGACGGTAGAGGCGTCCACCTTCGTCGTGGGTTCAAACTCTCGCGTCGTCTTCTCGGTCTTCTTCGTCTTCCCTTCGGAGGTTACTTCGATCGTCGTCTTGGTGACAACAAACTTCGAATACTTGTCACGCCATCGGCCAAAAACATCAAAGTTTTCCATGGCCAGGCCAAATGGATCCATCTTGACGTGACACGAGGCGCAGCTCGCGTTGTTGCGATGCTCATTGATCGTATCTTTGATGGTGAATTTTTCCGTAGGCGCTTTCAGAGCTTCTACTTCGGCATTAGCAGGAAGTTTCAAATCCAGTCCATAGATACTCTTAGCCACCCAGGCACCGCGATAGAAAGGGTTCGTGAATTCGCCATTGGTGTTCATCATCAAAATACCCGGCTGCGTCAGTAGGCCACCACGCCGGGACTCTTTATCAATCATGACTTTTCGAAAGGCCTTTTGGCGCCGTATTGTTTTCTCGTGCGCTATGATCTTCGAGTCTTTTTCATCAGCTTTGCTTGACACTGTTTTGTCTTCAGGAATGGTCACCTCATAAATCTGATTCAAGGGTTGATTGATCACCACAAAATCAGAATCAATGAAATTCAAAAGGCTTAGATTCTCATTCAAGATCACCTTAAAAAACTCAATACTTTCCCGCCTCATAAAGGGCCTAAGTTCTGTAAAGCCTTTTCTAAATGCATATCTAAGCAGTTCATCTTGGATATTGACGACATCGATTTTATGAAGCTCAAGCCACTGCTCGGTAAAATCAGCAGCAAAACGCTGAGCTTTAGGGTCTTCCAGCATCCTTAAGGCTTCCGCAGAACGAACGCTTGGATCCTGCAACTTTCCCTCAGAAGCCAACTTGATCAACCGGTCGTCGGGCAGCGTATTCCACAAAAAGTAAGACAACCTGGACGCAATCGCATACTCATCAAGATCTAGAGAATTACCTTCGTACTTGTACAAAAACTTGGGTGAGCAGAGCATCAACGTCAAGGCCGATTGCACGGCATCGAGGACACATTCATCCGCTTCGTATCTCTTTTTTGCGACATCGAAAAATCGCGTCAATTCGCTATCACTCACCGGTCGGCGGAAGAGCTTAATGGCCAGCTTTTTGATGAATTGTTGATACTGCTTATGTGGGTCGAGGTCCTTCAGGTCTTCGTAGTAGGTGTCGTAAAACTCGTTTTTTGGCGGCCAACTGTCATAGTAAGGGCCGGTCACGTCTACCGAAATCAAGTGCAATAACGCTTTTGGCAGTCTGGAGAACGCCTTGTCTACCGGCAGCGGAGGTATCGGCTTGAGTTTACTGAGATCCTTGGGCAATGGATAAAAGTAGTTGTAACTATAAAGAACAGCATTCTGTCCTGGCTCCAAATAGATCCGCACTTTGTCGCTTAATAAAAAATCCTGAGTGCTGAGTGCTTTCTTACTGATCTTCGGGTCGATATTGGTTGTGATTCTCAACCGTTCATTTTCTTTACCTAGATCAACCTTGAAATATAAATCACGTTCCCTAAGAAAAGCGCCCGTAACCGATGGATCAATGAACGTAAAATGCCCATTGACCTTCACATCGTAATGACCTGGCACTGTGTCTCCATATTTAAATCCAAACCCACGGGATGCATCATTGTAACGATACCCTTCGGTCGTCATGCCGTCGTTGGTGTGTTCATAGGACGCAACGCCATCGCTACCTAATCTGCGCCCCAGACCATTATCATAACTATGATGGGTTGTAGTAGCCTTGGGCATGCCTCCCACGACCTTCCCCGCTATTTCAGAGGCAACTCGAAAATAGCTATCCATCGCATAGGGTGACATCACAAGTTTGTCGCCTTCGTTGTCAAAGCCATCTCTGGTGTTGTCGACAGGCAAGTGGTTTTTGACTTCTAACGTCGTGAAAAAAGCATCATTGATCGTGTTCTCATATTCCGCGCGATTCAAACGCGTGAGAACGCCAGGCAACTTTTCTTTGATTGTCAGATACTGTTTGGCCAAGAGCGTTTCAAAAACGATCGCTTCCCGCGCTGAGGGTTTCTTCTCAGCGTCTTCTGGCGGCATTTCCTTTTCCTTTAAGACCGTTAACAGTTCATTGAGTAATTCGTGATCGTTCCATTCTTTGTCAGAGAAAGTTTCGAAATTACGATCGCCCTCGCTCTTGTCATTGCCATGACAGCTAACGCAATGAGCGGTTAAGAAAGCTTTGCTTTGGTTGAGTTCTGGAAGGTCTCCTTCGGCACCAACCACAGTGACGCTTCCTAATGCCACGACCAGCAAGAACGCAATTGAGGAAACGGATCTCATCGTATCATTCTCTTCAAAGTCGCCCTTCGATGCCGTGCTGTGAATTATTTCCAGACACGTCATTCAGTCAGCCTCTCCGCGAAAGCAGTGATTCGGTCGGAAAACAAGTGCCCGAAACGAAAGTGATTGTTCCCGCTTTGTTCAGAGCTTGGCGCTTTCGCTACTGGTGGCAAAGCTGTCGATTTCGACACCCAGATGCTGCAAGGCTGCGAGGTAGACGTTGTTCCGGTTGTCTGTCCCGTTAAACTTGATGTGTTTGCCATGCTCAAAGCCACCGCCAGCGACAATCACGGGATTATTCTTCATGCCGTGAGGCCCTTCTTCCTTGTTAATACTCAAGGAGCTGGTGATCAAACAAACCGTCTGGTCCAGTAGGGTTCCACCCGTTTTTGTCTTAGTCGATTTGAGCTTCTCCAGGAATCGAGCCGTCTGCATCATGTAAGCCTGGTCCGCCTCGATGTTCTTAATAAATCCTGCTTCGGTAGCGACTTGATGGGAATCCGTATGATGTCCAAGCCAATTCCATTCTGAATACACATTGGCCACTCGCGTGACGTCAAACTTGTATGCCAGAAAGAGCAAGTCCAAGTAAGTTGAACGTTGATTGAAGTGCGGGCAAACCAAGATCTTTTGCGAGTACTCACTGAGGCCGTCCGTTTCAAACGGCACATTTTCAGGGAATGGTACTTCTACGTCTTTTCGACTCAACCATTGTTCAGCCCTTTGGATCGACTTTTCAGATTCACGCAAACTGGAAAAGTATTCATCCAATTTGGCGCGGTCCTTTCGAGAAACTTTACTCATCATGCTCTTAGCGTCTTCTCTACTCGCATCCAGCATCGATTTTTTGAGCGTCAGCAACTCGGCCCGTTTCTTCGTGTCAACTTTGCCGAAGATGGTTTGGAACAAAATCTGAACGTCTGCGATTGGGGAAACGGGCAATCCACCCTTCCAGGAGATGCCATAAGAATTCCTCTGTTCAACAACCAGATTTCTGATGCGCGTGTCATTGCCGATGTGAGACGCCGCGACCTCGTCAACCGAATCTTTAATCAACTGGGGGTTTGTGTGGTCGCCGTATTCAGCAAAGGCGTACATCGTGCTTTCGTGATTCCCGTAGTTCCTTAAATTCGTACAGAGAGTGAAATCGTTCTTCAGTTTTTCGAGCGGTTGGAATGTAGACGTGCTCTGATAGTCGTTGCCCGTCGACGTCGGGAAATTGTCAGAACACATGCCGTTGCCGATGTTCATGCAAAACAAGCGATTCGCTTTCCCGGCATCGTCGCCCTTGGTCTCTTGCCCAATACTTTCCAAAGCAGGCAACATGACCAGGCAACC
>CAZMNY010000065.1:18396-20659 GCA_964567745.1 uncultured Pirellulaceae bacterium | reverse complement strand
CGCAAGTAGCGAACGTTTCCATATTGCCTTCCGGACCTACGACGCCGTCGGCCCCGTAGGGTCAAAAAACTGAACCGACCTAACTTACATTTTGGGACGAGGCCACCAATGCCCGACCGGAGTACGAAAGTCACAAGTCGCCATCCGCAATCGCACAACGCGATCGCTCAAGCGTGTTGACGCCGGGACAAGCATATTGTGTTTTTCGTAATATTCTCTCGGTGCCAGAAGCACGACGTCCATCGGTTCGTTTCGATCTGGGGCAACGTCGATGAACGAATCCGGGACGGTCTGTTTCGCCCGCCAACTTGCGAAACCCGCTTGAATTCTTGCGGCGTTGCCTTGCCGCATTAGATGCGACGCGTAATCCAGGCCTTCCGCGAAAGCGATCGCGGGCGGGTCGGAATTTGCGGCAAGTTTGCACTCAAACACCACCAATCCGCCCGATTCGTTCAAGCCGACGAGATCAGCGCGCCGTTTCTTCTCAGCGTCACCGCCTTGATTTGGCCATTCAAAACCGAGCAACCAAAAGGAGTCGTCGTCGACTCGCAAAACCCTGCCCTGATTTGCACGAGCCTCGTGAAAAAGATTTGCGACAAAATGTTCTTCTTTAGAACACTCCGGGTACGTCTTGGTGTCCCGCTCCACAAACACCTCGCCCTTGTATCCGCCGGACGTGTCCCGCATCCTTGCGAAAGCGGCTTCGAGCAAGATCGCTTGAAATAACTCCCAACTTGCGCTGCTTCCGTGTTCGTCCCTAAGTCGTTCCAAGCACACCCGAAAAAGACTGGTCTGTGGGTTTGGTACCTTGGTTTGCGGTGTGGCCGTGGCAGATTGTTGGATGTCTTGGACACGATGCGTCGGGACCAAGACGCTCTCGGCTTTGGGATCGTCGATGGCCCTGACGCGACAATTCTTGGGGCCTCTCCTAACGAGATAGAAGCGTCCTTCGCGTCCGTCGACCCTGCATGTGCGGCTGAGTTTTGCCATCACTGTTCATCACTTTCGCTTGCGGTGTGAAGCGAGCGGGATTGCAGGTAATCCGCAAACCACATTGACATTGGCCGGTCAATTCTTTCGATCATGTCGGCCCACGTCGCGAAGCGATACTCGCCGGCACCTTCGGCAACTTGCTCACCAAACGCCTGGGCAGAATCTCGACAATGAGGTAGGCCGAGATTGATAAGCGTGAACTGTTTGTCGAAGTGCCGGGCCAGCAAATTCCCGATGACCCAATTCCTTACTAACTCGTAATAGCCCGTCGATTCGATTTCCTGTGAGCTGGCACAAAACAAGTCGCCGTTTGATTCCAGATAACGACCAAAGCGCTCGTGGTTCGGTTGGCGTGTGTTGTCCTGGGTGTACTTCGCCTCGATGAACACAACTCGTTCGTCGGTAACGACAATCACGTCCGGTTCAGAAAAGTATTTGCGGGATTCTCGAAGCTGTCGCAGAATGCCAACGAGAGCTTCTCGCACTCGCTCGTCCTGCCCCAGCGGCCAGGCAACACCCCAAAACAAAAGCAATCGCAGTTGCTCGTCACCAAACCCCAGCGACTTCGTCATTTCGCCCTTTTCAAACAAATAACGGAAAACCGTCCAGGAGACAGCATCCTCGGATGTCTCGAACGCAAATCTGTTTGCCTTCTTTGGACGACTGGCTTCATTCAAGGCACATTCCAACGTCTGCTCAACGCCGTCGTGAACCTCGTTCGGTATATTTCGATCCCAATGGGGATAGATTTTTGTCCGTCGAGAAACATCATCCGTGTTTGAGTATCCGACGCCGCAGTTTGGACAATGAAAGTAACAGTCGGCAAATCGTTCGGCTGTCTTTCTCGACTCCACGGTGCTGACTGAGGGTGGGATGTTCGCCCCGCAATCGCGACACGTCATCGGCGTCAACTGGATCGTCATAAGACCAGATCTTCTTTCGCTAAAACGAGCAAGCCGCTTGAAGTTCAGTTCGCTCTTGACTTGCCAACGCATGGACAACAGCAGGCACGGATTGGCCGCGCGAACATGTTCTTTGCGGCTACACGAACCAGACCGAGACCGCGATAATAACATATGCGATGTGTGGGCGGTCGATACTCAAATCAACAGCGCAGCGCGCTGACCCCATCCTGTCGGAAACAAAAAACGCCCCCGGTCCGATCACTCGAACCAGGGAGCGTTGGCCGCTGAAAACGACTCGACGGGAACCGATTCGCGGTTCCCAGCATCGGACGGAGAACAAAAATGGAGAAAAATCACCACGCGCT
>CAZMNY010000065.1:0-18386 GCA_964567745.1 uncultured Pirellulaceae bacterium | reverse complement strand
CCGCCCCCCCAAAAAAACGCCCCACCCCCCCCCCCCCCCACCCCCCGGGGGGGGCGGGGGCGATGTTAAGATAGGGAGCGATTTAGCTTGGAGTGGTTCCAGGCCCAACCCAAATGGGAAATCCCGGATAATGATGAGTTCTTGCAAGAGGGCGGGCGGCAACTCTTCTCGTGCAAATGGCTGGGGCAATTCATCCAACGCGTCGACAGCTCTGAGGTCATTCCATGGCAGCCGACCCATCCGCTGGCAGAATTCAGCCAGGCGGTTTTCCGATGAAGTTCCATTGGCGTATTCTGGGGACGCCCGCGCCGGTTTTTCCAGGTTTCGAAGTCGATATATGCGATCGTGTTCCAGATCAGGATAAACAAGACGCCGTCTGGCATCGCGAGCGGGCACGCGGCATGTTGCGCGATCACCCTGAGATCCGCGATCTGATGGGGCACGTCCCCTGGAATGCCTTCTGGTGCCTATCTTTTTCAGGGGCACACATCGCGATGGCTGCGATGGTGGTGAATATTCCCTGGTGGGGAGTCATTCTCTGTGCCTGGCTCATCGGGGCTTGGCTGAACATCTGTCTGTTCAATCTGGCTCACGAATGTAATCATGGCCTGGTATTCAACAATCGGCGATGGGATCGCTGGCTGTTCACCTTCACGTCGATGCCGATGTTTCTTCCCGGTCATCATACTTGGTGGATCGAACATCATGTTCATCACAACGACCTGGGGGCGAAGAAGGATTTCGTCAAACGTCGTCGCTCCATCTTGCTGGTCATGAAAGATTCCCTTCTGGGCAGGACGATTCCTCCCAAGCTGCGCCCCTATCTCACCTGGATCACCACGCCGCTGTTCTGGCCGATCGCCAGTTTCATGCTGGTGACCCAAGTGCTTAGGGCAGCCCTGGGGTTGGCTATCTATTTCGTTACTGCCCTGTTGACTTTTCGGCTGACACCTGGCGACCTGGCAGTGACGGTGTTGGGTGACCAGCATCTTCTTTCCGGATATGACAGATATAAGTTGCGGAGTTGGGCGGTGATCTATCCACTGCTGAGCCTTGGACTGCTGGTCGCGCTGTTCTTTTTCGGAGCATGGAAACCCATCGTTTATCTTTTCTTTAGCGCATTGTTCATGACCGGTTTTCTTCATCCGTTCATGTTCGGCCTGATCTTGAGTAACTCTCATTTCCATGGACATCAAGAGTATCAGCCCTCGTCGTCCTATTACGGTTGGCTCAACTGGATCACCTTTAATTTTGGTCTGCACACCGAACATCACGATCTGGAAGCAGTTCCCTGGCATCGCTTGCAGAAGCTTCGCAGAATTGCTCCTGAGTATTACGACGATCTGTTGAGAACGCCTAACTATGCGGTGCTTGCCCTTCGGTTTGCCTGTGGAAATCGTAGTGCGTTCGACAACGAAGACTATCGCAACGCCGAAATGCTCGAAGCCGCACAGAGTTGAGGTTTCCACCGACTCTCATCCCAATCGCCGGGTTCACCCGACCGAACCGCTTGCAAACTGCCTCTAGCAAGGAATGAACTGTGAACACTTCCATCGCAAGCAATGTATGTTGAGACTGGCTCGATCCTCCTTCTTGCCAAAGGTAACATCCCTTCTAGAATAATCACACGCGACCTCTAATCTTGGGCTGTGGGCAGTTCGGGTGCGTCCACCGAAAACGCCGTCTCTTCGAGCTCCGAAGAAAACGGCTTTCGCCAGCAAAAATAAGTAGGCCGGGCAGGACTCAGAACCCAAACAATCCAAATCAAATCCGTCGGTTCAAACAGTTATTTGCAGTCGGGTCATGTTTGAAGGCAATCACTTGAATCTCGTGGCAGAACCAGAGTTACGAAGCTCAAATCCAGTCGCCCTCTTCACTCGCTGATACTCTGGATCGAGTCATGGCAATTCGGCTACGGAGTCTAAATCCTATCAACACCCAAGCTGAAGACGCGACACGCAGTCGATCTCATTGTTCCCCGCATAACGGTGCCGTGAAGCCAAGTCCTGAAATGTGGCAATCAACCAGTTGCAAGCCCAAGGTGATCTCGAGGAGATGTGATGGTTGAGCCTGGGCGCTCGAAGTCATCAAACGACATCCCGAAATCTCTGTTTGCGATCAATGGCAAGTCGTGAAAGACGGCGAGAACGGTGTCTTTAAGGAATGGTGGAACGGGCACGACGTGCATTTTGGTGGCGAACAGGCGAAAGCGCTCGGCGAGTACCTGGCACGTTACATTGAGACTGTGATGAAGACGGCACAGTGAGAGCTGCATGCGAAACTGCATCGCAGAGCAAACCAAAAGGAACCTATCGTGAAAGACAGAACGCTCGCAGGCTGTGTGGCTTTCTTAGTACTCGGCGTGCTGGGTGGGCTTTCAACGGGGATCGCAGAGGACGCCGCTGATCAGGTCAAACCGGCCTATTCAGTCGTCCCCACCAAGAAGCCGCCTGTGATCGATGGCAAATTGGACGATGAAGTTTGGAAAAAGGCGACATTTACTCATCTGTATGATTTCCGGGCTTCGATCAAAGAAGCGAGAGTCAAGGCTGATCCAGCCACCACTTTTGCGATCTCAGCCGATGATAAGCAGTTGTACGTTGCCTTTCGCTGCGACGATACGAATGTAAGTAAATTGGCAAAGAGTATAACGACGCGTGATGGAAAACTCTGGAACGGCGACAACGTTGAAGTCTTTCTGAACTTCGATCGTCCCGGGCATACATTTCGTCGAGTCATGCTCGGAGCGTCAGGCGCCGTGTTTGACGCCGCCTATCTTCAGTATGGGTTAAAGGAACACCGATGGTTCGACATAAAGGGGCTGGCCGGAGCTACGAACATGCAGCCGGACCATTGGACAGGAGAGATTGCTATTCCTTTTGCGGGACTGGCGATGAAACCGGATACAACGGCAAATTGGCAAATCAACGTTTGCCGTGCCAGTCAAACGAAGAAAGGGACTCGATATTATTTGTCCAGTTGGGGTGTGCTGAAAGACAAGCCGGATTTGGATAAGCCCAACTTCTTTCCTGTAAATATCATCAAGGCCACGCGAGCCGAAATGGGAGTTTACGACCTTTTTCAAGAAGTGGCCGGAATCCCACAACCTTCTTTCACTAAAGAGGAACTGAAAGAATCCGCGGCGCTTCGTCGTAAACAGCAGCTCGACAAAAGGGTGGAAGATTTTCAATGGATCGTGATCCCACCCAAGCTTCCCCTTGAGAGCTTGCTGTTCTATGCCGATGCAGATGGCAAGCGACAGCCCATCAAGACGGGCGCGCATCGCGAATTAAAACGCGAGCAGGCACTCAACGCCATGCAAAAAGCCATGGGGCAATTGCCAGACCGTCCCAAGCGAACCAGTCTGAAAGACTTCAACATTCGGACGACAAGCACCCAGCAAAGAGGGTGCTATACCAGGAAGCACATTCATTATGAGGTTGCGGAAGGTGAGGTTGTGCATGCCTTCCTCTACGAGCCTCTCGGCCTCAAGCCTGGAGAGAAACGACCTGGCATTATCGCCCACCACCCAACGGCGAAATATGGCAAGCAAACCTTTGAGGGATGGCCCAACAGTAATTTTGTAACGGAGTTGGCCATGCAGGGGTTCGTGGTCATTGTGCCTGATTATCCCACGATTGGCGAAGCGAAAGACTATGACTTAACGGCCGATAGATACGACTCCGGGCCGATCAAGGGTGTGTTTAATCACATGAGCAGCGTTGATTTACTTCAACTGCTGCCGACGGTAGATCCGGATCGCATTGGCGCGATCGGCCATTCTCTAGGCGGACGAAATACGGTTTATCTCCAGGCGTTCGATGATCGCGTGAAGGTCGGCGTGTCCAGTTGTGGATGGACGACATTCCGGTCCAAAATCCTTCTCGAAGAGAGATTGTTGGCAACCGAATACTTCATGCCCTTTCTGAAAACGAAATACAACCTTGATCTCGCCAGGTTCCCGTTTGAGTACACGGATGCGTTTGCGGCCATTGCGCCGCGTGTTTTCTATTCTTACTCTCCCGCAAATGATGGAGTGCATCCTGGATGGGGCCCGGCCGCCGCCGCACCCGTGATTCAAGAATACTATGATGCTTGTGGCGCGAAAGATTCTTTCCTATTCAAGCAACCCCCCGGCGGCCACGAATTTCCGTGGACGTGGCGTCAGGATTCTTACAAGGTCATTCGCGATACCTTGAACTACCATCCCCATGGGGCATTAGGTTTGCTTGCCGAGAGGAAAGGCAAAGAGGCTATTCCAGAGCTTAAAAAAGCTCTGGACGATCCCTCTCAAGAGAAGCGTTGGGTGGCGGCGCATCATTTAGGTCTGCTTGGAGACCGAAGCGGACTGGCTCGAATGAAACAGGACCTCAAGTCCCTGGCTCCGGATCAACGGACGCCTCTTCCTTCAGATGGACAGGGCCATGCTCGTCTGGTAATGGCCCTCGAGGTAGCCAGGGTATTGGCGGAATTGGGAGATGGAACTGGTTACGCCCTGGCATCCCAACTGGCAACCAAAGGAGCCAGCGGCCACAGATGGCGTGCCGCGGAGGTATTGGCCTACGTTGCAAATCTCGATAACGATGTGCTGTCAGCAGGAGATATGGATCCCATTGGAATCTTGAAAACCATGGCAGCCACGGAAAAAGACAATGACGAGTTCTTCGTTTATCTGGACCGCGTACACAAGATACTGAGGGACCGGTCGGAGATGATTGCCGTATTTGCCATCGCAAAAGATTCAAAGCATCAGACAGAACTTAAAGTCCCCTGGGGGCCAACCGTCGGGGAAGTCTATTGGATCGTTGCGTCTCGCGACAAAGGCAGGCCCTATGACTACAAATAGCCTGCAGCCGAAACCCAATTGGCTTGATCTATCAGAGATAGTTGCAGGGCCACGCTGGCGAAAACACCTGCCGAGTTTTCGGTGCGTCCTATTGAGAAGGTCATGAAGACGGAGAAGTGAGACTGGCATGCGAAACTGCATCAGCGCGCTGAGCGTTTTCTGTTGGCTGCTCGGCGTTCAAACAGCGAGTGCGGAACTGGATCAAAGGACGTCGCAGCTTGTCGCTCTGGAATAGCCAGGCCGAAACGATTGCAGAAATCACGTCCATCCATGGCGTCGTGCAATGGACCGGCGATGGCGGAAGCGTCATCGAAGAACTGGAGGAAAGGCAAGCGTTGACCGGCGGCACGATCGAGACGCGTTCTATCAATTCAGCCGTCGAACTACGTTTTCGAGACGGATCAACTGCTTCGACTTCAGGTCGTTCGGTGTTGACTATTGCCGATGATGGCCAAAAGAAGCTCTACCTACGCTCAGGAGTTCTCTCGGCCGATGTGGAGAAGCAGCCAGCCGAACATCCCATGATCGTTGTCACACCGGCGGCTCGTCTTGAGATTCTGGGAACTCGGTTTGATGTGGTGGCCAATCCCGAACGATCAAAGGTGTCGGTCCGGCAAGGTCTGGTCCGCGCCGTCCGTTTGTCCGATGGCAAGTCCGTCAAGGTTGCAGGTGGCCATTCAGCAATTGCATCTACTGATGTGGAAAGTGATTTCTTATCAAGGCAATCGGATCAAGCAGTTCATGTGTGGAAGGCGAAGCTGGAGCAGGATCGCAAACAGGGCGAGGGTGAATTCGTATCGGCAATGGCGGCTTTGCGATTCACGATTCGCGAGGCTTTGCAAAGCGGCAAAGTAACTCGTGAACAGATTCCCGAGGTTCATGGGGATCGTCTTGCAGGAATCAGCGAGACAACAGGTGTCTTGAAGGCCCAACCCAAACAGGTGGGACGCAGCCGATTTGGCAATGTCATTCAGGTTGCGACATTGTATGTCAATCGAGACAAGCCCAACCCCGTTGTATTGAATGACCAGAGCGTGTTTCGAGTTCAAGGAAGAGTCGCTGCGGCGACCGAAATCCATGTCGGTATTGGAGCTTTCGGAACGACGCGCGCCAGCGCGGGACGTTCATCACCTCACGGAACGCAACGGGTAACTTTGACTTGGAAATTCCCGTGAGCGAATTCCAGCCGTTTCAAGGGCGTGGTGGGGATGTCTCACCCATTGGAATGGAGGTCTTTGCCTGGTTTTGCCTGACCTCCGATGCGAATGCTGAACTTGAAATTTCAGCTGTGGAATTGAAACCAGCTTCAAACTAGTGCCGCGTCAACTCTAAAAATGGGGGGTTGGCTTCGGCGCAACTTGACTTGGCGGCGTACGATACAAACACTGGGATCCAAATTCTTAGTGTTGACGCTGCACTAGATCAAACCTCAACAAATCGATAACTTCCAATCGGAGCCCCTGGATCAAATGAACAATCAGCTAACACGAACTGTAGTTCGGCTGTGTTTGGCACTCTTCGTCGTTGGTGCTTATGCGAATGCTTCGCAGAGCTCGTCGTTTGCCCAAGAGATCAACTATAAAGATCGCATCGGCTCCAACAAAGACTTCGATATTTGCGAAGATTTTCGATTCAAGCGAATCACCAAGCTCGTCAAAGACGGAAAGATTTCACCACAGCGGGGCTACAACATCTGGAAACGCATCCGGTCAGACGAAGAGGCCGTCAAGAGAGTTCTTGGCGAAGCTGTTGCGGCCAAAGAATTGACTCAGAATCAAGCCGACAGATTACTTCCCTTGATCGCCGCGAAAATGACCTATGTCAAAAGCCGACATGGTCTTTTTGGTCAACCGAAAGGACTAGGCGATGGACAATTGAAAGCAGGAGAAGTCACGGCAAAGAATCGTGCCTCCGTCTATCAGCGGTTGATCGCTGCCAATGAACGCGGTGAGATGTACGACTATGATGTCGCTTCGATCATGAAGCAACTTTATGCTGGATTCGATTCGGAAAAGGCCTCCGTTGAAGAAGTCGCCATCTACCGAGGTGCGTTGAACCCGCGAATCGCCCAGAGCGGTTCTCAAACTCGCGTTCTCCAAGATGCTCAGATGCAGCGCAAACGTACCGATCGCAAGGGTTACGGTGCGACTGAAATCAAAATCACCGACCCGGCTGATTGGACCAAGAATCTTGAAAAACCGATTTACTCTGGCCCACAGCCCGGTGAAAAAGTTCCATCGTTGACGGCCATCAACCTGCGCGGGAAACAGGCAGGTCAGGAATTTGATCCGGTGGATTTGGCCGGTGACAAGCTCCATCTCATGTTCTTCGTCAGCAAGTCTCGCACCTTCGGCCGATTCCTTGGACAGTTAAGGCATCAACTACAGGCCATCGAAAAGAACTCAAAGCAGCCCTGGGCGATGTCGGTCATCGTTTGTACGGACGACGCAAACGAGGCGGAAAAGAGCTTCGCGGTGTTGGACCAACGTTATCCCAAAAACCTTATTGTGGGTTTGTCTAAGGACGGTTCGGCTGGCCCTCCTGCATACGGTCTGGACAAGAATCTCACTGCGACGGTTATCGTTGCCAAAGATGGCAAAGTCGCCCACAACCTGCCCTACGTCGGCAACGCATTCTACACGCAACCCCATATTCTTGGCGCCATCGCCAAAGCGATGGAAGTCGATCACGACACCCTTCGTAAATATATTGGCGGTACGCCTGGCGATGCTGCAGCGGTAGCATACGGTCGACGCGTGCAGAAAAGCAGGGGGAAAACCGACGGAACGCCAACGAAAGGGTTTCGCGAAAAACTTGCTCCATTGGTGATAAGTGAAACGATTACTCGCGCGGAAGCAGGTGAATTGTTCCAACTCTCTGGGGACGCCGCTGCTCTGCGCACAAGGGTTGAAGAACTTGTGAAAGCGAAGAAACTCACTCGCGACGAAGCAAAGAAACTATTGAGTGCTGACCAAGTGGATAGCGGAGAGAGTCGTGGGGAACGCGATCGTTAACGAATCGGGACCAATATTTCTTCCGCTCTAATGGCCCATAACATATGCACAACAACTGAATGATGAGAATCACAATTGCGATCTTGATGGCTGCTTTGATGGGAATCCTGTCCATGGACACTCCGGCTACCAGCACCGAGGTCAAAGGCGAGACACGCGACGAAGCGGTCGACTTCAAGAACGACTTGATCCCCATGTTTACGAAGTTGGGATGCAACGCCGGGAAATGTCACGGTTCGGCGATCGGGCGTGGTGATTTCAAGTTGTCACTCTATGGCGGAACACCAGAAGCCGACTATGACGAGATTGTGCGGAGACTTGGCGGGCGGCGGATCAACTTAACCGCCCCCGAGTCAAGTCTCATTTTCATGAAGCCTGCTGAGTACGTTGAGCACGGCGGCGGCACGATTATCGACGACGACGATCAAAATGCTCAGCTGTTGATCAAGTGGATTAAACAGGGGGCAAAGTATATCGAGCATCGTCAGCTGAAACGTGTCGAAGTGAACCCCGAAAGGTTTATCGCGACTAGAATCGGTGACGAAACTCCGCTGAAAGTCGTGGCTCACTACGACGACGGGTCGACTCGTGAAGTCACGAACCTGACGCGACTTGTCGCCGAGGATTCATCGGCGGTTACCGTCGATAGCGACTCGGCAACTGCCAAGGTCGGACGTCCCGGTCGGCATATCGTGATTGCGAGGTACTCGACCGAAGTCATTCCGATCGAGTTGGTGGTCCCCATTAATGAGTCGGTTGTCGATCTCTCTTCCGAGTCTCGCAACAACTTTGTGGACAGGGGAATTCTCAACTCACTCTCCGAGCTTCGCTTGCCGGTTTCGACGATCGTCGACGATCCCACCTTCGTGCGTCGGATCACCCTGGACCTTACCGGACGATTGCCTGAATACAGAAGCGAAGCCCATTCAGGTCGTTTGAATCGCGAATCGGTCGTCGATGCATTACTCGGCTCCGAGGAGTTTGTGCATTTCTATGCATTGAAATTCGCCAGGCTCCTGCGGATTCAATCTAAAATTGACAAGAACAAAGTGACAACGACACCCCAAGCGGCACGGGCCTTTCACGATTGGCTGGCCAAGCAGTTGCGCGATGGCGTGGGCTACGACCGGATGGCTCGAGAAATAATCACGGCCACTGGCGACTCGTCCGAATATGGTCCAGCGACGTTCTATACCGCAGTTGAGGATGCCAGGCTGCAAACGGAATTCGTCACGGAGGTCTTTATGGGCAGCCGGATGAAGTGCGCCAACTGTCACAACCATCCACTCGACAAGTGGACGCAAGATGACTTCCATGGCCTGACAGCGATGTTCTCGAAGCTCACACGAAGCCAGGTGATTCGGCTCAACCCCTTCGGCAAAAACATACACCCAAACACCGGAGAACCTGCGTTGATGAAGATTCCTGGGGGGGATTTTCTGCCGGCGAAAACGAAAGATGGACGTGGGGCCTTTGCCGAATGGCTAGTCGCCCGCGAAAACCCCTACTTTGCCAAGGCGATCGTAAACCGGCTTTGGAAATCATTGATGGGTCGCGGTCTGGTGGAACCTGTCGACGATTTCCGATCAACCAACCCAGCGACTCATCCGGCGCTGCTCAATCAGTTGGCTGACGACTTCATCGAGCATGGCTATGACATTCGGCATACGTTGAAAGTCATCGCGATGAGTTCGGTCTATGCCCGTAGTTCGATTCCAGTCGAAGGAAACCAAGCGGATGATCGGTTCTATTCGCACATGGTACAAAAGCCCCTCGAACCTGAGGTGCTCGCGGATGCAATCTCTGATGTGCTGGGGGTTGTAGGTGAATATGGCGATGAGCCCCCGGGTACGCGGGCTGTCGAACTACGCGATGGAGCCATTCGATCCGACGCACTCGACATCCTCGGTCGTTGTAAGCGAACCAACTCCTGCGAGGGAGCACCCTCGCCGATTGGGCCGCTGGCACAAAAGCTTCACCTGTTCAACGGGGAACTGTTGAACAGCAGAATTGGTGCGGAAGGCGGGCGGCTCGACAAACTGATCAAGCTAGAAAGATCGCCGATGGGAATTGTCAACGAGTTTTACCAGGCAGCGTTGAGTCGCCAGCCAAACAGGCAAGAAATCAAATTCCTCTCGCAGTTGCTCGACGACGAAAAGGCTTCCGCACAGCAGCGTGATGAGCTGGAGGACTTTGTCTGGAGCATCGTAACTTGCAAGGAATTTGTCACGAATCATTGAGGCGACTGGCAATACTCGAGGTGGCATCCGTATTGCCTCGCTTACGCGTCGATTCTTCAAAAGAGCTAAGCCAGATAAGTGAATAGATTCATGAACGTTTCACAACGATGTGACGGTGTAACTCGTCGCCGCTTTGTCCGTGTCGGAGGTCTCACAGCATTGGGCCTAGGCATGCGTGATCTATTCCAATTGCGCCGAGCGACGGCGGCCAGCCCACTCCCGAATTCAGAACTAACCGCCAAAGCCAAATCGTGCATTCTGATTTGGCTTGACGGCGGAGCGAGCCACCTCGATACATTTGACCCCAAACCCGCGGCGCCGTCCGAAGTCCGCGGACCGTTCGATTCTATCGATACCAAACTGACCGGGATCCGCATCAGTGAGCATTTGCCTCAAACCGCGAAGATGCTGGATAAGCTGGCCTTGATTCGCAGTGTGACTTCGCCGTTTGGAGTGCACAACTTCGCAGTGCAGTACCTGATGACTGGGTACAAACCAACTCCGGCGCTTGAGTATCCCGGCATGGCGTCCGTGGTCGCCCATATGCGAGCGCAAACCGGCGTTCTGCCATCCAATATCTCGATTCCAAATCTGATTTCCCGTGACGTCGCCTCGATAGGAAACGGATTTCTCCCCAACAGCACCAAGCACTTTTCGTTGGGCAGCGACCCCGGCAAGGCGAGCTACAAGGTTCGCGACCTGGACTTTTACCAAGGGCTTGATATCTCGCGGCTCGACCGACGTCGCAAGATCGTCAATTCGATGAACGAGTTCGGCAACCTGAAATCCAAAGGCAAAGGTCCAAGCGATCCTGACCTGGAGCGCGCCTACAACCTGATCGCATCCAAGGAGGCCAAAGCGGCGTTTGATCTGGATGAGGAACCCACGAAGGTTCGCGAACGGTACACCATTGATCCGCGGGCTAATGTCCACGACTCCAACAACATTGGTCAACAATGCCTTCTGGCCCGACGACTGGTCGAACGAGGAGTCCCGTTTGTCACCGTTAACAACACCGGTTGGGATAACCATCTTGATTTAGCGACCTATGCAAACCGTCATCCAGGAGATCCCCGTTCAGCGTCGCATGCTCTGATTCCAGGACTGGATAAGGCGCTTGGCGCGTTGATTGGAGATTTGTCAGATCGTCAAATGCTCGATGAAACGTTGGTTTTGGTTATGACGGATTTTGGCCGGACGCCAAAAATCAACAGCACTGGGGGCCGAGACCACTGGCCCAACTGTTTCAGCGTGGCCATGGCGGGTGGCGGCGTGAAAGGCGGACAGGTGATCGGCGAAAGTGACGCGTTGGGTGAATTCGTCAAAGACCGGCCAATCACTCCCGGCGATCTTTCCTCGACGATTTACACGCTCCTTGGAATTGATCCGGGACATGAAATGCATACGCCTGACGGTCGCCCCATTCGTATCGCACCGCAAGAATCAAGAGTGATCAAGGAGCTGTTGGCATGACTAACCGAATCAACGGTTGCTTGTCCAATTCATCCGTCGGTCTACTTGCGATCGTAATGGTCTCGTTGTTTGCGACATCCACGCTCCGGGGCCAAACTCCACCTATCACAGACGTCGCATTCGCACCCGATGGCAAATCGCTCGCCAGCTGTTCGCAATTAGGTTTGCAAATTTACAGCTGGCCTGAGTTGAGATTACAAAAGACGGTGGCGACTTCAATTGCCAACTTGCACTGTCTTGAATTTTCACCGGATGGAAACCGACTGGCCGCGGGAGGCGGAAGTCCGTCTGAAGAAGGCACCGTTGAGATATTCTCGTGGCCCGAATGCAAATCACAAATGAAGCTATCGGAGCACAATGATTCCGTCGTGGCGGTTGCTTGGCGAGGCAACAACAATCTGGTCGCCGCGAGTCTCGATCGCTTGTTGACCCAATGGGATTTGGAAACGAAAAAAGCGGTTAAGACCTATCGAGGTCACTCGCGTGGAGTTAGCTCAGCATGCATTCTCAAGACTGGAGAAATGGTAACTGCCGGCCACGATCAATCGGTTCGCGTTTGGCATGGCGAAACGGGAGCGTTGATCCAAAGCTTGAACCAACACTCAAAGCCTGTTAATTCCATCGCAGTCTGCCCCGCATCTGCTGGCAAACCCATGGTCGCCACGGCTGCGGAAGATCGCACCATTCGTTTCTGGCAACCCACAATTGGCCGAATGATGCGTTATGTCCGGCTTGATTCCGAACCGCTTGATATCGCGTGGATCAGTGAATCGCAGATTGTTGCCAGTTGTGTTGACGGCCAAGCGCGTGTGGTCGATACCGATAATGTTAAGGTCCTCCGGACGATTCCGGTGATCAAAGGCTGGGCCTACTCAGTCGCCCACCATCCGCATGACGGAACACTTGCCGTCGCAGGCAGCGACGGCCAACTCCGTCGAGTTGGACTTGAAAAATCGCATCAAGCAAATCGATCGACAGACAGCCATCGAAATCCATCAATCGGTGCGTCAGAAACTGTAGAAGTCACACCGACCGACTGCAGTTCGTTGGAAACTGAACTGAATGAAGTTGGACAACCCGACGCGGCATAGCATCTCCTCAAACTGATGGAGGTGATGAAGAGGTGAATCCATCACCGGCGTGAAGATTGTCTCTTCCCAGCTTGGAACAAGGTCACTCAGCGGACAGCGAACAATGATGACTCGCCGTTTTTCTTCGAGTCCTCGTTATGCAAATCCTGTAGCGTCGAAAAAGTCAGCCGCGCCGATTACTTTTTGATAGACCGGGTTTGAGGTCAAGCAAAAGCTCGGATTTTGACCGAGAATTCTGTTCGCGAGAGATATCGGTGCGATGGTTGCGAGAGAAATCTCGCAGTCGGCGCGCACAACGACCGCTGAAGTCAGCTCGCCTCAATTCGCAGGTCTTGTTCGCTTAGTATTGAGATGAGCGGCTTATCAGGATCTGGGCAAATCCAGGAGATATAACCGAATGGTAAGACAGACCGTACGACAGCACTACAGCCACGGCTACCCTGAATCGGAACTCGCAGGCCCTCACGTCACGATGAAGAACCACATACCGTTCATTGTTTTCCTGACACTTGTGGGATGTGTCTCTCATGCGTCGGCCGAAGTCCGGGGACTAAGCGCCTTTTGTCGTGAAGGGCAGACGTTTCTGACATGGCAGGAAGATGAATCGGATTGGTACTTTGTTTACGCGTCCTCGAAGCCCATCAAAAATGTGGCTGGCAAAAAGTGGATAGCCAAGATCCCCAAAGGGTCAAACCGTTTCCGCTTTCCTCATCTCACTTCTTACAAAGGCAGCAAGGGGAAAACGTATCGCGGTCTCTTCGAGGGCAAGCCCTGGGCCGACCGCATTCAGATTGAGCCTTCGCTCGACAGTTCGAAGCGTCTGCCGGATGGCACGGGTTTGTTTGTGCGAACCGTCAAGAACAACGCGGCGACCTATTACGCGGTTACGTCCAAGAGTGACGGAGAAATCGAAGCCGGTCAGAATGCTCTCGCCAACGCCGTCGACGAAAAGTCGGGACTTCCTGGCGCGACGTTGGTCTACAAGGAAGGGCATCGGCACTATTTTGTTTTCTTCACCGACTACGACGTCTGGAATTCGGACGGAGTTGACGATCACATGCACGGCTACGCGCATATCTTTGTAGCCAGCATTCCTGAAAAGATCTCAACGCCCGCGCCGCTGTCCGTTCGCCTACATGCTTATTCGGCCTGGAGCGGCGTGTTCATGCCGTACAGCTTCCCGATCAACGACGGGGTCAGCATCGCCATGTTCGACTACAGCCTGACTTGGTGGTTCGGCCACAGCGAGGCGCTCAAAGATTTGGAGCAAAAAAATGCGCCGGCAAGCGAAGTCGTCAACTACACCGAACAGCGGCTGATGCAAGTGGTGCGTTGGGTGGCGAGCAGCCCTAAGAGTTTTCCAGCCGAGATCGATGCTTCGCGAGTTTATGTGCTGGGCGGTTCCATGGGCGGCAGCGGGACCAATCACATCACTTGCAAACACGGCGACCTGATCACGTCGGGGCAGGCTTCGAAGGGATACACCGATTGGTCGTTATCCCCTGAACTCAAGCCTTACGCGGAGAACAGCCGCGTCAATGTTTTCCTGGGTGATTTTCAACGCAAGTACGGAGCGCTGGCGGACAACAATCCAACCAATATGGGCGACCAGCGAGTGTACGATGCGTTGAATCTGACTTCCTGGGTCAGCGATCCAAACGCCAACGTGGGCTACCTGGAGACCGCCAACGGTTCGATTGATGGAGTGATTCCCTTTTGGGGTTTGGCAAAGTTTTGGGACGCTCTCGAAGAAGGCAAACACCCTTACTCCTCAGCTTGGGCGCAAGTCGGCCACGCTTCGCGGCTTGGGTCGGGCTCTCCCATGACCTATCACAAGTTGCGGAACAACGAGAGCATTCCGGCCATGGCCAACGCCAGCTGCAATTCACCACTTCGGTTTGGGTACCGCTTCATGGGACGTATCAAAGAGGTGAGAAAGAACAGCATCAAGATCGATAACGCGATTGTGCCCGACGTTCGAGGAATGACGCTGGTGGTGGGACCTTCGGGCAACACCAAACAATGGTTCAAGATCGCCGGCGTGGATGGAGATGTCATCCACATAGCGGAGGGCGATCTACTCGCCTTCAAGCCGCCGGTCACGGCGTGGCAAAAGAGCCAGCTGAAACGCAAACTCGAACGCGAACCAACCGAAGAGGAACTCAACCAGCAGGCCGACAAGAACAAGACGAAATATCTGGTGATCGATGGCGATCCCGAGGGTACGCGAAACGGCCACATCGCCTGGTCGACGTCATTGCAAAACTTTGACAAAACAACAACGGCCGACGACATCGTCGACACTAAGGGCAAATGGGCGATGAGTTTCCGCTCGGCGAAAAACTACTATTTCGGCCAGTGGAAGCACGACACGGCAACCGTTGATATCACCCCTCGACGCTGCCAAAATTTCAGGCCCGCGTCGGGCTCAAAAGTCCATTGGGAGAACTGGGATTATTCCAACCCGCGAAAGCCCGCAAAAGTGGCTGAAGGCAATGTCACTGTCGATAAATACGGCCTGGTCACCGTCCCGCAATTCTTGGTTGGCAAGAAGGGATTGGGCAATCGGCTAGTGCTAGAGGTCTCTTCAAGTCGGACTCAGTAAGAGTCTCCTAGCTTCCTCGCTGATCTCGTGATGAGAAACCGGGAAGTCTGTTTTCAGGGCATGTTTCGGGGCCGTTTCGGAATCTTCGCGTTGAGAATTGGAGTGCGGAACGGCCTCAAGGGACGTCGCAACCTGTGGCGCGCCACTAACAAGAAAGAACTCAGGTGAATAGCGAATGAAATTCACTCCACTGATACCGTTCCTTATTGTGCTATCTCTCTACCGTGTTGCGCTGACTGACGACGTTCCCAAGTCGGTTAGCGAAACGTGGGCTCAATTTGATCCGCACGCCGAGCCGCTGGAGCCCGAGCTGATTCGGGAATCGGTTCACGACGGGATCGTTCTCCGGCACGTTCGCTACGTTGTCGGTACCTTCGGCGGAAAGAAAACCAGAATCGCAGCTTTCTATGCGTTTCCCAAAGATGGCAAGCAACTTCCTGGACTTGTTCAGATTCACGGCGGTGGACAGTGGGCAAGATCAAGCGGGGTCTTGTATTGGGCATCGCAAGGTTACGCGGCGATCGCGATCAACTGGGGTGAGAAGGTGATCGATAAAGAGGACGACCCCAACACTGACTGGCAAGGTATTCCCGCGGGATTCCTTGAGCCGAAACACCACAACGACGTAACGCCCGGCGAAGGTGCCTTGCATAAAGTTCCGCATCCCTGGAACAGCAGTTGGCTCTTGTACTCAGCGGCAGCCCGGCGAGCGATTTCGTTCCTTGAAAAACAGCCTGAGGTCGATGGTGCGCGCATTGGTCTCACGGGCCACAGTATGGGCGGTCGGCTGACCGTGCTGACGGCGATTGATCCGCGCGTGAAGGCGGCTTCGCCATCGGTTGGCGGCAGCGGTTATCTCTATTCCCCGATCACCGGCGTACCCGACTCCGCGCGGCCCATGCAGGCCGACCTCGAACTCTATAAGAGCACGCTCGGCTGTAGCGCCTACTGGCCTCTCATCAAATGCCCTGTGATGTTTCTCGGCGCGACGAATGATTTCAACTCGCCGATGGAGAAGGTCATCCAGGGATTCAGGTCACTTCCGCAAAAGAACGGCGCGATGTCGTTCACACCGCACATGAATCATCGCTTTACGACGGACAACTTCGCCGCGCGCGTGCGATGGTTCGAGACGCATTTGAAAGGAACGTTCGCATTTCCAAAACCCGCGAAGGCTCGACTCGACTTGAAGACCGACGATGGAGTCCCGCAATTCACGGTCTGGCCTGATCTTTCCAGCTCTCACAAGCTCAAGTCGGTCCGCGTTTATTACGGTTTCGATCGCGATCCACGAGCGCGCTTTTGGCGATCGGCCGACGTCGTGAGTAAGGGCGATAGGTTCTCCGCAGCATGTCCGGTCATGGACCTGGGCGAGCCGTTGTTCGTCTTTGCCAATGTGACTTATGACACAGGCAAACCGCTGAGCATGCCGCGCGGATACGAAGACTCCAACGAGCTGACTGTCACGAGCGAGTGTCGCAAGGCCTTTCCACAGCAACTCAAGGAAGCTGGCGTTAACCCTAACAGCCAGCGCAAACGATTGATTGATGATTTCGTTCACGGCTGGCGGGACTGGTCGCTCGTGGCCGCCAACAACAGGCATCACTGGAATTTCGAAACCCACAAAATCAATGACAACGCTTTCGCCGGTCCGCGCGGCGCTTCTTTGGCCGTCGATGTGACCTCGACCGAGCCGGACAACACACTGGCTGTGATCATCGACGTGGACCGATGGCGTGGATACACCGGACGAAAGCCGCGCAGATATGTCGCGCTGGTTAAACTGGCTGAAGGGGGTCGCCATTCGGTGTCGTTACCGACGAACCGCTTCGTCACGGCCGAAGGTGAAGTTCTGCAGAACTACGACTTCGCCACAAGTCTGATCCTGACTCCCGGCCAGAAGGAACGCCCCGACAAAGTCGCCAAACCGTGGCAAGGAAAAATTCCAGTCTTCGCCAACATTCGATGGGCTGGTGGTGAGTTTGCGAGTCGGCCACGTCCGTACCTGAAGCATGGCGTGTCCGAGACAGATGCCGACGCAGCGAGTGCCAACACTGCCAATTCCAAGATCAATGAGCTACGCATTCGTATTCCTTGAATTGAGGTTCGCAACGTACTTCCGGTCTCCCTGCCGGACTGCAGACTGTTGGACGAAATGATATTTACTTCGCGATTTTCAACGCCGGGTCATACGTGATATTAATCTTGGCGAGGCGCCGGTTTAGAACGTCCATGACAAACAGCTTGTCATTCCATACCGCCAAACTGGAAATGCTTCCAAATGGCAACTCCGGGTGCGGATACTTGCTGCCCTTTCCTTTGCAGTCCGCGTTTCCATAACTGCCGAATTCACCAACGAGTTTTCCCGTCTCCGTATCAACCACCTGGACACTGAATTTAGTCGCCATGTATATGTAGCCTTTGTCATCCAGCGCCTGGTTAACCCGGTGCGTGCTGCAAATACAGTGCGGATTCGGTGGGATAAAACCCATCCCATGATCGCCATCCCATGACTGCGACCAAAGCGGTTCTCCGCCAGTGGGCGCAAACTTCGACAGGGCAAAAGACCTCATCGGGTAACGCTTAGGCGCTTTGGCTTTGGCCCGGTCGACACGTTTTTCGGGAGGTCTACCGTCGGAGGGAATATGGACGATGTACAAGCACCCCTCCTTATCAACCTGAATGCCCTTCACGCTGGTTAGATCCAGCAGCGCTTTGTGCTTCAGTTTGCCGGTGGAATCATAGACGTCGAGTTGCCGGTGCAAGCCATATCGCGGCAACATCATCCCCGATTCCCTGTACCGATCTTGCTTGTTCATATAGTAAATGTTGCCCTCACTATCCACGTCCATCCCGGAGTAGATATCCCACCAGCACGTCAATTGCTTCCTGAGATGTGCTTTTTTGTAATACCAGCCTTTGATGGAAGTTTTGTCTACAAACAACTCATGCGTTCCCGTAGACGCGAAAGGAACCGGCTTGCCGGCGCGGTCGAATCGCAGGATGCTGACACCGTCCTCACCAAGTTTCCACCGGTAGACCCTTCCATCCTTTCCGAATACGGAATCCAGGAACAGGGGTTCCTCCGGATGAGGGAAACCGCGCTCGAGATTGGTG
>CAZMNY010000064.1:0-21022 GCA_964567745.1 uncultured Pirellulaceae bacterium | reverse complement strand
CTGCTGGCGTACTAGGTCTGCTGGCGTACTAGGTCTGCTGGCGTACTAGGTCTGCTGGCGTACTAGGTCTGCTGGCGTACTAGGTCTGCGGAGTCTTCCCGCCGCCCAGTTTTTCGCGAAGGGAAGGGATAATGCTTGCGGGCACGAATTTGGCCAACATCTCGTCCGTCGACAGAGCCGTGATCTGCTTGATGAGCGAACTGCTGACGTGGGCGAATTCTTCGTCGGCCATGAGAAAGACTGTCTCGATGTCCTCGTCCAATTGACGATTGGCCATCATCATCGTGAATTCGCCGGCGATGTCTGTCAAAGGCCGCACGCCTCGAATCATGACCCGAGCGTTGCACTGTCTGACGAATGTGACGGCCAAACCTGTAAACGTCTTCACCTCGATGTTGTCCAAGTTCGACGTTGCCTGCGTGACCAACGCCACTCGCTCGTCCGGCGTAAATAGCGGAGTCTTTTCGACGTTGACGCCGACGCCGACAATCAGTCGGTCGACCAATCGACTCGCGCGGCGAATGACATTGAGATGGCCAAGCGTGATGGGATCGAACGATCCAGTGTAAACGGCCAGTCGATCTGGCTTTGCCGGCGAATCGGTCATGATGTTCCGAACATGAAGAGTTCTTGAATCGAGTACGTCATTGTGTTCTACATAATCACTTATCGAGTGATCGCGTCGATCAGCCGGTCAACATCCGACTCGTCATTGTAAGCGTGCGCGGCGATCCGCAGGCGGCCATTTCGACAACTCATCACAACGTCAGCCTGGAATGCTCTGTCTCGGACTGTCTTCGAGTCTTGCCCCGGCATCTCGAATGACACGATCCCGGAACAATGGGCTCGCGCATCCCGTTCGGAATGAATGACAGCGCCCGCCGATCGGAGTCGTTGGCAGGCATTTTCCGTGATGTCCAAAACTCGTTCCGCAAGCACATTCGACGAGCTCCCCCAACCGAATCGGCTGAGGACTTTCAGGCTGGCGCCCAAGGCATGGACGCCGACCATATTTTGTGAGCCGCCCTCGTAGCGTCGCGCGTCTGGCCGCAGATCCCAATCGGTTTGTTGAAAATCGTGGGCGTGCTTCATGCTATTCCAACCGACCTTGAGCGGGCGTAAGCGGTCGAGGTGCTCCTTCCTCAGATAGAAGACGCCGGCGCCTTCGGGACCAAGCATCCATTTGTGCCCATCCGCCGCCAAGAAATCGATCGGAATCGCTTTGACGTCGAGCGGAAAGACGCCCATACCCTGTATCGCGTCGAGAAAAACGAGGATGCCTCGACGATGAGCTTGCTCGACAAGCGACTCGATGTCAAATCGCCAACCGTTGGCGAACGCGACCCAGCTGACACTGATCAGTCGAGTTCGATCCGAGCACGCGTCAAGCAGATCCGCCGGGCAGGGCTTGGCCGGCGCCGGCGCCCGAATCAACTCAACTTCCCGGCTCATCAGATTGTGCCAGGGGTAAATATTCGTCGGGAATTCGTCGCCAAAAACCACGACTTGATCGCCGGCCCGCCAGTCGAGGCCTTCCGCGGCGAAGGTGATTCCCTCTGTCGTGCTACCCACAAAAGCGATCTCATCCGACTCCGCGTTCAGGCCATTTGCCATGGTTTGTCGAGCTTTCTCAACTCGGCTGGCCCAGGCGGGCCAATTCGCGTCTCCACCGTCGACCGACTCTCTCAGCCACAGGTTGATTGCCGTTTCCGTCTCGCTGGGAAGGGGCGAAACGGCCGCATGGTCAAAATATGCGTACCGTTTACAGACGGGCATTTCCGCCCGAAAATCCTGCCAATTTGAGCTCATCGCGTACCTCGGTCCCTCTCTGAAATGAATCTTTGCGGCTCAGCCGGCTAGAAACACCGCACGCCAACGGCCGATTGTAGGGCCGGTTGTAAGGCCGGTTGACGCTGGCACTCATTTCCCGACTCTTTGTGCTGACAATTGAGCAGACAACTCCCTTTTCCGCTTGCCAACTGGTGACAGGCCAAGGCGTTGAATTATACTAAGCGGAAGTGGAAACTGTCTGCACCGTGAATTTGACCACAAGACAGACAGCTTTTTCCCGAAAAAGCGTAAGACTACTGGCCTCGCAATTGGCCCTGAGCAATGCTTAGTTTTGCGAGTGGTCAAGCCAGTCGGAACAGCCAAATCCTGTTGGAAGCTGATCGAGGTTGCGTGCCCACTCGTTGGCGCGTTTGCTTCTCGTGACCGCAACTTGGCCAGGAATTACGCTGGATCGCCGTGTAACTTGAGGAATGCTTCGAATGCCCAAAGCGTTGTGTTGGACCGGGATCGGAATCTCGATTCTGGTCGCCGTCCTCTTCCTGGCTGACCTCATTCTTGGAATGGCCGGCCAGGTTTGGATGGCGCCATTCAAATACACGAGCATGACAATGGACTTGCTGTATCTCACCTGCGCATGCGGGTTGGCAGTCCTGAGTTGGATGACGCTGCGCGAACAAGACTGAGTTCTATTTGGACTTCAGCACGCGACCACCTGCTCCGCAACTTTAACGCCGAGCCATTCTTTTTGATGCAACTGATCTCGACGACCCCTCGGAACTCTTGCTCTGAGAATCCGCGCTCGCGTCAGCCGTTATCAGCGCCTGTCAGTTCGATTCCAACTGGTCGTCATCTTCGCTGCGATGGAGATGCCGTTTCAGATAGTGAGCCCGTTCGATGTTGCGATCGGCAGTCTCCAGCTCGATGCCACGCAGTTTCTGAAGATGGGCCGGCTGAGTGTGGATGAAGAGCTTGTTGATGGTGGGAATCTCCAGGTCCTCGATCAAGCCGAGATTGACTCCCATTCGCACGCTGCTCAGCAAGTGCATCGTCTCTTCGCTCGAAATCGTCTGCGCCGTGCAAAGAATCCCATAGGCTCGGCTGACGCGATCATGTAGATCTTTCTCGCTTTCCTTTTTGAGAAAGTCACGCGCCTTGCGTTCGTAATCGATCAACACGGGCACGACTTCGCCGACCTGATCAATGAGATCTTTTTCCGAGCGTCCAAGCGTGATCTGATTGCTGATTTGATAAAAATCGCCCATCGCCTGCGAGCCTTCGCCGTAGAGTCCTCGGACGGCCAAACTGATTTTCTGCAGGCTATTGAAGACTTTTTCGATCTGTCGAGTAATCACGAGCGCGGGCAAGTGAAGCATCACGCTGACCCGCAAACCGGTGCCGACATTGGTCGGGCACGCCGTCAAGTAGCCGAGCTGAGGATGAAAGGCATAGGTGACCCCCTCCTCGATTTCGTCATCGATCTGGTTGACTTGAGCCCATGCTTCTTCGAGCGCTAAGCCGCTATGCATGACTTGAATTCGGAGATGATCTTCTTCGTTGATCATCAAGCTGAATTTCTCGTTAGAATCGATCAACACGCCACGGGCGCCCTCGGTTTCAGCCAACTCACGACTGATAAGCTGCCGCTCGACGAGAAACTGACGATCGACCGTGTCGAGTTCGCTGACGTCAAAATAGCTGGCGCCAGACCAGGCGCCGACTGACTCGATCCGCTCCCGAAGCACTCGCTCAATCGATTCTCGGTCCTGGTCGTTGCACTTTCGAATGAATGGAAAGTCCGCGAGGTTGCGGGCAAGCCGAATACGGCTGCTGATCACGATATCGGATTCCGGACCCGATCCGCGCAGCCACTCTCCGCACTGGCTTGCTAGTTTTTCGAGCTTCACGGGTCTTTCCATTCGTCAACGTGGCGGTGTTAAGCTGATTTGTCTTCGCTCTCGATGCGGCGAATATCATCTCGCAATTTCGAGGCGAGTTCGTAGTCTTCCTGGTCGACTGCCTCCTTCATCTCGCGACGCAATCGAATCACGTCCGTCTGCCGCTGGATATCCTTCACCCCATGTTTGGGCCTCTTACCCGTGTGCTGCGTTTCGCCGTGGATATTGACGACCAAAGGCTCTATTTCGTCAGAGAAGCAGACATAGTCGTAGGGGCAACCTAGCCGGCCGCTATGCCGAAACTCGTAAAAAGAAATCCCGCAAACAGGACAGACTTGCTGGTCCAGCCGAGCTAATTCTTCGGCGGTTTGACCGACCTTCAACTGGTTGGCCATCACGCCACCAAAGCCGCCGGCCAGCTGCTGGTCTTCCTCTTGCGTTTGATTCAAATATAGCCGAGCGTGGTCTTCGCAAAGGTGAAATTCTTGCGGTTCGCCACTGTCGGCGAGTTCCGTAATATGGAACGTCGCTGGCTTTTCACAATGTTGGCATTTCATTTGGATGCTCCATCGAGGCTACCGCTCCACAAGTGAATTGATGCCAAACTGCTGGCACCGAGTCGTGTCGAAAGCAAAGCCCCAGCGGCAGGTCGATCACGCAGGAATTCTGAAGGACGATCCAACGCCAATTCGGGAGAGTTGCGTCGCCAACCAACGCTCAGCCGGTTCGAGCGGGTCGCTGGGGGCAATGGCGGCGCCAAAGGTCGGGACAATGCTTCCATGCAAGTCGGTGCAACTTGTTCTCTTAAAATCACTTACAGGAACTGGTAGGATTCTATCAGTCGCCCCTTTCCTGTCAAGGTTAGACGGACCTCTCGATTCAACTCGCAACTCTAACCAAAACATAGACTTAGGTCCTTCGATTCGTCGCCGCCGAGGAGCCTGAGTTGAATCGAAAAAACATGACTATACGACAACCGATGCTGAGCTGTGATTCGCATGGCCTCGTCGGCAAAACGATCGGAACGAACACTCGATGACCTCGCATTTCCCGAATTCCGACGCCTTTGAAGAACTAGCCAAGTCTCATGACGCTGTGCCGGTCTACCGTTGTTTGATTAGCGATTCACTGACGCCCGTCAGCGCGTTCCGCCGCATTGATGAAGGCCAATCGGCGTGCCTGTTCGAGAGTGTGATCGGAGGCGAGAAAGTTGGTCGATATAGCTTCCTGGCCGTCAATCCTTCGCTGAGCCTCAAGGCCGCCGGCCGAGATTTTAGCGTCACAGTCAACGGTGAAGAGACCACGATTGAATGCGATGACCCGCTTCAAGAATTGCGTAATCGGTTGCATGCCGAAAACGTCGCCGAACTGGCTGAGCTCCCGCCATTTGCCGGCGGCGCGGTTGGCTATGCGGGCTACGACGTGATTCGCTATTCGGAAAACCTGCCGAATTCGCCTCCTGACGATCGAGGTCTGCCCGACCTGGCGTTTGCCTTTTACGACGAGATGGTGGTGTTCGACCATGTCAACAAGACCATGTACGTGATCGCGCTCGCTCGCGTCGCAGGCGAAGATTCGCCAGCCGACGCATACCAGGACGCCCAACGGAGAATCGACGAGATTGTCGAGAAGCTCTCCACACCGGCCGATCTGACGCCCTGCGACATCAAGGCATCCGGCGGGAATCACCTCGAGTACCAATCGAATTTTGATCAAGCCGATTTCGAGGCGGCGGTCACGAAGTGTGTCGAGTACATCGAAGCGGGCGACATCTTCCAAGTCGTGCTCAGCCAACGGCTCGAGACGCCGCTGCAAACGGACCCGTTCGAAGTCTATCGTACGCTGCGAGTCGTCAACCCAAGCCCATTCATGTTCTATGTGCGAACTCCGGAAGTTGTCCTCGTCGGCAGTTCGCCCGAGATCATGTGCCGAGTGGTCGACGGTGAGATCACGCTCAGGCCGCTCGCCGGAACTCGAAAACGAGGAGCGGACGACGAAGAGGACCGTCAGTTGGCGAGCGAATTGCTCGCCGATCCCAAAGAACGAGCCGAACATGTGATGTTGGTTGATTTGGGGCGAAACGATGTCGGGCGAGTCGCGCGATTTGGCAGCGTTGAGCTGAGCGACGTGATGGTGATCGAACGCTACAGCCATGTGATGCACATTACATCCAATGTCAACGGGCAATTGGCCGACGGCCGCGACGCCTTTGATGCGCTGCGAGCGAGTTTGCCGGCCGGGACCGTTTCGGGCGCACCGAAAGTTCGAGCGATGGAGATCATCGATGAACTCGAGCCCCATCGCCGAGGCCCGTATGCCGGTGCCGTCGGATACTTCGACTACCGAGGCAACATGGACACCTGCATCACGCTGCGAACGATGGTCGTCCAGAACGGGACCGCGTACGTTCAGGCCGGCGCTGGAATCGTCGCCGACAGCGATCCCTCCACCGAATACCACGAGACCCTGAACAAGGCTCGCGGCTTGCTCGAAGCAATTGCGATTACGCAGGCGCGAGCACCGAGCCAGACGGACAGCTGATGATTCACAGTGCGATCGACGCACGACCCGCTGACCTTTGGAACTGTAACCACGTTTGGCGCCTTCAACACGCAGTAGTCAACAATGAACAAAACATCCGTTGTGGCGGTGATCGTCGTTTTCGTTTCCTTGGTCTGCGGCGCCGCGCACGCGGACGACAAGAAACCAAGCCGGCCCAACATTGTTTGGATCGTGGGCGAGAATCTGTCGCTGGATTTGGCCTGCTACGGCGCCAAGAACGTCAAGACGCCGAACCTCGATCGCTTGGCGGAGCAGGGCGTCCGCTTTACTCGCGTCTTCGCAACCTCGCCCGTGTGCGCTCCGAGCCGTTCGGCTTTCATGACGGGGATGTATCAGACATCGACGGACACCCACCACATGCGGTCGCACCGGGACGACGATTATCGGCTGCCCGCAGGCGTTCGTCCGCTCACCCATCGACTCCACGATGTGGGCTATACGTCGGCAAACGTCGTCGAAATGTCTGGCCAAGAGAAGTTGGGCGGTCTGGAGATGGGGACTGGTAAGCTGGATTTGAATTTTGTCAACGAAGGTCAGCTCTACAAAACAAGGTCGTGGAACCAACTCAAAAACAACCAGCCATTCTTTGCTCAGATCAACACCCATGAAGCCGAGTACGACATTTACGATCGCAAGTCGGCCGAAAAAGAACGGGTCAAATGGGTTGGGGAAGAGTGGCATCCGCAGGTCGCCAATGAAAAAAATGTCACTCCTCCGCCGTTCTATCCCGACCATCCGATTGCCCGGCAGGAATGGGCGCGATATCTCAACTCGATCTCCGGTCTCGATGTTCGAGTCGGCAAGATCCTCGACCAATTGGAGCGCGACGGTTTGGCGGATAACACGGTAGTCATCTTCTTCGCGGACAACGGCCGGCTCACCGCGCGTGGAATCCACTGGTGCTGGGACATGGGTCTGCATGTGCCGATGATTGTTCGCTGGCCGAAGAATTTCCCGATGCCCAAGCAGGCGAAACCGGGAACCGTCAATTCAAATGTGACGAGCCTGCTCGACTTGACCGCAACGACCCTCTCGATCGCGGGCATTCAGCGTCCGCCTGGAATGCAGAGTCAAAATCTGTTCGGCGAAAACGCCGATTCGCCCAGACGGTATGCATTCAGCGCTCGCGATCGAATCGATGAAACCGAAGTGCGATTGCGATCCGTTCGAGGCGCACGGTATCACTACATTCGCAACTACACCAATGGCGCCGGTTTCACAACTCTCAATCGCTACAAAGAAAAGTGCTTCTTGGTCAAACCGCTCATGCGAGAATTGTTGGCCCAGGGAAAACTGAGCGGCCCGCCAGCCGAACTCATGAAGCCGTTCGATCGAGAAATGCTTTACGACGTTTTGGCCGACCCGCACGAAGTCGTGAATCTCGCTCGCTCAAAGAAGCCGGCCCATCGCGCTGCGCTTGGGCAGATGCGAGCCGCGCTCGACACCTGGATCGTTGAAACGAACGACCATGGCCGCCGCCCCGAACCTCGCTCCGTCGTGGCGCCCTTCGAAAAAGAGATGCACGATTGGTTCGGCACCCCCGCCTGGTATCAAAAAGAGTAGTGCAACGCGCAAATGCAGCTGTCTCGCAGCAAAACTGAACGAGCTCTCAAGCGTTCCCTTGCCCAACCGTGTCGCCCCGCGCGCTGCTTGGCCAACCTCACCGTAGCCTGGGGATCCACACCAGGTTTTTTTCGCGCCGGCTTCGGCTTCTCCCTGAGCCCTCGCGCGTTGGGGGCAAGGTGGCTCGAGATTAAGCAGCGAATCGATCGACATACCGCCTCGGCGTTAACCGGCCGTCGCTGGCTCGAGGACTTGGATGGCGACGCTGTTGACGAGATCTTTGACTTTGGCCCGATAGGCCACCATGTGCGGCGCGACGAGGTGAGCTTCGAGTGCTTCGAGCGATTCCCACTTTTCGACGACGACCACCGTGTTCGGGCGGGTCTCGCCTTGCACTTCCATGTTGGTTTCCACATCGATGGACGGCTCGTATTGAAGGCATCCGTCTTCCTGGAGCACGTCCGGTACGACTTTTCGAAACTCGTCCAAGAAAGCCTCTCGCGACGACTCCTGGATTTCCACGGTAGCAATCACAATAATCATCGTACATCCTCTGGATTCATCTTGGTGTCGTTTCGGCCAATGACAGTCCTGTTGCCAATCAAAAGCGACGCGCGTCAAACTGTCTTGTTCGATAAGCCTAAAGGATGAATGCCATTTGTAGAATCCGCCACGCGTCGATTCGACTCGTGAACTGGCTCACACACAGAGAGCGCGGCACAAACTAGAATGCGGAGCCGCTGCGGCCGAGACGCCGTGCGACAATCGGCACTAAGACTAATTAGCTTACTTTATTTGGAAAGCCATTTGCCCGCATCGACTCCCGCCGCGGCGACATCACGTCGGCGATCTTGGCAGAGCGATTCGAGTTTGGAAAGGAAGCGTTGATGGACAAGGCAGGAACCGACACGAATGCGGCGACGGAGACGTTGGCGGTTGAGCAAGCAGTGAAGGAACGATACAGCGGCGCGTCGCAAGCATCCGAAGCGTCGCTGTGTTGCCCCGTCGATTATCAGCCGCAATACCTCAAAGTGCTGCCGGACGAGATCCTCGAACGAGACTACGGCTGCGGCGATCCCTCGCGATACGTTCGGCCGGGCGAACACGTGCTGGACCTCGGAGCGGGCGGCGGAAAGATCTGCTATATCGCTTCGCAAATCGTCGGCTCGGAAGGTCGTGTCTACGGTGTCGACATCAATGACGACATGTTGGATTTGGCTCGGCGGTTCCAAGGGCAAGTCGCCGAGGCGATTGGCTGGGACAATGTTCAATTTCACAAGGGCCGGATTCAAGATCTCGGATTAGACCTCGACGCGTTCGCCGCACACCTCAAGTCGAAGCCGATCAGCGACGCGGAAACTTGGCTCGCTGCCGAAGAATTCGCCGAGCGGATGCGGCGCGACAATCCGATGATTCCGTCGGATTCGATCGACGTGGTGATTTCCAATTGCGTATTGAATCTCGTCCACCCGGGCGATCGGCGTCAGATGTTTGCGGAGATTTTTCGCGTGCTCAAACGCGGCGGCCGCGCGGCGATCAGCGATATCGTCTGCGACGAGCCGGTGCCGCTGGCGCTGCAAAACGACGCGAAACTTTGGAGCGGGTGCATTAGCGGGGCATTCGTTGAGCATGAGTTCATGGAGGCATTTGAGGCCGCAGGTTTCTACGGCGTGGAAATCGTCGACCGCCAAGAGGAGCCGTGGGCGGTTGTCGAGGGAATTGAGTTTCGCAGCATGACAGTGCAGGCCTACAAGGGCAAAGAAGGTCCTTGTCTCGAGGCGAACCAGGCTGTCGTCTACGGCGGTCCCTGGAAAGCGGTTATTGATGACGACGGACATACGCTTCGACGCGGCGTTCGAACGGCCGTCTGTGATAAAACTTATCAGCTCTACCAACAGCCGCCCTACGCTGGGCAGTGCCTTCCGATCCCGCCAAGCGAACGGATCGACTTGGAAGCGGCCGAGGAGTTTGACTGCAACAAGTTTCGTATTCGGGAGCCGAACGAAACAAAACGAGGCGGCGACTCGCTGAATGTCCTGCCAGGCGGGGATTGCTGCGGAACAAATTGTTGCTAGGCCAGCGGCTCATCCGTACGAATCGACGCCTGGCGCCTTTCAGCAGCTTCCCGCCAGCTGCTTTCCGCTGCGGACTGTACTTCACGACTCACGGCGCATTGCTGAACCGTTGCTCGAGTGCAAAGTGGTACGTCGTGCGGACCGCTGTGATGGCGGCAAATTCCAATTGGGTCGGCAAATATGCTTTCCTAGCAGGGTCGGAGTTCGTAGACTAGGCGGAGTGGCAGGGCTTGCCCGCCCCAAGTGGGGTTATCACGCAAGCACCTGTTGGAATGCCGCTGGCCCTTGCGGCAGGAACCAAGAGCGACGGAATTGGGGATTCCCTTCGTTCCCGAGCGACCATACGAAAAGCAACTCTCTGCGCGCGACGTGGCCATCGACGAGGGAGCGGGACTTTGACGAAACCCCGAGGAGACCTCCGTGCGCGCCTCTTTTCTCCCTTCCAATCTCCGTAGCGCTCTTCCCCTGATCTTGCTCTGCTCCATGCTGCTCCTCGCCGCGCCGGGATGCAGCGGGTGCTTTGGCGGAAGCACAACCGCCAACAAGAAAAAAACGGAAGAAGAGGAAACGAAAAAGAAGAAGCCAGACTTCGAGGTTGGGCGTTTGCGCGTTCAGCCGAGCGACGATACGTCGCAGAGCAAGAATGCGGTCAAGCCTGGCCATTGGACCGTCACCACTCAGCCGCTTCTGGCGAACCACTATGAGTTTCCCGCCGAGCTGCATGCGGCGTCGGTCGATCGCAGCGGCAATCAGCTGAGGATTGAAGCGACCCAGTATCAGATGACCGTCTCGACTCCCGCCCCGCTTCCGAAAGCGTTGCGGAAGGATTACGAGATGACCTACTTCGTCCCCAGCATCTATTCCAACGATACGAACACGGCCAGCGCCGCGTGGCTGCACAGTCAGTTGCGCGGTCGCCGCGGCGGGCGTCAGGTCGCCGACACGATGCAGCCCACGACCAACATGCCCGACTACCAATATTACATGGTCGTCTTGGCTCAAGATCCCAGCCGCTATACCTTGCTCAAACGTCTGGACACGGTGATGCCTCCGAGCAGCCAGCTCGATGAGACGGGCGACATCACTTACTACCGAGTGCTATTGCCGCGAGTTGAACGCGGCGCGCCGCTCCCTTCTCACGCGATGGCTTGGACGGGAATCGCATTCATCGTTTGGGATGGCATGGATCCCAGCCTGATCACGCCGAGACAGCAGGACGCGATGATTGATTGGCTGCACTTTGGCGGTCAAATTGTGATCAGCGCTCCGGCGTCGCTCGACATGCTGCGAGGCAGTTTTCTTGACGACTACCTGCCTGCCGACAAAGTCAAAGCGATCGACTTGAATCAGGCCGCCTTCAACGAACTCAACGCCCATTGGTCGCTCGTCAATCAAAAGACGAATACGCGCGAGGAAATTCGGTTGGTCAAACCGGTCGTTGGAATCGAAATGAAGATCCGCGATGGCGCCGAGGCCATTCCAAACACCGGCGGTTTAGTCGCCGAGCGCAGCGTTGGGCGGGGACGCATTGTGACAACGGCATTCCCGCTCGCGAATAAGAAACTCAAAGAGTGGGAGTGCTACGATTCGCTTTGGCACAATGCTCTCCTGCGCCGCCCGCATCGAAGGTTCTCGCGTCCAATCAGCTCGGACTATACGCGAGTTAGTTTTCAAGGGATGACAACCTTCGAACGGGATCCCCGCCTGACGACTACGATGAGACTTTTTAGCCGCGACGCCAGGAACCTCGGCCCGATTGACGATGGGAACGCGCCGCTTGCAGCTCAAGAAGGACGCCACGGCTCAAAGGCCGATCCTTGGCACTTTGGCGGATACTCGAAATGGCAATACTCAGGAGTCGGAGGTTGGAACAACCGTAGCGGCGTCGCCAATGCAGCTCGAGGCTCCTTGAAACGAGCCGCTGGAATTACGATTCCCTCGGCTATGTTCGTTCTCAAAGTGTTGGTCATTTACCTGTTGTTTCTCGTGCCAGTGAATTGGGGCGTCTTTCGACTTATGGGGCGAGTTGAATGGGCATGGGTTGCGGCGCCGATTATCGCAGTCATCGGCTCGGTCGCCGTCGTCCGCCTGGCTCAACTCGACATCGGTTTCGCTCGAGCGAGAACGGAAGTGGCTGTGCTTGAGCTGCACGGCGGTTACGATCGAGGCCATTTGACTCGATACACCGCGCTCTATACTTCACTCTCAACCACGTACGATTTTATTTTTGCCGACCAGTCAGCCGTCGCTCAGCCGTTTCCCGCGAACTTGAACTACACTCACAGCCAACACGACGCGACTCATGTTGTTAACTATCGTCGCGACAAGGAAGTGGTGCTCTCCGGGTTCACCGTCGCGTCCAACTCAACCGGCATGGTTCACAGCGAACACATGTTTCAGCTCGAAGGCGGGCTGCGCGTCGTCGGAGACGAAACGAGCGGGTACCAAGTGAAGAACGAGAGCGAGCTCGTTATCAACGAGGCCGGCGTATTGAGCGGAAAAGGCGACGCGATAGAAGTCGCTTATATTGGCGAACTTCAAGCGAAGTCGAGCAAGCCGCTCAACTTTGTTCCGGCCGATGTTGCGAACAAAGGCGATCTTCCGATCTCGCAGTGGCAAGCTTCCAAAATGCTCGGGAAGCGGCATGTGCAAGTCGGTGAGTTGTCGCTAGCCGCGATGGCGAATATCGGTGCCAACGGTCTTCAACTGGCGGAAGGCGAATTCAGGCTTATCGGCTGGACCGACGTCCACTTGGCCGGTGCCAAAGTGAGACCCGCCGCGCGGCAAACGCAGTCGCGTACGCTCGTGCTCGCCCACCTCGATGTCGGAAAACTCCCGGAGATTTTTCCCGACGTCAATATGCGAGCGGACTTTGAAGAGCGCCGAGTGCGCACGGACGACATTTTGGAGAAGCGGACGACGGACGAGTCGGCCGACGACAGCGACGCGCCAGAAGACAGCGACGCGCCAGAAGACAGGGACCCCCGAGAAGACAGCGGCACTCCGGCGACGAGCCCTACAGGCAAGGCGCCGCCGCCGAAACCCGCACCATCGAAAACGCAATCGTCGACGCCGCCGAAACCGGAGTCATCGAAACCGCCAGCCGCCAAGACAACGGGCAACGAAACGACTGACGACGAAAAGTCTGACGATGATCCGACTGACGATGATCCTTCACCGGATCCATGACCCCAAGCGTTCGTCGTCTGACCGGCTGCCGCGGATCGACCTGATTCAACTGCGTAAACTCAACCGATAGAAACTGGCAATAAAGATGATAGAGCTTATCGACTTTGGGAAAGACTACGGCGACTTCACTGCCGTCGAGCGACTCAACCTGAAGATCGGCGCCGGCGAGATGTTTGGCTTTATCGGCCCCAACGGCGCGGGTAAGAGTACGTCAATTCGCTTCTTGGCGACGCTGCTCAAAGCGACTCGCGGCGAGGGCATTGTCAACGGCTACCGAGTGACTCAAGAGCCGATGAAGGTTCGGCAGAGTGTCGGCTATATGCCGGACAACTTCGGAGTTTACGACGGGATGCGAGTCTGGGAGTTTCTCGATTTCTTCGCCGTTGCATATCGGATCGGTCGGACGCAACGCAAAGTTGTCATTAACGACGTGCTCGAACTGCTCGACTTGGCCCACAAGCGAGACGACTATGTCAACGGGCTATCGCGCGGAATGAAGCAGCGACTCTGTCTCGCCAAGACGCTTGTGCACGATCCGCCGGTCTTGATTCTCGACGAGCCGGCCAGCGGTCTCGATCCGCGCGCTCGTGTTGAAGTTAAAGCGTTGCTGAAAGAACTTCGCCGGATGGGCAAGACCATTTTGATCTCCAGCCACATTCTTACCGAGCTTGCCGATTGTTGCACTTCGATCGGAATTATCGAACGCGGGCAATTGTTGATGCACGGTCCGATCGACGATGTCTACCGAAGGATTCGCGGAAACCGAATGATCGAAGTTCGCTTCGTCGACAAGATGGACATCGGGCTTTCCATCTTGCGAAGTTCTCCCCACTGCCGCGACTGCCAAGTCGACAACGAGAAAGTGACGATCGAGCTGGAATGCGACGACCAAGGCGTCGCGGATTTGCTCAATCAACTGATCGGCCAAAAAGTCGGCGTTCGCAGTTTCGGCGAAAAAGAACCGACCCTCGAAGACGTGTTCATGCTCGTCACCAAAGGACTCGTTACCTAACGCCACTAACACGACGCGTCAGCGACGACTCCACTCACCCAGCCACACACGCTCCCATCACCGCCCCGGCGCGTCAGCGAGCCTGCTCGTTGCGCACCGTCGACGCCGTTAATATCCGTCTATTCGGCGGAACACGGGCGACGCCAAAGTGTCCCGCAAATGCCTCGAAATCCACCTCATGCCGGTTTTTCGGGCTGACAGGGCCAATGCGCGACGGAACCGGGCGATTGTACTGAGTTACCTTGATTTGCCGCATCGGCGGGCCAATTCTTAATCTTGACTCCAAACAAAAATCGAAAGTAGAGTTGAGGTAGAGAAAAAGGAGGTGCCGATATGACGTCTTCACCGCGTTCAACGTTGACGCGATTCTTTGCCGGGATCACGGAACAGACTTTTCAAGGTGAGTTGGGGGTCGTTGATCCGCCGCTGATCGACTACCTAACCGATCTCCTCTCGCGATTCCTGCGCACCGAGTCACTTCTCAAAGTTCGCAGTCTCACGGGCAAACGCGTATCCGACGTCGGGCAGATGCTCTGGGAAGCCGAACAACGGGTCGGAGTTGCTCGTCGTGAAGTGCATCGGCACATCGGTGACTTCACACTCTTTTGGACTGGGATGTTTCCCGAGTCGTTGCGACGTCGGCCGAGCGACACGGACGCTTTTCGTCATTTTTGTCTACACGGCAAGCAGGCCTACTTCATCGCCAGCTCGATCGAAACCGACAAGGAAGACGCGCCGGCTGACGTGCTCCAGCGCCTGTCCTCTGAATTCGAATTGTGCGCTTACGGGCTCCGCGAAGTACGGAGAGAGTGGGAGAGCGAAGACGGAGACGGGACGATCCGTCCCATGTTGCTCAACTAAATCGCAGCGGTCGCAGTTGCCTGTTAACACTCAGCCAATGCGTCGAGCAACGATTGAGCGTAGTCGCCGATCTCGCTGAGCACTTCGGTTCGGGGCCGCTGTTTGGCGTCGGCCATTCGTCGTACGATCGCCGAGCCAACGATGAGTCCATCGGCAACGGGAGCGAGCAAGCGAACGTGGCTGGCGTTGCTAATCCCGAATCCGATGCAAATCGGCAACTCGGTTTGCTCTCGCAGCCAGCCGACGTTGTCCATCAACTCGGGAGGCAACTCGGTGCGTTCGCCCGTAATGCCTGTGACCGAAACATAGTAGATAAAGCCAGTCGTTGTTTCTGCGATTCGGATAGCTCGGTCTCGAGGCGTGGTGGGCGTGATGAGTTGGATCAGGCTCAAGTCGCGCTCTCGGCAGACCTTGGCGAACTCGTTCGATTCCTCGACAAGCAGGTCGGGCACGATTAGGCCCGATCCGCCCGCTGCTTTGAGTTGGTCTGCGAATCGCTCGAGGCCGACGCGGTAGATGATCGCGTAGCTGACCATCGCGACTTGGGGCATTGTGATCTGTTCGGCCGCCTCGCCCATACACTTGAGCACGCCGTCCACCGTCACGCCCTGTTCAAGAGCGCGGGTGTAAGAGGCCTGTATCACAGGACCGTCCGCAATCGGATCGCTGTAGGGGAAGCCGACCTCGCACATCGAACAGCCTCGCCGATTCAGCTCCAGAATGGCGTCGCGAGTGAAGTCTAAGTCGGGATCGCCAGCCGTGACGAACGGCATAAACGCTTTGCGTCCCTGTTCGCGTAGCGACTTAAAAAGTGAGTCAATTGCGGACATCGTACTGCTCTTTATTACAAACCGTGCATTCACTTCTGTGCATCGTATTCGCCAGTCACTGCTTAGCCCGTCACTTCCCGCAGCCGCGCGATTTCATTGGCGTCTTTGTCGCCGCGACCCGAGAGACAGACCAAGACCATTTCGTCCGGCGATCGTTCCTTGGCGACTTCAATGGCGCCGGCAATTGCGTGTGAACTTTCGAGAGCCGGCAAGATGCCTTCGGCCTTGGCGAGCATGTCGAACGCGGCGAGAGCGTCCGCGTCTTTGCAGTTACGATACGCCGCGCGACCTGAGTCTTTCCAATAGCTGTGTTCGGGACCGACGCCGGGATAGTCGAGTCCGGCTGAAACGGAATGCACGTCGCACGTCTGCCCGTCGTCGTCCTGCATGACGTAGCTGTAGCTGCCGTGGAGGATGCCAGTGCGGCCGTAGCTGAGCGGCGAAGCGTGTTCGCCCGGCTCGTCGCTGCGTCCTCCCGCCTCAATCCCGATTAACTCGACCTGCTGATCTTCGACAAATGGATAGAACATTCCGGCCGCGTTGCTGCCTCCGCCAACGCAGGCGACGACGGCGTCGGGGAGCCGTTCATATCGATCGAGACATTGTTGTCTCGCCTCGCGCCCGATCACCGATTGAAAGTCGCGAACGATCAGAGGGAATGGGTGAGGGCCGACGACCGAGCCGATGATGTAGTGGGTGTTTTGAACGGACGACATCCAGTCTCGCATCGCCTCGTTGATCGCGTCTCGTAGAGTGCGCGAGCCGCTCGAGACTGGTCGCACTTCGGCGCCGAGCAGCCTCATGCTGAACACGTTGGGCGCCTGTCGCCGGACGTCTTCTTCGCCCATGTAGACGACGCAGGGGAGGCCGAATCGAGCACACGCGGTGGCGCTCGCCACGCCATGTTGTCCGGCACCGGTTTCTGCGATCACTCGTGTCTTACCCATTCGCAGCGTGAGCAGAGCTTGGCCGAGCGTGTTATTGATCTTGTGGGCGCCGGTGTGGTTGAGATCTTCTCGCTTCAAGTAGATCTGGGCACCGCCAACTTGTTGGCTGAGTCGCTCGGCGTGGTAGATGGGCGAGGGCCTTCCGACGTAGTTGGCCAGCAGCGACTCGAGTTCCTCTTGAAACGCCTCGTCTCGCTTGGCTTTCTCGTATTCATCCGCCAATTGGTCGAGTGCTTGAGTCAGCGTTTCGGGGACGTATCGTCCTCCAAAATCACCAAATCGTCCCAATTCGTCGGGAACATTCGCCGAGGCTTCCGGTTTAGGGCCATTCATCGTCGGATCATCTCATCGTCAGATCATCGGGAACGACTGAGCGGAGCGAACATCGCCGTCAATCGCGATCGTGCGAACCGACCATCTTAGAGCAAATCCCCCGACCGACTAGCCGCACTCAAGCCACAAAGCGTGGCGGACCTTCATCCCCGCCGGCCGTCACGGGGCGTACGCCTTGACAGAATTGCGCCTCAAACAGAAACTGTTTAGTTCGTCCCAACCACGCCCCCTTCGTCTAGTGGCCCAGGACTCCGGATTCTCAGTCCGGCAACAGGGGTTCGACTCCCCTAGGGGGTATCTGATTGCCTAGCATTGAATCGCACGCTAACGCAGTAGGCAGCAACACAGCCCGGTTTCCCCGGGCTGCTTTCGTTTCTTGCGAGTCGGTGCGCGATTGTGCGGCAGATTGCTGTGCCGGAAACTGTGCCGCTTTCTGCATCAACTGTGCTGGATTCTGTGCCGCGCACCTCGGGGGTGGTTGTTGTCACCGCATCGTCGTAGTGGTCATCGGTCACTTGCAGATAGTGCTTGTCCGCGATGGGGGCCGAATTGCCGATCCACTCACAAACAACGTGCAAGGGGAAGCGGGCGGTCAGTTCCGTTTGCCGGCTCGCCCGCAGGTTGTGAAACAGCTTGGGCCAGGGCTTCACACCAGCCCCTTTGATGATCCGTAGTAGCTGGGTCCGCAGGTTGGCGTTTCGATCGCGGTATCGCGTGATGATGCGTTCCGTTCCCGCCCGTTCTTCGTCGAAAAACAGCGCCTCTAGGTGGGGCCGCAGCTCGGGGAACAACGGGATCACTCTCGATTCGCCGCCGGCGTGATGCTCGGTCTTAGGGCTTCGTATCGTGACGCGGTTGTGTTCCCAATCCACATCGCCCCATTTCAGGCTTAGGTGTTCCGATGGGCATCGCAGCCCGCCATAGCGGCTTAGCGCGACGATCAGCCGCCATTCCCCGTCCGGGCAGGCTTCAATCACTCTCTCGATGATCGCGGTTGTGACGAAGTGTGCCCGCGTTGCGTTCACTTGGGCCGGCGTCGAAAGATCGGTGAAAGGATTCTCGGCAATCAATCGTTTCCGCATCGCAGCCCGGAAGAATTGACGCGCCCGTTTCACTTCCCGGCTTACAGTTGCCGCCGCTAGTTTCTTCCGCAGGGATTCGCGCCATTCGTCGGCATCCCCTGGGCTGATTTCCGCCAGCATTCGTTCCCGCCCGAAATGGTCGATCAAGTGTTTCCGGGTTACTTCGTAATTGCGTTTGGTGTTCGGCTTCAGGTTGGCTCGGCCTTCAATGTACGCATCGAGAAACGCGCCTAGCGTTTCGGTCGGCGTTTCTTTCTTCCGCTTGGGGATCAGATCGACGGCAGCTAACTTGTCCGCCAGCGTATCGGGCAGGTCGGCTCGGCCATGTAGACCTGACCCATGCCGCCTTTGCCGATGGGTTGCAGGATTTTGAAAGGGCCGACCTGTGCCGGTACCGAATTTGGCAGTTTCAGTTGGACGGTAGCTGGCATTGGTTCTCCCGGCGTCGCCAACGCGGCGAAGATTTCTCGCGGAGCTTCTGCTAGCTGGTCGCCTTGCTGCTGTTGTACTTCCTGACGGAACAACTCGAAGGCCTCAGTGACGATGGAATGATCACCGGGAAAGCGGGTCTGATACTCCTTCTGATTGGGTGCCGGGGTCTCGTTGCGACGCCACCACAACTCAATCTGTATCAATTCGCGAAGCAACTCCGATCGTTCTGGTCCGTCAACGCGGTCCAGAAACTCTGCAATTTCCGGCCGTTCGCCGGACTTCCAGCGATCCTCGAATGCATCACACATCGAATCCATATTCCGGTCCATAAGACAACCCTGTAGTTTCTCACAATATTGTGGACGTTTCTGTACGAGTTCTCAACAGCTTGGTGTCCGCCCGAGGACCTCAACCTCTTTTGAGGCGTAAAAGCTCAAGCGAACATCGTGGCATTCCCAAAATCACTTGGGAGCAACACACCGATGACCATCGCCTGAAAGAACTGGTCCAAACGGCCGGTGACATCCAACGCGCGACCCAGCATGGAGTGCCGACGTCAACGGCGCGAGGCTGGCTCAGGCAACGCTTCATCCTTGTGTTCCTTCCACCAAGATCGCCACTGTTTGGCATTCGTGCCGAAGTCACAGCCGGTGATGGCCTCAAGCGATTCGGCCGCGGCTTGAATGGTCCCTTCGTCTGTATGCTCCAGCAGGTCGATCAACGGGATCACGGCCTCTCGATAGCCAAGCGTTCCCAAAAGCCAAGCCGCACGCTCGCGAACAGCAGCTTGATCGCTTTCCAATCGCGGCACAAGCGTTTTGACCATCACCTTCCGTGCTGGCAACGCTTGCTCTGCCTCGACGTGAATCTCGCCATCCTTAATTTCAACACCTGGCACCTTCAGGTTGAAGCCCTTCAAGCGGGGAAGCTTGAAGTTGAGTCCACCCACTTCGTTCTTTTCCTTGCGCGTGCCGTCGCCCTGCGCCAGTGATTTTAACAGCGGAGCCAGACCTGGCAGCCCAAGTCCTTCGAGGTTCTGCGCAACGTCCTTCGAGTCGTCTTCGGCCGCGACCACGTTCACTGGAAGAGGCTTGTCCGTTGAGCGGTCGAGAATGTTCTGAGTGAGGAATGGAAGAGCAACGCGAGCACGTGATCCCATGCCACCGAGCACCTCGGCGGCCATGGCGCGAACAGCGGGCTTCGGAGAATACAGCCGACTCACTTGCACCCGCACATCCGCAGGCATCTCTTCCGGAATTTCTTCGACGCCATCTGCTTCGGCTTTCTCCAAAAGCCGGCGAGCAACCTTAACATCGACATCCGTGATCTTACCTGGATGCAGCTGACGTGCCTTCTCGACGGTAATGCCTGAACGGTCGATCCAAATCGCCAACTGCGTCGCCCAGATCGACGCTTTCATTGCCGGAGCAGCCGCCAGGATGCGTGCAACTCGCGAGTCCTTGACCACCACCTTCAACAAAGTACCTCGAGTTGGATCTGGTTTCGCCGCGTCAAGGCAAAAGATTTCCAGCAGGAACGAATGCCGCTTGCGGTCGGCCAGCACCATTACCTTTGTTGGTCTATAAGTGTTGTTGATGCTCAGCTCACCCTGCACAGTACCAACTCCAAGATTCTGATGCTTCGTCGAGGCATTAAGCAACACGGTGCCTGGCTCGACTTGGACGTGAAGTTCCTCACCAACGAGGCTTTCCACATCGACGCGAACTCCATTGCCCGTTGCACCACCGAGGCTCTGGACGTTGACTTTGACTTTCTTCTGACGAATCGCGTCCTCAAGAGTGACCTTGACGGCTGCAGGGGCTGATGACATGCAGCCGATCAGCACCGAAAACAGACCGATCGCGAATGCTTCAACTTTCATAACAGGACTCCTAACTTCCTGAGAGGAGCACCCCTCTCCTTTGCGGTAGAAAATGAGATCTTACCGATCGTGTCTCACCGAGGTTTCTGGCGTCGCAGCGATTCCTGAAGTATGATCATTTCCAGAAGCCTCTTGCGAAGCACGGCTTTTTCGGTCTCAGCGTCAGTTGGCGGCAGGACGTAAGCATAGTCGCTTCTTATGCCTTGTTTCCTGCTTGGCTCAGGTGGCTGGATGCTAAACATTTTTGACCTTTCCGATGAGGATCTCCTGTGATTGTTCCGGTGGGCTTACTACAAACCACCTTTCTGGAAGTCTCACGGCAAAGCGAGCCCGAGATCGGACACCGCTGAAAGTCTCCTTGAAGAAAGATTTAGGGCACTTGTTGGAACAAAGGACCTTTGCACGGCACATTTGGACCAGTATTGCTCAGTTGAAACAAAACTAGTCGGTTACAACAACTTGTTTTCGCGACCAAAATTCTGGCTGCAGAAAGTCTTCTTGAAACGGGTGTATTGGTCCACCGATTTTTGCGCATAGCCCGATCGATCGCAACACTCTGTCAATTCTC
>CAZMNY010000063.1:14023-23625 GCA_964567745.1 uncultured Pirellulaceae bacterium | reverse complement strand
GCTGTTACGCACTTTTTAAATGGTGGCTGCTTCTAAGCCAACATCCTAGCTGTCTCAGCAACTCAACTTCCTTAGTGACTAAGTATAACTTCGGGACCTTAGCCGATGGTCTGGGTTGTTTCCCTTTTGACCGCGGAGCTTATCCCCCGCGGACTGACTCCCGAGATAATTGCACTGGTATTCGGAGTTTGGTTCGGTGGAGTACCCTGGGAAGGGCCTCCATCCAATTCAGTATCTCTACCCCCAGTGCATAGTGGCTCGAGGCTATCCCTAAAGATATTTCGGAGAGAACGAGCTATCTCCTGGTTTGATTAGACTTTCACTCCTCCCCACAAGTCATCCCCTCGGTTTTCAACCCAAGTGGGTTCGGTCCTCCACGCAGTATAACCCGCGCTTCAACCTGCTCATGGGTAGATCACCAGGTTTCGCGTCTACCACCTACGACAATCGCCCTATTCAGACTCGGTTTCCCTGTGGCTCCAGCCCGGAAGGCCTTAACCGGCCGCAGACGGTAACTCGCCGGATCATTATGCAAAAGGCACGCCGTCACACATTACCCTAATGGGTCATAGTGCTCCGACCGCTTGTAAGCGTATGGTTTCAGGTTCACTATCCTCCCCTCGACGGGGTTCTTCTCATCTTTCAGTCGCCCTACTGAGTTCGCTATCGGTCGTCAGAGAGTATTTAGCCTTACGGGATGGTCCCCGTAGATTCAGTCAGGGTTCCACGTGACCCGACCTACTCAGGTACCTCTCGGGAGGTGAATCTGCTTTCGTGTACGGGGTTTTCACCCTCTGTGACCCGCCTTTCCATACGGTTCCACTAACAGTTCACTTTGTAACTCCCATGTGAAAGGCCCTACAACCCCGCAGAGGAAAACCCCCGCGGTTTGGGCAATCTTCCCATTTCGCTCGCCGCTACTTAGGGAATCGATTTTTCTTTCTTTTCCTCCGGTTACTTAGATGTTTCAGTTCACCGGGTTAGCCACTTACGCCTATGTATTCAGCGTAAGCTAATTCAGGAATCTCGGGATCAACGCTTGTTTGTCAACTCGCCCGAGCTTTTCGCAGACTTCCACGCCCTTCATCGCCTTCTGACGCCAAGACATCCCCCATACGCCCTTAGTAGCTTGGTCCACAAATATCCAAAACTCTCTTTCACAGCCGACTGAATAACTTCCAGCCAACCGGCTTCCGAGAGCGGACGGACGTCCACCACTTTCGTAACGATGCTCTATTCTTTTGTCTTACCTCCTCAACCATGCGACTCTGCAGTCACACGACCAAGACGGCTCGACGCTCAAGAAACGTTCAGTGCAACATGCCTCCCTAAAAGGAAAACACATTGAACTGTCATGTCAGAACAGGGACGAATCCCCGTCCTGTTAAGATGCCATCTACCTCGCAACCAAATTGTCAAAGATCGACCGAACTCCCCACAACTGAGGAACCCGACTGCTCAAGTTGAACAGGAGTCAAAACCAGGACTTCGCGGCTTTGACTCGCACTCAACGCTGAGCGGTGCTCTTGCAACCCTGGCGCCGTTAAACGCTCAAGGGGAAAGACCGAATTTAGTGAGCTAGGTTCGCTTTGTCAACGCGTAAGACCCAATGCTTGGGAAAAAAGTTTGGCGACTTGAGAGATGCTCAACTGAGCGTCCAAACTTTACTCGCTGACTCGACAATCCTTCGCTCAAAGACTCCTCTGCCACCCGATCCAAAGCGACTGACAACCTCGCCTGCCGCTCAGGAAGAAGAGAAAGATAGCGAGTTATCAGAAACCTGCAACACCCCCTCGCTCGATTTTCTTCGGCAGTTCTGATTTCCGCCGAAGTCCCCCGCCAAGAGCCGTCCCGACCGCACTCGTCAATCCAACGCACTTTCGGCATTTGCCGCCGGGCCGGGTTAGCGGAAATCCGCCCGACTCTACGCAGCGAGCTAAGCACCGAATTAGGCACCGCATTGCACAGAGCGCGGAAACGAATAACCACGTCCCGACCGTGAATTCCGTCGCTCCGCACAACGAGTCGAACCAAGAAAAACAAGGGCGCCGGTTGCCCGACGCCCTTATTCAACAAGCCATTGTTAAACCGCAACTCTCGACTAGAGGGCACCCACAGGCGCTCCCACCATGAAATTGCCGTTGTTGCCAACAGGCATCAACGGACTGGTCTCACTTCCTACGCTTCCGCGGAAGTAGTAGATGAAACCAAAACCAATGTTCCAGTACGCTTCCGAATAGCTCTGCTGAACCATATTTGGCGTTAAATCGCCAGGCGAAGTACTCGGCTTTCCATAAACAAAGTTGCCATACATGGAGAACGAGTCGTTGAAGGGAACTTCGCCGTTGACGGCAAACAACAGTTCGCCCGGTTCCGCCAACCATCCGATCGACGCCATCAGGCGTGCATGATTGTCGAACGTGTGTTCCCAATACATGCTGATGTGATCGATTGAGGCGATCGATAAGGCGCCCGCCCCTCCACTCATGTACGTTTCGTTTTGACCGACGCCAACCGCGCCGACAAAGCCAATCTCGTTATTGTCGTTGCGAGCCCAACCGAGTCGCCATCTCGATTGATAGAGATCGATGGCCTGATTGTGCTCTTCGCCAACATTGTCGTCGTGCAAGTAATCGAGCACGAATCCAGCGGTAATCGAGCGACCTTCGCAGAGATTAGCTCGGCGGAAGGCACCCAGCGTCACGAAGACTTGCTCTTCGTTGTCCTGAGTGTCGCCCGTTTCGTGACCGTCCCAATCGTAGACGCCGTAGGCGAATCCGAATTGGCCGTACCAGTCGCTGCTGCGAATTCGTCGAGCAACATTCATTCCGGCACGCATACCGAAGTTGTTCCAGTCATCGTCGTCCAGGCGAGCCGCCCAGGCGTCGAATCCCATAATCATTTGGGCGCTGTCCACCCAACCTTGACGGCAGTCGCCGCCACATTTCGATTCGCACCCGCACCCTTTGCCGCCTTTCCCATCCTTGTCGCCCTGAACGGCCCGATGGCCGAAAAACGAAGCTTCATGGACGGGGCTCACCGTGGACTGGCCACGATAGGTCGTCGGGGTTTGAGAAAAGACCTGATTGACTGATGGGAACCGGTGTAATACCAGTTCCGGCTCAGCGGCTTGCGCCTCTGCGACAGCAAAAGCTGCGATCGCCAGGGCCAAGGCCGCGAGCAAATTGGTTGTTTTTGTCATCGTAAACACCTTGTTGATGTGCACACATAGATGTTGCTTTTCGGGGCATCCGGCCCCCGCCGTTTTGGTCTATCGTTGATTCGCAGGCGAAACTTCGACACAACGGTTGAGCCCGTTATTGCCCAAAAATTCAAACCAAGCCGGTGGATCCGAGCGGCCGACCTGAACCGAAAACTTTGCCGCGCTGACAGGCCGGCCGAAATTTCATCCCTGGGCTTAGCGAACCAATTAACCCTGTGGGTGTCGCAACACTTAGGTTCCGCTACAGTCGACTCCTTGGCCGCTGCGCCAATCCGGTCTTTTTGGCGTTGACGCCTATCGGCCTTAACCGAGCGTTGCCGTCTTCAGCCCCAATCCTGCCACTGACAAAGAGTTATCAGGCCCCGATTCCCGCGGGCTCCACACATTGGAATTCCGCCATGGAAAAAAGCGACACGACCAACTGGTGGACTCGTGTCTGCGGAGGTCGAGAGGTCTTGCGGTTCGCATTGCCGCTGGTCGCTTCAAGCCTTTCGCTGACGATCATGACGTTCGTCGACCGGCTGTTCCTCAAACAGGTCTCCGGCGAGGCAATGGCGGCGGCATTCACCTCGGGAACGGTATGGTTCGCCGTGATTTGCCTGCCGTTGGGACTCTGCGCCTACTCAACCACATTTGTCTCCCAATACCTGGGAAATGGGCAGACCGAGCGAATCGGCTCGGCCGTGTGGCAGGGCGTTTGGCTGGCTCTAGCGATCACCCCGCTTCTTCTGCTCGCCATCCCAGTCGCGCCGTTCGCTTTTCGTTGGGCCGGCCATAGTGGACAGGTCGTCGCGTTTGAGGTGACCTATTTTCAAGTGCTTTGCTGGGGCGGTCCGGGAATTCTCGTCGCCCAATCGCTGGCGTCTTTTTTTAGCGGCCGAGGGCAAACTCGCACGGTAATGATTGTGGATGCGACCGTGGCGATCATCAATCTGGTGCTCGATTACCTTTGGATTTTCGGCCATGGCGGCTTTCCCGAAATGGGCATCGCCGGCGCGGCGTTGGCCACGGTCGCCGCATTCTGGCTCAAGGCTGCTTTCTACTTGGTGCTTGTTCTCTCCCGGGAGAATCGACGGATTTTTGGAACATGGCAAGGAATGTCGGTGAATCGCGACCTGCTGCGGCGACTTCTGTGGTTTGGCTCTCCCAGTGGGTTTCAGTTGTTTCTGGATGTGATGGGATTCACCGTGTTTATCCTGATGGTCGGTCGGCTCGGCGCGACGGAGGCCGAAGCGACCAGTATCGCGTTCAGTGTAGGAACCTTGGCGTTCATGCCAGTTTGGGGTTTGTCTCAGGCGGTCACCATTATTGTGGGCCAGCGTCTGGGCCAGGACCGAGATGACCTGGCCGCGCGTGCCACATGGACCACACTCTGGATCGCCCTGGGATATATGGCCTTGATTTCTTTGGCCTTCGTATTCACCCCCGGCATCTTCTTGTTTGCCTTCTTCAGCGAGGCAGCTGACGGCCCAAAAGCGACGGCTACGTTTGAAATCGCAGTCACGCTGCTTCAGTTTGTCGCGGCCTATAACATGCTTGACGCCGTGCTGATGGTCTTCGTCAGTGCGATCAAGGGTGCCGGCGACACGCCCTTTGTTCTGCGAGCCAGTTTTATCATGGCCATCATGCTTGGCGGTCTGAGCTGGCTCGGCGTCGAAGTGCTCGAATTCGGCGTGTACGGTTGCTGGGCCGTCGTCGCGGGCTGGGTCTGGGCTCTTGGCGTCATCTTCATGATCCGATTTCTCGGCGGAAAATGGCGGCAGATGCGAGTGATCGAGATCGCCTCAGCCGAGGCGTAGCGCGTCGAGAAGCGCCATGGCATTGAAATCCCAAGTGGCGAGCGCAAAGAAAGGCCCCCGAAGCAGGGGCCAAAGGAAAGTGGAGGTGGACGGACTCGAACCGACGACTTCCTGCTTGCAAAGCAGGTGCTCTCCCAACTGAGCTACACCCCCCAAATGACAGAACGCGATGTAAGAGTGAAGTGGGCGCACCAAGATTCGAACTTGGGACCTCGTCGTTATCAGCGACGCGCTCTAACCAACTGAGCTATGCGCCCCTCACCGCAGACTGATCGTCCAGGTCAGCCAAACTCTCGCCAATGCGAAGGGGTCAATTGTAGGTCTCGTTGGCGGGCTGTCAAAGGGCCCGGCGAAACGAGTTAATCTTCGCCCCACCGGTGTCGTGAGGCGGAACCGACGGGGAATTGTCCGATCACGTCTCGATTGTCCGGCTAGAACTTACTCGGCCCAATTGTCGGGCGACTTTGCCATTAATGTCGAGGATCGTTCACTTCTAGCGCCGAGCAGCGCGGATTTCGCGCCTGTTCAGATCATGACGACCTTGCGAAAATGCCGATGCATCAATTGGTGCCGCGCCACTGCGCGCCTCCGCATTCTGGGCACCGGCACAAAAACACCGAGACAGCGAATCGCTGCATAGCTCAAATTCGTGCTGCTCGTGTCCGGACAAGAACAAAACGAATTGGAATGAGAATTTCCGCCATGAATCGCAATCGCAAAAACCGGCCTCGTCTTGGCCACATTCCGTCTTGGATTGCTGCGGCAGCCGCGTTTGGCGCGTCTCCCGTCGTTCTCGCCGCCCCTTCCATAACCGACGCGTTGAAAGTGACGCCGATTCAAGAGGGCGTCGACTACGACCAACCCACCCCCGAAGCGGCCAAGCAATGCACGCTGAAAATGGAAAAAATCGGCAGCGGCTCTGGCTGGGTCGTACGCGATGGCGATGGCCGAATCATCAGGCGATTCATCGATACGAATGGCGATAACAAACTGGACCAATGGCACTACTTCAAGAATCAAATTCAGGTCTACCGCGATATTGACAGCGATTTCAATCGCAAAGCAGACCAGTATCTCTGGCTCGGAACCGCAGGCACTCGCTGGGCGATCGACCGAGACGAGGATGGCGTGCTCGACTCTTGGAAGGCCATCTCGGCTGAAGAAGTCTCGCTTGTCGCCGTCGAGGCCCTCAAAAAGGCCAACGCCAAGCTCTTTTCGACACTCTTGCTAAGCGACCGAGAACTCGCCGGGCTCGACCTTCAGGATTCTCAGCGCAAAGCAATCGGTGTCCGTATCCGCAACGCTCGCAACGGCTTCGAGCAGCTGGCCAAAGAGCAAACCTCGGTCAATGCTACCACCAAATGGCTGCACTTTGGCGGTAGTCGACCCGGACTGGTCCTGCACGACGCCGCAAGCGACGGCGTTGAGGTTTACGACAACGTCGCGGCCGTTGTCGACACCAGCGACAGGCATCATCAAGTCAATTTGGGCACCATGGTCCGAGTGGGCAAGGCGTGGAAACTCATCGATCTACCCGCCAACCTTGGTAATTCCGATGTGGCTGCCGAGGGATTCTTCTTCCGCCAAACAGCGCGAAACGGCCAATTCGCCGGCACCCAGGGCGTTTCCGAGGCGGCGCAAGGGTTGATTGCCGAGCTGGAGAAGGTCGATCGCGATCTGGCCAGCACGTCATCCGAGTCCAATCAAGCCAAATTGCAGGCCAAAAGAGCCGACGTCATTGAGAAACTGGCCGGCTCGACCGAAGGCGAAGACCGCGAGATCTGGATCAAGCAGTTCGCCGACACGGTGAGCTCCGCGGCGCAGAGCGGTGCCTATTCTGAAGGGGTGAAACGACTTGAGAAACTCGACGCGAAACTGAAATCAGACGGCGAGAACAAAGACCTTCGAGCCTACGTTCGCTTCCGATACTTAACCGCCCAATACGGTCTCGAATTGCAAGACCCAAAGGCAGATTACGCAAAAATCCAAAGCAACTGGATGGCCAAACTGGAGCAATTCAGCACTGAATTCGCCAATAGCGCGGATGCGGCCGAGGCGATGTTGCAACTTGCGATCTCGAAAGAATTTGCGGGCGAGGAAAAGGACGCACTCAAGTGGTTCGCACGCATCGTCAAAGACTACCCCGACAAGACAATTGCCAGCAAAGCTCGAGGCGCCCAGACGCGTCTTCGCTCGATCGGCCGCTCGATCGACTTCAAAGGCGTCGCAATCTCAGGTGAATCGATCGACTTGGACGCATATCGTGGAAAAGTCGTGGTGCTCCACTATTGGGCCAGCTGGTGTAGCCAGGACCTGCCCGTGCTGAAGGATCTGCACGCTCGATATTCGAATCGCGGACTGGTGGTGGTCGGCGTCAACGTCGACAACCAACTCGTCGAACTCGAAAAGTTCCTGCAAAGCAACCGCTTGGCGTGGCCGCAACTTCATTCCAAGGACGGACTTGATGGCGAACTGGCAAATCGGCTTGGCGTCTTGACGCCGCCGACGATCTTTCTCATCGACAAGCAAGGTCGCGTCGTGCGCAACAACCTGCATGGTCGCGAATTGGCCGACGAACTGAAGAAACTGATCCGCTAGAACGTCATCGGCTTGGCCGCAACTTCGATTGTGCCGCCAACCGCCATCAGGCAAAGAGTGACGCCGCTGGAGAGCCAGTTGCTGTCGTGACAGCAAAACGTCAGCACGGCGCCAGCACCGACCAGCAGCAGCGCTGCGACAAACAGGCCCTGGGCTAAGCCTGGAGCGACCACGCGCTCGATCCGGTACAACAACATTGCGGCCAGTCCAAGGACTTGAACTAGGGCCACAACCCAAAACAGGATTTGCTCGTAAGCCATGGATCGAGTTTCCTAGATTCCATTCTAAGCGCGGTCAGACGATGGAACCGTTCCAACGTCGGACTCCGTTTTTTCGACATCCTTGTCGATCAGGCCAAAAGACCACTCGTACTTTCAATCCGTACTTTCAATCCGATAGTGCGATTTTTGCGCCAAAATCGTTCAAGTTTCTCTAAAGACGATCCGCACCGCTGTTTTCCCAAGTAAATGACGGCGGAATTTAGGGCCCACCGACACGATGTTGAGCGGTTTGGCTCGATTGCCAATGACTTCTTTGCAAAGTTTACGCGCGCCAATGCAAGATAGACCGTCAAGATGCGGTCGCAGCTCGTTGAGCAATATTGAGCAATATTGAGCAATATGGCGGCGGGCAAGCCAGGTCCCGGCAACAGGGGCGTTTCCGAAGGAGATTTCCCCCCACAAACGAACTCACCGGTTCGCCGCGGCTTCACCGGGACCTCAATTAGGTCAATCGCCAGCGGATCGATGGTTTCGGTCGGTAACTGCCCGACGCTTCGCGGCCACCATTGGCAAACTTTGACGACTGGGAAAAGCATCCGGGCGGAAAGGGCGAAACGAGCCTAGCTGCAACACAGGATTTTAAGGAATCACCGGCAAAATCGAAAAAAACCTGCCATTCGGCAAGAAGCCAAACCGAAACATTAGTAGCAAGACATTCCGTCACCAGCACGGGTGCGCTGGGAGGGCCTAGCAAACGGGCAAACGCCTACCGGCAAGCGGCCGCTTGTCTCGACCCTCCTGTACGCCCATCGAACGGGTTGCCTGCTAACGGCTCATCCGAGCCGTGTCCAAGTCGAACTCCACTTCGAATAATGATTACTTCCCGCGGGCACGTTGGCGGTTCCCATCGCCATAACGCTGTCGAGTCGGCGTTGGCGTTGCCTGTTCGATATGGACATCACGCGAAAAGGAATACCTCAGGAGGGGAACCAATGCGACGTTCATTAGTTGGAATGGCGGTGCTGTCGATCGCCGCGCTTTCACCAAACCTGGTGCAGGCTGATCTGCAACAGGACAAGGAGATTGCCAACCGCGTACAACGGGGTCTGCTGGACCTGAAAGACCAAGGCGCCTTGCGAGGTTTCAGCATCGACCTTCAAGTCGATCACGCGACCGTATGGCTGAAAGGCCGAGTTTCGTCCGCCGAGCAAGAGACGCTTGCTTTGGAAATGACCAGCCGCATCGCGGGGGTTCGACAAGTTGTCGACCAACTTCAGGTTGCAACGCCTACAGCGCCCGCGCCGACTCAAGCCGCCGCCGCCGCCGCAAGCAAGAAACCTGCCGAACCAAAGCCAATTCCTAGTGCGGCTGATCTGCAACAGGACAAGGAGATTGCCAACCGCGTACAACAGGGTCTGCTGGACCTGAAAGACCAAGGCGCCTTGCGAGGTTTCAGCATCGACCTTCAAGTCGATCACGCGACCGTATGGCTGAAAGGCCGAGTTTCGTCCGCCGAGCAAGAGACGCTTGCTTTGGAAATGACCAGCCGCATCGCGGGGGTTCGACAAGTTGTCGACGACCTTCAGGTTGCGACGTCTACACCGCAGGTTGCGACGTCTACACCGCAGGTTGCGACGCCTACACCGCAGGTTGCGACGCCTACTCCGCAGGTTGCGACGCCTACACCGCAGGTTGCGACGCCTACTCCGCAGGTTGCGACGCCTACACCGCAGGTTGCGACGCCTACACCGCAGGTTGCGA
>CAZMNY010000063.1:0-13923 GCA_964567745.1 uncultured Pirellulaceae bacterium | reverse complement strand
ACGCCTACACCGCAGGTTGCGACGCCTACACCGCAGGTTGCGACGCCTACACCGCCCCCGCCGACGCAAGCCGTCGCCGCCGACGCAAGCAAGAAACCTGCCGAACCAAAGCCAATTCCTAGTGCGGCTGGTAGCATGCGACGCCTCGATCGCAGTACCCAGGCCATTGCCCAAGCCAAACCCAAAGCCGACACGCAAGTTCGTCCCGCCGCCGACGAGTCGCCTAGCGACAACGCGCTCGCCCAAGCGATCGTCAAGAAGCTGCAAACGAAAAAGGCCTCTGGCGAACTCCGCGGCTTCAATATCGACCTGCGAGTCGACAATGGTGATGTCGTCCTGAAAGGCCAAGTCAAGGATCGCCAACAGCACGCGATCGTTGTCGATGTGGCGCGCCGAGTGCCTGGCGTCCGCCAAGTTGTCGATGGATTGCTGATCGCTCGACCCGTTCCAGCGGCCTCAGTTGCTAGCGAAACGGAACCCGCTGCCGAGACTCCTGTCAGGCCTCTTCAGCCTGTCGCCAGTCCTGGCAACCCGTACTACGCAACGCCACAGCAGCAGCAATACGCTTTGCAACTTGCTCAGTACGCTCAGCAATACGCTCAGCAATACGCTCAGCAATACGCTCAACGCGTGAACTTCCAGAACATGCCGCAGACGCCGATGCCGATGGCTGCTGGCGGTGCCATGGTGGCGCCAGCGCGATTCGACCATCCGCAACTGCCGGGTTACTCTTGGCCAAGCTACGCGGCGCACCCCAACTACGCCGCTGTCAGCTACCCCAAGCAATACTCGCCGGCTGCATGGCCCTACATCGGTCCTTTCTACCCCTACCCGCAGGTTCCGCTGGGATGGCGTAAAGTGACTCTGCAGTGGGACGACGGCTGGTGGTTCCTTGACTTCAAGGACAAGTAGTCGAACACCCTCCGGCACATCCATGCGTGATTGCCGCCTCCGCTATTCCACTTGGAATAGCGGAGGCATTTTTTGTTTCTTGCAGGCGTTAGACGGTCAAACCAACCCCGTGCTAGCGACACCATCTCACGTCGCGACTGACAATATTCAAAATTCCTCCTCGCCAAGTGCGCCGCCCCAATGACCGCAAAACGGGCGATAATCTCAATTGTTGTTGGCCCAAATCCCTCGTTTTCTCGAAATCGCGAAGGCGGAATTTGCGGATTTCTCGGCAACACCGGAAAAACCCGCAAGTTCGCCCCAGATTTACGCGATATAGGGTGTAGCAACGGGAAACCCCCGCGCTGGATCAAACAACGCAGCGAAACACGAACAAGCGAAGCGTGTTTCAAACGGCTTCCAATGCAAGGATGATTCAATGTCGAGACGGATCGTAACACTGAGCCTGCTGACAATGGCCGCGGCCTTATCGTCAACTGGGTGCTTGGGAATAACAAGCGGTATCAACATGGGCCCCCTTGCGGTTCCCATCCCTGTCAGCCCCTACTACCAAAAGCTGGAAGAAGACCAATTCTGGTCTCATGAACGATATGACCGAGTGCCAATTCTCGGTCCTATCACAGCTGGCGGACCCTCCATCGCCTTGGACCCGCCAAGCGACGATGAGGTCATGCGGGCGTTCGAGAAAGCTAGTCCAATCCAGGGCGGCTTGCCCCTCCTCCACGAAGTGCAACGCAACAACGTTCGCATCGTGAAAGAGAAGATCGCCGACTACATCGACCCGGTTCGACAAGTGCCGCTGATCGGCCCGGTTCAATTGCACCACGCCCACTACAAGTGCACGATCTACTACTCAGAAACCACCCACGTCGGCTGGCCTGTTCCGCACACGCTGAAAGATCGCGACGCGGTTGAAGTCATCTACATCGACCACAACCACTTCCACATGGTTGGCAACATCGACACGGGCGCCGGCGCCCAATTCTAAGACACCCGTCCTCGACGAATCGTCACAATCGAAAACTGGAAGCCGAGCGGGCCGCCTTAATCTTGGGGCGGCCCGTTCTTTTTCTGTGCGCAACTAAGACGACGAAGACAATAAGCTACGAAGTATTCGAAAGCGATAGACGGTTTGTTGACGCAGTTTGACAGGTTCTTATCCCACAATTAGAGTCGGCTCATCACTTAACAGTGTGCTCCACAGTGTGCTCCACAGCGTGCTCGCTCTACAACTCTTGAAGTGGGAGACACAAGAAGGACACGGGCATTTTTACTCATGGCGTCAACTCTGATGGTGGTCGCCATCTCACCTAATGAAGGCCAAAGCAGGTAATCCAGTTTTCAATTCCAGTGGCAAATCATGGACGGTTCGTTACGGCGGAAACGCGTCCGATGGAAACAAACGTGGCGATCTCGCCGTTCAACTTCAAATCCAATCCCAAGGCGGATCGGACACGAATTTTGTAGCAACGCTGTATCGATATGACAGCTTTATCGTGAACAGTCCCACGGACATTCGCTACAAGAAGCTCGATGGAGCCCAATGCAAAATCGTCTTTTCCGCCGCGACCGTCGGCTGGGACGCGGCAACCAGCGAAGACTTGCCACTGCCGCTAGGACCAAGGATGACTCCCACGCCAAAAGTTTGATCGGCCTCCGTCTCCTCGATTTTGGTTTTCCAGAACCGCACGCTCTCGGGCAACCCGTCGCGATCTGCGGGACCGGGCAACAGGCGCAAAAAGAAATCGGCGTCACCCGCCTCGTAAGCTCGCAGCCCGCGAGGGATAACTGCGGTCTCGCCTTGACTGGGAGACGCTGACTGGGGGTCGGAAACCGTCGAACCGGTTTGCGGAATTGGGTGCGGCTTGGGCTTCGCCGACTCTTCCCATAATACGATTCTCCTCAGCCATGTCGCCCGCCGAGTTATAGCGGTCGGTGACTCGCTTCGACAAAGCTCGTAGGCAAATGCGTTCGAGTTCGCGAGGAATCTTGCGATCAATTTGACGAGGCGGCCGAACCTCGACGCCTTTGATCAGTTCAAGCAACGCAGGAGTGGAAGCGGCATTGAACGGACGACTGCCTGTCAGCAGTTGATAAAACACCGCCAGGGGCTCATCGCGACCAACTGATCCAGCAAGACTGTGTCGCCGCGCCCGATCAGTTGTCGAATTTCACCCGTGACGGCCGTCTCCCAATCGGCGGCGTCGATCGCATCGTCTTCGCTGGCAGCCGATTGCTGCAATAGATCCGAGAGTCTTTTGTGTGGATCTGAGTCCATACGTTTCCGTCTTGATTTGCGTATTCAATGTCCGCAATCGCGCTCGAGGGCAACGGAGCGACTTGTTGTCGGCGCTTGCGGGCTCCCCTTCGATGCCGTCCTAATCCAATTAGATTACCGCCCAATTGAAAGCGAACGCAGTATTCGCCGTAGACGCGAAAACCTGCCAAGTGCGGCTCAAGAGGTTAACGAAGGCTGTCCGATGAAAGTGAATGAGGGCGATTTGCGCAAAGCGAACAAACTTTAGGTCACATCAAATTCTCGAATCACCGTTCGCTCCTCGGGCAGGTACAAGGATGTACGCAAGAGGAATTGTAGTGCTGTTGGTCTTGGCGGCATTGCCGCTTGAGGTCACCTTCGCGCAATCCAATACCCCTGACGATCAGTATCAGCTCGCAGCCAAACACTACAACCACAGACGTTGGCGCCTTGCGGACGCGGAATTCGGCGCCTTTCTTCAAGACTATCCAGCGCATCGGTTGGCCCCATCCGCCCGCTTCTTTCGCGCCGAGTCGCGATTGCAAGCGGACGACAAGACAGGCGCGCTCGAAGACTACAAACGCTATCTCAAGACCGGAGACGGCGGCTACGCCGGCGTCGCTGAGTTTCGCGCGGGTGAAACGGCTTATCTGCTTAGTCAGCCAGTCGTGGCGACGAGTCACCTGAAGACCTATCTCGAACACTATCCGCAAGGCGGAATGCTCGGATACGCTCTGACATATCTTGGGAAGCTCGCGCTCGATCGCAACGACGCGGCAACAGCGGAACAACGTTTCTCCGAAGCGCTTCGTCGATATGCCGATCAGCCGTACGCGGACGAGTGTCGATACGGCTTGGCCAAAGCGTGTCTAGCTCTTGACAACCACGATGACGCAAAACGCTTTTTTACTTTCCTTGAAAAGTCACGTCGCTTCGGCGAGCTCTCTCGGCTGCAACTCGCCGTCATCCAAATGGAGACCGACGAGGTGTCAGCTCGCCAACAGTTCCGCGATTTAAGAGCGAGTACCTCGGACGACGCGATCGCAACTCAGGCGGCCTATTGGCTGGGAATGCTGGCTCATCGCAATGGCGATTGGCGCGAGGCTGCTCGGCAACTCACCTCCCTCACGCTTGACGAGCAACTCGGTCCGTCAGCTGCATTCGCGTCCGCGGAATCGCTGAAACAAATCAAGGATCTCGACGGGGCCGAAGAACAACTTCGCCGTCTAATCGAATCCTGGCCGCTGAGCCATTGGGGAGACGACGCCCTGCAACTGCGGATTGAGATCAAGGCCGAACAGCAGCAATACGAAAAACTCGATGAGTTCGTTTCGACGTTCAACAAGCAATACGGTAACAGCGACCTTCTGCCCGCAGTCGCTCGTACCCACGGTCGCTCGCTGCTCAGCCAAGAACGTCTGACCGAAGCGGTCGCGGCCTTTGAAACGACTCCGAGCGATAAACGCACGCCATCGGATTGGTATCACATTGGTCTCGTTCGCTTGTCCAATGAACAGTTCGATTTGGCCTTGAACGCGCTCGATCGAGTTGGCGTCGACGCGTCGCGTGATTCGTCGTCCCAACCTCGCTACCAATTGACCGCACAGCTGCGAGCCGCGACGACGCTGGCTCAAGCAACGGCGCTCGTTCGTTTGGAGAAATTCACCCTGGCAGCGCCGAGGCTGCGTCAATATCTGGCGTTGCAGCCGACAGGGCCCGACGCCGACCGCTGCCGAGCTCAATTGGCGGTTGCGCTGGCGAACGAACAGAAGTGGAACGAGGCCAAGATCGTCTACCAAACGCTCCTGAAAACCGAGACCCAGGGCGACGAGTTTTGGTCGACAACTCATTTTCTTGCCGACGCCGCCGCGGCACGAAGCGACACGAACTGGGCGAGCAAGCTCTATCGCAACCTCGCCGAGAACGGACCGACGCCTGAGTTGCAGGCCGCCGCATTGGCCGGACTGGCATGGCTGGAAATCGAGAGTGACGTCGAGACCGTTTCCGACAACGCAGTGAATCGGCTGCTCAAGGATCACCCTAACAGCCGGTTCACGCCGCGAACGACCTTGGCTCACGCACGAGCTCTCAAGTCAAAGAAGCGAAACAGCGAAGCCATCATCGCCTACACACGCGTGATCGAACGATTTGTCGATGCACCGGAAGCTCCACCTGCTTTGCTTGAGGTCTCCGAGATCCTCAGCAACATAGGCCGTCACGAAGAGGCTCGCGGACACCTCGAGAGACTCACGATCCAGCACCCCGAGTTCTCCAAATCGGCGACAGCCCATTACTTGCTCGCTTGGGTCTATAACGACCTCAAGCAGCCGGAACTGTCGACGCAACGATTTCGAAAGATTGTCGACGAATATCCGTCTAGTCATCTCTGGTCCGACGCCGCGTACCGATTGGCTGAACGAGCCGCAAAGGCCGAACAGTTTGCCGATGTCGAAGCTATCGCGGCGAGAATCACCGATCGGAATATCGACCCTCGCACGACCGCGCACGCCTGGTACTTGCGAGGCCAAGTAGCCGCCAAGATGAGACAATGGAAGGACGTTGAGTCGCACATGCGAGCCGCGATCGATTTGTCGGATTCGAACGACATCTACCTGCCGGCGCGCTATTGGGTGGCCGAGTCACTGTATCGACAGAAAGACTATATGCAGGCTGGCGACGAATTCGAATCGCTTATTCGACTCACGTCGGGTCGCAACGCCAGCTGGCTCGGCATGCTCCCGCTTCGTCGCGCGCAGGTGTTGGCCCACGCCAAACGCTGGCGCGAGGCGTTCGACATGGCTCAAACCGTTCGCGAAAACCACCCCGATTTTGCACAGTTGCACGAGGTCGACTACTTGATGGGTCGATGCCAGGGCAGCTGGGCCGACTTCGCCAGCGCTCGCGATTCCTATCGCCGAGTCATTCAGTCGAAGTCGGGTGCCGGAACAGAAACCGCGTCAATGGCGCAGTGGATGATTGGCGAAACCTACTTCCTGCAAGGCAATTATCCCGACGCGATTCGCGCCTACCATCGAGTCGTTAAGTTCCCTCGATGGCAAGCTGCGGCGCTGATACAAGCCGCCAAAGGACATATCGCTCTTAAACAACCCACCGAAGCCGCACAGTTGCTTGATCAATTGCTCAAAGATTTTCCCGACAGCACGTTTGCGGACGACGCGCGAGCACGGCGAGCCACGCTTCGCGTTACCACATCCCCCCCTTAGTCTTGCCGCATTCCGAACGACTTGTCGGCCGACGCCGTCGAGTCGCCGGCACCTAATCACAATCGACCACCCACTGTGAAACTGGCCGACGCGCCAAGCTCAACAGCCAATTAGTTTCATTCGAAACGCACCAAGGAGACTCAACGTGTTCCCAACACTGCGAAGCTCGCTAACACAAACGGCGTTCGCGATTGCGTTCGCTCTGATAACCGTAAGCCCGACGCTCGCCCAGAGTCCGGACGCGACAACAACCGCACCGCCAGCGACGACGGAGGCCGACTCGACACCGGCTCAAGCCCCAGTCGCCGATGCAACCCGAAACAGTCCGGCTGTAAATGCCAGTCTGGCGGCATTGTCGCCAACGACGACGGTGTCGCCCGTCTCAGGCGAGAACCCAATCCCAACGAAAAATCTTTGGGAAGTTATCCGCGATGGCGGCCCGCTGATGCTGCCAATCGCGCTCTGTTCTTTCCTTCTTCTGGTCTTCGTGTTTGAACGCGCCATAAGCTTGAGGCGCGGACGCGTCATTCCAGGGCCCTTTGTACGTCGCTTTCTGCAACAACTGAACGAGCGCCAACTGAGTCGTGAAGAGGCACTCAAGCTTTGCGAAAAGAACCAAAGCCCCGTCGCCGAAGTGTTCGCCGCAGCAGTAAGGAAATGGGGCCGCTCTTCTGTTGAAGTCGAACAGGCTGTTCTGGACCAAGGCGAGCGGACAACGAATAACTTGCGCCGCTACCTCCGACTCTTCAACGTCATCTCCACAATCTCACCCTTGATGGGCTTACTCGGAACCGTATTGGGAATGATTCGCGCCTTCAACGCGATCGCAACGGCGGACGCGATGGGGCGTCCCGAGCTGCTCGCTGCGGGAATTAGCCAGGCCCTTTTGACGACCGCGGCCGGACTCAGCGTCGCCATTCCCGCCTTCATCGCCTACATGTTCTTTGTCAGTCGAGTGGATCGAATGATTATGGACATCGACTCGTTGGGGCAGGAGCTTGTCTCACTGATTTCCGCAGACGCCTGGTCGGGCGATTCCGATCAAGAAACCAAAAGCAAAGGCAATCGAAAAAAGGCTGCTTAACTCCTTCGATCGTTACCTGAAAAAGTTCCTAGACGGCGCAGCCCAAGACGACAAGCGAAGCGAGTCGCAAGAAGGGCAAACGAGTCCGGAAGGTCAAACCATGCCGCTAAAAACCAACCTGGATGAACAACCGACACTCAACCTGACGCCGATGATCGACATCGTGTTTCTCTTGATCATCTTCTTCATGGCTGGGACCCAGTTCACCCAATTGGAACGGAAAATCGCCTTGCAAGTTCCCGAGGTGAGCAGCAATGACGCGCTTGCTCCCGTCCCGGACAAACGACTCATCAACGTCTTTCAGGACGGGCGAATCGAACTCGATCACCGAGTCGTGACGGCGGCCGAATTGACAGCTCGACTACGGGCAGCGCGCAAACAGTATTCCGATCTCGGAGTCGTCGTCCGTGGCGACGCCGACGCGAGGCACAAGAATGTTACCGAAGTCCTAAACGCATGCCGGGCCGCCGGAGTTTCAAAACTCGGCGTCTCGGTGCGAGTTGCGAGAAAGAACTCAGCCGTCAATCGTTAGCGAGGCGGCGTCAATTGACAGCGCGGCGTCGAGCCTTAACGGAAGCGGCAAGTCCGCGGAAACCCAAAAACACTCAGACTTAAAAACCGAACACGGATCCCAATGCTTTACGGCGTCTCAATAATCGACCTAACCGGCAGCCAGTCGCTTGGCGTCTTGTTGTGGGTCGGTCTAGGCGCACTAACCGTTTCGCTGTTGATTTTGATGCGAACTCGATGGGGGCAGGCCAAGCCGATATCGAAGTGCGTCGCCCTCTCGGTTTTCGCCCATATCCTACTCTTCGGCTACGCGTATGCGACTCGCCTGATTCTCGATGCGCCTCGAATGGAGGAGACGATTGAGTTCACATTCGCCCCAGCCGACGAATTGGAGAACCCAGCTCAACCGAAAGAGGAAGAGGCGATTTGGGACGAGTTGGCCATCGACAATCACGTCGCACCGGGCGTTTCGCTAGCTCAACCCGATCTGGCAATTGCCACGGCGAATCCGCCCGTCGAATTCGAGCCGACGCCAGAAGCAAATCAGCTGCGCGAGTCGACATTGCCAGTCGTGGCCGATCCGGTCGTGATCACGCGGCCCGCCGTCGCCGCTCCAGACACGCCCGAACCAAAACAACAAGAAGGACCAGCGCCCTTGGAATTGGCGCCGGAGCAGGCCGAACCGACGACGACCGCGAACACCGACCAAGCACTCACTCCGGAATTGCCTCAAGCCGATCGCCTCGTTATACAGCAGTCCGAGGCGGATCAAGAAGAACCGATCGAAAGTTCGCCCGACAGCCATCCCGAATCGCTCCTGAACATCGCGTCCCAATTGCAGCGGCTCTTGGACAACCCGATCAAGACGGAACGAGCGGAGGCGATGCATGACCCCGCCGAGCGATTGCGGTCCAATCAAGTCGGACGAACTCTGCCGGGCCGACTCGCATCGTCGAAACGCTCCTCGAGCGGATCGGACGAGTCGCCAACTTCGCAACTCACGCCTCGCCGAATCGGAGACGGTGACGAGTTGCCCAAGTTGTATCAATCTCGCATCGGCAGCTTTCGACAGCGGCAAGTTGTGAAGCATGGCGGATCACAAGAGACGGAGCTCGCCGTCAAGCGAGCGTTAGAATGGCTCGCCAACCACCAGGCTCATCATGGCGGTTGGATCGCCCGTGACTTCGAAGCGGGGCGCGGCGATCAAGGTGAACACCAACACCGCGATCATGCCGGCGCGGACGCCGACACGGGAATCACCGGCCTTGCCCTTCTGGCGTTCCTCGCTCAGGGAAACACGCACCTCGAAGGACCTCATCGCGATACGGTTCGCCGAGGCCTGGACTATTTGCTGGCCGAGCAGAGCCGCAACGGTGATCTGTCAGGGCGAGCTCGCTTGTACGCCAAGATGTATTGTCATGGGATGGCGTCGCTGGCGATCTCAGAAGCGTGGGCCATGACAGGCGATCGCGCTCTACAACCCGCGGTAAAACGCGCAGTCGCCTTCACCGTCGCCGCCCAGCACCCGACAACGGGCGGTTGGCGTTACCAACCCGGCGACCAAGGCGACACGAGCCAGTTCGGCTGGCAGCTATTGGCGCTCAAGAGCGCGGAACTCGCAGGCGTTCCGACTCCGAATTCAACTCGTTCAGGCATGGTCCGCTTTCTACGGCTCGTTTCAACCGGACCATCGAAAGGCCTCGCAAGCTATCGTCCTCGCGGAGCGGCGTCCCGAACTATGACCGCAGAGGCGCTGTTGTGCCGGTTCATGCTAGGCGAACGCGGGCGACAGGGGGCTGTCGACGAGGCGGTCGAGTTCATCATGGATGAGCCGCCTCGGAACGGCCAAATGAATTTGTATTATTGGTACTACGGTTCTCTCGCCATGTTCCAAGTTCAAGGCGAATCGTGGAAACGCTGGAACGTCGCTCTCCAACAGCAGATCCTGCCGAAACAGGTTCTGGTTGGCGAGCACCGCGGGAGCTGGGATCCCGACACCGTCTGGGGCGGCTACGGCGGCAGAGTCTATAGCACCGCGATGGCGGCGCTCTGCCTTGAAGTCTATTACCGCTACCTGCCGGTGCTCAACTAGTCGCCTCAACGGCGGACCGAGTAGCGACTTCTCGCCGCGACAGTTCGCTTATCGACCGATGCCATACCATCGGCGTGTGGTACGAGTTGGCAGACCTCGTATGCAGCTCTACAATCGACGAGCAAGTGCTCGCGGTTCCTCATCCCACGGTTAAATCCTCTCATGACTAACGACTCGTTCGAGAACTCAATCTAAATGCTCATTGAGGATCTCAAGGGCGGAGACAACCAAGCCGCGCAGGATCTCTGGGATCGGTAATTCCAACAACTGGTCCAAGTCGCCAATCGAAAACTGGAGCCGCGTCGCGTCGAATCGCGGACGAGGAAGACGTTGTCGTCAGCGTTTTCAACAGTCTTTGCAATGGCGCGAAACAGAGGCGCTTCACTAGCTCAGCAATCGCGACGATTTGTGGAAACTCCTGGTCGCGATCACCGGCATGAAATCGGTCGATCAGATTCGCCGCCAGACGGCGAAGAAGCGTGGCGGTGGTGATATGCGAGGCAACTCGGTCATTGCCAATACTGCTGATGAAGCGAACGCGGGCTTCGAACAATTTGCCGACGCGGCCCTTTCGCCGGCCTTTCTCGCGGAACTCGACGAGCAACAGACTGTCTTGCTGAATGCCTTGCACGACGATGTGCAACGCCAGATTGCTCGGCAGCGTTTGGAAGGAATGTCGAACGAGGAAATCGCGAATTCGACCGGCATTTCAGTCCGCTCGGTTGAACGCAAGATCAAGCTTATTCGCGAAATATGGACTCGGCTGCTGGAACAGGGCGTCGCGCCTGACTAAAACGGTCGAATTCGAGGGTGTCATCGCCTCAAACGGCGTTTGACATCGGACCGCAAGCCAGTAAAATTGGTCGTATACAAGCTGGCTTGCAATGAGCCGGTTCTGGTCTCGGTCCTGGCATCGCCCACCTGGGTGGATTGTCCGCTTTCGCCGCGATTTCGTTCGTTACGCCCACCTTTTCTGCGAGAGCGAATCATGAATTGTCTTTTGGCGTTCGGCATGCCTGGCCCCTTTGAACTAGCGATTATCCTGGGGATCCTTCTGCTCCTATTTGGAAGTCGGCTACCCAGCCTCATGCGAAATCTGGGTCGTGGAGTCGTCGAATTCAAAAAGGGCGTCAACGGCGTCGAGGAAGATTTGGAGAACGCCGGCATCGATAACTCGGCCCCAGACAAAGACGTCTAAACGAGTAGCGTCTTTCTGTCACGGCAAGCGGTTCGTTTGCGAGCCCCAACGAGAACAACTTGGGATCGCAAGCAAGCCTGAAAGCAACCAGCTTCAAGGCACCGCGGCCCGCGCTCATTCCTCGTCTTCTCAGATTTTCACTGCGAGGTGATTCAGTCATGTTTGGTTTAGGAATCCAGGAACTAGTTATCGTGGGCGTCGTCGCCGTCCTCTTGTTCGGCCGCAAGCTGCCCGACGTCGCCAAGTCGCTCGGAACGAGTTATCGCGAATTTAAGAAGGGCCTGACCGATATACAGTCGAGCGTCCACAGCGCAGATTTTACAGCGCCGACGACGAACACTTCGTATTCGAGCAGCTACGATTACGACGATAGCGAAGACCCCACCGCGCCGAAATTTGAACCTCCGCCCGCGGAGCCATCGGCGGACTCCGAATAGAGCGAGAATGTCGCTGTGACGTTGGGCGACAAAGTGGGTACGCGCGCCCTTTTCGGATAGGATTTGAGGTTAGTGCGAGCGAATGAGTTCGTTTTTTTCGAACTTCCGACTCTGCCGTTTAGCCTCAAGGAAATCCGAATGTCACAAAATCGCGCCGCCTCAAGTTATGCGTTTGCGCCAAGCGCGTTCCTTTGCGCCATCCTTCTGTTCCCCATGGCTCCGTCGTCCGCAGCCGAGCCGATCTTTCGAGCTCAAGGCGAAATGACGGGAGAAGTAACAAGCTCCTCCGCGATTGTGCAGACTCGGCTAACTTCTGTGCAGAGCAATGTTGACGGCGACGTTGCCGGCGCGGGCGGATGGGTTCGTTTCGAGTATGCCGACAATCGTGAATTCGGCGAGTCGAATTTCACCGACTGGAAGCCGGCGCTAGGCAAATTCGATTTCATCGTCAAATCGGTTCTACGCAAACTCGAACCGGGGAAAAGGTATTACTATCGTGTCCACTATGGCGCCACGCGGAAGAACGCGGCGATCGGCGATCGCTGTAGCTTTCGCACTTTGCCCGGCGAGAACGGGGACGACTCGGTTAGTTTCGTCGTTGTGACTGGTATGAACTACAGTGCCTTTCACGGCGCCAAGCGGAAGGAAAAAGGACCACGCCCGGATCGCAAGTCAGGCTATCCCGCTCTGCAAACGATGATCGATATGGACCTCGACTTTTTCGTCGGCACGGGCGACAACGTCTACTACGATGGGCGGGTCTTTCGAGCCGCAAAACTGGTCGACCTGCGGCGCAAGTGGCACGAGCAGTTGGTTCAGTCGAGGTTTGTGGAGCTATTTCGACATCTGCCGACCTACTGGGAAAAGGACGATCACGACCATCGTTTCAACGACTGCGACCGCGAGGGGAAACGCGAGCCTTCAAGCGAGCTTGGGATCGCTGTGTTTCGTGAACAAATGCCGATTGTCGATCCCGACGACTCGGCTGCGAAAACCTATCGTACTCACCGAGTGAACCGCGATCTTCAGATTTGGCTCGTTGAAGGACGCGACTACCGCAGTCGCAATCGAATGGACGACGGTCCCGACAAAACTCTATGGGGCGCCGAACAGATTGCTTGGCTCAAATCGACGCTGCTCGAAAGCGACGCTACCTTCAAACTTTTGATTTCGCCAACGCCTCTTGTCGGTCCCGACGACGCCTACAAGATCGACAACCACACCAATCACAAAGGCTTTCGTTACGAGGGGCGCGAGTTCTTATGTTTGGTCTAGAAACTAGATCTACACAACAGCGGTTTCTATACAATCTGCGGCGACCGGCACTGGCAATACCATTCGCGCGACCCAATGGGGATCGAAGAGTTTTCCTGTGGCGCCATCGTCGACGAGAACGCGAGACTTGGACGACGCCCGGGCGATCCCAAGTCGACCGACCCCGCCGCCGAGGTGCATCAGTTCTATACGCAGAAGAAGGCCTCTGGCGGTTTCCTTCGGGTGACTGTCGGACGCGGCGCCGGCAAGGGCCATGGGAAGGCCCAGTTTTCTTTCTTCGATGAGCATGGGGAAACGCTGTACGAAACCGAAAAAGTGCGCAAACAATAGCGATCCAAGGCGGATTTTCTCAATCGGTAGATAGTGAATGAAAACGTGATTGCGTGACTCGTTGACCGTCCCGAGTGTTAGCTGCTAGAATCCCAAGCACAGCCGAGACAGGAAGCCGCTGCTCCCGCCGCATCGGCTGTGCTTTTTTCGTTCACACCGATTCTCTTCATGCTGATTTCTTCGGTATGACGGGCGACTAGCTCAGTTGGTTAGAGCGCCGTCTTCACACGGCGGAGGTCACAGGTTCGAATCCCGTGTCGCCCATCCCCTCGGGTTGCACAGCTTCGCACAAAGTCGCAGGCTGTCGTAAATCCGAGGTTTTTTTGTGCGCTGAGCCATCGTCTTGCGAGTCGTTGCGACTCTCTGCGTGCGCCTGCTGCGCCGCATTCTGCGCCGCTTTCTCATAGTCGTCATCCGTCACCCGCCAATAGTGCTTACTGGCGATTGCCGTGGAGTGACCAAGCCAAGCCGCCGCAACATGGGCGGCGTACTCGTTGGCCAGTTCGGTCGCTCGGCTTGCCCGCAGATTCTGAAACAACTTTGGCCAAGCGCCGCCGCCTGCCCGGCCGCAACTCGCTCGCCACGTACTTCAGTCTCGTACGCG
>CAZMNY010000062.1:0-24671 GCA_964567745.1 uncultured Pirellulaceae bacterium | reverse complement strand
GACTTCCCCTGGGCTGTTATGTCGCGCCCCTGCGGGGCAACGCGCAGCCGAGACGCCCACGAGCCTTGCAAGGCTGGTGGGGGTCTTGCTTGCACTTGCACTGAAATGCTCGGCACTTCGGCACTGGCAAGCCTGTGGCACGCAAAATCAAATGGCCGCTTGGCCTCGCAATTCTTTCAGCCAGATCCGAACGAGGTTTCCAGCGAACCACCTCCCATTTACGGCGCGATGGCGGCTTGCTGTGAACGAGCTTCTGCGGAGAAGCTGAGTGCGTGAACGAGTGGAAACTGATCGCGTAGACGTTCGTGGAGTATGCGTTGGGTGAGCATAACTCCGTGTTCGGTCTTGCCGGCGGTTTCGAAATTTGGCGCCCGCTCTCGGTTGCCAGTCAAATGAATCTGACCGTTGTGAAAATGGACGATGGCGCTTTCCGCGACAACACCCTGGCTCGGTAAGCCCTCGAACATCGCTTCCAAGCGAGTATTATTCGGCAGCGGCGTGTCGCGCGCCAGGACGATGACAGATTCGCTGCAAGATTGCGTGACGCTCATCTTCCAAAACGAATCAACGCCTTGCGGTAGACCTAGCGAACGAATGCGAGGCGGGTCGGGTCGGTTGTTCCAGTCGCCATCGGCCCAGGGATAGATCGGAGTCGCTTGGCCTTCGCCATCAATCCAGATCACATAAACGTAGGCCTCACGATTGAGTTGCAACTCGAAACGAATCGAGTCTTCGTGAGTTGCGGCGGGGGCGTTGAGGGAGCCGAGTTGCGACCAGAATTCATTCCTCAAAACAAGCAACTCAGATTCGGCTTGCAAGGCAGTTGGGCTCACGGTAGACGTACAGAGAAAGCCGGCGACGATTATTGCGAGCAAGAACGTGATGACCAGGAGCCCGGCCGTCCCGCCTCGGCTAGCCAACTTGGGTTCTAGAAAGCGGCGTAGCGAATTCTGTAAGTCGCGGGCTGTTGGGAAACGGTCATGGGGCGACTTCTCCAAGCAGCAGAGACATATCGATTCCAGCTCTTCCGGCAATGTGTTGTCGATTTGTCGCGGCGGCGTTGGACAGTGCGATTGAATCGAGCTGACCAACTCGTCGTAGTCGGCCCCGTCGAACGGTCTTGCTCCGGTAAGACCTTCGTAGAGAATCACGCCGAGCGCCCACACATCGACTCGAGCGTCCGTTTGTCGCGCGTCGCCTCGAGTCTGTTCGGGTGCGAGGTATGGCGGCGAACCAGCGACTTCGCCTTCTTCGGCCGGCCGCAAATGATGATGAGTGGCCAAGCCAAAGTCGGTGATCACCGGACGCGGGCCGTCTTCCAGGATGACATTGTTCGGCTGCAGATCGCGATGAACAACGCCCTCTTGGTGAGCGTAGTGGGCGGCTCGGGCGAGCTCGAGGACGATTTCCGCCAGTCGTCTCGGCGGGATGAGCCCATACTTCAACAAACTGCGCAGCGACTCGCCCTCGATGTACTGATAAACCAGGTAGGGGCGTCCCTGCTCGTCCTCTTCAATGCAGTAGAGCGAGGCAATTCCCTCGTGATCCAACTTGGCTGCCAAACGAGCTTCGTTGAGCAGCAGTCGTTTTGATTCGTCGGTGGCGACAACATCGGGTCTAAGCGTCTTGATGGCCACCTTCCGTGATAGCTGGACATCGTAGGCCAGGAAAACGGCGCCGAACCCGCCGCGCCCGATTTCGTGCTTCACTGTATAGCGTCCGATTCGCTGACCCGCCTGCAGCGGTTGAATCGCCGACTCGCTTGGCCGTCGTCGGAACACCGCCCGAATGACGTCTTGATAACCGGGAAGCCGTTTTGCGTAGCCGGCCTCGGTCAGCAGTTCGCGTTTCATCGCGCCATACGCCAAGTCAATGCGCAACAATTCGTAAACAAGCGCCGGGCGGTCCGTTGCTTCGACCTCGCTGACAAACTCCTCGAGACTCGGATGGCCGCCTTGAATCCAATGGTCTTCATAGCGAAGGCAAATCGAGTCGATGCGCTCCGTTGATTCCAGCCCGACCGGTTTGGGAAAAGGCGATCTCGATTCTTTCACTCGTCCAATCCTACCCATTTCTGACGAATCAATCGCAGCCGCCGTTCAACCGTCGGGACAGAGCGTCTTATCTGCGCGGCGATTTCATGATTGGTGCAGCCGTCAAGACGAGACAAGGCAATTTCACGCAATCCGTCGTCCAACACAGACAGAAGCTTTTCAATCGTCTCCCGGTGCATGGCGATGAATTCAGGGGACGGAATGTCACCCGCGACATAGTCCAATGTTCCAGATGAATCGCTAACGCGATGATTGGCGCGCTTGATGCGATTCTTGTTGCGAATCAAATTGGTTGCTTTTCGCCTTGTGATCGAAGAGAGCACTTTCCAAAGTTCATTGCGATTCTGAATATCGGGAAAGGAACCGTTATGTAAACGACGAAAGAAGCTGTGAAACGCGACGTTGACCACATCCTCTTCGTCCTCTTCGCGCCGCACGTAATTTGGCAGTGTCCGCGCCGCAATCTGCAACAACCTCTTGTGGAATCGCCGCCATATCGCATCGGCCGCGCCGCCCTGACCGTCTTGCAGTTTTCTGATCCAGAAGCTGACTGACCCGATCGGTTCCGCCATATCGCAGGTTCCCGTCACGCCGATTCAGAAAAACGGTTCTTAACAACACGTCCTTGTCACAAATCTCGACCTATTCAACTCAACACGGAAGCGCCGGCTAGGGGAATTGCCGATCTTTGAATCACTGCTCGTTGTCGTGCCGGCATCGGGCGCTGAATTTATTTCCATCTCTAAGTCGTTTAGCCACTGGGCATTCTAGTTCCATCGTGGCGTAAACGCGAAAGAAGTCGACGCCCGTTTGATGGGTAATCGGCGCAAAAAGCGATGGATTGGTTAGAAAACGCGAGTTCGCGACAAGCTTGTGTCACAGGCAGCTCGTGGTTGAACCTCGCGTCAGTCGAATTCATCCTCGAAAAGGCGCCTTACCATGTCTCAGATCCCGGACGCAATTCTCAACCGTCACGCCCGCGCTATTCGTATCCTGACCTGCCTCCAAGCCGGTCCCGGCTTCAATGCCGCCGAGCTCGCCAACCATCTCGGAGTCAGCCGTCGTACGATCTATCGCGACCTCAACCTGATCAAGGAGGCGGGAATCCACATCAGTTTTGACGAAAGGCAGTCGGCCTACCGTCTAGAGCGAGACTCGCAACAGCACCTACTCCCCACCTTCGAAGTCGACGATCTCAGCGACTTACTGCTCACCTCGCACACCTCCATCATGAACCGTTCGCCAGAGCTTCACACCGAAGCGCGGCAGGCGATGAGTAAGCTACTTTGCTTGTACCCGGCGGAGACTCGCAATCGTTTGACTCGCATGATCAGCGGCTGCTTTGTCAGCCTTCCGGCACCGACATACAGTGATGAAGACTGGCGCAAGGCGAAGTCAATCCTGGACGCGATTGGCAAGCAAGTCTGCATTCGTGCAACGGTGATGGACGACCCCTCGCCGCGCTCCACCAAGATCGCACCGTATCGCTTAGACATCGGCATCGATTCGCTGTTGCTGACTGGCCGCTCGTCGTACGACGCAGCGAAAGTCACCTTTCAGCTTTCCTCACTCGATGACATCGAGCTGACCGATGATCCGTACCCATCGCCACGTTCAGCGCGTTTCCTCAGCCAAGACAATCGCTTCGATCAACCGACGTCGTCATCAACCGCGCAGTCGACTCTGGATGGCGCCATGGAATGCGCCTGACGCTTGGGGTCTGTGAATTGCGGATGGTGTCTGGCGTTGAATCTGATTCACCGAACGAGCAAGCTCGTTGGGGTCTGTGCGTTGCGGATAAGGCCGAAGCGCGCAAGTGTAATACGCAAGTGAAAACCCAAAAAACGGCACGACGCACTTGACGAGCAACTCAGATGCTTCTGGGGCTTCCAGGCGCTGGTCGATGGGCCACAAGCTGCGTGGACACCATCACCTAACTGGGCGCTCGTTCGACGCGCGTGATGGCCCCTCCCACGTCGGGCGCGATGCGGCTCAGGCGATGCGGAAGGGCCTTCGAGCTAGGCGTCATTTTGCTTGTACGAGGACGCCGGGCGGGTTAGTATGAGTTGCTCAGGGGGCTCCTGAAAAGTGATCCGTCAAATTGTTCTACCTTTCCCGACGGCAAGTGCGCTGCAATCGCTTGCCCCGTCATCGCTCGGCGTTCGACAACGATTCCGTCCTTGACGACTCGGCAGTCGACGATTCAGCGTTCGACAGTGCTATGTTCGACGTTAAAGCGCCGCCTTTCTTTTTCGCTCGGCGAATCCCCAGTTGCCAAAACGAATTCGCCAATCTCGCGATTTCGACAAACTCAAGGGAGTCTGCGGTGAGATCTAACCTAGCTGCACGTTGCGCCTCGTTAACGTTCTTTGTTGCTTTAGCCATCGGAATGGTCACAAGCGTTCGGGGGCAAGAAATTCCTTTGGCGCCGGCCGAGATTGCTCAGTTGATGCAGGATCGAGACTATGCGAAGGCGATTGAGGCGATCGACAAGGCGTTGGGCGATAATCCGGAATCGCCCGACTACCTAAGATTTCTACGCGGACGAGCGTTTCACTTTCAGGAGAGATATGACGACGCCATCACCGCGTTTGACGAGCTGGCGAAACGACATCCGAAAAGCGATTGGGCTCGAAAGGCCAGGTTCGCCAAAGGCATCGCGAGCGCTCGCAAGAGCGACTTTCAGCAGGCGGAATTGATCTACCGAGATGAAGCGACCTTTTTGCTTTCCGCCGAACGCAAACAGGGCATCGCAGCCATTTATCGCGAGTACGCCGACACCTACTTCAAGCCGTCGGAAGAGTCGCAGGAGAAACCCAACTACGATCTGGCTTTCGATTTTTACGGCAAGGCGCTCGCGGTCGCTCCCAAGGCGAAAGATCGAGTCGAAATTGAATTGAGGATGGCGCGGTGCCGTCAACTTTCCGGCAAACATGCGGATGCCGCAACTCGCTACGCACAGTTTCTCAAAGACCACGAGCAAGACGCGAGACGACTCGAGGCCCAGTATCGATTGGGAGAGTCACTGCTGGCCGCCAGTAAGCCGATTCAAGCGAGACAGGCTTGGCGCAAACTGTTTCTGACCGACAAAAAAGGCGAATCATCGCGAACGGCCGAAGCGGCGTTTCAGATGTCGCTGACCTTCCGGATTCCGACGCCTTCCGGCGCTGAAGAGTTGAGCTTGGGCGTGCAATCACTCGAGTCGTTTATCGCTCGTTTTCCCGATCACGAAAAAGTCAGCACGGCCCATCTTCGTATCGCGCAGAGTTTTCAGAATACCGGCCGGTACGACGATGCGGTCAAGCGATTCCTTTTATTCCTTTCGAATCCCAAGTTCGAACAGAGCGAAGACACCGCTACCGCTCGATATCTGCTCGGCCACGCCTACAAGAAGCAGGGTCGTTTCGAGGATGCCGCCAAAGCCTGGGAGACGTTCCTGACCAAACATCCCACCCACCAACTTTGGAACGAAGCGCAGCGGGAAATCATCGACGCGAAGTTCCTGCGAGCTCAAACGCATTACGCAAAAGAAGAGTACGACGACGCCCGCAAGTTGTGGACGACGTTCATGGACCTTCACCCCTTGGACGCTCGCAACATCGATCTGATGTTCCGCTTTGGCGAGATGCACTTCGCTGCCAAGAAACGGTCGGCCGCGATTGCGGATTGGCGACGGCTGGTCGCCAAGCACCCTCAAACCGATCAAGCCTCCAAAGCTCAATTGATGATCGCTCGCACCCTTGAGCAAGACGATGCAACGCTCAACGAAGCGTTGGTCGAATACAAGAAACTCGAGTGGGGACCGCATGTCTCCGACGCTCAAACCGCGATCAAGCGATTGACGTCGAAGAACATGACAGTCGAGACCGATCGGGTCTATCGCTCGAATGAGACGCCTCGTTTGTCGCTCACATCGAGGAACATCGAGCAAGTCAATGTCCGAGTCTACTCGCTGGACTTGGAAACCTATTTCCGCAAAATGCACTTGGCCAACGCCATCGAGCGGCTCGACATAGCGCTTATCGATCCCGATCGCGCCTTCGATTTCAAACCGGAAAAGTATCGGCAATTCGCCGAGCTGCAAAGCGACATCGAAACGCCGCTAACGAAGCCCGAGAACGGCGCTGCTCCGACGGCAGGCGTCATGGCGGTGACTGTCAGCAGCAAGACTCTTGAGTCAACGTCGCTCGTTGTGCAAAGCGACCTCGATATCATCGTTAAGGTTTCGCGCAATGAGGTGTTCGTCTTCGCGGAGAATATGAGGACTGGCGAAGCTTGGCCCGGAGCGCGAATTCTGCTGAGCGACGGAAGCAAAGTCTTCGAGGAAGGCGAGACCGGCGACGACGGCGTTTTTCGAACCGCTCATGAGCATCTTCGCAGCGCCGCTGATCTCCGCGTGTTTGCAATCTCCGGGAAACACACAGCGTCGAACATGGCCTCGCTTCAAGGCGTCAGCAAAGCGTCGGGCCTGTCGAGCAAGGGTTACATCTACACCGAGAGACCGACCTATCGACCGGGCCAAGTGGTCCATGTGCGAGGCGTGATTCGCTCGGTCAAAGGCGACGCCTATCAGACTGTTGCCGACAAGACGTACAAAGCGAGCGTGTTTGATGGTCGAAGTCGCCGGCTCGTCTCCCGCGACGTGAAGCTTAACGACTTCGGCGCGTTCCATTTCAATTTCGAATTGCCGATGGGCAGCCCCCAAGGCGATTATCGCATTCAAGTTCTCGATACGAACAAAGATCAGTTCACAGGCGCGTTTCGCGTACGCGAGTTTGTCACGCCGGATGTCGAGCTGACGATTGACGCCAAACGTTCAATCTATTTTCGCGGAGAGGTGATCGAAGGAACGATTCAAGCCGCCTACCGCTATGGGTCGCCGCTTTCGGGTCGTACGATCCGTTATCGCGCCGCCGGCGGTGCGATTCAAACGGCCACATGCGACAAAGACGGCCGCGTTGCTTTCCGAGTCGAAACACTCGACTTCCAACCGCAATTGGGCAACCGCAATTCGCAAATCGTGACTCTGGAAGCCGAACTGCCCGAACTCGGACTGCAAGCGGCTCGCGCTTTCTATCTGTCGCCTCGAGGGTTCAACCTCTCGACATCCACAGTCCGCTCGGAATTCCTCGCCGGAGAAACGTTCGAAGTAACAGTCCGCTCTGTCGATCCAGCCGGTCAGCCCGTCTCGAAACCGCTGACGCTATCGGTGTTTCAAGCTCCGGTCGGCGTCCAGGATGGCGAGCAGCTGGTGAAGACCATCAAGATCGAGACCGACGATTCCGGTCTCGCTCGCACCACGATGAAACTTGATGACGGAGGCCAATATCTTTTGCGATTCGACGGCAAAGACCGCTTCGCCAACATGGTAAGCGCCTCGGCGTCCGTGGAGATTTCCGACGATGACGACCTGAATCGTCTCCGAATCTTGGCGGATCGGCACACCGTACACGTAGGCGAACAACTCAAGGTGAATCTGCATTGGCGCGAGAAACCGGCGCTGGCGTTGATGACCTTTGAGGGCGCCGAGATCCTCGACTACCGGTTGATCCGACTCAAAACGGGATCCAACAACCTGCAGTTGCCAATCACGGCCACGCTCGCTCCCAATTTTCAATTGGGATTGGCCGTAATGACAAACGCCCCGAAGAAGAAAACGGATAAGCCGTTCACACGTCTGCACGAGGTCGCGAGCCCGTTTCGCGTGCAGCGCGATCTGCAAGTCCGTATCGAGTTGCCGAACATGAAGGACGGAAAGAAAGCCGACAAGAAAGCGGGCCGCGGGCAAGCGGGCGCCAAGCCGGGAGAGACGGTGAAGGTCAAAGTCAGCACCAGTGATCGTAGCGGCAAACCGGTCGCCGCCGAAGTCGGCCTGGCCATGGTGGAGAGCTCGCTCGGGCAGCGCTGGAAACCGCTCGCCGCGCCGATCACCGATTACTTCCGTGGTGGTGACCGCCAGTTTGCGCTTCGCACTATTTCCAGTATTAACTTTGCTTACCAGCCGCGAACGGCGCCCATCGACGCGATGTTGCTGGCCGAAGCCGATCGGGAAAAACTGATCGCCGCCGGACAAACGAAGCTCAAGGGGAGCCCTTTCGCGAGTGGCGGTCTGGGCATCGGAGGCGGTGGGTTCGGCGGGGGACGGCAACAACTTAGCACGACGGGAAAACGTCCGTTTGTAACTTCGGTTGTGCCCGTCGTCGATCCGCGTGACGGGCAGATTCAATCGGTCATGGAGAGCTCTGTGCCGTTTGACGATCGCGCAGCCTTTGCATTTGGCGATCCGCTGGCGTGGGGCGATCTAGTCGTCACACAGAGCCAACGAGTCGAAGGCCGAATGTCCGGCATGACGACGCGGGCACCGGCCAAGCAACAAGGTAAATCGGTGCCGATCGATCCGAAGACTGGCCGAACAAAAACGCTCGATGTTGCCGTGCTCGACGCCAATGGCGTTTGGAGTTATCGCGAGTTGAGTGGTCAGCTTACCGATCCGCGAGTTCGCCGAGCGGCTATCGAGGCGTTGCGGCAAACCCTGGCGAAAGAGAACATTCAACTTCTCGACAACCTGCGCGAGCACGAGACGGGATATTGGAATCCCTCGATCGTTACAGACGCGAAGGGACAGGCAACCATCGAACTGCGTTTGCCGCTGCGCTCCACAAAATGGACGCTCACGGCGCTTGGCGTATCGAAGGAGACACTCACCGGTTCGGATGAGGTCGATCTGCAAGTCAAGAAGGATCTCTTCGGTCAACTGACTCTGCCGACGTCGTTTTACGCAGGCGACAAAGCCAAGTTGATCGCGTCGGTGCACAATCACAAGATAAAAGAGGGGCAAATCGACGTCGAATTGAAGATCGCGATTGGCGTCAAGTCAACAACGCTTCGCAGGCAAATCGAGGTTTCCGAAACCGGCGTTACGGAATTGGAATTTGAACACCTCTTTGAACTGCCAGAAGATGGCAGCGCCAGCTTGGGCGAACCGGGCGCCGTCGCCACGTTCGAACTTGCCGTAATCAGCGTCGACGAGCGCGATGATCTTCGCCGAAGTGCGCCGATCATGGTCGATGGTTCGGTTGCCTTTTCGATCGCCAGCGGTTCGGCGACCGGAGACGAGGGCGCGACGATTGCTGCGCTTCCCGCAACACCTCACTCCGCGCCACGCCTGCAGATCATCATCGGGCCCACGATTGAGCAGAGCTTGATGGATGCCGTGCTGGCGCCGCCGACTTGGTGTCAAAGTCAATTCGCGCGAGTCGCGTCGCCTCTGGACGAGATGACAAGCGAGTTGATGGCGTCGCTGGCCTTGCACACATGGTCCCAAAAGACTCGGGACAAAGATGATCCGCGAGTGGCGTTGCTCGACGCGAAAATTCGTTCAGCGTTAACTTCGTTGGCGGTTTCTCAGAACAACGATGGCGGCTGGAGTTGGGCCAATCGCAAGCAAGCAGGCGATGCGTTCACAACGGCCCGCATTGTCTGGACGCTCAGCCTCGCCCAAGAAGCAGGATACGATCCGGGCGAGCAGGTCATGCGTTCCGCCACCGGGTTCCTGCAGACTCATCTGAGCAAGACGGCGGTAACGGACTACGAGACGAAGGCCGTGATGTTACACGCGTTGGCCGAGGCGGGGCAGGGCGATTTCCCGCTGGTCAATCAACTCTTTCGAAATCGACAGAGTCTCGGCGCCTCGGGGCTGGCGTACTTGAGCCTCGCTTGCGCTGCGATGGATCGAAATCAGACCGCGACGGAACTGCTGGCGTTACTGAAGAAGAAGAACCTCGATGCGCTCAAGGCAAAGGATCTACCTCCCGGCGGAACGCAGGTCGAATTGCGCGCTCTATTCGCACTCGGACTGAACGCGATCGCCGACGACGGGGAGCTTCGCAGCCAAGCGGATTGGTTGATGAGTCATCGAACGGGCTACCGCTGGTCGCCACTCAAGGCCACGGGACCAGCCGTGCTTGCACTGAGCCGCTGGTTTGGCGATTCCAAATCGAAACGCGAACACTATCGATTGAAAATCTTGGTCAACGGCCGTGAAGCCAAGACGCTTGACGTAAGCGAATCGCTGGACACCCAGATTGTCGACGTGCCAAGCGAATTGTTGGTCGAAGGCGAGCAGAAAGTTCGCTTCGAGTTGACTGGTCGAGGCGAATTCACCTACCAGTGCGTCCTCGGCGGCTATATCGCGAGCGACAAGATCGCGAGCACGACGAAAAATTGGACAGTGAATCGATATTTCGAACCAGCTCAGCGCGAACTCGATGGCACGGTGGTCAAACGGGGATTTGGAATCGTCTCGGGCAAAGTCGAACGATTTCGCAACTCGCTGAACAACTTGCCTCGCGGCCGCCGTGGTGTGGTTGAGATTCAGGTTCAACGCCCAAAGAACACGGGCGGTCAACCTCAACGGCGCGAGTACTTGGTTGTGACAGAACCGTTGCCTGCTGGAACTGCCGTCGTCGAGAACTCAATTCGCGGCGGGTTTGAGCGGTACGCGATTTCGCCCGGCGAGATCACTTTCTTCATCGGCGACGCGGCGCCTCAGACGATTCGATTTGAAGTCCACGGAAAACTCGAAGGCGACTACCGCGCGCCGCCGACAATGGTCCGCAACGCATATCGTCCCGACGAATTCGCCGTTTCCGTTCCCGCGAAGTTGAAGGTCTTGGCCAAGGATCAAACCAGCCCGGATCCCTATCGGCTTTCTCCCGATGAATTGCTTGATCTGGGCAAGCGACAATTTGCGAAGAAGGGGTACAAGGAAGCTCGCGATCACCTTACGGAATTGGTCGAGAACTGGAATCTGTCGTCGTCGGTCTATCGCGACACCGTCAAGATGCTACTGGACATTCATCTCAAGACCGGTCCCGCCAACGATGTCGTGAAGTACTTTGAGATTATCATCGAAAAATATCCAAAGTTGCCGATCACGTTTGAGGACTACCTCAAGATCGCCGCGGCCTATGATGCGATTCAAGAGTACGAGCGAAGTTATCTGGTGTTTCGCGCGACGGTCGAGAAAAGTTTCTTGCGTGAGAGTTCGGTGGCGGGATCGCTTGAATCGCAGGGAGATTTCTCGCGCAGCGTTGAGTTCATGTCGAAGTTGATTCGCGACTATCCGCCCGAGTCGTACACGGCTGCGGCGAACTACGCGCTGGCTCAACGCATTTACGCCAAGGCGCCTGTGGCGGCGGACGACGAAAAACTCAAGCTCGCCGGCGTCACTCGCATCGACCTGGTGGAGCAGTCGCTCAAACGGCTTGATCAGTTCCTGACGCATCACCCCGACGATCCCGCAGCCGACAAGGCGGCCTTTTCATACGCCAGCGGGCTGTTGGAGCTTGACGCTTACCCGGCGGCGATCTCCGCCTGTGAACAATTCGCCAAGCGATATCCGAAGAGCGACTACTTAGATAGTTTTTGGTACGTGATAGGCTTTTGTCAGTTTGCCGAAGGCGACCACAAAGCCGCTTTGGACATGTGCGAGAAAGTCAGTCGCAGCATGACGGTCGATCCGCGAACCGGCGTCCGTTCCGATAGCCGCAACAAGTGGCGAGCGATCTATATTCTCGGACAGATCCATCACAGCCTTGGCGAGCCGCGAGAAGCGATTCGCGAGTACGAGCGAGTGAAGGATCGTTTCGTCGACGCCAAACAGGCTATCGAGTATTTCTCGCGCAAACAGATCGAACTTCCCGAGGTGACGACGGTGTTGCCCGGCAAAGTGGCGGGAGTCGAGCTCAAGCACCGAAATGTCTCGTCGTGCGAAGTCACGGTCTACCGCATCGACCTGCTCAAATTCAGCGTCTTGCGGCGTAATCTGGGCGGCATCAGCAACATCAATTTGGCGGGCATTCGAGCCCATCAACATCAGTCCATCGAGTTGGGTGATGGGAAAGATTTTCGAGACCGAAAGACCAAGGTCGAATTGGACCTCAAGGATCAGGGCGCCTACTTGGTCGTCTGCCGAGGCGATGATTTGCATTCGAGCGGTTTGGTGTTGGTCTCCGACTTGAAATTGGAAGTGCAGGAAGATTCGAGATCGGGTCGAGTTCGAGCGACAGTCCGCGAAGGTGAGAAGAACAAGTATGTTCGCGACGTCTATGTGAAGATCATCGGCTCGTGGAATTCGGAATTCTCGTCGGGCGAAACAGATCTTCGCGGCGTGTTCGTCGCCGACGCGATTCGAGGCCGTTCCACCGTGATTGCTCGAGCCGGCGACTCGCGCTACGCATTCTATCGCGGTGCCAGGGAACTTGGCGCGCGACCGCCAGGCTTGGGTGGCGGATCCTTTGGCGGCAAACCAAGCCGGAAGCCGGCGGCGAAGAAAGCCGGTAAGCCGGACGGGGGCAAAGACGCCTTGCTCCAAGGCCTCATCGAAGGCGCCAAGGAACTGCAAGACGAGCAGGTCAAGGAGCTTGAAGATTTGTACAAGGGTCTTCAAGGCGGCAAGGGCGGTAATGGCGGCTTCGGTGGCGGCATGGGTGGTTTCGGCGGCGGAGGGATCTTCTAGCCGCGGCGATGCAGGCGGTGGTTTGTTTTGATACACGCAACGAGACGCATCGTGCATGAGGCGAGGAGATTGTCCAGCTTTTGTGCGCCTTTTGGTGAATCGGGTACCGACGTTGCCCCCGATGTGGCGCAACATAACAGCCCAGGGGAAGCACTACCGGCGAAGTCGTGGTGCACCGCCCTGGGTTGGATGGTTATGAGACCACTAGCCCTGCAAGGGCGTTACAACGACAACTCGCAAGCGATGACGTCGCCGGATCGCGCGATGCGCGGTTGTTTCGCCCTTTCAGGGCTGCGTTTAGCACGACGACCAACCCAGGGCGGCGCTTGCGGCTTCGCCTCAAGACTTCCCCTGGGCTGGTATGTCGCGCCCCTTCGGGGCAACGCGCAGGCACCCGTCAAGACTCACAGCTAGAGCGCCGGCATTTGAAAGCTGGACGATCTTCTAGCCTCGTGGGGGTCTTGTGGTGGCCTATCGATTAAATCAACAAGCCGCAAGCTCGTGGGGGTCTATGGTACAATTTGCACTGAAGAGCTCGAGGCTTCAGCCCTGGCTTGCCAGTGCCGGAGTTCGAAAGACCGGCAACGCACAAGACGGCTGTTGTCTGAGCAACGCGCCATAAAGGTCAATCGTTCTCGCTGACTAAGACTTCAACAACGATTCGGCTTGTTCCCGCCCTGGCGCGGGCCAGCCGAATTCGCTGGCGGACACTCGCGCCAAGCCGATCAGATGCCGCCAACGGAATTCGGGCCGAGTGGCGACGAATTCTTCTGTGACGGTTCGGAAATACTTTTCCGCATGCAGCGCGCCGTCTTCACTGATGGCGTACTGTCGCAAGCAGTCAAAGATCGGCTTGCTCGGTCGGCCGGCTTCATGCCAGCTGCTCACGACCGCCATAGCTCGACTCTGATTCTTGGCTTGCACCGAAGAATGCAATTCGCGAATCGCTCCGGCGGAATCGAGTTTCATCGCGTCGATTTCGGCCGCGTCGAAGGGGAAGGGAGTATCGCTGGTGAAGCGAGTCTGGCCCGCAGTGTGCCACGCTCCGACGATCAGGCTGCATACCTGGTTGCGGTGGTCGCTCACCCTCGCAATGTTGCGCCAGGCATTGGCTGCGTCTGACGCGTGTACGCCGACGCTTGCCCCATGAACGCTGTCTTTCGGCTTCTCCGGGTTAGACCGTTCCGCCGTCCGGCCCGGATCGTGCAAGACAAGTAGATTGCCCGCCAGTGACATCGCTTCGCCAATATCCTCAACGGCAAAGCCCTCAGCGAGCGCAGCCGCGGTCGCTTCCGCCGCCTGTTCGCGCGACTCCGAGAAGATCGTGTGAGCCAGTCGTTCGATCCACGCGCTGTCAGCGCGTCGGGAACCGGTCTTTTTGCTGAGCAGCTTATGCTCGTCCAACAATTGCGGAGTCAGTTTGCGCAGTTTCGGTTCGGGTCGCTTCCGCTTCAAACGTCCCTGCTCAAGTTCCACGCAGTACCGAACCGACTGTCGCAACAAGGTGTGAGCGTGCTCGAATCCCGCGAGTTGCAAGACGTCCCATGCACGCCAAGCCAAAGCGACTCGATGCACGTCGGGTTCGTCCTGGACTAGCGGCTGCAGATTGTTAAACAACGCCGTCTGCTGAGCGTGTGCTCCGGTTTGCGCCGAGGACAGCGCCTGGCCAGCCAGCGCAGCGAACGTCTGCTCGGCCGCTTGCATGTCGGCAGCGCACATCTTGCTGAACAGGAGCTGGCTTCGTTTGTCCGCGGTTAACGCGGGAGAAAGTTTGGCTGGATCGACACGACGGAGTTTCTCGCCGCCGTCCGCTTCATGAATTCTGGCCGTGTTGCGATAGAGCACTTTCATAATCGGCAACGGGCGTCGAGCTTTCGGAGTCTCTTGTGCAAGATGCCAGGCGGGCATCAAGGCCATCAAGGTGTGAAAGCCGACGTAATCCTGGCCCGCAAAACTGCGAGCGTTCGCGAGTGCGCCCGCCGCGACAAGCTTCTTCAGGGGCACGCCCCCGTTGATCTTGGCAATGAGCGCCGGTTGGAGTTTTTCAAGCGGGGTCTGTTGCATCAAATCGACAAGCGGCTCCATCGAACCGAACGTCAACGCCCGATCATCTTCGCTGGCCGCAACGGTCGAGATGCCTAGCTCAGTCGCCAAGCTGGAGCCGATCCCCGTGACCAACATGCCTTTGCCAACCTCCCACAGAAAACGACGTCGCGATCGAATGTTCATCACGTCTCTCCAGTGGCTTTGATGGGTGCATCGGACAGGTCGCAAGAGGCCTATTCGGCGGCGACCTAGATCGGTCGTTGGTTCTTGTTCTCGTTCTGCCTCAATTCAAATTGATTGGCTCCGCAGTTGATAGCATAGCGCGTATTGTTGGAATATTCCATCACCAAAAATTCCGCTGGTCTAGGGCGACGAACCATCTGGAACAGGTGGGGATCCTAGGCAAGCCAACGATTTGTGTGTTACACGACGATCCTGTTTGGCCGTTTCCGTGCGGCGAATGGCATTCGGCCGCCCAATTCTTGGAACTGACGTGCCAAGGGTAAGGACGGATTCGAACCAACGCGATCGATTCGAGCATCGGAGTGTCATCCCAAGAAACCGCAGACACAGCGATCCTTGGAGGGCAAAATGGAGCGTTGATTCGATTATCCATCGTGAAGCAAGGGGGCAGCATGAATTCCGTCAACGTGCCAGTGCTTATCGAGAGCGCGCGCGAAGGCGATGCGGATGCACTCGGATAGAAATCGGAACAAGTTGGTCGAGCGCTTCGACGATCTGCAAGAACGTCCGCCGACGAAGATCCAAGTCGCCTCTTCGCTCCAACGGTTGCTTCCGCTGCAAGTCTATGGCATGCGCAATCGACGGCACTGCGAGAATGACCAAAACAGTGAGCTCGCGGAACTAAGCGTATGAGCAGAGACATCTCATGATTGACTCACCCCAGCTGCGTATGCGCAAGCTCGATATGGCGATTAGTGATTTAACAGGCGGCGATAGTTTTCACCGAGTATTTGATGTTTCTGTTTTTCGGTGATTTGGGCGCAGATGACTTTTGATAGTTCGGTGCCGAGCGAGCGGGAGGGGAGATGGCTGCCGAAGACAATGCGTTCAGCGCCCAGTTCGTGTACGGCCATTTCGATGAAGCCCGCAGTGGCGTCGAAGCCGGACGTCTCGACAAGCACGTTGGGTGAATTCCGAACGGCTCGTATGCCCCTCTGCCATTCGCCGCCTGCATGGGCGCAGAGGAACTCTTGTTTGGGGAAGCGAGCAGCCAGTTGAGCGAGCTCGGAAGGAGTCGATTCGCCTGGACCTCGTTTGCCTCCGGTTTTGAACCACGTGTGTTGCATGATCACGCCGTCGAGCTCGGCGATCCGCTCCACTAACGGGTAGACCATTCGGTCGGTGCAAGTGAGCGCGCCTGGTCCTCCGCCGGGAAAGTAAACGCCTCGCATCGGCCCGTCGCGAAGCCAGCGGTTGAGGGCGTCGAGCGAGGCGGCAGTGTCGTTTGCGTTGAGCTGTATCATCCCGATCAGCAGATCCGGCCAGCGGTCGAACGGTTCCAGGATCAGCTCCGGGTTTCCGCTGATAAGGTCCTCCAACGCTTGATCGCTCGTCGTGCCGATTCCGACATGCGGAAATAAACAGAGCTTCTCGAAACAACCCAAGCGAATTGCCGGCAACGCTCGTTCAATGTCGGCGATCAGGCGACTCTTGCCGTCGCGACCGGGATGCGAGTGCGAGGGAGTGAAGTAGGAGTCCCAGATCCGATATCCCTTCAACTGTTCATCGGACGGCAGACCCCATCGAATAGAAGCGTTCATCGGCCGCTTCTCCTTCGCACTTCGTGGGTGTTCGCCGACATCAAATCCTTGAGCGCGGCCGACCCGAGGTTTCCCGATTCATGGACCCGAATCATCGCGGCTTGAGGGATCAAGAACGGAGCGTGGCTGCCGAAGAGAACTCGTCCATGTGGCAACTTCTCGATCAAGTTCGGCACACCGTCGGTTCCCTCGACACGCGATGTGTCGAAGTAAACTCCCTTCGTTTTAGCCAGTTCTTCAAGCTCGACTCCACGAGGACGCCAATTGAGAAGTTGCACGACTGCCCCTGGGATCGCGCGCATCACGTCACTAAGGTGCAACAAATCGACGTCAGGCGTTTGCAGCGACGGGTGTTGCGTTCGAGTATCCTCGATAAGCACGGCAATCTGAATGAACCGCTTCTCGGCAGCGGCCAGCTTCAAAAGACGAATGAATCGTGAGTCGACCAGCAGATAACCATGGTAGTTCGGGTGCAGACGAACTCCCGGCATATCGTTTTCGTGAAAACAACGGCGTACATCCTCTTCCCAATCGGGCAATTCGAGATTGACTGAACCGATGGGGATCAGCCCTTTCCTTTTCTCGCACGCTTCGACGAGCCTGCGATTCACGCTGCTGATGTCGCGATGCAGAACGCCTTCAAAGCTTCCGGCCCAGGCCTCGGTCACGCCAAGCGAATTAAGCGTTTTCAGCAGTTGGTCTGGATCGCTGAGCGGCAGTTTTCGAAAGGGCCAATCAAACAGGCTGACGTTGGAATCGACGATGCGAATTGGCGCGTCGTCCTGCGCTGCTGTCGACGACGAACCGGCAAGCACGGAAGCGGCGGCGGCCGTAGCGCTCAGGTTTAGCAGGTCGCGGCGGTTCAGCATTGCTGTGCGGCCTCACGGTCTATGGGTGAAGGGTTGGGCTGCGGTTGTTTGCGCTGCCTTGCCTGCGGCGGCGGGTTAGTACGACTTTTATCAACTCAGGATTTCTTTGATGACGCGAGGCGGCTCGATGCCAGTGAGTCGTTCTTCCAAGCCGCTTCGAATGAAGTACAGATCTTGGTGGTGCAAGCCGAGCTGATGAAGAATCGTGGCGTGAAAATCGTGCACGCTTACCGGTTTCTCAACAACGGCGTGACCAAAGTCGTCGGTAACGCCATAGCTCGTTCCGCCTCGAATTCCACCGCCGGCGATCCATGAGGTGAAAGCCTGCATGTTGTGGTCACGGCCCGTATAGACGTCACCCGATTTCTGCGACGTCGGCGTTCGGCCAAACTCGCCGCCCCAGACGACGAGAGTTGAGTCGAGCAGTCCGCGTTGCTTCAAGTCGCGCAGCAGACCTGCGACCGGTTTGTCGGTTCGCTCGCAAACGCCGCGGTGATTCGAAGCCAGATCGACGTGACTGTCCCAAGGTTGCTCCTCAAGAAAAATCTGCACGAATCGCACTCCACGCTCGACGAGTCGCCGAGCCAGTAAACAGCGTCGTCCGAACGAATCGGTCGGTGCCTCATCGACTCCATACATCGCTTGTGTGGCCAGCGTTTCACGCGAAAGGTCGAGCGCTTCACTGGCCGACATTTGCATTCTGGCCGCGAGTTTGTACGACCCGATACGAGCGTCGAGCTCGGCGTAGTGACGCCGCTTGTTGCGGTGAATGTCGTCAAGCCTGCCGAGCAGCCCGCGGGCGATTTCCGTGACCTCGCTCGGTTGCTCGTATTGCGGCTTGAGATTGAGGATCGGCGAACCGGTTGGACGAAACGGCGTACCTTGAAATGTCGGGGGAAGAAAACCGGCGGTCCAGTTGCGAGTTCCGTTCTTCGGCAGCCCGAGCGGATCGTTGAGCACGACATAGGCCGGCAGGTTTTGGTTTTCCGATCCCAATCCGTAGACCGCCCAAGAACCCAATGTCGGGTAGCCCATGAAAAGACGGCCGCTATGAATCTTGTAGAGCGCGTTGTCGTGGTTGGGGTGATCGGTCCACATCGAGTTGATCAGGCAGATGTCATCGGCCATCTTCGCCGTCTCCGGCAACACGTCCGCCATCCACAATCCCGATTCGCCATGCCGAGCAAACGGATACTGAGCTCCCATCATCACGCCGACATTCGCTGTGCTCTGGTTGCCGATCTCCTCCACGTTGCCCGGGAACGGTTTGCCGTCCATTCGGTTTAGCACCGGCTTTGGATCGAAGAGATCCATTTGGCTCGGCCCGCCATTCATGAACAACTGAATGACCGACGTCGCTTTCGCTTCGTGGTGGGTCGGCTTTGGCTCGAGGTTGAAAGCCGGCGCGGCTTCTGTCAGCGCATCTTCAGCGAGCGAGGATTTGCCGCCAAAGAAATCGTCGCAAAACAGTTGAGTCAGCGCGGCGCCGAGAAGGCCGTCGCGCGCGTTGGCGAAGAAGTCGCGGCGGCTTCGAACGGTTTGGCGTGGGTGACTCATTCGAGTATTCCAAGTCTCTTCGTGCCGCATTAGTCGATGTAAAGAAATGCGGCGGAGTTGAAGATGGTGTGGCAATATGTCTCAAGCGCGGCTTTGGGCTGCTGAGGCCATGCGGCTCGGAGCGACTCTAAGGCGTCAATTCCAAGCTGCCTCTCCCGCTCATCCGGCGAACGACTCAGCGCGAGTTCGTACACGATATCGATTCGGGCACCCAATGGCAGTTCATCTGAGTCTTTCGTCGAGCTGGCCGCTTGCACGTCCATGGCTTGGCGAGTTCGAAATACGGTCTCGACTCGGGCCGCAAACAATGAGGCTAGCTGCCGCACGCGTTCGTTGTTCATCAGCAGGAGCGACTGCGGCGAGACGGTCGACACGCTTCGAGCCACACAGTTGGGTCCCATCTCTGGGTAGTCAAACGTCGCCATCATCGACGGCAATTCGGTGCGACGATATTGAGCGTAGATGCTGCGACGCCAGCGTCCGGCCGACGTCGCGTCGACGCTGACCAGTCCGTCTCGATCGACCGAAACGGAGTCGGGCGGTCCAAACGGCGTGGTGTCCAGCGAGCCCGACACAAACAGCAGCGAGTCCCGCAGCGCCTCGGCGTCCATTCGTCTCAACGGCATGCGCGAGAGTAGTCGGTTCTGCGGATCGATCTTGAGCCGCCCATCCGAAACCTGGCTCGACTGCCGGTACGCCTGCGAGTTCATTATCAGGCGATGTATCCGCTTGACGCTCCAGCCGCTCTTCACGAACTGAACAGCAAGCCAGTCGAGCAACTCGGGATGCGACGGCCGTTCGCCCTTAACGCCAAAATTCTGCAGCGACTTCACCAATCCCGTTCCGAAGTGATGATGCCAAATACGGTTCGCCATGACGCGCGCAGTGAGCGGGTGTTCTGGTCGAGTGAGCCAGCGCGCAAAAGCCAATCGACGGCCGGTCTTGGCGGTTCCGTTAGGGAAAGGCGGGCTGATGTTAAACGGCGTGCGGCCATCTGTCAGGACCGAAGGGACTCCTGGTCCGACGAGCCGGCCCGGCTTATCGTATTCACCTCGACGCTGAATGTACGTGGGCGACGGCTCGCCTCGATCCCAAAGCGCTCGAATCGCCAGCGGCGGTGCCATCTTGCGGTTAACGGCAGCCAATTCGCGCTCGATCGCTGCGATGTCTCGCCGAGCTTTCAAGACGAAGGCCGGTTGGTCTGCATCGGGACGCAGCTCGGCGCTGATCAGTTTTTCGACGAGGTTGCGTTGTGGAAGAGTGCGTTGATTGTCGGCCTTCTTGATGGCCACCAGCGTGGCAACCCGATCCGATTCGGATTGATCAGGGTAATGGCCGCGCAAAGTGGCGAGCCGCAGTTCGTCGACCGCGGCCTTGAGTTGCGAATCAAGTTTGCGCGTTCGCGCCAGCAGAGGAGGATTGACTTGGGCGACCTGTTTGCGGTGTTGCGGCGCCGCCACGTCGAGCGACCGGTTCTTGAAAGTCAACCAATCGTGTTCGTCCAACGCGCCTTGCAACGTTGCTTTGAATCGGTAGTAGTCGCGTTGAGGAATCGCGTCGTACTTGTGGGAATGGCATCGAGCACATTCCATCGTTAGACCCATCACGCTTGAACCAAGGATGTCGATGGCGTTACTGATGACTCCGAGCCGTTCCGGAACGAAGTTCATCGTTCGCGATCCGGTCTGGTCGATTCCCATCCGCAGGAACCCGGTAGCGATCAGGTTTTCAACCATCTTGCCTGTGACGACGGGCTCATTTTCGTGGTCGATTAGTTCATCGCCCGCAATCTGTTCGATGAGAAATCGGTCGTACGGTTTGTCGGCATTGAATGACCGTACGACATAGTCTCGGTACTTCCAGGCGACTTTACGAATCGGGTCGGAGGAAACGCCGCCTTCGGAATCGGCGTAGCCGGCTAGATCGAGCCAGTAACGGCCCCAGCGCTCGCCATAGTGGTTTGACGCCAACAGTTCATCGACCATTTGTCGATACCAATTCGTATCCTTGCTACTGCGCCATCGACTCCACTGCGTGATTGTCGGCGGTATGCCGAGCAAGTCGAAATAGGCTCGACGAATCAACACATCGCGATCCGCCTCAGGCGAAAAACTAAGACCGCGTCTTTTTAACTTCTCGAGAAGAAACTCATCGATCGATGATCCGTTCGAGGGAGCGATCGGTCGTCGGAACGCCCAGTGACTGCGTTCTTCATCGGTGACAAGTCGATCTGGTTCGGTGGTCGCGACGTCAGGCGCGATGTCGACCTCTGGCGCACCCGCGTGAATCCAGTCGCGCAAGACCTTGGTCTCCGACTTGGGCGGTCGTCTGACAAAGAACTTAAGCAGCAACTCACGAGGCGGGCAGGCCTCGCTTTCGATCCGCTGAATCATCAAGCTCTCATCCGGTTTGCCGACCACGAACGCCGGTCCGCTGACGCCCCCTTTTCGCATCGTTGCGATTGATCGCAAATCGAGACCGCCTTGCTTCTTCTGTCGACCATGGCAAGTCGTGCACCGCAATAAGACGATCGGCAAGACATCGTGCTGGTTTATCAGCTCTTCTTTCGAAGGAACTGCTTGTCTTGAGATGGCACCGCCGTCGATCCACTTGCGCATCAGCTCAAGTTCTCGCGCTGTCAATTGGGGCTCGCCCTCCGGAGGCATGTCGCCGTCTTCCACCATGATCCACAGCAGGCTGTCGTCGAGCGTCTCGGCAATCGCAGCCTCACCCGACTCGCCGCCGCGGCGCAGTCCTGACATTTTCGAGAGATCGAGATCGCCTTTGCGAACTTTGTCGCTGTGGCATTTGCCGCACTTGGCGGCGAGCAAGGGTTGTATCGTCGTCTCAAAGACCAGCGGCTCGTCAGCTCGGCTTGTTTGCAACCAAGTCGAACCGAGTACGAACGCGATCAAAATGGTGAGGCGATTCGAAAACATTGGGCTCAGCGCGAGACCGTTTGGCGGGCGAAACGTCAGCGTCTCCATCATAACACCATCCGACGCGGGTTTGTCGTCTTTCGTTCCTCGAAAGTGCCGAACGCGACGACTCACACGGCGCAACTTTCGGCGAGAAAGGGCGACAGAGCGATGGCACTTGCTCGCTCACGCGCCGGCCATCGTTTACGATTCTGACTGCAAGCTTGAACTGGCTCCAGCGACGAGGAAGACATCATGAGCAACGTACGCGGATTTGGCGCCTCTGGCGATGGCCGAACGGACGACACCGAAGCGATTCTCCATGCGATTCAAGACGGTGATGGAGTGCTGCATTTTCCGCCGGGCACTTACCGAGTTACGAAAACGATCGAAGTCGACTTGGCCAAGTTTGGCCCGTTTGGAATCGACGGTACTAATGGCGCCGCGAGGGTCTTGATGGCCGGCGCGGGACCGGCGTTTCGCGTGATCGGCACTCATAGCGGAACGGGCGATCCCGCATCCGTGAAAGGCAACGTTTATCCTTCGCAACGCCTTCCGACGATCAAGAATATTGAAATCGAGGGCGCTCATCCTGAAGCGGATGGGATTGAAATGATCGAGACGCTGCAATCGGTATTCGAGGGCCTGTTGATTCGGGATTGCCGCCACGGGATTCGACTGACAAAACGCAATCGAAATGTCTTGATCAGCCATTGCCACATTTACGCCAACACTGGCGTCGGCATTTTTCTCGAAGAGGTCAATCTGCACCAGATTAACATCGCCAGCAATCACATCAGCTACAACCGACTCGGCGGAATTCGCATCGAAAAGTCTGAGGTGCGCAACTTGCAAATTACCGGTAACGACATTGAATACAATAATCACAAGTATCACAAAACCGAGCCTGAGCCGACGGCCGAAATCTTTATCGACACCACCGCGCCCAAGGCCAGCGTCAATGAAGTCACGGTGGCGTCAAACACAATACAAGCAACGGACTCGCCCGGCGGATGCAACATCCTGATTCGCGATTCAGCCGATGACACCGCGCGACCGCCGGGGCTGTGGACGATCACGGGCAACATTATTGGAAACCAAGAAACGAACGTCCATTTGATCGGTTGCTACGGCGTCTCGGTTTCTGGTAATTGCATCTACTCTTGCGCTCAGCGAAATCTGCTAATTGAAGACTCGCGGCAGATCAACGTGGCGGGCAACACGTTTCGGCGCCACACGCCGAGATTGAACACCGGTGTGCGGATAGTACGTTCGGCAGACGTCACGCTTTCGGGCAGTTCGATCTTGGACGAACATCCTGAGGGTCAACCGACGGGAGCATCGCTTCTCGAGGTCGTCGATTCGAAGCGAGTCAACGTGTCGGGATGCCAATTGCTCGACGGCTCGCCCTGCGGGATCGACGTTGCCGACTCAAGCAACATCAGCATAACAGGGTGTACGATTCACGACACTCGCGAGAATCCCAAATCACGCCATGCCATTCGTTTCAGCGGCAAAGGGCAGGGCAACCTCGCCGCCATGAACACGATCGGCAAGACTCTTGACGCCGCCATGGCGCTCGACAAAAAGGCAGGTGTGCGGGATGAGGCGAATGTGGTGCAGAGCTGATCGCTGCGCCGCAATCACTCGTCGTGCGACATCGATGAAACTGCGATGTTGCGGCCGCGCGAGTCGACGCCCTCTAGAAACGCCAATTGGGTGCCTCGGCAGAGGTCCATCAATTCGGTCGTCAAGCGGACAATTTCCTGCACATCGGACTTGTTCTCTCGCAGCTTCCTCGAGAAGCTCGGCTGTCGCGGCTAGATCGGCTGCATCGTGATGTCGCGCTGTTTCACGACAAATTGCGACGGCCTTGGGCGTGAACATAGAATGCCTCGCTGACACCCTCGACAACCAAGATCTCCAGGGGCTTGCAGCGCTTGCCGGACGCGTGCATCACACACAGTGTTGAAACCGAGCTCGGTTTTCATCGCGGGATTTCACAGCGTGGCGGCAACCTGTCTAGCGTGCTCTGAAGACCGGCCATGCAGAGCGGCGCTTTACGGCTAGGCCGCGGCGTGGGGCGATAATTTGATTCGCCCATTCGGCTCTATGTTCTCGCCTGTTAGCGACCGGCGAGCGAGGAGAGGATGGCGCCGAGCACGATGCCGACACAGACCAGGATCATGACCATTGCAATCACCGATTTGCGCCGGTCGCGCGTGGGGTTTGGTTCGGCGTGGTCGGGAAACTCGCGGGCAACAAAATCGGCGTAGTCGTCGTCGTCCATCGCGCTGTCGTCCGCGTATCCCGCGTCAGGGTCTTCGCCGAATTCATCACCGTCACGGCCCCAGCCCGATTCATCGCTGGCACCGCAGTTGCGGCAGAACCGCGCTCGGCTCGGCAGCGGCTCGGCGCAGTGTGGACACGCCCAATCATTGTCATTCGACATCTCAGATAGACCTCAGCGCGACGTCGCGCGATTGTCACTTTTAGCGTCGTTTGCGTCGTCGTCGTTCGAATCGAATTCGGCAACCGATAGCGACCGTCTCTTCGACCTTTGGCTTCTTGCCCGATTTGACCGCGGCAATGGCGTCCTCGACATAGACCTTTTTGACCTTCGAGGCGTCGGTGCTGTCGTCGAACGCGCCCATGTAGGCGATCTTCCGATTCTTGTCCAAAACAAAAAACTCAGGTGTTCGAATAGCGCCGTAGTCGTTCGCGATCTTCTGACTCTCGTCGAACAAGTACATGAAGGGAAACTTGCGTTTTGCCGCCCTCTTCTTCATCGCCGGAAGGCTGTCCTCTTCGATGCGATTGACGTTGATGGCGACCCCCCAGACACCACACACGGCCGCCGAAAAATTTTTGGCGAAGGAAAAAATTCCGACATAGTAATATACAACGTAATAGAAACACTTAAA
>CAZMNY010000061.1:0-30951 GCA_964567745.1 uncultured Pirellulaceae bacterium | reverse complement strand
TATGCCGCGCTGGCTGGTTTGATGAGTCTGGCATGGATGGACCTGGTCACGGGGACCATCATCATGCTGACAATGGTGATCGCCTTTCCGATTTACTGGTTCAAGGCGGGAGGTTGGACGGGCATCGAGTCGTCATTCACAATTGACGGCCGCGAGTCGCATCTGAGTCTATGGGGCGTCTACACGCCGACTCAACTTATCAATTACATTCTGCCCGTCTTCCTGCTCGTGCTCGGCGACGCCAACCAGTATCAACGAATCTTCGCCAGCCGCAGTGCGAAGGGAGCTCGCACCGCCGTCACGATGATGATCTTCATCGCGTTCGCCATCGAACTCCTGATCATTGGGTGTGCGTGGGTGGCCAGCAGCATGACGCCCGATCCCGAGAACGGCAAGTATATTCTCATCTACGCGGCGCGGCACTACCTTGCTCTCCCGCTCGGCTGCCTGTTCATGGTGACCGTCGTCGCCATCATCATCTCGACCGCCGACTCGTTTCTTCATGTGCCCGCGACGAGCGTCGTCAACGATCTATACCTCCCGTACATCAACCCGAAGGCGTCTGAGAAGCAAATTGTCTGGGTCAGTCGGCTCTTCGTGGTCGTCTTCGGTTTGATTGCCTACTTCGTGACGTTCCTGTTTTCCGAATCGACCGGGTTTTTTCAGAAAGCGCTGTACGCTTTCACAATTTACGGCGCCTGCATTACACCCTCGCTGGTCGCTGCGCTTCTATGGAAACGAGCGACAAAGTATGGTGCCATCGCGTCAATTTGCTGCGGCGCCATCGTCACGCTCGTATGGAACGAGGTGGACGCTGTGCGCGCGATGCTGCCCAAAGCTTACGCCGATCTAGACGCCGTGCTGCCGGCCATCACATTGTCCGTTACGATGCTTGTTGGTGTTAGCCTGTTGACGAGGTCGACTGTGGATAAGGATCGAAGAAGCAAGCCCGCTGAGAAGCCTGGAACAGATTGATTTTGGAGCCCGTCGGAAGAGCGTGATTCGAAGTGGCGAATCGACCGATCGTTCCGGCGGTTTCGCGTCAGCATACTTGAACGGTGTTGTTAACCGCACTTGTTGCTAACTACATTGGCCTGGAGACGACCTTAATGACGATACCGCACGAGCACGACAACCTGACGTTTCGGCCGTTGCTTCGAGTTGTATGCGTAGCTTGGCTATTGTCAGCTTCGCCATTTGCAAAACTATATGCGGAGACGAGGGCACCGGTCATCAAGAATGGCATGACCGAAGTCATTCCAGAATTCAAAGATCCCAAGCAGTGGATCCGTCACGATCTTTGGGTCGTCACCGAGTTCGATTCCGATGGCGATGGCAAGCTAGATCGCATGCATGTTGGCGTAACTCGGCCTAAGCAGACTGACACGGAAGGCTTAAGACTTCCGGTCGTCTACGTTTCGAGTCCGTACTTTGGCGGCAATCCGTCAAAAGGCCGGGACTATTTCTGGAGTACGCGGCACGAACTTGGCGCTGTGCCGCCGAAACGAAAACAGATTCCCAAGATCGAACGAACTGGCGAGCGACCAGTTATTTCCAAGTCGCATGTCGGCGACTGGTTGCCGCACGGCTACGTCGTTGTGCACTCGTCTTCACCTGGCACCGGTTTGTCCCAGGGCTGTCCAACGATTGGGGGAGACAACGAGTCGCTGGCCCCTAAGGCTGTGATCGACTGGCTCAACGGTCGAGCCAAGGGATATACGAGCATCGACGGTAACGAGGAGGTCCACGCGTTTTGGTCGACGGGGAAAGTCGGCATGACCGGTACGTCACACCCGGGCACGCTTGCGCTGGCCGCCGCCACGACAGGCGTCGACGGATTGGAAGTGATTATTCCTGTGGCACCGAACACCTCGATCTATCACTACTATCGCTCCAACGGGCTCGTGCGGCATCCGTACGGTTACCTCGGCGAAGACATTGATTACATGTACGATTACGTCCACAGCGGCAACGACGCGAGACGCAACTATTGTGACTCCAATATTCGCGACAAAGCCATGTTGTCCGGACTCGACCGGCTCACCGGCGACTACAACGATTTTTGGGCGGAGCACGACTATCTTCACGATCTCGGCCCATTGAAGTGCGCGGTGTTGATGGCCCATGCGTTTAACGACTGGAACGTCGTTCCGGAACACAGTAATCGAATCTATCAAGCCATTAAGGCCAAAGGCGTACCATCGCAAATCTTCTATCATCAGGGCGGACACGGCGGACCGCCACCGAAGGAGATGATGAATCGCTGGTTCGCGCGCTATCTTCACGGCGTCGAGAACGGCATCGAAGATCAACCACGCTCCTGGATTGTGCGTGAGAACGACGACCGGAAGAAGCCCACGGCTTACGGTGACTATCCGCATCCCAAAGCAAAAGACGTGAAGCTGTTTCTCGCCGCTGGCGCCCCCGAGCGGGGTCGGGTCAGCAGTCGACCTTTTTCAAAGCAAGGTTCGGAGACGCTGGTCGATAATTTTTCCTTCAATGGCGGAGCGCTTGCGCAAGCAGAGTTTACGGAACACCGCCTGATCTACACGACGCCGAAATTCTCGTCGCCTGTCCACATCTCAGGCGTCCCACGCATCTCGATTAAGCTTGCTTCCAACAAGCCGGCTGCGAATCTCTCGGTGTGGCTGGTGTCGCTGCCTTGGAACGAGGGAAGGCGAGCCAAGATTACGGACAACATCATCACCCGCGGCTGGGCCGATCCGCAGAATCACCGTTCGATCAGAGACAGCGAACCGCTAGAGCCAGGGCAATTCTATGAGTTGACCTTTGAGTTGCAACCGGACGATCAGATTATCCCCAAAGGCCAACAGATCGGCCTGATGATCTTCTCAAGTGATCGCGACTTTACGCTCCACCCGCGGCCAGGGACCAAGTTGACGATCGATCTCGACGCAACTTCACTCGACTTACCCATCGTTGGCGGTGAAGCGGCTTTTACCAAAGCGCTTGAGAGAAAGGCCGAGTAGAATCACTTCTGCAGTCCGCGAACTTTTCAGCTAGAAGGACCAACGGCATTCATTTCGTTGCACTCCGACGAGCGGTAGCCTCGCCTGGGGCAACGGGTTAAACGAGGTTTTTCGCCCTGCCCTGCCCGACTATTGGTCCTTCATTGGCAGCTGGACGGGAATCGTGATTTTCAGATTGTGTCGGCGTCGGATGCACTGGTCATTTTCGGACTCGCAGATATTGAAAATCGAGAATGCATCGATTTCGATAGCGCGCGTCGCGTCTGCCGGGATCTGCACTTCAAACGAAAGCGACACCGACTGTTGCGAGTCGGGCTGAGCGTATGGAGTTTTGTCGTGGATCGCCTTCGACGAGACCCTGGCGCCCGAACTTGGGTTGCCGAGCCACAACGATAGCGGCTCCGTTCCATGATTCCACTTGGCCAGTTTCGAGACCGTGAATCCGACATGCACAGCGACCACGTCTCCCGGTTTCGGTCGTGTAGGCACCATGTTGATGTGGCTCGTGACCCAGCGCGGTTCAACCAACAGGATTTCGTTCTTGGGGTCCGGGTTCTTAGCCGCCGTGTCGATCACCATCGATCGGGCGCGCTGAGCTAACTCGGCGCCGTTCGGCTCCACCGGCAAAGGATGAGGCTTCTCGCCGCGGTACAATAATTCCTTGCGAGCTTGAGCGACCCAGTCATAAAACGAATAGGGCTTCTTAAGGCGCGGTCCGTATTGTTGGATTCTTCGCCACCATATGTATTGGTTTCGGTTTGTTGCTAAGGCCGATTCCCAATGACTGACTGCTTTGCTGAATTGAACGGCCGACGTCTGGCCGCCCAACTCGTATAGCATCCGATGAGCCACGCCCAATCGAAAATGGATGTCGCCGCGCTGCTTGTCGGTCTTCAGAAGGCGCTGATAGATCTCAATCGATTTCTTTGCGTTGCTCGCCGTCGGATCCCACAACAAATAGGAGTCGGCCAGTCGCAACGAATGACTTGGACTTGCGGACTTGGCAACCATCGATTCCCAATGTTTGACGTTCGAGAAGTCGGCACCGAGCTTGTCCGCCGGCTCGTCCGGCTGCGGGAATTCCTTATCCAAGAATTCGGATTCAATCGTGCGCGGGTTGGGCCGGCGGCTGCGCACAATGCCGTGTTCGTCAATCGCGACAAGCACCGGCACGGCGCCGATTCCGTTTTGATTGAGTGGGTCTTGCCCGATCGGGAAATCGAGCTCCTTCCATTGTTGGAAGAGACGACAGCGATCGCCATGTTGCTCCTGTATGACACCGATCATCACCAGTTTCTTACTCTCAAGATGGCTCTGCATTTGTTGGCGCCACCCGGGCACCGTTCGGCGGCAACCAGCTCACCAAGACGCGAAATGAACAAGCAGAACTTTCTTGCCTCGGTAATCGGACAGCCTCAAAGGGCGGCCATTATCAATTCGGGGAAGGGCGAAATCGGGATGTGCTTTTCCAACTTCCACACGGTATCTCGCCGCCGCCGGCAAGTCTTGAGACAACGCGCGACCGTCCATGACGGTCAAAGCGAAGATCGCCATCGACAAACTGAGTATTCGATTCATGATGTTCCAACTAAGTTCAGATTGAACGAACGAGAGCCGCCAGTATAGACGACGCGCTCTCGCCCGTTGGTAAGCGAGAATACGCTCCGCATCGCCTCGTGGCGTCCTGTGTTTCGCGTCCTCGCCTACGGCGAGCGGGTTAAACGACTTCGTGGGCAGCACATCGTTTAAACTGCCGCCGCCGCAAGGCCGAACCTTACGGCGTTCCGAGTCGCCCGTCCACCTGTCGGCCCAAGGCCAACCTCACCGTAGCCTCCGGGCAACGCACTAGGAGATCTTGTGACAGTTCTCTACTTAGGCAGGGTGCCTCATCTACGGAGCGCTGTTCGGATTGCCATGTGAATACAATAGGCAGATCGTAGACCTGACGGCAGATCGTGTCCACGATTTGAAAGTGCGTCGCGAGCTCTTTCGTATGAGCAGGCAATCACTCACTGAGTCGCTCATATTCGCGCGGGAATCTGCAGCCAATTGTGTAGTCGACGCCCGGACTAACAACTCGATCGAAACCTTGCGGCGTAAGTTGGTGAAACGTGACTGATTTTTCCGAGCCCAGCTTCTCCTGCATACGGTAGACTCGTTCGCCCGGGCCGCAATCCCAAACGTAATGGAGTTTGGCGCAAAAAAGAATCGGTCGCTTCGGTAAGTGTGTCCATACCCGCCCGGGACGTAGTGCTGTTCGAAGATGATCACGCGATGGCCGGCGTTGGCCAACAAGGCGTCGAGAGCCAGTCCGCCGATGCCCATGCCGATGATCGCATAGTCGTAATCGGCGTCGGCGGTTTCGTTGTTGGCGCGTTGGTCGGCCGAGGCGTCGTCCATGTTGTCTCTCCGCGCGTGAGCTGTGGTTGAGCCTGCTTGAGCCCGGGATTTCATGAAGCTCGTTTTCCAAGTCACAGTGACAACGGACAATGCGAAAATTCGCGGGTCATCCGCGTCGTGAGATTCGCGATGCAACTCGGGCACCAAGGTCGTCGATAATCGTGACGGTTGTGGCAAGCGATTCGAGTGTATGATCGCTGCGCTGTTCAGCGCCAAACGTGCGAATTGGCACAATGCTCAGGCGAATGGTTGACAGTTTCAGGAACGCAACAGTCGAGCCGCTTCGGTACCTCATTTGCGACTCGACTTGAAGTTCGACATGCACGACGCTCTCTCATTGCCCAACTGGAGCAAGTTCGGCATGAGTCGAGTCGTAGCCGTGCTTGCGTTCTGAAACTGTTCGGGGGCCATGTAGTCTGGGGTTCCCATCCCCATGCCCTCTCGCGTCAGAGACGTGTCTCCCAGCTGGTCTTGCAGGAATCGGGCGAGTCCAAGGTCGAGGATTTTACCTGGCCGTCGACATCCACCAGCAGATTGCCCGGCTTTAGGTCTCGATGAACCAGCCCCCGCTCATGCGGATGTTGCAACGCGGTCGCAGCCTGGCGAATGCAGTCGGCGGCGCGCTGAGTCGGGACGGCGACATTCTGGCGAACGAGCTCGGACAGGCTCATGCCGCTCGAGTATTCCATGACCAGGTAATAACGACCGGATGCTTCGCCGTAGTCAAATACCTGGACGATTCCCGGGTGCGAGACCCGAGACAGCGCCTTCGCCTCGCGCTCAAATCTCGCTACTGCATCCGGGTCGCCCAAACTTTCGTCTGGCAGCGGTTTAATGGCCACTGTGCGAGAGACTGGTATCGGTCGCCTTGTGAACCGTCACCATCCCGCCCTCGCCTATCTTTTCGAGCAAGACATATCTGTCGCTGAGGATGCACTCATGCGCATTGCCCGCCAACAACTCGCGCGACTACGACTCCTACAAAACTTGGTCTGCGTCAAGTCGCTTGGCAACGCCGTCTTCGTCTAGCGAGTCCGTGTCAGCCAGTTCCTTTCGCACGTTTTCCAGAGTGTCGCTGTTGGCCAGTTTCAGACGAAGCACGGAGTCTAGAAGTTTGTTAACTGGGCTTTCGGGCATGAGTTCACTCTAATGTTTCTTAAGCCTGACGGACCCGTCCAATTCCTAACCGCTTACGATCGTGCGCGACCTGCTCGCCGAGCAGAATTAGGCCTGTGCGAGCGCTGGCGGACGCAATTCAAAAAGCTAACATAGAGCACCGTGAGAATTCGACCGTATTAACCGAAATCGAAACGCCGCGCGCCACCTGCGTCAAGAGCGCACACCTTTGCGCGCTTCCTTGGCGTGCCGTCTCTTCACCTAATGATCTGCGCTGCACTGACTGAGAAAATAAATGAAGACATTACGCAAAACACTGTTCGGCGTTTTTCAACGTGGCATGATGGCCGCACTCCTTCTTGCGCTAGCCATGACTGCGCAGGCGGCTGAACAGCGAAGGCCCAACGTGGTCTTTTTTCTTGTCGACGATTTAGGGCAACGAGACCTGGGTTGCTATGGCAGTCGATTCTATGAGACGCCATCGATCGATTCGCTGGCGAAGGAGGGCATGCTATTTGACAACGCCTATTCGACATGCCACGTCTGTTCGCCGAGTCGCGCTAGTATTCAGACGGGCAAATACCCAGGCCGGACCGACTTGACGGAGTGGCTAAGCGGTCGCCCCGAACGCGACTTTGAAAAACTGCACAGCGCCGAAAAGTTGATGGCGATACCTGATGACGAAGTGACCATGGCGGAAACTCTCAAGGGCCATGGGTACCGGACCGCGTTCTTTGGAAAAGCGCATTTGGGAAAACACCCCCGGCTCTGGGGGTTCGATGAGTCGACGTTTGGATGGTACGGTTCGTATCATTTTCCTTTCAAAGTCAGACGTGGCAACGGGCCGGACGGCAAACAGGGAGATTACCTGACGGATCGGTTCACCGACCTGGCCGTGGAGTTCATTGAACGCAATCAGGATCGTCCGTTCTATTTGCATATGGCCCATTTCGCGGTGCATGACCCGATTCATGGCCGCAAGGATTTGGTCCGCAAATACGAAAAGAAACTTGCTTCGCTGCCAAAACAGGACGGCGCGGATTTCATTCTGGAACCCAATCCGGACGGACCGACGATTTCGGCTGAAGAGCTCAAGGCTCTCGAGCAAGACGACTCGCTCAAGACACACCAAGCGAAACGAGTTTGGTGGGTGAAGCAAAAGCAGGACAACGTCGAGTTCGCCGGCATGGTGGGAGCGATGGACGAAAGCCTCGGGCGGATTCGCGCAAAACTCGAGGAGCTTGGCTTATCGAGTAACACGATCATCGTATTCACGGCGGACAACGGCGGCATGTCGGCATCGAACCAATATCGCGGCATTCACCATTCGCGCGCCGCGCTAAACTCGCGTTTCGCTTCGTCCAACTTGCCATTGCGAGGCGCTAAGGGATGGAACTACGAAGGCGGAATTCGCGTGCCGCTGATTGTTCACTGGCCGGGGCGCACAGTGCCCAACTCGACATCGCCCGCCGTGGTGACGGGAACGGACTACTACCCAACGCTGCTGGAAATGCTCGGTCTTCCCGCCATGCCCAAACAACATGTCGATGGCAAGAGCTTTGTTCGTGCATTGAAGGGCAACGCATATGAACGAGGTGCGATCTATTGGCACTTTCCCCACTACAGCAACCACGGCTATCAAAGCCCCGGCGGCGCGATTCGGTTGGGCAATTACAAATTGCTCGACTACTTCGAGAACGAAACCGTTCAGCTCTTCGACTTGGCGAATGACATCGGCGAGCAGACGGACATTTCGAAAGAGAAACCTGAGACGACGCAGAAGCTGCTGACGATGTTGCGCCGGTGGCGAAAAGAAGTCGACGCCAAAATGCCCAAAATAAAAACCCCCACATCGTCCAGTCGGCGGAAAGACAAACAGAAGGTCAGCGCGACGCTTCCGGCGGACGTCGAGCGATTTGCGGAGGGTTGGAAGGTTCGCGACTGGGGCGGACCCAAAATGAAGCCGGGATTGCGGTCGGAATCGATGGGCCGCAAGAATGTGCTGCTCACCCATCCGCTCAGCGAAAAAGACCCTTGCGTGCTCTCTCGAAAATTCAGTGTACCCGAGGGCAAGCGAACCTCGCTCGAGTTTGCCGTCAACAATCACCCGCGAGGCGACTGGAAGCTGGTCGTCCGAATTGACGGTCAGGAAGTGCTCGGCAAATCGATCGACGAATCGGTATGGCAGGAGATTCGTTTCGACCTCACCAAACACGCCGGGAACGCTGTGACGCTCGAGCTAGAAAACCGCGCGACCGACTGGGCGTTCGAAGCAGGCTATTGGAGCCGTCTCAAAATCGTGCATGAGTAATGTGCGATAACAAGTGAGTTCGGCGCATGCGCCCGTGTGGCCGAAAAAGTCAACTGTTCCGTGACTTCGGCACGTTGTTCACGCCAGACACAATTCTTCGCTGGCATCGACAACTCGTCGCCAAGAAGTGGGACTACAGCGATCGTCGCAAAAGCACGATCGGTCGTCCGCGAGTTCGACAGGTCATCGTCGATCATGTATTGAAGTTCGCCAAAGAGAATACGAGTTGGGGCTATGACGGAATCCAGGGCGCACTCGCAAATGTCGGTTATCGCATCACCGACACCACAGTGGGTAACATTCTCAAGCGTCACGCCATCGAACCCGCGCCCGACCGCAAGCGAAGCATGTCGTGGTCCACTTTCCTAAAGCCCATTGGGACGTACTTGCCGCGATTGATTTCACGACGGTCGAAGTCTGGACGAAAAATGGACTTGTGACCTTCTATTTGCTTTTCGCAATGGAGTTGACGACCCGTCGAGTGCATTTCGCTGGTTGCACGGCTAATCCTAACGAAGCCTGGATGAAACAAGCCGCGCGTGAGCTAACGGCGTGCGCCGATGGTTTTCTAAATTGCAAAAACGGTTGATCATGGATCGCGACGCGTCGTTCCGCGAGTCGTTTCGCACGCTGCTTGAAGACGAAGACGTCGTCTCATTCCGTTTACCGCCCCACAGTCCCAACATGAATGCGTTCATGGAACGATTCTTCCGATCGCATCGAAATCCGAGTGCGTTGAGCGGAAGATCTTCTTTGGCGAGCGCTCGTTGCGAAATGCCGTGCGTGAATGCTTGATGCACTATCATGGCGAGCGCAACCATCAGGGTCTAGGAAACCAGCTCATCCAGATTGATAAGAACGTTGGTCGCGATGACGGTGAGCTCGAGTGCCGCGAGCGTCTTGGTGGAATGCTTCGCTACTATCACCGCCAAGCGGCTTAGTTAGTTCGCCGTCGATCCGCTGACCCGTCTGCAGTCGACGTACGCGTCGACCGCGAAAATAATGGCGTTGCAGACACAGAAATTCGCGCGAACCGAAATCTCGGCTCAAATCAGCGCCATTCGTAACCGTCAAAACCAAGTTTTCAAAAAGCGAAAGAGTCGTTTCAGTTTTTTGACCCTACGGTGCCGGGTGACCGGCGTTCCTACCGCGACAGCGCTGGGGAACCAGCGTCCCTACGGCACCGGAATGAAGAAATCCGTAAGGTACCCATGGCTCAGCTACTCGTTTCTGTTCTGTTGGTCTTTTTCTTGGGGTGTTGTCGTTTGACGCAAATAGGCGATCAGATCGGCCACATCCTGCGGTTTAAGTTGTTCTCGCAAGTTGGCCGGCATCAGCGAGACATCGGACATTTTGATCTCGTCGACGTCGCCGCGAAATATGATCTCGTTCAATCCGTTTTCTTTCCGCAACGTCAAACTCGTTTCCGACTCGGCGTCCAGAATTCCGGTGGAGATAGATCCACTATTGGTGACGACGACGCACGTGCGGAACTTCGGATTGATCTCTCGACTTGGTTCCAGAATGTCCCGCAGGATTTCCGTATCGGGTTTAAGGTAGATACAGCACAGCCGCGGCCCGACGTCATAACCGTCCACATCAATTCGGTGGCAGTTTCGACAGGTTCGGGTGTAGACCAATCGCCCATGGGCCGGGTTTCGGTCGCCGGCAAGGGCCCGATGAAAGGGGAGCATCCACGTAGGCATGTCCGTCTTTGCCGCCGGAACGACCTTGTCTTGGACCGACAATTCGGTCGGAGTGAGTTCGACCGTCGGCGTCCGGTGTTTCGCCAAACTTTCGGACTCAGCGGACGTGCGATGGCCAGCAACGAGCCAGGCGGTCCCCAACATCGGTAATAGAGCGAGAATGCCGAGGCGGTAGGAAACACCGAGCGAGCGGTTGGGAGGATCCAACGGCTTGTCCGAGGCACCATCGTGCGGGTCTGCCTCGCATGTCTTATCCACTCTTCTGGTGCTGTTCAACTTTCGCTCTTTCCAATGTTGTCTTTGACGATCAGGCATTTGTAGCGGCGACTCGATATTTCCTTGCCGCCTCGCGGGTATCCCGACTTACTCAGCGTCGACCGTGCGAGTACTGAAGATGATGCGGGCGTCGCTTCCCAGAGTTTTGGCCAAGCGACGGCCAGCAAGAAATCCGACTGCGAACAGGCCTGGTACCAGGTAGCCGATAAGGGGACGATACAGTGTGACCATCATTCTGTGATATGGAGGAGAATTGAGGAGACCGTACTCGGAACTATCCTTCGCTTGGCCGACCCGTATTCGGCTTCGTATTTCGAGCCTGTTCCTTCCCCATTTCTCGCAGGTCTCGAGCTCGAAGGATCGCCTGGATCGTGTCCTTGGATTGCTTAGCGAGTGCGGCCGACGGTTCCGCCTCTCCGTTCGCTGACTCATCCGGAGTCGCCTCGACTGTACGGCTATTCAGCGGCTCGGAATCCCGATTTGTCGGTACGGTTCTGTCGCTTGCAAAGTAAGCAATCGCCGCACCACTCATCAGCAAGATAGCGACGCTGCCAGATAGCCACTGGGGGGTTATTTTCAGATTGAGCATCTGCGAGTTTCCTGCTAGTAAGCGTTACTGTTGGTCTTTTGCACGAGCCCTGTCCGGCACTCCGGTCGTCGTGTCCCCGTTTGGTTGCCGGCCGGCAACCAAGAAAAACATACTTCGCGAAGAAGGGATGTCAAAAAAATTGCAGGCCCGTATTGCGGGCCTGCAATCGAGAATTTCGAGATCAGAGCGGACGGTTCAATAACCGTTTACAGGAACAGATTCTGTGTCTGTTGCGGCGATTCCACCGGCAACAGCACCGGGTCAAGAGTGAACATCATCCGCATCTCCTCGTGTTCCAAATTGTGGCAGTGCATCACGAAGGGACCCAGCCAGATGGGGAACTTCATGAAAGTCTCAATTTCATCGTTCGAGCCAAGTACGGTTGAGTCCTGCTTCCAGAACGCTTCGGACGGGTGTGGAACCGTTCCATTGATTTTCTGCCATTGGTAGGCTTCCAGGTGAATGTGGATCGGGTGCCACCAGCCACCACCGTTGTTGCGAATGATCCACCGCTCGGCGGTCCCGATGGTTGGCGAGATGTTTGAGACACTGCGATCGTAGAACGTGTTGTTGATCGTCCAGGCACCGTTACTCCGTTTGAAGTTAAGGATCCGCGTCTTGACGACCTCGTCCTCGGTGATTCGCACGTTCTCGCGAAGGTGTGTGTCGAGGCCGATGTTGAGATCGGGCTTGCCGCCATGGATAGGCTGGTCGGTAATGATGATCTTAATCAGCCGCTCGCCCTTTTCACCGTCGGCACACGCTATTTTGTCGATCTGCGGCAGGCAATTTTCGATGTAGACTTCGCGAATACCGCGGTCCCACAGGTCCCCGAAATCGACAATCACGTCTCGCCGCTTGGCCACGAACAACAACAGGCCATCCATCATCTGCGGCTTTTCGTAGAACCATGCGTCGTAGCCGATCTGCATGAACGGTGCCACGGTATTGTGGTCCGCGTCCCGCAACTTGAGGAACCAGGCGCGAGCCGTGCCCACCCCGTGCATGTGGAAACGGTATTTTCTGTTCTCGACATGAAAGACCGGGTTCACGATGCCGTTACACACGGAGATGTCACCCATTTGACCGTCGTGCCGCAGAACGTCGTAGAACAGGTTGCCGTCTTCGTTACAGATTTTGTCCGAGAAACTCAAGATCCGAAAGTACTTGCCATAGTCCGTGTCTGGGCCACCCCGTTTCATGGGGTCAATATCGCGACCTCCCGACGAGGCATCTTGCGCGATCGCGCCGGTCCGGGGATTGATCATCGTGTGGAACGTGCGTCAAAACATGAAGGAGGAACTCGTGCTACGTTGTCTGCGATCCGCGATTCAGTCGAGAGAGCCGCCACCAGGCACGCTGCATCACACCGATCGCGGCGGCCAATGCGCTGGCAAAGCCTATCGACGGTCGCTCCGGCAGTGGAAGCTCGAACAAAGCATGAGTCGAGTTGTCAACTGTTACGACAACGCATTCATGGAGAGTTGCTTCGGAACCATCAAGAGAGAGCTGGAAATGGGTGTCTACGAAAACCTCAAAACAGCTCGCGAGGAAATAGCCGCCTACGTCCGATACGACAACAGGCTAAGAATTCACTCGTCGCTCGGATATCAAACTCCGGCAGAATTCGAGAATAACCAGCCAACAAAATAAGACTCAGCAGCGCCCAGTAAACTGTAGCCACCTCACCCAGCCCACCGCCTCCAGTAGAGGTGGTGGTACACGGCGGCCGCGTTTCTAAAGCACCCTAGCACGTGGTGCGACGGACGTTGGGATGTTAATCCGAACATCCGGAAAAGATTCCTTGCCCACAGTACATGATTCCGATCTATGACCGAAATTCAGTCTGTGCCGGTTGTAGCGAGGTGCTCGCAAGCTGGAAGCTCATACCACCTTAGGTGGGAAGAGGCCTGGAGGGACTAGGGCGCGGCCTTGTCACTGCAAGACAACAAGGTCTGAAAGCAGCTCTTGTCCGGCATCATCGATATGTTGGATACGGAGTGCGAACGGCTGATCGGCGACTCTCTTGGTGTCGTGTGGGACAAAGACGTTGTAAACGGTTCCCAACGCCGTCTTTCGCTGGTGACTGGCCCAGGCGTCGGGCGAGTGTTTGAATTGCTTCCGCAACACCCACCTGGCATCCTCCTGTTCATAGACCAAAATCGTGACTTTGTTGGAGACAGGTCGTGGGACGGGATCACCCGCACCAAGAAACAGTAGTTGTCCGGCAAATCCGATTTGTCGAGTACCGTTGCCGTTGTCGTGTTCCGAAAATTGCCACATCGCGACGATCTGGTTGACGGGTTCCGTGGCTGCCGCAGGGAAGAGGTCGGGTACCCGCGGGACCAGGTTGCAGCCCGTGGCCAAGCAGCAACAAGTCATCATGATCAAGAGGGGTGCCTGAAATAGCGAACGCATAAGATGTGGAACCATGGCAAGTTATCATTACCGGCCGCGCACAGACCTGTTGCCAGCGGTAGGTGGCTGTCTGTTACTGGATGGTTGGGGAGTAAAAAACGGTGGCCGAATTGGGGGCGTCACTTCCTCAGGTGTCGGAAGAGACTCAGGATTGCTTGGGGTCTCTTGCGGGCGAGTTGGCTGCGACTCATCCGACGCTAGAAATTGGCCGACCTGTTCGGACCGATCTGGCCGCAACATTTCGGTACTTGGAAACGGATCGCCAAGTCTCTTCCAAGTCGGCACAGGCCAGTTCTGAAACGGGTGAAAACCGGGTGCGCTGCGTAGACTCGAACGGGGTACCACCTTATTGGGTAGCCTCATGTCGGATGAACCGCCACGAGTTTCCAACATTTCCTCGACGTTTACAGCAGACTGGTTGAGTTCACGGTAGGTAATTTCTTGTGCGGTGCGGTCGTCATGGATGATTTCGGGCGTCAGGAAAATCAGCAATTCCTTACGCTGTTCAGAATACAATTCGTAACGGAACAGGGGTCCGATGATTGGCAGGTCTCCGAGGACCGGCACTGTTCTTGCCACGTCGATCGAGCTTCTCGTGATCATGCCGCCGAGAACGACCGTCTGACCACTCATCACGTTGACTGTTGCCAACAATTCGACGAGGTCTTTGATCGGAGATTCGATCACATTGCCATTTGTCGCGTCAACGAAAATTGGTGTTCCCGAACCTGGTCCAGTGCGGAATTCGCTTTTTTCGGCCCGTATTTCCATGAAGATCAAGCCGGACTCTGAGATTTTCGGCGTGACTTCCAGAATGATCCCCGCCTTATCCTGTCGGACGACCGGGCTGACACTGCCGTTGGCTGTAACGTTCACTCCATCGACCACCGGCACCTGTGCTCCCATTTGGATGCTGGCCTCGCGGTTGTCTATCGTGCGAATATTAGGTCGGCTGAGCACATCGACCGTTCGATTTGCCTCCAGGGCTCGCAGCAGAATGTTGATCGATTCCGATCCGGCCGAAAGAACAAGCCCTCCATAGCCAACATCCGTGTTAACGCGACCGAGGGCAAGGGTGCTGAGTGCTTGCCCCGCTAGTCGTGCGGGATTCGCGGCGGTGTTATTTCCCAAAGCATGGTTGTTGAAATTGAATCCTGGCGATGTCTGGCTGGAAATGATATTTTCGGTCGTGGTTTGGACACCGTTGGGGGCGGTTGTGGTTTCAGTCGTGGTCAAAACGTCTTGCACCACGCTACGATCGAACAGCAGACTATCCTGGATGCCTAATTCAATCCCAAATTCGTCCTTGTCGGACAATTCCACTTCCACTAGCAGCACCTGGATATGAACCTGTGCCGGAGACCGGTCGAGGTCGGCAATCAGGCTACGCGCCCGCTGCAGTTGAGCCGGCTGTCCTTGAATGATCACGCTGTTCGTTTCCGGTAAGGCAACAATCCGAATGTTGCCACCGGCTTGAGCTTGCGATCCGGCCGATCGAGGTGGCGAAGTGGTTCGACTTGCGGATTGTCCTGTCCTGCTCAAAACATTCTGCAGTGACTGGACGGCCTCCTCGGCAAGAATATTCTGCAGTTTGACCACTTCACTACTTAGTTTTCCTGTTTCAGCATCGCCCATTGTGATCAACCCAAGAATCAACTCCAACCGACTCCGCAAATCGCTCACCACCAGGCGATTGGCTGAATTGACCGGGATGATCTTGCCTAGTGGAGTCAATAGATCTTGGACTTCCGCCGCAAGGACACTAGGTGAGGCGTCGAAAACAGGTAGTTCCACGGAGAGCAACTCGTAGCGACCACGGAGACTCAATTGTTCAGGCCGAACCAACTCAATCAAATGGACGGGAACGTCTTCCGCGGTGGAAATCATCAACAACAACTTCTGATGACGGATCAGTAAGAACCCTTCCCGAATTAGAAATCCGTTCAAAATGTCCAGCGATTCGACCAGAGAGTGTGGATGCGGGTCGAAATAGGAAAATAACCCCTTAGGTACGGCGTTCATTTCCAAGGCCAAGCCGGCTTCATCGGCCACTTTTTTCAAGACGACTGGCCACGGTGCGTCCATAAAATTAAAAGTAATTGGGCCGCCAACACTCTCGGTGGCTTGCACGTGCACGGTCCTGAGCGGAAATTGAGGCGTGGCAGGTGGCAGCGGGGCAGGTGGCACCGGGACAGGTGGTCGCTGGGGCAAACCATCAGCGTATGGCAACGGCACCACTGGTTGAATCTGCCCGTTAAATCGAGCTATTGCCACAGGGGATGGAGGCGTCGTTTGGGGGATGCCCCGCGGTCGGTCCCCTTTGTTGGCCTCCGGAGGTCGAAGGGCCTCCACCCAGTCCGAGTCATCGGACGGCCTGCTCCGCCCGGTCCGGTCCCACTCGGTCGTGGGGTCGAGTGGCCGGGTTCTGCGCTCCGAGGCAGGACGCGTGGCAACGGGCTCTGCTCTCCAATTATTAGGCACAAGGTACCAGGAGCCCTTCCCGACCACGACGGCAACAAGCAATATTCCAAGGATGTATCTCAGTGTTGACCTGTCAGGGTGTGGAAGAAAATTCTCAGACATCGACTAGATTCCACACCAACACGGAGGACCGGTTAGTGCCAACAAGTTGGTGGATAAGACGGATTGCAATCTTTGGGATACTAGCAGAACAATCAATGTGTAACATCAAACATCGCCCCGTCGGAATAATCGGCACCAATACAGATATTCCGTAGCAAAAACCAGAATGAAGGGCGGAAATAGGAATTTTGGCCTTTCTTCTGGGAAGCTGCGCGAACGTGGACTGATAGGTAGGTATCAGAAGGGCGGGTCTACCCAAAGTCGCATGGGTTCCTGGCTTACCAGTTCCTGCAGTGGTCACCATTCACCCGATCGAATCGAGGTGGGCCAATGGCATACCGTTCTCTTTAGCTATCGCAGGGTGGTGTCGCATCAGCCTGCACGATAGGGGGTCCCTTTCGGCTGCGGTTAGCCACGACTGACCTGGCGTCACACTCCGGTAACGCGGACGACTTCTGCTAGTGTGGTGATCCCCTTTCGGACGCACTCCCACCCAGCGTCCTGCAGTGTCTGCAACCCATTTTTTCGGGCATGCTCGAGGATTTGAAAAGCGGGCGCACGCTGGGTGCAGAGATCGCGAATTTGGCTGTCGGTGACCAGGAACTCGAATAGCGGCGTCCGTCCCTTGTAGCCCGATTCACCACAGTCGCGGCATCCCCGCGCCATGTACAGATTGTCGGTGTCGGCCAATTCATCGGGTATCGCCACCTGGCCTTCCGATTGCAGCTGCTTACAGTGGTCGCACAGACGGCGCACCAATCTTTGAGCCGTGACGGCCCGAACCGTACTGGCCACCAGGTACGGCTCAACACCCATCTCGCAGAGTCGCGTGAAGGCACTTGACGAGTCGTTTGTATGGAGGGTGCTGAGGACGAGGTGTCCGGTTAATGCGGCCTCAGTGGCGCTCTTCGCGGTCTCCGGGTCTCGGATTTCTCCTACCAGAACGACATCCGGATCATGCCGCAAGATGCTCCGCAATCCACGCGCGAATGTCAGACCGGTCGCCTCGTTTATCTGTATCTGATGAACGCCCGGCAGGGAGTATTCGACCGGATCTTCAATCGTGACGATTTTCGTTTCAGGCCGGCTATTGCGAAGTTCGAAGAGCGTGTTGTAGAGCGTTGTTGTTTTGCCGCTGCCCGTTGGCCCAGTGACCAGAAATATTCCGTGCGGGCTCTGCGCGACCGTGCGAAACGACTCCTCCAATTCAGCGGACATGTTCAACTGGCTAAAGCCCCATGCCTGCCCCCCTTGTTGCAATAGCCTCAGCACGATGCTCTCACCATGCACCATCGGTATGGTCGAAACGCGAACATCGATTTCCTTATTGTGCACCTTGATCTTAATGCGGCCGTCTTGAGGAAGCCGTTTTTCGGCAACGTTCAATTTCGCCATGATCTTTAGGCGGCTCACGATGGCCGAGTGGAAACGGCAGATGTCCGTCGGGACAGTCTGATCGATTAGCATTCCATCGATGCGGTATCGAATTCCGAAGGAGCGGTCGGCCGGTTCAATATGAATGTCGCTCGCACCAGATTCCACGGCATCAATCAGGAACTCATTAACCAGTTTGACCACTGATGATTGCCGAGCGAGTCGTTCGACATCGGCTCCGTCCATCTCCTCTTCCGCCGATTCGGGCGCATCACTAACCAGCATGTCGCCGACAGTCGCTCCGGCAACTCCAACCCGTTCTTTGAGGAACGTCCGGATTTGTTCGCTTTCGGCCAACACCAAGTCAACACTAAGACCTGTCTCACTTGCAATGCTCGATAAGATCTCGTCGTCAAACGGCGCACTCGTTGCGATGACCAGAGTATCGTCATTCCGCTCGATCGGAATGATGTGATGGCGAAATAAGATTTGAAAGGAGAGCAGTTTGAGCAGGTCATTGGAAACCTCACGATTTTCCAGATCGATGACTTCCAGTGCACACTCTTTGGCAATGGCCCTCAACAACTGCAACTCCCGACTTGGGGAGCTATTTCTAGGTCGACTTCGGTGCTCGGTATCGATGGCGATTTTCTGCAAGGCTTCGCAGGAAACGAGTTGGAAGTAGGGATCCGCATTGGCTTTGTCAAGGATTCCGTACTTCACTGCGAGATCGGTGATGCATAATGACATGAAACGTATCCGTTGAGGCTACAGTAATTTCAAGAGGGCAGCATGTTGGGGTTGTTTGTGACCGCCAGACGGTTGGATCGAGAGCGGATAGTTACCCCAGAATTCACCCGCCGCCCAGTAGCAGGCGGCGACACCTCGATGTCGAAGTATCTCGGCGAATTCGCCGAGAACCGACAGCCAGTTTTCCGAGGAGGGCACGCCGAATTCGCCGATAAATCCTCGAACACCGTTCCGGGTGCACCAGTCGAGAAAAGGAACCAGTCGGGTTCGCCCACGATGGGCCGCTTGTGGATCGTGGTGGAGTTCCTTGTCGAAACTCCACCGGTAGGTTCCCGAAAAGTCATGATCAAAATAGCAGTGGGCTTCGTAGACGACGTTATCAGCCGGGTCATTCACCCAAGCTTGCTCGCCGTTTATCCGTGAGAAGTTCGCCGAATTCGACCATCCATCGCCGGCAACGATGACACTGGTCCGCCGGTCGACATTCCGAATGCGTTGGACGACATAATTTGAAATGTCCTTCCAGCGTCCGGATGGCAGACCATGCGGTTCGTTCATCAGTCCGTAGCCAACAACCGTTGGATTATCTCGGAAGACCTCAGCAAGACGTTGCCAAAGATCGCCTAGATCGCTACGACGAACAGCAGGGGGTCCCGTTCCAGCGGCCGTCTCGTCAATGACACACTCTCGAATCACTCCGTCGACCCGCAGGAAAAAACGAGCGTAATTGTGAACGTCCAGTACCACTTGGCCACCTGACTGGTGCACCCAGGAAACAAGCCGACCGAGCCGCGATAGTTCCTCCAGGTTCAATGGGCCTCCAAGTCTTGGCTGAATTCGTTCCCAGCGGAAAGGGATGCGAATCAACGGCAAACGTTGGTTGCAGAAAAAGGCGACCGTGGATTTCTCGCCATAGGTGTAGTCGTACCCGCAACGTCCCGACGACTCGTTGCAGAACTGGTCCGCCTCCGTTCCAAATTCCGCACCGGCGATATTGACACCGAAATGGCCCCCCGCGAATGCCGATTCGGAGGCAACGGCTTGGCTGCACCACGCCGACGAACTGGCCCAAGCCAGACTGGTAAGCGCAGCCTGCCCCAGGAATGTTCGTCTGTCCGGCGGGTTACTTGTCAGCTTCATATTTTCTCACGACATCTTGTTGCGGTCGAGTAATTGTTTCAGCGTCCGGAACCGACAACGCATGTGGCGGACTCCTTGACGCGGCTAGTCCAAGTCGGTCAGCAATTGAGCCAAATACATTTCGACGACGGATGCGTTTGTTGCGGAATGATTGATTTTGAGCAGAACGGCCGTTGTACTGATGCCGAGAATCTCGGCGTCAAAACCGTCGGAGTATTGGAGTTTTTTTCCCTTAGTGAGATACAAAGTCTGGCGGGAACTGCGATCGTAGAAAATTGCTTCGTGGCGATTTCCACGAATGACCGTTCCGATTAGCGCTACAGGCGGTCGGACGGGGCGAGCGACGGGGCGAGCGACGGTCGGTGGCGGTGTCGTACGGTCGACCACAGTCGGCTGCGGGATCGGTTGAGGTTTGGGAGGCGGGGTGTAAGGATGGAACATGGACGTCAGCAGAGACATTTCCTGGGTCTCGGCCGGCGTGCTGGTCCGTTCAATGGTCGGAGGCAACGGCCCTTGTTGCAGTTCGGAATTCTCGGAGGCGAACATTTCCAGCCATAGAGAGACCTCGAAAACGGTGTTGGCTGTCTTGTTGCGTGGTGTCAGCCGACATTCCAGGACCCTCTGTAGCGGCTGCCGCTCATTAACGGCGTCCATGAATCGGGCAACAGCTTGCAAGGGTCCTGTGGCCCGCAATCTGGCTCGCATCAGCTTCAAACCGGCCGTCGATATTTCGGACGGTTCCGGGGCGACAATTGTTGCGGTCATACCCGCGTGATCGGCCGCTTCGTACAGCCAATTCTGATACATGGAAATGGCCCGCGATTCGTCGTCCGGCAGGCATCGCGGTACAATCTGGTCCACAAGCAACTGTGCCCGTTTGGCTTCGATCAGTTTGCCCTGATACCGCTCAACGGTCTCTTCGGCCGCACTAATGCCGACCTGCAATCGCCTTGATTCGGCCCATAAGAACTGACTTAGCGACGATCCTAATCTTGGTACGGCCAGCACCATCAACAGGGCAATGGCTATCCACTGTTCGCGTTTTTTCAGTTTCACGATGCTTCCTCCACCTGCTCCGGACGAGCCGGGATCGTTCGATCAACGGCCGCCGATTCACCTGGCAGACGCGGGGAGACCGGAGATATAAGGTCCTGCGTATGGCTTGGAAACTTCGATTTCACCGACTTCAAAGTCGCTTCAAGATCAACGCGTATCGGGTATTTTTCATCTTGCAGCGAGTGCTGTGCACCTCGCGGCTGCAGTTCAAACTGACCGCGGTTGAGGATGTTCCGGTTGATTTTGAGGATCGAAGGGGTCCCGTCTGCGAGCAGTTGTCCTTGAATTCGCGAAGGACCCTCTTCTTCCGGCGTCGTAAAGACCACATGAGCCAAGTAGCATCTCTTGTTGTCGGGAAAGTGTTTTCGCAGTTTATTCAAGGTGCGGATCCAGTCGACCTGTTTCTCGCGGCGTTCCTCAAAAACTCGCGCCATGCGCTCCGCTCCGGCAAGCTGTTGCAACTGAGCCGCCAGCTTGTCCTGCTGTGCGTGCAGGAGATTTAACCGAGCCTGCCTCTCGGTTGCCATCCTGGTCGACCAAACGGACATCGCCGTGAAAATCAGTAGTGTGGCAACGGCCCCGCCGACTGCCCACCACAATTTGCGGTGTTGATAATTGCCGGGCTTACTCGGTTTGACGAAATTGATTGATGGACGGTCTTGATTGACAATCGAGGCGGAGGCAGTCGCCAGACTCTTGTAGGCATCTAGATCCGCGGGGATTGCGGATCGCGGCCAAGTTACCAGTTCGTCGGGAGCGGCGACCGAAACGTTCGCGGAAAACTCGACTTTGATCTGCTCGGTGAGAGCGGACCACTTGTCCTCGGTACCGAGCAGAATGACATCGCACGTCTCGTTCGCATCGAGGAACGAGGCCAACGCCATCCTACACCGCCGAAGTTCGCCGACAAACCGATCGGGATCAGTGGATTCGGGATCGTTAACGCTTAGCCGGCGGACCCGATGAGAGACCAGACACTGGTTTCGAAAGACGACGACTTCCAATGTATCCTGCCTGGGGACGATCACGATCGCCCGCGATTGGTTCATCGAGTGTCTACTGATCGCGCCTCGCCATCCGCCGGACTCCAGTGTGACCGTCTGACAAACTAAACCGGACGCCAAGAACAGGTTCTTGATCCCCTCCACGATTTGGGTCGCGACGCAACATAGCATCAAGGTAACTTGTTCGTCGTCCGCCGATTCAACCGGGTAGTGATCGATGGTCATCTTGTCGATGTCGGGAAGTTCCGCTTCGGCATGCAACCTGGCGATCTCGCAAAACTCATCCGCCGACATCGAGGGTACCTGCATCCTGAACTGCCGCACGGTTGATTGCGGCAGCAAGACAATGGCTTGGTTTGTCCGAATCCCGGCTTCGCTGATTGCCCGTTGAAGTCGTTCGGGCGTCGGCAGTTTGGTGTCTTCGTCGTACTCACTCGAATCGATTTGGAAATTTGCCTGAACAACAGCCTGCCGTCGTTCAATAACGACTTCGACCGCCAGCACCTGCGTGGCCGTGATTTCACAGACGAGAATTCGTTTTTGCCGACTGAACATCTCTCACATCACTCTCTAGAGTCACGAAAAATATAAACGACTTATAGAAGTCATTTTTGAAGTCGTTGAAGCTGTTCACGGAAGGTTGCCGGAAGAGTTGGCTGGTCGAAACGTCGCACGATCCGCGATGGGTATTCGGTGGCATCGAGTATGGCGGAGATTCGCGTCAGGGGACCGACATTCAACCGGTAAGCTAAAACAGTGATCGAAAAAACGTCTCCTCTCCCGGTCAAGTACTGCCCCGTTCGCCGCAGTCCGTCCAATTCGAGAATCCCCTCCTCAAGCAACCAAGTGGTCGTCGTATCGTCTTCGGGTTGCGGTCTTCGTTGACGCTGTTTTCTCTTGGCCTCAATGGCGACGACATGCTCTTCGGTGAGCCCCCGAATTCCTCTCAATACTTCAATTGGGGCCGTGTTAACATTGACTCGTCCTTTGATGCCCTCGCTACCCGCGACTGCCATCTGGCGATGCAGTTTCGGCAACCATTGCAGGATATCTTGTCTTTTCGCCGACCAAGGGCTTGAGACCAGCCCGTCAATATCGCCGCGGGCCACGCGAACTTGCGTACCGAACAGGTCGTAAAGGCTGCGAATCCGAAAGCGAGGTGCCACCGAAAGATCGATACCCGCACGCGACACGTTTTCCTTGGTGACCTCAGCCTGTTCTTGCAGTTGGTCCGAATTCTCTGGTCCCAGCTGTTCCCGTCGTCGAACTTCAAGTGCTTTGGTTGAGTTAATGGTCTCCTCTTTCCAATTTGTGGGGCCGGTCAGACGGAGTCCGACGACAAATATGGCAGTCTCCTCGTCAAACGCCTTTGATACCGCGTCAAATAATTCGCCCAGCTTGTCGCTGTTCAAATTGATCTTTGGTTCACCATCCCAGCGGTGAGTCGCCTCACCACTATGGACCGTCAGATACGAACTAAAACCCTGTCGTAGATAGCCGTCCGCGTCATCCGGTGGCCAAGACAGATCGCCGTCATCTTCATTAGAATCGAGCCATCCGTCTCCGTTCGTGTCCTCTCCAAATAACAGATGTTCGTTTACTCCACGAACGTGGGCCAATTCGGCTAAACTGTCTACCGGACCGTTCGTGGGCAGTTGTGGCGGTTTCTGAGTCCGATAGTAGTTTCGCTCTGCGCCGTATTCCCGCGGTTCGTTGTCTTCATCAAGCCAATCCAAGATGCTGTCGGCAGCCTGGAGTGTCATCCCCGGAATCAACAGAAGTCGTTGGCGACTGAATTCCTCCTCCTTAGGTTCAAGTCCTAAATCATTCAAATTCAACTTGCCGGACTCGTCGACGATCCCGAAACGGAGTTCAGCTTTGCGACTCCGCACAGGTCGCACGATAGAAAAATGTACGTCGGAATGCTGGTTCGATACGAGAATCTCGTGAAACCGTTGCCGGTTGTCCCTTCGATCGACACGATCCCAGTGCTTGGAATCAGTCAGGGCCGCGACATAGGCAACGCCCGAGTCCCCAGCGGTGCGCCGCGCAACCGCATCCTGCTGTGCCGCGATGTACTCCAAGTCGTCGATTAAACGTTCTGAGAAATAGTACGTCGCCAGACTGAGCACTACCACGAAAAACAGAACACTTGGCAGCACGATTCCGCGCCCTCGATGGATTTTCCGGATCATGACGACCAAACTCCCCTCAAAATGTGGACTATCGCTGCGTTAGCGCAATGATCGTGTTGAAAACATCGGCCGCCGGCGCAGCGGATCGCGCGTCGCCGTCACCGGTTGCCTTCGAAAGGGTCACAGTGATGCGGACCGCCGTCGGTAGTTGGTTATCGATCCTCGAGTCCCACTCGCCATGCCATTCCAGGCCGTCGTAGTAGTGAAACCTGATTTCCGTAAGACCTTTTAGCAGAGGAACCTCGCCGACATTTCCGACCCAGAGGAGATCTTCGATTCGCCCGGACACCATTTCCGGTGGCAACAACTTGATCAATGTGTCGTCGTCGAATCTGCCAGTCATTCGGTAGCCGCTTGAACGGTCGGAGAGGGCCGGGATTTCGCACGAATTGTGTCGCGTCGTGCTATACACCACCCAACGACTTCCCGGCAGATCGCCCGCCACCGTCAGCATGGCAATACTTCGTTCCCCGCCGATCAGGCCGCTGGTCGTTCGAACCACATCGGTTGTCGAGTCGCGAGCTTCGTCGTCACCTTCACGAGAATCGGCGTCGAGCGGATCAGATTCATTCGCCTGACGATCCGTGACGCGATCACGTGCTAAACCTCGCAAGGTCTGACGGACCTCGTCGAGGACGGCCCGCGCGATAATGGCCCTGTTGACTTGATTTCGACTGGCGCTGTTGATCCAGCCGTATTGGTGCAGAGCTTGAAGCAGGGCCCCGCCCATCAGCAAGGTAATGGCGATAACCACCAGGACCTCTATTAAACTGAAGCCGACCCGGTTCTTGGTAGCGACCTGCCTTCTTCTATCCTGCGATCTCGGTTGTGTCATTGGTACCTGCCATTCGAGATTCTAGTCAGCAACCGGAGGATCTAGTGGACGAAACAGTCGGGACAGAGACCAAATAGGGGCGTTGTCATGTTGCTGATGCTGTACCGTGACGGTCAGCTGTTGGAGATCCCCGGGTGATCTCACCGTTACGTAGTACTCCCACGACCACGCAGTGTCTTGGGCAAACGATCCTGTCCCGCGACTTTCCAGCGGATGATTCGTCGCCAGGAGTTCGTTCACCTTCGATTCACAGAAAATCGAAGCCTTCGCTCGTAGCATGCCCTGCGTACTGCTACGCAACGCATTGGAGAAATACTGTCCCATCGACACCATCGAAATCAGCAACACAAACATGGCAATCAGAACTTCGAAGAGAAGTGCTCCCTCGCGAGGCACTCCCTTGTTTGCTCGATCCGCGTTCGCTCGAACCGTCTTTCGTTTTCGGATCATTGCCGATCCTCTTTCCTGCTCGCGATGCCGGTAAGTGGGTTGATCGCAATCGAAATCAGCCGAGAGACTTGTCCAATTCGGATCTGCAGGTCCTTCGTCCGCCCCTCAGCATCAAAAGTGACTCGCGATGTTTTCTGGTATCTGTTTCGATCTTCTTGGCCGGTGGAATCTAAGGGCATAAAAATGGCATTGCCGGTTAGCACAGTCCAGGGGCCGGTCGAGTCAATGGCAGAGTCTGAAGTAATTCGGTAGGAACTTCCGCCGACTTCATACTCCAGATGGTGTGCCAAACCCTCTGTGGCGGCCCGTGCCCGCGTTTTCCCGAGTGCCAGTACGACATCATCGGCGGCAGCATGAATCTGCGTGTCGTTGAGCCACAGAACCGTACGGGGAACAACCACTACCATGACCGCCAGCAGCAGTGATAGGACAATCAGCATTTCGAGCAACGTGAATCCGTCCCGATCTGCTCGTGCACGGTTACAGCTAGGAATTAGGGTTGCATTGCGCATATCACACGCGCCCAAAGAGACTAGACGTTGTGCCAACTCGAAGATCAAGGGGTTCGTAACGCAGCACTAAACTCCCAGCGGCGTCCATCGGTTGTCACCTACCGGTTTTGTCTCTGAAAATGTCATCTTCGGTTCCTACCCGAGCGTCGGGTCCAGCGGAGAAAACCTGTAGTCTTCCGGAACCAGAAGCTTCGCGGCACCGCAAATTGTGTCCCCAGGCGTCCGTCGGCGCTCTCTCCAGATAGGGACCGTTCCAGTGGTAGTCCTGAGAGGGCGCCTGCATTAGCGAATCGATCGCATGCCTCACATCGGGATAGACGCCCGCGTGATCGATGGCATACATTTTCAACGCCTGTTCGGTGGCGGTGATGTTGATGCGCGTCGCATCAACATTAGCGGTCTTCTGGCGGTTCAACAGATTGGGGATTACCATCGATGCGATTGCAGCCAAAATTGCCAGTACCAAGAGCACCTCGACTAGCGTAAACGCGCTTTGGTGCGCACCAGAACGGCCGCTGCAGCCAATGCCCGTAACTCGCTGTTGGCCTTGGTCTCGGACGCAGTTTCGTTGTCGGTGGTTCATCGACATGTCTCCATCTGTGTTCAACATCAGTTCGTAGTACGCGTACGCCCGAATTGAGGTAATCTCAGCAAGGCATTAAAGTAGGTCATTCGACAAAAACGGTTTTTTCTGTTCACGGTTCGGGCAGCTCATCCAAAAAAGTTCACAAAGAAACGGCTAGCAACTTGGTTAACTCACCAGGCTGGAAGATTGCATAATTGGAAGCATCAATGCGAAGACGAAGAACGTAATAACCACGCCCATCAACAGAAGCAGAATCGGCTCCAGAAAACGCAACATCACAGTCAGAGTCTCCTCGCTCTTCCGGTCATAAATATCGGACGTTCGGCTAAGGACGGCACCGAGTCGGTTCGTTTGTTCGCCGACCGTAACCATCTCGGAGAAATCGGTCGGGATCCAGGCCCTGTCCTTAAGCACCTTGGAAAGTGTACCTCCCTTTTCCACTTTGCCCGCCGCTTCCGCGATTATTTCGTCAAGAACAGGATTACCGGTTGCCGTCGAGCAAAGTCGCAGTGCATGGTCGATGGTGACGCCGTTCTCGAGCAAGGCACTTAGAACTCGCGAAAACCGAGCCAGAGCTAATTCGACAAGAATGTTACGCAGGAATCCGACGCGGAGCAGGAATGCAGAAACACTTCGTTTGCCATCTCCGCTGCGGAACCAACGGACCAACAAGAGAATGCCACCCGCTCCGCAAATCAGCAGGTAGAACCAACACCGCCCGATGTGGCGACTCGCCTGAAACAGAGCTTCCGTTATCCACGGCAGTTCACCCCTGTGCCGGAGTCCCTCAAACATGGGTTCAAACTTGGGAACAAAGACCAGCAGCAGGGTCGCCATGAGTAAGGTGCCAACGACGACCAGGAATGCCGGATAGGCGACAGCCCCACGAATCTTCGATTGCAGCGTCTGCTGTCGCTGGGAAAGTCGCATTAAGTCATTCAATGCCCGGTCCAGAAAGGCACCTTCCAAGCCAGCCTTTATCATGCTCATGGCGACCGAACTGAAGACTTGCGGGTGTTCGGCAAGGGCGGATGCAAAGTCCTTGCCATCGGTGACCTGCGTTTGAATCTGCTGCAGAATCGCCTTCAAGGACTTATTGGTTGTCACGTCGACGGTGATCGCCAGGCTCTCAAGCAAAGGGATCTGCGCCGATAGCAAATCGGCCAGCTTCGAATAGAAGCCGCAGACCGCACTCGACGGAACGCGGCCCGTCTTCTCGCGACCCTGATTGCTCTCCAAAACGGAAAGTGGAGTCAAGCCCTGCTGGGCCAGAGACCGAATGGCGACGCGCCGCGAGGAGACTGCCATTGAACCACGCTGCAGTACGCCTTGCACGTCCACGGCTTCATACTGAAAAACGGACATATTCGCGCTCGTTGAAAAACGTCTCGCAGTGACAAAGTGCAGCGACCACACCTACTGTCGCTTAAGACTTGTAGCACACGAAAACGTAAACCGCGTGCCAGCCCGCACGCGCACCCGTTTTTTGACCTCGTTCTTAAGATCAGAAAACAACAATGAGGCGGGTTGTTACGGCACAAACAGAAGTGGCCGGCTTGGCAGTCATACAACACAACGCGCCGCCCGCTACCTGAGTGCTCCCTCCGTCAGCCCCCATTTCGCGTTCTGTTGCGACATTTCCGCTCATGACCCCGGAATGATATTCGAAGTCCGGAATTTCGATCGACATTCTTCACCGTGTTTTAGAAACGCAGTCAACATCTATTGTGACGGTCACTTGTTTTGTAACGGTCACTTGTTTTGTAACGGTCATTCGGACGTAATCTGAAAATTCTTCGTGTCCTACTCTGAACCGCGTCTTCATCTTCGGATAAGGCAAGCTACGTTGGATAGTAACACCGCTACGCCATCACGGATTATCCGCGTTCTGAACCCATAACCCGTGTGACAAAAAGCGGTACTAGACTAACGAAACGACATGACTGTCAGCTCATTCGGACTGTTTTCCATAAGGACTAGAGGATGATGAAGTTTCCTGCCCCAAGATGCCGTGTCGCATCTAGCGACCCTGTAAACGACCCAAGAGACCGAGACGGCCACGCCAAACGTGCGTTGACAACAGGCTTGTTAACCGTGCTCGTTGTCGGAAGTCTCATGTTCGCTATACGTGTGCTGGATCTGCATGCGAACGAGCCCAATGAAGTCGATGCGACTGAGCTCAAGACTGAAGTGCTGCAGCTTCGCGCGCATGAATTGGCCCTGGTGGACGGTGCACTTCACGAGGTCGAAGGCAACATGAGTACGGCTAATCAAGGTGGGGCGTTGGACGACCTGCTGGTTCAATTACACCAAACTCAATCGCAAGAAAAGAACAAACTCGCTGACCTTCAGAAAGCGGAAGAGAACAATTTTCGCCAAGTCATGATTCCCGCTCTGCGGGAAGAGCTTCAGGGACTTCGCGACCAGCTCGTTAAAGCGCACCAAGCACTCGATAATTCGGCTGCCCGTGAACTCAATCTAGAAATCGAGCGAGTCAATAAGGAGCTCGAAGCGGTTCACAAGGACGGGCTGGAGGCCACACAGAAAATTCATCAGGAGCAGCGACAGGAACTGACGCTACGGCAGCAGCAACAGCGTGACATTATCCATCGGTTGCGGGAATCGCTCCATCTGGGGGACGAGGCGATCGAAGCGGCCATCTTTGACGCGGAAGCTGTTCTTGCAGAGATTCTGGCAAATGCAGAACCACGGGAAGTTTCCATGCGGGTCCAGCTTCATCCGACAATGGTCCCCACGCCCAAAGTGCTTCACCGAAATTTCACACCCTACGGAACGGGTGATCCGCTCCAGGAAATCTGGAGGGGTGAAGCCGGAAAGCGGGCCGGGATCGCGTTGGGTAAAGCACTCTTCTGGGACATGCAACTCGGCAGCGACAACAAGGTCGCCTGTGCCACGTGTCACAACGGTGCTGGCACCGACTGGCGCAATGTAAATTCGCTTGCGGCCGGCAATCCCGGCAATCGTATGCTGGCTATGTCCAATTACCATGCCCGACCAAATAACCGGTTGAACGAGATTGTCGGTTCGGCGGGTGTTATTCAAAGACGTTTCGAAGGCACGAATCCCCCCTACGAGGACGTCGGAACCGATCCGACGGAAGCTGAACTCAACCAGGCAGATACCGTCGCGGGCACGGTCGGGACGCGGACACGACAAGTAACCGGCCGCAATTCCCCGTCTGTGATCAATGCCGTGTTGAACGATCGCCAGTTCTGGGATGGTCGTGCTAATCGATACTTCAACGGCCAAGACATCTTCGGTTCGCAAAATCCGGACGCCGGTCTTTGGATTTCCGACGGCAGCGGCGCAACAAAGGACACCGACTTCCTGATGGACAACAGTTCGCTCGCGTCCCAAGCGGTCGGTCCACCGCAAAGTGGAGTCGAAATGAGCTGGGGTCCGGATGGATCCCGTCGATGGGAGCAAATCGGGATTAAACTCCTCGACGAAAGAGTTGTTCCGCTCGGACTACAGCGAGTTGCCACGACTGACAGTGTGCTCGGAACCCTCGCTCACCCCGGCGGTAAAGGGCTGACCATGTCCTATCCGAGACTGATCCGATTGGCGTTCCGCAGCAAGTTCTGGGACGCGCCGAATGGCGTCATCGTTGACGGCACGGAATACACTCAGATGGAAGCGAACTTCGCATTTTTCTTCGGGGTTGCCGTTCAGGAATACGAGGCGACCTTGGTCTCCGATCAGACAAAAATTGACCTGCACGCAGACGGGTTGGCCGAGCTGAATGAACAGGAACTAACCGGGATGGAGCTGTTCTTCAGTGGGTCGACAAATTGTTCCGCCTGTCACGGAACAGCCGCCTTTACCAAGGCGACTGTCGAACACGTGCGCAAAGAACCAACGGAGTTTATGGCATTCCCCAACATGCCGGGAATCGTTGCTTATGACAACGGCTTCTACAACATCGGTACGATCGACCAAACGGACCCGAGTTCCGATCGGGGCGTCGGCCGCACCGATCTGCCGTTTGGACCCATCTCGCTGTCCGTTCTGGCCGAGCAAGGACGGACAGAACAATACGCGGGGCTGCCCGCCAGTTTGCCGGAAGGAGTTCAACCGGCCGTTGTCGGTGCCATGAAAACACCCGGACTACGCAACATCGAGTTGACAGCCCCCTACTTTCACAATGGCGTCTACGGTGAATTAGAAGATGTCGTGAAATTCTACGCACGGGGTGGAGACTTCCCAAGTAATCCACATCTCGACCCGGAAATCGGTCCGATCGGGACTCTGCTCAAGGGTGGCGGCGAACGATTTGACGATGAAAAAGTGGATGCTCTGGTCGCATTCCTTAAAGCCTTGACCGACGAACGCGTCAGATATCGTCAAGCTCCATTCGACAGTCCTGAATTGTTCGTTGCCAACGGACATCGGATCGAAAACGGAATCACTGTCGATAATATGGTCCGATTGCCGGAAACGGGTGCGAATGGATCACAGACAGCAATCCCGACTATTTTCAATGCCGCCGATGGACCCGGCACTCCAACACCAACTCCGACACCAACACCAACTCCGACACCAACTCCGACACCAACTCCGACACCAACACCAACACCTTCTCCCGCACCTGCTCCGGCACCTGCTCCGGCACCTGCTCCGGCACCTGCTCCGGCACCTG
>CAZMNY010000060.1:6547-37486 GCA_964567745.1 uncultured Pirellulaceae bacterium | reverse complement strand
CCAATTAAGGGACAGAGCCTAGGCCGAGGCGGACATCTTTTCCGAGAGAAAGCGGAAAATGTCGCGGACGCTGACCATCCCGTCCGCTTCGCCCTCTCCGTTCACGATCGGCACATGGCGATGACCGCCGACGTCCATCGTGCGGACGGCAAATGCGACTTTTGCGTCTGCGAGCAGAGTGCGAGGATTCGGCGTCATCAATTCGCGGATCGGCCGGTCGCTGAATTCGCTTGCGCTCTCGCCGACCCGCATCAACGCGTCTCGCTCGCTGAAGATGCCAACCAACTCGCCCTCGTCGACAACCAAGACGCTGCCGATCTTCTTCTCGACCAAAGTGCGGAGCGTATCGCCGAGCGACGTGCTGGCCTCAACCGTCACGGGCGTCTTGGGTTTGAGATCCGTGATGCGATCTATCAGCAGCGCCTGCTCAACTGAGCTCGCGGGCACGGGCAAATGAAGATCACTCAAAGAGTGTTCGCAGCTCTCGCAAACATCGGTGCCTTCGATGTTCTTATGTTCGCAGTATGGGCAAATGCTCATGAGACCGTCCAGGTGTCGCCGGATTCGAATAGTCCTTTCAAGTCGCCGTCGCCGTGCTTCTCTTGCGCCGCCTTCACTTGACCATTCAACTCTTCATCGTATTTGGGGACGTCGATCGCGCGAAAAACGCCGATCGGCTCGGGGAATTCCGGGTAACGCATGCGGCTCAGCAAATAAGCCAAGCTCGGCTCCGGCGCCCGTTCGTCGTGAAATAGCAAGTCGTCCTCAGTGAGGCCTTTGCCCAACTGGACGATTTCCGGGTCCATCCCATTGAGGCGGATGCCTTTGTCGCGGTCTTTGCCGAAGATCAACGGCTTGCCGTGCTCCAGTTCGATCACATTGTCCGACTTGAGCTCGCGGTCCTTCGCGTATTTCCAGGCGCCGTCATTGAACACGTTGCAGTTCTGGTAAACCTCGACGAACGCCGTCCCACGGTGCTCCGCTGCACGCTTCAACGTGGCGCCGAGATGCTTGACGTTTGTATCGACAGACCGGGCAACAAACGAACCCTCACATCCAATTGCAATCGAAAGCGGATGCAACGGGTTGTCGATCGCGCCGTAGGGCGACGTCTTGGTGATCTTTCCGAGGGGCGAGGTCGGCGAGTACTGGCCTTTTGTCAGGCCGTAGATGCGGTTGTTGAACATCACAATGTTGATGTCCAAGTTTCGCCGAATGGCGTGCATCAGGTGATTTCCACCGATGCTCAAGCCATCGCCGTCTCCCGTGACAACCCAAACTTGCATGTCGGGCGAAGCGCATTTGAGGCCACTGGCAAACCCTGGCGCGCGTCCGTGAATACTGTGCATGCCATACGTTTCCATGTAGTACGGAAAACGGCTCGAGCAACCGATCCCGGAAATGAAAACGACGTTTTCTTGAGGCACGCCGAGCGTCGGCAGCATCTTCTTCATTTGCGCCAAAATGGAATAGTCGCCGCACCCAGGGCACCAGCGCACATCTTGATCGCTCTCAAAACTCTTCGCAGTAAGAACTGGCAATTCAGTGCTCATCTTCTTGTTCCGTAAGTCGTTTCCGTTTTGGGCCAGCCCTGGCAATCACGTCGTGGCCTGAGCGATGCTGCTGCGGTTGTCGACGTCAAGCGAACTGGCTTCACGTCGAGCAACTCGTTGTTAGTTGAGGATCTCTTCGATTTTCGCGATGATTTCCGACACGGCAAAGGGGCGGCCTTTGACCTTGTTCAGACCAAGCGGCTCGATCAAATACTTGCTACGAATGACCGAACGCAGTTGTCCCAGATTGAGCTCGGGAATCAGCACTTGCTTGTAGTTCTTGAGCAAGTCGCCCAGGTTCTTCGGGAATGGGTTGAGGTAGCGCAGGTGAGTGTGGGCGACCGACAAGCCTTTGGATTGGCAGCGCGACACGGCGGTCGTGCACGAACCATAAGTGCCGCCCCAGCTAAGCACCAGCAGATCGCCGTTCTCAGGACCGACGACCTCTTGCAACGGAATATGATCGGCGATGCCGTCCAACTTCTTTTGCCGCAAGTCCGTCATCACTTGATGGTTGTCCGGATCGTAACTGACGTTGCCCGATTCCTTGTCCTTCTCGAGTCCGCCGATTCGGTGCATCAGATCCGGCGTGCCAGGAATGGCCCAAGGCCTCGCGCCTTTTTCGTTACGCTTATACGGAAGAAACTCCTCGCCCTCTTTCGCTTTGGCGTATTTGACTTCCACTTTGGGGAGGTCGTCAACATTGGGAATTCGCCACGGTTCGGCCCCGTTGGCAATGTAGCCATCGGAAAGCAACACGATCGGCGTCATGAACTCGGCGGCGATCCGCCAAGCTTCTTGAGCCACATCGAAGCAATCCGCGGGACTGCTGCAGGAGATCACCGGAATCGGGCACTCGCCGTTGCGGCCGTACAGAGCTTGCAACAGGTCGGACTGTTCGGTCTTGGTCGGAAGGCCCGTGCTGGGACCGCCTCGCTGGATGTTCACAATGATCAAGGGAAGTTCCAAAATCATCGCCAACCCCATCGCCTCGCCTTTGAGCGCGATTCCAGGTCCGCTGGAACCGGTGACCGCCATGACGCCTGCGAAGGCGGCACCTATCGACGAGCAAATCGCGGCGATTTCATCCTCGGCCTGAAACGTCTTGACCCCGAAGTGCTTGCGATCGGCGAGCTCTTCCAAGATCTGACTGGCTGGGGTAATGGGGTACGAGCCGTAGAACATGTCGATGTTGCTACGTTTCGCCGCAGTCAGCAAGCCCCAAGCCAGCGCGGTGTTGCCCATCAAGTTCTTGTACGTCCCCGGCTTCAATTTGGCCGGCTCCACCTTGTAGGTGCTGACGAACGCCTCGGTCGTTTCGCCGTAGTACCAGCCAGCTCGCAGAGCTTTCTCGTTGGCGGCTGCAATTTCGGGTTTCTTGCCGAACTTGTCGCCGATGAAACGAAGAGTCGGCTCGAGTTCGCGGCCGTAGAGAAAGTAGATCAGCCCGACCGCGAAGAAGTTCTTGCAGCGGTCTTGCAGTTTCGTATTGAGCCCAGTGTCTTCGACCGCCTTGCGAGTGATCGTCGTCATGGGGACCTGGATCACTCGATAATTCTGCGACAGCGTTGGATCGTCGAGCGGGTTTTCGTCGAGCTTAGCGAGCTTAAAGTCTTTCTTGTCAAAGCTATCGCTGTTGACGATCAAGATCCCGCCCTTGCGGAGATCGGGCACGTTGGTGACGAGCGCCGCGGGGTTCATCGTCACGAGCGCGTCGAGTTCGTCGCCTGGCGTGAAGATATCGGTCGAGGCAAATTGAACTTGATAGCCGCTGACGCCAGCCCGAGTTCCTTTGGGCGCGCGAATTTCGGCGGGGTAGTCGGGGAAGGTCGCGACGTCGTTACCCGACATGGCCGACGTGTTCGTCAGCTGGGTGCCGCTAATCTGCATCCCGTCGCCGGAATCGCCTGCGAGCCGAATCGTTGCCGATTCGATCGTGATATGTTCTCGCGTAAACTTGGCCGCGTCTTCTGTGGTCGTAGACATCGTCGACTCACATCTCGCTTCAAAAACATGTTGTTGAATGGTGGGTGCCGGAAGAGTAGGGCTATGCTCCCTCTCGCTCCTGCGTAACGTGGTGGGGATCCGGCGGGAGGTTGTAGATCACGTCCGGAAAATGGGCGACCAAATAATGGACAAGAAGGGAAGTCTTGACGACTCCAATCGGCTTGCCGTCTTCGTCAATGACCGGCAATCGCCGATAACCGCCCGAGTACATTTGTGAAATTGACTCGCCCACGGTCGTGGCCGATGAAATCGTGTTCGGCTCCGTCGTCATCACTTCGGAAACCGGACGGTCGAGCGAGCCGCCCGAGGCCATGATTCGCAAGGCGTCGCGTTCCGTGAAAATGCCCTGTAAAACCTGCTCTTCGTCACAGACCAAAATGGCACCTGTGTTGCGCTCTTTGAGTTCCGCAAAGACTTGGCGAACCGTCGTCGCCAGCGAGCAGCAAATGGGCTCGGCCATGCACTCGTGCGTAACCGTCTCATCGCGTAGATCTAATCGAAAATCCAAGCTTCACCTCGACCCTTGGAATGCAAGCATGATCTGTCTTGAGGACTCAAAAAGAACAGCATAATTGGCAAGACTATGCTAAACCGCGCAGCCTAACACCCTAGGAAGAAAGCGACAAGAGCGTGGACTGACGATTGCCACCCCGTTTGCCCAAAATCGAACCGAATCCTGCCCGTGGATTCAGTGCGATTGCCAGCCCTTCCCAGTGCGGCGAGCGCGGTCCCAAGAGAGTGCCGCCCGCACAACCTTTACAAACCCAAAACCTTCAGTAGTTTCGTCAATGTACCCCTCTTCTCAACACGCGAAAACGGCAATCAGTCTTCGGTTTTCTTGGATCGTTCCTGATAGAACCGGGACAAGTCGACCGCACCACTCCGCTGCTCCTCCTCCATCAGCTTCATCCGCACCTCCATCCGTTCGACGCGGCGCAATAATTGGGGGATGAGCTCCGAAGCTTGATCGGGCTTGGGTGGCCGAGGGACTTGCGGATAGCCGAGGTGCCGCTGCAGAGCAGCGAACAGATAAAGAGGATCTTTGCGGCGATTTGCCAACGCGATGCGGCCCTCTTTCTCGCCAAACAGCAAGGTCGTCTCCTCATCCCAGCTACCGCGCTGGCGGGCGGCGACCCGAGAATACTCGCTGCGAACAAAGATCAGGTCCGCCATATCGACAAGCCCGATCTGCCGCCGCACCGTGAGGATCCACTTTCGCCACGCCTCCTCGTAAACCGGATCGCCCGCCATGGCTTCGAGACCCTGATCGTAGCGGAGCCGGTTTCGGCAAAGGGTCTCGAATTGGTAGAAGAACAGGCCCTGCGGCTTGGGATCCATCGCTCGATATTCTGCTTCACGATAGAGAACCTGAAACGCCATCTCCATCGAAAATCGACCTCGTTCGCGCTCCGCCTCCTGAACCACATACGTCTGAAAGGGAGCGAAATAGTGCCCAAGTCGCTGCATCGCGTCGCCCATCATGCCGATGTGCTTGAGTTCGGAAAGCAGGAACTCGACAGCCACCACGAGCTTCGAGGTCGCCAGCAATTCGTCGCTCGCATGAGCCAACAACTCCTGCAGCGGAGTTTGTTCTTTCAAGCGTTCGAGCACGACCCGAAAGAAATGAGTCTGCTCAACGTATTCATCTATTGCTAACCGCATGGGCTCGGTGGCTTCGTCAAGGATTCTGGCTTCGGCTGCGACGGTGTTGGATTCGGCAGCTGTGTTGTTTTCCGCTGTGTTGGCTTCTTCTGCAGGGGCTTCTTCGCTTCCTTCTTGAGGACGCGGTCGAGGAACTTGATGGCCATGGTCCGAGCTTTCTGGTCGAAGAATGCCGGCAGGTGGCCCTGCTTCGGAACGACGTGAAACGAGCTGTCGACTCCCGACTTCTTGAGCAGCTGATGCAGTGCGTCGCTGCTGCTCATCGGAACCAGGCGATCTCGTTCTCCGTGAAAGAAGAAGAAGGGCGGGGCTTTTGGCGAGACGAAGGTAAGCGGCGAGGCGTCTTGGTAGACCATCGGGTTTTCAGCTCGGGAGGCACCCAAGAAATAAGCCAAACTTCGGCTCTCCCGATCGATCCAGTCGAAGCTGCAGGGCGCGCCGCCGGCAACCACAGCCTTCAATCTCCCAGCCCCTTCGGGCCGCTTTTTCCGGTCCGTGACAGCGAGCAGAGAAACCAAGTGTCCGCCTGCGGAGTAGCCGTAGGCACCGATGCGGGACTTGTCGATCCGATATTTGTCTGCGTTGGCCCGCATCCAATCAAGCGCCGCTCGGCAGTCCTCCAACTGAGCCGGAAACTTGTGCTTCGGTGCCAAACGGTAGTCGATGGCGGCCACGGTGTAGCCATGCTGAGCCAGCTGATTTGCGTGAAACAGCACGTTCCATTTGCTGCCCGCCGCCCACGCTCCGCCATGCACCATCAAGACACCTGGGTTGGGCCCTTCGCCCGGAGGCATGTAAATATCGGCAAATAGCTCGACGCCGTCGCGTTTTGCATAGGACAGCCCGCGAAGCCTCTGCAACGTAGCGGGATCATGCGGCTCGGCGGCGACAACCGCTGGCGAAGTCATCGCCAAGAGACAAGTCATTGCCAAGAAACACTGCGCGGCCGTGCACATTAGCGCTAGCAGCATCGGGTGGGATTGCGCTCGTCCGCTCGTCGCAGGTTTAAAAACTGTCAACTCATCCCCCATCCAGATTCTGCATCAGACAGATTTTGAAATCGAAGCTGGCCGCCTGTCGTTCTTCGCTCTCGTCTCTCAATCTTACCGTTAATCCTAATCTTACTCCCCAAGCACAACTCGTTTGCAGGAGCCTCACCAGCCCACCAAGCTGATCGAATGCAGGTCGAGAAATAAACAAGGCGCACCGCCGTATTGTTGCGTTTCGACTGCTGAGGGGCCCAGAATAAGATTGCGATTAAGAGTAAGATTAAGAGCAGTATGAATAGTATGAGTAAGATCGAGAGATTAGGACAGATCGTCCAACGCTTCTCTTTTAAACAGGGCTCCAGACAATGTCCTTCGAGTTTTCAACCATTCAGGCTGCCGTAGACGCGATTCGCGAAGGCGAAGTGGTCATCGTCGTCGACGCGGAAGATCGCGAGAACGAAGGCGATTTTATCTGCGCCGCCGAAAAGGTCACTCCTGAGGCCCTCAATTTCATCATGAGTGGTCGCGGCATTCCTTGCGCTCCCGTGCTCCCGGCGGACTGTCAACGGCTGAAACTCAAGCCGCTTGTTGACAACAATACCGCACCTTTGGCGACGGCGTATCGGACGCCGGTCGACCATCACACGGTCAAGACGGGCATTACCGCCGAGGAGCGTTGCCGAACGATTCGAGCTCTGGCGGACCCCGATTCGCGGCCCGAAACGTTCGTCCGCCCGGGTCACGTGCCGACACTCGTGGCCAAAGAAGGCGGCGTGCTTCGCCGCGCTGGCCATACGGAAGCGGCCGTCGACCTCGCTCGGATGGCGGGACTGGCACCGGCAGGCGTGCTTTGTGAGATTCTCGATGAAACGGGCGATCGAGCTTCACGCGACCAACTGCGTGAAATCGCCAAAAAAAACAACTTGAAAATGATCTCGATCGAAGCGCTCATCGCCCACCGCCGAGTCAGTGAAAAGCTGGTGTCGCGAGGCGTCGAGGCTCGACTGCCAACATCCTACGGCGAGTTCAAGTTGATCTATTACGACGTTCAATACGAGAATCAACATCCATTGACTTTGGTCTTCGGCGAGCCCTCCAAGGCTGAGTCGGCGCCACTGGTTCGAATGCATTCGAGCTGCTTTACCGGCGACTTGATTCGTTCACTGCGATGCGACTGCGGCGACCAACTTCACATGGCTCTCGAAATGATCAGCAAGGCCGGAGCTGGCGTACTGGTCTACCTGCCCCAAGAGGGCCGAGGTATCGGGCTGATCGAGAAAATCAAAGCGTACGCACTCCAGGACCAAGGCCAAGATACGGTGGAAGCGAACCAGTCGCTCGGCCACAAAGCCGATTTGAGGGACTACGGAATTGGCCTGCAAATCCTGAAAGACTTGGGCCTCCACAAAATCCAGCTGTTGACCAACAATCCCAAGAAATCGGATGCGTTCAATATTCGAGGTTTTGGCATCCAGGTCGTCGGCCAAGTGCCGATCGTTCCGCCGGCGAACGAGCACAATGCGACCTATCTCGCTACGAAACGAGACAAGCTAGGCCACCATCTGCCCGCCGAAATGTAGCAGAGTCAAGCGTCCTCGGTTATCACGTTGCCTAGGCGAGGCGACGCCATGTCGTTGGGTTGAGTGATCTGACAGATTGCTTCAACTGGGGACTGCAACGAGCCCGAAGCGTCAGCGACGACTCCCGGCCAGCGTACGACTTGACGCCATCTTTCCGCAGGAACTCGGCCAATAAATGCTTGCCTGGCCTGCGGCAACGGGTCGCGTCCGTTACTGGCATAAGAGGAAGACATGGGGCGGCGCGGCAGCGCGTTTGAAGTGTCCCCAAAGGCCGAGAGTAAGAAGAATAGTAAGCTTAAGAGTACGAGTGAAAAGAGAGAGTTTCACTCGTGAACGCCGCGGCGTTTACTCCGCCAAGACATGAGTCGCGATCTCGCTGGCGGCGGCGAAGCCGAGCGCGGCTTGCTCTTCTTGCAGAAGCCGGTTGGTCGCTGGCAGCATGTCGCGAACCTCGACGAGTTGAGGGAGCTCGCTGCGCCAATCGCCGTCGCGAGCCAGTCGGTCGAGCCAGTGACGGTAGATGGCGACGGGGCCATCGCGATACAGGGGTTGGTCGGGGCGGTAATCTCGCCGCTGAAGAAGCAGACGAACCGCCTCGTCTTCCCGTCGCTGCTCGCACAAGTCTCTGACCCACCGTTGATGAATGTGCAAGTCGTTGGCGAGAAACGGACCGTATGTCGCGTCGATCGCCATGCCTCGCTCGAGCAACTCAGCCGCCTCCGCGAATTGGTGCAATTGCACTTTGGCGAGCACCCAATTGTTGAAGGCCGCCAAGCGATTCGACTTGGCCGTGTTATCGTGCATGTCAAACTGCAAGCTGACATTCAGTTGCTCGAGCGCTTCCGGAAATCGTTCATGCTCGAGAAAGTAAACGCCGCGGTTGTAGAAAATCTTGCCGACCAGTTGCAGGTCCGAAACCTCGCGTCCGGCGCGAGGGTGCGTTCGCTTCGTCTGCTCAAACCAAGTTGGACACGTCGTTTCCACATCCTCCCCTGCTCCGTCAACCAAGCGGCAGAAGACGTGCGCCGGCACCGCGATGGCTCGAGTTCGTGCGTGCGAAGCTCGGCAGAGCGTCTGATAGAGGATGGTTGCGGTAACGCAGTTGTAATCACCTGTGTCGAGTAGTCGAACCAAGTCGTTTTGAGCGCTTCGATACTCGCCGCTCAACACTTCGCGGTGCATGAATCGAAACAGCGCAACGCCTCTTTTCTCGTCCTCAACCTCATTCGCGACTTGCCGTGACGCTTTTACGATTTGATCAAGTGTCCGATTCGCTCGCTCATACTCAGCCCAGTCGAGATCGCGACCGGCGATGAGTGCCGCTTGGCTCAGCGTGAATTCGTCCAGCGAGCCATCCGAAGCGTCGGCCAACAACTCGGACCTCAGTTCGTTCGTTTCGCGCGCACTGACGCCCGCAGCGCACAAAGCACATGCAATTGCAACAATCGAATATCGACCGACGACCGAAAAAACACCGCGTTTCGCTTGCGTTACCATCGCTGCTTTCATCCAATTTGGCTCGCGTTCTCACCGATCCGACACGCGGGAGGCGGTGAGGCGTCAAGTAAACATACGATGCAAAAAGGCAACATCAGCGACGGCCGTCGCAGTTTTCCCCGATTTCCTATTGAACATATCCGTTACAACCCGAACGGCTCAGCTAAACCGACGTTCGCTCACCGCTGGGAGTTTGCCGAGCGACGATTATCGACGTAAATAACTTATGGCAGTTCGTCGACGAAACGTTGGGCTCATCTCGATAACGCAGCCCCGAAGTCGACCTTTTGTTGTCGACTGGCCTTCCCATGGGCCGTGACTTTTCGACAGCACATCTATGGGTATCGCACGCAATGAATCGATCCATCGTGAACGAATGGCGGCAGGCGGAGGATCCTCTGGATTGCCTGTCAGTCGGGCCGCTCGAGCCACTCAACGGCTCGCCGGTCTGCAGAAATGACCCCATTGGCGAACGGATCCGGGCGGCTCTGGTCGGAGCGCGGCCGATTCGGGAGGCGGTTGAACGACGCCGCGAACCTCGGCACCCGTTTCCCTATCCCGTCCAGGTCACGCCGGTCACGACCCATGGGAAACTTGTGTCCGACCTGTCGATCTTCGTCCTCGGCAAACACGTCTCGCGACTCGGGCTCGACTTTTACCACATCGAACCCGTGCCGCACCGGCGCGTCATCGCCTCGCTTCCCTGCGGAAACGACGGCTCTGTTTGCTTTTTGATGGATCTAACGTGGTGCCGTTTCGGCACCCATCGATGGTACGAAAACGGCGGCCGATTCGTGCAAGCTCTCCGCTCGCTGGCAGATCATCCCGAAGCCGTGACCCTTGGCGAACTCAGTCTGAGTTGAGTCGCGGAAGCGAGTCAGTTGCGCGCCGGTCGAACAAATATCGATTCTATTCGGCTGGCTTTTTCTCTTCGGGCTTTTTCTCGGCTGGCTTCTTCTCGGCTGGTCCAGCTTTCTTGTCGCCGAGCAGCTTTTCCAGGTTTTCGCCAAGCTTGGGGCCTCGAACGTGGATGTCGGCGACGTTGCCATCGCGACCGATCAGGACGACGAACGGTATGCCGTCGATGCCTAGCGAGTTGGCGAATTCATCGATGCCAAAGCCTCGCTTCTTGGCGTCCTTTCCAAGCACGGACGGCCATGGAAGTTTTTGATTCTCAAAAAATGCCGCCAACGCCTTGGGGTCTTTGTCCAAGTTGTACCCGATGACCTCAAAGCCCTTGCTCTTGTATTTGTCGTAGTTCGCCTTGATGTTTGGCATTTCCTCCAAACAGGGCTGGCACCAGGATGCCCAGAAATCGATCAGGACGACTTTCCCCTCGTAGTCGCTCCATTTCAATTCGCCGCCGCTGACTTTCTCGCCGGAGATTGGCAAAGGCTTGCCGATCAGGGCAAGTCGTTTCTTCGCCGAGCCGATCGCTTCCTTCATCAATGACTGAAGTCGTTTTTCTTTGCTCGAGCCAAATGAGACGTCCATCAGGTCGTTGAGCTGTCCCGCTTCTTTGTAATGGCCGGCAAACTCCATGTACTGAGCCGCCTGGGCGAGCAACTGAAGAGTCGGCATGCCGCGATTCTCGAGTTTCGAAATGGCAGTCGCCGCTTTGACGACGTCGGCCGCGGCGCTCTTGTTCGTCATGGCCGCATGGATCTTTTCACCAAGCTTGAACGAAGAGAGAGCCAGCCCCTCCTTGAAGTTACCGATGGTCTTGGAAATGTTTTCGTCCTCGTCGCCCTCAAATCGCTTGATCACGGCGTCCGCGCAGCGCCTGCCGTCTTCCTCGAATCCCATTTGCATCAGATGAACCGAAGCCTCTTGGGTGATCTGAAGCATCTCAATCGATTTGGGTTCGTCCTTTAACACCGCAAGCACCTCTTCGGCGACCCATTTCGGGTCCGTCCCGTTCGGGCTGGCTAAGTCCCCTGTGGCCACGGCCAAATACAAGACGCGGCCTTTGCTTGCGAGCTCGGGAATCGGATGGTCCTTCAAAGCTCGAACGAATTGCTTGAGGTGCTCAAGAATGTTCGGCAGGCCCAATTGATTGAGCGTGTTGAGCGAATCGATCTTCACCCTGACGCCGAGCAGCTTTTGCTCAACCGAGGATTCGGATGAGTTCATCAGCTTTTCGCTCGCCAAGATACGGCCTCGCAAAAGGGCTTGAGCCTCAACGTATCGGCCCTGTTGGGACGTCGAGGTCGGTTGGACTTTGCCCAACGCTTCAAGGTGTGCGACCAGTTGCTTGGGCGTGAAATTCTCGGCCGGTTTGAACTTTTCAATATCGAGCGTTTCCGGAGGGCCCGCGTTTCCGGGCGGTGCCACCGGCGGCCTGACGGCACCAGGCGTCTTGGGCGGATCGGATCCGCCACTCGATGTCTTCGCAGGCGGCGCTGTCTTGCTCGGCGTTCCCGGGCCTGGATCACGTTTCGGCGCGGGGCCTGGATCCGTCGTCGGACCTGGATCCGACGGAGCGGCAGGGTCGGTCGTCGGTCCTGGAACGGTGGTCGGTCCTGGATCCGTTTTCGGAGCAGGATCGGTCGCAGCAGGATCCGTGGCAGGTGCTGGATCCGTTGTCGGCCCAGGATCGGTCGTCGCCCCTAGATCCGTCGACGGCTCATCAGCCACCTCGAACTTTTTCGCCTCAGCAACTGGTTCCGACGTATCGCCTTGACAGCCCGCAACGACAAGCAGGCCAAACAGGAGACCGCAGCTCATGAAGGCGGGAGAATAGCGTCGCGACATCGATAGGATCCTCGTCGGAGTTCGCTGGAGACTAGATTCAGTACTTACGTAAGGGGAGCACAACTTGTTTCTGCTTGAAGCGTTGAGCGACCACCCATGCCACGACCCCATGCCACGTCGCCTCAGCCTGCCCCGGTCAATCCATTCTAAGCCCAGTTCGCCATTCCTGTCGCGGTCAATGAGCCGAAAAAAGATGGGCAAATGGGCTAACGACCTAAACCGGGCCGGATGATAAGATTGCCGATAATCGTTCTAATCTTGCCTCGTTCTCGCTGGGCCCCAACGCCGCTTTTCTCGAGTTTCTCATGGGTTACCGGTCGCTTCGTCAGTGTGTCGCCGATTTAAAGTCCAACGGCAAACTGATTGAAATCGACGAACCGATTGAAGCCAATCTCGAGGCCGCCGAGATTCATCGCCGCGTTTTTCAGCGGGGCGGTCCAGCCATTTTTTTCTCCAACGTTGTCGGCTGCCGATTTCCGATGGTCTCGAATCTGTTCGGCGACATCGAGCGAGCCAGGTTTCTGTTTCGAGACACGCTCGCCCGAGTTCGCAGCCTGATCGGGCTGAAAACAGATCCGAACCGCTTCTGGTCTCGCCCGTTTCACTACCTCGCCGCCGCTCGGCTCGGCTTGGCGATGAGGCCGAAGCGGGTGTCGAGCGGAGCTGTCGCGACCGAGCAGATCAGGATCTCCGATCTGCCTCAACTGGTCAGTTGGCCAGACGACGGCGGCGCTTTTGTCACTCTGCCTCAAGTCTATTCAGAGGATCCTCACTCGCCAGGCACGCGCCGCTCGAACCTGGGAATGTACCGAATCCAGTTGTCCGGAGGCGATTACGCCGGGGACGAGGAAGTCGGTCTGCACTACCAGTTGCATCGAGGCATCGGCGTGCATCACAAACGGACGCTGGCCAGAGGCGAGCCGTTTCGAGTCAACGTATTCGTGGGCGGCACGCCAGCGATGACTCTGGCCGCTGTCATGCCATTGCCCGAAGGCATGTCCGAACTCGGCTTCGCTGGAGCGCTCGCTGGCCATCGCATTCGCATGCTGCACGGCGCAGCGGCCAAGCCAATCTATGCCGACGCCGATTTTTGCATCAGCGGCGTGGTTCATCCCGATCGGCTGCTGCCGGAAGGCCCCTTCGGTGATCACCTCGGTTACTACAGCCTCCAGCACCCGTTCCCGGTGCTGCAAGTTGAAAAAGTCTTCGCGCGTCGCCAGGCAATTTGGCCTTTTACCGTCGTCGGGCGGCCCCCTCAGGAAGACACGGCGTTCGGCGAACTCATTCATGAGTTGACCGGTCCCATCATTCCAACCGTTATCCCTGGCGTGCGGGCAGTCAATGCCGTCGACGCCGCCGGCGTTCACCCGCTGCTGTTGGCGATCGGAAGCGAACGCTACACGCCCTATCTGGAGCCGTCGCAGCCGCAAGAGCTCCTGACACAAGCCAATGCGATTCTCGGCCAAGGTCAAATGTCGCTTGCCAAATTCATTTGGATTGCCAATCAATTCGATGACGAAAACCTACAAGTTGGCGATGAGCAGTCCTTCTTCGTCCACATGCTTGCTCGCGCCGATTGGCGACGCGATCTGCATTTTCAAACCAACACGACCATCGATACGCTCGACTACTCGGGTGCCGGACTGAATCAGGGCTCCAAGGTCGTCGTCGCCGCTGTCGGCAAGCCCCGTTTTGAATTGGCGACGAGCCTGAACGACTTGGAGGATCTTCCGGACGGCTTCGCCGATCCTCAACTGGCGCTTCCCGGAGTTGTCATCGTTCGAGCTCTCAGCTGCGGTGCCGACGATCAGCACCTGCGAACGTTTTGCGAGTCGCTGGACGGGCGTACGTCTTGGAACAGATTCCGACTGATCGTTCTCTCCGATGACTCGGTCTTCGCCGCCAAATCAATCGGCAATTTTCTCTGGTCCACTTTTACCCGCAGCAACCCGGCCTCCGACATCGATGGAGTCGGGGCGTTCGTCGACAACAAGCACTGGGGCTGCGCGGGTCCGCTCGTCATCGACGCTCGACGCAAACCCCACCACGCCCCGCCACTGATCGACGACGACGCCGTCAGCAAGAAAGTCGACGCAATTGCGGCGCGAGGCGGCCCCTTAGCCCCCTACCTCTAATCACTCTTACTCGTACTCTTACTCCTCTCCGTACTCTCGCCCCCAGCTGACTACCGGCGCAATCGACAGCGATTCCCGCGCCATCTCATCGAGCCGCATTTCGACTTTGATTCGCTGCAGCCCTTGAGGCAGATTCTCGATCGCGATTGAGTACCAGTGCTTGGCGCGGCGGCGGATCGCGCTGCGATACGCGGCATCCGTTTTGGCCCGTCGCCACCATGCGTCCGCCAGCGACACTTGGTCGGTGCCCACCACCGGTCGTTTGAGTTCGAGTTCGGCCAGCGGCGTACGTTGCAGAACGTCCAGCGCGACTGCGTATTCGTTGTTCTTTAGTCGCTTGCGAGCTTCATGCATCAACGAATCGCGAACCTCGATGGCCAATCGCTGAACTTTTCGATCATCGGGAACGATCGCCAGCAGCCGATCAATTTTTGGGGCAAGGTCGCCGCTCCGTCCAGACTGGAGCGCCCGTCGAATGGACGAAATTAACTTGACGACCTCATCTCGACAGGAAACGGATTCAGCCAACACGGCCTGAAACACCTCGTCGCGACCTGACGGCGGAATAGCCTCCAACAGGCTCGCCGCAGCGCTAAACTCGCGATTCCCCATCAATTGCTTGGCGGCTCGAAACGCCTCAGATGATCGCGAGGCAAGTTGCTCGACGTCTGCTTCCGGCAGCGCCAACTGCGTTGACGCGACCTGCGATAAATCGGTCAAGGACGCCTTCGTGGCGGCGGCCAACGATCGGAGAATCGGGATCGCTTCGGCAAATCGAACGAGGCAAGGAGATCGTCCAGCTTTCAAATGCCGGCGCTTTAGCTTGTGAGTCTTGACGGGCGCCTGCGCGTTGCCCCGAAGGGGTGCGACATACCAGCCCAGGGGAAGTCTTGAGGCGAAACCGCAAGCGCCGCCCTGGGTTGGTATGTTGCGCCCCTTCGGGACCCTTCGGGGCAACGTTGGTACCCGATGCAGCAAACGGCGCACAGAAGCTGGACGATCTCCAAGGCTCGTTGGGCTCTCCCATATCGCACTTTGCACTCATCACTTTGCACTCGGTTGCGTGCGATGGGTTCTGAGGTTTGTGACGGTCGTTGGGGCGGCATGACACTGTCGGTTCGATGAAGCTCGTTCGCGGTGTCTTCTTGGCGAGCTACCCTTAATCGGGGTTTTGTCCAGCCGTCGGCTGGTGGCGGAGTAGTCACGAAGACCGTTGAGGAAGAGACGTGTTGATTGAACTCAGCCAGACGTTCATCGATTTGGCGTGGTTCCTGGCAGCATGGCTGTTCGGACTTGGGGCCTGCGCGGGCAGTTTCATGAATGTGGTGATCTACCGATTGCCGGCCAACGTGCCGCTCTGGAAACCAAATTCGCGCTGTCCTCTCTGCCTCCATCCGATCTGTTCGTTCGACAATATTCCAATTCTCAGTTGGCTGATTTTGCTCAAAGCAAAGTGTTCGGCTCCGCCAACTCGGCGATTCCCTCGAGCAAGTTGACGACCGACCTGGGCTGAACATTCCGGCCCAGGAGGCGCTGCCTAGCCGGCCGCTTTGGCGAAGGCCTTTTGGGCGGCGACGAGGCATTGTTTCATGTCGTCGATCGGGTTGTCTGGATTGGCTTCGTATTCCAACGAGACGGCGCCGTCCGCCGGGAATTTGACTTTCTTGAGAGCCTTGAAGAGGCCGACAAGATCCAAGTGGCCGGATCCGATGATGACATTGCGCGAATGTTTCTCGCGTTTCTCTTCATCCTTGATATGCAGCGCGAAAACTCGCTTGTTGAGTTTGAGCACGGCTTCGACCGGATCTTCCTTCGACCGGATGAAATGGCCCGTGTCGACACACGCTCCAATAAGCGGGTGGTGATCCTCGACCGCTTTCTCGACGTCGGAAATCTTGTCATAAAGCGCGCCCGGTCCATGGTTATGAATCGCGATGCGAATGTTGTACTCGGCAACAAGTTTGTCGAGGCTGTCGAATGAGTCGAGTTGCGGATTCGCGGTAATGTTCTTGATGCCTGCTCTCTTGGCGAACTCAAACGTCTTGCGATTGGCTTCGTGATTCTTGGTAAAGCCGTTGACGCCGTGGGCGCTGATCGAAATTTCGGCCTTCTTGAGCAACGTTTTGAGCTCGCGGATATTGCCGGCATCCGCATTCAAGGGAAGATGAGCGGAGTAGAATTCAACGTGGTGCAGGCCCATGCCTTGCAAGTGCCGAATCGCCTCGTGGACTTTGAACTTTCGCAACGAATAACTCTGCGCGCCCATCGGCAATCCGCCGTACGCTTTATCGCCTTCGGCAGCTTTCAAGATGGCGGGAACATCAAACAATGTCGCCCCGGCTGCAGCGGCGGCGGAAAGGGCCATGAATCGTCTTCGTGAGGGCATCGTTGCAAGTCCTATGATGATGGTCCGGGCAGTCCAAAGGCTTGTCGGTGATCCTAATCCGCCACGAGCGAAATCTCAAATGCAGGCACCGTCTTTTGTCGTAGAAGCAAGAAATTCGGTGTGCCACTGGGCTAAGCGCGCACTTCGGCACTTCCAAGCCCGGGGCACACAACATCGTCGGTTCGGCACTTCCAAGCCAAGGGCAAGCGATTCCTCGACCGTCGATAGCCTCGCCCAATTCGCTTCACAGCGTTGCCCTTGGGGGCAACGTACCCGACTCACCTATCCGCGTCGCCCCGCGCACCCCGTTGGCCAACGGCCTACCTCAACGTAGCCTACGGGCAACGCCTCCCGATGGATCCGCATCCTCACATGCGTTTGGAAAACGAGGACTGCATACGACGCAGCTGCCTACCTCGAGACAATTAAGCGAAAAAACCCAGACATCATCGCCTTCTTGAAACCTACAAATGGAAACGTCCAAAATGCCTGAAAACCACTTGTCAAAACCTCAGATGTCTAGGATGTCTTGGCGACCGAGTTGGCGGCGCGTTTAGCTCATGAACCTGATTCACCGGCACGACGCAAAGCTCGTCGGGGTCATTCGTGCACTTGGCACTCCCGAGACCGCCTCTTGGCGGACCAAGCGCCACTTTCGCGGAGCGAAAGACGACGTTGCAAGGCGACGTTGAGAGGCAACGTAACTAGCTGCCGAAATCGGCCGAGTTGGGGCTGGCCTCGTACGACTCTTCGACCAGTTCGCAATCGGGCAGCGAATCGATGAACACGCGGCCGTAGGGCTTCGTGTAGATGCGTGGATCGAGAATCACCACGATGCCTCGGTCCTGATCCGTGCGAATCAAGCGTCCGAATCCCTGTCTCAACTTGAGGACCGCCTGCGGCAGTTGATAATCCGCAAAGGGGTTGCCGCCAGCCTCGCGGATTGCCTCCAAGCGAGCTTCCAGCAAGGGGTGGTCGGGGACGGCGAATGGCAGTTTGGCTATAATCACGTTTTGAAGCGCGTCGCCGGGAACGTCGACTCCTTGCCAGAAACTGTCGACGCCGAGCAACACGCCGCGTGGGTTGGCTTTGAACTGCTCGAGCAACCTGCTGCGAGGCGTGCCGTCTGCTTGGCTGTAGAGCGCCATGTCGTTGGCGGCCAACCAGGGTGTGAGCGCCTGTCCCACGTTCTTCATCATCGAGTAGGACGTAAACAAAACGAACGCTCGACCATCGCTTCGCTCGACGTAGCGGCGAACCATCTCCTGGCACTGCGACTCGTGCCTCTTTCGATCACGCGACGGATCCGCCATACCACGTACGACGATCAGCGAGGCTTGGCGACGAAAATCAAATGGGCTGCCCAACTTCTTCGTGCCACAGTGGGTGATGCCCAGCCGCGTCTTCTGAAAATCGAAAGGCGATTCGCCCTTGCCGACCGCCATCGTTGCACTGGCCATGATGACCGTCTTCGTCTTTTGAAAAAGCTGTTCGCGGAGGAGCGGGCCGACGTCGACGGGCGCCGAACTGAGCGAGGTGCGGCGCCCGTACCGCGAGGCGATGTTTTCTGTCCAGTAGACATGGCCGGCCGACGACTGTTTCACCCAATCATCGATTCCGCTGCTGAGCGACTTGAGCCGGTCCGAAGCCGACTCGAGATTCTTTCGCTCGGACGCGTCGGTTAAACCGCGAGCGTGTCTGCCGATCATGCCGGCGAGCTTATTGAGCACCGGCGACAACTGATTGCGGTCCAGGAACGGTTCGTGCACGCGCCCGGTTCGATTCTCTTCGCGCTCGCTCCAATCCAGAATGCGGTCGAAGAAATGTTCAGCGACCACTCGACAGCGATCGACCTCTTGCTCCTCCGCCTTCAAATTGTGGTGTCGCAAGAGACCCTTTTGAGTGCGATCGTTGTATAGGCGGTTCAACGTGTAGTCGATTTGGCCGCTGGTAATCGTCAGGCCGAGATGCGAACCGGCCACGGATTCCAATGTGTGGGCTTCGTCAAAGATCACGGCGTCGTAGTCGGGCAAGATGCTGACATTGAGCCGCCGCAGGGCGAGGTCGCTGAAGAACAGCGCGTGGTTTACGACGATGATCTGAGCGTGTTCGACGCGGCGCCGCGCTTGGTAATAAAAACAATCGTTGTACGAGCCGCACGAACGTCCCAGGCAGTTCCCGCTGTCGCTCGACGCCTCGCCCCAAACAGTGGCCGTCGGACGAAATTGGAGATCGCTTCGAGAACCGTCGAGCGTGTCTCGGGTCCACTGACGGATTTTGCGGAGTTCGTTCAGTTCGGTTTCGTTGTTGAATAGGGTGTTGGATCGAGAGACGGCGGTATCGAGTCGGCGTCGGCTGAGGTAGTTGTTTCGGCCTTTGACGAGCACCGAGGAAAACTCGCGGGGGATCACGGCGTTGAGCAGCGGAATGTCCTTGGACAGCAGTTGTTCCTGGAGGCTAATCGTGTGGGTAGAAATCACCACTCGGCGGCTCTTGGCGCCTGGCTCCGTGGCCCAGAGGATCGCGGGAGTCAAATAGGCGAAACTCTTACCCACCCCCGTCCCGGCCTCCACGATCAAGTGATTTTCCGAGGCGATTGATTCCGCGACGGCTCGAGCCATTTCCAACTGCTGCGGCCGCTCCTCGTAACGCTCGAGGCGTCCCGCAATCCGGCCCTCCGGCCCCAAGATCTCGTCGGCGGTCAATAATTTGGACATGGCAACACGATAGCAACCAAGCCGACCTTGAGGAATCGGCGGGGGTCGCCCGGAAGGCTCGAATTCTGGCCGGAACGGCCGGTCGTTGTTATGCTGAGTAGTTGATATCTGTTCGTTTGGAACGAACTACCACCACGTGGTCCGTGGTTGAACAAGGCATCCGTGCAAGCAGCACGTGATCGTGCAACCGGCGAGAGCAAACAAAGCTGGCAGGCTCGATTCGAGTCGGAGTTGGCTCCCTTGGGAGCTCTAGGAGTTGTTACGAAGATGCCGATTGAGTTTCACTGCAACCATTGCGGAAACCTCGCGCGAACTCCCGACGCGATGCGGGGACGCACCGGGACATGCCCCAAATGCAAGGCAAAAGTAAAGATACCGGAGAAATCCGAGACCGATTCCGTCAACGAAGACGACCTGCTGCTCGGATTTGACTCGGACGATAGCGAGACGCATACGTCCGGCCCGATCGAGTTTATTTGCAAGGGCTGCAACAAACTGGTGCGTACGCCAGCTACGGCGGCGGGCAAGAAAGGAAAATGTCCGCACTGCGACGCGGTCGTTCGAATCCCACGTCAATCGACAGCACCACGCACCGATTCGAGCGCGAAACCCGAGGCAAAACCGTCGGCTCCCGAGTCGATTCAGTTTTTCTGCCCGAGTTGCCAACACAGCGTTTCGACGCCCGCGTCCGCTGCCGGAAAAATGGGCCAGTGCCCTAGCTGCGAGTCAAAGTTTCGTATTCCGAGCTCAACGTCCCCTGCGCCTGAAGCAAAGAAGAAACGAAAGCGCGCCGCCATTCGCGAGTCGCCGGACAAGCCATCGAAACCGGCTGCCTCTGGCTCAATCGAATTTGATTGCAAGTCGTGCGGCAAACTGGTTCGTACGCCTGCAAGCGTGGCTGGCAAGAAGGGTAAGTGTCCACATTGCCAGGCGCTGATGGACATTCCTTCCGAATCGACTCCTCCCAAGTCGGAAAGCGAGTCGAACGAAAAGCCTTCCAATGCCCAACCCGGCTCGGCGAACGAGAAAGGAGTCGCATTTGATTGCCCCAGCTGTTCGAAGTTGGTTCGCACGCCGCCGGGATCGCAAGGCAAAAAAGGAAAGTGCCCGCATTGCGATCTGGTCTTGAAGATCCCGTCCGCTTCCTAGCCCGCCTCGACTGTTTCCAAGCCAAGCGCGCCCGTTTCCGAGCCAGCCGTTTCCAAGCCGACTCAGCCGGTCGCACAGTCGACGCCAGAACTCGAAGCGGCGGCTGACGAGGACATTCAATTCGATTGCCCGAGTTGCGGAGAGGAAGTCGCCACGCCTCGAGAAACAGCGGGCAAGATGGGGCGGTGCCCGCACTGCCGTTCGATCTTTCAAATTCCCGCTCAACCGGCTGCGTCTACGCCCAGCAAGGCACCCGATTTCGATCTGTCGCCCAAACCGGCACCGCTCGTACAAGCCGATCCTCTGTCGCCCCTCGAAGGGCTCGCGCCTCGCCCCGACTCGAATAACTTTGCCGGTTTGACTCCCGTCTCACGGCCGACCTCAGCGACGGACGGCACCGCGACAGCAGCTGGAGGCGCGGCGGGATTGACACCCGTAGGCGGTGCCCCGGCGCCCGCTGGACTCACTCCCGTTGACAGTTCGCCAGGGCTCACGCCAACAGGCAACGAGACGGCGGGAGGCGGGGGCTCGACGCCTGTCGGCGGAGGCTTGGCACCCGTCGGCGGACTCACCCCAGCTCAAGGCGACGCCTTGCCGACCTTGACGCCGGTCGGCCCCGCCAGTCTGACGCCCGTCGATTCCGGTGGTCTGACGCCGCTAGGAAACGCTGGCGGCTCGGGTCCCGACAACCCATACGATTGGGCCTCCGCAGAATCGAACGCGGCACCCGCTGTGGGCGGAGGACTCTCGTCATCGCCCAACCCGTTTGCTTCGCCGACCTCTTCTTCCATGGGGAAGCCGCAAAAGCCAATCAGCAGTGGCGATCGCTCGGGACTGCCTTGGGAAAGAAACAAAGGCGACGCGAAACTCAGTCGCACCGCGAAAATGGTGCTGCTCAACCCGAGCGATGCGTTTTCACGAATGCGCTGCACGGGCGGGCTTGGCTCGCCAATGGGTTATCTCTGCCTCACGATGGCCATCGCCATTGCTGCTATCTTCGGATGGGCGTTGGTGGGGATGTTCGCGGGTTTGGGTCTCGGATTGGCCTCGGCAGAAAATGTCGACGGCGAGCGATTGGCCGCCGCGATTGGAGGCAGTTTGGTCACCATCTTGATATCGGCTGTCATATCGATCGGCATTGCGATCCCCGGCGTGATCCTGAACAGTTTCATTCAGGCTGGCGTGCTTCACGTCATCCTAATGATGCTTGGCGGGGCCCGCAGAGGCTTCGAAACGACTTACCGGGTTGTATGTTTCAGCCTGGGGTCATCCGTTCTGATCTACGTGATTCCTTGCGTCTCGTACGTGGTGGCCCCTATCTTCATGCTGATTGCATTGATCGTAGGGCTCTCCCGCGCGCACGAGATCTCGGGCGGGAAAGCGGCACTGGCCATTTTCGCACCCGTCCTGATCGTGCTCCCAATTATGGTCTTGTTGGGAATAATGGTCGGCGCACTCTCTGGCGGGTAGACAGCTTTAACTGCCGCGCGGATAGGGATGTGAGGCGACGACGCCGTCCTCGGGACTACTGGCGGTGGCGTAAAGTCGTTTGGGAATTCGGCCCGATTGGCTGGCCCACCAACCGGCTTGCACAGCGGCCTTCATGGCTCGAGCCATACCGACCGGATCGCGAGCGTGGGCGATGGCCGTGTTGAGAAGCACACCGTCGGCGCCAAGTTCCATCGCGAATGCGACGTCGCTGGCTGTACCGACTCCCGCGTCGACAATGACCGGATAATCCGGGTCGCCGTCCTTGAGGTATTCGAGACATATGCGAATGTTGTTGGGGTTGAGAATGCCTTGGCCCGATCCGATGGGACTGCCGGCCGGCATGACGCTCACGGCACCGGCCTGTTTGAGTCGCCGAGCGGTGACGGGATCGTCGCTGGTATAGCAGAGGACCTGAAAGCCCTCGTCGACAAGCTGCTCGGTCGCTTCGAGCGTCGCCATCGGGTCGGGCAGCAATGTCTTACTGTCGCCGAGCACTTCGAGCTTGACCCAATCCGCGCCGGAATTGCCTAGGTTGCGGAGAATTTCTCGCCCCATCCTGGCGGTCCTGACAGCGTCCTGAGCGTTGTAGCAACCCGCGGTGTTTGGCAACAAGACGGTCTTACTCAGATCGAGAAAGTCCAGCACATTCTGGCCTTCGCGGTCGTACAATCGATCGCGTCGAACGGCCACGGTGACACAATCGGCGCCCGATGCATCGATCGAATCTCGCATCTCGTCGAGGTTGTCGTACTTGCCCGTCCCCACGATCAACCGGCTCCGGAGATGCTGGTCTCCGATCCTCACGCCAGCGTCGGCTGCCGAGCTGTTTTCGATGTTGGTTTGAGTCATCGCTGCTTAACCTCCGCCGACCAATCGAACGACTTCAACGCGGTCCGCTTCAACGAGAGTATGCTTCTCGTGCTCGTCTCGAGGTATCAACTCGAGATTCACCTCAACCGCGACTTCTCGACACGAAATCTGCAAATCGCGGAGCAGATCAGCTAGCGAAGCGCTATTTGGGGCCACATGGGGCTCGCCATTGAGTGAGATATTCATCGTCTTAGTCTTTCATTATCCGCAGGGCGCGTGAAGAGGGGGTGGGGGTTGAACGGTTCCGGTTCGATTGGGCAGTTCGACTTGAGACCGGATGGCAGGTTTTCTATTGGGAGAATGGGAAATTCCGCGTATCTTTGGCGAGGAGTCAACCGGCTGCGACTCGCTCGAGAACGTTTGCGAGGGGGTATCGCGAGCCGTACAATGACGACGGACCGAGCAGCTGACAACGAAACCAATGTCCGCAGGGGAAAAACCGGAATTCTGTTGAATTTCGCGAATTGACGGCGGGCTGCAACTTCGCACAATTAATAAGGGATGGGACAATGAAAAAGTGGCTTCACTTTAGTGCCGGAATTGGAATTGGACTCGTTTTCGGACTCGGTATGTTGTTCGGTGCCATCGGCGCGTTCCGCTCAACACCGCAGCCCGTCTTGCCCGAACATGCTCTTCATGCCTCAGCCACCCACGGCAGCGACAACTTCGCCATCGCCACGGGCGCCGTCGCGGATGGCGTCGAGGGGATCTTCTTTCTCGATTTCCTGACGGGCGAGATCACCTGCTCCGTTCTCAATGCAAGAACCGGTTTGATCGGCGGAATGTTCAAGCACAACGTGGTCGCCGATCTGGGCGTCGAGCGAGGCAAGAAGCCGTCGTACTTGATGGTCACAGGACGAGCGGCGTTTCGTGTGCGAGCCGGCGGGTTCCGCCCAGCCGATTCGCTGGTCTACGTGGTCGACTCGAACACGGGCAACTATGCCGCCTACGGGTTGCCATGGAGCAATCAAATCGCGACCCAAGTCGGTAATCAAGGGATTATGCCGATGAAGTTGATCGGAAAAGGCAAAGCCCGAGCCATCGACATTCAGGAGTAGAATTTCAGGAGCAAAGCGCGGTGCAAATCCGCCAAGCCATGGCTTGGCGCGACCGACAACGGCCCGAGAATCTGTTAGAACAACATTTGTTGTAAATTCTCGAGTGCTGGTTTGGGAGTGGTTGAGCTATGGCGACAAACGGTGAATTGAATCGCAAGTTGCGAATGGCGTTGGTGGGCGGCGGTCAGGGTTCTTTCATCGGCCGCGTGCATGCAACGGCCGCCGTGCTGGACAACCGAGCCGCATTGGTGGCTGGCGCGCTTTCGTCGAATCCCGAACGAGCCAAGGCGTCGGCGCCCGATTACGATATCGCAGAAAACCGAGCCTACTCGTCTTACACCGAAATGATCGAGCGAGAGCTTGCATTGCCGGCCGACGAGCGGATCGATTTCGTCTCGGTTGCGACTCCCAACCACACCCACTTCGAGATCGCCAAAGCGGCTGTGGACGCGGGCTTCAACGTGATTTGCGATAAGCCGCTGACGTTCAATTTGGCTCAAGCAGAAGAGCTCGCCGCCGCGGTCGACAACTCTGACGTCGTCTTCGCGGTAACTCACAACTACACGGGTTACCCTTTGGTCCGCCAGGCCCGCGAGATGATCCAAGCCGGCGAGTTCGGTGAAATCCAAGCGTTTCGAGTCTGCTACATGCAGGGCTGGTTGCGCACTCGACTGGAAACCAGCGATCACAAGCAGGCTTCTTGGAGATCGGATCCGGCGAAGAGCGGGGCGGCGGGATGCTTCGGCGACATCGGCACCCACGCCTTCAATCTTGCCCGTTATATGACGGGTTTGATGCCCGAGCAAATCAGCTGCCACCTTCGCTCGTTCGAAGAAGGCCGCCAACTGGACGATTACGGGACGGCCGTGATTCGATTCCAAAACGGAGGCTTGGGGACGCTGAGCGCGTCGCAGATCAGCCACGGGCGTGAAAACGATCTGTTCATCGAGATCGACGGCACGAAGGGTTCATTGCAATGGCGGCAGGAGGAGCCGAATGTGATGACAGTTCGAACCAACGGCCAACCTCATCGGCTCTACACTCGCGACCCCAACGCGCCCTACATGACCGAGACGGGCGCGGCGGCTTGCCGTTTGCCGTCGGGGCATCCCGAGGCGTTTTTCGAGGCCTTCGCCAACGTCTACCGAGCCGCCTACGATGACATGGTGAAACGAGCGTCGGGTGAGCCGTTCGAGCGGCGGGACACGATTTATCCGAATGTGAACGACGGCGTCGAAGGCATGTATTTCATCGAGCAATGCGTGGCCAGCAGCAAGGAAAACGGCGGTTGGCTTCCCCTGGCCCACTCACGGGCTCGGCCCTAGGTCCAAGTATTGGCTCATTTCCCGTGTTTCACGGGCTCTTCGCTTAGTTGACCCGGGTATCGGATCGACTTAGAGTAGGAGCTTGGCTTGCTCGCACCATAGGTACGCAGGGACCGCTCATTCAAGCCACGCATCCACCTCATGACGATCGTTTCCATCGATCAAACCGCACGCCGCCGCAGCGGAGTGATTAGTATGGATTTGCGGCTGCTTTTGAAGCCGCTTTTTTAGTGCTCGACTCAAACTTGCCGACATTTTTGGACACCCCATAGCCTCTCATGCTCGCAAAGCGTGTGATTCCCTGCCTGGACGTCAATTTGGGGCGTGTGGTTAAGGGCACGAACTTCCTCAACCTGCGCGATGCGGGCGATCCCGTCGAGGTGGCTGCGCGCTACGAACAAGAGGGCGCTGACGAGCTGGTCTTTCTCGATATAACGGCCAGCCATGAAAAGCGAGACATCATGATCGATGTCGTCGAGCGAACGGCCGAGCAGGTCTTCATGCCGCTGACGGTGGGGGGCGGAGTGCGAACGCTTGAAGACATTCGCGCTCTACTGAACGCAGGCAGCGACAAAGTCTCGATCAATTCAGCCGCCTGCCAGAACCCAGATTTCGTGCGTGAGGCGGCCTTACGATTTGGGAGCCAGTGCATCGTCGTCAACATCGACCCCAAGCGCGTGCAACGCGACGGCCGAGAAGTCTGGGAAGTCCACATCAACGGCGGTCGAACGACCACCGGCCTGGAAACGGTCGCCTGGGCTCAGGAAGTCGAACAATTGGGAGCGGGTGAAATTGTCCTGACGAGCATGGACTGCGACGGCGTCAAGGACGGCTACGATCTCGAAATCACCGCGGCGGTCAGCGAGGCGGTTTCGATTCCCGTGGTCGCCAGCGGCGGCGCCGGCAAGCCCGAACACCTCGCCGAAGCAATCACGCTCGGCAAAGCTGACGCGGCTTTGGCGGCGAGCATTTTTCACTTCGGCGAATACACGATTCAACAAACCAAACAGATCATGGCGGAAATGGGCGTGCCCGTTCGCCTCGCTTCCCTAGGAGCATAATTATGGTGTCGAGTAAGTCGGAAGCACCATCGACTGAGCGTACCGGCGAAGACATCGCGGATGATCTTGCCAAACGCTTGATGAACATTCGTGAGGACTTGGAGGTCGACAAGTACTTCCGGGCTCTCGTCAAGCTCGAAGGCTCTGACCTCCACATGAAGGTCGATAGCCCTCCGATGGTGCGAACCAAGGGCGAACTCAGGCCGCTCAACCGAGGCCCGGTCGACGCCGAGGAGATGGTCAAACTGCTGCTTCCGATGATGGACGATCGCACTCGACGCATCTTCGACGAAGACGGCGGCTGCGACTTTGCCCACGTCTGCGATGTCGATGGCGTCTCCTGGCGATTCCGAGTCAACATGCTCACCCAGCTCGGCCGCATCGGCTTGGTGGCTCGCCGAATTAACAACTTTATCCCGGTGTTTGAAGGTCTCTATCTGCCGGGAGCAGTTGAAAAGCTGTGTAACTGGGACCAGGGCATGGTGCTTCTCGCCGGTGTCACCGGATCGGGCAAATCGACCACGATTGCGTCGATGCTGAATTACATCAACAACAAGTATCGCAAGCATATCCTGACGCTCGAAGACCCGATTGAATTCGTGTTCACTCAGGACAAATGTCTGATCAATCAACGTGAAGTCGGCTTGGACGTAAAGGACTTCGCAATCGGGATGAAGCATGCCGTGCGTGAAGACCCCGACGTGATGCTCGTCGGCGAAATGCGTGATGAAGAGACGTTCATGACGGCGATCCACGCCGCAGAGACGGGGCACTTGGTCTACGGAACGATTCACGCGTCCAGCGCCGCGACCACGATCGGACGTGTTCTCGACTTGTTCCCCGAAGAAATGCACGGCGCTATTCGCAGCGCGATCGCCTTCAACATGAAGGGAATTGTGGCTCAGAAACTGTTGCCGACGATTCGCGAGGACGTGCACCGAGTCCCGACGGTGGAGATCATGTTCTTCACGCCGATGATTGTGAAGCTCGTCTTGGAAGGCGACGACCACAAGTTGCCCGACGCGATCCGGATTGGCATCGCGGAGGGAATGCAAGATTTCACGATGAGTTTGAAACAGTTGATCGATGACAGACTGATCGATCGGCCAACGGCCTTCCAAGTCGCCCCCAACCCCGATGCATTGAAGATGGCGCTAAAAGGCATCAACGTATCGCAACCTGGAATCCTTTGATGAATCGCAACCTGATTGTGTTCGCCGGCGCCTGCCTGATTTTGCTGGTTGGTCCGGAATGGGCATACGCTCAGGATTGGTCCTATTCGGGCGATCCTCTCGAGCGAGGCTCCGGCTTCTATTTGGCTTGGCCCAAAATCCTGGGTCTCTGGATCGTTTTCCTGATGTGGGTCTATACGACCGACTGGGTCAGTCGCGACACCGACGAGATCGGCGAGGGCATCGGCATGCCCGCGCACATTTGGAATCCAATTATCGTTTTTTCCTTTTTGCCGATCTTCGCCATCGTCGCTCTCGTCATCCCGCTTTACGCCATTAGCATCGGACTTGTCGTTTTGGCATACTTTGTGCCAATCGGAATCTATGTGTTCCAGCGAAACGCGAAAGTCCAAGACGATGAAAAAGTGATGACGGCGGCCCACATCAAATTGTGGTTCATGAACATCGGTAAGAAGCGCAAGGCCAAGCCGCAAAAGAAAATGTCGTACGAGGACGGCCCGCCGATCGAATTCTCTTGCCATTCCGCGCCGACCGAAGCCGACAACCAAACCAACCTGATCTCTGCTCGACAGTCGCCCGCCTTCGTGTCCCTCAAAGAACTGGTCGACGACATTAAGCGGAAGCGTGCGAGCCGCTGCGTGCTGGACTACACCAAGGACAGCGTCGCTGTGAAGTATGAGGTCGATGGCCTTTGGCACAACCTCGACCCGCGCGATCGCGAATCGTACGACATGTTGCTGGCCGTCTTGAAGAAGATGTGCAACATGAAAATCGAGGACCGTCGCTCCAGGCAGGAGGGATACGTCAAGTTCAAGGTCGCGCGAGACAAATGGACTCTCACATTGACGACCCAGGGAACTCCCACGGGTGAACGAGCACTGCTGGACATCGACGATGGAGGGAAGAACCTCAAGACGCTCGAACAACTTGGAATGCGCGAAAAGCTGAGGGATCGGGCGGCTATATTTCTGAAGCAAAAGGGGATTGTGATCATCTCCTCGCTTCCTCAAGGCGGGCTGACCACGTCGACAGTCGCCGCAATCAACCATACCGACCGAATGCTCCGCGACTTTTCATCGATCCAAGACAAGGCCAACTTGCTGCCCTACATCGAGAACTTGGACGTCGCCGAGTATGACGCGGCAGCCGGCGAAACACCTGATCAGATGATCCACAATCTGTCGTTGAAACAACCCGACGCGTTCGTCGTGCCGGACTTGCCAAACGCGGAAACGGTGCGGAAGCTTTGCGAACAAGTTAACGTCGAAGATCGTTTGGTGGTCGTCTCGGTGCGGGCCAAAGAAGCGGTGGAAGCGCTGCTGAGAGTGTTGCTGCTGAAAGCGCCGGCCGAGGAATTCGCGCAAGCGGTGACCGCCGTTATCAATCAGCGTCTTGTGAGGCGATTGTGCAAGAGCTGCAAGCAGCCTTACGAACCGCCGCCGCAGTTGCTCCAGCGCTTAGGCATTCCGCAGGGAAGAGTGCAGTTTCTCTACCGCGAATGGCAGCCGCCGCCGCCAGGTCAGGAGACCAAGAAGGGCGAGCCGGAGGTTTGTCCCGATTGCCACGGGGTCGGGTATCGCGGCCGGATCGGAATTTTTGAGCTGTTGGAGGTGACCGATCCCTTGCGCAACGGGCTCGTTGATAAGCCTAATCTGGATAGCCTTCGCCAAATTGCAAAACAAGGAGGCACCCGGAATATCCAAGAGGAAGGAATCCTCTTGGTCGCTCAGGGCGTGACTTCGCTCAACGAATTGCAGCGAGTGCTAAAGACCTAAGACGATCCGAGTCGAAACGAGGCCCGCGTCGCCTCATCAATGCCCAAACTGGATTCAACTTCCGCTCAGGAATTAACCACGAATGCTCACTCTGCTCCTCCTCGTCGTCTTCGTAGCGGTCGCAGCCGTTCTCTGGTTTCAAGGACTATGGAACAACGCGATCAGTCTGATCAACATCCTCTTGGCCGGAATGATTGCGACGAATTTCTACGAACCGATCGTTAAAAAGATTATCGAAAAAGATAACGCGCTCACGTATGTCTGGGACTGCCTTATCTTGTGGGCTCTGTTTGCCGTTTCATTCGCTTTCTTACGCCTTGCCACCGACCTGTTGTCGCATGACCGCGTCAAGTTTGTCATGCCGCTGGAAATGGCGGGACGAAGCGTGCTTGCGATCCTGGTGGCTTGGGTCTTCATCTGCTTCACTACGTTCACGATTCACACGGCGCCCATTCAAGCCAACGCATTCAAAGGTGCCTTTGAATCGCCAGACTCAGCGACGTTTTTGATGTTCCGCCCCGGACAACAGTGGGCCGCTTTCGTGCGAACCTGGTCCGCGGGAGCGCTCAAGAATGGCGATCGCCAGTTTGATCCCGATGGCGACTTCGCCCACAAATATTATGAGCGACGGAAGAACTTTGAGGCCGTCGAAGAGTACACGGTCGATTGAACGAAAATGGCTCCTCTGACGTATCCCGCTTGAATGCTATGCTTCGGGAAGGCGTATGCACTGCGTAACGATGCGGGAAATCTGGCCTAATTGGGATTTGCGAGTGTCACATGTCCGAGTTCAAGTCTGAGGTCGCTTGGAGCGAACAAGGCGATTTTGAAAACTACCGTACGATCAGTCGATCCGCAGTAACCGCGCTGATCCTCGCAATGCTCTCGCTGAGCGCGTTCGCGTCGCCGGCGCTTTGGATTGCACCAATCCTGGCCGGGTTCTTGGCGTTAGTCGCCTTGCGAGGGATTCGCAAAACTGAACATCTTACCGGTGCCGGGATTGCCGGCCTGGCAATCTTCCTCTCCGCTTTCACGCTCGTCGCCGCGCCAACTCGTCATCTCTCCCGCAGGCACACCCTAACGACTCAAGCCCGCGAGCACGTCGATTCTTGGTGCAAGCTCGTGATCGACGGCAAGCTGCCGCAAGCCTACGAATTGACGCTCGAATACACCGATCGCAATGCGGCCGGTGTCGACTTGGAAACGCTCTATGGCCCGCAAGAGATCGAATTGGACATCGAAGACCCGACATTGAAGGCCATTGCGATGTCCAAGATTGTCACGAAGGGTCAGCAACTGAACAAGTTTTTTGAAGACGACGGGGCCGCGGTCGTTGTCCGCAGCAAGAGTCTGCCCACGTTTGTGAAGATGCTAACGGTATCGACACGTCACGGAGTCGACAAGGTCGTAATGCAATTCGCGGGCGACGGCGGAGAATATGAGGCGGTCATATTTGAAGTGGAGCGGAGATACATCCCGCCGATCAACGAATCGCATTGGCGAATCGCAAAAATTCACCACTTCGATTTCCCCGGCGGCTCTGAACCTCAATAGCATCGTTCGCCGCAAGTGTTGACGCCCTGCAGCATCGTCGGCTCGCGGGCTACCAAAGCGAGCCCGCTGAGCTCAACTGACGCGACCGATACTAGGCATCTTCCTTCTCAGCATCTTTCTTCTCAGCGTCTTTCTTCTCAGCGTCTTTCTTCTCAGCGTCTTTCTTCTCAGCGTCTTTCTTCT
>CAZMNY010000060.1:0-6447 GCA_964567745.1 uncultured Pirellulaceae bacterium | reverse complement strand
CAGCGTCCTTCTTGGCGGCAGGGTCGCTGCTTACGATCTTCCTCTCGGCGCCTTCCTTCGGCTGATCGCCTTCCTTAGGCTCATCGTCGCCTGGCTCTTCACCGGGCGGTCGACCGCCTTCAATGGGTGGCCGTCCGAATCCGCCACCACCGGGAGGACCACCACCGGGAGGACCACCACCGGGAGGGCCGCCACCGGGAGGGCCGAATCCGCTTGGATCCCCCGGAAGCGGTGCTTCCTCGGCTACCGTGTCTTTGAAACCTGGCATGTATTGCTCTTCAGGTTCTTCGTTCAGATAGGCGGAATTAAATCGGTACGTCTTCTTATCGCCGTCATTGCTGGGCGAATAGACGACCCAGCAATCGTATGTCCGCCACGGCAGACCGCCCATCCAAGAGAACTTCTCCACACAATAATGTTTACCCTCAAGGTGCTCGGACGGCTCGCGTCCAAACAGCTTGGCGACTTCGGTGTTGTCCAACTGCTTCTTGGATGACGTCGATCGTTCGTTTGCTTTGTCGTTGATCATCTTATGGGCCGCCGCCACTGCCGGGCGCGCAACGAAACGGTCGTAACCCAGAGCGGAGAGCGCGATGGCAAGCAGTACGAACAGCACGATCGTTCGCGTGTTCGACGCCGGCGGCGCCGTAGGCGCGGGCGCCGCGGATTCCGACGGCGTTGGTTCTGCCGGCGTTGAATCTGCCGACGGTGAATCGGTGGTCGAGTCGACGACCGGTTCGTCAGACGGTTCGTTCGTGGTGGGATCTTCAGACATAGCAACCTCGCCGAGGGATGAATTGCGTTACCGCTTGATTGAACGAGCTGTATCGAGAAGAAGAATTCTTCCGTGGCGCCGCCGAAACGGTCGCGCGCCGTTGTGCCGCAAGCCAGCTCGCTAGGACTGCGAACTGGCTGCTCGGACCCCGTAGAGTGTAGTCCAGGTTATCCGGCAACGCCACCATCCAAATTGGCAGGAAAACAGGGCATTGAGGCCTCTGTCTCAGCCGCCAATTCGACCTCGGCTCGGCCCCTATCCGCCGCTCATCCAGTAGAGGTAGCCGATCAGGAGCGTGAAGAGCGCTCCCACGATCAGCAAGGGCATCAGATAGCTCCACCAATGCACGCGAACCCGGGAAAGAACCACTCCGCATGACGGGCATCGGACCGGCATGGGCCGGTTCAGTTCGGCGCCGCACCCGCAGACTAGCTGTTCATCATGTGGCATTGATCGCTCCTCTCGCCAAATGGCCGACCGGCCTATTCCGGCTGTTAGGCGGTGAGTTTCGCCGCAGCGACGACGGCTTTCATCTTGGCTAGCCCAGTTTTTGCGACCAACAGCGGATCTTGATTCCAGTAGTTCGGATTGAATAGCTCGAGCGACAGTGTTCCGCGAAAACCAGAGCCATGAATCGTTTGGAGTATCTGCTGAATCGGTGCCTTTCCGTCCCCCGGATAGACTCTCTCCGCGTCCCGAATTGTCTCGCGAGGCGGGTCCAGAGGATAGTCATTCATGTGAAACAGATTCATGGATTTGCCGCGAATCATGCTGAGCGAGGCGAAGTCGGAACCGCCTTTGTAGATGTGATAAACGTCGGGCAGCAGTCCCACATCGGGCCGACCGCACTCGGCGGCGACCAACAACAACTCACCGACTCGCGAGAGGTTCTTCGAAAAACCCCATAGCTCGAGTTGGGGGGCGACGCTCATTTCGGCGCCCAGGTCAACCAATCGTCCAAATCGCTCAGCGGCCTGAAAGAGGTCCAACCCAGCTTGGCGAGTCGCTCCGGCAGGCGGCGCTGCAATCCGGTTTCCCCCGATCTGGGCGACAATGTCCATGTCCCTTCTGGCGTTCTCAAGTCCTTTTTGCCGAGCAGACTCGTCATCACTAATCCAGTTGGCGAACCCGATGGCACCCTCCACTCGGAGCCCAGCATCGTCGATCCGTTTTCGCAAATCGGACAGCTTGCCGCCCGCTTGCTGGAAAGTGCTGAGCTTGTTGAGCCACGGTTCAATGCCGTCGTAGCCAGCCTTGGCCGCGATATCGATTTCTTCCTCGATCTTGAGTTTCTGGCCTCGGATTGTGCTCGTGTTGAGACAGTAGCGGAATGGCTGTTCCGGCCGATCGTCGAGGGCCGCGGCGGACGAAGATCGTGTGGCGACAAGCGTGGCTGCGGTGCTTGCGGCGCCTGCGAGCAAGTGACGGCGGTGGAGGGTCGGCATCGAGGGGGAATCCTGGCAGGCAAGGTGAGCAATTGAAGATTTGGTTTGAAACCCATTGTGACCCGATTTCGCTACGAAGTCACTCGACGTAGCTTGCTCGATTTTCCGTATTCGTCGGTTTTCTCTGAGGCCTCGGCTGCGGCAACGGGTCAAACGAAGCTTTCCTTCGTCATTCCTTGTTCAATATTCAACAATCGATATTCCCTTTCTTCCTTCTTTCCGTCCGTCCGATCCTGTCAATCCTGTCTCCTTCGTCCGTCCTGGTCTTGGACAGGATCGACAAAGGCTGGTCCTCAAACTCCCTGGAGTGTTACCCCAGGCTACGATGAGGTTGACCTTCGGCCAACAGGTGCAGTCGTTTGACGTCTTCCTTCGGCATTCCTTGCTCAATATTCAATATTCGATATTCCCTTCCTCCCCGGAGGCCTCGCCTGCGGCAACGGGTTACGCGGTTAAGCGGGGTTAAACCAGCGGATATTCCTTTCGTTCTTGCCCAGTTTCGCGTGATGCTGGTTTGCTGCGCGGCGTGCGTGCGATTGTGCGCGGGGACGAGATTGGATCGTTGTGGTTTTCGGGTTTTGTTAGGGAAATTGTTAGAACGGCGGGGGGTTTAAATCGTCATACTGACGGGCGAGTGCTCTCGTTCCCGGTGGATCTTTAAACGCGCGACACGAGGTGTGAAGCTATGAAACGAGTAAGCGGAGCCATGGCGGCGTTGGCGATCTGTTTGTCCACGGCTGTCAGTTTTGGCCAAGGTGTCTTGATCGTGACCGACTCAGACACGGTTATCCGGCTTCCTCGGCCCATCATTCACCGCAGGCCGGTTCCGCCGCCGCCGGTTTCGTACGCGATCAAATCGGTCGAAGTGCAAGGCAAGGTCAAAAACCAAGCCGGCTCGATTCAGGTTTCCCAGACCTTTGTAAACACCGGCAGTCGGACGATGCAAGTCTCGTTCGTGTTCCCGCTGCCGCAAGATGCGGTCGTCGACCAATTGACATTCATGGTCGATGGCAAAGAGATCGCAGGTAAGCTGCTCTCCGCCCCCAAAGCTCGCTCGATCTATGAAGGTCATGTGAGGCGAAACCAGGACCCGGCTCTGCTGGAGTGGATCGATTGGGGTATGTTCAAAACGAGCGTCTTTCCCGTCCCGCCTGGCGCCGAACGAAAAGTCACATTGCGATATTCTCAGTTGCTCAAGAAGAGCGGCCGGCTGACTGACTTCTTGTTCCCGCTCGCGACCGCCAAGTACACGTCGAAGCCGATCGAGAAGCTCACGATCAATTTGGCCATCGATAGCGACCGCAAGATCAAGAACGTTTACAGCCCCACTCATGACGTTAACGTGGACCGGCGAGGCAATAAGTTCGCGAAGGTGACGTATGAAGCCAAGAACGTCACGCCTTCGACTGACTTTCGCTTGTTCTTCGACACGGCGAATTCCAAGCTGGGCGCGAGTGTCGTTAGCTACCGGCCGGAAAAGGACGAGGACGGTTATTTCCTACTCCTCGCGAGTCCGGAATTTGAAGACAAAGATCAAAAGCCGACGGCCAAAACGGTCGTCTTTGTCGTCGACCGTTCGGGCAGCATGAGCGGCGCGAAGATCAAACAAGCCAAGGAAGCGCTCAAGTTCGTACTCAATAATCTAAACAAAGGCGATACGTTCAACATTATCGCGTACGACAGCGCGGTCGAGTCGTTTCGTCCGGAACTGCAGCGCTACGACAACGACAGCCGTGAAGCGGCTCTCGGTTTTGTTGAAGGCATCTACGCGGGCGGAAGCACCAACATCGACGGCGCCCTGGCTGCCTCGCTCGCCCAACTAAAAGACGACGAGCGACCGAGCTACATCATGTTCCTAACGGACGGAAAGCCGACGGTTGGCGAGCGTAACGAAATCAAGATCGCCAAGAACGCGAACTCGGCTAACAACGTGCGAGCGAGAGTCATCGGTTTGGGCGTCGGTTACGATGTGAACAGCCGTTTGATCGATCGTCTTACGCGAGAGAATTTTGGTCAGAGCGAGTACATTCGCCCCGATCAAGATATCGAGGAGCACGTTTCGCGAGTCTATGATCGAATCAGCGCGCCCGTGCTGACTCATGTCAAAGTCCGCATCGATCTGGATGAATCGGCGGCCCAAGGCAGTTCGGCCAATCGGCTCTACCCAACCGATCAGTTGGACGTTTTCCGAGGCGATCAGCTCGTTATTGTTGGTCGCTATCGACGCGCCGGCGACGCGAAGGTGACAATCCGAGGCAAAGTCGGCAATGAAAAACAGAACTTTGATTTTCCCGCCAAGTTCGTCAAATCAAGCAACGACCAATCGTATGCGTTTGTTGAAAAGTTGTGGGCGATGCGACGAGTGGGCGAGATCATTGACGACATCGACCTGAACGGCAAGAACCAAGAATTAGTAAATGAGCTGATGGCGCTTGCGACCAAGCACGGGATCCTCACTCCGTATACCTCATTCCTCGCCGACGAAACACAGCGACACCGATTGGCTGGACGATCGTCCGTACAGACGCTCAACCGGAACCTCGCCGAATTGGAAGCGGCGTCGGGACAGGCTGGTTTCGCGCAACGCGACTTCAAGCGTCGACTGCGTTACATGCCTAACCTCTCGAAAGCCGCTGGCGACCGACTGGCTGACGCATCGGCCGCAACCCAACCGCAAGCCGACGCCGGCGCATCACAGGGTGCCGCACCGGCCGGAGCCCCCGCAACGTCACGAGGCGGATCCAGATTCGGCGGAGGCCCCCCTGGCGGGCTCGGTGGCGGAGGAGGACTGGGCGGCGTCGCCAAGTCAGGCAGCGCATCGAACCAACCGAGGGGATTCGCGGGCAAGCAGGAATCCAAGGATTCGCCCGAGGCCAACGTCAAGCGAATCGGCAGTTCGACCCTTTATCGTCGAGCTGGCAACGTCTGGTTCGCCGACAACGTCAATGAGTTTGATGTTGAGAAGAACAAGGACAAGATCAAAGAGATCAAACGCTTCTCCAAAGAGTACTTCGCGTTGGTGAAGAAGAACACCAACAGCGAAAACTCGTTGCTCGCCCAACAGGGCGAAAAGGAGACCTTGGTCATCCGCTTGCGAGGCGGCGTCTACCGAATCAAGTAGGCACAGCCCGATTAAGCGAGCAAAGAAAACTTCGTTTAACCCGTCGCCGCAGGCAAGGCGTCGGCGAGAACGTGGGGTTCATCGAGTCCGAAACACGGACGGAACGGTTTGTCAGTCGCGTCTATCTGAGGCAAGAAAGCGATTGCCGAGCGGTGCTTCAAACGGATATATTGACGCTAGCTCTGACGCTGGATTCGCTGAGCGTTAACGTTGGCTATCGGTTGTCGCACTGAAGGAAATCGCAATGAAGACAAGCCAGCTCTTGGTTGGATTGATCACCGCGATGGCTCCGGCCACCGCCTTTGCTCAAGCCCAAGTTGTTCAGCTGCCGACGTTTCACCAGTTTTCAGTTAGCACGACCGTGAGCGCTCCTGATCGTGGAGGCATACTGGCGGGTGGCGTTCGCAGTTCGCGGCAGGGTCGAGTTTCGCGCGGGATGCCGTTTGCGAGTAAGATTCCAGGCCTTTCCAGATTGGGCAAGAACGTCGCGATCGGGCGTGAAGACGACGCGTCGACCATCTCCGTCCACGCCAGCATCATTGATTTCAAAGAGCTCGAAGGCGCGCTGTTAGCGAAGGTGCCTGGAGGCAGAAGCCTCTTCGAAACCACGCTTTGGGAGGCCGAAACCGAAGCAAGTCGGCTGTCCAGCCACGTTGAGCCCGCCGTTCGCATGGCGAGCCGCAAAGAGCGAGCCGCGGCGCCCGCCGTCGCGTTCACTCGTTCAACCCCGCCCAGCGTCGCGGAACTCAAGAGTCGCGGCGACTTGGCTAAGCGAGCGAAATCGGACGAGGCGTTGCAGTTCTTTCAGCGAGCTGTCAAGGCGGAACGAGAAGGCAAGAAAGCCGTGGCCAAGATCTTTTACCTAATGGCTGGCCGCCGCGGAGACCCAAAACTGCAGGCCGCCGTCATGAAGAAACTGAAGGCGCTCGAGCCACAAAGGCAGGCGAATCAGCCTGGTTCCTAAAGTGTTGCGCAATGGGACAATGAGGTTTGATATTCGATCTCCCAGAAACCTCGCCTGCGGCAACGGGTTAAACGCAATACCGTTCACAATTTCATTACTACTGACTGCTCAAAGGTTTTGGTCAGTGGCGGTATCTTTCGAT
>CAZMNY010000059.1:0-38408 GCA_964567745.1 uncultured Pirellulaceae bacterium | reverse complement strand
TGTGATCGTTCGCAGCCCACGCCACCAGCCACGACCAACAATCCAACACCAGTTGGGACCGATACGCCACCAGCCACGACCAACAATCCAACACCAGTTGAGTTGGCTGGCTCAACCAATTCCATTGGGATGCAGTTCAATCTTGTTCCTGCTGGCTCGTTCACAATGGGATCGGAGAATAAATTTGCTGGTGGCGTGACGCCTCACCAGGTTACGCTCACCCAACCGTTTTACTTGGGCATATACGAGGTGACCCAGGAGCAGTACGAGCGTGTGATGGGCGAGAATCCGAGTTATTTCAAGGGGCCGAAAAACCCGGTCGAGCGAGTGAGTTGGGAAGATGCAGTGGAGTTTTGCCGTAAGTTGTCCGCGCTGCCTGAGGAGAAGGCGGCCGGTCGGGTCTACCGTTTGCCAACGGAAGCGGAGTGGGAGTATGCCTGCCGAGCAGGGACGACGACGGAATACAGTTTCGGAGATGAGGAATCACAGTTAGGCGACTACGCTTGGTACGATGAGAATTCAGGAGATGGAACACATTCGGTCGGCCAGAAGAAGCCGAATCCCTGGGGCTTCTACGACATGCACGGGAATGTTAACGAATTGTGTCAGGACCGGTTCGGGGAATATCCGAGTGGGAGTGTGACCAACCCGACAGGCCCTTCCGAAGGCTCGGACCGGGTGAGCCGGGGCGGCAGCTGGGGCTACGACGCCTGGCGCTGCCAGTCGGGGCTCCGCCGCAGGAACTTCCTCTTGAGCCGGGGCCTCAGCTACGGCTTTCGTGTGGCCCAAGTTCCGCTGCCAGACAACAAGCGAGCAAGCGAAGCCGAGAGCGAAAGCCGGTAGCACGACCAAGCGGAGGGCGGAGCCCGGAGCGGGAGGCGACCGAGCTGAAGTGATGGCGGAGCGTAGGCGTACATGCGTTGCGCGAATAGTGAACAAACGAACATGCGTCGGATGATCACGCCATGCCTTTGAAGTTCTTCGTTGGGGAAGAGAGTTGCAACTCGAGTTGGCCGCAATGGTGACTCCCCGATGGTAGGCGGGGTGCCCAAAGATTGTGAGCTCGACCAAGTCAGAATCACCGAGAGCGGGCTAACCTCGGTGATATTATCACCGATGGGGGCGCCTGTTTTTGTGGCGCCTGTTCGATCACGCGGGACCGTGTCAGACTCTCTAACTTTTTTCGGGAAATGAGCAGGCGGACAAGGTGGCGCGTTGCTTAAGGTAAATTTACCTGAAGGTAAAGGGAGGGCGACCCAAGAGTGAAAAAGGTTCCACGATGGAACCTTTTTCGCTCGAAGCTCTAGGAATCAAAAAGGGCGAAGCATGGTGGCGTGAGGGTGAGTGATGAGCAAGCTGATAATATCAGCTTGACTCAGCGCGGCACATCGACCGCTGTAGTTGCCACAGAACTAGATCTATGACGCACGTTTTAGATAGAGAACACGGTACCCCGACAACTCGATTTCGTCGGCCGAAAAGAACCCAGGGACCATCTCGCCCTTCACTAAGGACGAATTCACCGCAACCAATTCCCAACCATCGGAGCCTATTCTGTTCAAGTACTCCCATTCGCTGGGACATGTATCTAGCACTTTGGCGTAGGCTTCTTGCGTTTGTTCCGAAGGTTCATTCGACAAAGCCCACTCGCCATTTGCGTGCGTAATCTTGCCTTGTTGGCTCATGCATACGAGGTACTCGTAAGCCATTGTGGAACTCCGTGGAGTGCAAGTGTGTTGTCGGCGAACTATTCAATTCACGAGCGCATACATCTGTAAAAATAATCCACCTGTAGGCGCAATAACACGCAGGCGAACATCCGCCACTGTATGGAAATACCTCGATGGCCGCAAGGTGCTGTTTCAGGCGATCGAGCTGCAAGCAACGTTCGTTATCCGCCACGACATAGAAGAACGCTTCGATCACTGACTCGGCGAAGGGCGACCGATGCTGTATAACAAGCGAACCGCCCCGGGTGCATCAACACCCGAGGCGGCTCTAACCCTCCAGTTTATCTTGGAAACTGAAAGGCTCCCCACATTCTAATCTGTGGCGAGTTTCTCAGGGACCGCACCGCCGATCTGCGGCGAAAGGAATCTCATGTCCGAGATTAAGGTTTCGATTTACAAGCGATCCGCCGAGAGCCCGTTCTACCATTTGCAATACCGCGATCCGATTAGCGGGAGGAAACGCCGCAAGTCATCGGGCTGCAAGACCAAGCGAGACGCCGAACGAGCCGCGGCGAAATGGGAAGCCGAGTTGCGAGCGGGCAACGGGCAAGGCTCGAGCCGAATGAGTTGGGGCGAGTTCCGCCGACTCTACGAGGACGAAGCGTTATCGGCTCTCGCCGAAGGGACTGCTGCGAGGGTTGCTTGCGTGTTCAATGTCCTCGAAAAAATCCTAAGCCCCCGATATTTGCAAGACATTAGCGAGCAAGCGATTTCCCGATACGCAAGCGAACTCCGCAAGTCGGGACGAGCCGAGGCGACAATATCCGCACACATGGCACACCTAAAGGCGGCGTTGAATTGGGCGGCTGATAACAGGCACATTGCCAAAGCCCCAAAAGTGCGAATGCCGCGGCGAGCCCGCAAAGGCAAACTGATGAAGGGACGACCGGTCACGGGTGAAGAACTCGAACGAATGATAAGCAAGATTGAATCGGTTCTATTCGGCGATGCAGACGACGAAGGCGAGAATCCGAATGCCGAGAAGATCGCGACAACGGCAAGCTGGGAGCGCCTCTTGTGGGGCCTTTGGTGGAGCGGCTTGCGGATCGGCGAGGCGATGCAACTGCACTGGGACGACTTGAGCAAGATTCGCCCCATCGACCTAGACTCGGCGGCGCCAATGCTGATGATCCCAGGCGAGCACGAGAAGGGAAACACCGACCGACTTCTGCCGATGGCTCCCGAGTTCGCCGAGTACTTGCGAGAGACACCACTAGCGGAGCGTAGCGGCTACGTCTTCGATCTGAAGCCGAGACGCCACCGATACGCCGAGCGGCTCACTATGCAGCATGTAAGTCGTACAATCTGCCGTTTTGGGGAAGCGGCTTGCGTTCGCGTTAGCGAAGGACGACGAAGGGATGCGGCGACAGGCGAAGTCGTCACCAAGAATAAGTTCGCATCGGCTCACGATCTTCGACGTTCATTCGGCGAGCGATGGTCGCGGCGAGTACTGCCACAGGTGTTGCAAGAAATGATGCGCCACGAGACGATTCAGACGACGCTGAAATACTACGTCGGACAGAATGCCAAGCGATCGGCGGCTGATATTTGGGCTGCCTACGGCAAACGCACCGAGTTGGGTGCCACTTTGGGTACCAGTCGCGAAAACGCCGACTCAGGCGACTTGCAAGAAAGCGACCATCGCCAGTAAAAACAGGGGGTAGAAAACATGAGGGCGCAGGGGCTCGAACCCTGGACCTACGGATTAAAAGTCCGTTGCTCTACCAACTGAGCTACGCCCTCACATAAGCGAACCAGTTTCACGGCGCGAGCCAATTATGTCAAGGGAGGGCGAGGGCCAAAAAATCGGCGGTCCCGAACGGCTGCACAAGAAGCGATTCGTGCCATTCCGTGCGAAGGAAACCCTGATTTGAACGGCGGATTCGAGCCCTCCGCTAACGCTTGCTCTTCCACCTACTCGAGGTAAGGAGCCGCCAGCTAGTTCGCGTTTTTACTTTCGTCCGAATGCGAGTCCTGCCGCTCGCCGACAGACGGCTCGGTATCCGTGGCTTGCTCGCAGGCGGCACCCGCCTCGGCTGGCTCAGCCTGCCCTCTATTGCCGCACTCCGTCTTGTCGTCCTCCGCAGCGTTGTCGTCCTGTGCAGTGTTGTCGTCCTGTGCAGCGTTTTCGTCCTGTGCAGCGTTTTCGTCCTGTGCAGTGTTGTCGTCCTGCGCAGCGTTGTCGTCCTGCGCAGCGTTGTCGTCCTGCGCAGCATTGTCGTCCTGCGCAGCATTGTCGTCCTCCGCAGCGTTGTCGTTTTGCGCCGCCTCGCCGTCATGAGCCACGGTGTGAGTATCTGCCTCGTCCGCTTCCCTGGATTGCTCGGCGTTCTTGGCCTGCTCAGATCGAGGCGAGCGGGGACCGTCGCCTTCGTCGGCCAACTTCATCCACTGAACCTCAGTGAGCGGCTCGTCTGCTTGGCATTCGCAGAGACTTGTCGTCAAGTTGCCGGCGCGGCGTTCACGGCGTCCACATTTCGGACATTCGAATATTCGTCGCAAGTCGTACTTCAACCGCTCGTATGGTCCGCGCAAAGGGTTGAACTCCCTATCTTCGATCTAAGCGTTGCCTAAACAGGCTGAATTGGTTTGCCAGACTACGCGTGGCTCAGCGACGCTTCAATCTTCCAGCCGCTGGGCAAGACAGCTTCCTTGACGACGACAGGTATGCCATCTCGAATCATCAGTTGACCGTGATCCGAGTTGGTCTCGCCTTCGTCATTGGCGACCCGAACTCCGGCTCCAATACGGCAGTTCTTGTCGACAATGGTGCCGTCGATCACGCTGTTGTCGCCAATGCCCAGCCGAGTGGCGTCGACGTCGGAGTCGCAAGACTCTTTGCTCTCATAGAAGTCGGCGCCCATGATGATCGAGTCCTTGATCGTCACATTGTCGCCAATGATGCAACGAAGTCCAATGATGCTGTTCTCGATGGTCGTGTTTCGGCCGATGCGGCAGCCGTCGGCGATGACGCTTCCCGTGACGTTCGAACCTTGAATGCGAGTCGGCGGCAGGAAGCGGGCCCGCGAATAGATCGGCGCATCGGGGTCAGCCAGCACGAAATCAGGTTTCTCGTTAGCCAGCTTGAGATTCGTGTCGTAGAAAGCACGGATGGTTCCAATGTCCTCCCAATAGCTGTCAAACGCGTGGGCTTGTACGTGGCGAGTGCGAATCGAGGCTGGAAAAATCTCGCGGCCGAAATCCTGATAGTCGGTCTTTTCCAAAACCTCGCAAAGCGTCTCCCGATTGAAGATGTAGATCCCCATGCTCGCCAGGCATTCGCGACCTTCCGCGTTCACGCCGAGGCTATCGATGATGGCCGGATCGTTGCGGACGATTTCGAGTTCCGCCTCGGATTGAGGCTTTTCCAAGAACCCGACAACCCGCCCCGTGGCGTCGATTCGCATGACGCCCAATCGATGGGCATCCTCTTTCTTGACAGGCATGGCTCCGATCGTCACGTTGGCCTTCGCCTCCACGTGGCTCCGCAGCATGTCGGCGTAATCCATCCGGTAGAGTTGGTCGCCCGACAAGATAATCACGTAGTCCGCGTCTTTGGCCTGCTGGATGTATCGCAGATTCTTGCGAACCGCGTCGGCCGTGCCTTGGTACCAATCCGTTCCATCATCCATCGTTTGTTGCGCCGCCAACAGCTCGACAAACCCGCCGCTGAATTGATCGAAACGATAGGTCTGTCGGATGTGACGATGCAAACTGACCGACATGAATTGCGTCAACACGTAGATCCGGTTGAGTCCGCTATTGATGCAATTGGAGAGCGGAATATCGATGAGCCGATACTTGCCGCCCAGTGGTACGGCTGGCTTGGACCGCAACTGCGTCAGGGGAAACAACCGCGTGCCCTGGCCGCCGCCGAGCACAAACGCAATCGTGTTTCGCATGACCTAACCTTCTTCTTCAAAGTGCAAACCCTCATCTTCGGCGCCGAGGTTCAACTAGCGAACTCAGCGACGACAGACCTGCAGGATAGGGCGCCAAAGCAACCGAAACAACCGAGCCCAAAAACTCACCACTCGAAAAGCACGCCCCGTGCTGTGAGTGGGCCAATTCGCACGGCCTAATCGCACACTAGCGCGATCGTCTTTCGCTGCGCGTGTCGCCTTTCGCTCCGCCGAAAGTGGCGCAGGTTTCGCCGCAGCAAGAAAAACGCACGCTTACTTGACGACGAAGTTGACCATCCGTTTCGGCACAACGATCGTCTTGATGACCGTCTTGCCGTCGAGCAGCGCGGCAACTTCTTCACTGGCGAGCGCCGCCGCTTCCAGATCGGCTTTGCTCGCATCGGGCGAAACCGATATGCGGCCGCGAAGTTTGCCGTTCAGCTGAATCGGAATTTCAATCTGCTCGTCGCGCAAGAACACCTCGTCGCACACAGGCCACGCCTGATAGGCAAGCGAGTCGTCTCGGCCAAGCAGTTGCCAAAGTTCCTCACAAAGATGCGGCGCATACGGCGAGAGAAGCAAGACAAAATCTTCCATCACCGCCTTGGGCCTGACCGATTCCTTAGTGAAATGGTTGACGAATTCCATCATGCGGGCGATCGCGGTATTGAAACCAAGCGTTGCTGTATCGTGGGTGACCTTCTCGATCGTCTTGTGCAAAACTCGGCTTTGAGCGTCCGTCGGCGCGGCGTCTTGCACGGCGTCATTCAGTTTGAGCTCTTCCGACTGTTCATCAACGATCATTCGCCAAACGCGATCGAGGAACCCGCGCACGCCGCTGACGCTATCCATGCTCCATGGTTTGGGCGCCTCCAAGGGCCCCATGAACATCTCGTAGAGCCGAAGCGAATCGGCGCCGTACTCGACCACCAACTCGTCGGGATTGACGACATTTCCGCGACTCTTGGACATCTTATGTGCTCGGCTGTCGATGCGGATTGAATCGTCGTCCGCCAACACAAACGACTCACCTTTTTTCTTCAACTGCGAAACTTGCAGTTTCTGTTCGGTCAGCAACTGCTCGGGGTCCGAGCGGCGCGCCCACAACCCGGCGTCGTTGCGTTTCGCTTCTTTGGCGGACACCCACTCATCCGCAACGTTCTTGAAGCCGGTGTATTCAACGTCGCCCAGAATCATGCCCTGATTGACCAACCGCTGGAACGGCTCGGCCGTCGACACGTGACCTCGGTCGAACAAGACCTTGTGCCAGAATCGCGCGTACAAGAGATGCAACACGGCGTGTTCCGCGCCGCCGACGTAGAGATCGACCGGCATCCACGCCTTCTCTTTTTCGCGATCGACAAATACCTCGCCGTTCTTCGGATCGATAAACCGCAAGTAGTACCAGCACGACCCGGCCCATTGGGGCATGGTGTTGGTCTCGCGCTTGTATCGCTTGCCATCGAGCTCGACGTAAAGCCAGTCGTCGGGCGCTTTCTCGAGCGGCGGTTCTGGCCGGCCGTGAGGCTTGTAGTCTTCCAAATGCGGCAGGTCGACCGGCAAGTCTTTCTCGTCCACACCAATCACAACGCCAGTCGAATTACCTGCGTCGTCAAGTTCGTGCAAGATCGGAAACGGCTCGCCCCAGAATCGTTGACGGCAGAACAGCCAGTCGCGCAGCTTGTAATTGACCGCTTGGCGCCCTGTCCCTTTCGTCGTCAACTCGCTCGTGATCTGCGCCTTGAATTCGTCGGTGGAGATTCCGTTGTAAGGTCCAGAGTTAATCGCTGCGCCCTTGCCGGCGAAACACGCCTTGCCTGCGAGTACGGCATCGCGTTCGACTTCGTCGTTGTCGCCCGGATCGACGACCGCTGTGATTGGGATTCCATACTGCTCGGCGAATTCAAAGTCGCGTGTGTCGTGAGCTGGAACGGCCATGATGGCGCCCGATCCGTAACTGATGAGCACGTAATCGGCGATCCAGATTGGCGTCTTGGCGCCATTGACCGGATTGATCGCATAGGCACCGGTGAACACTCCCGTTTTCGTTTTATCGCGGTCGACCTCCATCCTCTCTCGATCGCTCTTAGCCGCGGCCTTCTTGCAATACGCATCGACCTCGGCCCGCTCCTCTTCCGTCGTCAGCTTGGCCACGGCCGGATGTTCCGGCGCAATGACCATATAGGTCGCGCCGAAGAGCGTATCGGGACGAGTCGTGTAGACTCGAAGCGAATCGTCTGTCTGTTTGCGGGGAAAGCCAGAGTCGGCCCGACCGCTGCTCCAATCCTGAAACGCGCCCTCGTCGCCGATAAAGAAATCGACCTCGGCGCCCTCGCTGCGGCCGATCCACTCGATCTGCTGATTCTTGATGCCGTCGGACCAATCGACGTCGCACAGATCTTGCTCCAAGCGATCGGCGTAGGCGGTAATTCGCAGCATCCACTGTTTGAGTGGAATCCGAGAAACCGGATGGCCGCCTCGTTCGCTCTTCCCATCAATGACTTCTTCGTTGGCCAACACCGTGCCCAGTGCCGAGCACCAATTGACCATCGCGTCCGACTGAAACGCCAATCGATGGTCATCGCGATACTCGACAACAGCAGCGTCGCCTTCCGCGGCAACGTCGTCCGGGATCGGCAATTCTGCGATCGGTCGCCCTTTGCCCTGCTCGGTGTCAAACCAGGTGTCGTGCAGGAGCAACAGGATCCATTGGGTCCAGCGAAAATAATCGACGTCCGTTGTCGCCAGCATGCGGCTCCAGTCGTAACTGAACCCCATCATTTTCAGCTGGCGGACAAAGTTACCAATGTTCTTTTCCGTCGACTCTCGCGGCGGCGTGTTCGTCTTGATGGCGTGCTCTTCCGCCGGCAACCCGAAGGCGTCAAAGCCCATTGGATGCAACACCTGCTTGCCTCGCATCCGTTCGAAGCGACAGACGATATCGGTTGCCGAGTAACCCTCAAGGTGACCGACGTGAAGCCCATCTCCGCTGGGGTAGGGAAACATGTCCAAGACATACATCTTCTCGCCGTCGGGACAGTCCGCGGCGCGAAACGTCTCGTTGGACTCCCAATACTTTTGCCACTTGGGTTCGATTACTGCCGGGTTGTATCGGGGCATCCTGGACTCGTTTCTGGTCAAGAAAACAGGAAGTTTTGGGAGCATTTCAGCGTCGTAGCGAGCCTTGCGCGTCTCGGCCGACAGTCTTGGCGACGAAAGGGCGATTCTGTCTCGCCATGTTCGACGACTCGTGAATTGGGCGATTCTACTGCCTGGCCAAAATACTGACAATCGAGCCGAAATGGCTGCAGCTTCGCGGCGGATAGTATGACGAAGGTTTCGACCTGCCAGTTCGAGTCGCCAACCGTCGACGGGATTCCCGAATTCCGCCCCACTTAACCGCTGGGCAACCGCCTCGCCGACGATTCAGCGAGCCGGATTCATCTTGCTTGATAACTGACCCCTTATCGAGGCGGTTGGTTCGGTCGGCGTCGAACTTGACTCGATTGTTATGCAGGAATTTCTGCACGAGCAAGGTGACGGGATTTGACGCGATCGGCCGCCGTTTCGGCAATAGGGCGAGCGTGGTAGACTAACAGCACCTTCTCTGGACCGGCGCTTTACGCTTGCGAGTTTAATCTAAAACGGCTCGCGGTTCGAAAGCAATGGCGAGCCATCACAATTCTCGAGCGGACCCACCAGCCAGCGCACATATGAATAGCAAGGGACGAAACGCCGCTCGAAAAAAACGAGCGTGGGACCTTCGACAGAAAAACGACATGCTGCAACGCTTTCGCCACCTACAATTGTCCGCGACCGATCGCGAAAAAATGCGAGCGGCCTGCCGTTTCAACGCCGAGTTACTCGATTACGTGAGGCCTCACGTTCGAGAGGGTGTGACGACCGACGAAATCAACCGACTCGTTCACGACTACACGACCAAGCACGGCCACACTCCGGCGCCGCTGAATTACCACGGTTTTCCGAAGAGCTGCTGCACGAGCGTCAATGAAGTGATCTGCCACGGCATCCCAGGCGAGTACGCTCTGCAAAACGGCGACATCGTCAACGTCGATTTGACCACGATCGTCGACGGCTGGTACGGAGATCAATCCGAGACGTTTCTGATTGGCGACGTTTCCGATGAGGCTCGACGAGTCACCCAATGTGCATTCGACGCGCTCTACCGAGCTATCGAAGCGCTGCGGCCGGGCGGCAATGTCGCCGACATTGGCGACGCGATTGTGGCCGAGGCGGCGGGCTATTCGTTCGGCGTCGTCAAAGAATACGTGGGGCACGGCATCGGGCGGAAATTTCACCAAGACCCGTCGATCCCCCACTACCCAACCGCTCAGGGTCGTCGAACCAAGCTGCTGCCTGGCGTCTGCTTCACGATCGAGCCGATGATTAACAGCGGCGCCAAATTCACGGTGCTCGACGAACAAGACAAGTGGACAGTTCGCACCGAGGACGGCAGCCTATCGGCTCAGTTTGAGCACACCGTCATCATGACGGACGATGGCGCCGAGATCCTTACGCTCACCCAAGACGGTCCCGCCAAAGGGTCCCGTTTCTAACGTCGTGGGTCGGCGCGCGGCGAACTATCGAATGCGGTCCATACGCACGACGCGTTGGGCCGTCAGCAAGCCGCTGCGAAAACTGGGCAAACGCCGTTGTGGTCCAAAGAGGCCGATGTTTTTGCCCAGATACGTCTGAAGATTCAGGCCAGGCGCTGGCGCCACGAGCGTGATGATGTTGCCATGTTCGTTGACTAGCGCGTAAGGCGGCGCCACGCGCGTCGTCGAGGTGACTCGTTTTAGAACGCCTTGCGCGTCGTATGGCGAATTCTCACTGGCGGTGCGATCTCGCCGAATCGCTTCGCCCTGCTTATCCTTTTCGGGGCCGCCAAGCTGAGCCGGTCGCTGGAGCCCGCTTCCCGTTGGAACGCGAAATCGCATTGGGTCCTTGTCGTCGTCCAGAGTTTCACCCGCCTTCGGCTCGTCCGTTGTCCGCTCGCGCGATTCACTCGCTCTTGCGAATTTGCGGTCTTCCTTATCATCGTCGTCCGCGGCCAACCGTCTGACCATGAGCTGATCAAAGCCGTGGATGGAGTCGAGCAACAAAGCGGCTCGCCCGCGATCCAATGCGGTCGGACCACGCTGCGAAAGCTCGACCGCACGCCGCTGAAGATCGGCAAGCTTCCAATACCGAAGCGGTTTGGCGACCATCAATGACAAATCGGCGTCCAGCTGAACAAGCTCGGTGTGAAACTCGTCCTCCGGCAGCGGACTGCCCAACAACTTCGGTTCGGCCGACGACGAGTCGCGGATTGCCGACGCCAAGTGGCTTTGGTCGTCACTGGAACCGAGACGTGTTCGTTTACGATCTCGAAAGCGCACGCTTCTCGGCTTCTCGTCGGTTGGAGTCTTGCCGCTGCCATCCTTGCGATCGTCCCCGCCACGACGACGCCACGTGCCGTATTGAGCGGGCTGTACCAATTCATCGAGTTGAGCGAACGCGGCCTCGAGCCGATCGGCTGCGCGTTCCATTCGTTCCAGGCTAATTCGGCTGGACGGTCGCTTCTCTTGATCGCCAGCCTCATCACTGACTGTCGCAGAGTCGTCCGCTTCTTGCTCCGCGGATTTTGAGCGAGGCTCGTCGGCGAGTGCGCGAGAGTTGCCGACTTCGAAATCAAACATGTTCGGCTCAACCGAATTCGATTTGCCGGCAAGTTGATCCGACGTCGGTTCGTTAGGCTCTCGGCTGTGAGAGACCGATTGCACGGCGAGAGTTTCACCTTCCGCAGCCATCTTGTCTGACTTCACCACGATGCGTCCCGGTGGTTCCGAAAGAGCTGATTGCTGTATCCATCGAAACTCGCCAGCTGGTGCCGCGATACGACGCCACCAACGCGCGGGTTGGCCGTTGAGCGCCAATCGTTCCGGCGGTCCGAGCAGTCGCACGGTCTCGCCGATTTGCAGGCGAACCTGCCAGCGATCGGGCGCACGTCCGGCCGCAGCGGCGATCCAAGGCACCACGCCATCGCGGACGACCTTAGCCGTCCGTTCATCATTCTCAGCAACCTGAAGATCGTCGTTCGGAACCCAGCAGAAACTTGCTTCCGGCGGACGAATTCCAAGCCATCCCCCCGGCGCGCGTCGGTAAACTCGCACCTCCGCGCCAGCAGGCAGCGTCCCCGTCACATAGTACTGTGCCCCAGGTCCGCACCTCATCTGACAGCCGTGACCCGAAATGTAAGCCGTGCTCGCCGTTTGCCCCGCTGCCGAATTGCATAGCGGTCCCAGAGATGATAGGCACAAGCCTGCCAGCAGGGTCAAGCTGATGGCGGCGCGGCTACGTGTCGATTTTCGAACGGCGTACATATTGGAATCGTCCAATGAGACTTAGGCGGGGTCGTGGCCACGGGCTGGTCAGGGACAAACGCGGTGGCGACAGGAAAACCAGCTGGGCAACTACCAGAATTCTGCGTTCCGCGTCTAGACCAACTTCGCCGCACTCCAATGCCGCGACCAAATTCCGCCTAGACGAGCCGTCGCCCTAGTGCTGTGTTACAGCTTGGAATTGGGATCGACAATTCGTTTGGTCAACGCCCGCCACGGCGAATCGGGTGCGCCACCCTAAAACTAAGGCGTAACGCAGCACTAGAGTCGGCGAGCCGTCTTGGCGTCCTGTTTCGACTTCATGTCTCGCAATCGTTCTCGATATGGCTTCGGCTGAGCTGCGGGCAGAGCCGCTTTGGCCGCCGATCGCACCTTGGCGTCGGAATCTTGGGCAAGCTGAGCAAGCCAGGGCCTGGGGTCGATGTCTTTCGTTTGAAGTAAGTCCGCCACAAGTCCATGCCGAATCGCCGGACTCGCATCCGTCAGACGATGCGCCAAACGCAGATGGCGAGCCTGGAATCCGCGTCGTTTTAGTTCGTCGATCGCTTTGACTGCGAGTTGTTGCGATTCGTGGTGAAGCAATCGCATCACCTCGACATCGGGAAGACGAATGACCGCGTCGAGGTCTTGCGGCGAAACCATGTCCTCCACTAGTGGCAAACTCGTTGTCGCAGGTTCCGGCAGCGGCTGTGGCTCGTTGTTTTTCGAAGGCGGAATTGTGCGAACGGGGTCAGGCGTAACAGGCGTCTCGGCCAACTCGATTGGAGTGTGTAACGCGGCTTGAGGAATCGGGATTGATTCGAAATCAATGGGGCGCGGCGCGTCCTCTTGTCGCCCGTTCTCCGTACGCTGGCTCGGTTCATCCGCAACGGGGTCGTCCCTGGATTCAGGCCAGTCCAAATGACTCGACGCGACGCGCTCCTGGTTGTACGCCATGACACGTTCGCAATTGGCGATCAGTTCAGCGGCGTTAACCTGTTCCCGGTCGACTGGCCAAAGCAAAATACGCTCGGCGAATCTCGCAGCTTGTCCACGATGATTCGGACCAAGCGATGGCGCAAGGGCCGCCAGGGACTTGGCCAGCTGATCGACAAGCGGAGTCGACTCCTCAACCGACAACATGGTCCATTGATCGAGTCGGCGATCGAGCAAGTCGGAGGCGGCCAGTGCGATAACGGGCCGGTCATTGCCAAGCGCCGCGGTAATCCGAGGCAGGCCTGGATCATCCAATTCGGCAATTTTTGCCAGTAGCTCTGGCACATCCGCATCCGCTGTCTGCTGCAAGCGAAGCATTAGCCGACGAGCGGTGATCTGTCGCAAGTTGAACTGCGGGACCCACTGCGCTGCTAGCAAGCCCACTGACAGCAAAGCTACGGCGGAGAGCAGTAGGATTCTCGAGTCGATCCGTCGCAGCAACGAGCCCATCGAATGGTCACTCCGGAATCTACGGTTGGGGCGGCGATTGTGCCGATTTTTGCCGCTCAGCTCAATAGGAATCGGCCGAGTCGCGAGCTCGCGCACCTCCGGCCAGGGCTAATTTTGCTGGCGCCGAATTCATGGGATCCCAATTCAGGCGAAACGGGCGGAACGGATTCAAGCCGATTCTAGGCCGACGTTTCTTCTTGGCCCGGCCAATATTTGGCTCAGACTTGGCCCTCATGCAACCGAATTATTGTTATGACCAGCACAAATTGCCGATCTGCGTGGATGCTCCATGTCGACTTGGCGAAAGTGTGGAGCAGAGCTCGGAAGGTCCGCTTGAACAGCGGGGTGGTCGGTGTTTCAACACCGCTTTTCGTGGTAGGGGGAAAAATGCGCGAACCGAATCGTTTGCGACGTGAGACGGAGCGTGGAGCTTCGTTTTCACGACGAAGCTTGTTTGGCATGGCAGCGTCAATGACGTTGTCGTCCGTTGCATTCGGCCGTGAAGAGACCAGGAAACCGGAACTGCGCCGAGACCGCAAGACGGCTATCAACTCGATCCCATTCGCCAAACTCAATCAGGCGGCAAAGCAGAAGATCGGGCGAGTGGTCGAATCGCCGACGATCTTCCAAAGCATGCCCGTGCAAGTTGTCGACTGCCACCCCCAACTCTATCTGTGTCTAGTTCGCAATCCCGAGTTGATCGTCAACATTTGGTCGTTGATGGGGATCACGAATGTGAAGATCAAACGCACCGGTCCATACACGTATGACGCCGACGACGGCGCGGGCACGGTCAGCACGCTCGAACTGGTCTACGGTACGCCCAAGATCCACATCGTATACGCCACCGGAACCTATCAGGGACCGCTTTTGGGTCGACGCTTGACTGGATCGTGCGTCCTCGTTCTGCAGACCGGCTACTCGCCTACGACCAGTCGCAGAACCTACGTCACCAATCAGCTTGAAGTGTTTCTGCAGCTCGACAATGTCGGCGCCGACCTCATCGCCCGCACACTGCACCCGATCGTGGGTAAAACGGCAGACCACAATTTTGCCGAGTCGACTCAGTTCCTTGGTCAAGTGAACTACGCGGCGCAAACCAAGCCGGAGAAGATTTACACATTGATTTCCAAACTTGAGCGAGTCGACGGTGAGGTGCTCGCCAAGTTTTCGAAAGTCACCGAGCTGGCCTATGCGGACGCGAAGAAAACGGGAGTGGCACCGTCGCGCCCCATCGCGCGCGATCAACGAACGAATCCGCCTCGCTAAGGGTGTTACGCGCGTTCTTCGGCCATGATCAATACCGCTTTGAGATCGAGTTTGCCCGAACCCAGAATCGGCAGCGCCTCGACTTCCACAAAGTTGGCTTGCGCTGGGATATAGATGTTCGGCAATCCGGCTTCGGACATCTTCTTTCTGAGCTCGTCTATGGACATGCTGATCGGCAGATGCAGTACGACGAGCTTCTCACCTTTCTTTTCGTCCGACAATGAAGTGACAGCCGCTTTGAGCCCTTGAGATTCGTCGTCGCTCTCGTTCTCATCATCGCTGAGAATCTCATTGATGACTTCTTCGACCTTGATGTGCGGAACCATCTCGCCGCCGATCTTGGAAAACCGGCTCTCTCGTCCCGTGATGAAGATGAAGCCGTCCTCGTCGATGTAGGCGACGTCGCCCGTGGTATACCAGCCGTCTTTGATCACTTCGGCCGTCAAGTCGTCTCGGCCCATGTATCCCTTCATCACATTCGGGCCTTTGATCAGCAACATGCCCGTCTCGCCAACACCTCGCTCCTCACCCGAGTCGAGGTCGACAATCTTGGCTGTGATGCCTGGAGCGGGTCGGCCGACGCTTCCCTCTTTCAGCGTGACGTCGTCGTCGATGGTGCGAGCTCGCGACGGCGGAATGTTGACGGAAACGAGCGGCGACAACTCCGTCGTTCCGTACCCTTCGACCGGTCTCACCCCCATTCGTTCCTCGAACGCATCGCTGACAGCTTGAGGCAGTTTCTCTGCGCCAGCGACGACGACGTCGAGCGTCTCCAAATCGCTCGGCTCACAACGCCTCATGTAGGATCGCAGGAAGGTCGGAGTCGCCAAAAGAATCGTGCCCTTGTGCCGCCCACACAACTTACTGACTTGGCGCGAGTCGAGCGGATTGAAATGGTAGACGCCTTTCGTTTCGGTCGCGAGCACGGTCCACATGGCGACGGTGTATCCGAACGAGTGAAAGAAAGGCAGGATGCCGATCAACACGTCGTCGCCGGTCAAGTGAATCACCGTTTGTATGGCTTGTGAGTTGGATCCCACATTGCCGTAGGTCAGCATCACTCCTTTGGGCGTTCCAGTTGAACCCGACGTAAAAATGACGGTCAGCACATCGTCCGCGTTAACTTGACCGAGGCCAAGTTTTCGGTCGAGCATCGAGGCGGGCGTAAGATAGGCGTCGACAAATCCCGAGGCCTTATCGAACGAGGTGACCTTGTCCTTGAAGTCTTCCAGCAAGACGACTTCCGCATCCAGATCGAAGTCCATTTTTTCCATGAACTTGGCGCTCGTCAAAACATGCTTGATGCCGGCCTGGCGAATGCAGGCGTTCATCACGTCCGAGCTGACGGTGTAGTTCAAGTTGACGGCGATTCGGCGGTCAAGCGAGAGGCAGGCGTTGACAATGACCGCGCCGTTGGAGGGCGGAAGTAATACGCCGACGTATTGTTCTTTGGGATCGAGCACTTCGCGCCGCAGGGCCCGTCGCAACACGAGTGATCGCGTGAGCAGCTGGCCGCCTGTCAGCGCGGCGCCGCTCGAATCCGCGATCTTCATTTGGCGCTTGCTTTCCTTACAACGGCGGATGAGGGAGCGACTTAGCAACATGGTTCGTTCCATCCTCTGCTTGACGGCCTTTGCGCCAAGCTCCAAAACGGCCTGACGGATTTCATGGACATCATTCGGTTTCGCGATTGGCTCGCCAAAGTGAATCGAAATTGGGTAAGGCCATCGCTTGGGCCACTTGGTGAAAAACTTGCCGCCTTCAAAACTAAAGATACTCCCCCACAATTCGTCGAGATAGACCGGAACAACCGGAGCGTCGGTCCCCTTGAGCACTCGCATGATTCCCTGCTTGAACGATTGCAGTTGGCCGCTTCGAGTGATTCCGCCCTCTGGGAAGATACAAACGATCTCGCCGTTATTGAGCGCTTCGGTCGCGGTCTTCAAAGCGGCGACGATCGCCTTGGGTCGCGGCGTAATCAAGATCGCCCCCCACTGATTTGCCAACCAGCGGAGCCATGGGTTCGTAAAATTACCGGCCCAAACGACCATCCGCACTGGCCGCGAGCTTGTCATCAACAGCAAGATGCCATCGAGCCACGAGACGTGGTTGGGAGCCAACAGAGCTCCGCCTTCTTCCGGCAAATTGTCTCGCCCGTAAACTCGGATGCGATAGATGGTCAGGCTCGCGAGCCAAACCAAGAAGCGAATCGACGCTTGGGGAATCAGGCAGACGATATAGAGCAGCACGGGGACGGTAAACAGACCGGTCAGCAGAAAGACGGTGCGAGAAGAAACGAACGGCTCGTCGGAAAAGATAGGCGCGCGTAATGCGGCGTAGAGCAGCGCCGAAATAAAGACGCCTCCAAACACCAAGAAATTCGCCGCGGCTAGGATCGCTCCGCGCTGTCTGCGAGGACTGCGATGCTGCATGAACGCCTCCAGTGGAACAGAAAAAAGACCCGCGCTCGTTCCCAGAGCGAACAACAAGAAGCTCGCCCAAACGAAACCGAATGTCAACGTCGCGGAAGGTTGAATGATGTCGGTCTGCACGGTACACAACAGCGCCGCAAAGATCGCGACGCCCAAGGCGCCAAGCGGCAACAGCCCCAACTCGACTCGCCCGCGGGATGCGACTCCCGCCATGATGCTGCCAACGCCAAGTCCCAGGACGAGCGCCACCAGCAATGGCGTCTTGTGGCTCTCTTGAATCGCTCCGCTTTCGAAAGCGAACTGATCGATATTGATTTGAGCCAGAGCGCCGACCGACCAGAAGAACACCATTCCCAAGGCGACTCGAAACAACGCTTTGTGACTCCATAACAAAGCCAAGTCGCGGCAGGTTTGTCTGAATGGGTTCCAAGGAAATTGAAGTTTTGGGTTTGCCGAGCCGGGCGTCTTCACGAAGAGACTCATGACGACGCCGGCAACAGCGATAGCCACAAGCGCCACAGCCGAGATCCACCAATGTTCAACGCCTCGATAGCCAGTCGCATCTTTAAGCATGCTGCCAAAGGCCATTCCAATGACGGTGGCGGCGACTGTCATCAAACCGAACAGCCCGTTGGCGGCTGATATTCGGTCGCTCTTTAGCACTTCTGGCAAAGCACCCAGTTTGGCCGGCGAGAAAAGCGCACTCTGCGCTCCGGTGAGAGCCACAACGGTAAACAGCAACAGCGAACTCTGCAGCACGATCGCCAATACGCCCAAGCTCATGATGACAACTTCTGCCATCTTGCAGGCGATGATCACCTTGCGTTTGGAGAATCGGTCCGCCAGATAACCAGCCGGCGCGGCCAATAGCAAATAGGGCAAGACAAAGCATGCCGTCCCAGCCATCAGGATGTTGCTATGCTGGCTCTCGTCGACGTAGTCCTTGCCGATGCCGACGGCCAGCCAGCGAAACAAGTTGTCGTTGACGGCGGTGAGCAACTGAGTCACGACGAGTCCGATGAAGGACGGTGAACCGAGACCGCCTTTGGCGGGGCCAGTTGTCGCTGAAAGATGTTCTGCGTCCTTGCTCGCGAGCTCAGTAAATGCCACTTGATTCATTCGTTCTTCAATCTCGTTCTTCAAGCGAGTTGGCCCATGCTTTCGGGCGACTCACGGCTCGTGCTTGCTCAGCGGCCGGACAGATTCCGCGATTCTCGCGCGCTGCATGCAATTTTTTTTTGGGCATCGCCTGGCCGGCTATGTGTCCCCGCGTCGATTCCTATTGTCCCCGAACCATCGAACGGGGTACAGTTTGAGTCGCTAAGTCAGTTTGAGTCAACTGCGGAGTCGCATGGATGCATAGGATTAGTTGGTTTGTGGGCGGATTCATCGCCGGAATCGCCGCTCTGCTGGTCGTTCAGCAATACCATATCGTTCGCGCCGAACAGGGATTTCATTTTGTCCCCAGAGTGTCGGCGGGCTATGACGACATCTATGTCGATATCCGCGAGTTTGGATTCACCGACTGGAAGGACCATCAAGGTCTGTCCATGGCCTTGGTCAAAAGCAACAAAGAAGACTTGCTCAAGGCCTCGGCCGTCAACTCCGTCCACGACTCCATCAACGCATTCTTCTCGCGCAATGAATGAACCCGACGCGTTAGCGAGGCCCTTGAGACCTGAAGCGTCAGCGACGGTGCACGTCGGACGCTCATCAAGCCGCCGCGTCCACCGAAAAGCGAAGTGCAAAGTAATCAGTGCCAGGTGGTCAGCGCATAATGCAAGACCATTGCCCCCACGAGCTCGCCTTGTTCCGTGCGTGATCGCGTTAGTCGGGTCGTCGCATCGCGAAGCTATGCAGCACCAACACGCCGCCCATCGACACGAGCGCCCAGCCGACCCATTTGGGAGGCTTGATGTTGATGTTGGACTGGCTGACGGGAGCTTGCGAGAAGAAGTCGCTGAAAGACGAATTGGTCGTCACCAGAGCGGGCGAGCTTTTTCCAGCCATTCGACTGCGAATAAACTTCGTCGACTCCGTATTCAATGTGAACGACTCGATGTAGCGAAACTGAATTCCGACAAGCAGGACAACGACGCCAATCGCGAAGTATTGATTTCGGTTGATTTCCATTTTCGATGCTCCCTTCAGTTTCGCCTGTCGCTTCCCAGAAACCGCCTAAGCTGGTGCCGAGCGACAAACTGGATGACTGGACTTGATCGCATCTGTGTTATCGGGATTCGCAGAAAGGCGCCTCCACAACACTCGTTGCGTCACAGGTCATAGCGGACAGTTCGGATCTGACGCTCAATTGCCGTGACGATTGTCCCGAATCTTTCGATCCTGTCGGCCGACAAGCGACCGAGAGTGATCGGCCAGTTGAGAAGGTGCCGCGATAGCTAGTTGCCGGCTTTGGCCATGTTGCGCGTATTGACTGCTTTGGTCTTTCCCGTCACCACAACGCGTTTGAGGAGCAGAAAATTGGCGTTCTCATATTCCATGGCTTCGGCTGAGATTCTCCAGAGCCGACGGTTGTTGAGCACCAGCATTTTGGCGACTCGCTGCAGCGCTAAGTTCTCAAGCACTCGATAGGTCTGCTCGCCTTTCTCGGGGCGGAACGTAATCGTGGAATTCCCTCGCTGAAACGTACCGACCAACTCAACTCGGCTTCCTTCGCGCCAGAGCTTTCTTCGCTCTTTCGACTGGCCGGCATGTCGATTCTGTCCGTGAACTCGTTCCGCCTGAACCAGCGCCATGACCGCAATCATTCCCCCGACGACAGTCGCCAACCAAGGCCAGCAACGAGTCCAGTTGAGGCGGCGATTGCGGGTGTGTGAATGTGAGCTGCTTGGTTGCCGCGACATTTTGCGACTCCTTAATCGTTGGCTGCCGTTTCGCGCTAGTGAAACATAAGTCGCAACAAACCACCCGGCGCGGCCAATCGTCTCGATCACCGCCAAAGTGTGTTGCTTTTTTGCAACATGGTGTTGGCAGTCAACAACGTCGCACAACACCCTCGTTGGCAATTGCTCCAGGCACTCTTTGCTGACGCGCGCCCCGCAAATCGTTTCTGAGTCTGCGAATAGGCGCGAGCGGCCGTCTTCAAATCGAGTTTGGCGCGGGATGTGCAAATGAATGTGGCGGCCACAACAACTGGGGAGCTCAGGACACAACATGATTGCACGCACGACCACGCTGACCGTCGCCTTCCTTCTGCTCGCCGCCTGCAACGCGGCGTCGGCCGAAACAGTCACAAGTGGAGAACAAACGGGCGAAGTGGTCTCGGTGCGAACGACGAGCGGACGTATTTTCCGAGGCACCGTGCACGCCGATTCCAATTTCACCGTGTTGAAGGTCGCTTCGCGTGGCACCGCGACGAGCGTCGTGCGGTCGATTCCTTGGTCCTGCATCGAGTCAGTAAGCATTGACTCATGCGGCACCCTACTGACGGCGGCGGAAGCACGCTCGGCCGTCCACGAACTCAGCGCCGCAACATCTCGCGTCTCGCGTTTGCGACCGGCCGACTTCCGACTCCACGCCCTTGCCCTTCACCTCGACGCCATCGAGCTGCTCAAGTCCTACGCCCAACAAGCACTCGAATTGCTCCAGTGAGCGGTGATCATGGTTGGCCAGACGGCCGCTTCATACGCATGGGCATTTCCCAACGATAAAGCTCACACTGAAGATCGAGTCCGGCGAGCAGTTGCGGATGTTGGCGAGCGATAAAAGGTCTCACGCTTATCAGTGTTTCGACGGCGCGATCGAACTCGCGGACCTCCGCATAGGCCGCCGCAAGCGTCTCCGCGTACTCCACTTGATCTGGCTTCGAGCGATACACCGCTTCTGCGATTCGAACGGCCTCGGGTCCATTGCGGAATTTAGCGACGGGGCAAGCCGCGTAGAGTCGAGCCAGATTGTTCAGCGGAAGCGCCCAGTTCTTGTGCACAGTGGCAGCTGTCTTGAAGCGCCATTCAGCCGCGGCGTAGTCGCCCGCATCTCGAAGCATGATCCCAAGGTTATTGTGGGCCACTGCGTAGGTCGGTTCAATTCTTAGCGTCTCATGAAACGCCGCCACAGCCTCTTCTTTCATTCCAAGTTTCGCATAGCGAACACCCAAGTTGTAAATCGACCTCGGATTGTTCGGTCTCGCGAGGCTGCTGGAGATCCAAAGCTGATTGACATCGCGGTACTCGGCGTTGCGATGGCGCGTTGCGGCGAGTAGCGGCGTCAGCACGATGGCAAACGCGGCCAATGAGAGCGATGCCGTGATGAGGTGTTTGCGTGCTACGGACGTCGAGCGCGCTAGCTGCGTCCCGAGTTTTTGCAGAGTAAGGAACACGACCACCACGGCAAGAGCGGTTAGAGCGGCGAGTGGCAAGTACATCCGCCGCTCGGCACCAACCTCGGTCTGAATTGGAATGATGCTCGATGTCGGAGCGAGCAGAAGGAAGATCCACCAACCGGCGAAGCCAATAGCTGGCCGATTTCGCCAGCAGAGAGTGCTGCCGAACAAAATCGCTAAGATCAGCAAGCCGCCCGGTGCCGCCTGAGCGAGTGAAACTTGGACCGGCTCGCCGTAGTCGAGCGACAACTGGTCCGGCCAGATCGCCAGCCTCAAGTAGTCCGGAATGATCCGGCACTGATTGAGCAGGTAAGTTAGCGTACTCGCTTTCGCGCCGGCACCGACCGTGTTGACCCGAGGCGCTAGCGCCATCAGCGTCGCCACTGGAATCCAGCAACTGCAAAGCGCCAAGAAAAATGGCCAGCGACGCTTGAACACTTGCGAAAGCGAGTCGGTTCGAAAGGCGAATTCGTAAAGGACGACAAGCAGCGGGATCAGAGCTGCGATCTCTTTGCAGCCGGCGCCAAACCAGGCCGCGGCAACAGAGAGCACCATCCATCCCAGCGACGCTGTCGATCTTTCTCGGCTGCGCACCGCGAAGTAGAGCGACGCAAACACGGCCAATCCAACTCCGCATTCTGTCCGTTGCGACAAGTAATTGACACATTCAGTCTGCAGTGGGTGCGTCATCCAGATCGCCGTCGAAGCAAAACTCAACGGCACCGCAACGTCGCGAATTTTTGGCGGAAACGATTCCAACGCAAACGTCCGCCTGAGCAATCCGAACAGCGCCAAGGAAGCCAGCAAATGAATGGCCAAGTTGAGGATGTGGTAACCCAGTGGGTCGCGTTGCCCTATCCAGTAGTTCAATGCGAACGAGGCGGCGACGATCGGCCGCCCGTGTTGAGGCCCCTCTTTTCCATTGAGCCAAAACGCTTCGGACCAAACCGACGGCATGGCATCGAGCTGCTCGAGCCATATCCGGTCGTCGAACACAAATTGCCCTTGGAAGCTATTGGCGTACGCGACGCATCCGATGATAACGAGCATCACTGGCGCAAACGATCCGCGTAGGACTGACGTCCACGAGAACGGAGTCGTTCGACGTTCTATTTTTCGTTCTAATTGTGACTGGTCCAAAACAATTCCGCGCTGCAAGGACGTCAACCGACGTCTGTTTTCGATGAAGCTCATCGGGACGCGCGATTACGGCCGGGATGCTGGTTAGGCAAGATCTCCGGATTGATTGCGCATGAGCATCATCAGCGCGGTGCTCGCTTGATCATGAATCTACTTTGAAGAGACATCGCAATCGGGCCAGACGTCAGAAGACATACGAGCAATCGGATTGTTCCCAGCGATAGAATGCCTTGGCAATGGGGAGAGCGTTGTGTCGGCCTACAGGCCGGTGGGCGATTGACGCGCGTCAGTTTTGACAGCTGCTCGCAGGAGGCGGGCAAGCGGCATAGTGCGACCAATTCGCCCGGTGGTCATTTGGCGTTTTCCTTGAGAAAACGTGCGTAAAGACTCGGTATTTACCAAGCTCGTTGCCCCTCGCATTGGCTCGTAATATGATAGCTGGAGCAGCCAATTCGTTGGTTGTTCCCTTCTTTCCCTCTATTCGGAGGTCAACAGAGATGAATCAGTCCAATGTAGCGGTCGAAGAGATTGGAGAAGTTGTCGTCGTTCGACCTCTCGACGCCAAGGTGGTCCAGGCGCATCGCGTCGAATCGCTGATGGGCGTTCTGCGCGAAGTAGTTGACGAGCGAGACTCACCGTTGGTTTTGAATCTGGGCGAGGTCCAGTTTCTTTGCAGCAGCGCGCTGAATCAGTTGATCGTGTTGGATCGGCAGGTCAAGAAGAAGGGCGGGAGTTGGGGGATATGTTCGATCCGACGCGAAATTTCTGAGATTCTTTCGATAACTCGGCTGGATTCAATGTTCCCGTTATTCGATACACAAGAAGAGGCCTTGTCATCGTTCGGCGCGTGACGAATCCCCCCTTTTAGGCAAGTGGTCATTGTGCTCGAATGGCTTAGAATTTAGAGTCTCGAACGAAGTCGAAAATCACGTTTCTTGTCTCTCGGTCACGTCTTCATTCCGACGTTGTCTTTGCAAACTCCGATTTAGTTTCATGTCCGAATGGTCCTGGTCCAACGAGAAACGATTCGCAACCGATACATCGATTGCGAAGCAGTTGTTGGATGAGTTCGTGGGCAAATTGGGCGAACAGGGTTGGACGGACCAGGAGGTGTTTGGCATCCATTTGGCGGCGGAAGAGGCGTTAATGAACGCCTTGAAGCACGGGAACCAATTGGATGAAGGCAAGTATGTTGACGTGGCGTTCTTCATCTCGACCGAATCGGTTCGAATCCAGATTGCGGATGAGGGCAGTGGCTTTGATCCGGACGCGGTGCCCGATCCGACCGACGACGAGAACCTGGAAATTCCTTCGGGTCGCGGCTTGATGCTGATGCGTTCCTTCATGAATGAAGTCTCCTTCAGCGAGCGCGGCAACTCGGTCGCCATGCAGCGCAACCGCGGCGAGCCGCTTCATCTCGACGATGATGACGACGATGACGATTAGTCAGTTTGTCCTGCGCTTGTCTTCTAGAATCTTGCCGGCCGACGCCCTCTCTCGCCTTGCAGGAAATCAACAGATGACTTAATTTAAAACTCATAATCCCCTGTAGCTCAGTTGGTAGAGCAGGCGGCTGTTAACCGCCTTGTCGCAAGTTCGAGTCTTGCCGGGGGAGCTTTTTCAATTCCAGCGGAATTGACCGACAACCGAGTTAGCACAAAACGCTGAGCGAGAGAATCGTCCGGCGTTTTTCTATTTCTTGTTGTCGTATAAGGATTTGCGACGACGCGTTTTGCTGGTCGTCGCCGTTTTGCGAAAAAGTGAGAGCGCTGAATATCGCCGATTTCGGCCCGATAGCGCGAACTCTCGCCCAAACTCTCGCGCTCTCTGTTTAACAGGCGGCTTTGGGTTAACACACCTGGTTGCGTTCGGACCCCAGTTCGTCATATCGAACTTGCGCCGGGTAGGTTAGCAGATAGAGGCGTCGCGAACGCTCGCCACGCCAACATCCATTCACAATCGGCCGCCCAGCCCCGCGTGTAAGCGGTCGTGACCCGCCCCCACGAATGGAACCAGTCTTTAAGTTAGGATTCAAACACGGTGCGATCGCTTCCGGGGCTGCCCCCAATCGACAGAAGACCTCAGCTTCCGACGGGATGGGCGAAGTGTCAACGACATCCCACGATGTCGGACGAATACGCCAGAGTCTGGTGGCGACAGACCGTTACAATCAACACAGTTACACATCGGATGAGTTATTGGATAGGACGGGGACGGCCTGTGATGATTCCCACCACCAACCCAGCGCTGCACTTTTACGGCGCCAGGCGCTGCACTTTTCAAGTGCCGTTCACACTTGGCAGATCGAGAGACGGAGAGAGCTGGTTTACTTGGGCAAGCGATCCAGGCCGACGGCCGCATTGGCGCGCACGTTTTCGACGCTGTCATCGAGCAGTGGTTTAAGCTCCTCTCGAACGCGCAATTTGACGGCCAGGCGTCTTGCTTCGTCTGAGTCGTTCGCGATCGCTCCCAAAGTTCTCGCCGCAGCACCCCGGACGACCGGCGACTCGTCCTTGAGCAACGGAATCAGGGCGTTGATCATCTCCTTCGGCCTCTGCAATCCCAGATTGCGGACATGCTGCGCAATGCCAATCTGGACGAATTGCTGCCGCTCGGACTCAAACTTGGCCGCATCTGCGTTTCCGGGCTCGTCGAGCAACATCAGCCAATGGGAGACAGCGGCTGACAGGTCGCCCGTCTGCTTGAACAAGGCGACGATCACGTTGTTGCGGACCATGTAATCCCGATCGTGAACCGCTTGCCGCAGGACGGCGCGAATCGTGGGGTCGTCGCCGGCGGCCGCGGCCAAAGTCTCCAGGACGCTCGATCGAATCGACGGGTCGCGATGAGCGGCCTGCGACAGCAAAAGTGGCACGGCATCCTCTGGCAGTCGTTTCGCCATCAATCGGACAAACAGATCGGCATGGGTGCGAATGAGAGGGTCCGCGTCGAACATGGCCCGCACCAGCGACAGGTGACAGGGTTGCTCGAAACGGTCCAGCAACGTACCGAGCGCCAGCACGGCCGCGTTCCGCACGTCTGCATTGTCGTCGGTGCAATTGTTCTCAAGCGCGTCGATCGCCCCGAGCGCCTCCCTCGTCTCCATATCTCGCAGTTTCTTCGCCGCGGCAACCCGGTCACCGGCAGGCACGCCTTTGCCGAGTTGACCGATCAGCGCTTTGATTTCGTCGTTTGCGTCTGAGGTCGAACAAATCAGCAGCAAGATCAAAAGGCAGCGAATCGCAGCGGGAAGCGAGGCCATCACGCACTCTCCTTGCAGACCGAATTCAATCGCATCATATTCCTGCGGCGCTGCGCAGAAATCGGCTCAACGACGGTAAGCTGCCGATGAGGGAAGTATATTATGTCTGGACCGCCGACGCCAAGCTTTGCGTCGCAGCGGGGGCCGGTTTGAGCATGGTGCCGACGGGGTGTCTGCGCTCGATAGCCTACGCTGGCCAAACCGCATTGGATGGCATCATGCGCGATCACGACTGCTTGGCCTGGCTTCATGATTCAATCGATGTCGGCAGGACCAAGAATGCGCGCCCCGTGAAACACAGTTAAGATCTCCACTCGTTTGTCGCTCGCGCGATGGATAACGCGGTAAACGCCTTGAATGACTTCACGAATATCATCCCGACCAATTTCTGGCACAACTTCCCCAGAAAACGGAAAGTCTCTCAGTCGCTCAACCGACTTCCTTAGTCGACGGACATATTCCCCGGCCGCTGCCGGAGCATCTCGCGCGATATGAGCGCGAATCGCCCTAAGGTCATCGCGGGCTTGCTGTGTCCAAAATATCCTAGCCAACATCCTCTGCCTCAAGTTCCTTCATGAACTCATCGTGCTCCATCACATCGCCAGCGTCGGCCTGTGCCAGCCCCAACTCGATCTTTCGAAGCAAGTAGAGCCGATCGATAACGTCATCTAAGGATGCATCATCGTCGAGAGACTGAATGACGGTGACGGCCTTTTCTTTGGGGGTCACGTGTGGCTCCAAGCAAAGTGGCTTTAGTTGGGTTCTGTTATTGTACCGCGCATTGCTTTTCGACGAAGTGACCGAAAGGGACTCGAACTCGCCAACCTGTTGTCTAACCACGACTTCCGCGAATCGCCAAGGAGAGAACCGTTACGCTTTGGGTTCCTTTCGGGGAGCTTTCTCAATTCCAGCGGAATTGACCGACAACCGGGTTAGCACAAAACGCCGAGCGAGAGAATCGTCAAGCGTTTTTCTATTTCTTGTTACCGTCAAAGGATTTGCGACGACGACTCTCGTTGATCGTAGACGCCGTGCGCAAAAGAGAGAGCGCTGAAAAGCGCTGATTCTGGCTCCTTAGCGCGAACTCTCGCCCAAACTCTCTGCGCTCTCGGTTTAACAGGCCGTTTTGGTTAACACACCTAGTTGCGTTCTTCCCCCGCAACAAACTCGTACAACCCGATGCCTGCGGTTCTATCTTGTGTCGGGGGTTCGAGTCCTCGTGCGCTACTTTCTCAATTCGTCGCATCCTCTCGCACTGAGTCGCACTCAACCGGGTAAACTCTGAGACGTTTGGCGATCACGCCGACATAGAAGTAGACTTGGGGGAGCTCTAGCTACTCAAACTGAGCGGTTTTGGTCGGAGGGCAGAGTTGAGCCTCGAAAAACTGGTGTTTGCGCATAAAGAGAGGTTCCTTTTAATGGGTAGTGACTAAACAGCCCAGGAACCTCGCCATGATTTTGACACGAACACCTCGATTCCTGCAACAGACGTTCGCGAGTCAAAGAGCCTTTTTCTCAAGGATTGGGTTCCAGCACTTTCGTGTGTTGGTGGTCGCGCTCCTGATCAACGCCCGGAAGTCGAAACTCTGTCATCTCGCCGCTGCCGCGCCGACCCTTGGCCACCGCACGTTCCATGCACGCTCCCTACTATCGGACTGGGACGCGCCAGGTTTGCTTGCAGCGCAGGCGTGGAGAATTATTCGGGCAATGAATCCCCAGCCAGGTGAGGCGATTTATTTGGTGATCGATGACACACGGATTCCGAAACGCGGCAAGACGATGGACGGTGTTTCGAAGATTTGGGACCAAAAGTCGCACGGCTTTACCCATGGTCACGTCGTCGTTCTTGCAGCGTTGCAGTTTCGCGGAGTTTCGATTCCGTGGGCTATCGAACTCTGGATTCCCCAGACTCAAGCCGGCAAGAACTATCGCAAGCTCAATCAAATCGCTGCATCCATGATTGCGTCGTTTCCCGAAAAGTTCGGCCTGAAGGTCCGCGTTCTATTCGACGCCGCCTATTTGGCGCAATCGGTCGTCCGCGCGTGCGAAAGCAAGGGATTCACGTGGTTTTCGGTCGCCGCCAAGAATCGGAATCTGATTCGTGGCAACAAGAAACAAAAGCTGAGGGACATCGCGCCAGGCATACTGCGTTACCGAGGAAAGCGAGTTCGCATGCGCCGCAGCCGAGGGTGGCGATGGCTCAAGATCGCCGCCGTGGATGGCGTACTGGGACGCACTGGAAAAGTCCGCGTCGTCGTCTCGAAACGATCGCGGAGCAGCAAGGAACTGTTGTCCGTCGCGACGAACGAAGTCACAAGGAAGCCCCGCGAGATCATCGCGATTTACGAACGGCGCTGGAGTATAGAAGTTCTGTTTAAGGAGATGCGGACTTCTCTCGGGCTGTGCGATTACCAGGTACTACGCAGAACCGCAATTGAGCGACACCTGCACCTGTGCTGCACCGCCCACCAAACGCTGACCCACCAAGCCATCAAGGACGAAGGTGCACAAGCGAGAGAAAAGAACAAGGAGGTCGTTCTGCCATCTCTGAACCAACAGATCGAAGTACTTCGGCAAAGAACAAATCAGGACCGAATCAACGCCCTACTCGCGAGGATCCGAGATGTGAATGTCAAAAGGACAATCAGACGTTACCTTATCCAAGAGGCCGCTGTGGCGGCTTAAACCGCTCAGTTTGAGTAGCTAGGGCGAAACCGCTGTGGCAAAACTATTCTTGAAACAACAACCAGAGGTTTTCGATTGCGCGCTATAACGTATTTGGTCCTGCCCGTAGGGTCAAAAAACTGAACCGACGGCAAAGCTCTTTGACAATCAGGTTTTAGAAATAGAAATCGTTCGCGATTTCGGCCGTGCGTCGGCCAGAGATAGCGGCCGCTGAACGAGGAATTGGCGTCGTTTCGCGGTGAGCGCGTACCGTCATCGCAGATCGTGCATGTTCCAGTCGTTGAGAAGTAACCTCAAGCAGCGCGCCGGTGGTAATACTTCAGCATGCCACCGAGTCGTTCGCGGCACTCAATCTTTCCCGCAACGGCATTGACATTATCGCTCGGCTCGATGAGCTGGTTGCCGAGGCTCTGATGGTGTCTCTCGCCATGATAATGCTTGACGTATTCACCAACTGCGTTTTCAAGTGGCTGACGTCCGAAGAAAATTATCCGGGAAAGACATTCTGATTTCAGACTTCGAAACCATCTCTCCATATAAGCGTTCAGGTTGGGACTCTTCGGTGGCAGCAGGACGACTTCGGTGTCCGTGTTCTGCTCCAGGAATTCCCGCATGGCGATCAAGCTCGTGTCTCGATCGACGATCAAATGACCGGCGTCTTTCAGGAATCCGTCTTCGCAATCGGTGAGATTGCGGCAGACCTGTTTCATCCACGTGGCATTCGGACTCGGCGTGATCCCGGCAATGTGGACGCGACGGGTTTTCAGATGCATCACAGCGAGAACGTAGAACGTCACCAGTCCGTTCCGCGTCCAGACTTCCACAGTCGTGAAGTCCGTGGCGAAGATGGAATCCCAGTGAGCTTTCAGGAACGTGGACCACGCCGGTGTTCGCTGCCGATCAGGTGCTGGCTCGATGCCATGCGCCTTCAGTACGTTGGCGACGGTGGAATCGGCGATGTGATATCCGACGTTCTTAAGTGCTCCCTGAATGCGATCGTAGCCCCACGTCGGATTTTCCGTCGCAAAGCGAACGATGGCATCGACGATTTCCTGACGGATACGTGGCCGACCGGGTTTTCGCTTGTCGCTGGAGTCGAACTTTCTGGCCACAAGTTCGCGGTGCCAGCGGAGAATCGTGTCTGGCGTAAAGATGGTCGTCAGTTCCAGCAGAGCCTTGCGACCGATGGCGTGAGCCTTCACAGCCAGTAACCGACGCTGATTGTCATCCAGCAGCAGACGCTTCTTTCCGAGCTTCTTCAGCAGTGTTTCTATCTGTGCGTTCTGGAACTCGATGATCTGTTGCTGCCGCTCATTGACCATGCCACAGAGGGCAGCGAGCAGAATGTGCCATGGCTGGAGCACGAAGGACATGTTCGGCGCCGAAAATCGTCAGTTTCCGATGCCGACAGGAGAAATCAAGCGGCTGAGATGAGAGACTCTGAGTCGATGAAAATGCCAGTATTTCACGGCGTTTTGAGTTCGGCGGAGTTTTTTGACCCTACGTGGTTCGATTCGCGGCGCGGAAGCAACCCTCTACTGAAGACCGTCCGTTGCTGTGGACAGCACAGTGAATCTCTGGGCAAACCGTTCGGCGGAGTTTTTTGACACTACGGGTACCGAGAGATGAAATCAAACGGCTGAGATGCGAAACTCTGAGTCGCTGAAATGCCCGTATTTCACGGCGTTTTGAGTTCGGCGCACAGTTTTTTGACCCTACGGGTTTACTGGCCGTGGTGACTGGCGTTGTACTGATTCCGAATCCGTACGACGGAGAAATCCTCTGCGTCCGCTCATGACGCACTGTTCGCTTGCACCAGCATGGCCCGATTGACTTCGCTCAAATTCCGACATCCGCACAGAGTCATTGTGATGTCGAAATCAGCCAGCATGCGTTGGATGACTTCGCGTACTCCGTCTGCTCCATCAACTGCCAGTCCCCACATGTACGGGCGGCCTACCAGTACAGCTTTGGCTCCCAGAGCAATCGCTCGAAAAATGTCGGCCCCTCGGCGAATGCCACTGTCGAATAGGATCGGAAGGTCACTGCCGACGGCTTCGACGATTCCAGGGAGTGCGTCGAGAGCGGCAATAGAGCCATCAACCTGACGTCCACCGTGATTGGAAACAATGAGTCCGTCGGCCCCGTGCTGAATGGCCAGGCTTGCGTCATCTGGATGCAAAATCCCTTTCAAAATGATTGGAAGTGATGTGCATTCTTTCAGGAAGGCAATGTCGTCCCATGTATGGCTGAGATCAGAGAATCCGCTGGCCCAGGTGCGAACTGCGGTGGGCATGTCTTCTTCCGGTGGCTTGTCGAGTCGGCTGCGGAAGACGGGATCAGAAAGGTACAGTCCGATTCCTTCGGCTTTCAGGAACGGCAGAAAAGCCTGGTTGAGGTCTCGTTCTCGCCAAGCCAGCATTCGTGTATCAAGTGTCACGATCAGAGCTGAATAGCCGGCTGCTTCAGCTCGCTGCACAAAACTGCGAGTGATATCGCGATCACGTGGCCAGTACAGTTGGAACCATTTGGGGCAATCACCCGCAACTGCTGCAACGTCTTCCGGAGCCTTCGTAGCGGCGGACGAATAACAGAACGGTAAGTTCAGTTGGCTGGCTGCGCGAGCGACTTCAAGCTCACCGTTCGGATGTGCCAGTGTCTGGACACCAATGGGAGCCATCACAATTGGAGCATGCAGTTGCGAGCCGAAGAGTTCAACACTGAGGTCTCGTTCTGCGACGTCACACATCATTCGGGGGACAATTCTCCATTGGTCGAACGCCTGTTGATTGAACTTCATACTGACTTCAGATCCGGCCCCTCCTGCAATGTAGCCATAGGCTTCGTCAGATATCTTTGACCGGGCAAGCTCTTCGAGATCTTCAATACGCAGCGGAAGAGCAGGTTTCGCTCCGGTTATCCCACGTTGATAGATCCCCAGTTGAAAGTCGGCAAACGAAGGGGATTGAGTCATGGTGATGATCTAGCAAAAAGGTAGAAATCGCTGTCGACTGCTTGCTGCCGACAGGTCGAACAGGATACTTGCGATGTTTACGTTCGCGCAGGGACGAGTACTGATAGTAATTTGCTTTTCAATCCAGTCCAAAAGGAAGAAGCACTAATTCAAGGGATACAGTTGTGTAAAGGGAGCCATTCCGATGTGTGTCGGGGACGATCAGAAGCTGACCAGAACGCTCCGCAGCGCTGAAACGAGAATGACGCGGGGAGCACTCGGCGTACTGAAAACTCGTCGGAAGGCGATTTGATTTCATCAAAGGACCGTAGGGTGGTTTATATTCATCCCGTGTAGACGCTGTAGCCTGCTATAGGACCGTCGACCTGAGTTGGGCAGAAGATCAGGAGAATCCAGCCGGGAACCGTGTCTCCTATCCACACCGGCCCATCACCATATGTCTTGGTTCAACGGCAATTGGAATTTCGAACTTGAATCAGCGGTGGGTTGCTGGGACGAAAAGCTCAGAATTCTGCTTCGTAGGTTTTTCGCATTAGGGCAAAAATCGGAAGGAAGGGAACGACACGTTTGTATCGTTCCAGCTTCCGCGGCCGCGCGGCGCTCGGGTTGCTCCTCAGCAGAGCCCTATCGTCCGCACGACTTCATTGGTTGTAGCGTTAACTGGCCAACGTTTCAACTTGACGATTCTCGCTTCGTTTGAGACGGCGTTTCTCTCGCGCCGCTTCGAGTTTTCGATCGCGTTCTTCGACGATCGTCTTGGCTTTACCGTGCAGTTTGTCAGCCGGCGTAACGTCGTCGATTGCGCTGTGAAGGCGGACTTCGTTGTAATGCTGAACGTAATCGAGAACTCGCTTCTCAGCCTCTTCAGTTGTCTGCGGGCAAGAAGGACGAATGCACTCCGGTGGTGTAACGTTTGTTCTGTATAAACACAGCGGCAGTCCGGCGTAGCGTAGCCGGAGTGCCGCTGGTAGTCGGTATTGAAATGTGGGTCCGAGCAGTTTCTTTTCGCGTTGTTCAACTCGTGAAAGGAGACACTCATGACCCATGACGAACAGTGTACCGCTTTTGATTCAATGATCCAGCTCTTGGCCGACGAAGGTTTCGAAGGCATGGCGGAGGCAATCGCAATTCTGGTGAACGAGGCGATGAAGATCGGACTGAGCTCGAAACGCAACAACCTCCGGATCGTTAATCACTGGATTTAGTCGCGTCGCTGTCGTAGTCTTCTTCTTCATGGCGTACTCCTTATGCCCGCGTTGGGCTGCTAATGATTGATACCAACAGCAGAATACGCCGCCTTTTTCTTATCTCAAAGAACACGACATTTGGTTATATCTCCCCGTCGATCCTAGTGGCGGTGCGGACGAACAACCAGTCACTGACTCGGTCGGGGGAAAAGAAAACAATTCGAATGGGAATGCAGGGACAGTTCAAACAACAGCGGCAGCTGATGCCGACGCCGTTGCTGCATTCGAGAAGTTAGAAGCCGTGATCACGCGGAATGAAGAGGGTGAAGTTGTCGAGGTCTTAGCCCCTCCCGCCGAGTTAGGGGGAAAAGTCACTAACGGCGACCTGGTCCATCTCAAGGAACTGACCTACCTGCAGGTACTCGATCTCGAAGAAACTCAGGTCACCGACGCTGGCGTCGCTGAACTCAAGCAGGCGTTGCCCAACTGCGTGATCTTTAACTAGCCTCCGCCGCCCCTCCTGCCGCCGGTGCGAGTCCGTGGCCACACGCTGCTATATCAACGGCGGCGATCCTTGGTGCTTCAGATTGTCGATTGTTCTCCGACAACAGGTTCCTGAGCCCGGTAGGTTAACAGAGTGGACCTTTCTGGTCCGAAACCTGCCCTGGCCAACGGCGACCATTCTTATACACGGAGGTTGTCCATGCCAAACAGCGATGATGCTGCGCGCCAAGCAAATCCGCGACATCGCGGAGGTCCTGTCCCGCGGGCTCCAGCGACTCTTCAATTCCCGAGATTCAGTATCGCAATCTGCCCCCGATGCCTTGAGCTTTCGCGACAAACCGTGCTCAGTGTCCTCCACGTTGGTTAACGGTCTACGAGACCCCGAATCCAGGAGAGACACATGGAACTGATTGTTGGAAAAGAGATCGCTGCACTCAAACGAATGACGGTCGGCGAATTGCGGGAGCGATACGCTGAGGTGTTCGGCGAAGAGACGCTCGCACGCAACAAGCAATGGCTTGTTATACGGATCATCTGGCGGAACCAATCGCTTACCGAAGGCAGCCTGTCGGAGCGGGCGCGCACGGATTCGAGCGCTACAATGGCGGCCATGTCAGATGCCCAACCATCGAAACTCAACCTCTGGATGGACTTCCTCGTGACCAACAAGGTCGACGAGAATTCTGCGCCGTTGCTGGCCACGCGCTGTGCGCGCCAGCCTCTATATTGGTGGTGTCTGGGTACGCTTACCGAAGGAGCTAAACATGAAACGTCTGCTGGGTCTGCTGCTGGCGATGGGGATGGTCGGGTGTGGGGTTGGCAGTTTCGAAATATGGGCATCTGAATTACAGGTCGAAAATGGGCAAACCTGGCAACAATCAAGGAGGCAATCGGAAAAATAGATGGCACTTACTTCAATCGAACATGGCGTGAGAAACTGGACTCTACCCGATGAGTTTTCGCTAGACCCAGTGGCTGCACGAACGCGTTGGACACCTTGCAGACCTCACTTAGGAAACATGAAGTCCGATGAGCGTACATTGGTGGTGGTCGATGACCGACGGCTCGATTGGGAGGTGCGGCGTGAGAAGTTGCAGAACCACGCGAAACTAACCTGCTTCTTTCTGCTCCTTCTACTCACAGGTGTCTTCTTGATGAGCATGATTTGGTCCAGTCCCGTACTGGGACTATTCATCATGTTCCCGATTGGCGCCGTTCTTGCATTCTGTTCGGGGTTCATACTCTGGAACGTTTATTCGCAACGATGCGCTAGAGTCTTTGATCGGGAGCAGGGTTATTCGATCGGGACGCCGCTTCACCCGTTCTCAACAGCGCGCCACAACCCCGCGGAAGCGCAGAAAGAAATCAAAGAGAGGCCGCGCAGTGGCAAGCTGACCGATATCTATGCCGTGCAAGTTATTAGCAAGTTCGTGAAGGTTCAAATTGCTGACGAGAGCTCATATGGGAAGACTCGGGAACACCACCTGGTTGAGAACGATGCATCGCAGTGGGGCACGCCGTCAAGTAGCCGGATGCCAACAAAGAACATCCAAACCTATGAGCTGAATATCGTCCTGAAATCAGGCATTCGGGTGAATGTCATTGATCACAACGATCCCGCTGTGATCCGTGCAGAGGCGGCCACGTTGGCAACATTTCTGACGGTGCCCATCTGGGATGATTCCGACCGGGGTTTTTGGAGATTTCTGTTGTCCGAAAAAATGTCCGCCAAGATGTTTTGGCTATGGACAATCAAGCGTGCCGCACCCGGCAAATGGCTGTTTCTACCGGGACTGTGGAAAGGCCGGTGGGGCGTTGTCGCGAAGGATATACAATGGGAATTGGGCTACGCCCATTTGCTGGACTATGTCGAAGCCAAAGGGCATGCTCGAGTTGATAAATCGAAGCAAAGCAACGACTACTTTTTTTATAAACCTTTTCCCCTTGGCAAATGGGTTGCGCAACAACGTGCGGAAATAGAGACTTTGTCCGCAGACCGAAGAAAGCGACTGGAGATGTTAGCTGGTTGGGCAACAAACGATTAAGATTCTTTTTGCCTATCGGTCACCGACGCGGGACTGGAACACCTCAAGGGTCTGACCAATCTACAAACCCTGCTTTTCGAAGCAACTTTAGCCACGATGGCCTTACTCTTCGACGGTCACGTCGAAGCCACGAAAGTAGCCGTCGTTTCATGTCGCGTGTCGTTCTCCGAAAATTATCGTATCGCCGGAAATGGTGTGAATCTCAACCCAAACTCAAGGAGCCGGACATGCGACGACTCTCGATCGTATTCACTGTTTTGGCAGCAGCCACTTTTGCCGCAATCGGGAAAGCGGAAGACACGCCGAGACGATCTGCTGAATTGCAGGTACTCGATCATTTTCTAGGCACTTGGGATCATGAAGTGACGATCAATAGGTTCAACGAGTTTGGCCAGAGAGTTGAGACAAAGAACACCGACGTCGATACACGTAAGTGGTCGGCCGGTGGCACGTTTGTCATTTTTGAAAATTCACTGGCGATGAAGAAGAATCCCGACGTTCCCGAGCTAATCATGATGATTACCTATGATCCCGAAACACACACATATCCAGGGTGTATGATGAGCGGGCCGTCTCGTACCAGCCTGACCGGGATTTGGAACGAAAGGACTCAAACGATGCACTGGCGCGGCAAGGATCTCGATGAAAACAAGTTAATGGGAAAGCACCAATTCATCGGCAAGGATCGTGCCGAAGCATCGCTGGTGATTACAAACCCCGCATCGACAAAAACCGAGAATCCCTTTGGCAAGCTGATGGTGGAAATATCCTGGAAGCAAACGCGGCGCAAGTGAGGGCCAATGCCGCAGGGCCAAAAAACTCGGCCAACCGCTAAATGCAGGAGATTCTTGCACTCCAGAAATATGAAACATCGTAATCTGAGCCGTCGCGGTAGGAACGCCGGTTACCCGGTGCCCCCCGCGCAGATCCCAGCGAGCGGAACTACCGCACTGGGCTCCTACCTCAGGTAGTGACGCGCAGACACTTCGCCTGCCGTATCCGTTCCAACGCACTTTGCAAGTGTGTGGGTGCGACGTAGGCACGATCTCTTGGCAGTGTCCGCGATTTCTCGCTTCGTGCCCGTTTAGAGTTGTCCATATCACGAACCTTTTCGGCACTGTGTCCGGTACTTGTTTTGCTGGAACGGATTCCCGTAGCGTCAAAATAGTCAGCCGGCGCTCAAGCTCTTTGAAAATTTGGTGTTGGAGGCGTGCGACATGAGCAAGATCAAGCCGATGTCGTGGATGCAAGATCGACGCCTCTCCAGCACACAAGTCGCGAAATCACCGGCGTTTTCCGTTCGGCCGAGTATTATTGCCACACGCCAAGGACAAACGATTAAGAGCCGACGCGCACAACAATATCGTCCCACTCGGGCTGTCGACCTTGTTCTCGATTGGCATCGTCGACGGAGCGTCCCTGGTCGTCGGCACCATTGCGTCCGACGCTGTAGAGGAGGAAACCCCTGTCTTGCACAGTGTACTTCAGGGCAGTACCCGAGTGGGGATCTTTGGGGATCGCTTCCAGGTAGCGAGGCGCTAGTTCCGCCAGTGATCTTGGCAGCATTCCTGTTTCACGCGCATGCAGGTTCAGGGCAAAACCAATTCGCAGGACTGCCCTCCTGGCAGCCGCTCCATCCTCTGCCTGACCGATCGCGCTCGCGCCCGGAATCAGTAACGCTACCAGGATGTTCCCAATGGCTTCCCCCAGCATTTTACGGGACCCGTCGGTTGCGATGGTGGTAAGCTGTTTGGCCGGGTTGGTCACCTTGGTGGCCAATTGCTGGAGTTCCTGTTCGATCTTCTTGAACTCTGTCTGGCGCTGTCGGGAGTCTGCCAGTCGATTTGCCGCCACCAGTTTGTCATACCAGCCGTTCAAGACCTGCAGAGTCGCGTTCCAGTCAATCGGACCGCCGGCCTGCTTCGCCTCTTGCTTGCTGGCATCCTCTTGAAAGGTAACCAGGGTAACAGGATCGCTCCCCGGGGTTGCGTCACTGAGAGCCCCTATCAATTTCAATGTTTTGAACAGCTCATTCATTGCCTCCTGGTGGTCTTTCCCTTGCACCGAACGTGCCAGCATGATGACCGCGTCCAGGCCCATGAAACGCTCGCCCACATCGATCCGGTCGGCCATCGGCGGCAATGGTTTCAGTGCCTGCAGATCGGCAAGGAACCGTTTGCACTGGTCTGCCGTCAGCGCGGGCGACTTGAGGATATGGATTTCTACCTGGAAAGCCATCGAGTCGACGGCTATGCCGACCAAGCTTTCGAGTACCGTGACTCCGCTAGCGATATGCCGGGCAATCCGATGCATCGCCTGCAGATCACTCCAGGCGTTCTCGAGATCGCCAGTGGCAATACGTCCCAGGGCCCGGATGGCTAATCCCCTGGCAACATTCCGCTGTTGCTGGGCCGAAGGCACGAGCATGCTAATCACGCCTGAAAACGGTAGGTCTTCCCCCGAATCGCCGGTTAGGTAGGGGGTGTAGAACTTTTCCCGCCGGGAACCTTCGGCCAACTGGTCGAGGTGTTTTTCCTGCGCGGCCAGCCACTTGCTGGCGGTCGGATGTTCAGACGCCTTCCACGGTTTTGTCATGATGCGATCTTGCTCGTCCCGGAGAGTCTTCGATTGCTGGCGATCGGTGTTCCCATCGAGCGCAAAGTCGACGAAGCCACGGTAGAAACGGGCGCCCTTGTCGGGAACCGGGATGCCGAGGAGGCGGAAATACTCGCTCCGCAGTTCCTCGGGAATGATCTCGGGTGTCATGACCTGCCGGACGACTACCTCGAAATTGTTCTCCGCTGTTGCTCCCTGGGCCACCCGATCGTTGAGGGCTTGGAGGTAGTCAATGTATCCGGTGTCATCAACCGGTTGCATGATCCGGGTCGTTTCCCGGGAGATCATGATGCCATTTTGTGGGCCCGTTTGACGAGGCTTCGCTTTGGCCTGATCGGTTTTTTCGGCGGGCGGCTGCTTGTTAGCCGCTGCCTGCTCGTACTGCTCACTTTTTCCACAGCCGAGGATCAGTGACAAGAACAAACCGATGGTTAGCTGTTTCATGATCGACTCACACTGAAGAACATGGCGGAGGGTGGTGACAGCTTGTCTAG
>CAZMNY010000058.1:0-39489 GCA_964567745.1 uncultured Pirellulaceae bacterium | reverse complement strand
AGTGCCAACGCAACTCTAGCAGGAGCCGTGACTTTCTGAAATTTCAACGGTATTGGGGTTAAACGAGCGTTCGATATACACTTAGGGTGCGACGGGATCGCGTTTCGGCAGGGCGGTCGGCGGAATCGGGTAGACGATTTGCTCGCTAGCGAGCAGTTCGCGCCAATAGCGAATCTTGTCCTTTTGCCGCTCCGCGCCTTTCTGTGCTTGGTAGAAATTGGCGCGGCCGGTGATGGTCTTGAGGTTTTCATACGCCAGGACCCGCATGTGCATCTTGTCGCTCTCGAGCAGATCGACGAGTTCTTTGGCATTGCCGGCCGCCAGTTGCTCGGCGCTGTACCCGACGACGAGCGCCATGATCTTGTCGGCGTTGTCGGCGTCGGCCACGGTCACCGCTTCGCGGACCAGCGCGGCCGTTTCGGCGGACCGAGCGATTTCGTCGCGCAACGCCTTGATGTGGAGTGGCCAATAGGCGTGTTGGCGTTCGTTTCCAAACGCAGCGACGGCCGCTTCGACCGATCCGATTTGACAGAGAACATCAGTCGCCAGGGCGACCGTTTCTTGTTGTCGGAAACTGACTTTTTCCTGGAGCGACAGGCTGGCGGGTCGACCGACGACCACGGCTGGCTCCAGCGTCTCCGCCGCTCGTGCCGCCACGCTGCTGGCCACTTTCATGTCAGTCCATTCGGGCGGCGTCGGTAGCGAAAACGCTCGGACTGGCTGGCTGTCCGTCATCGCCAAGACCTGTCCCGATCGCACAATCAACTCGGTACCCGGCTCCGACCAGGTGATCGTACCGCCGAGCGGATAGACCTCGACGACTTTTTCGCTCGCAGTCCCCAACGCCGCGCCCGGCACCAGGTAATCGCGCACGTCAACCGCCACGGTCGATTCGGCGTCGCCAAACGTGATCCGCGCGAGCTTGGCTCGGATCGCAAGTACGACCGCCGCGCCGGCTCGGCCCGATGTGACCAGCACCACTCTGCCTCGCTGCAACTGAATCGTCGGCGTGTCGTCCGCCATCTCTCGGTTGAGCAGCGTTGCGTTCGAACGACCGGTGAAGATCAGTTGCACGCCGTTAACCATCGAGATCGACGGGCGATAACTCGCCGGGCTTGCCAACTCATCGCCAACCCGCAACATGCTCGTGCGGGCAACGCGCATCCACGTATCATCCGCCGTATTCAATCGAAAGAGCAATTGTTGGGCGCTCGTAAAACGCCCGACCTCGATCCTCGGCATGGGCGTCGCTGTTGCGGTCCCAGGCGCAGGCGGCATCGGGTCGCCGACAACGACAGGACCCGGTTTCACCGGCGGCGTTCCAGGTTCGGGCTTGCTCGGCTCAGGAGTTCCAGGGTCCGGTGTTCCAGGATCAGGCGTTCCTGGTTCAGGCGTTCCTGGGTCCGGTGTTCCAGGGTCCGGTGTTCCAGGGTCCGGCGCTCTAGGATCGGGCTTGCTCGGATCGGGCTTGCTCGGATCGGGCGTGCCAGGTTCCGGTGTTCCAGGTTCTGGTGCTCCTGGTTCTGGTGCTACTGGTTCTGGTGCTACTGGTTCTGGTGCTACTGGTTCTGGTGCTCCTGGTTCTGGCGCTACTGGTTCTGGCGCTACTGGTTCTGGCGCTACTGGTTCTGGCGCTACTGGTTCTGGCGCTCCTGGCTCGGGCGTACCCGGTTCAGGCGTTCCGGTTGCATCGGGTTCGCCTGAGTTCATCAACATTGAGATCAGTGATCCGTCGGCGAACGGCCATGGCACGAGCAGAATCAGAGCGACGATGGCAATCGCCAGCACGGTCAGCAGAGGGCCCTTGCCTGCGGTTTGGGGAGGAACAACGAGTTCGTCGATATCATCCTTGGAGAGCGGCGGCTCGGATTCATCGGATTCGACAGGCGGGCCTTGAACGGGCGGCGCGGCCACGTCATCGTCGGCCGAATCGGGGATACGGTAGATCCTCTCGCGAAGGTCTGGACTGAACTTCGCAGGTTCACCCAACAAGATCGTCAAGATTTGATGACAGGCGGCGGTTTCCGACAGGTTCAAATCGGAATCGAGGCAGATTCGCTCGAAGCTTGAGATCTTCTCTTCGCTGAGCGTTCCATCGAGATAATCGGCAACCAGATTGGGGTCGTTGACGCCCTTGGCTTCTAATTTCGGCGCGCCAAGCCGCAGTTGCTTCAATACATTTCGAATGCGATCCATCAACTCCGGGGCAAACTTGCTCTCCTCGATCTTCGCAGTCAGCGCCTCGGTATCCTCGTCATCCAGCATCCCATCCATGTAGGCAAGCAGGGTTCGCAAAGTCAGTCGCATCGCACCATTCCTCGGAGTTTCGGGTTCCAAAGGTAATAGTGGCGGTCCGAGCACGGATTCGTACAAGAAAAGCGAGAAGATCGAAAAATCGACCGAGGACGTCGCTATTCGCGCCCTGAACTTCCCGTGAAAACGAGCTCAATCGGAATCGGACCGATTGGCCCGCCGATCGATGGCCAGTAGCGCCGCAAGGCACAGCAGGAACTGCAGGCAGGCGAAGGTCCAGGGGTGGATTCGGTGAATCGCGTGCGGCTGCCGCCTTGGCTCAGACTGATTCCATCGGCTCGCGCGTTCCCAACCTCGATTCGTTCGGCGCCAGGGATCCGAGGCGAGTGTCGCCGCTTGCGAGGCGCGAGCATCAGCCTGCCGCAGATTGACTCGAGCCCCGACCTCAGCCTCGGCCTGGACTTTATCTGCAAGCCGGGTCGAGGGAGCGGGTCTTGGTATGACGAACCAGGGGGCGACGATTAGGGCACCGAAGACCTTGTACCAAATTCGATGCACTAAGCACCTCGCGACGATTGGAAGAGAATCGCCCTAGGAAAATGCAATCGCTGGGCCAACCGTCCGCTTTGCCTTGTCAAGTCGTTTCCTGGCCGTCCGACCCGCATAATCGGGGCCAGACAACGCCGGAGTCTGGTTGTCCATGTTGCCAACTCCGCACAACGTTGCAAACGGACATCATCGTTTGCTCGACAAGCGTTCGTGACCTACGGTTCATCACTCATTGTGTGCCCGTTGGCATCGTTCGAAGTATCAGCTAGCGCCAAATCGATCGAACGACGAAAGACCCGATAGGTTGAAAAGATGACTGGTCGATACGATCTCGATGTACTGCTTGGCGAGTCGCAGCTTCCCGCGTTGCCGCAGAGTGCCGTCCGTTTGTTGGAACTCTCGCAGGACCCGACGAACGGACCGCCCGAGTTCACAGTACCCATTGAGTCGGATCCCGGACTGACGGGACAAGTTCTTCGTTTCGTCAACTCGTCGTATTTCGGCTTTGCCGACGAAGTGACCAGCATCCGGTTGGCGATTACGCTGGTCGGCGTTCGAACGATCAACAACTTCGCGCTATGGAGCGCCGTCTTCAGCCTGATACCGAACCCCAAATGCGGCCCGCTGGATGTTAAGACGCTCTGGCAAGACTCGCTACGCCGAGCTCTGTTCGCACGAGAAGTGGCGAGACAACTCAAATCCAAGGACGTTGAAGAAGTTTTTACAGCAGGCCTGCTGCAAGACATGGCCATCCCGTTGTTGGCGAAAGAGTTGACCGAAGAATACGCCGAACTGCTTGAGAGTCGCGAGGATGGCAATGTGCGACTGTCCGAATTAGAGCAGGAGCGATTTGGCTGGAATCACGGCGACGCGGCAGCCATCATGGCCACGAGCTGGAGCTTGCCGAGCTCGTTCACACGCTTGCTCAAAGGCCACACCCAAGTTGACCAGTGGCAGCACAATGCATCGTCCGACCCCGCGTTGTTCGCGATCGGGCTCTCGTCGCTTCTTCCGACCGGTATTGATAGCGGCTGGACCGATTTGAATCGGACCATTGAACTGTTCGAACAAGGAACCGGCTTCGACTCGGACACCCTGCGCGAGACCGTGTCTCAGGTCGACACCTTGTTCGACGAATTCGCACCGGTACTTCGCCTCTCGGACGACGCCTGCAGCTTGGTCTCGCAGTGGCAAGAGGCTTCGGCGGTATCATAAGCGTCTCGACACCATAAGCGCTGGACATCAATAGCGCCTCGAACGAACCGAGCTGAGTCGTGCGCGAAACGACTCGCAATTTGCGCGTGACCATCGCCGCGTCTCATCGGCCGTCCAGGTCGGATCGGGTCAGATCGGCTGGCGTGCGTTCGTTGCGATCGCATGATCGTTGAAACCAAAAGCGTCGCCGCAAGCGGAAATCTCCATTTATCGCCGTTAGTGGTTTGCTGACATCGACTTCGGATGCAATCTTTCAACAGACGTTTGGGCTCGTTTTTGTCGGAAGTTACAATAATGTAATGTCAACGGTTTTGTGCGTAGCTGAACCCGGCATCCGTGCGCCGATAGCCGTCACTCAGCTGTCTTTTTTGTTGAATTTGGCGAGCCACCGAGCGTTGCTCTCGCTGTGGACGATTCCATGACTGACGTCAAACGCATCCGACGAAAACAAGTGCTCCGCGAAGCGGAAGGCTATCTCGATCTCGTGATGGCGCTTTCGGATCGTTGGCCGCTGACGTTGGATGTTCGAGACCGAGTCGCGGATCGAGCCATCGAAACGCTCAACCGACTCGACCACTTCGGCCCCCGCCGCGCCCACGAGTTGTATCTTCGAGGCCAGGCGTATCGTGTCAAAGAAAACTATGCCAAAGCGATCGCGTCCTTGGAAGCGTCCGCCGAGTTAGACGCCGACAACTTGCACACCTGGCTCGCCCTGGGTTGGTGCCAAAAGCGGAGCCAACGACTCGACTTGGCTATTCAAGCCTTGGAAGAAGCAATCACGATTGATCCCGACGCGGCGATCATCCACTACAATCTCGCCTGCTATTGGAGCTTGGCTGAAAACGCCAAGTTGGCAGTCGAGTATCTCGCTGAGGCGTTCAGCATTGACTCGAATTATCGCGATTTGGTCGGCGACGAAACTGACTTCGACCCAATCCGACAAGACCCCGAATTCCGCGCGCTCACAAACGTCATCGTGTAACGTCATCGTGTAGCGTCACAATTTGTGACGGCGCGCGGGGACGTTGCCTCGCAAAAACGTGTAACCCGTTGCCTCAGGCGAGACGCCTAGCGGTTGCCCACGATCGACTTCGGCCGGGCAGCAACGTTTGTACTTGCACATGTCCAGCCAGGCGTGGAATCGTCACGGGTTTCGTAAATCGGCAGAAAAGCGCAGAAGATGTTCGCAGTTGCGACGCTCGACGCTACAATAGGTGATCCCTCCCACACTGCCCGCCTCGCATGGGGAATCGAAGATGCTGTCACTCGCTGATGATCTTTCTCGAAACCCATCGCGTCGGGATTTCTTGCGTATCGGTTCGCTCGGTCTGGCCGGACTGACGCTTCCCAATCTCTTGAGAGCTCGAGCCGACGCCGCGGACAACCGCATTCCTGTGACGGGCAAGTCGGTCATCTTTCTATTTCAGCAAGGCGGCCCAACTCAGTTTGAAACGTTCGACCCCAAGATGTCCGCTCCCTCTGGCAACCGAAGCGTGACCGGCGCCACGCAGACCTCGATCCCGGGAGTGCAATTCGGCGGCACGTTTACCAAGCTCGCCAAATTCGCTCATCGAATGGCCGTCGTTCGCTCATTCCAAAGCGGCAGCAGCGCTCATCGAATCCAACCCATCGTGACGTCGGAAACACTCGACGCGAACATCGGCTCGCTTTTCTCGCGAATCGTCGGCACAACCGATTCGACAAGCGGCATGCCGACCAACACCGCGCTCTTCCCCAACGCGGTCGACCCGGACGGCCCGGGTGAATTTAAGAACTTCGGTCAGTTCAGTTCAGCCGGCTCGCTCGGCCCCGGCTATGCGCCATTCGTTCCTGGCGTGGGCAGCGCGATGCAGGAGAATTTGCAGCTCCGCATTCCACGCGACCGACTCGACTCGCGGAGAGAATTGCTGGTTGGGCTAGATCGAATCAAGCGAGACGCGGACGAGTCGGGTTCGCTCAACGGAATGGATCGTTTTCAAGAGCAGGCGTTCAACGTGATTCTCGGCAACGTCGCTGACGCGTTCGATCTGAGCAAAGAGGACCCGCGAATCGTCGAGCGATATGACACCAGTCACTTGGTCCGTTCATCGCTATGGAACTACAAGAACAACCGCAAGCACTACAACGCCCACGCCAACTCGTTGGGCAAGTTGCTCCTCTTAGCACGCCGCTTGTGTCAGGCCGGCTGCGGTTTTGTGACGATCAACACGTCCTTCGTGTGGGACATGCATTCGGACGTTAACAACTTGCCGATGGATCAGGGAATGGATTACGTCGCCAGCCCATTCGAACACGCTGTCTCGGCATTCATCGAAGACCTCGAGCGTTCCGGACTCAGCGATGAAATCATGCTCGTCTGCACCGGCGAGATGGGCCGCACGCCCAAGCTCAACAACCGCGGTGGACGCGATCACTGGGGACGCTTAACGCCGCTGATGATCTACGGCGGAGGTGCGACCGACGGCCAAGTCATCGGCCAGTCAACTCGCGACGGCGGCGAGCCGCTTGCCGATCCCTACACGGGACGCAACTTGGTATCGACGATGATGCACAACCTATTCGATCTCGGAAAACTGCGACTTGCTCGCGGCATCCCAAACGATGTCATGAACGCCATCACCCGCGCCGAGCCGATTCGCGAACTGGTTTGAGCGTCGCGGTCGCGCGTGGTTACCACGGGAACGGTGAGGAGCTTTAGAAACGCCTCGCCTTCGGCAATGGGTTAAACGGGGTTAAGCGAACTTGAGCAGCTGCGTTTCTAAGCTCGCGAGGCCGGAAAGGCGATGACGTTGTCAATTGACGTTGCGCCGAGGGCCAACATCGCGAGTCGATCGAAACCGAGCGCGCAGCCGCAACAGCCTGGCAGTCCGCTCTCCATCGCCGCGAGCAATCGACTGTCGCTCGGCAACGCTCGCTTCCCTTGCTCGCGACGCAGACGATTGGTGGCATCATTGCGGCGGCGAAGTTCATCGGCGTCGACTAATTCGTGATACCCGTTCGCCAATTCAACGCCGCTGACGAACAATTCGAATCGCTCTGCACGCGGCGCCTCCCCGGCTCGGATCTTGGCGAGGGCAGCCTGCGAAACGGGATAGTCGTAGAGTATCGTGGCGCAATCGGCGCTCAGCGTCGGCTGCACGCATTGGCTCAATAACAAGTCCAGCCAATCGTCACGACTTTGGCTGAACCCCCGATCCACGCTCAGGCCTCTCGCCATCGCCACCTCAGTTAGTTCGTCCACATCAGCAGAATGCGCGTCGATGCCGAGCACACTTTGGAAAGCCTCGTCATACGTCACAAACTCTTGCCGATCGATCGATAGCAAGCTCGAAGCCAAGTCCGCCAATAACCTCATTCCAGTCTGATAGTCATCGCCCGCGCGATACCATTCGACCATCGTAAATTCGAGATTGTGAAGCGGGCCCGACTCGCCGTCGCGAAAGCACTTGGCGACTTGAAAGATGGCTTCCGCGCCCGCTGAGACTAGCCGCTTCATGCCAAACTCGGGCGAAGTCTGCAGCCATGAATCGGCTTGGCCGGACCGCGAAACGCAGATCGGTTCGATGTGGAGGTCGACCACCGAGTCGGCGGAGAGCAAGGGCGTTTCGACTTCCCAGAAATCTCGCTGCGCGAAGAATGCGCGAAGGCGAACAAGCAGCTCCGCCCGCGCCTTGAGATGCTCAATCGACGCTGTCGGCAAATGATCGTCAGACCTCGAGGCCAACGTAACTCCCCGCGACATGCATTCGCTGCTGCGTGATTGAGCGCTATGTGCTCACGCGCTCGACGTAGTCGCCCGTGCGAGTATCGATTTTGATCACGTTGCCGATATTGATGAACGCCGGCACAGTGAACTCGGCGCCCGTTTCCATTTTGGCAATCTTGGTAACATTCGTGGCCGTGTCGCCCTTGGCGCCCGGCTCACAGTACTCAACAGTCAGTTCGACGTGATTGGGCGGAGTCAGCGTGATGGGGTTGTTGTTGAACAACATCATCTGGCACTTCATGCCGTCTTTCAGATATTTCCAATAATCTGCGACTTGCTCTTTCGACAACTCAAACTGATCGTAAGTCTGTTCGTCCATGAAGACCCACGAATCACCCTGGCGATACAGGTACTGAACGCCGATCTCTTCGACGTCGGCCGATTCCAATGAATCACCGCCCTTGTAGGTTCTCGAGAGCACGGTATTGCGAAGCAGGTTCCGCATTTTGCATTTGTAGAACGCGTTGCCCTTGCCCGGCTTGACGAAGTCCATGCCGATCATCAAATACGGTTCGCCGTCAATCTGGATTTTCAGGCCTTTGCGAAAATCGCTTGTTTTGTACGTACCCACGTGATTCCTGCTTGCTTTCCTGACGAGCGTTAAGAGTTATGCTACCAAGCATGGGAATTGTAACGACTAGAACCGGATCTGTCCCCACCACCTTGCGAACGGACTGGCAAGCCGAATTGGCTCGCGCGATCCGCGATCCGCTGGAACTTTGCCGGCGTTTGGAACTGCCGGAGAGTTTCGTGGCTGCGGCGGTCGAAGCGGCTCGTTCCTTTCCTCTGCTCGCCCCCCTGCCCTTTGTCGAACGAATGCGAGTCGGCGACGAGAACGACCCGCTCCTACTGCAGGTCCTTCCGCTCGGCAAAGAGCTGCAGACGGATCCCCGCTACAGCGTCGATCCGCTCGGCGAAGCGGCCGCAACGCTCTCACCGGGGCTGCTAAAAAAATATGCGGGCCGAGCCTTGATCGTGACGACCGGCGCCTGCGCGGTGCATTGTCGCTATTGCTTCCGAAGGCACTTTCCCTATCACGATGGACGACTGTCCGATCGCTTGAACGCCGCCGTGGAGTGCATTGGAGAAGACGAGACGATCGAGGAGGTGTTGTTGAGCGGCGGCGATCCGTTGATGCTGGACGATGACTTGCTGGCGACGCTCGTCAGCCGAATCGGGTCGATTGAGCACGTCAAGCGTTTGCGGATCCACACGCGTTTGCCCGTCGTCATTCCATCTCGCGTCGATCATCAACTCATCCGCTGGCTCGAGGCAACCAAGCTGACGACCGTGATTGTCGTTCACGCGAACCACGCCCGTGAACTTGACACTCCGGTTGCCGACGCCCTGCGGCAACTGAAAGAAACCGGAGCGATGTTGTTGAACCAAGCGGTTCTGCTGCGCCGGGTGAATGACCGAGTTGAGGATCAGGAATCGTTGTGTCGGCGATTGGCAAACATCGGAGTGATCCCCTACTATCTGCACCAACTCGATCGTGTCGAGGGCGCCGTTCACTTTGAAGCAGATCGCGACTTGGGCGTGGCCATCATCGCCGAACTCAGACGGCGTCTTCCCGGTTACGCGACTCCGCGATTCGTTCAAGAGATCACCGGCGAATCACACAAACGCGTGTTGATCTGACGCGGCGCGCTCCATTGATTGGCGTTCTAAATACCATATACTGACTCGTCGATTGAACGACACCACGAGGCGGGCGCTTATGCGGCACAATGCAGCTGAATTGAAATGGGCAGCGCTGCCCGTAACTTTCTTGCCGATCTTCGCGATCGTTACGGCGCTCAATTGCAGCCCGCTACGAGCCCAGGACGAACCCGTTCGCTTCGAGCGTTTGGGCGCCGCCGAAGGAGCTCGACAATATCGCGGCGGACGCTGGGGAGTGGTCGGCGTTGATGTCTCCAACAAGTCAAACGAAGCCGCCGACGTCCTGGCTTCATTTGGATTCGAGGAAGACGCCAAGCTGCGTTACGCTCGGAAGATCTGGATTCCGCCCAAGAGCGTGCGCCGGACTTGGGCGCCGATTAAGATCCCCAAGCAGACGACGACACATCGGCGCCAAGAGCTCTACGGGCAACTGATTCAGTCGAATCTGGGCGTCGAGCAAGTCAAGTCGCGCGACTATGAATACGAACAGCACACCAATTCACTGCGCCTCGTGAATTCGCCGTATGTGACTGGTGTGATCACAGGATTTGACGAGTACGCCAACGGGCAGTCGCTCAACCCTCGCTACGAATCGGTAGTCGCTTCCCGAACGTCGGCATCTTTGGGCCGTCAAATCGCGCTGATTGGCGGACTCTATCTGCCTTCATTGCCCGAGGCCTATGACGCGCTCGATCAACTGGTGATCTACAACGACCGATTCGCCGAAGATCCCGCCGCTTACGCGGCCATCCGCGGTTGGCTTAACGAAGGTGGGCAGATCTGGCTGCATTTAGACCGAGTGCAGCTCGACGGCGTCGCCAAGTTGTTGGGGGAACGATTTCGGTGCGAGGAAGTCGATCGGGTCGAGATGCATTCGATCGAAATCGTTTCCGTCGATAAACACAGCGGCATCAAGTACACAGGCCGCCGCGATTACGAGCTGCCCGTGCCCATGGTGCGAGTTGCCGTTGAAGATGTCACGGTTACGCACGAAGTGGAGGGTTGGCCGGCCGCGTTCACCATGCCGTTCGGCCGAGGCAAGGTGGTCCTGACGACTGTGGGCGGCGAGGCTTGGTTGACCGTTCCAACCGCGCCAAGAAACGTTGAAACCCAGGGCCGCTTCGACGCCACGATTGAAATGTCGGAATTGCCGATCCTGGAAAACCGCCTTCCCACAGCGGCGACGTTCGATGTGTTTACGAATTACCTTGCCGAGCACGTTGGATATGAAATCGTTGGTCGAACGCCCGTCGTTTTGACTTTGAGCGCCTTCTGCTTATTCTTGCTCGCCGCCGGTGCTTTTCTTGCCCGTCGCGGCGGACTCGAAAAGATGGCCTGGATCGCGCCGCTGTCTGCCGTCGCCGCATCGATCCCGCTGATTTGGCTCGGCTTCCGCTCACAGAACGTGGCGCCCGCAACCGTGGTCATGGGCCAGTTCGTCGAGATCGGCGACGCGTCCGATCACGCGGCAGTCAGCGGTGCCTTGGCGTTTTATCAGCCGGAACCGGCGACGCTTTCCATGGGCGCGACGAAGGGCGGTGTGTTTGAGCCTGAATTTCAGGGCATCGAGGGCACGGTTCGGCGCATGGTTTGGACCGACATGGATCGCTGGAATTGGGAGCGGCTTCGTTTAACGTCCGGCGTCCGTCGCGCAAAGATTCGACACGACTTGTCATTGTCCGAACCGGTTGAAGCGCGCGGCGCTTTTGACGAATCGGGATTTCGAGGCCGGCTGCTCGGCGGATTGCCGCTCACCGATGCGCTGATCGCCACACCCGGACGTCCTCGCCTCGCCGCTCGAATTGATGACGGCGAAATCAGCGCTGGCACAAGCAGTTTGTTGGCCGAACAGCAGTACATTGCCGAGGCGATTCTCTCGGACAAACAGCGCCGCCGTCAGCAGGTCTACCAAAGCATTTTCGCCACCGACTCACGCGATCAACCGTTTCCATCTCGGCGAATCCTCATGGGCTGGACCGACCCGTTCGATCTCCAATTCAAGTTTCCCGAAAACGTCCGCAGAATGGGCGGCGCCCTAGTCGCTATTCCATTGTCAATCGACTCGCCCAAGCCGGGTCAGCAGATTTTGATCCCGTCGCCCTTCGTTCAGCTCCGCACCATCGTTGGCCCCGACGGCTCAGCCGGAGGATCGCCGCTCTACAACACACGCACCGGACAATGGGTCTCCTCCAAGAAGCCCTCGAAGATCTGGTTTAGATGCAGCTTGCCCGCCGAACTGTCGCCTGCCAAGATCGACAAGGCAATCATACGAATGAAAGCGACGATCCCCTCGCGTACGCTGACCATCGTCAGCTACGCCAACGAACAGATCGTGCCCGTGCTGGAACGTCCCAATGTGATTGGGCCGTTCAGCGTTACGGTAGATGACGCGGACGCGATTGCACTCGACGACGAAAATAGCTTCGCGCTTGGTATCGCCGTCAGCGAAGAAGCGAATGCTGATCCAGAGAAAGATGTCGACTGGAAGATCGACTACCTACAAGTTGAGGTTCACGCCACAGCCGAATGAAACATCATGTCGCCGCTCATCGCCAATACTGCGTCAACTCGATTTAGCGTGGCGGCAGTCGAGGCAGTCACGAGATTACGACGATAAGACCGTTTGCAGAGAGACCTATGCCCCAAAATCCCGAAGCCGCTGAGCCGGTCGTCGTCACAAAAGACCTGACGAAGAAGTACGGTGAGCTCGTCGCCTTGGACAGCCTTTCGATTCAAGTCAATCGCGGCAGCATCCTCGGGTTTATCGGGCCCAACGGAGCTGGCAAGACGACAATGATCAAGATACTCGTTGGGCTCTCGCGACCGACGGAAGGATCGGCAAGTATCTCGGGTGCCGATTGCGTTCGCGACGCGAGGCGCATCAAGAAACTAGTCGGCTACATGCCAGACCGATTCGGCTCCTACGACAACATGCGAGTGCGCGAGTACCTCGACTTCTTTGGCGCCGCCTTCGGCATCTCGCGACGAAAACGCGCGGGCCGAATCGACGCGGTACTCGAGACGACCAAGTCAACATATATGCAGGATCGTTTTGTCGAGGCTTTGAGCCATGGGATGCAACAGCGTATCGGCATCGCGCGAACTCTGCTCCACGATCCCGAGGTCTTGATTCTCGACGAACCGGCCAACGGATTGGACCCGCAAGCTCGCATCGAAATGCGCCAGCTGCTGCTCAAGCTGGCCGATATGGGCAAGACGTTGATTGTGACCAGCCACATCCTGCCGGAACTCTCGCGAATTTGCGATCAGGTCGCGATTATCACCAACGGCAAACTTCGCGCCTCGGGGACGTTGGCCGAAATCATGGGACATGTTCAGCAACAGAAAACGATTGAAGTCCAACTTGCTGATGACGCTGAATTGGAATCGGCCACGCGAGTGATCCAGCAAGTCTTGAGCGGCGTCGACGTCCATTCTTCAATGACCGAGTCGATTTGCCGATTCGCAACGAACCAATCCGACGATCAGTTGGGCGAACTGTTGAGCGAACTCGTCCGCGAGGGTGTGCGAGTCACTCAGTTTCGTGAAGTCAGCACGGACCTTGAAGACGCTTTCCTTTCCGTTACCGCCGATGAGACCGAGCAAGCTCGCACCGCCTGATGATCAATAATCCAATCATTCACCGAGAATTCGTCGGCGTATTGCGAACCAAAACGGCGCTCGCCGCGTTGTGCGGCGTGGCCATCTTTTTTACGGCCCTGATCATTCTACGCTGGCCAACGGACGCTCTTGTCGACATGAGCGGCGCTCAGTCTCAAGGCGTCTTTCGCATGTTCGGTTACGGACTGATGACCGCGATCTTGCTGCTGGTTCCTGTCTTTCCTGCAACGTCATTCGTCCGAGAACGCAAACAGGGAACGCTGGTTTTACTTCTGAACTCACCCATGAATGCCGTGGCGATATACAGCGGCAAACTGGTCGCGTTCGTCAGTTTCTTTGGGTTGTTGATGTTCATGAGCGTGCCCGCCGCGGCGGCCTGCTACGCGATGGGAGGCATCTCCATCACGGCCGATGTCGCCATGCTTTACCTGTTGTTGGGTATCGCCGCTTTGCAATGCACGACGATGGCCCTGCTTGTCAGCACGTACGCCGCCTCGACCGATTCCGCGCTCCGCATTGCGTACGGTTGCGTGCTGGGATTTGCGATCCTGACGCTGGGCCCGAACTTCTTCTTGCAAGGGAAAGGAACCGCATTGGCTCAGGCCGCCGATTGGCTTCGCTGCGCGTCGCCGCTGCCGGCGGTCATGGAGCTGATGAGGCAAGAAGGCGTTGGCTCGAAAGGGCTGATCTCGAGCACAACCATCCTGGGGCGTTTCCTGTTGATTTCTCTGATCAGCTCCGTCGGCTGCTCGGTGTGGTCCGTGATCAGACTCAACCACCGGATACTCGATCGATCTCGATCGCAAGGCGTTATCACGAACGAGAGATCGTCCTCGATGCAATGGCTGCGTCGACTCGTGTACCTGGTAGATCCGCAAAGACGAAAAGGCGGGATTGGATTTTTTGTCAATCCGGTCATGGTCAAAGAGTTTCGCTGTCGGCGATTTGGCCGCATGCACTGGATGTTAAGACTTGCCGCCGTCAGCGCCGTCATTTCGCTCGGCTTGACCCTCGCCTCAACCATGGGCGCAACCGACTGGGGCGCCGAATCGATCGGCGGAGTCATGGTGCTTTTGCAAGCGGCGCTCATCGTGCTGATAACGCCGAGCCTCTCAGCGGGGCTGATCAGTTCCGAAGTCGAAAGCGGAGGATGGCCATTGCTTCAGATGACTCCACTCTCGGCCATTCGAATCATGAGCGGAAAACTTTCCAGCGTCATTTGGCCGGTGCTGCTGATCTTGACGTCGACTCTGCCTGGCTATCTCGTCATGTACTGGATCGAACCCGACATGTGGCTGACGATTCGACAAGTTTTGATTTGCTTGGGTGTCACCGCAACATTTACGATTGCCTTGAGCATCGCTGTCAGCTCGATGTTCAAGCGGACTGCGGTCGCGACAACCGTCTCGTACTCGCTGCTTTCACTCATCTGCGCCGGGACGATGCTGATTTGGATTCTCCGCGATGCGCCGTTTGGCCACGCCACGGTGGAGACAGCGTTAATGCTCAATCCCATTGCCGCCGCGCTGCACATCATTGGAACGCCGGGTTTTACCGAGTACGCGTTGGTTCCGGGGAATTGGTGGATCATCGGTACCGCGACGGTTGTCTGTTTTGTTGTCACCCTGGTTCAATTGCAACGCCTTGCCAGACCTCAGTAGGAGTTGTCGATGGTTACGCGAAACCATCTTCACAAAATTATGCTTCGCAGATTCCCGATTCAAATGCCGGTTGCCGCCTGCTGCCTCGCTGTACTCCTGCAGATTGCGCCGGCCCTAACAGCGCGGTCCGAGGTGGTCCCCATCATCGAATCTCGCGTCGACCGCGACCCCGACTTGTCTTTTGCCGTACCAGGCGAGTTCTTTCCAGAAGGATTGCGAAAGGTATGGACACTGGCGCTCAAGCATGACGAAGCCGACGCCAAGCAACTCGCGGCGCGCTCGATCGTGATCGCCAACCAAAATGGGCTGACGGAGTGGGAGTCGACCGTTCCGTTGCTGCGTAAGAACCTGAAAGACGAACATCGAGCGGTGCGGCTCGCTTCGGCCGCGGCGTTGATCGAATTGCAGGTTCTCGACGCCGCTGACGAGCTTGCCGAAGCAGCCGATCGCGACGGGCTCGAGATGAGCCAGCTTGTGGAGCCGGCGCTCGGAGAATGGAAAATCGAAAGCCGCGTCGATCGGTGGATTGAGTGGACTGATCGGGCGGAGCAGAATCAGGGTCGAGCCAAGTTGGCCATGCGCGCGCTGGGACGCATCGGCGCCGCCAAAGCTCAAGATGGCCTGTTGAAAGTCGTCAACGAAGCAAGGCAATCCTCTCTGCGGATCGTCGCCGCCCGCGCATTGGGTGCCTTCGTTGCATCGGGACTTGAGACTCATAGTGAAGCACTGTCTTCGCAAGAAGGCCGCGGGCCGCGAGCGATTCCACGAGTCCTGGCTGCCATCTTGCTCAACTCGCATACGTCGGACGAATCACTTGTATTGCTCGACAAACTATTGTTGGACAACGAGCCGTCTGTTATTGCCGCCGCGGCGGTGAATCTCAACAGGCGAGATCCCCAGCGGCTGATCGCCGCCCGCACTCACATCCTCTCAAAAGGCGATGCGAATGTGAGGTCGTTGTTGGTTCAGTCACTGCTCGCTCGGCCTTCAAACGAGACGATCGCCTGGACCGCCGAGCTGTTAGCGGACGTTAGCCCTGCGGTGAGAATACTCGCACGCAAGGGACTGGCGAAAATATCAGACGACGAAAAATATAGGGATTTGGTCGTCGAACAAGCGCGCCTCATGTTGAATACCGATGGATGGCGAGCGACAGAACAAGCGGCCCACTTGATCGTTCACGTGGATGACAAGGCGTCCGCCATGCGGCTTGTGAAATTGCTCGGATTCCCCCGTGCAGAGACCTACGTCACCGCCGCCTGGGCTCTCTCGGAAACGAATCCGAAACAAGGGCTTAAGGAGACTTTGGAGTTTGCCGAACGGCGATACGCCAAGGCCATCCAAGGCGCTCAGAATCCATCCGAACTCGGCTTCGAACGCCAGCTCGCTCACCTTTTCGAATGGTTCGGAGTCGCCAAGTATTCGCCCGCCGACGAGTTGATGCGTCGATGCATTCCGAAATCGAATCCGCTGATTCACTTGCGTCGCAGCGGCATCTGGGCTCTGGGCTATCTGTACGAAGACAAGCCCCATCGGGCCATCATCAATCTGCTTCACGGCCGGTTGGCCGATACCGAGTCGTCCGACCCTGAAGATGATCTGATTCGCCTGCAATGTACGATCGCGATCGGGCGGATGAGAGACAAAGAGTCCGTAGCCAAACTGAGGGAGCGAGCGGAACTCGAGCCGCCGCCTGCCTCGCCAATCGCCGACGCCTGCAGCTGGGCTCTCAATCGCATCACGGGCGAACCGCTGCCGACTTACGACGCCGTCCCCGGCTACCGATCCGGATTCTTCCTGGAGAGCATCTCTGATTGATGAGACATCCTATGCCGTATTTCCGTCCTCTCTCGCTCGCCATTCTTCTGCTGACTCTGACGACCTCGCCATTAGCCGCCGATGGTCCGGCCGACAATGATCCCGCCCGAGTGCGCCGTGTGCCTCGATTGGGCGTCGAGTTGCCCGAGGCGAAAAAGAAAGAGCTGCTGAAGCGAGTGGGCGAGCTGCAACAACGTATCGACGCATACTCACGGCGGAAGAACGCGAAACATCTCAAGCTGCTTCCTGATGTTCAGATCTACTCGCGCTCCGTTCGCGAGGCGATCGAGTACCAAGAATTCTTCGACATCCGAGAACTCAACTCGGCCTCGCAAGTGCTAGAAGCGGGCGAGCAGCGGATTGAGCAGCTTGAGGCGGGCGAAGCGCCTTGGCTCCGACAAACGGGGCTCGTGGTTCGCGGCTTTGTCTCGAAACTCGACGGCAGCGTGCAACCGTACGGGCTCGTGATACCTTCGAACTACTCGGACAATGGACCTCGCGCTCGACTCGATGTCTGGTTCCATGGTCGCGGCGAAACACTGAGCGAGATGAAATTCATTAGCCAGCGGACGAAGCAGGCCGGAACATTCGCGCCTCCCGATACGATTGTGCTGCATCCCTACGGTCGCTATTCCAACGCGTTCAAGTTTGCCGGCGAAGTCGATACGCTCGAAGCAATCGATCACGTTCGCAAGCAATACCACGTCGACGATAAGCGCACTTCGGTGCGAGGCTTTTCGATGGGCGGTGCCGGCTGTTGGCAATTTGCAGTGCACTATTCAGATCGATGGTTCGCCGCCAACCCCGGCGCTGGTTTCTCGGAAACGCCCGAGTTTCTGCGGTTCTTCCAAAAAGAGACGCTGAAGCCGAAGTGGTGGGAAGAACAACTCTGGCACTGGTACGACTGCACCGATTGGGCGCCCAACCTGACTCAATGCCCGACAGTCGCTTACAGCGGCGAACTCGACATTCAGAAACAGGCCGCCGACATTATGGCGGAAGCGCTCGACAAAGAGGGAATGACTCTGACTCATATCATCGGTCCGCAAACCAAACACCGATACCACCCGCAGGCGCGAGATGAAGTGGAGCGACGTATGTCGAGCTTGGCGGAGCGAGGACGAAGGCGTCTTCCAAGGTCAATTCGGTTCGCAACGTATACGCTCAAATACAATCAGATGAACTGGGTGCGAGTCGACGGGCTCGGCCAGCATTGGGAGCGAACTGAAGTCGACGCCGCGATTGCCGGCAAGTCGATCATTCGCTGCGCCACGTCGAACGTAACGGACATCTCTTTTCATATGCCCTCCGGCTGGTGCCCATTCCCAGTCAACTCGTCCGTTCTAATCGAGATCGACAAGCAGAGAATTGAAGTCGTTCGACCACAAAGCGACCGATCGTGGTCGGCCCAGTTGCACCAAGTCGAAGGAAAGTGGGTGGCCGCCGCGCGCCCGCCGAATGGCCTGCGGAAACGACATGGACTGCAGGGCCCAATCGACGACGCCCTGATGGACTCGTTCATCTTCGTCGAACCGACAGGCAAGACTCGCCATGAGTCCGTTGCCGCGTGGGCTCAAAGCGAATTAGAGCGAGCCAAAGTTCACTGGCGACGGCATTTTCGAGGACATGCGCGAGTCAAGAAGGATGTCCAAGTTACCGACGAAGACATCGCCAATTCGAACCTAATCCTCTGGGGCGATGCCGCGAGCAACAAACTTCTCGCCCGAATCTCCGACCGCCTGCCGATCCGCTGGGACAGCGACAAGATCCGCGCTGGCACCGAGACGTTTGACGCCGAAAACCATGCGCTGATCATGGTCTATCCAAATCCGCTCAATCCGAACCGCTACATTGTAATCAACAGTAGTTTTACGTTTCGCGACTTTGCCTACCTGAATAACGCGCGACAAACCGCGAAGCTGCCAGACTGGGCGGTTGTCGATGTGCGAGACAACTCGAATCCCGACTGGCCGAAGAGCCGCTGGCCCGGTCGTATTGCCGGCGCGAACTTCTTTGATGAACGGTGGCGACTGCGCTCGGCGATCGATGTCAACGAAAGATCAGCGGAGAAGGCGGACGCCGTCCCCGCCGTTGAACGAACTCGACGATAGCTGCTTAGAGTCGAGAACCGCGTTGAGCTGAGAACTCTGCGCGGAGAGAAAGATCCGATTAAGATTTGATTCGCACTAGACAGTCGGAATCGCTGTTCAGTGGCATCGCTGTTCAGTGCGATCCTGTTCAGTGCAAACCAACCCCATCGACCGGAGCATAGATTATGCACAAGCACGCCTACGTTGAACGGATGGTCGACCTGATGGATCCGTCTGGCAACACCCTTTTGAACATGGACGGCGAACAGGCCGAGCGGGCTGTCGCCTCGGGCGATCCAAACCTCGTCCGCGGTATCGGCGGTTGCTTTGCGATCGTACAGAAGCAAGGCAACTTGGTTCGTATGGCCCGTTCGCTCGGACGGCCAATGCGCTATTTCCTTGCCAAGCAGACAGCCGGTCCCTGCCTGATCGTCGCGGAACGGATCGATCAGATTTACGAGCAACTTGAACGCGACGGTCTGTGCGATCAATTCCACGCTTCGTATACGAGAATGGTTCCCGCCCATTACCTCGTCGAAATCGCCTTGGTCGGCTGCCCCGACCCGGACCCCAAGTACCAGCGATTCTTCTCACCTCAACAGAATCAACTCACGAGCGACCTCGACGCGATCGGCGCTGCGTACGTCGGCGCGCTAGCCGAACAGTGCGACCGTTGGCTCGACCAGATTGATCCGAAAGAGCCGCTTGGCGTTTTGTTTTCGGGTGGAGTCGATAGCGGTTCTGTGCTGCTTGTTTTGCACCACCTGTTGTTGCAGCGCGGCGAATCGCCAGCGCGGCTCAAGGCGTTTACGCTTTCAGTCGATGGCGGCTCAGACGCCGAGCAAGCGAAACAGTTTTTAGATGAGACGGACTTGTCGATGTTCCTCGAAATGATCGAAGCGCCGGTTGAAGCGGTTCGGTTCGACGATGCGGTCCACGCTATCGAAGATTATAAACCTCTCGATGTGCAGGCCGCGGCCATGGGGCTGGCGCTTTGCCGAGGCATTCGCGAGCGGTACGCCGATTGGAAGTACTTGATTGACGGTGATGGCGGCGACGAAAACATGAAAGACTACCCGATCGAAGAGAATCCAGAACTCACGATTCGCAGTGTGCTCAACAATGTGATGTTATATCAAGAAGGTTGGGGAGTCGGCGCGATCAAGCACTCGACGACCTATTCTGGCGGTCAGAGTCGAGGCCACGTTCGTTCCTTCGCGCCGACCGCGTCGCTTGGCTTCAAGGGCTTTAGTCCCTATGCATTGCCCGACGTGATCGAAGTCGCTGAGGCGATTCCCTTTATTGAGTTGACCGACTGGGAGCACGACAAGCTCTACCAACTCAAAGGCGAAATCGTTCGGCGGGGTGTCGAGCAGTTGACGGGAAAGACGATGCCCGTGTTCGAGAAGAATCGGTTTCAACGGGGTGCCGTCAGCAGCGATCAATTCGACACGCTGTTCCCGACCAACGAACTGGCTTACCGAGATGTCTGGGCCAAACGCTACGCCGACGCGCCGAGATAACGTCCGCCAGCGCGTACTCAAGAGTCTTTAGGACGCCCGATGGGATTCCCGCCGAAGTTGAACGACGCCGAGATTATCGCTCTGCGTCCAGCGAAGAATCAAGTTAATGACCGGCAACCCTATGCGTTCCATGTTGAACTCGAGCGATCGGCAAATGGAGTCGTTGAGCCGGTCGCGACGATCTTCCTGACGAATCGAGAATGTCCGTTTCGCTGCTTGATGTGCGACCTCTGGAAGAACACGCTAGACAGTCCGACGCCTGCTGGCGCGATATTGGATCAAATCGACTTCGCCCTGGAACAGCTGCCGCCGACCAGCGCAATCAAACTGTATAACAGCGGAAATTTCTTTGATGCCAAAGCAATTCCTCGAGACGAGCTTCCGGCCATCGCCTCTCGCTTGACGTCGTACTCGACGGTGATCGTTGAGAATCACCCGGCGCTTTGCGACGACACGTGTTTGCAGTTTCGCGACATGCTTGAAGGCGAGCTCGAGATCGCGATGGGGCTCGAAACGGCACACCCCGAAATCCTGCCGCGTCTGAACAAGAGAATGACGCTCGACGACTTCAGTCGAGCGGCGATGTTTCTGCGAACCGGCGGGATCCACCTGCGCTCCTTCGTGCTGCTCCGCCCGCCTGGGTTAAGCGAGTCCGAGGGAGTCGAATGGGCCGAGAAGAGCGTTTCGTTCGCTGTCGGAAATGGCGTGCGTTGCTGTCCGGTCGTGCCGACCCGTGGCGGAAATGGCGCGCTCGAAATGCTGGCCGAATCAGGTTACTTCGCCCCGCCATCAATGACGTCCATCGAGGCGACTCTCGAGAACTGCTTGCGTAAGAAACATGACTGCCGAGTCTTTATGGACCTTTGGGACATCCAGCAGTTCAGCCACTGTCGGCAATGCGTCGATCAACGAGTCGTTCGAATCGAACAGATGAATTTTACGCAATCGATACCTGAGCCAGTCGCTTGTTCATGCGCGGACAGATAACGGAGACCCGATCGTGGCGGCAATTCGCGCGGACATCGGAATCATCGGCGGCGGCTTTAGCGGCGGACTCGCGGCGATCTTGCTCGCGCGAGTCGGTTTGCGAGCCGTGCTGCTTGAACCGTCGATCCACCCGAGGTTTCGAATCGGCGAGTCTTCAACTCCGACCGCCAACTTGTTATTGCGGATGCTGTCGGAGCACTACGAGATACCCGAACTCATGCCGCTGACTCGTTTCGGCACCTGGCGTGAAACGTATCCCGACCTGCTCTGCGGACTCAAACGCGGCTTCAGCTACTTCAAGCACGAGAAGGATTCGAATTTTCGCACAACGCCTCAGCATGACAACGAATTGCTTGTCGCGGCTAGCAGTCGAGACGAAGTGGCCGATACCCATTGGCTTCGCGCCGATGTCGACCAGTTCTTCTTTCGGCTCGCCGAAGAACACGCGTATGAGGTTCGGCAAGGCGTACGAGTCGAAGAGCTGAGGCGGTCGCAGGGCGGCTGGTCGCTTTCAGCAAAGTCTGCGGGGTCCGAGTTGACCTCGGAAGTATTCGAATTTCCGTTTCTCATCGACGCGTCCGGCCAAAAGCAACTCGCTGCCGGTCCGTTGGGGTTGAAGAATACAGCCGACAAGATGAAGACGCACAGTCGTGCGATCTACTCTCACTTTGTCGGCGTTCAACCCTGGTCACGAGTCCTCCAGTCGCTTTCTATTTCCGACGCCGATCATCCTTTCGACTCGGATAACGCCGCCCAACATCATCTTATTGACGAGGGTTGGTTGTGGGCGCTGCGCTTCCATGGCGATCTGGCCAGCGTCGGCGTGGTGCTCGACTCAAGCCGCGAGGTCGGCGGCGGCAACGGGGCAAAGGGCGACGCGGGCGAGCAATGGGAGAGCGTCATGAAGCAGTACCCGAGTTTAGCGCGAATGTTGTCCGGCGCGCGGATCGCATCGGATCCGGGTCGCATGATCGCCACGTCGCGACTCCAGCGCCGCTTGAATCAAGCGTCCGGCGACAACTGGGCGCTGTTGCCGTTTACGGCGGGCTTCGTCGATCCGCTTCACAGCACCGGAATTGCTCACACGGTTCTTGGCGTCTCGCGCATCGTCGCCGTTCTGCGCGAGCATTTTGGCAGGCCATCGCTGTCGGCTGCGATGAGGCGGTGCGGCGGGTCGTTGTTGAGAGAGATTGACCAAGTCGATCGAATCGTCGCTGGATGTTATGTCGCCACTGGCGATTTCCAACGGTTCGTCGACTTCAGCATGATCTACTTCATTGCCGCCCATCGATTCGAGAACCGGCTGCTCGATGAGACGCTTAACAGCTCGGAGCGGTTGGCCGGTCCGATCGATTTCTTGTGCGCGAACGACACCGATTTTTGTGACTTGGTCGAAGAAGCCAGCCGCCGAGTCGCTGACCCAAGCGTCTCGACCGACCGCTTCGGCGAGTGGCTATTCCAATCTGCCGGCAAGTTCAACCCAACCGGCCTTGGCGATGCGGCAAAACACAATATGTATCACGATATTGTGGTTGAGTAGCTGCGGATTCGGGCGTTCGAGCAGCCGAATTGATCGCCCATGCCGTGCATTCTCCTCGATCGAAACGACCGCGCTCTGGGCGGCCGAACTGCTCGCATTGGGCCACCCTCGCGGGGTGTCGATATTGACGCAAAGGCTGCCCGGGCTTAGCATGAGGACGATGGTTGATTGTTTGATCTAGTCAACTTCCCACCCAGCATCCCGCCTCGCGCGGTCGCGACCCTCCAACCCAATGGACGGCCATGCGACGTTTATCCTGCCTGCTGTTTTTCGTCCTACTCGCCTCACCGGCGAGCGCTGTGGAACCGCTCCACGATCGCATCGACGCGGTACTCGACCGCGGCGGCATTGGCCTGGCGGCCCCGCTTTGCGATGACGCGACATTTGTTCGCCGAGCTTACTTGGACCTCGCGGGCATGATTCCAACCGGCGATCAGGCGCGCGCATTCTTGGAAGCTGCGGATACAAATGGCCGCGACAAGCGAGCCGAATTGATTGCTCAACTTGTCGCCAGCGAGCCGTTCAATCGTCGACTGGCGAACATGTACGACATCACCTTGATGGAACGTCGCGCGGACAAGAACATCAAGCGAGCTGAGTGGCAAGCTTACCTGCTCGCTTCAGTTCGTTCGAACAAGCCCTACAAAGTAATGGCGAAAGAGATTCTTGCGGCCGACGGCGTCGACGCGAAGCTTCGACCAGCGGCGAAGTTCTTCTTGGATCGTGACAGCGAGCCGAACTTGATGACTCGCGACGTTGGACGAGTTTTCTTCGGTATGGATCTACAGTGTGCTCAGTGTCACGACCACCCGCTCGTCGACGATTACTATCAGCGAGATTATTACGGAATTCATGCTTTTGTCAGCCGGACATTTATCTTCGACGACAAGAAAGCGAAAAAGAAGTTCCTGGCCGAGAAGCCGGACGGCGACACCGATTTCAAATCGGTATTTACCGAGCAAGCGGGATTCAGCCAGCCTCGACTGCCGGGCGAAGTCGGCGTCACCGAGCCGGTGTTTGCGCTAGGTGAAGAGTATCAAGTCAAGCCGGCGAAAGACGTCCGTTCGATCCCAAAGTTTAGCCGTCGAGGCAAGTTGGCCGAGCTGGTGGGTACAGGCAATAACGAGGCCTTTAATCGCAACATCGCCAACCGACTCTGGGCGTTTGTCATGGGACGAGGCATCGTCGAGCCGCTCGATTATCACCACACTTCCAATCCGCCAACGAATCCCGAATTGCTTGATTTGCTGACCGCGGAATTCAAGGCGATGGGTTTCGACTCGCGAAAGTTCATCCGCGAGATTGCATTGACGAAGACTTACCAACGATCGCTCGCCCTGCCCGACGACTTGGCGACTCATAAGGCCGCCGCGGAAAAACAAGTCGCTCAACTGACAGCCAGTTTGGCTGACCACGAGAAGAAGGCCACCGCAGCGGCGGTCATCTTTTTGGATCTGGTTGATGTCGTCTCGGAATCTCGAGCCGAGATGATGCCGACGCGCGAAAAGCACGAGAAGGCAAAGAAGAGTTGGACGGAAGCGGTTAAGAAGACGGCGGCGGCGGCGAAGCCGATGGCGGAATCGACCAAGAAACGAGATGCCGCTGCGCACATCGTCAACAATCTGAAGCCGGCGATGGAATCAGTCACGTCGGCTGCGAAGTCGCTTCCGGACGACAAGACGCTCGGCGATGTTGCCAAGGCCTTCAAGGCCAAGTACGACAAGCACGTGAGCGAACTTGCGACGCTCAACAAAACGCTCACGGCGCAGACGGCCGCACACTCCAAGACAAAACAGGCCAACGATGCGGCTGCTATGCAAGTCGCGACGATTCGATCGGAACTGACCGAGCTCGACGCCGCCTGCCGATCGAAAGAGTCCGAATTTGTGACGGCTGACAAGAATCGTCGCCAAGTGCTGCTCGAGATGGAATTGGTCCGCAGTCAGTTGGCGTCAGCAAAGGCCTACATGGCCGTCGTCAATTCGGAAACGGCAACCGGTGCCGCTGAGCCGGCGAAGAAAGACGCCAAGACCGACGAAAAATCTCGCTCGGCGCTCGTCGACGCCTGGACAAAACAGTTCGCCGTGGCGGACCTTAAGGCGCTGACGCCAGAACAGTTCGCCTGGAGCATGATGCAGGTCGGTGGGCTAATAGACCAACAAGCGACGGCCGCCAAAGCTCAGCTCGACAAGAAGACGCCGCTGAGCGAGGCCGATAAGAAAGACGCCGCCAAGGTCGCCGTGAGAGATCAGGCAGCGCTTTCGACCGCCTTCGATAAGCTGAGCGGCAACGCGAATGCATTTGTCAGTCTGTATGGCGGTGGACCAGGTCAACCGCAAGGTGAGTTCTTCGCAACGGTCGACCAGGCGCTGTTCGTCTCCAATGGAAGTCAACTCATCAGTTGGCTTGCCCCCCGGGGCGACAATGGGCTGGCGCGAGCGTCGAAGTTGACGGAACCCAAACTGGTAGCTGACGAAATCTATTTGAGCGTTCTTTCTCGCTTTCCAAACGACGGCGAACGGGACGATGTCGCAGGTTACTTGAAGGGGCGCGAGAAAGATCGGGCCGCCGCGATCCAGGAGGTGTGTTGGGCGCTGGCGACATCGATCGAATTTCGATTCAATCACTAGAAACGTGTAGAAACGTGTCACAGTTTTATTCTCCCGTTGAGAAGCACTGGCAATCCAATAGGCCAAAGGACGACATGATGAAAGCCGACTACTTTTGCCGTTCAGCGGAACACGTGATGGCTCGCCGCGGATTCCTAGGGCGTGTTGCGGGAACGGGCGCGGGGGTTGTCGGCGGACTTTCGTCACTAGCTTCACCCGCCGCAGCAAGATCGCTCGCCGACAAGCAGATGCGAATTGTGGTCGTCAACATGGCTGGCGGATTGAGTCAGTTGGAGAGTTGGGACCCCAAACCGGGCACCGATACGGGTGGACCGTTCCGAGCCATTCCCACATCAGTTCCAGGCGTACACATCTGCGAGCTGTTGCCGCACACGGCGAAGCAGATGCACAATTTGGGGATCGTGCGCAGCATCAACACGAAAGAGAACGACCACGGCAAGGGTGCGTACATGATGCACTATGGCCGAAAAAGAATGCCGGGCGTCGAATACCCAAAACTGGGCGCGGTCGCCACTCGAGCTCTCTCGCCCAACGGTGCCTCACTTCCGGGTCACGTTGTGATTACACCTGGAGGTAGCGGCGGGCGAGGGAACGATGCAGCCTACCTCGGCCCAAAATACGCCAGCATGTCGCTCGGCAACGGCAAGCCGCCAAAGAATTCAACTCGGCCAAGCAAGATTACCGAAGCGGCCGACAAAGCGCGAAATGAGTTTCGTCGTCGAGCGAACGACCGTTTCTTGCTCAAGCGACGCACGGCAAAGACCGACGCGTACACGTACAGTTACGAGCAAGCCAAATTGCTGATGGAACAGCGCGACGTGTTCGATGTCAGCAAAGAGCCTCAGAAGGACCAGGATCGGTATGGCAAACACGACTTTGGCCGACACTGTCTACTGGCTCGACGACTGCTGGAAAACGGAGTGACTTTCGTGCAAGTCAGCCACTCCAACTATGACACTCATAATGAGAACTTCAATTTTCACATCGAGCAGCTTGGTGAGTTTGATTCGCCGTTTGCCAACTTGGTGTCGGACATAGCGGATCGCGGCATGCTGGACAGCACTCTGATTGTGGTGCTATCCGAGTTTGGTCGAACGCCCAGGATCAACCAGAACTACGGGCGCGACCACTGGGGAACGGCATGGAGCATCTGCTTGGGCGGGGCACGCGTTCAACGTGGCGCCGTGATCGGCAAGACGAACGACAACGGCACCAAAGTCGTCGAACGAGAGGTTTCTGCCGGGCACTTGTTTCACACGTACCTGCAGGCCGTCGGTTTGGACTCGATGGAGAACTTTGATATCGACGGCCGACCGATGCCGATGGCCGACCCGTCCGTAGCCGCGATTACCGAACTGGTTTCTAAGTCGAGCTGATTCTCCGCGCGCTGTTCCAGTGAATTGTTTTGGACAGGACCAACGTCAATCTAAAGGATGAAGGAGGAGCGAGCTGGCTCCTTCTTACCCTGTAAATTCTGTCGATCCTGTCTGCTCCTTCCGTCCGTCCTTAGCTCTGGTGTCGGTCAGGATTTTCGAGGACAAATCGGCCTGAATAGCTGGTGCTAGCACCCCAATCGACGGGCTTTCTCGCGATTTTTGGAATCAGAGGTAGGCAGCGCCGAGATTGCGCGAGTTCTAGGGAACAGGCTGGATACCGTTTTCGAAGCCGTTCTTCTATGGAGCGTAGTCCCATGCGCGAAGAAGAGATGATTATTGCCATCGCGGGGATGGTTACTGCCGTTCTGATACTCCGCCTGATTACTCGCGCTGTGACTCGAATGTTCTGCCACTGGCGCGATGTCGCTCTCAAAGCGAAGCTGGTTGACGCGGGCATGGATCGGATTCAGATCGAGCACGTCGTGCTCGTCGGCCGCTACGAGCAGACCTGCTCAAAAGAACTCGCCAGCGCAAAGCATCGCCCCAAAGCGGTCTACGCAACTCGTTAGCGCCTTACCCGTTAACGCCTGACCGCGGCCAAGTTGAGTTTTAAAGTTGCTCCCCATGTTGTCGCCTTTCCCGGAGCGAAAGTTGCGTGAATCGCAAGACATGTTGGGGAGTTTTTTATGCTTGGCGAGTTGTTTGACCCTAAGGCCGATTTCGAAACCAGCGAACATTTTCGGCCTCACTGGTCGCAGGCTGCCTCCATCGTCTTCATTAGGTTTCGCACCCAAGACTCGATCCCCAAGGCGGTTGTCGAGCACTGGGAGTATGAGAAACGGGAATGGCTCATCCAGCGAGGCTATACGCAACACTGGTCGCAAGCACTTCGCCAGTGTCTGCGGCCGAGCGGAAGCAATTCTGCAAACAGTTCAATCGATTTCGCGAGGAATCGTTGGATGAGTGCCATGGTCAATGCGTGCTGAGGAATCCGGAGTTGGCCAGCATCGTTGCGAAGTCACTTCTCCATTTCGACGGCACTCGCTATCGAATGGGTGATTTCATTGTCATGCCGAACCACGTGCATCTTTTTGGCTGTGTTCCCCGATGCGGACCAGATGCGAACACAGTGCGATTCGTGGTTGCACTACACAGCGTACAAAATCAACCAGCAGTTGGATCGGAAAGGCAAGTTTTGGCAGCAAGAGCCTTTTGATCATCTAGCCCGAAGTCCTGAACAGTACTTGTATCTGAGGCAGTACATAGCCGACAATCCGGCCAAGGCCGGATTAAGTCCGGGAAACTACCTCTACCGCAAATACGAAGAATAGTCGCCTTTCGCGGAGCGAAAGGCGACTATCGGCTATGGACAAGACATGGAACGATTCGATTCTGTTGAGTCTTTAGAGCTTGCACTTAGCGAGCCATCGGAAGATCTTGTCTCGCGATTCAAACGGCTTGACGGTGATATCTTATTCTTGGGTGTCGGCGGCAAGATGGGCCCGACGATGGCGAGGATGGCCAAGCGGGCAAGCGACTTGGCTGGCGGCGAGTGTCGAGTTATCGGCGTCTCGCGTTTCTCGGATCAAGCGGCCCGCGATCGGCTCGAGCAATGGGGCGTCGAGACGATTGCCTGCGACCTGCTTTGCGAAGACGAACTGGCGAAACTGCCGGACTCCGCCAACGTGGTCTACATGTCCGGATTCAAGTTTGGCGCTTCAGCCAATCCGCCTCGAACGTGGGCCATGAATTGTTACGCGCCCGCACTCGCCTGCCAACGCTTTCAGGCGAGCCGGATGACGGCGTTTTCGTCAGGCAACATTTACGGTTTAACGACGCCAGAGAGCGGCGGATCGTGTGTTGGCGATCAGCCTCAACCGAACGGCGAGTACGCTTGGACCGCGTTGGGGCGAGAACGGATGTTTCAATTCTTTAGTCGAGAACGTTCGCTCCCACTGACGCTTCTCCGACTCAATTACGCCACAGAACTCCGTTACGGAGTGCTTGTCGACTTGGCGCTGGCAGTTCGAGACGAGGTGGAGATCGACGTTACGATGAGTCACGTTAACGTCCTCTGGCTGGGCGACGCCAACGAGATGACTCTTCGAGCGCTCACACTCACCCACTCCGACGAACTCGTGATCAATTTGGCGGGCCGAGACATTTTGAACGTCGCGACAGTGTGTCGACAGTTTGGCGAGCTGCTCGGCAAGCAACCAAAATTCGTGGGCGAGGAAATGGACCGAGCACTGCTGAACAACGGGACGGCTGGATACGAGTCCCTCGGTTCGCCTCGCGCGGACGCCGAGCAGATGATCGAGTGGACCGCGGATTGGGTGCTAAATCGACGCGAGCTGCACGGAAAGCCGACCCATTTCGCGGTCAGCGACGGCAAGTTCTAGGGGAGTCCGAGCGAGACAAAAGTTCGGCACCAAGTTCTTCTCCAATCCTGCTTCTCGGTAGGCTAAACTGTTGCCAATTGAAACTCAGTCGTTTCATCAAGACACACGCTCGATCACTTGCAAAAGAGGACACGAGGGATGAGTTCATCATATCGCTGGTTGTTGTTGCTGATCGCCGTTGGCCTCAACGCGTCCGCGCTGGTTCCTCAAGCCAATGCGGCTCAAGACGACGACACGTTTGCGTTGAAGACACGAGCGCGAACGGAGACGAAACCGGGAAGCGGGCGTTTTCATCCGCGAGTCAGTTCGCAAGAATGGAAAGGTGCCGAAACCGCGTTCATCGTCTGCGATATGTGGGATTTGCACCACTGTCTCAACGCCACAAAGCGGGGCACGGAAATGGCGCCGCGGATGAATCGAGTTTTGACTGAGGCGAGAAGTCGAGGTGCGATCGTGATTCACGCGCCGAGCAGTTGTGTCGGGTTCTACAAAGACCATCCGGCTCGCAAACGAGCTCAGTCGATGCCTCGCACGAAGACTCCGCCTGGCATCGCCGCCTGGTGCCATCAGATTCCGTCGGAAGAGCAAGGCGAATATCCCATCGATCAGTCCGACGGAGGCGAGGACGATGACCCGAAAGAACATCTCGAATGGGCCGAGAAGCTAAAGGCAAAGGGTCTTAAACCAGGCTCGCCTTGGACTCGGCAGACCGACTTGCTGACGATTGAGGACAAGGACTACATCAGCGACAACGGCGAGGAGATTTGGAGCATTCTCGAAAATCAAAACGTGAAGAACGTGGTGCTCGTCGGCGTTCACACCAACATGTGCGTGCTCGGCCGGCCGTTTGGCTTAAGGCAGATGGCCAAGAACGGGAAGAATGTTGTCTTGATGCGCGACATGACGGACACGATGTACAATCCCGCCAGACGCCCATTCGTGAGTCATTTCACCGGAACGGATTTGATCGTCGAGCATATCGAGAAGTGGGTATGCCCGACCATCACGAGCGACCAATTGATTGGCGGAACGCCCTTCCGATTCAAGAACGATCGTCGCAAGCGTCTGGTCATGCTGGTCGGCGAACGCGAGTACAAGACGAACGAATCGCTCGCTACGTTCGCGGCGAAACACTTGGGCCACGATTATTCAGTCGAGTTTGCGCACGCCAGCGAAGCGGATCGCAACGACTTTCCTGGGGCTGCTGAAGCGATTGCCGAGGCGGACGTTTTGCTCGTCAGCGTTCGTCGTCGAGCGTTGCCGCCCGCACAGATGGCCGCACTGCGGAAATACGTCAAGAGCGGCAAACCGATCGTTGGTATTCGAACAGCGAACCACGCGTTTTCGCTGCGAGGCAAAGAGCCGCCGGCCGGCTTGAAATTGTGGGAGAACTTCGATGCCGAAATCATCGGCGGCAATTACACCAATCACCACGGTGAGGGGCCGGACGTCGTTGTCATCGTCGCAAAGAACTCGGCGAATCACCCGATTCTAAAGGGTATCGACCCCAAGAAGCTCGTCGGGCGTGGCTCGCTGTATGTCGTCAGCCCGCTACAGAAACAGTCCCAAACATTGCTAATCGGTACTCGAGAAGGAAAGCCCGCCGAACCGATTGCGTGGATTCATCAAACTCCTGCAGACGGGCGAGTGTTCTACACCTCACTCGGTCACGTCGACGACTTCAAGCAGCCGGCTGTTCAAAAACTACTCAAGAACGCACTCGCCTGGGCAAGCGGCAAGTAAGCCCGCTTGCGTTAAGTTGCCAACGGAACTGATGATCAATTCGCGAGAAACTCCGAAACCTGTTCGCTGAAGTTTTTCGCGCATTCGTCAAAGACGAAATGGCCGGCGCGGGTTGCTGCCGGTTCGACGCCCTCTTCCGTTTTGTCGGGACCGATGAGTTCGAAGCGAGCGTTGGGAACACAACTCTCATACATTCGGCGGCCGTAAAGCGCGAACGTGTCATCCTTGCCGTGAATGATCAGTACGGGCGCTGTCACTTGCTTGAGCGGGTCGCGGAAGTCGTGTGACTTGCCCATGCTGAAGTACATCGCGTGCACCATCCAACCTCCGATGACAGGATTGTCCGGCGCCATCTTTTTCGACTCGCCCATCGCTTGCAGAAAGTACTCGCCGCCTCGTTTGTTCAGCGCTGTCAGCTCCGATTCGGACTTCGAGAAGATGTTGCCAAAGTCAGAATACTCGGTGCGAAACTTGTCGTACTCGGCATGCTGGTCGGCAGGGAGTTTCGCGCGAGTGCGTTCGAAGAAGTCGCCCTGCTCATCCGGCAAGACAAGAACGCCGGCCGGCGCGACGAGCACCAACTTCTCAACTCGATCTGGAAATTCCGCGGCGTAAAGCGACGCCAGAAAGCCACCGAATGAGTGGCCGACGAGAATCAGCTTGTCCTGCTTCAGTATTTGGCGAATACGTTCGATGTCCGCCAATTGGGCGCCGATACCCAGCGTCTGTTCGAGCTCAGTCATGTTGGCGAAAAAGTTCGTCGATTCAAACTTGTCAAATGGTCGAGTCGACTCGCCGCAACCTCGCTGATGGTAATAGTAGAACTGAAACTGCTCGCCCAACGGGTCAAGCCCGGCCCACGGTTTCGCGTAGGGAACGCCAGGACCGCCGTGCAGCACGAGCACGGCGCGGCCGGCACCGTGAGTCTCATAGTGCAAGCGAATGTCGGGCTCGACAAGCCAGCTGGCATCATCGTCCTGTTTTGGCGGCGTCAGCGAATGTCGCAGATTAGTCGCCGAGCTCACCGATCCAACTCGGTACACCGCGGTGCGACGATCGGCCACCACACGCGACTTGGCGACCTGTGAAACTGGGTAATCCGCGCAAGGCCATCGCATCAAAATCGGCCGATATTTCCATGTTTTCGGGTTAGCTGCAATGACGCTAAGTACTTACGTGGCAGATTCTTGTTGCAACACAGTTTCGCCTGACTCTAGAATGGACCACTTCGACAACAGGTCCCTCCGCCGTAACGAACTGCTCGGAATTTACCATCCACTGCCGGGCTCCTTTGTTTACGCGAACCACACTCCGACGGTTGAAGCGCTATGATCAGACGGCCCGATGCTTCAGTCAGCCCGAAGCTGGCTCTCGCTTCTTTTCTTCCGCTGCCCAAGTTGGCGACGTGCTTGGTCGCAGTTTGTTTGGCCATCGGCTCTTTGTCAGCGCCCATTGCATTTGCTGCGAGCGTTGAAAAGCTGGGAGCTCCCAGCAGCCTGCAAATCCACTCCGGTCAGTCGATGGTTCTTCGCGGACCCGGCGCTCGGCTGCAGTTGGTGGTAACGGCCAACTACAACAAGCAGCTCGAGCGCGATCGCACGCGTGAAGCTCAATACACCGTGAAACCAGACGGAGTCTTAAGAATTGAAAAATCCGGCATGATCACGCCGCTGGGTGATGGAAAAGCGACGATTCAAGCGACGTTCGGTGGCAAATCGATAACGACTAACATCGAAGTTCAGCAGTTCGGCAACCCGCCCCCGGTAAGCTTCCCCAACGAGATCGGACCGATCCTAACGAAGCTTGGATGCAATGGCGGAACTTGTCATGGCAAGGCGGGCGGGCAAAACGGATTTCAATTGTCGCTGCTCGGATTCGAATCGAAAGAAGACTACGGCTACTTGGTGAAAGAGGCGCGTGGGCGCCGGCTGTTTCCTTCGGCGCCGTCGCAGAGTTTGCTGCTGAGAAAATCAGTCGGCGATTTGCCTCATGGCGGCGGCGTGAGAATGGCCGTCGACAGCGACGAGTACCGGATGCTCGAGCTTTGGATCGCCCAAGGCATGCCCTACGGTAGCGATGACGACGCGGTGCTCGAGTCGATCGCAGTTGAGCCCGAACGTCGACGGTTGGGCAGCGAGTTGGAACAACAACTGCGAGTCGTCGCGAATTACTCGGACGGAAGCACTCGCGACGTCACGCGGCAAGCTCAGTTTGCTCCCAACAACACCGACATCGCCGACGCCAGCGATACGGGCGTCATCCGGATGTTGGGACCGCCCGGCGACGTTGCGGTTATGGTCCGTTATCAGGGTCAAGTCACTGCGTTTCGAGCAACCGTGCCGTTGGGCGCGCCGGTCGATCAACTGCCGGCGGAGAAAAGCTACATCGATCGACTCGTCTTCAAGAAGCTCAAAGACTTGGGATTGCCGCCTTCGGCGGTCTGTTCCGATTCTGTTTTCGTCCGTCGCACGACACTCGACATCGCTGGACGAATCCCAACTTTAGAAGAGACCAAAGCGTTCCTTGCTGACACGTCGCCGAACAAACGCGCGCGACTCATCGATCGCCTTCTCGATTCGCCAGGTTACGCCGACTACTTTGCTCAGAAATGGGCGTCGATTCTTCGCAACAAGGTTGAGCAGAACGTCGACCGCGGAGGCAACTTTCGATTTCACGATTGGGTGCGCCTCAGCTTGATGCGGAATAAACCTTACGATCAGTTTGTTCGAGAGATCGTGACTGCGTCGGGCGACGTGCGACGCAATCCTCAAGTCAACTGGCACCGGCATCTCGCCACGATGAATGAGAAGGTGGAAGATACGGCCCAAGTCTTTCTTGGCCTGAGAATTCAATGTTCGAAGTGCCACCATCATCCATTCGAGAAATGGAGTCAGAACGACTACTGGGGGCTGGCCGCCTATTTCTCCAACGTTAAATCGAAAGACGCGTATCGCATCGTCGCCAATCGCGGAGTTGCTCAGGCAAGACAGCCGCGATCAAACCAGATGGTGCTCGCCACGCCGTTGGGCGGGGAGCCGACTGTGCTTTCTCCCGACGAAGACGCCCGGCATGCGCTGGCTGACTGGATGACGTCGACATCAAACCCCTTCTTCGCGAAAGCCCTCGTCAACCGCTACTGGAAGCACTTCAATGGCGTCGGTATCGTCGATCCCGAAGACGACATGCGGGCCTCGAACCCGCCGTCCAATCCCGAACTGCTCGAAGCGCTGGCGATGGACTTTGCCGACTCCAAATACGACATGAAGAAGTTGATTCGCACGATCTGCAACTCGACGACGTATCAGTTGTCGTCTATTCCCAACGAACACAACGCCCACGACCGCCAGAGTTTCTCGCGATACTCGCCCAAACGGCTGCCAGCCGAAGTGATGCTCGACGGCATTGATGAAGTGCTCGGCTCGACCAGTACGTTTACGGGTCTGCCAAGCGGCGTTCGAGCCGTTCAGATCCCGGATCATGGAGGCGTGAATAACCCCTTCCTGAACGCGTTTGGCCGGCCGGCGGGTTCGAGTGCGTGCGAATGCGAACGAGGAAGTGAAGTGAGCATGGTGCAAAGCCTGCAACTTCTGAATTCCAACGACATGTACACGAAACTTGACCGCAGTCGAGCTCGCGCATTAGCCGAAGACAAAGAGAGGTCGGTCGAGGACAAAGTCACCGAGCTTTGCCTTCGCGCGTTTAGCCGGCCGCCGACGAAGAAGGAAATGGTCGCTTACGTTGGCTATGTCGATGATGAAGCTGACAACGAAAAGCGACAAGCATACGAAGATATCCTTTGGACATTGATCAATACCAAGGAATTTCTGTTCAACCACTAGATTCGAAAACAACCCGGTGCATCGAACCGGCTTGGGTCATTAAACAACCATAAGCCAGTTCGACAGCGGAGAGATTTACGACACGAAACAGATGGCGCACGAGTCGATAGCGCAAGATTTGCTTGATACTGACACAACGCCTTAAAACCAGCTGAGGAGTCCCACGATGTTTCGGATTATGGATCGGACACGAGACGGATATTGCGATGGCGTAGGACGACGAGGGTTCCTTCAGGTCGGCGCCATGGGCCTTGGCTTCGGCGCGCTTTCTTTTGCCGACGTGCTTCGCATGGAAGCTCGCGCGAACGTCCAGTCCTCAACCAAGTCGCTGATCAATATTCATCTCAGCGGCGGCCCTTCGCATCAAGACATGTGGGACCTGAAACCGGACGCGGCTGTCGAATATCGCGGCAAGTTCAATCCGATTGCCACCAACGCGCCCGGCCTCGACATTTGCGAGCACTTCCCGAAGCTGGCGACGATGGGTGAGAAGTTTGCGGTCATCCGAGCCATGATCGGCAGTGTGAACGAGCACAGCCCGAGCACGACTCAGACCGGTTTCGGCCAAAAAGAGCTGCGTTCGATTGGCGGACCGCCATCGATCGGTTCGGTTGTTTCCAAACTACAAGGATTCAATAACGGCGTTGCTCCATTCGTCTCCGATGGTCTCGCCCTGAAAGCCGGTTACCTCGGTCCAAAGTACAATCCGTTTAGTCCCAACGACGCCAAGTCGATGTTGGAGCTCAAGCGAATCGATTCGAACCGTTTGACGAAGCGAGCGAGTTTGCTGAAGACGGTGGACAGTCTGCGTCGCGACGTCGATGCGAGCGGGGAAATTGAAGCGGCTGACTCGTTTACTCAGCGCGCTGTCGACGTCGTTCTCTCCGGGCGAATGGCCGACGCGCTTGACTTGAACAAGGAAGACGCAGAGGTTCGCGAGCGTTATGCGGGCAACCGCCAAGGCCGACTTCGCGACAACGAGAAAATCTTGCGAGCTCGACGCTTGGTCGAAGCAGGAGTGCGGTGCGTTTCGATGAGTTGGGGCGGCTGGGATACCCACTCGGGCAACTTCACGACATTGGCGACTCAATTGCCGGCGCTTGATCGAGGTCTTAGCGCATTGATCACCGACTTGCACGACCGAGGGATGTTGGACGACGTCACCATCGCGGTCTGGGGCGAGTTCGGCCGAACGCCGCGAGTCAACAACAACGGCGGTGGCGGACGCGATCACTGGCCTCGCGTTTCTGCAGCCTTTGTCGCTGGCGGAGGTATCCAGGGCGGACAGGCAGTGGGTCAAAGCGATCGCATCGCTGGCGATGCGGAGAGCCGTCCGGTGCATTGCCAAGAAGTGCTTGCAACCCTCTACCACAACATGGGAATCGACACGACGACCAAGCAGATTATCGATCCTCAGGGACGACCTCGATACTTGCTCGATCATCGTGAACCAATCCGTGAGCTCGTTTGATTCACAGTTCGGACGATGATAAACCTAGTGCCGCGTCAACTCTAAAAATGGGGGTTGGTTTCGGCGTAACTTGACTTGGCGGCGTACGATACAAACACTGGGATCCTAATTCTTAGTGTTGACGCTGCACTAGTTAAATCGCGGGCCGCGGATGATCCCCAACGCTCGCGATTTTTTTTGCCCTCCACGTTCAACGCATTGATCGGTTCCGCCATGCGCCGCTTCCTCAACCGCTTGTCCCTCGCTGTCCTGATTCTTGCCTGCATCAGCTTGCCCACCACCAGCTTGCAAGCCCAGACAGGCGCGTTGCCTCAACCCAACTTGCTGGGACTGTTCCCGTCCGGCGGACAGGCGGGAACGACGGTGAGACTGAAGATCACCGAGCAATATCAGTTGGAGGAGGCGGAGGGTTTGTGGTTCTCCCATCCCGGTCTCAAAGCGACTCCGGTAATGCGCGAAAAGAACACCTTCTATCCGGAAGATCGTCCGACCCCCAATGAATTCGATGTAACGATCGCGCCCAACACGGCGCCGGGCGCGTACGAAGTTCGTGGGATTAGCCGTTATGGCCTCACCAACGCACGACGATTTATTGTCGGGAACCAAGTTGAATCGCTCGAAATTGAAGACAACAACTCGATCGAAAAGGCCAATGAGATCAAGGTGGGGACGACGGCCAATGGAACGTTTGGCGCCGACTACGATTACTTTCGCTTTACGGCAAACAAAGGCCAGACGTTGGTCCTGACATGCGTCGCATGGAGATTGGATTCGCGCGGTGACGCAGTGTTGACTGTTTTGGATGAGAAAGGTCGCGAGCTCGATCGGGTGCATGATTCGTCTGGCTTCGACCCGGTTCTCGATTTTCGCGCTCCTGCCGATGGCGACTATTTCGTGCGATTGCACGAGTTGACCTATACGGCGTCCGGCGGTCGCGGCACGGCGCCTTATCGGTTGTCGATCGATTCCCGTCCGTGGATCGACTATGTCGAGCCGCCGTTTATCACAGCCGCGGGCACGACCAAAGTCACCGTTTACGGTCGAAACTTGAACGGCAAGCCAAGCGGCAAGAAACGATATGGCCGCCCGCTGGAAAAACTCGAGCTGACCGTCGACGCTCGCAAATTGGCCGCCCCCAATATGCTGGAGACCCACTGCAGCCCGGCCGAGAGCACACTCAATTATCGCGTCTTGACCGTGAAGACCAGCCACGGCGAATCCAACCCCGTCTCACTGGCTGTGATGAACGAGGCGAGTCAAAAAGAGGCGGAGCCGAACGAAGCGATCGAGAAGGCTCAACCGATCACCGTACCCGTTTCCGTTTCCGCTCGATTCGATCGACCGGGCGATATCGACGGCTATCAGTTCCAAGCGAAGAAGGGCGATAAGATTTGGATCGAAGTTCAATCACAACGGCTTCACCAACCGACCGATCCTGCTTTCGTCGTCCAGCAAGTGACTCAAGATAACGAAGGCGTTTGGAAGACGAGAGATCTAAAAACGGCAACCGACGTCGCATCGCCTGCTGGCAATTTCCGTATCCCCTTCGCCTCCGACGACGCCGCTCTGCTGTTCGAGGCGCCGAGTGACGGAGACTTTCGAGTGCTTGTTCGGGATGAATACGGCGCTGCCGATACGACACAATCACTCTGCTACCGGCTGATTCTCCGCAAGCCGCAACCCGCATTCCGCGCATTGGCCGTGGGCGGACTGACATTGTCGAGCAACAACAGCAACAACAGGCCGCTCAAGCCGTTGACCTGCGTCGTGCAGCCCGGCTCGGCAGCGGAAATCGTTGTCGTTGCCTATCGCACCGACGGATTCGACGGAGAGATCAACGTGAGTCTTTCACCGCTTCCGCCAGGCGTCACATGCGACACGCTCACCATGTCGGCCAATCAGTCGATGGGAGCTCTGTTGGTTCGAGCGAACGCCGGCGCCGCTGAGTGGACAGGTGCGGTAAAAGTCATTGCGAAGGCAACGTGGCAAGGCAAAACCATTTCGCAAGAGCTGCAGAACTTGGAGCTCCTTTGGGACAGCCCGCGCGACAATCGATCGGCGACCGCTTGTCGACTGACGCCAACCCTCATGATCGCAATCGACCAGGGCTACGATCATGTCGGGCGGCTCGAGACGACCCAGCGAAGCTTCAAGATTTCTCGCGGCGGCAAGGTCAAGGTGCCTCTCAAATTCGCGAACAAACTCACTTCGTTCAAAGGCACTTTGAGCGTCAGCGCGGTCAATCCGCCAAACCGAGTCACTGCCAGAGCGATTACGATGTCCGCCAACAAGCAGATGGACTTCGAGCTGGACCTTTTGCAGGACGTCAAGCCGGGCAAATACACGTTGTTTTTCCGCGGCGAGGGCGATGTCGATTTCGAACGCGAAAAGGAGATGTTCGATCGAGTCACTGCCGATCAGAAAAGGATCGGACAGCTCTCCCAAAAAGCGACGGCGGACTATCGAACGGCCACGTCAGCCAAGAGAACGGCGGATCAAGCGTTATCGCGAATCAACTCGCAATACAACACAAACAGGTCGGCCCAGCAACGCGCGGCTCAAGCCGCTTCAAACTCTCGAAAGGCGCTCGCCAAAGCTCAGGCTCAAGCGAAGAAGGACAACTCGGACGCAGCGAGAGCTGCGCTCGCGAAAGTTCAAGCTCAGGCCAAACAGACGGCCGATGCCTTGAAGAAAGCCGACGACGTTTTGAAAAAGTCGACAATGGAATTGGAAACGGCCAAGGCGAAACAAGTCGAGGCCCAAAAGGCGGAAGCGGCGGCGAAATTGCACTCCGACAAAGGCGTCGCGCTCAAGCGCGAAGTGGACCAACAACTGAATCGAGCTCGCAGCATCGCGCGGAAAGTCAAGTTGAAGATTCCAGTCCACTCGGATCCAATCACACTGGAAGTCGTCGCGATGCCAGTGCTCTACAAGTCACCCGCCAAAGAGTTGCAAGTGACTCAAGGCACGGGGGTGGACGCGACGTTTACATTGCAACGCGAATTCGATTTCAAAGGAGACGTCGACATTCAGTTGCAATCGCCGGTCGGCAGCAGGTTGCGATTTGAGAAGAACGCGAAAATCGCTGGCGGAGCGGCCAGCGGGAACGTTAAAATCATAGCCGACAAGAACCTTCAACCGGGCGAGTACGACTGCGAGTGGATTGTGCGAACCAGAATCAATAACCGCAGCCTCGAAGATCGCCTCCCACTGAAAGTCAAGGTACTAAAAGCGACAGCCGTCGCAAAGAAATAGCGCGTTGTCAACAAATAGATGCCGTCGTGACTAACTAGTACGTCATCCCACAAGTTTCTGCCGGTAGAGTTCAGGGAAGACTCGGCGG
>CAZMNY010000057.1:0-42787 GCA_964567745.1 uncultured Pirellulaceae bacterium | reverse complement strand
GGATAGCTAACTACGGAAAGGATAAACGCTGAAAGCATCTAAGCGTGAAGCCCTCTCCAAAACTAGGTTTCGTTGAGCATTAGCTCTGAAGTCCCCTGGAAGACGACCAGGTTGATAGGCCGGATGTGTAAGCTCAGTAATGGGTTCAGCTTACCGGTACTAATGGAACGAAGGCTTGGCCACTTATATTCAACACTCTCCGCGATGTCTCTGTTTTCAAGAGACGTTACCATCTACCAGACAACCAGATCAGCCGCACGATGGCTTAACCACCTCGTGCGGTTTTTCCCGGCGACCATATTGTAATGGCCACACCTGTTCCCTTCCCGAACACAGTAGTTAAGCATTACAAGCCGATGATAGTGCCAAAAGCGTGAAAGTAGGTATCGCCGGGTTTCATACAAAAAAAAGGCCCTTCTTGAATTTTCAAGAAGGGCCTTTTTCGTGCGCGCCCCGCCAGAGCAGCGACGAAGGCCAAACGCAATCGTTTTCGCGTACTCCGAGCCTCCGCGTGCCCACTTTCTTTTCTTCCGTAGGACAGGTGGCCCACGCTGAGTCGCGAAGAGCCCGAAAAAGGTCAATCGTGCGCGTCTTCGCGAACTCCGCGCCTCCGCGTGCCATCTTTTTTCTTCCGTAGGACAGGTGATTCACGCTGAGTTTCCCACGGACGCGAACGGAAGGGCCTTAGGTTTTGATGGGTTACAGGCCAAGAAAGTGATGTTGTCTCTAGGTGATCGAACTCTCGGAGACAAGACGCATGAACACGGCATCGGAAAGATTTACATTGGGACAAGTGGTCGCGACCCCTGCGTCGCTGGATCTACTTGAGGAACACCGGCGGAGCGCCGTTGAGTACCTACGTCGCCACACGGCAGGCGATTGGGGTGATGTCGACGCTAGTGATCAACAGGCCAACGAGGCGGCCGTGCGGTCTGGAAACCGCCTGTTCTCGGTGTATCGAATCACGGCGGATCTGAGTATTTGGATTATTACCGAGGCGGACCGGTCCGCGACAACAATTCTTCTGCCGAGCGAGTACTAGCGACAACACTTCGTCACTGCCGAGCTGAAAACGTCCGAGGCTACTTGGTGATGGTCAGCATGATCGGAGTCGATGCGTAGTTGGTCGTTATCGAGAATGTAATCGAGACTCGCGCGACGACCGCGATCGGATAGTTTTCGATAGGCTTGGCTTTATCCGAGGCTTCCAAAATAATCCGCCCAACGAGATTGTCGCCCGTCAGTCGCGCTTTGCTCTTGGAAGACATTGTCACGCCAGGCGGCAGTTGGCGGCCCAGGACGGTCGTGAAGTATTTGAACTCCATATCGAGTGAAACCGCGTCTTTGAAGCCCTCAGATCGCTTGATCGTGACTTCAATCTCCGCCGTTTTCCCAGGCGCCAATTCGACTTGTGCCGGAGTCGCCGTTACCTCGACAAGATCGAGTGGCTTTGTGACGCCGACGATCTGCGTCTGTATGGGCCAACGAGCCTGCCCGCCGCCGCTCGACTGCTGCTCGCAAGTGACGTATCCGCGACGGACGATTTCTACTTGCTTCCCATCCCGCTCAATGGTGGCTCGGCCAACCACTCGCACCAAACTGGCACCAATCTTCGCATCTTGGTTCGCCGTGAGAATGATAGCGCACTGGTCGATTCCCGACGGCATGGTCACCGGGGTTTGAGAAACGCCCGAAGGCAAGCCTTCAACGTCAATGTCGACCGCACCGTCAAAGCCGTTCCGCCGGACGATCTTGGCGAACCAGATCATCCGTGTGCCGGGGGCGAGCATGGCGTAATAATATTCGCCTGTAAGAAGAAAATCGGGCGTCGCTTTCTCAGCTTGCAGGTGGTAGACGAATCGTTCACCTCCCCGGTCATGTAAGTCGCGAATCGCAACGAAGAAATCGCCATCCGCAGTTGCCGTCCAAAACAGTTCACTGTCTTTCGATTTCGGAATCGCCCGATCGTCGGCTTCGACGAGCATTTTGCCCTTGCTGTCATAAAGCTCCAAAACACTGTCGATCGGCGAGTCGTGCTCCCTGGCCTCGACAGCAAAGCGATAGCTCTCCCCCTTTTTCGCCGCAAACTGAAAGTAGTCGATATCATCCGCCGCCTCGAGCCGTCCGTTAACTCCTGTCGGCAGGTCGATCTCCTCTGCTTGTTTGACTGAATTGTTGTTCTTTGTTTCCATGAATTGAGGATTTTCGCTGATGCGAATGTCGGCAAAACTCGACTCTCCGTTTGGCGTGGAGAGCAACATCTTCGCCCAGCCGAGTTTTGCGTCGTTCTTCGTCGATACCTGGGCGGACGTCAACTTGCCCAGCGCGTGCCCAACGACTTGAAGCTTGGCGTTATTTCCCCTTTCAACCGCCATCGGGAAGGCGTGGTATGCGAACGGTCGATCGGTAATCTCCACGCAGTAGCTGTAACGTGGATCGCCGGCGAACCGCGCGTCGCGAACTTCAAGCGTATAGTCGCCGTCCTGAGGCAGCGTGCATGCGATTAAAGAATCGCCGCCGAAGAAATTGTCGTTCTGCGACACGACCTGGCCTTGCGGGCCTTTGAGCGTCAAGATCGGGTCCATCAAATAGATTCGAGGTCCGCGTACAACCATGCTGTGAATCTTGTCGGTGACCCGTTGGGCAAAGATCTGAATCGTCAGGTCTTGGCCCGATTTCCCGCTGAACTGAAAACAATCGACATCTTCAAATTTCTCACAAACGCCACAGATCGCAATCGGGACCTCGACTTGCTGCGCGCGTTCGGCCGATTGATTGTCGCCGTCGGCTTCGAGGACAACCGGGTATTCGGTCACCATGATTTGGCCGCAACTCGACACGGCCTGATCCGTGGCAACTCGAAATTCATAGATCCCCGGCTCTTGATTTGAAGGCGTCGCCACTTTGAACAAGAACGGCGTCCCTTTGGATCCGCGGCCTTTCCGAGGCGCCGCGATCGGCTTGGTCTCCGCCAAGCTCATTTCGACTCCTGGGCGGGCGAAAAGAACCGAGTGGGCATTGTCGAGAGTGAAATTGCTTCGCAGTTTGACTTCGCTCGGTACGCCGCGCTGGACAGCCACCGGATGGGTCGACGTCAACTGGCGAAAGCCAATCTTGGTTTCTCCTTCCGCCGTAACACTGCCGCTCAACACGGCGAAGAACAACGAAGCGACGATGAAACAGGGAAAGACGCGCAACGGTCTTTTCACAGTATTTCTTGGCATTTGACTACCTGGCATTTCTCAAAATGTCGCACGCGATATGACTCGGAAGCGGCAGGTCAGCGCATCATGGCGAGGGTCGGCGCACAAAGACAGCAAGGGCGGAAACCTGAGTCTCTTCGCTGATGGGTTAACCCATCAACTCGCGAATCACTTTCCCAGAGCAAAGTTTCGATGGTCGGCCATCGGGTGTCTCGTGGATCGTCTCAAGCGAGATACCCAGTTTCTCGTAAATCGTAGCGGCGATATCTTCCGGGTAATACTCTTTGTCGATTGGACGGCCGCCTTCTTTATCGGTCGCTCCGATCACCTGTCCGCCAGGGCAACCTCCGCCCGCGAACATGGCGAAACCGGCCGATGACCAGTGATCGCGTCCCGCCGCCGAATTGATCTTGGGCGTCCGGCCAAAGTCGGTCAGCCAAACGACCAAAGTGTTTTTCCCCAAACCTCGCTCTTGCAGGTCGGCGACCAAGGCGGGCAATCCCTTGTCGACCGGCGGCATCAATTTCTTCAAGCCCTTGAAATTGTCCCGATGTGTATCCCAGCCGCCGCTCGTGACTGTAACAAACCGTACGCCGGATTCGATAAGTCGCCGCGCCAGCAAGCAACTCTGCCCGAATGAATTGCGCCCGTAACTCTCCCTTGTCTCATTCGACTCTTGTTTCAAGTCGAATGCCTTCTGCGTTTCCGGCGACGTAATCATCGCGAACGCGTTTTCGTAATACGAGTCGACGGCGCCGAGCAGATTTGGTTTTTGCTCAAGCGACTGCTGAAGGGTGTTGATCTTGGAGAGCGCTTGCCTGCGGCGACTCAGTCGTTCCATGCTCACGCCGCTGGGCGGAGTCACGTCGCGGATCGAAAACTTGTCGGAGTTTGGATCACCTGGAAGTTCGAATGCGTTGTATTCCAGTCCCAAGTAACCGGCGAGACCGCCCCCAAATCGCCGGTCGACCTGAGTGCCGAGTTGAATAAACGGTGGCAACGTGTTGCGTGGTCCGAGTTCCTTCGCGGTGACCGAGCCGAAGCAAGGAAAGGTCATCGCGGGATTGAATTTCTTTCCCGACATCATGATGGCGTCCGCCGTGCCGTGGCTGCCATTCTTGGGATTCAAGCTGCGTAGCAAACTAAACTGTCCCAACTCCTTCGCAAAAGTAGGCGCTTGGTCTGTGAACTTGACGCCCGGCAATGCCGTGTCGATGAATCCGAATTCGCCGCGAACTTCCGCCCCGGCGTCCGGTTTCGGGTCGAACGTGTCATGGTGGCTTGTACCGCCGCGAGTCCAAATCAAGATGCAGCTGAGGTCGTCGCTTCGGCTGGTCTGCTCATTGGCTCGCAAAGCCATCGGCAGAGTCAGTCCGAGTGGAGCAATGGCACCGACGTTTAGCAAGAATTGCCGCCGCGAAGGTCGCTGGCATTCCGCGCTCTTAACGGGGAACAAAGGAAGCATCCCTGGCTCCTTCTCGATGGTAGGTGTGGGGGCCGCAACAAGGAGTGCGGCGGAGGGTAAAGCATGTATGGCGACGCGAGGGAGGGCGAGCCGACGAACCGAATTCGCGACAACATCTACCGTCGTCGGATCCGATCTCGATGCCCAAACGCGCACGTTAATCCAGCATCTTCAGCCACTTAGTGTACTCGTCCTCGATGTATTCGCCAACGCAACAGTCGATGTTTATCGGTTGAAATCGCGGTCTCGAAAGGAGATACTTGAAGGGACGCCATTGATGGACCGACTAGCGTTCCCGCCCATTCGCTGATCGTTTGACGATCCACGACCTCACACCTGCGATTCGGAGTGCATTGATGCACCAACAGTTGGCTCGAGTCAGTCCAATTCGCGCGATCGCGTTAATCTTGTCGCTGACTGTCGTTGTCGTCTCTAGCGTTAGGGCCAACGCGGCGGATTGGAACGTTTCCCCTGCATCGGCGCACTTGATTGGTCGTCACGATCGCATGCGGATCACCGTTTCTTCTTCAAAAGCCGGTGAGCAAGACGACGTCACCAGGTCGGTAGAGTACACCAGTTCGGCCGACTCGATCGCGAGCGTTTCACCCGAAGGCGAAGTGACGCCGCGAGGGAACGGCGAGGCGAAGATTTCGGTCAAGAATGGCGATTCTGTACAGCAAGTGAAAATACTCGTTAGCGAGTTTGACGACACGGCCGTCTCGTTTGAAAACGACGTGATTCCGATTCTGAATCGAGCGGGATGTAACGGTGGCGCCTGCCACGCGTCGCAGTTTGGCAAAGGCGGATTCAAGTTGTCGCTATTCGGTTACGCGCCGGAACAGGATCACGCCCCGATCACTCGCGACTCATTTGCACGGCGAATTTCTAGAATCGATCCCGCGAGCAGCCTCTTGCTAACGAAGCCGACGGGGCAGGCCGCTCATGGCGGCGGGCGCCGAATGGAAATCGATTCGTTCGCCCACAATTTGCTCCTCAATTGGGTCAGCGAGGGCGCGGCTGGCACCCAGAAAAATGAACCAACAGTAAAAGAACTGCTTGTCGAACCGGCCTCGCGCGTCTATCAGCCCGGACAAGCTCAACAACTTCGAGTCACGGCGGTCTATTCCAATGATCGAATTCGCGACGTCACCCATGTGGCCCAATACGACATGCTGGGAGCTGTGGGCGACGTAAGCCATCTCGGTTTGATCACAGCTCGCCAAGCCGGGCAGTCGGCGGTGATGATTCGATTCATGGGGCAAGCGAAAGTTTCCAATGTGATCGTACCGTTCGCCGAACAAGTCGATCTTTCAAGTTTCCGTCCCAGGAATTTCGTCGACGAGCATGTGATGGTTCGCTGGAAACAGCTTGGATTGCGGCCGTCGACGGAATGCTCAGATGAAGTTTTTATTCGTCGCGCGTTCCTCGATGCGATTGGCACGCTCCCATCAGCAGAAGAAGTTGACCAATTTGTCTCGTCCAAGGAGGCGAACAAACACGAGGCCCTAGTGGACTCGCTACTGGGTTTGACGGGCGATCCAAAAAAAGATGCGTACGTCGAATCTTGGAGCGCCTATTGGACATTGAAATGGGGCGACTTGATTCGCAACAACCGCAACAAGCTCGGCGATGGAGGCATGTGGGCGCTCTACAACTGGATTCGAAACTCGATGAGGGCCAACAAGCCCGTTGATCAATTTGTTCGAGAAATGATCACGGCTCAGGGCTCCGTATTTGAGTCGGGCCCGGCGAACTTTTTTAAGGTGACCAACAAACCAGACGAATTGGCTGAGGCAACGGCGCAGACGTTCTTAGGTATACGATTGCAATGCGCGAAGTGCCACCATCATCCGTTCGAAGTGTACAGTCAGGCTGACTATTACGGATTGGCTGCGTTCTTTACCCGCGTGGGTTCGAAGAGCAGTGCTGACTTTGGCGCCCTTGGCGGCGACACCGTCGTGATGGTCAAACGCTCGGGTAGCATTCGACACCCTCGCTCGCGCAAAACGATGAAGCCGACGTTCTTGCGCGGCGAATCGGTCGACGATGCGAACCATCGCGACTTGCGTCGGCCACTCGCCGATTGGCTTACCTCCCCTGATAACAAGTTGTTCGCGCGAAATATCGCCAACCGCTACTGGGGATACTTGATGGGCGTCGGTCTCGTCGAACCAATCGACGACATGCGCGAAACGAATCCCCCATCCAACCCGGAGTTGCTCGACGCATTGGCTCAACACTTGGTCGAGAGCGGTTTCGATTTGCGCAAGCTGATGCGAGCCATCATGACATCGACGTCCTATCGGTTGGAGTCGGAGCCGTTGCCGGAGAACGCGAAGCATGAAAAATTTCACACCCACTACAACATTCGGCGTTTGCCTGCCGAAGTCCTGCTTGACGCGATCAACAGCGTCTGCGGCGTAGGTGAGAAGTTTACGGGGATTCCAACGGGCACTCGCGCCATTGAATTGCCCGACCCCAACTTCCCCTCATTTTTTCTCGACACAATGGGGCGGCCCAAGCGGGTCATCACTTGTGAATGTGAGCGAACGTCGTCGCCCAATCTGGCCCAGGTGCTGCACATTCTAAATGGAGATCTTGTCAGCAAGAAAATCGCGGACAAGAACGGTGTCGTCGCCAAGCTTGCCAAAGAGCAGCCTGATGACGAACTGGCTGTCGATTCGCTTTTCCTTGCCGCTTTTGCCCGACGTCCGTCCGACGAAGAACGAAAGGGCGCGCACGAGGTCATCGCGGCTGGGGCGAACCGGCAGGAGGGCCTGGAGGATCTCTGCTGGGCTCTGCTCAATAGCCGTGAGTTCTTTCTCAACCACTAATGGTGCCTGCTTGCGGACTCTGTCGCCGCCGAGAGTGGAACTGACGTCAAGTCGCGGCAATGCGTAAGCGCCCACCAGAGCCGTTGTTGACATCGTCGCTAAGCTGAGGGTTTTGGGTGAACTCTCAAGTCTGGAGGTGACGATGGCGCGACGATCAGATCCGGCGAAGGTGGCGCAGTGGAAAGCGTGCGTGGCGAAGTTTCAGCGTTCGGGCCTGACCCCGAGAACGCTCGTCATTTACTGGTTGACCAGTCAGTCGATGGGGATCCGTGAATCGCCCCCGACGAATTACGACTCGGGACTTCGGTTTTCAAGAATCCCGGCTAGAATACCAACGCACTTTGTTCGCCGAGTGTCGGCGACGCAAAGTCACGGTGCGTGTTTTCAATTCGAGCACCGTCTAATGCGTTGACTCAAAAGCCTCACTTCCACCCATCGGGCAACCATGAGTTCTAGCCGAAATCGCATATTCCTCATTGTGTTCTTGGCTGTGATGTTATGCGCTGCCATCGCTTTTTGGGTGAGCCGCAACCGTAGCGACGTCGTAGCGGACAAGGTCACACGACTGTCGGCCGACGACTACCTTGCCTTGCAGACGGAATTGCGTAACGCGATTGCGCTACTGGAGAACTTTCCATTTGACGGCATCGAAGAGACCTACTCGGCGTTTGAGAAGCTCGCGGCCCGATTCCCCAACGAGCGCCTTCCGCATCGCAACGACGTGATCGCGAAGCTGCTGGCCCTCAATATCGAATTTGACAAAGGCGATCCTGACGCTGAGGAAAAGAAATACAATTATCAACTCGCAGCGGACAAGGCTTCAATCGAATTGATGGACTTCGAGGAACGTTCTCCGGTTTCACTGTTCTTGAGAGCTAGCTTTTTGCTCCACGCGGAAAGCGGCGTCCCTGCTTCGCTCGAACGAGACATCATGGTTTTGGATTTGCTCAAGGCTGCTCAGTCGAGCGATCCCGAGAACGTTGTCTTTCCGTTCATGATCTACGAACTTGCGGACGGCGCCTACGATCCGGATTTTCGAGAAAGGGAGCAGGCGCCGGCGATAAAGCGAGCGTATGAATTAGCGCCCAACAATGCGTCGGTTGTCGCGCGGCATCTTATTGCGCAGGCGGACGCGGAAGACTCAACGATTGGAAAAACGCTTGCCGACTCGCGAGACCTCATCATGTCGTTGCGAAAGCAAGTGCAGCGAGAATCGTCGTCGGCATATGACATTGGTGCGAGTTACGCCAAGGCAGTCAAAGGTGCAGCCGCAGGCGATTGGCGCAGCGTGCGCCGCGGCGTCAATGAGTTGAATAACCGCATCAAGTCGCAAGAGGTCGTCAAACGGGATCTCGGAATGGCTTCGCCGCATGCGCTGGAATTTGTCGACTATCAATTCAGTTCGAACATCGTCGCGACCGGCGATGTTGAAGAATCGCTTTCGGCCGTCGAAGTCACCTGGCGCGAACTTGCTTTGAGAGCAGAGTCGAAGGGACCCGTCGTCGACACGGCCATTGTGGATTTCACTCTCGATGGCGAAATGGAATTGATCGTGCTCACCCCATCTTCGCTTACCGTTTTAAAGCGGGAATCGGCTACGCAATGGCGAACACTGCTGACGACGCCAACGCATCCCGGCGCCGTTGGCCTACTTATTGCCGACTTGGACGCGGACGACAAAGGGGCCGACGCGTCTGACGCCGAGAACGCGGGAGCCACCCGCCCTGCCCCGCCATCGGCAATGAAAGCACCGTCGAGCCACCGCGACGAGGCCGATTCGCCCGGCTGTTACGATGCCGACGTCGACATTGCGATCTATGGCGATTCCGGAGTGGAACTCTGGAGAAATGTATTGGATCCAAATTCAGGAACTCGAAGCCTGAAGCAAGTCGCACAAAACGATGCGGAATGGTCAACAATTGGAAAGGCGACGGCTGCCGCGTTTGTCGACATCGACCACGACGCTGACCTCGATATTGTCGTTGCGGGCAAGAACGGCGTCTCGATTTGGTCGAGCCAAGGCGCGGCAATCATGCAGTACTATCGGCTAGATGAATGGTCGACGCTTCCTCCCGCTGACGTCGAGTTTACATCGATTCGCGCCGTCGACTGGGACCGCGACGTCGACGTCGACTTGTTGCTCGCCAGCCCAGATGGGAAGACCAAAGGCGTACTCGTGAACCTCCGGCATGCGAGATTCGCCTGGACTCCGCTGGGTGAGACCTGGTCGGCAATGGGAAACGTCAACTCGATCATACCTATTGAAGCTGACGGTAATGTTTCCTGGGATGCGGCCTGCGCAGGACCAGACGGGGTCAAGGTGGTGCTAACAACGACCGCAGTCGCCGGACGGAACCAGTTTCTGCGCGAAATGCAAATCGACAGCGCGCCGTCAACCGGTGTCCGCTCGCTTGACTTCGACAACGACGGCGCGATCGATCTGGTCAGTTGGAACGACCACACCGTTCGATTGCATCGAGGCCTGGGAAATGGAGACTTTGCCGAGGCGGAGACGATAGTCAAGGAAGGAGACAATTTCAGCGGACTCCGCGAAGTCGCCGCCGCGGACGTCGATGGCGACGGCGATTTGGATCTGGCGATTGCATCGAGCGGAGGCGTTGCCATATTCGCGAACGAGGGCGGCAACAAGAATCACTGGGTCGCGATTCGTGCTCGCGGGCAAGAAGACAATCACGGTCGCGCAAACTACTCGGGCGTCGGCTCGTTGATTGAGCTCCGTTCAGACGCCAGATACCAAGCACATGTGGTCGATTCACAAGTGGCTCATTTCGGCATCGGAAACGCAGAGTCCGCATCGCTGGCGCGAATCATTTGGACGAATGGTATGCCGCAGGACATCATCGAACCGCAAGGCGATGTCATGCTTTGCGAGCCAATGATCCTCAAGGGGTCATGCCCATACCTCTACACATGGGATGGCGAGCAGTACGTTTTTCACACCGACTGTCTCTGGGCCGCTCCGCTTGGGATGCAGGTTGCCGAAGGCGTGCTGGCACCGACGCGACCGTGGGAATACCTGAAGATCCCTGGCGAAAAACTAAAGGCAAAGGATGGAATGTATTCCATTCAGCTGACCGAAGAACTTTGGGAAATTGCCTACTTTGATGAACTCAACTTGATCGCCGTCGATCACCCGGCGGATGTCGACGTCTTTTCAAATGAGAAAGTTGGCCCTCCCGCGATTGCCAAGTTCAAGATCCATACGGTACAGAATCGACGCCATCCAGTGTCGGCGCGAGACCAACGCGGACGAAATATTCTTCCGACTCTTCTCAAAGCAGATGATCGATTCGTAAAGGCATTCGATCGCAAAATCTATCAAGGTCGCACCACTCGCCATTACATTGAACTCGACCTGGGCGACCTGAAGCAGCCGACGAATGTGAAGTTGTTTTTGCGAGGTTGGCTGCGCCCCACGGACACGTCGCTCAACGTTGCTTTTTCCCAAAACGATCACGTGGATGCTCCCGAGTTTCCTTCGGTCTGGGTTCCTGACGCTGCAGGAAAGTGGCAGCGGACTCAGCCGTTCATGGGGTTCCCAGGCGGAAAAACGAAGACGATCGTAGTCGACCTGTCTCAGTCATTTCTCAGCGATGATTTTCGGGTCCGCATCGAATCAACCGCAGAGGTTTACTGGGACAACGCGTTCTTCACGGTGGACGAGAAAGATGCCGAGTTTGAAACGACGTCGATGCCGGTTCATTCCGCTGACCTACACTATCGTGGATTCTCCCAACGAATCTCGCAGCCCCACAACGCGCCGTATCGGTATGACTACGAATTCTTGACCACCCATCCCGTTTGGCCTCCCGTTCAAGGCAAGTTTACGCGGTACGGCGCTGTGCGGTCCTTGCTTACCTCATCGGATGATCAAATGGTGGTGCTCGGCGCGGGCGATGAAATGACAGTCCAATTCGTGGTGCCAGTGGAACCTGTTCGACCAGGTTGGAAGCGAGATTTCATGCTTCATTGTGTTGGATTCGACAAGGATGCGGACCTGAATACGGTCCACGGGCAAAGCACAGGTCCGCTCCCCTACCGGGCGATGACGGTCTATCCGTACGACCGTGAAGATGGTCCGCAAGGCGCCGAGTACGAGCGGTATCTCAACGAGTTTCAAACACGACAACAGAATATGGCCCGATTCTGGCGGCGGTTGGCCAACTAAGAGCGGTCTTGTCGTTCCTGCCAGGTTGCCCAGCGGCGCTATGCTCGCCCCAGCACGTCGACCTCCAAGTCCGCGGAGACTGTGGCGACCGAACGAAATGTCGTTAGCTAGTGCACTTTCGGTCGAGATGGGTGTAGCCGCCATCGACATAGATGATTTGGCCCGTTGTATGACTCGACCGATCCGATGCCAAAAAAATGACCATGTCGGCCAGTTCGCGCGAGGTGGTGAATCTTTGACCGAGAGGAATCGTCTTTTCGATCGCCCCCCTGGTCGTGTCTGGATCGTTGACGCTCGCAAGCCACTTTTCGTAAAGCGGCGTCCAAACTTCGGCTGGAATGACAGCATTAGCTCGGACACCATGCGGTGCCAGATCGACGGCCCATTCCCGGGTCAAGCCGCACATGGCGCCTTTCGCGGCCGCGTAGCCTGACGTTCCGCCCTGCCCTGTTGTGGCGACTTTGGAGCCAATGTTGACAATGCTGCCTCGGTGCATCTTGAGTTGCTCAAGGCTTAGCCGAACAAGGTCGTAGACGTGCAGCAAGTTTCGTCTCAGTGATTCTTCGAAGTCGCCGATTTCCGCGTCGAGCCCAACCGAGTCGTTGACGCCCGCGTTGTTCACGACGACATCAATACGGCCAAATCGGTTTAGTGCTGCCTTTACGATAGTCGAGCAAGAGTCTTGATCGCATAGATCCGTTTGAACGAACTCAATTTGGTCGGGGAATTGCTGCGCCAGTTCATCGCCTTCCGCGCCCGGTCGATTGGCATTGACGACCAGGGCGCCTTCTTCGATTAGGCCTCGCACAATCGACGCGCCAATGCCCTTTGAGCCGCCTGTGACAATCGCAACCTTCTCATGAAAACCGAGGTCCATTCGTCGTCGTCCTCTTACCAAAGTGAATCCGAAATCTAGGCAAACAGTGTAGCGCGTCGGCCTGACGCTTGCCATCCTTCGTCGGTGCCCAGCTCAAACTAAAGGAGACGGGCGAATCCGTGAATCGTGTTGTTTGACGAATTTTGCAAGGCGGTCTATGCTGGAAGTCACAATCCGGCTGTACACTCGTCCATTGCCGAACCAAGTCTTCTCTGCCAACGTATCGAGTCCATGTTTTTCCGTACGCTTAGCCCGGCTTGCGTCCTTGGCGCGTTTTTCTTCGGCCACATGCTGGCGGTCGCGCCGACCCAAGCGTACGCAAGTTGCGGGGACTATGTTGTCATTGGAACTCCGATGCGCGACTCTGAGCACGCAATTAATGAGGACATGGACGTCTTGAACTCCTTAACCTTCTTGTTGAGATCAGGAGCGAGTTTGACCTCGACTCACGATCGACGGAATTACGTTTCCGAGCATCGTCAAGCTCCGCCGACATCGATCCCTTGCCAAGGGCCATTATGCAGCCGCGGATCTCAGAATTCAGACCGGCCAGTTCCCGTGCTGCTCGAGCCGTTACCGCTCGAAACGATGGCGAAGTTGTCTTGCTCGCATGAGGCAAATGAAATTCGCCGAGGAAGAATTTCCGTTGTATGGCTGGCGACGACGCGCGTTGGGTTTCCTCAACGCGTTCAGCGTCCGCCACGTCGATAATCTCTATCGTCGCGGCTTGCTGAAGAGCGGGCCGCCGTTCGATTCTTCTAAACGAAGCAATGTATCGCTGTGCGCGAACTTTTGTTTTTGCGCTTTCTTGACGGTGCTTGCAACGAGAGATCATTCATGTCTTCATCCTCATCTGGAGCCGTTCCGGCTCAGCCACAACGGGCGCGGGCGGCACGTTCGATTAGCCCCAGGATGCGCAAACTCCTTTGCGTCGTGTTCGCCATGATCGGGCTGCTCGGTGCCAATTCTGTCTACCTATCTGGCGTCACGGCGCTTGAGTGGTTTTCGGGCCAAGTGTATCAGGACTATTTCTATCAATACATGTTTCTAGTGCATCTCGTGCTTGGCTTGCTGCTGATCACTCCGTTCCTTGTATTTGGCGTCACCCACATGATGGCGTCGTACAACCGAAGAAATCGCCGAGCCGTGTGGATTGGCTACGGTCTGTTTGCGATCTGCATTCTCGTGCTGCTCAGTGGAGTCCTACTCATGCGAGTCGGCGGGCTCGACCTCAAAAACCCGCTTGGCCGCAGCATCGTTTATTGGTGCCATGTGGCGTGCCCGTTGATCGCGGTTTGGTTGTATTGGCTGCATCGTCTCGTCGGTCCTCGAATCAAGTGGCGCCAAGGGCTGACATTCGCGTCCGCTGTTGGAGCTGTGGTCGTGGTGATGATTTTTCTGCAATCGCAGGACCCTCGAAAGTGGAACGCGGTTGGTTCTCCTGACGGCGACAAGTACTTCCTGCCGTCGCTCTCTCGCACCTCCACCGGCGACTTCATTCCGGCCAAAGCGCTCATGCTCGACGAGTACTGCAAGGAGTGCCATGAGGACGTCTATAACGATTGGTTTCATAGCGCACACCACTCAAGTTCATTTAACAATCCCGCCTATCTCGCGAGCGTCCGGGCGGCGAGAGACGTTTTGCTAAAGCGCGACGGAGACGTGCGTGCGTCCCGCTGGTGCGCGGGTTGTCACGACCCGGTTCCATTCTTTGCCGGCAAGTTTGATGAACCAACCTATGACGACATCAATGATCCCACTGCGCACGCCGGGATCACCTGTTCTGTCTGCCACGCGATAACGCACATCAACAGCACTCGAGGCAACGGCGACTACACCATAGAAGAGCCAATGCATTATCCGTTTACTTATTCGGACAACTCGATCTTGCAATGGGTCAATCAGACGTTGCTGAAATCAAAACCCTCATTCCACAAGAAGACGTTTCTCAAGCCGCTTCATAAGACGCCGGAACTGTGCGCGACCTGCCACAAAGTGCAGCTGCCCAAGGAGTTGACGGGTTATAAGGAATTCTTGCGAGGACAGAATCACTACGACAACTATTTGTTAAGCGGCGTATCGGGGCGAGGCGCACGGAGTTTTTACTACCCCAAAGTGGCGGATCTAAACTGCAATCGCTGCCATATGCCGTTGAAGGAATCGGATGATTTTTCGGCCCGCTCTTATGCTGGGTCGGCGCCAAGCGTGCATGATCACTTATTCCCAGGCGGTAATACGGCAGTTCCATGGCTTCGCAACGCCGGTAAGGCCGTTGAAGTGCAACAGAAAATACTCATCGATTGCGCTCGCATTGACATTTTTGGTCTGCGTGAAGAGGGAAGCATAACGGGCAAGCTACATGCGCCGATTCGTCCCCTGTCGCCCGTGCTCGTTCCCGGCAAGAATTACTTGTTGGAGACTGTGATCCGCACGTTGACGTTGGGGCACCTGTTCACCCAAGGGACTGTGGATTCGAACGAAGTCTGGGTCGAGGTCAAATTGAGTTCGGGTGATCGAGTTCTCGGCGTTAGCGGCGCTCTCGACGAGCATCGTGAGGTCGATCGCTGGGCTCACTATGTGAACGTCTTCATGTTGGACAAAGAAGGCAATCGGATTGCCGAGCGGAATGCTGCAGACATCTTTGTCCCACTCTACAACCACCAGATTCCTCCGGGAGCCGGTTCGTCGCTCCACTACGGGTTCACGGTGCCGCAAGATCTGAAGGAGCCATTAACGGTCGAGGTCAAGCTGAACTATCGAAAGTTCGACAAAGAGTACATGGACTTCGTGATCCGCACGGCGAAAGACGGCGACAAACCCTTACGTGGCGAGAAGCCGGGCGAGCCGTACAACAATCCATTGCCGATTACGGTGATTGCGTCGGACAAGTGTACGTTCGCCATCGAAGGCGGGCCGGCAGTTCAAAATGAGGATCGAGATATTCCTCAGTGGCAACGATGGAACGACTACGGCATCGGCATGCTGCTCAAAGACAAAGCGGAATTGCGTCAAGCGACCGCAGCGTTTCAAGAAGTCGAAAAACTGGGCCGTTACGATGGCCCGCTCAACTTGGCTCGAGTCTACGAGAAAGAAGGTTTGATCGACGACGCTGTTGATGCGATCAAACGGGCCAGTCAACATGATTCCCCGGCGGCGCCGCCTTGGACGCTGGCTTGGATTAGCGGCGTGGTCAATCGCGAGCAAGGGTATCTGCGCGAAGCGGAGGCCAATTTCAGAAGCGTGCTTGAAGATCGAACTCAAGAAATGGTCGATCGTAAATTCGATTTCTCGGATGACTACGAGGTGATCAACCTTCTTGGCTCAACTCTGTTCGATTTGGGTAAACAACAGATAGGCGACGAAAGCGCCGAAACGCGCAGGCAGTATTACGAGTTGGCTGTGGAACAGTTTCAGAAGACACTTAAATTGGATTCCGAAAACGTCACGGCCCACCACAACCTTTACTTGTTGTTCGCTCAGTTGGGCCAAGAAGAGGATTCTCTGAGGCACCGAGCCCTACACCGACGTTACCGCCCCGACGAAAACGCGCGTGATAGCGCCGTCGCGGCGGCTCGCATCAAGTACCCATGGGCCAATCACGCCTCACAACCTGTCGTGATTTACGACTTGCATCGAGTTGATGCGCCGGGGCAGGCGGCGGCCAAGCAAAGCGGCGAAGAATCTATCGCGAACCGGGGAGATCAATAATGGCTGAGAGCCAAAAAGAAACCTTGACCGCCGAAGTGGATGAGGAACACGATGATGCGATCATCGGCGTTGCCTTTCGCTGGTCGTTGCTAGCTATTGTCGTCATTGCTTCGACCGTGATTGGCGTCATCTATTTCAACTGGAATCCGGAGGAGACAGAGGTCACGGGACCTTCCGAGTTGGTTCGACCTGAGGTCCGCGAAGTTACCGTGTCGCCGCCTACGGTCTTACTTGTGGATATGACCGAAAAGGCTGGGATCGATTTCGTTCACGAGAATGGCGCCGCTGGCCAAAAGCTTCTGCCTGAAACGATGGGCGGTGGTTGCGCGATCTTCGACTACGACAATGATGGCGACCAGGATATTCTGTTGATCAACTCATCGGTTTGGGAATGGGATCTCAACGGCGCCGCCGCGCCGCCGCCGGCCGGTCTCTACCGGAACGACGGCAACTGGAAATTCACCAATGTCACATCGCAAGCTGGGCTGACCGAGTCGATCTATGGCATGGGTTGCGCCGTTGGCGATTTTGACAACGACGGCTGGGTCGATTTGTATCTCACTGCCGTCGGTGCCAATCGACTTTATCGAAACCGCGAAGGCGTGTTTGTCGATCAGACAGCCCAGTCGCAAACTGCTGGCGGAAAGAGTGATTGGAGCACGAGCGCGGCGTGGTTCGATTACGACAACGATGGCAAGTTGGACTTGGTCGTCTGCAATTATGTTCAGTGGAACAAAGAGCTCGATCTCTCTCAAAATTTCCAACTCGTCGGAGTTGGGCGAGCGTATGGGCCTCCCCAGCAGTTTGATGGCGCTTTCATCATGTTGTTTCACAACGATGGCGGTGGAAAATTCACCGATGTTTCCGTCTCGGCCGGTATGCAAGTTCGAAACGCGGCAACCAACGTTCCCGTCGGCAAAGCCCTTGGCGTATCGCCCGTCGACATGGACCGAGATGGCTGGATGGACCTGGTTGTGGCCAATGACACAGTCGGCAATTTTCTTTTCCACAATCAAAAAGACGGCACGTTTAAGGAGATGGGAGGTGACGCGGGCGTTGCAGACGATCGGTCCGGTAAGCCGACTGGAGCAATGGGGACGGACGCCGCCTTCTTTCGCAACAATGAGCATTTGGGAGTCGTGATCGGAAACTTCGCGAACGAGCCGACCTCGTTGTACGTCGATGAATCGGGCGAAATGCTGTTCAATGACGTGGCGACGTCCAGCGGACTTGGGCCGACCACGCGCAAGGAGCTAACGTTCGGCATCTGCTTTTTCGACTACGACCTCGACGGCCGATTGGACTTGGTCGGTTCGAACGGACACTTGGAGGAGGACATCAACAAGGTGCAGCGATCTCAGCATTACGAGCAGCCTCCACAACTCTTTTGGAATACGGGGCTTCGCCGCGGCGGCCCCGAGTTCGTCAAGGCGCCGGCCGAATTCGTCGGCTCTGATTTTGCCAATCCGATTGTTGGCCGAGGGGCGGCGTTTGGTGATCTCGATGGCGACGGCGATCTCGATGTTCTGTTGACTTCGCTCGCCGGACCACCTCGGCTTTTTGAAAACAAGCTAAGGGCGAAGAATTGGCTTCGACTCAAGCTCGTTGGAAAGAAATGTAACCGCGATGCGATCGGCGCAATCGTTACGGCTCGCGTTGGCGAACATACGCTGCGCCGTCGCGTCATGCCGACTCGAGGCTATCTCTCACAGTCAGAACAGGTGGTCACGTTGGGATTGGGCGAAGCAACAACAATCGATGAGCTCACAGTCGAGTGGCCCAACGGAAACCAACAGAAAGTTACGGTCGACAAGCTGAAGACGATCTTGACCGTTGAGCAGGAGTGATTGGACATCGTCGCTAGCGGTTGCCGCCAGCGAGTTGACCCGCCTCTTTCATTCGGCGCAGGCGCCACATGTGCCATGCGCCGAAGGCGGGCCCGAGCGCGAGTAGGCCAAGCGCGGGGCCCCAACCGAGCCGAGTTTCTTGAAGATAGGGCGTCAAGCGAATCGTCACCGTCGTCAACAGGAATCCGGCGCATGTTTGCACGGTTAGAGCCGTACCGACGTGCTGCGAATCGCAGAGTTCGGTCACCGCCGTGCTGAACTGAGCGCTATCCGCCACGACAGCGAAGCCCCAGAGAAGGCAGACCGCTGTCGCGATCGCGGGCATGTCGTGGAGAAAACCAACGAACGCCGCACAGCTTCCGGAGACAAGCAAGCTTGCGATCGTGACCGTCGTCCGTCCGAGTTGATCGGAGAGTCTTCCCGCCACAACGCAGCCGACGCCGCCAATCGCGACGACAAGAAAACCAACCGATCGAGCGAGTTCGTTGCTCCACTGTGCGGCCGCGTAGCTCGAAGCAATAAACGCGGGCGCCAGTGTCCACATTGCGTACAGTTCCCACATATGGCCGAGGTAGCCAAAATTCGCACGACGAATTGCTTCGTTGCGCCACATGTCGAGTCCGTATGTCCAGCTGAATCGAGACGCTTGACCAAGCAGCGGTCCGGGCCGAAGAAGGAACATCGCGGTTAGCCCGGCGAGCAGGGCCGATAGCGAGGCAATCGTCAGTACGACGCGCCAAGGCTCAAGCCCCATGAATTCGCTCGACCACCGCTCGAGCGGTGCCGACAAGAGGTGGGGCGAAGCCGAGCCAACCGTCAGCGCTCCGACGATTATCCCGATGGCCAAGCCGCGGCCCGATCGAAACCAACTGGCCATCAGTTTCATTCCGGGAGGATAGACGCCAGCCAGTGCGGCGCCAGTCAAGAAGCGAAGGCCGAGAACGAGTAGGAATCCGCTCGCGCTGGACGCGAATTGATTGGGGATGGCGAGTGCGATCAATCCATTGCAAACAGCGCCGAAAATCGCACAAATCGCCATGAGTCGATTAACGGGATAGCGATCTGCGAGGTTGAAGAGGGCGCTGACAAGCGTTCCGGTGACGAAGCCGAGTTGCACGCTAAGAGTGAGCCATGCCTTGTTTGCAGAACTCAAACGCCACACATCTTCGAGCTGCGTCGCCACGGCTGAGGCCGAAAACCAGAGCGACATCGCCAGAAGTACTGCTACGGCTAGCCCAGCCAATTGACGCCAGCGATCCGCCAAGTCGGTGTCGGTTTGGCTCGAAGCCTCGGGCGTTTTCATGCTGGCGTCTGTCGCACGTCGGAAGAGTCGCGGTAGGCGTCAATCAATCCAGTACAAGCTAGTTCGCGCCGAAAAGCGTCATGAATATCAAGCTCAACAACGCTCCGATGAGCATGCATACTGGAATGGCGACAGCCAAGGCAATTGCCACCGCAACGCCTCGCGTCATTTGCTGAGCTTCGTACTGATCTTGCAGCCCCGACGAATCAGAGAGTGTCAACGGCGGCGGCTTGACTCGTTGCGACGAGCGAATGGGCCGAGTGTCCTGGCTTACCGCGAAATTGGCCACCGTTCCAATCGAACCCTGGCTCGCGCTCTCGACTCGCCCCGAATCACCATCGACGCCATCATCGGTGTCCTGCTCCTCTTCATCGTCCGTGGGGATAGGAGGCGAGAGCCACGGTGATTTCGTCAGCTGACGGCCCTGCAACGCGTCGCCCTCGTTAACCCAAGGCTCGAGTCGCGCTGCGACTTCGCCTGCCGACTCGATCCGCTCCTTGGGATCTTTCTCCATCATGTCGGCGATGATTTCGACAAATTCTTCACTGATCTCCGTGTTGAATCGACGCGGATGCCAGGGCGTCTCATCGCAGTGTCGGCGAGCTTTGTCTCGAGTCGTGCCGCCGGGGTACGGCACCTTGCCACTGATGGCGTAATAGAGTGTGCACCCGAGCGAGTAGATATCGCTAACTGCGGTAATCTTGTCGGGTGCCTTGATCTGTTCCGGCGACAAATAATCCGCCGTGCCGACAATCTTCCCGGCTCGCGGGTCATTTTGTCCCTCGTGAAGGAAACCCGAGAGACCGAGGTCTGACAGCTTCGCGACGCCATCGGGAGTCACAAGAATGTTGCCCGGTTTCACGTCACGATGGATTAGATGTTGGTCGTGTGCGTATTGCAGGCCCAGCGCCGTTTGGCGAATCACGCCCGCCGCTTGCCGCATCGTTAACGGTCCCTCGGATCGCACAAGCCGGCGCAAGTTGTCGCCAGGCACGTATTCGGTCACAAGGTAGTGCACCTTGCCTTCACGTCCCGCGTCCAACGCCCGAACCAAGTTCGGATGATCAAGCTGAGCTTGCAGTCGAATCTCGCGACGAAAGTTTGATATCGCGTCATCGGTTGCCTTGCTTAGAGGAAGCACTTTGACGGCGCACTCGCGACCCATGACCTCATGCACGGCCTTATAGACTTGGCCCATGCCGCCCTGGCCAATCCAGTCGGTAACGATGTAAGGCCCGAGCAAGAACTTAGTTCGGCCGGACTGCATCTGTTCGACTTGATAGGCCGTCGCCTCTCCCCACTCAACCAACTTGTTGGCCAAGTCATCATCTTTGACTTCGTTCTGGCCAGTCTCGTCGCGCACAGCCGCTTCGGCTTGATCGACCACGTCTTGGGTCAACAAACCGCTCAGCAACATCGACTTTCGAAATGTAGGCCGCCCGGTATCCATCACGCGGATTCCATCGAGAGTGAGCAAACAATACGCCTAGCGTAGGTTACAGATTAAGCCGTTGGCCAACCTGCGCCAAGAAGTTGGGCGTCATTCGCTTATGCAGTCGCTGCTCCGCTCGCTGAAACACCCAACGTCCGCCAGGAACCTGGTGGCGGACAAGTGATCGAGACCGGCGACTTCTTCACCGGGTGTTCGAACTCCAAGGAATAGGAATGAAGCGCTATTCCGGGGGAAAACTCTGACCTGGCACCGTATTTTCGGTCACCCACGATCGGCCAACCTCGGGACGCCAATTGGACGCGGATCTGATGCTTGCGGCCCGTTTCAAGCACGACGGCGAGCAGCGACCGGTGATTCCGCAACTTGCCGATCCTTTGAAATTGAAGACGAGCTTCTTTGACGCCCTCACCTTCCACCTTGGTGACATGCATCTTGCGGCGGCGTTCGTCTTTGACCATCAGGTCGGTGCATTGTCCGTCCTCAGGCGGTTCCCCATCGACCACGGCCCAGTAGGTCTTTTCGACTTCTCCACCGCGAAAGGCGTTTGTTAAACGAGATGCCGCTTTGGAGGTCCGAGCGATAAGGAGTATTCCAGTCACAGGCGCGTCGAGACGCGAGACGATCCCCAGATAGACGTTTCCAGGCTTGTTGTACTTGTCTTTGATGTATTGCTTCGCTTGCTCCAGCAGATTTGGCTTACCGGCGGCGACGCCCATGGTCGGAAGCAACGCTGGTTTATTGACGATCAGGAGGTGATTGTCTTCAAACAGAATTGGAAAAGGCGAGCGGTTCATACCGACGCTCCGCATGAGCTTTTGGGATTTGGAGTATAGTAGAACTACAGAACTGACCATGCGTCGATCCTTTCGGCAACACGGACAACGACGCCGGTGCCAAGTAGGCTCCGCCATATGCCAACTCAATCAACTCAAATCATCTTGGCGAGCCAATCACCTCGTCGCCGACAATTGTTGGCGGACGCTGGCTACGACTTTGTGGTTCGTCCGCCGAGCGATTCCGCGGAGTCGGGAATCTGTAGTCGCGAGACTCCCCCAGAACTTGTCGCTAGGCTGGCGTTTCAGAAAGCGCAAGACGTCGCTGTTAAGACTGAGAGCGGGCTTGTGCTCGGGTGCGACACCGTCGCCGAGTGTCGCGGACGGGTCTTGGGAAAACCGCGAGATCGGGCCGATGCGGAAGACATGTTACGTTGGATGATGGGCCGCGAGCACCAAGTCTATAGCGGTGTCTGTTTGATCGACGCGGCGACAATGAACAGATCGGTTCAGGTTGATGTTACTCAGCTTGAAATGGATGATTTGTCGCAAGAGACGCTCCAGAATTACTTGGACACAGACGGTTGGAAAGGCAAGGCGGGCGCCTTTGGCTACCAAGACGGCCTGGGCTGGGCGAAGGTTGTTTGCGGTAGTGAGTCCAACGTCGTCGGCTTGCCAATGGAGTTGTTGGAGACGATGCTTGCACCGGAAAACATGCAACAGCTTCGTACTTATCCCCAGCGTTCGGATTCAGGTTAATACGATGAAAGTGGAATCGACGATCCGATGAAACGGTCAAACCAGACATTACAAAAGAGAACAGTTCTGCTTGCCGTAACGAATCAAACCTAGAAAGACTGTCGCGCCAGCGCTCCCGACGTCATAAGCCATGGACGTAACCCAGATACCTCAGCTCGTCCGCAACTCGAATCGCTTCCGCGAAGTCGTGACGGTGCTTGCCAAGCACGGTCTGGCGAGTTGGATGAAAGCGGTGAGGTTGGACTGGGTGCAGCGCATATTCAGTTCCGAAAAAGGGCCGGCCACGCCTGTCTCTTTCGAAGCTCGTGTTCGCTTGGCGATAACTGAGCTAGGCCCGACGTTTATCAAAATGGGGCAGATCCTCAGCACTCGTCCCGACCTCATTGGATTCGAACTCGCGAACGAATTGGCGTTGTTGCGGAGCAGCACGCCAGCGGATTCACCCGAGCGGATTCGCGAGACCGTGCAGGCCGAGCTCGGTGGTAGCGTTGACGAGTTGTTTGCGGAATTCGACGATCTCCCGCTCGCCTCGGCGTCGATTGGCCAAGTGCACAAAGCCAAGTTGAGATCGGGCGAACAAGTGGTCGTCAAAGTGCAGCACTACGGCATTGAGGAGAAGATGCTTACCGACTTGGACATTCTCTACCGATTGGCGGAGATTGCCCAAGAGGTTTCGAGTCAGCTCAAACCCTACCGGCCTGTCGAGACGGCGAAAGAGTTTGGAAACACGCTCATGAGCGAACTCGATTTTCGCCGCGAACAGAGAAACCTGACAACTTTTCGCCGCAACTTGCGGAACAACCGAGCGGTTCATGTTCCCAAGCCGTATCCCGAACTGAGTTCGCGCCGCGTGTTGACGATGGAGTACTTGGAGGGATTTTTTATCTCGGACACCGCCCGGCTTGAGGCGGAGGAGGTCGATACCGAGGAGCTGTCGCGTCAGGGCGCCACGGTGTTCCTTAACATGATATTTCGCGACGGGTTCTATCAGGCTGATCCTCATCCGGGCAATCTGATTGTCATGCCCGATCATGCGATCGGATTGCTCGATGCCGGAATGGTCGGCCGGATTGACGAGCGTTTACGAGAAGAGATCGAATCGGTGTTGCTGGCTGTCGTCGAGCAAGACGCTCAGCGGATTTCCGAAATCGTTGTCCGCTTGGGATCCGCGCCGCCCGATTTCGAAGAAACGGCGTTACGATCCGATATCGATGACTTTGTCGCGCAATATTCCAGGCAGTCGCTCGGCGACTTCGATCTCAGCGGCGCGCTGCAGGGCATGATGACGATTATTCGCAAGCATCACATTGTGTTCCCCACAAAGATCGCGATGCTTCTCAAGGTCCTGATCATGCTGGAGGGATCGGCGCGACAGCTGAACCCGTCTTTCAACTTGGCTGATTTACTCCATCCGTTCAGCTTAGGCGCTTTTCGCCGCCGACTCTCGCCGGCTCGACTTTGGCGGCGTTTGGAGAGCGCCTATCGAGACTGGAATCGGCTCGTTGAAATCTTCCCTCGCGACTTGGCGGACATACTTCACCGAGTGAAGCAAGGGAGTTTTGATGTCCATCTCGACCATCGCCGGCTCGACACGTCCGTCAATCGTTTGGTGATGGGGATCATCTCCGCAGCACTCTTCATGGGTTCGGCAAACCTTTGGAGCAGCAAGACTCCGCCCGTTATCTATGATGTGTCCGTCGTCGGCGCACTCGGCTGCGCGGTTGCTGTTTCCCTCGGCTGGATGGTGATTCGAGCCATCAAGAAATCGGGCGACATCCAAAAACGCGACTGACGTCGTTGCTACATCCAGACCATCGTCTTGGTTAGTTTGTTCTGCAATTCAAGAACCGCGTCTTTGCTGACTGACGTGTTCGTCAGAACTAGGTACCGAAGCTGAGTCCAGTTGGCGAGGTGGATGAGCCCCGCGTCAGTGACGGCGCAGCCATCGAGGTCGAGTGCTTCTATTTCCGAAGCGTTCGACATTTCGGCGAGGTCGTCATCGCCAAAATCGGAGCCCTTGGCCGAATAAAAAGGAACTTTGGGAAATGGCCACTCCAGTTTGCGCCAACCGGTCGTTCGAAAGAGAAGAAGCGTGCCGCTCGTACCGGCATCGAAAAAGGCTTCGTCGCCAGTTTTTCCGCTCCGCTTAATGGCGACGAACAATACGCAAGCCACAACGATTACGGGGACCGCAAAGATGAGCGACCAGGGGAGAAGAAGAACGGTGACAACAACGAACAACAGGCCGAATCCAATGAGAATCCACTTCCAAATAGAACCAATCGATTCCCCTTCCGCCAATTGAGAGTTGAACCAGCGTTTGAATCCGACATCGGGGTTTGCTTCGAACGTTTCGAGTTGTGTGTGGATCACCCGCTTCAATTGCAGGTTGTAACCGCACGCGTCGCAAAGCATGCCGTCGTTCATGAGCGCTCCACACTTGGGGCACTCGGCCGGCGAGCCCTCGGCGGCCGGCTTGGGTTCTTCGGTGGCAATGTCTTCAGCGGTCGGAAAGGAAGTTGGTGAAGACAGCAGTGATTCCTCAACGGGGGCAAGGCTGAAGTCGTCTTCGTCCTCTTCTTCCTCATCCTCCCATTCGTCTTCATCCAGCTCGCCCCCGACCAAAACGGACGACTGGCATTTAGGGCACTGGACGGTTCGCCCAGCCAAGTCGTCCCAGGCGGAGAACTCGTGTTCGCATTCTGCGCATCTTACTGATATTGGCATGCCACTGGCCTTCCGCCGTTGAATCAACAAGTTAACCGCTTAGCTCGCCGAAAACTCGCAGTGAATAGTACGAAATCAACGCGATGATTGCGAGTATCCCGAGCTTCGGACCAAACCGCTGTTTTGTTAACGCCACGCAGGCGAAAGAAACCGAAACGACGAACACGGTAATGTAATCAACAAGTAATTCGGGGGAGCCAGCCAGTGATTGGCCGGAAACCAACATGGTCGCTGAAAGTACAACCAGGACATTTGAAATGTTGCTGCCGATAATGTTACCCGATGCGAGTTCCCACTCGTTGCGTCGTGCTGCCATGGCGGTCGCCGCGATATCTGGAATTGAGGTCCCGCAGGCGACGAGCGTCAAGCCGATGATCTGCTCGGGCATACCCCATACGGTCGCCAATTCAATCGCGTTTCGATAGACCAATTCCCCGCCTAGATAAAGCAGCGTCCCGCCCCCAGCTACTTCAGCCAATTGTCGAAAATGACTCGCTGTGGATTGCTCGTTTGGCTCCTCGTCCTCCCCTGCGCCGCGCCGCGTTGCCAACAGAATGATGTAGACGCCAAGGCATGAAAGCAGGATCCAGACAGTTTCGTACGACACGACGGGATGGGCCAGCGAACCGACAAGGAACGAGACCACAATGATGCCCGGCGCAATCACCATCGCGAGCAAGTCGATCGTAAACCGCCTCCGCTTGACGATCACGGCGCCAAACATCGAAGCGAGTCCGAAACCAAGGCAGAGGTTCGTGAGATTGCTGCCCGCCACATTGGACAAGGCCAGCTGCGGATTCTCTGACGCGAATATGTTGACCACCATTTCGGGCGCGCTTGTGCCGAACGCAACAAGAGTCAGGCCAACGAACGACTTCGACAAGCTCATCCGAATTGCCAATTCCGCAGCGCCTCGAATCAACCACTCTGCTCCTAAGAACAAGAACAGGAATCCCAGGAAGAGCAAGGCGATCGAGGTCATTATCGGGCGAAACTCGCGTTCAATTCCGTTGGGAAGGCGTTGCTGCCGCGCCTTGATGACGGCAGGCGTTGGTCAACAATATAGTAGTCCCCTGCCTAGTGCTGGTGGGAGTGGGCGTTCGAATCCAGGTCGTGGTGGTGCTGGTTGACGTGAATGTGCAGCTTGGGGTTGGCTTTGATCAATTTGGCCCAGCCCTCGTCAGTGACGTTACTATCGTCCAGATAAAGCGACTCCAGCTCGGACATGCCATGAAAGGCCTTGAGCCCTTTGTCGGTGATCGGGCATCCAATGAGGTGAACGTATCGCAGGCTGGGAAAGTCTCGCAGCGAATTCGCACCGACGTCGCCGACGCGCGGAGAACCGATGCGAAGCAACTCCAAATGAGGCAGTGAAGCGAGGCGAGCCAATCCGGTGTCGCTCATTGTTGCCTGCGGAAGGTTGAGCACACGAAGCGATTGGAGTTTGAGCAGCGAGTCGACGCCGTCATCGGAAATAGCCGCGTTGCGTAGTCGGAGATGTTCGAGCTTCTGTAACGTTTCCAAATGGCTGAGCCCCGAGTCGGTGACGCTTGAGTTGTCGAGTTTGATTTCAGTAAGCGAGGCCAGCTCGCTCAGCGCCGCGAGATCGGAGTCGGTGACAAGAGATGCGGCGATATGCACCGTTGTGGCTTGGCCTGTGTTGACGAATTCGATTTGTTGCGACAAATTTGCTTCTTCGACCTGGCTCTCGTTCCTCTTGTCGCTCTTGTCGGCTGTTGCGTTGTCGGCTGTTGCGTTGTCGGCCAGGTCGCCAGGCGCGCAGCCTGCTGCGAGTGCAAGCGCAACGCTTAGGGCCGCGGCCATTTTCCAACGACTCGATCGGGCTCGCGAACACTCGGCACGCGACGGCAATCGGTGTGTGTGGGTTAGGCTGTCGGTTCGAAGTCTGTTTTTCATCGTTTGCATACCGAGCAGAAGTAGCGGTAGCGAGTCAGCCCGGCGCCAGAAGTTCGCATGGTGAGAACGTTGCCGCATCGGGGGCAATAATCGTCTTCGGTTTTTTCGATCGGAGCCGACTCGCACGCGGCGCATCGAGTCGATTGTGGGTAGAGTTCGAGTCGTTCGGGAGGAATCCGCTGTCCGCATTGCTCGCAATTCTTCGCTTCCTCTCCCCACTCGTTCCAATCGTCGCTTTGATCTTCAAATTGTTGGTCGATCTGAAGACCCACCCCATCGCACGCGGTGCATTTCATTTTGGGAAGGGCCGAGGCGAGCAGGACCTCAAGCGTTGTTGAATCCGGTTCCGATGCGCGGCGGAGCATACCTTGCGCCCTGAGCAGATCCGCCCGCTGAAACTCGCTACAGATCTGTCCTTGTTGGCACTCCGGGCAAACGATTCGTTTTCGCGTCATTGGCTCGTTCCATTCACCGCTCGATTTCGGAACAACCTATCATACTCATCTTGTTATCGGTTCCCAGCTCCGCATGGTCCGTCGCCTAGGTCAACAGCTGCAAACTCAGCCCCGTTGACAGCCCACTGCCGATCTCTTCGACTAACGCGTGATCCGCAAGCTCTGTTTTCGTTCTTTACCCCCGCCTCGGTTTTCGCCGTTCCGGTCCCACATACGAAAGGAACAACGATGAAGATTGCCACGTTTGAGACAAGCAGGGGGACGATTCGGGTCCAACTGCACGCTGACAAGACGCCCAAGACCGTCGAGAATTTTGAGACGTTGGTCGCTAAAGGGTTTTACGACGGCCTTGTGTTTCATCGTGTGATCGACGACTTCATGATTCAAGGCGGATGTCCGCAAGGCACCGGAACGGGAGGCCCTGGGTATCAGTTTGAAGACGAGTTTCACGCTGATCTGAAGCACGACGGTCCCGGCGTTCTGTCGATGGCCAACAGCGGCCCCAACACGAATGGTTCGCAGTTCTTCATCACCCATGTCGCCACGCCCTGGCTGGACGGCAAACACTCCGTTTTCGGCCAAGTCATCGATAGCCAAGACGTCGTCGACGCGATTGAAATGGGCGACAAGATCGTGAAAATCACGATTTCCGAGGACTAGCTCCAGGTGAGGCCGACTTGATTGATTCTTTGGTGCGGTCCCTGTTATCCTATTAGTCGCTTCGGTCGCTAGTTGGGCAACGGGCCCGCGACTTGAGTCACGCCGCGATTGAGATCTTGCTTCTGGGTGCATTCCGGTTTTTTCACGCGCGGGCTCGCGTCAGATCGGAATCAGGATTTCGATTGGTTTATCAAAGTTCCTCACAGGTGAGAACGTCATGCCGTCACGATTTCGCAATGCGCTTACGGCCTTCCTGATCATCAGTATGGGGGCGATTAGCGCCAGTCGCGTTTCCGCCTGTGACACGCCCGTTTATCGGTATGCGATGTATCGCTGGCCGGCCTCGAATTACTTTGTGTTCTTCGTGCATGCCAATGAGCCGACAAAGGCGCAGAACGAAGTCAACTTGGCGCTTAAGGCAATGGAGGACAGCGAGCCGCCCAAGCCCAACGTGTCGTTTTATGACATTCCTGTCGCGGACATTGACGCCGCTCCTCCGATCGCAGCAGAGCATTGGAAGAAGCTCGGTAAGCCGGAAAGCGCCTACATCGTCATCGCACCTCCTCCGCTTGGCGGAGTCGTCCATGCTGGCGACCTGACGCTCCCCGACGTCAAAGCAATGACCGCGTCGCCTGCGCGCACTCAACTTGCCAGCATGTTGGAAGAAGGCATGGCGACCGTGCTCGTTGTGCTCGAATCGAGCGACAAAGCAAAAAAGGCAGCCGACCCGAAGAAGACGGAATCGAAGGATGGAGAAGACGCCGAATCATCTGAGTCAACGGTGTCGAACGAAGCTGCCGCACAAATAACTCAGCTGGTCGTGAATAATGTTCGCGAGGGCAAACTGGATTTGTACGCGGCACCGACCGGAGCGGTCGAGGAAGAGAACGAGAAGGACTTGCGCCCCAAGCATGAAATCGCCATGTTGAGAATCCGGCGAGACGATCCAGCCGAAAAATGGTTGGTTCGCATGTTGCTGGCGGTTGAGTCCGATCTGCACGAGTTTGATCAACCGATGGTGTTTCCTGTTTATGGCCGCGGTCGAGTTCATCCTCCTTACCTGGGACTTGGCATCAGCGCAGACAATTTGGCGGATGCGGTTCAGTTTCTCACCGGCGCGTGCTCTTGCACGGTCAAGGAAGAAAACCCCGGCGTCGATTTGTTGATCAACTACGATTGGGAATCTGCGGCAATCACCATGGCGCAGAAGTTTGGCGTTGAGGAAGGAAACGAACAACTTGGCGCTGTCGATCTGTTTCCTGATTTGATTATTCCCAGCGATCCCGAAGAAGCGACAACGGACGTTTCTAGTGATGGCGAGACGACAACCGAGCCTGATGGGATTGCCGAAACGACGGACGCCGCGCAGGATCCGTCGAACGATGACGAGGAGAAGAAGGTAGCGGACGCGTCCAGTGCGAAGGACGACGGGGCTTTCCACGGATCGAATGCCGGTGCTGATCGCGAAGTTGCTACGGCTCGGACCGAAGACGCCTCCCCGGCGCGCGCGTCGGCAAGCTATTCGATTTGGGCGGTAGCCGGTGTTCTCGTCGTTGCCTTGGGTCTGCTATTCGTTGCGACTCTTGTCATTCTTCGCCCTCGCTAGAATTATCGCTCGTAGCGGAATCAGCCGGATCGTCTGCGCGAGGCGATCGCCCAGAGTATCTCCAGTTGCATCGGCTGCCGTTCGAACAAGCCACCGCGTTCGGTCTTCGCAGTCGTACGGACGCCCTGTTGGATCAGTCATGATAAGTATTGAAAATATTTCCAAACGCTTTACGACGAATCACGGCGACGTCGATGCGATTAAGAACGTTTCGTTGAACGTGCCGATCGGACAGTACTTGGCTGTACGGGGCCATAGCGGATCAGGAAAATCGACGTTGCTATCGCTGATTGGCGGGCTGGCTACGCCCACGAGCGGGCGAATTAGTTTGGACGGATTCGAGATTTCATCCGCTGCCGCAGGGGAGCGAGCTGCCTTTCGAGCTGCCCATATTGGGTTCGTGTTTCAGATGTTTCATCTCTTGCCCTACCTGAATATTCTCGACAACGTGGTTGCCGCGGCGGTCGATCCCAATGCAGCCAAAGTCAGGGAGAAAGCGCAGTCGTTACTTTGCCAATTTGGTCTCGAGTCGCGTTTGCATCACCGCCCAGGGCAATTGAGCGCGGGCGAACGGCAGCGAGCCGCCGTGGCTCGCGCCATGATCAACAATCCTCGTTTGATCCTCGCCGACGAACCGACGGGCAATCTCGACGCCAAGAACGCAGAAGCGGTTCTCGATTTGCTTGCCGAGTTTCATCAAAACGGCCGAACGGTGCTGCTGGCGACTCACGACGAGTCCGCCGCCGCTCGAGCCCAGGGCTCATTGCAAATGCAAGCGGGTGAGATTCTCGGCGAAGACGGCGCGGCTGCTGCCGATGCCAGTGATGAGAGCCTTGAGAGTGCGAATTGAACGAGCGAAACTCGAATCACGCCACCACTCCCGTCGAGCTCCTCGTTGCGGCTTGATGAACTGACGAATTGCTGACGGATCGCATTAGCGTTTTTTACTTATGAAACGGAGCCAATACGATTTCCGAACTGACTGATGCTGAACGAGAACGTTACGACCGACAAATCGGGGCGGGCGTCTTGAGTGAAGCGGGGCAAGCAAAGCTGAAGCATTCGACGGCGCTCGTTTCGCGAGTTGGCGGGATGGGCGGACCGGCCTCGCAGATGCTGGCCATGGGCGGCGTTGGTCGCATCATCCTGGCACATGGCGGGCAGTTGATATCGCCCGATCTGAATCGGCAAGTGCTTGGCCAAGAGAGCGGACTCGGCGAACTCCGCGCCGAGAATTTCGCCAATACGTTGCGAGATCGAAACCGCTGGCTCACGGTTGAGGCCTTGGAGTTCGAGCCGGATGACGAGCAGGCTCAGGAGATCGCCAATCGCTGCGATATCATACTCAGCTGCCCGCCCACGTTTGAGGAGCGCCTGCGGCTCAATCGAGTCGCAGCCAAGGCGGGGATTCCACTGATTGATGCCGCTCAATGGGGCATGTCAGGGACGTTGCTCGTACTCCAAGCCGGACGCACTCCCTGCTTGCAATGCATCTATCCCGAGCCGCCACCGTTCGAAGAGTTCTTCCCTGTGGTCGGTGCGATCTCTTCTGCAATTGGCTCGCTGGCTGCTTTGGAAGCGATCAAGATCCTCTCCGGCAGCGGCAATCCCCTTTGGGGCAAAATGCTAACCTACGATGGTTTCGCGGGTCGCATCGCAATGACAGAACTCAAACGGAAGCCGGATTGCCCCTGCTGTGGCGAACTGAGCGACGAGTCGTCGTGATCGCCGCTGCCGTAATGAACTAGTCAAGTCGCTATTTGGAGACAGGATGAGAGTCGACGTTTTTATCACCGGTCGAATGTATCACTTGGCGGGCGGGGCACCTGATCATCTGGATCTTGACGAACAAGCGACGCTCGCAGCCGCCTTGGCGAAATTGCGCGAATTGTCGAGCGAGCCGTTGCCGGAGAGTACGCTCGTTACGGTCTCTGGTCGGCATCAGGGCGCGCTAAGCAACTTCGATGATTGCGAGCTGAGCGACGGCGACGAATTGATGCTCGTCGCGCCGGTTGCAGGCGGGTGAGTTGAGTCGAGCACGAGCCGTTATGCGAATTCGACATCGAGACGCATTGCCTCAGACAGTTTGTCGAGATAGTCAGCGCGGCTGACCTCGATCGCGCCGAGTGACGACATGTGCAACGAAGTCTGCTGCACATCGATAAGTCGGAAACCGCGACGCCGCAAACGGGCGACTAGTTCGGCGAGGGCTGCGTTTCCCGCATCGTAGCTTCGGTGAAACATCGACTCGGCGGAAAACAGTCCGCCGCAAGTGATTCCCAAAATGCCTCCGACCAATTGTCCCTCGCGCCAGCTTTCCACTGAGTGCGCGTGCCCGATGGATTGAAGCTTGCGGTAGGCTTCCGCCATGGTCTCCGTCAACCAGATTCCGGTGCCGCGGGACTGGGCGCACGCGTCGACCACGTCGTCGAATGCTTCGTTCACCGTCAATTCGAATTCGCCTCGTCGTAGACGCCTCGCCAAACGACGAGAGACGTGGAAGTTGTCGAGCGGCAAGATAGCTCTCGGGTCCGGCGAGAACCAAGCGAGTTGTTCGTGGTGGCCGTCCACAATGGGCCATGGAAAAACTCCCTGCCGGTAGGCAGAAAGAACCCAATCCGGCGTCAGTTTGCCGTCGAGCAAAACGAGGCCGTCTCGATTGGCTGGCTGCGGAAACTGCACAAAGGTGGATTCGGGCATAGGATGCAAGCAAAGGTTGTGGCTCGGCCAAGCCGTTTCAAGCCAAATGTCGCTGCCAGCGAGATGGCCACCGAGGGGCGGCTCAATATCGCGCAGGTCGAGATTCTCTTCTGATTTGCCGTTCTCCGCCCCGTTGCACCCATTATTTCACTTTCTCGGGGGGGTTGCCTATCCTCATTTTCCGGCCTCGGAATCCAAGAACCGGCGGTTCCAGTGCGAACAGTAGGGGGAGGTGCCGAGCCAGGTTATCCAATCTTGCTAAATCGCTCGGCTCAGTTTTTCTTCCCAGGGAACCCCAGCCGCCTTTTTTTCGTATTGCCGTTTATAATTGGGCAATGCTATTAGTTGGGCATTGTTCGGACGCGGCTGGCGTCATGTTCATCTGGGATTCGCATACGGGAGCCACCGATGTCCGACGAACGAGATTGGAACATTCAGGCAGAGCCGGATTCGGCCGCGCCTGCTGAGCCCGCTGCACATCCACACTCTGGTCCGCGTTGGATGAGTCTTCTCGCCCTGTTCGCCTTCCTGCTTGCCCTCCGATTCGTTGTGCCGTACTTGGCCGAGGAAATCAGTTATTCGATCACTCGGGGCAAAGAGCGAGCCGCCCATCAAGCGGGCTCGGCTGAATTGGCCAAGTCCCCCTTCAGCGAACTATCTGCTGGATATCAGGCGATCGCTAAGCGAGTAAGTCCCAGTGTCGTGCGAATCCAGGTGAGAAGCGTGAGCCAGGATTTGATTGGCGATGGCCTGCCGTATCTTCGGCAGCACGAGACGGCTGGCCAAGGGTCTGGTGTGATCATGGATGTCGAGGGATATATCGTTACCAACCACCACGTCGTTCAGAATGCTCTTGAGATTGACGTTACTCTAAATGACGGCCGCAGCCTGTCCGCTCGGCTGATCGGAGCCGACCCGCTTACGGATATCGCGATTATCAAAGTCGAGGCGGACGGTCTCATTCCCGCTGAATGGGGGGATAGCGATCGCTTGGAAGTCGGCTCGCTGGTTTGGGCTTTGGGAAGTCCTTTTGGCCTGCAGAGCTCAATCACCTTCGGGATTCTCAGCGCAAAGAACCGAGGCTCTGCGGAAGGGCACAGTTTTCAGAATTTCCTTCAAACGGACGCTGCCGTAAATCCTGGAAACAGCGGCGGCCCGCTCGTGGACGAACACGGCAACGTGATTGGCATTAACACGGCGATCGTCGGACACGCATATCAGGGAATCAGTTTCGCCGTCCCCAGCAAAGTCGCCGAGGATGTCTTTTACCGCCTCCGAAACTCGAAGCAAATCGAACGCGGGTGGCTCGGAGTGGAGATGTTGCCGGTTTCCAATTCGCTCGCCGAACGGCTTGGCGTCGAGCCCGTCGGTGCCTTGGTCGTGGATATCAGTGATTTTGACAACGCCCCGGCCCAGCAAGCGGGCGTCTCGCCGGGCGACATCATTGTTCGATGGAATGAGACCGACGTCGCCAGCCCAAATGAGTTGAGCCGGGCGGTGGCCTCGACTCCTGTTGGCTCGACCGCGAAGGTCCACATCATTCGAGACCAGGTGGCGATGGTCTTGCAGATCAAAGTCGGCTTGCGGCCCACTAAACTGCCGGCTAACCAAAGTCCGGAAAACTCTTCTTTGCCATAGAGTCGTGGCTAACGCCTTCTCGGTCGCCGCACTCTTCCATTGTCGTTTCGACATCGAGCGTCATTGCATCCAATCCGAGTCCGTTATGGCGTACAATGTGGCTATCTAGAGCCGCATCGAGGGCACCCGCGCCGTCGATTGTTGACCGCACTTTGCGACCGCCTTATAATCCGCCGCCTTCCCATCCCGTCCGTCGCGGTGGGCGAAGAGAGCGTGTTTTCTTGACTGCGATCACCGTTGTTTCAGGAGGAGACTTAGCGTGTTGACGGGTGACGACGCCAAGGAGAGGATTCGCCAAGCGATTAACATCGTCGAATTGATCGGCGAGTACGTACCCCTTTCTCGACAAGGCAGTTCGTACAAAGCGATCTGCCCGTTTCACGACGATACGCGACCAAGCCTCGACGTCAATCCGGCTCGGCAATCATGGCGGTGCTGGGTCTGCGATATAGGCGGTGACATATTCAGTTTTGTCATGCGCCGCGAAGGCCTTGGGTTCCGCGAAGCGCTCGAGCTGTTGGCGGAACGAGCCGGCGTTGAACTCAAGAATGCGCCCAAGACTCAGCCCGGTTCGCCCAACGACCGCCAGACTCTGCTCAAGGCGATGGCCTGGGCGGAACGGCAGTTCTACGAATGTTTGTTGCACGACGCCGCTGCTGAGTCGGCGCGAGCCTACCTCGATGATCGCGGGATCAACGAGCGTAGTATTCATCGATTTCATTTGGGCTACGCGCCGAACGAGTGGCAGTGGTTGGGAAATCGAGCGAGGAACTCAGAGTTTTCGCCACAGGTCTTGCACGCGGCGGGCCTGCTGCGAAAAAACGACAAGGGCAACGGCGGCTACTACGATTACTATCGAGGACGCGTGATGTTCTCGATTCGAGATACGCAGAACCGACCAATTGCCTGCGGCGGACGGATCTTGCCCGACTTCGCCGACGAAAAAGTCGGCAAATATTTCAACTCGCCCGAGACTAAGCTGTTCAACAAGAGCCAGCAACTCTACGCGCTTGACTTGGCTCGCGACGATGCGGCCTCGAAACAGTCGCTGATTGTCGTCGAGGGCTACACCGATGTTGTCATGGCCCACCAGTTCGGACTAAATAACGTGGTCGCCGTGATGGGGACGGCGCTCACGGAACAACACATTCAATTGCTTCACCGCTTTACCAAACAAGTCTATTTGGTTTTGGATGGCGACACCGCGGGCCAAAGTCGGACCAGCGATGTGTTGGACTTGTTTGTGGCGAAAGACGTCGACCTGCGAGTGGTGACGCTTCCTGAGGGCCAAGATCCTTGCGACGCGATCATGAGTCAGGGCGCCGAGGGCTTTCGGCGTCAGCTTGACGGCGCCGTCGATGCGCTCGAGCACCGATTTCAGACATCGATGCAAGGCGTCGACCCCGCTCGCGACACCCACCGCGCCAATCAGTCGCTCGAAGAGATTCTCAATACCTTGTCCAAGGCGCCTCGCGTTTCAACGGATTCAGCCAGGCAGCTTCGCATGCATCAGATGCTAGCAAGACTGTCTCGCTTGTTTCGAGTTGATGAGGCCGATGTCCGCAATCGCTTGTCGGCCTTGCAGCGTTCACATCGAGCGAACTCGTCGGGGCGCCGTCCAACGCCGAACTTGGCCGAGGCGCCGGTCGTTGCGAGCAAGCGGCAATATCAGATTTCCGAGCTAACTCCCATGGAAAGAGACCTTTTTGAGGTTTTGATTCATGCCCCGACTCTTGTTGAGGAAGCCAAGCAAAAGATCTCGACGAGCGACATGGGCAGCGAGACGGCAGCCGCCTTGTTTACGATTTTGACCCAAACGAGACGGAGCGACTTGGATTCAGACTTCACAGCGGTATTGACCCAGACGGACGACTTCGATCTAAAGAGCATCCTCGTAACGTTGGATGCGGAAGCAGGAAAGAAATTAGTCCATGTGCAGATGGACGCACCCGCACGCCTGAACGACTTCATCCAACAGCAGGCCGCCCAACGGGTGGTTGCTCGGCAACAAGAAAGTGGCCGAGCGATTGAGAACGGAGAGTTCGCCAGTGAAGCGGATGAGACTCAGGAACTTTCTGAGTACTTCTCGCGTTTGGCTGAGTCCCAAAGACTGGCGCGACACCGGCAGGGTAATTCCGAGCCCACGGACGGGTAGGAGCTCTGACGGGATCGACACCCGCGTCGATCGACCCAGACTTCCAACAAGCGCAAGAAAGCGCAAGGGAGGTTGTCGTGAATTTCCTGGAGAAGGAACTTAGTGATCTCATTGTCAAAGGGAAGTCCCAAGGGTATTTGACTTACGACGAAGTCAACAACTACTTGCCCGACCAGGACATCAGCCCTGAAAAGCTCGATAACTTGCTTTTCGCCTTGGACGAAAAGGGGATCGAGCTGGTCGACCAAGCCCCGGTCGATTCATTTGAGGATCCCAAGCCAACGCAATCGGCGGTTGAACTTCAAGCGAAGAAAGACGCGGAGCAGAAACTTACGCTCGCCGCTGCTTCTGTCGAATCGCCACGGGCCGGCGACGATCCGATTCGCATGTACTTGAGCCAAATGGCGGAAGTTCCGCTGCTCTCGCGCGATGAAGAGATCGCCCTGGCGAAGAAGATCGAAGTGACTCGAAAACGTTTCCGGCGAATGGTGCTGAGCTGTAACTACGCGATGCGCGCCACGGTGGAGACGCTCAAGAAAGTACACCGCGGCGAACTTCCCTTCGATCGGACGATCAAAGTCTCTTTGACCGAGCGATTGACGAAGGAGCAGATTCAGGGCCGCATGCCTCATAACCTGCGAACGATCAGCCAGCTCTTGAAAGAGAATGCGGAAGATTTCGAGCTGCTCATTCGCCGCTCCACCAGTCGCGACGAACGGTTGGCTGCTCGGCGAGCGTTCCTCCGCCGACGGGCAAAGTGCCTGCAGTTGGTTGAGGAATTGAGCTTGCGAACGCGACGGGTCCAGCCGTTGATGGAACAGTTGGAGTGTTTCGCGGCCAGGATGACCGAGATTCGCGCGCGTCTCAATCAAATCGGCGAGGCCGCGGAATTCGGGGAAGAGCGAGCCAATCTGCTTCACGAATTGCGCGACCTGTTCCGGATTACTCAAGAGAGTCCGACCAGCCTGAGGAATCGTTGCGCCGCAATTTCTCGGCAGTTTCTCGACTACGAGGCGGTCAAGCGGCAGTTGTCGAGCGGAAACTTGCGCCTCGTTGTCTCGATTGCTAAGAAATACCGCAATCGGGGGATGAGCTTTCTCGACTTGATTCAGGAAGGCAATACGGGGTTGATGCGGGCCGTCGACAAGTATGAGTATCGGCGCGGATTCAAGTTTTCGACCTATGCGACCTGGTGGATCCGGCAGGCAATTACTAGGGCTATCGCCGATCAGGCTCGCACGATCCGCATCCCGGTCCACATGATCGACGTCCTCTCCAAGTTGCGAAATATTCAGAAGAGGCTCTTGCAAGAATTACGGCGAGAACCGACAACAGAGGAGATTGCCCGTCGCGCTGATATCTCATTGGAAGAGGTGAAGCGAGTGATGGACATTGGCCGCCATCCTGTCAGTTTGGACAGACCTGTCGGCGAAGGGGACGATTGCAGTTTTGGTGAATTCATTGAGGATTCAAGCTGCGATAATCCAGTGCGAAACGCGACCAACGGTATTCTTCGTGAGAAGATCGAAAGCCTACTCAAGACGCTTACCTTCCGCGAACGCGAGATTATTCGTTTGCGCTACGGCCTTGGTGATGGCTACACGTATACCTTGGAAGAGGTTGGCCGGATCTTTAAGGTTACGCGTGAACGCGTGCGGCAGATCGAGGCCAAAGCGGTTCGCAAACTTCAGCACCCGGTGCGGAGCGAGCATCTTGTTGGCTTCTTGCGGGCGGGCTAAGTCCTGCTTGATTTCGGCAACCACAAACCGCTGGTCGTTTGACCAGCGGTTTTTTTATGCGCGTCGCGTGTCGAGTCGCACCGAGCGTACCTCTCTGGCTCGCCAACTTTCCATGGAATCTTAGGAGTCGACGTATGGCCGTTACCGCGAGCGTGCTGCGAGAATTACATCGCATCCACAAGCAGCTAGCCGATCTCAATGGCCGACTGGGGCAGGGACCGCGACTGCTTCGCACTGCTCAAACGCTCGTCGACCGCTGTACGGCGGATTGCGAATCGGCCAGCGAGGAATTGACTCGAGCCAAAGTTGCCAGCGACGCCAAACTTCTTCAATTGAAAGAGCGAGAGGCTCGCATCGAGTCGCTTAACGGCAAGCTGAATGCCGCTGCGAGCAACCGCGAGTTTCAGACGCTCAAGGAACAAATCGCGGCGGATGAACAGGCCAATAGCGTCCTGTCGGACGAGATTCTCGAAGCGCTCGAACACATTGACGAACTGACCGAAGCGGGGCGTCGAGATACAGACGCGCTCAAGGTCGCCCAGGCGGAACTCGACAAAACAAGTGAATCCGTCAAGCAGACTCAGGCAGGGTTGACGAGCGAACGCGATCGAGTGCAAGCGGAACTCGATAAAGCGGAAAGCGGATTGCCCGCTGATTTTCGGGCTGACTACGATCGTATCGCCGAAGCTCGAGGCGAGGATGCGTTGGCCGAATCGGACGGGAGCAATTGCGGTGCGTGCTTCACGAGATTGACGCCGAATTCGCTAGCGGAATTGCACATGCAACTCCCTGTCTTCTGCAACAGCTGCGGCGCCCTGCTCTATTTGGGGGAAGACAGTTCTGTCGGCGGCTCGGCCGAATCCTAGTGCAGCGTCAACACCAAGAATTAGGATCGCAGTGTTTGTATCGTACGCCGCCAAGTCAAGTTACGCCGAAGCCAACCCCATTTTAGAGTTGACGCGGCACTAGGCTGGCGCGCTCGAGCTATTCCGCGGAAATGGTGGCCGCATACGGCTGACGTCGGCTCTGGTCAGATTGCGGCAGGAAAACTTTTTGCGCCCTAAGTTCTCCTTGCAGCCGCCTTTACATACACTAGCGGATGCCGCAAAATATCAAGTCCGCGTCGCGTGTCTTGCGGCGACGTTTTCAATCCAAAACTTAGATCGAAACTATTTCTGCGGCCTTCCATCTGTTCGGGGGTCGTATTTTTTCGTCCTGGGAGCGACACAATGGACTTTGTCCCGATGACGAACGAGGCCTACGAGCGGAAAAGGGCCGAGTTGGATGAGATGAAAAACAAGAAGATGCCGGAAATCGCGGAGAAGATTGCGGCAGCACGCGACGAAGGCGACCTCAAAGAAAACGCCGAATACCACGCTCAGCGCGAAGCTCAGGGCATGCTTCAAGCTCGCATCAATTCGCTGCAGGACCAGCTCTCGCGAGCCAGTATCGTCGATACCTCGAAACTGCCGCGAGACCAAGTCGCATTTGGCGCCACGGTCAAAGTCAAAGATCTCGACTACGATGACGAAGAAGAGATAACGTTTGTCGGCGTTGGCGATGAAGATCCCGATGTTGGCAAATACGCCATTACGAGCCCGATCGGACAGGGGCTCTTGGGCAAGAAAGTCGGAGAGAAGGCAGAAATCGCAGTTCCCTCCGGCACGTTGAAGTTTGAAGTGCTCGAAATCAACTACAACGATTTCTAGCTCTCACGCTTGGCACAATGTGCCTCAGTTCGCGGAAAACCCGCGAAAGCCAGAGAGACCATACCTTTCATTGCATGTCGGACGCATCCGATCGGATTCGCCCAACTGCATATTTCGTCGCAAGGAGTGCTGCCGATGTCGACCGACTTTGCTGATCCGCAAACCAAGCCCGAATTAGACGCGCCTCCGCCCAAGAAAAAGAGCTGGGTGCCGACCTGCCTGATTGGTTGCGGCGTCATCGTTGTGGTCGGCTTGCTGGCCTGTGGTGGCGCGGCTTGGTACGGAATCAGTCAAGCTCCGATTATCGCCGCCGACCTGATCATCACGGCAATTGAAGAGTCTGAACTGCCCGACGAGGAGAAGCGGGAAGTCAAGAAGCAAATCGACCGAGTCAAGGACGCCTACAAGCGAGGCGATATCGGGTATGCGGAATTCGGCAAAATGGCTCAGAGCTTCGCCGAGTCGCCGCTAATGTCTTTGATTTACGTTTATGCGGCCGAGAAGCAGTACCTCGAGCCGTCGGGGCTGTCCGATGAAGAAAAGGCCGACGCCAAACTTGTCCTGAGCCGTCTCATTCGCGGCGTGACCGAAGAAAAAGTCGACATGGACGGTGTCGATGAGGCCCTCGAGCCGATTACGCTGCAGAAGACCAACAACCAACGGCAGCTCAAACCCACCCTCAGCGATGAAGAAGTTCGCGAGTTTATCGCGAATTGCAAGCAGATCGCCGATGATGCTGGCGTTTCCGAGGAACACGTCGACGTCAACGTCAGCGATACCGTCAAGCAGCTCGTCGATGAAACGCTCGGCGAAGAAGGCTAACTTCATCGTCCTATCGGCAGCTACTGAGCGCGAATGGCATGTCATCTTTGATCGTTATTGGCGCTCTTTTCGTGCGCGAGTCGCTCGAACCCGTGCGTCTCCAAATCTGCGACTGCTCCTGGCGTAACCCTTTTCGCCCCAAACTTTGCTGCAGCAGTGAGGCAACGAGTCCGCCGTTCTCCGAACCAAGCTGTTTGCCTCGCTGATCCGTCGCCGACACTTTCCTCTGCCGTCCCAGCTGGAGTCCGTCGAGGCGCTACGGCTGAGGTCACTTTGCGTGGAGCCAATTTGCTCCCGTGAAAGCGATCCAAGTTTCCGGAAAGGACGTTGCGGCTGAGTTGGCCGAATTGCCAAAGGGCGCCCAGCCCAACAGCCGGCGAGTCGTCATCAAGTTGACGGCTGACGCGAAAGCTGAGCCGGGGCTTCGCGAAATGTGAATTCTGACTTGAGGCGGGTCGTCGAACGTGGTGCGTTTCGTCGTCGGCGAACTGCCTGAGGCAATTGAGTCCGAGCCGAAGGAGACGGCTTCCGAAGCGGTACGGTTTCCGACAAGGGGCGTTCGTTCATTCAAACTTCGCCCGCCTTGCGAATCGATGTCGAAAAACCTGCACCGAAGAAGAAAAAGAAGAAGTAGGCAACGCGCCGTCAGTTGACCTGGCTCGCCCGTCTAGACGACTGTCGAGCGCGCAAAAAAGCGACGCAAGTGTTCACTTGCGTCGCTTGCTTTTCACATTCTGCGGCTATGCGTTTCGACGTTCTTCCAAGTGCTCTCGAATTTGAGTCGGAATGCTGCCAATCGTGTCGGCCCACTCAACATCTGAGATGGCGTTGTTCTCGTCCTCGTCCGCGCGGCGAAGCCAGAACCATCCGAATCCAACTTCATCTCGACCTATTTGACCGTCATTGTCGGCATCGAGCTTTTGGAACAACATGTCGAGCCCATCGTTGGCTCGTTGTTCGGCGTAGTCAAGCAACTCGTCTTCGGTCAAGCTGTTGTCGTTATTCGCGTCGGCTTCGATCAGGTGTTCCCAACCGTGTTCGCTGGGAAATTCATCTTCCGTAATCCCGCCATCGCTATTCGCGTCGAGACGATCAAAGAGAGCGAAGACATCAAATCGATCGCCGACTCGATCGCGATGTTCTTGCCAATGACTTTCGATCGCTTCCGTAAACTCTTCGACCGAAATCAGCTGATCTGGTTCGATGTCGTGTTCCGACAATCGCTCCCATTTGAAATCGCTAATTTCATCTTCGCTCAGCGATCCGTCGTTGTTGGCGTCGAGATGTTCAAAGCGATGTTCAATTCGGTTTCGAAATGCCTCTTCCGAAAACTCACCGTCCGCTTGCGGGTCTGGATTTTCGGCGATCAGGACATCAGGGTTTTCGACCGATGTATTCGCGCCAGCTTCACCCGATGCAGGAGTGTCGATGTGTTCCTCGAGCCGAGCGAGAAGCCTCTGAGCTCTCTCTGGCGAGAAGTTCTCCGGTAGGCTGTCTGAGTCGATCGCGTCACTCAGTCGGTTAATGCGCTGTTCCACAGGAATCATCGTGTCGCCGCCGGTGACGAGCCGCCGGATGACCTGCATCGCGTCGTTGATCGTAACTCGTCCGTCGGCATTGACATCGACGAGCCTCGTTGCGTCGCCCTGAGAGTTCTGTTGCAATTCGCGAATTGCGATAAACGCATCATCAACGGCGCGACGCCCGTCAGCATTTACGTCTTCTGGATCCGCCACGTTGTGAAAACTGCCAAAATCGGCAGCCAACACTCGACGTTGCTCAAGCGATTCGAATTGAAGCGGACGTGTCGCTTTAGTTTGAGGTTTCCCTGCCATGTCGCGTTGTTCCCAAATTCCGTTAAGACGCCTCGTTTTGGATGGGATCTTCCCATCACACATCTATTAACAAGCCTCAAGAATAGCGATTTGAGCGTTTCATATCAACGATTTTGCGCTCGGTCCCCTCGGCAATATTCGGATATCAGGAGCCGTTTCTCTGTTGCGGCGGGAAGACCTCTTTTTGCCTTGCTTGCCAGGGTTCTCAGGTTCAGGAGCTCCTTCTCTACCGTCTTTCGGAATGATGAACAATCGCCACAGCAATCAAACACAACCCGAAGCGATCGCGAACCAACACGCTGTCGCGCTCCCATGCATGTTGGCGGCTGCGCTAGTGCTGCGTTACGCCTTAGTTTTACGGTGGCGCACCCGATTCGCCGTGGCGGGCGTTGACCAAACGAATTGTCGATCCC
>CAZMNY010000056.1:0-44114 GCA_964567745.1 uncultured Pirellulaceae bacterium | reverse complement strand
TCCGCCAGCCCCCCGCTCAACTCTCGTATTATTTCCAATGAGGACTGTCCTCCATATCCATATCCCATGAGGACTGTCCTCCATATCCATATCCGCTGTCCTCCATATCCGGTCCATCTCCTCAGCGGTTAAGCCCTTCTCTCGAAGCTTGGCGGCGCGGGCTAGCTTGGCCTTAGTCGTTCCAGGTCGTCGCCCGCGATACTTGCCCCTCTTCTTCGCAACATCGATCCCGGCGCGTTGGCGTTCTTTGTGAGTCTCTTGTTCCATCTCGGCAACGCCCGGCAACACAGCCGCCAGCATCTTGCCCATCGTGCCGTTAAAGTCGATCTGCTGCGCTACCGAGACGATGCCAGACATACAGGGGGCGTTTCTCGGGTCTAAGGTGCATGCAAATGCGACTTACCGGACGGGTACTTCGCCCTGCCCTTGCGTGCAATTTGCGGGAACAGATTGGGCCTAGATTTGGGCCTAGGACAACAGGCGAGCAAAGAACCCAGCTTTTCGCTGGGCGAACGGAATTTCGCTCTGCGCAACTAGCGCAGCGCCCTACCGTTTGCAGATAATCGCGATTCGAGGTTCGCGGCGTAGGGGCCAAGTACTAGCCCCTCGATTACATAGACATCAAGACTGCTAATCTTCCCATTTGCGTTCGCGGATAAACGCTTGGTCCTCAGCCGACAACTTGTCAATTGAGATCTTCATCTCCTTACCGTTTTCCAAACGCTTCAGGAATATTATGTCACCGGTTCGCTTGATTAGTTCGGCTTCAACGGTGAACGTGCCACTCGTCCATGTGCGCTGCTTCTTTTTGCGTTCGCGCTCCGCTTTTTCCTCGGCAAGTCGCTTGCGCTCAACTTCAAGTCGCGCACGCTCAGCTTCGCGTGCGGCTTCAAGTTCGCGTTCCTTGTCACGCCTTCTCGCCTCGTCTTCCCTTGTCTCGGCGGCTTTCTCCGCAGCCAATTCCTGGTCAGTTGTGATTTGAAACAGCGCATCCTCCGCAGACCAAAAGCCCCCGGAGACCTTTAGTTTGTAGTTCCTGCCTTTGGGTACGTCGAAAACGATGAAGCCCTGCTTACTGACGTCAGGATTCAGCGTCTTAAGTAGACCGATGCTGCCTTCCACTGCCCAGGCGTTGCTCGATGGCTGGTATTCATTTCCCGAGTCGTCGATCAGTTTGAATGGCGCGACCATACGAGCCTTCTTGTCGTCGTTGCGGACGGTAAGCTCAACGAATAAGTAGGCTGCATCCGGCGATTGGTCGAGAAATTCATTATCACTAAGCCGGTCCGACCACCAAGCACGCCAAACTGCGTAGGTCGTATATCCGACATTTGCCGTTTCCTTCATTCCATATAGTTTTTCCTTGCGGCCAGTTGTGGAATCGGTGGCCTCCGACGAGGTTGGAGCGGAGCCCGCAGTTGTGGATGGCGATTCAGGTACGCTGCCGTCTGGTTCCGCCGGAGCCTCGGTCGTGTTTGGCGCGGCTTCCCATGGCGTGTCGCTGTTCGAGTCGGTGCTAGTAACCGCTGATCCAACGACCCCGAGCATTAGGCAACCGCCACAAAAAAGTATGGGGAGCCCAAAAAAGACGAACACCAGGGCAATCAGAACACCCATAGTTCCGCCAAAGAAACTGCCGAACGAATTCTTGGACATAACGTCACCCTCGCTCACAAGAAAGAACGCGGAAGCCAAGGGACTTTGGATACGCCCCAATTGACTGCCCTCGCTATCCTAGGCGAAAAATGGCAGGCTCTCAAATGCAATGCGAAAGTGTGCGGAGCCGCACCCCCATGTCCTCAACGACCGACAGCGCGTCGCCAATAGGGCTTACCCAATTCGATGCGGCAAGAACATCATAGACAGATCCGCGAAATACTGGGATTCTACGCATTGTCGCACTGCCCTCTGTGCCAACATGGCTGAGACAACATTGAAGTTTTTAATTAAGCTTGAGGGCTTGGAGAACTTTGATGTCAAAAGCGGAAGAAAAGGATCCGGAAGAATCACCGGAAGTGACGGAGAAGGCGACACGGCGTCGTTTTACGTTGGCGTACAAGGAGAATATCCTAGCCGAAGCTGACCAATGCACGGGGTCGGGTGAGCTGGGAGCTCTTTTGCGACGTGAAGGGCTGTACTCGTCGACTCTGAGCAACTGGCGTCGGCAACGACGAATTGGTTTTGCTCGGTGAAGATCCGGTCGAAACGAAATGGAACGTCAAACAGCCAGGCGCCGCGATGTGGGGTCACCTGCAGCAAGACGAGTATTTCGTCAACTGCATTCGAGATGGACGAGCTCCAGAGATCACGCCCCAAGACGGTTTGAAGGCGATAGAGATCGCTCTGCAAATCGCCAACTCATCCGACTGGGGATGAGCATCACGTTGGGCAGTGTCATGCGATAGACTGGTCAGCTGCGTCAAAGTGTAATCAGTGTGGCCGAGTTCCCCTCATGTTGATTCACCTTACGACTCGACTGATTCGGAGGCTTCGATGAAGCGACTCACCGGCATCGCGCTGCTCGTTTGGCTAACAGTAACATTCGCGCCAGTTTTTGCCGCCGATCCGCCGCAAGCGAAAAGGCCGGCGGAAGAGAAAGCGCCAGCGAGTCGCATCGGTGAAGTGCCGAAGACGGTTTCGCGAGAAGGGCTCGAGTATCTCGTCCAACGTCGAAAAAGCGCTCCGTTCGGCGCGAAGGATTTTAACTTGCAGGCCTTGCGAGCCGGGATGGGAACTCGGCACGAACCTCAGATCAAAGGCGTCAAGCTAAGCCGCGTGAAGGTCGGCGACATTCACTGCGAATGGGTGCTCGCCCCTGGAGCCGATCCCGATTTGCGACTGCTCTATCTGCACGGCGGCGGTTGGGTCTCTGGGTCGGGCGGCAACTATCTTCCGCTGGCGGCCGACATTTCATTGGCAGCCAAGTGCGCTGTGCTATTGCCTGATTACCGACTGGCGCCGGAGCACCGATTTCCCGCTGGATTAGAGGACTGCGTCGCCGCGCACGAGTGGCTGAGGTTGAATGGGCCAGCGGGCCCGGGCAGAGCCAAAGCGACGTTTATCGCCGGCGATTCAGCGGGCGGCAACCTGACTTTGGCAACACTCTTAGCGCTGCGTGACCGCAAGTTGCCGCTTCCGCTGGGGGGAATTCCGCTCTCCGCCGCGACGGATTTTACTTTGGCGAGCCAATCTTTGAAGACTGTCGAAGACCCGATAATTAGCGCTCGAACGATGCCCGAATTTCGAGAACGCTATCTGCACAAATCGGATCCGCGCAACCCGCTCGCTTCACCCGTCTTTGCCGAGTACCACGGGATTCCTCCGCTACTGATTCAGGTTGGCGAGCACGAGATGCTTCGTGACGACAGCATTCGCGTGGCCAAGAAGGCTCGTGAAGATGGCATTCCCGTGAAGCTCGAAGTCTGGCCCGGCATGGTCCATGTCTTTCAGATACGGTGCCTTCCCGAGTCCCGAGAAGCCATCAAGCACATCGCTGAATTCATCCGCACGCACGCGGCGCAGAAACGGAGCGAGTGAGAATTGCCAAGTGGCCCGTGCATATTGCAAAATGCTCAGAGATGCTTCGCGTGATTGAACTATCGCGTCTCTCATATTGCACCTACTTGGATTGGCTGGTACCGATACCAATCGGCGAAACAGGCCTTTCAGGCTGACATTCTCGAATACAAAAAGCCCTACGCGATGACAGGCAGCCTCTACTGCACAGGCAAGAATGTTTCTAGCCGTAAACACGGATCCGTGACCAAGTCCTGAGGCTCGGTGCCCGCGTCAAGTGCGGCGCGAGTGACTTCGCCTGCGGCCGAGCGTCTCCCGTGAGAACCGCATCAAATAGCTTCGCGAGGTCAGGCATGGAATCAGACATCATCACGCTCCCGAGCTCGGCCTGTGTGATCACTGGGCCGATCGTCAACTAGTTCGTTCGGTCGGATGCGCGACTGCCTCGAGCAGCTTTGATCACGCAACTCAGTCGTGTGGGACGGGACGCGAATGTTCTTGTTGACGCGTCCCGCAATCCTAGCCTAACGCACGGCCAGCTCACCAACGAATTCGTCTCGGCGATTCTGCAGGATCGAACGCCACTGTGCGATATTTCCCAATCGTTGAACATGACCGTTGCCGGCGTAGTCGCCCATCAATCGGCGCTGAGAGATGGCGAGCTCTTGAAGATCCCGCAGTACGATCTTGGCCCAGGGTAATACTCGCCAAAGGCGGGACCGGATCTAGAAAATTGACTAGATAAGGAACGCCACCTAGCCACGTTTCTTCTCATCCTGCAGATCCATGCCCGCCCTGTCGCAATACGGAACGCCAGAGAACGGGACAGGATCGACGACTGCCTGGCAATACAGACCGGTAAACACTGTCGTACGGACGATTTACGGCCGACACGATCTTAGTTGGTTCTTATGACGAGCCGGGGTACAATGAAAATCTAGTTGAACCCCGCCGCGGACTCCTCCTTTGCTCCGCCATAAACGCCCCTAATATTGTGCCCACAGGATCTCCTCATGCGATCCACTCCTGCCATGGTTGCGGCTCTCTTGCTTGCCAGTGCACCGCTGCTCGCTGCGGCACCCGACGACAGTTCGGACAAAGCAGCTTCCGACACCATTTCGTTTGAGCAACATGTGAGGCCGATACTCAAGGCCCACTGCCTTGAGTGCCATGGGGAAGGTGAAGAGACAGAGGGCGGACTCGATATGAGGTTGAGCCGTTTCATTCTCGCGGGCGGCGACAGCGGAGCCGGCGTTGTCAAAGGCAATCCGGAAGAGAGCCCATTGTACGAGCGGACTCATTCGGAAGAGATGCCGCCAGGCGATACAAAGCTGACGGCGAAAGAGCTGGCGACGATTCGCGACTGGATTGCCACCGGCGCGACCACGTTGCGCGCGGAGCCGGAATCAATTCCCGATGGCGTTTACGTTCCGGAAGAAGAGCGAAATTTCTGGTCGTTCACCGCGATCGGCAAACCCGCCGTGCCCAAGGTAAAGGCTCAAGATCGCGTTCGCTCGCCGATCGACGCGTTTCTACTTCGCCGTCTCGAGCGGGAGGGGATGAGCTTCTCTGCCGACGCGGATCGTCGCACCTACATTCGCCGCGCGACGCTCGACTTGACGGGCTTGCCGCCGACGCCCGAAGAGGTGCAGCAGTTCATCGAAGACAAACAGCCGAAAGCGGTCGAGCGACTGATTGACCGATTGCTCGAGACGCCTGAGTACGGTGAACGCTGGGGACGCCATTGGCTGGACGTTGTCGGCTACGCCGATTCCGAAGGGTATACGATTGACGATCCAGTCCGCGATAACGCGTATCATTACCGCGACTATGTAATCCGGGCATTTGGCGACGACATGCCATTCGAGCGCTTCATACGCGAGCAGATCGCCGGTGATGAATTGATCGGCTATCCGAAGAAGTCAATGAGCGAAGACGAAACGGCTCGGCTGATAGCGACCGGATTCATGCGAATGGTGCCAGACGGTACCGGCTCGGGCGACGTCGATCAACCGATCGCTCGCAATCAAGTCATGGCGGATGCGATCCAGGTCGTTGGCAGTTCGCTGCTCGGTCTGACTCTCAATTGTGCGCAATGTCACAATCACCGCTACGATCCGATTCCTCAAACCGAGTACTATCAGATTCGAGCCATTTTTGAGCCGGCCTACGACTGGAAAAATTGGCGGAACCCCAAGTCGCGGCTCGTCTCGCTCTACACGGATGATGACCGCAAGAAGGCAGCGGACGTTGAGGCGGAAGCGAAGAAGGTCGACGCGGAATACCAGAAGCGATCCGACGAGCTGATTGCCGACGCCCTAGAGGATCAGCTTGTCCAGCACGTGCCCGAGGAGCTTCGCGACAAACTGCGCGAAGCCTATCAGGCGGCTGTCGCCAAACGTACGGACGAACACAAAGCGCATCTCAAGAAGTATCCTAAGATCCTCAAGATATCCCGCGGATCGCTCTACCTGTACGATCGCGACATTCGATCGAAACGAGCGGCAGTCAAAAAGGACCTCGACGCTAAGAAGAAAAAGTATCTCGCTGAGGCGCAAAATACCTACTTGGCATCGCTCGACCCTGATGTCTCGAAGCAGTTGTTGGCGATTGAGAAGATTCCAGCGGCAAAGCGTACGGACGAGCAGAAGAAACTCCGCTCAGAACATCCTCACGCCATTGTGACAGCGGCCAATCTGCACGAACACAAGGCCGATCAGGCCGCTGAGCTAGAGAAGCTTAGCGCCGACGTGGCTGGTCTCAAAGAACGTGCGCCGCAGCTAGAAGCGATTAGCAAGCGAGCCAAATTGGTGCGAGCGAAGAAGCCGAAAGAGCATTTCGTTCGTGCGATGAGCGAAGTGCCTGGAAAAATTCCGGATACGTTTTTCTTCTCTCGCGGCGATCATAAGAGCCCGCAGCAGACCGTCGCTCCCGCCGTGTTGGCCGTCCCGGCCAGTGTGCATTCGGCGGAAATTCCGACCAACAACGACAAGCTTCAGACCACGGGTCGACGCCTTGCCTACGCCAACCACCTGACAAGCGGCAAGCATCCGTTGGTCGCTCGAGTGCTTGTGAATCGTTTTTGGATGCATCACTTCGGCAAAGGCATCGTGGCGACTCCTGGTGACTTTGGGTTGTTGGGCGAACGTCCCTCGCATCCGGAGTTGCTTGATTGGCTGGCATCAGATTTCATGGCTGGCGGTTGGCGGCTCAAGCGACTGCACAAGCTGATCATGACGTCGACGGTGTATCGCCAGGCCTTGCGATCGATTCCCGCGGACGGCATGGACCCCGACAATCGCTTGCTGAGCGGGATGTCGTTGCGTCGGCTTGAGGCCGAGACATTGCGTGACAGTGTGTTGTCGATTAGCGGAAAACTCAACCGCAAGCGATTCGGCCCGCCGGTTCCGGTGATGGCCGATCGAGTTGGCCAATTTGTCATTGGAAAAGAAAACGTCAACGCCGGACGGCCTGGTGCCACGATCGACATGAAGGGCGAGGAGTTTCGTCGTTCCGTCTACGTGCAAGTTCGCCGCAGCCGGCCGCTTGCCATGTTGGACGCGTTTGACGCGCCGCGCATGTCGCCCAATTGCGAGAGCCGACCATCCTCGACCGTGGCGCCTCAGTCACTGTTGTTGATGAACAGCGAATTCGTTTTGGCGCAATCGGTCGCCTTTGCCGAGCGAGTGGCTAAGGAGGCGGGCGGCGATCGCGAAGCTCAAGTCAAGCGAGCTTGGACACTCGCCTTCTGCGACAATCCGAGCCCAGAACAGCTCGCACAAGCGGCAGACTTTCTTGCCAAGCAAACCAAGCAACTTAACAATTCGGCCGAGGCAAAGAAGTTGGCCAAGTCGGATAAGAGCAAAACTCCTGAACGATTGGCGCTAGCGAGTTTTTGCCAAACTCTGCTCAGCTCAAATCGGTTCTTGTATATCGACTAACGAGAGGTCGGGAACTCACGATGCATTCCAAATCAACAACTCGGCGCCAAGATTCGTCGTCTTCGCATCTGCGATCCTCGCGGCGACATTTCCTTGCGACTGGATCGATGAGTCTCGCGGGGTTCGCGCTGGGCACACTGCTTCAAAATGAACGCTTGATGGCGGAAGAAGCAAAGGACAAGAAGGATCCGGCGTTTCGCCCCGAATTGCAGCAGACGTCGTTTGACACGAAGGCCAAAGATCCGCACTTCAAGGCCTCGGCCGATGCGATGATTTCGCTTTGGATGCAGGGCGGGCCGAGCCATCTGGACCTGTTTGATCCGAAACCTGTGCTCACCAAACTCAACGGCAAAACGTTCAAGGGCGAAATCAAGTACGACAACGCCGCGGACGCGAGTTCGACGATTCTCGGTTCGCCTTGGAAGTTCAAGAAGCACGGCGAATGTGGAATGGAGTTGTCCGAGTTGTTGCCCGGCTTGGCAACGGTGGTCGACGACATCACATTAATTCGCTCGATGCACACGGGAGTGAACAATCACGGACAGTCGATTCGAGCGTTGCAAAACGGACGGATACTCGGTGGTCGGCCGACGCTCGGTAGCTGGTTGACCTACGGGCTCGGCTGTGAGACGGACAACCTTCCAGCGTATGTCGCGATGATCGACCCCGGACAGTTGCCGGTGATGGGCGTGGAGAATTGGTCCAACGGATTTCTGCCGTCGATATATCAAGGCACCGTGGTTCGTCCGCAGGATCCTCGCATTCTCAACCTCGACCCGCCGTTGCACTTGAAGGGCGCTGCACAGCAACAGGCGCTCGACTACCTCGAGAAGCTCAACCAAAAGCACCTTGCCGAACGCGCGGGTTATCACGACTTGGAAGCTCGCATCGCCAGCTACGACTTGGCGGCTCACATGCAATTGGCCGCCAAAGACGCTGTTGACATCAGCGGCGAGACGGAGGCGACGTACAAAATGTATGGGCTCGACAATCCCGCGACTAAAGAATACGGGTCGCGATGTTTGATCGCTCGTCGATTGGTTGAACGCGGCGTTCGATTCGTTCAAGTCTTCACAGAGAATCAGCGTTGGGACCATCACCACAGCATCCGCGGCGGTCTACCAACTGCATGTAAGAAAGTGGATGTCCCTTCGGCGGCGTTAGTGAAGGACCTCAAGCAGCGCGGGCTGCTCGACAAGACAGTCGTGCATTGGGGCGGCGAAATGGGGCGTCTCCCGGTGATCCAAAACGACAAGGGTGAGTCGAAAGTTGGCCGCGACCACAACACATATGGATTCAGCATGTGGGTCGCCGGCGGCGGATTCAAGAGCGGATACGTGCATGGCGCCACGGATGAGATGGGACATCGAGCCGTCGAAGACATCGTCCATCACTTTGACTACCACACCACCTTGTTGCATCTATTCGGTTTCGACGCCAACCGGTTCGCATTTGAGTCGGGCAGTCGATCCATGTCGTTGCTCGATAATCAAGGCGGCCAGCTAGTCAAAGAACTTCTTGCCTAATGCATCGGGCAATGGTGCTGACAGCCAAGAGTTTTATTCTCTAGGCCGGCCGAGCGCGACTATCAGCTGGTCGATTTGGTCCTGCGAATGATCGTAGCTCAAGCTGATGCGGATGAGGGCTTGGCCGCGGGGCACGGTGGGAGGTCGGATGCCAGGCGCAAACACGCCGCGTTTGCCAAGCCGTTCGCTCACTCGCATGGCCGCCTCATCGCCGCCGACAATAACTGGTATGATCTGGCTTTCGCATTCGCCAATTTGCCAGCCAAGCGATCGAAGGCGGTCGCGCAGTTGACTGGCGTTCTCCAGCAACACTTCGCGTCGATTCGGTTTGCTGTCGACTAATTTCAACGCGCATCGCGACGCGGCCGCGACCGCCGATGGCGCGGCAGTCGAGAAGAAATAGGGTCTCGCTCGATTCACGAGCCAGCGTACAAGTCGAGCTTGACCTGCCACAAATCCGCCGTGCGACCCGAGCGCTTTGCTGTACGTGCCGACGCGAATTATCGATGAGTCCTCGACTCCGGCTGCCTCACAAAGGCCTCTTCCACGTTTTCCGAATACGCCGGTTGCGTGTGCTTCGTCGACCATCAGCATCGCTCCGGCGCGAGAAGCTATTTCTGCGAGCTTGGCGAGCAGAGCTTTGTCGCCGTGCATGCTAAACAGCGAGTCGGTCACGATGAGTCGCCGCGAGTTGCGATCCGCTTCACTCAGTTGGCGCTGCAGCTCGGACATGTCGTTGTGAGGGTAAACGACAACACGAGCTCCTGAGAGGCGACAGCCGTCGATGATCGAGGCGTGATTGTGCGCGTCACTGAAGACGACATCGCCGCGAGAAACCAAAGCGGCAATGCAACCGACATTGGCCGCGAAACCAGTGGGAAAAACAAGTGCCGATTCGGTTCCTTCAAACTGAGCCGTCTCGCTTTCCAATGCGGCATGCTCCTCGGAGCGTCCGCCAAGCAACGGGCTCGCCCCAGAACCCCAGCCGTAACGATCGAGGGAGACGCGCACGGCGTTCAAGAGATCTCCCGATGCGAAACCGAGATAGTCGTTGCTGCCGAAGTTGACGAACGGACGTTCGTTCAGTTCAATTCCGCTCGGCCGCTGGCTTGAATTTCGGGACGACAAGCCTCGCTGCAGACCAGATTCTGAAAGTTGATCGAGCGATTGGTCGATCCATTCAAGCGGGTCGACCATCAGCTTCTCCTTGCGCGGCGGAGCATCGAGACGGAAACTATGATTTCGGCGCTCAACCTTCGGCTCGGTCGGCGATCTTGACGATGGCGTCGAACTCTTTCTTGGCTACCGACTGAACGGAAAGTCGCGATCCCTTGCGGAGCAGTTCCATGTCTTTGAGCGCGGCGACGTCGATTAACGCTTCTCGTCCAATCGGCTCGTCAAACGTGCGCTTGTGCTTGATGTCGACCATGAACCAACGTGGATTTGCCGGTGTCGATTTCGCGTCGTAGTGTTTGTCGCCCTCGTCCCAAGAAGTGTAGTCGGGGTACGATTCCTTGACGACTTCCGCGACGCCGACAACGGACGGAGGCTTCGCGTTGGAGTGATAGAAGAGAACGAGATCGCCCACCTTCATATCGTCTCGCATGAAGTTGCGAGCTTGATAGTTTCGCACGCCGTCCCAGTGGGTGGTTTTCGTTTTCTCGGCGGCCAAATCTTGAATCGAGTAACAACTGGGCTCTGACTTCATGAGCCAGTATTTCTTGGCGGGCGGCATAGTCTTGCGTCGAATTGGGAGTGGAGAGAGACTTGTCGCAATGACAACAAGACGAGCAGTCTACCCATTCCGCGGCCAAAAATGAACCGATCAGCCAAAGGCTACCGGTGCTCGTTGTCGCCGCCTCGTCCGGTACCAAAGCTGCCTCGCCCACCGCCACGTCCTGGTCCGCCAGGTCCCGGTGTTCGCGACCCGTCGCCTCGTCCACCGGGCCCGCGACGTCCGAACCAACGGCTATGGTAGAGGCGCTCCAGTTCGCGCTTCATTCGGTCCGAAGGCAAGCTGTTAAGGTACTCCCGCAGCCGATCGCTCAGCTCGCCATAGAACTCGGTCAGTTTCTCTTCGGGAACCGGCTCGCGGCGGCCGAATGAACGCATGCGGCTAAAAGCGGCGACGCGGATCCACTCGCGTACGACGCTGACTTTTTTCTCGTGCCCTTTCGCTTCCTCGAGCGTGGTTTTCGCCGAATCAGAGAGGTTGCTCAGCAGCGAGTCGTATTCCTTTTCGTCAACCTTTAGGTCGTCCGATGACCGCAAGAGTGAGTACGTGAGCATGTTCGTTTGTTGGCTCTCGCTGGCCTTCTCGAAATGCGACTTCGTTGATTCAGGAAACTTCTCGATTAAGATCTCTTTTCGTTTTTCGGCAAGCGTGCGAGTCCATTCGACGAGCGCCTGGTGATCGTTTTTCGTCAAGTTGTCGGCGGCTAGACGTCGAAATCGCTCTTGTTCCTGATCGTTGATGATTTCGCGAATCTTCTCAAGCCGCTCCTTGCTTGGCAGGGAGAGCAATTCGGCTCTTTGTCCCGCAGGCAAGTTTCGCAGCCACGACGCGTAGTTACTCAGCAAGCTTGTGAGCTGACTCGATTGTTCGTGCTTATTCAGTCTCTCATGCAGGTCTCGCACTCGTTGTTGCTCGGCCGGCGGCATCTTGTTGAATCGCTCTTGGTTGCGTTTGATCGCGTTGATCTGTTCAGGCGACAGCGACTTGAGGCGATCGCGGTCGTCGTCTCCAGCGCCGCCCGCGGTGATGAGCACAATGACGGCCGCCAGCGAGGCGAGCACTCGGTATGCGGCGCCGCTCAGATCGGATCTAGTTTGAGTCATCGGGTGTCTCCTCATCCAAAAACAGCCCTTCGCTTTCGAGCGACTCGAGAAACTCAATGCTGTCGGCGTAGCGGTATTTGTCCAACTTCTCGATGACCGGCAAATCGTTAAGTAGGCGTCGATTGGGGGCGTCGAGCGCCGTATAGACCGCAAAGAATCCTGCTCCTGCGGCAAGCAATGATCCGACGCAGGCCATGGCAATGATCACTCCGCGTTTGCCGCCGGGCGAAGTTTCCGTTTGAGCGTCATCGGCAGCCTTGACGGCTACCATTTCCACGGTCGATTGAGTGAAGTTGCTTGGAGCTTCGGTGCGCTGCAGAGTGTCGAGCAAGTCCCAGGCTCGCTGCATGTGATTAAGCTGTCCGCGAAACTGAGGATCCTGCGTCAACCTCTGTTCGACATGAGCGCGCTCGTCCGGCGCCAACTCGTCGTCAAGATATGACGTTAGCAGCTCGTCGATCGGCGATTCGACATCGGATTCTAGTTTTTCGTTCTCGCTCATTTCATTTTTTCCCCAGCGGCGGGAGACCTTCTTGGATGTACGGTTCGAGAACCGAACGAAGGTTGACTCGTGCGCGGGACAACAAACTCTTAATTGCCTTGGTCGACAAGTCCATGGTCTCAGCGATTTCGGCGTAACTCATTCCTTCGAATTTCGATAGCAGCAATGCCATTCGCTGGCGCTCATTCAATGTTTCGATGGCTTTCCTGACGATCTCGGCTCGTTCTACTCGATCGAGCTGGCGAGCCGGCATCAGACCGCTAGACTCGGCAGCCATTTGCTCGAGCGGCATCGCGGTCGATTCGTCGGGCCGAGCATTCACGTGAACTTCTTTTCGTCGCGAACGAGATCGCAGCGCATTGCTGGCGACGTTGTTGGCGATGGTGAACAACCATGTACTGAACTTGGCGCCCGGCTCGTAACGCTTTCGAGCTCGGTAGACTCGAAGGAAGACGTCTTGGGCCAGATCTTCCGCTTGGTGCCTGACCCCGACCAGATGGGCCAAGATCATGATCAATCGGTCCTGATAGCGCGCAACAAGCTCTTCGAACGCAGCAGCGTCGTCATCGCGAACGCGCAGCATCAAGCGCACGTCCGGATCTTGCATCTGGTATCGTCGAGCAGTGGATTCGCTAACAGCCAATCAAAATTTCCTTCCAAGGAACCGATGGGGGCTCCGTAGTATATAACCCATAACAGGGCTTGGGGTTCTGGTTACATTGACCCAATTCAGAGGCGGGGTTCAGCGAACGCCTATTTGGAGTCGGTCGAGATCTGGGACAGCGGCGGCGAGTCGGGTGTCGATCGCCTCAATTGCCCGCAGGCAGCCTCGATTTCCTCTCCCTTCCGCTGGCGGAATTGCACGTTAACTCCTGCCTGCAAAAGGATTTCTCGAAACGCCATGACGGCTGATGGCGACGGCGTTTTGTACGGCAATCCGGCGACCGGATTGTAGGGAATGACGTTCAGCATGACCGTGCGATGACGAAGTAGCGAGGCCAATTCTTCCGCCTCTTTTACCCCATCATTAATTCTTGCAAGCAGGACATATTCGAAAGTCAGTCGCCGCCCTGATGTCTCAAAGTACCGATCGGATTCCGCCAATATCTCGGCGATTCCAACTTTCTCGTTCACCGGCACCAGTTTCGTCCGCAACTCGTCGTTCGGAGCGTGAAGCGAAACGGCCAGTTGATAGCGAGCTCCGCGCTCCGTGAGCTTTCGCATCGCGGCAGGCAGTCCGACGGTGGAGATCGTGATTCGCCGAGCGCTGATGCCGAGCCCGTCCTCGGAGCTCGCCTGCTCGAGGGCGTCGAGCAAGTTGTCGACGTTCGCCAACGGCTCTCCCATGCCCATCACAACGATGTGGCCGAGCCGTTCCTCACCAGGCAAGAGCCGCTGCAGCCTCAACATCTGCTCGATCATTTCGCCAGCGGTCAAGTTTCGTTCAACACCATCAAGTCCACTCGCGCAAAACACACACCCCATCGCGCAACCGACTTGTGAGCTAATGCAAATCGAACGACGCTCGCCGTCTCGCAGTAAGACGCATTCAATGCGCCCGCCGTCCGCAAGTTGGACGAGCAGTTTTTCCGAACCGTCCTTCGCTTTTTGTCGTCGAGCGATCGTCGACGACCAAAGTCGGAAACTCTCCTCCAACTCCTTGCGAAGACCCTTGGGCAAATTCGACATGTCCTCAAACGACTCAGCTCGTCCCTGATACAGCCAATGGCGAATCTGCTTGGCGCGAAAGCTCGGGTGACCTCGGTCCTTTAGCCATTGAAACAACGCCTCGGCGTCTAGATCAAGAATGTGCGGGCGTTCGTTCATTTTAGCGACAAGAGTTGGCGAGCCGGACAGAATCTAGCGCAGCATGATTCGAGAGGCGCTGGTCCGAGTGAGCGTGCAAGACTTCAGCCTACGGTCTGCTGAACGAAGCCGCCAGGGGTTTGTGTGACGACCATGCCGAGCCACGGCAAGGAACAACTCGTGAAAGCACTAATTTCCAGAATTGCCCGCCGCATTCATGTTCGAGTTCCGACTCAGGGCGACGCGACGGGTTTGAGGATTACGGCCCGGAGATCGAGAAGAAACCTGTCGATTGGCCCATCGGAGCTGAATGTAAGTTCGACGATTCCTTTGGGTAGTTTGATTTGGCCGACTGGCGCTCCCCGATATTGATCCCACGAGCCCGTGCCCGCGACCACTCCGCCAACCGTCTGATCGCCACTGGTCACGACGTAGCGATTCCCGGCGACCGAATTGTCACAGGCGTAGTCAATCGAAACTCGATACGTTCCCGCTCGCGGTACATCGGCGATCCAGACCGCTCGGTCTTGCGGCGAGGCCCAAAACCCCAGGTTGCGATATTTTTCCTCCATCACGACCGTCGGTCCATAAATTTTGCAGTGGGTCGCAAACAGATGAATCGATCCATCATCGCGGGGCGTTGAGAGACACGGCTGGTTTCCGGGGAAGGACTTCGGCGGCGGGCTCGAGCTGCGAAGGAAGGCGAGCAGATCGACGACGTCGTTCAGCGCGACCTCCTTTTCGAGTCCCTCCGGCATCATCGACTTTCCGGTCGACTGCAGCTCATCGATTTCAACACGCAACACCTCAACCGTCTTGCCCTCTGGCCCGGTCAACCGCAAAGCGGTCGCCGTCTCACCGGTCAGCATGCCGTTGACTTGCCTTCCATCGTTGAGCAGCACGACATAGTCGAGGTACTTGTCTTCGACTTGGGCGTTGGGCGCGAGCATCGACGTCAGTAAGGCGCGCGGACTCTTGTTCGTCAGCGCGGCCAAATCGGGACCAATGGCATGACCGACCCCGTCGAGTCGGTGGCAGTTTCCACATTTCTTTTCAAACGTTTTGCGTCCCCGCGCGAGGTCGCCGTTGGTTCCGTTCTTCAAACAGGCGTCCACGTAAGCATCGATCAGTTTGGCTCGCGCCGGTGCCGAGGGCGCTCCAAGCAACTCGCGGGCAGCCGACTTGATCATCGCGTCGCGATGGTTCAGAAGCTGTTGGCGCCGACGAGGGCCGAGCAACGCGATGTCGATCCGTTTCGACTCGAACAACGTCATCAATTGTCGCGTCCAGTCGCTGCGAGAGAGCAGAACGTCAAGGATCTCGTTGCGAACCGTCGGCGTGCTGCCTCGCCAGGCATCGGCGAGCATCGCGGGCGTGCTGTCGCTCGTTCGCTTGTCGAACACTTGACCGAGTGCGCGAACTGCTGCGCGCTGAAGTTCGACCGGCGTCTGCGGAACGAGCATCTCCGCAATGGCTTCTCGATTTACGTCGCCTTCAAGCGGAACTGCGCCCAAGAGTTGTAAGCAGAGCCTGCGTCGAGAGATCGATTGCTTCGAATCAACCAACTCAACTCGGCCTCGATGGAGCAACTTACCGTACAACTCGATCGTTTCGGGATCGGACCATGCCGCCGCGCCTCGGCCGTTCAGCCTCATCGCGATCGAAGCGCTAGCGCCCAACGCCCAGTCCGGTATCGGCTTATCCGCTTGCAAGTTCTTGTCGATCGGCGCTCGCCAGGCGGCATCGGTGTTTGTGGCAGCGGCCATGGCGAGCAGTGATGTCAACATGGGCGAGGCTTGCCGCACCTTCAATTCTTCAGCGACCAGTGTCGTCACGGTTTCCAAGTTGCCTTTGTTCAGCGACGAGAGCACCGAGGCGCGTAGGAACGGCGCGTCGCTCGCTTGCAAGGCTAACTTGCCAAGTCCCAGTGCGGCCGAATCGCTCTCAAACTCGCCAAGGGCGATAGCAACTTCCATTCTGACTCGACCATCTACGTCGCCCACAAGTTTCAAGAGACCCGGCAACAGTTGATCGCGGTCCTCATGTCGCGACGCCCAGAAAGCGGCCCAACGTCGGACACTAGGGTGAGTATCATTGAGTGCGGCGAGCAAGACGGATGCCTCGAGCGAATCGAGTCCGGCCAATGCGCAAATCGCATGCAAGCGAGCTCTCGGTTCGTCGTGGTGCTCGGCCATTTCGGCCAATTCATTTCGCACCGACTGATCGCCTCGCCAAAGCAACCATTGATGAGCCATATCGCGCCGAGTGCCATTGCGGCTTGCCAGTTCCTTCACGACTTCCGCCGGACTCAGTTTGTCCAGCGGAGTTGGCATGGGAAGCTCGCGATCGTTGGGCGTGATGCGGTAGATGCGGCCGCGGTCATTTCCGGCGCGAAGCGTTAATCGGTCCTGCCATTCTTTCGGAATCCACTCGGGATGCTCGATCACGAATCGATACATGTCGACAACCCAAATCGCTCCGTCGGGTCCCGTGCGAACCATCGTTGGCCGAAACCAATTGTCACGCGAGGCAAGGAATTCAGAGCCGCGTTCGCTTTCGGCTCGCCGGCTGCGCATGACTCCATCGCGGAGCGTCGTCACTTCGCGATGCACCAAGTTATGGACGGGTTCGCAGACAAAGGCGTTGTCGGCGTAAGCGTTTCCTAATTGACGGTCGCGATAAACGATCGGGCTACACGCCGAAGTAAAACGGTTGCTCTTGTTAAAGTCGTTGAATCGAGCCAGCGTTCGACTGAGTGGAAAGACGGGCGAGGCGCCTGGCACTTCGAAGACGTTGGGCCGGAGGTTGCCGTACGTGACATTCGGGTTCCGCCGAGTGACCGTACCCTCCAGAACGTATTGCCACATGGGGTTGCTGTTGTTGCCGCCGAACCAGTTGCCCCAATCGTCTCGGTTTCGACCAAACTGTGTTTGTCCGGCGACGGTGTCGAGGTCTCCCTCGTCGGGCCGAATGCGCAAGTCGCGACCGCGAATGTTGACGCCCTTTTCCGCGTCGACGTGCCGAACTTCGCCGCCGCTGTCGCCGTTCGCCAGATAGAGCCAGTTGTCGAGGCCCCATCGCAGGCCGTTCACGCGATGTTGCTGATTGCCCTCGCGAAAGCCGGTGTAGAGCGTCTTGACGATGTCGGCCTTGCCGTCGTTATCTTGATCTTCGGCGTAGAGAATGTCGGGCGCGACGGTAATCAGCACTCCCTTTCGCCATGCCTTAACTCCTGTCGGGAAGGCGAGCTTGTCGAGAAAGACGGTCGCTTTGTCATAGCGTCCGTCGTCGTCCTCATCGATCAGGCGTTTGATTCTCCCGCCGGATCCGCCGGCATCGTCGACGCCGTTGGGGTAGTCGCCCATCTCCGCGACAAATAGAGCGCCGTCGTTAGCCCAGTCGATTGCGATCGGGTCGCTCACTAACGGCTCAGCGGCCGCCAACTCGACCCGCAAACCCTTTGGAACTTGAATGGATCTAAGTGATTGATCGGGCGATTTCGCGGGAGGAAAATTGCGAACGGCTTCAGGCAGCAGGTCCTCAAACTTGCGTCGATCGACCAAGTTGGGAAGTCGATGCGTGTCTTCGTTTTGCACCCACATCGTTCCCGAATGAAACCAAGCTCCGTTGTTGGTCCCGGCCCGTACGACCATCGGAAAAGCGCCTTTGTCGCTGCGATCTCCTTTGCCTGCCGCGATCGACCAACCAGGTTCCCGGTATTTGATTCCGTTCCATAGATGGAGCGAAAACTCTTGATCGTCGGAGAACAGGATGTCCTCGTGGCCATTGCCATCGACATCGACAAAGCGAAGGCCGGCATCACGGCCCTCGCTGTCGACAATGCTCACACCCTTCGGCCAGTAAAGCGAGGATGGTTTCCATTGCTCGCCGTCGAATGCCAATATCGCTTGGTTTTCGGAATTGGCGGCGATCAATTCGCATGATCCATCACGATCCGCGTCGCGAAGTCGCACGCCTTGATCGACACCACTCTTAACGGTCGCGATTCCCTTTAGACCTCGCGCCAACGATTCGTCTGCAGTCCACTTGCCGTCGCGCCATGACCAACCGCTTGCCTTGCGGTCGTCGCTGACGATGGCCGACGGCCGTCCCTTGACGACGCCGAATCGAATGCCCTGATCGACACGTCCGCCGTTCGGCGCCGGTGCGGTGACAGCGTGAGGGAAATCGGCGTCGACCCATTGCTGTTTTGCCGGCTCCCAGATTCGCGTTTGCCGATGCTGCTCGTTGGCGCTGACCACGTCCAAGTAACCGTCGCTGTTCAAGTCGAGCAGTCGTACTCCGTTGTCGTCTCCGTTGCTGTCGCGAATGGGATGCCCGTCCAACAGTCGGTCGTTGATCTGCTCAAGCGCCTCGCGAAAACTGAGAAACAATACCTTGTCGCCGTGCTTGTCTTGGGCGTGATCGATCAACTCGATGACTTGGTCGTTTCGAATCCAGCCATGAGGGTGGAAGACGAGATTAAATACTCCCTTTTTAATGACGGTCGCATCGAGCGCCGCTTTCATGTCGCGCACGGTGATCGGGTTGTTCGGTCGTTGGAGATGTTGAGCTTCCCAATCACTGGGAACCATGCAAGGAAATTGCCAGCACTTGTTGCCAATGATGTAAGGGTAGGGATAGTTTTCAATCGTATTGACGAACGATGGGAAGGGAATGTACTTGCGAAATCGTTGGCGGCCTTCGGGATCGCGCGTCAGGTCGGCTGGAAGCTCGGGGTCGTCGTCGGTGAAGACCTGAAACACCGAGCTATCGATTGAAAGATAGTTGCCGCCGGGAGTTCGCCTGTTGAAGATCTCGGCGAAGAAACGCGGGCTGGGCGTATTGAGTGAGTCGCAACAGGGCATGCGAAACGCGACCGGCCGGTTGTTGGGTATCTTCGCCATCAGGTCGACACACCTGTCGTAGGTTCCACGGGCGGCGTCGAAATCACCTTTTTGCAGGCAAGGGCAGGGGTGGTCGTAGGTATGAACTTCGATGCTCACCCCTTCGTTTCGCCAGGTCTGCAGTTGCGGGTCGGCCGGATCGACCCGGTTCGTCATGATGCTCAGAGGCGCTCGGCCATCGATTTTCTTCAGGCGCTGCAAAATTGGCCGCACGTATGCTTCATACTTGGCCGTGTCGCGCATGTCGTCGATCGCCAACACGACGACGGCTTCGACACCCGGTTTGCCAACCCACTGCGGCGTCGTCAGCTTGGGGAATTGACGCGACACGTAATACGGATTGAGAAAATCAGCGAGGTAGGTAAAGCGGTTTCCATCTTCACTACGAGCGGTCGGAGTTGCCGTCGCGACCATGGCGAGAAGAATGAACAGGACGCGGCGAGTGAGCATCGGTATCCAGCTCCTGGGTCGTGTAGCCATTGGTTGAAAGTGCGTTCTAGGTTCGACGCGATTTGAACGACTCCGCTCGGTCACTTGGTCTTCTTGTCCCCAGTTTTCCCTTTGGGTTTCCCCGCTTTCCCTTTCGGCTTCACTGCGCGAAGTTTGATATTGCGGAGCGAGGAGGCGGTGTTCCAATTCGCGACGCCCAACGGCCGCATCGGCTCTTGTTCCCACCAGACGGAAAACTTGCGGCCTTCCCGAGTCAGGTCGATGACTTGTTTCTTGTCGATCCATGCCTCGATACGTTCGTCAGTCACGCGAACTCGGACTGAGTACCATTTGCCGGTCTTGAATTCCTGGTAGCTCGTCGTTTCATTTTCGACGGCCGAATTTGCGTCGACGTTGGATAACCCGACCACGCCGCCTCCCCAACCGCCGATGATCATCGTGCAATACTCTTTGTCCACCGGAAACGTCAGGCCGCAAAAGAAGTCGCTGCCGTCGGTCCGCTTCACTTCGAGGGAGAGTTCATAGTTGTTGCGCGGCAACTTTTTGGAATAGACGATGCCTGTGGACGGCTTGCCGATTCCGAGCTGCAGTTCGCCTTTACTCACCTGCACCTTGCCGTGCTTCTCGAATTCAAACTTGTCGGGCGTCTTCCACCCGGCCAAGGTCTTGCCGTCGAAGAGCAAGGTTGCTTCATCGGCTCGCTTCTTCGGCGAGTCGTTTTTCGTCGCGCCCGGTTTGTCTTGAGGCTTCGACTCTTTCGTCTTCTCTTGCCCAACGCAACTCAGTGGGAAAACGAATCCCGTCAAGAGAATGATGGTCATCATTAATCGATCGTTTCGCATCGGCCTGGTGCCTCGCTTAGTCACTTGAGCCCGCGCTCAATTATCGACGATGGCCGAGCGCGGCGAAAGCGGTCCGGCGGTAAAGCTCCTCTGATGTTGACGGTTTGCAACATCGTTCGCATTTGGCTTGAGACAACGAATTCAGTGCGAACCTGAACTGCCCGGCGGTGTCGCTGTTAGAAGCGGGTGGTTGTCAAGCGGAAAAAGAAAATGTGAATTTTCTGAATATCCGTATTGCCTGAGTGCGGCTTTTTGGAAAGTATAGAGGCAGATGGTTCGCGCTACGCAGCGCGATGGACTAGGTGCTTTGTCGCCAACAGTCTTTGGCTACAACGAGCGGCAAAGCCGACTCTAGTGGAAAGGAGGTGGTTCAGTGGAATATGTCTGTACAAGCCAGGGAGGTAGTCTGGCGTGACAGTCGGCGGGCTGTCCGACGACAGCTACCGTCTCGTATGGATCACCATCGATCTGAAACGAGAAACCCAGCGACCCGGTTCACACGAACCGGGTCGTTTTTTTTTAAAAGTCGCCTTTCGCGGAGCGAAAGGCGATGAGAAAGCGACGGCGCGCAACATTCGCGGAGCGAAAGGCGCCACAGTGACGGCGACAACTGTCCGCCATCACCGGAGAATGGCGACGGGACGACTTCTTCGAGTTCGACGATGAAGTGTAGCGTCGCGTTGGGCGGAATCTTCCCTTGGCCGGCTGGTCCATAACCGAGTCTGGATGGGATTTCGAGCTCGATCATTCCGCCGGTGCCGATCAGCTGCAGGCCTTCTCCGAATCCCGGTACGAATTGGTTGACGTCCAACGAAAGCGGTCGCTTCCCGTAGGACGAATCGAACACGACGCCTTTGTCGAGCCAACCCTTGTAGTGGACGCGCACGTTGTCGGTTGGCCCAGGCTTCACTCCGTCGGGCGACTTGCGACGAATGCGGTATTTCAAACCTGACTCGGTCGTCGTGAACTCAGTTGCAGCATCGGCATCGACTGGCCCGGGTGCCATTCGCGTGTTGGAGACCTCAGATGCAGGCGGCGGGCCGCAGCCGATCGCTACGGATGCCAAAAGCAACCAACTCAAAGAACGAATCATGGTTCTGCCGTTTCGTTTGGTATCGAGCTTCGTGACAGGGAAGCAATGTTTGATTCTACGCCATTCTTGGCGTGGCTGCTGCAAATCATCGCGCGCCAGCTTCCTGCGCATGACTCGCCTCTAGGAGCGCAATGCTACTCGTTGCCGTCAAGGCAGAACAGCGAGGCAAGCTGGTCTTGGGCAGCGGCCGAAGCATACTCGCTGATCTCAAACGCTTCGACCCACTTGGCCGAGCTGGCTTGCGAGTCGTCGACGCGATGGGCGAGGATCTGTCGAAATCGATCGACTCGCGGAGCGATAATGTTCTGAAACCAATGGGCGAGCCAGATTTTCTTGTCGTCATCGTTTTCGGGCACTTGATCGCCGATGCCCTGATTGAACGGCAAGAATTCGAAGACTTGCGATTTGTGCTCTGCCAACATACTCACGACCTCGTCCATCTCCTCGGCGATGTCAATGACGACGGCCGGATCGAGCGGGCACGGCTTTGTGAAGAGGTCGCACATGTAAGCGACGACGGGATCTCGGCTGAGGATTGGCGTATCGGTGCAGACCAGAGGAACGGTGACGAGGTACGAGGCGTCTTGGACCGCTTGCCCGACCGCTCGATGATCAGGGTGGTAGTCGCAGGTGCGATGAGTCAAAACGAGGTCGGGCTCAAACGAGCGGATCTCGCGTATGATCTTCTCGCGCACTTCCAGCGTGGGCAGCAAGCTGCCGTCGGGAAAGTCCCACGTCAAGTATTCGGCGCCGATCACTTTGCCCGCGCGAGCTGCTTCTTCGCGGCGAACGGCGACAAGCGACTGCGAATCGCGAAAGTGATGCCCCGCGCCGCCGTTCGTGACCGAGATCATTCTCACGACACGTCCGCGCTGGCAATAGCGAGTCGCCAAGCCGCCGGCATGGAATTCCGCATCGTCTGGATGGGCGCCCAAGATGAGCAACTTGGTCGGTGTCGCGCTTGGCATGCCAGTCGATTGCCCCGCTTGGTCGTCGTTGGAAGCTCAGTCGCAGGATTACTTTCGTAGGATCTCAGTCGTCGTAGGATCCTGCGTACTCGCTTCGTCGCCGTCGTCGTCTGCGCCGGCGTCCCCCATCGACCACACTCACCGGACCCTCGGTTTCTCGGAACCAATAGCCGCCGAGCAGTTTGTAGAAGAACAACAACACAAACGCCCCGCCGGTCCCAATGAAGAATCCAGGAAGGCTGATGGGCGTGAGAATCTCGCCGTTGAAGAAATAGGCGACAATCCCGCATCCCATGATCGTGCCGAAGATTCCAATCGCCAGCGTTGCGATGGCACCGCCCGGATCGCGGCCAGGCATGACCGCTTTGGCCATCAGTCCGACGACCGTGCCAAACCCGATCCACTCAAGAAACTGGTGGGCGTAAGGTTCAAACTGAGCCACGTAATCCATCGATACCACTCCGGTTGATTGGCGCGCAGGTATTCGCACCAATCGTCATCGGCTGCCGGATCGCTCTATCTTCACACTATTCCGACTCAATTTGGACGTGGGCGAGCAGTGCGGACCGGACCCGAAGCGCGCCGTAAATGGCGGGCTATAATGGACCTGTAACGATAGGGCCCGAGCGAGTGGCTCTTTTGCACTGAAACCTCGACGGATAAATGGTCTTGGTCGATTCGACGGGAATACTCGAAACCACTGGCTGCACGCCAGCGATGGCTGCCTTGGACGTGATGGCCAAGACGGCATCGATCCGCGTACTCCAAGCCGAACTCAACGATTTCCTCGGCGTCTGCATCAAGATTCAGGGCGATCTGGCCAACGTGCGAATCGCCATAGATGCCGGTCGAGTTGTGGCGGAAAAGCTGCGAGGCCGCCCGGTCTGCAGCGTCATGGCTCAGGCCGACCCAGAGGCTTGGAAAGCGATCGAGGCGGCGGCTGAGTACAATCCACTGATTCAGCAGGCTGTGGTTTCCTATCCCGATTTTCAACGATTTCACTCTAGCGATGGCGAGTCCGACATGCCCACTTCACCCGATGCAATTGGCTTCATTGAAACTCAGGGCTTTACCGCGGTCATGGAAGCGATCGACACTGCGTGCAAAGCGGCGAATGTGGAAGTCGTCGGCAAGGAAAAACTTGGCGGCGGGTACGTTACCGTCGTCATCCAGGGCGACGTCGCCGCAGTCGAAGCCGCCATCGCAGCTGGCGGCGCCAAAGTCGCTGGTCTGGGCGAACTGATCGCAACGCACGTCATCGCCCGTCCAACCCCCTCCGTCCTCAGCCTACTCCCCAAATAAGGGGGCGCGAACAAAGGGGAGGTGCCCCATTGTTGTGGACGTTGAGGCAATTTGGTGAAGGCCATCCGGCATGACCATTGGGCTTTACAAACCCGGGGCAGATCTCTAGAGCATATCCTCTGAGAGGCTCGAATTCGCGTCGTGAAGCGGATGAGAAACCTAGGTTCTCATCAACCCGCGTCGGAATCGTGCCGAAGAAAGTATTTCAGAGGGCGTTCGCCGCCCTTGTGTGTGTCGTTCGAGACGCGAACCCGCCTGTGGTTGGAAGTTTTCGAACGGCCAAAGAACGGAATGGAATCCACCACCATTAGGTCGCCGCACCGTGACTCGCCTTTCGATACTAACTTCGTGGCCCGTTAACGACAGCATTCACGAAGATACTCTGGCTTCGATTCTTCAAAATCGACCAGCCCATAGCGAGATCATCGTCGTTCATCGCGGGGAATACGACGATCCGTACGATCTGGGCACCGAGGTTCGATTCATCTCCGCGGACCCCGAAGCAACTCAAACCGAGATGCTCAATTTGGGGGCGGACGAGGCGGATGGCGACATTCTCCACATCGTCCAGGGAGGTCTCAGAGCCACCGAGGGTTGGACTGTCGCCGCGTTGAAACACTTTGACGACATTGATGTCATCGCTGTCGCGCCCGCAGTCGTGGACGACACCGAAGAGCGGATCGTGGTTGCCGGGGTTCGGCTTTCAACGGCCGGAGCTCGTGAGACTTGCGGAGTTGACGTCTCGATCGTCTCGACCGACATGGCCCGGCTCCAGCCGACCGGTCCGGCACTGATCGCCGGGTTCTATCGACTCGAGGCCTGGGATGCGGCCTGGGGGCTCGACAACTCGCTAGGGGATCTTGCCGACATCGACCTGGCTCTGCACCTGGAACAATTGGGCGATTGCCGGCTCGCCGCGAACAGCCGACTCGTCTTCGCCGAACCGACGGACGACAAGACTTCAAGAGTTCGCACTGGTCGCAACAAGCAGAGGCTCTTCCTGCGGCACCAGAAACATCAAGATCTCTCGAAGTCGGGAAACAAATCGGCGATCATCACAGAATGGATTGCTGAATTCTATCGACCGTCAGCATGGGCTCGAGCCTTGGTCCGACTCACCACGAAACTCGGCGCTCGCGAAGTCGAGCAAGCCGAACGACGCTGGCAAGATGTCATGGACGAGTCGACTCAAGACGACGTCCGCCGAGCTGCGTAGTCACGCCGCTTTTCGTTGTCGTACAGTCTCGTCGTCGCCACAGCAATGCTCGTCAGAGCGTGTCGAGAGGCCGCATGAGCCGACCAGCGCACGCTCTGATTTGCTATCGCCGCGTATCGGCAATTCGCCTATGTCCAAATCGAGCTTCGTAGCTGCTTGTGTCCGAGTCGCCTCGCATGAACTTGGCGGCCGGAGTAAGATGCAAACAAATTCGTGTTGATGAACGTGTTGGGAGCAGATCGCAATGTCCGAATTGGCGGTGGGACGTCCGATGGAGATCCTTCTCGTCGAGGATAGTCTCATCGACGCTCGGATTACGATGGAGGCATTGCAACAGAGCGGTGTGAAACATCGATTGACATTGATTCGCGATGGCGACGAGTGCCTTCAGTTTCTCACGCAACAGGGCATGTTCGCCAAAGCCCCGCGACCCGACCTAGTCTTGCTCGATCTCAACTTGCCCAAGCGCGACGGCTTCGAGTTGCTCGACTGTATCAACGACGATGATCGACTCAAGCAAAAACCGGTCGTCGTCCTGACGTCCGAAGACGGCCGCGATGTTCGCGAACGTTGCGAGGACTTGCACGTCCAGTCATTCATTCACAAGCCGGTGAACATCGAGAAGTTTCTGGACACGATTCAGATTCTGCGCCGCGATTGGCTCAAGGGCGTGATCTTGCCCGAGGGTCAGGACTAGTTCGCGTCGCGCTGCAGTTCTTGGTATCTACGTTCGTCAGACCGTGGCGGACTGGCAGCCAGCTTGGTTCATGCAATCACGTTGGGGGACTATTCGAGCCGCTCGCGGCCCCAGAGCTGCACGAGCTCGATCAAAACTTGGACGGCTTGCGACATTTCATCGAGGCAAGCCCACTCGAGTGGCGAGTGCGGATTGTGTTGCCCGGTCGAGAGGTTGGGCGTCGGTAGTCCTTTCTCAGTCAGCAGCGAACCGTCGGTGCCGCCGCGGATGATCGACTTGACGGCTGTTCGACCCAGATTCGCATGCGCTTGCTCGGCCAAAGCGACGGCGCGCGGCTCGGTCTTGAGTCCGTCGCCCAGGTTGCGATACTGCCGCCGGATTTCCACGTCGATTTGGCAGCCGGGAAACGATGCTTCTGTTTGCCTGGCCGTACTCCGCAGAAGCTCGGCGTGCGCCTTCAAACCCGACTCGTCGAAATCGCGCAGGAGGACACGAACCGTCGCTTCCGCAACGCCGCCTTCGGAGACGTACGGATGAAGAAAGCCTTCGCGCTCGGCTGTCGTTTCGGGCGATCGTTCATCTTTGGGCAGAGCATCCACAAATGCGGCGGCGACGCGAATCGCATTGACCATTCGGTCCTTGGCAATCGACGGGTGAATGTTGACGCCCTGAACTGTGATCACGGCGACGTCGGCTGAAAACGTCTCGACGTCGATTTGGTTGGCGCCGGGACCATCAAGCGTGTAGCAGACTGTTGCGCCCAACGACTCGACGTCGACGTGATCGACGCCTCGGCCAATCTCTTCATCGCACGTGAACAGTATTCTCACCGGTGCGTGCTCGATTTCACAGTGCTCAAGCAAATGGCTGACGAGCTCCATGATGACGGCGATTCCCGCTTTATCATCGCCGCCTAGCAGCGTCGTCCCGTCCGTCGTGATCAAAGTGGCGCCGATCAGGCTGTCTAGTTCGGGATTCTCTCGAGTCGTAATGGCGAGCGACCCTTTACCAAGCGGGATGTCACCGCCGACGTAGTTTTCAATTACCTGCGGCTGGATATTTTTTCCGCTCGATTCGGGTGATGTATCGACGTGCGAATTCAACGCGATGGTCGGCGAGTTTGGGACGCCGGGAATGAGTGCGGTGACCAAGCCATGTTGATTGACTTCGACTTGCTCGGCGCCGATCGCCTTGAGTTGCTTCGCCAGGAGTTGAGAAACTTCGAGCTGCCCATCGGAACTGGGGTACTTGGATTGCGTTTCGTCCGCCGTCGAATCGATGGCGACGTATTGGAGAAAACGTTTGAGCAGGCGATCGCGATCCATAGTTCTGTCCGTGCTTGTGACGCGATCGTCGGCGCCCCATATTGATAGGGAAGCATTCGATACCGCAAATTGATTGGCGTCCGAGCCGCATCATGAAGGACAGAAACCGTCAAGGAAAGGGGGCCAATAATGAATGACGCCGATGTTCGATATTTTGTGTTTGACGTCGAAAGCATAGCCGACGGATCGCTCGTGTCCGCCCTCCGCTATCCGGGCGAGGCTCTCCCGCCATCCGACGCCGTCCAACGATACCGCATGGAACTGATGGAGAAGTACGATTCGGATTTCGTCCCCTACACGTTTCAAGTCCCTGTGTCTGTGGTCATAGGCAAAGTCGGCGCGGATTTTCGCCTGATCGATTTGGTTGCGCTGGACGAGCCCGAATACCGACCTCACGTTATTACCGACAAGTTTTGGCGAGGTTGGAGCGCTTACCATCAGCCGACGTTGGTCAGCTTCAACGGTCGCACGTTCGACATGCCGCTGATGGAGCTCGCCGCGTTTCGCTTTGGCGTCTCGATCCCCAACTGGTTCAACATTCAGGGGAAGAGTTTCGAGCAGCCCCGCAATCGCTACAACGTCGACGCCCATTTCGATTTGCACGACATGTTGACGAATCACGGCGCTAGTCGATTCACCGGCGGACTCAATTTGGCCGCTAGCCTTCTGGGGAAACCGGGCAAGATGGACGTCCAGGGCTACATGGTTCAAGATCTCTACGATGATGGCAAGCTCGATCAAATCAACGACTACTGCCGCTGTGATGTGCTCGATACGTACTTTGTCTTCTTGCGAGCCAACGTCATGCTCGGTCGGCTGACTGTCGAGCAAGAGCGAGACATCGTCGAGGAAACGCGGCAGTGGATCGCGGCTCGTTCGAGCGGCTCGCCAGCTTACGCGAATTATCTGCAGCATTGGGGCGACTGGCAAAACCCTTGGGACTAGCCGGAAGCGGGTTGGTCGGCTTTAGCTCAGCACCTGTGCAGAATGGCTGCGCGAAAGCGCGAGTCAGCTCCCCCTTTTCGGGTCTTCAACATTGACCATCACTGGTGCCGTCGTGAGAATGAGAGTAGGGCTCACGCACCGGCAGCTGTGGCGCTGACTTTCCCAAGATCTGATTGGCACAAATACTGATGGAACTCTCCTGCTTTCACTGCAGCCAGCCCTTTACGATTACCGCCGACCAATTGGGCGGTCATGCGACATGTCCCCATTGCTCGCAGCAAGTGTCGCTGCCGAATGCTGAAAACGACGCGGAAGAGCGCGACGAGGATCGGCGTCCGGTCGCCAAACGCTGGTTGGACAATTCGCTCTCGACGCTTGTCTCCATTGTGTTTCACATGCTCCTGATGATTCTGGCAGCCTTTATCACCTTTGGTGGCCAAGGCGGCGAGGGCTTGGGCGAAGACGTGTTGATCGGCGAGCTCCCCTCGGAAGTGCTCGACACTTCGCAAACCGAGGAGTTTGATGCGGAGGAGGTGACCGAGACGAAAGCGGATATGGACGAGGCCGACGACTTGGAGGTTGCTCCGCCGATCGCCACCGACGCCAGCGACACCGCCGACGAGCTCGCTGTGATTTCGCCATCGACGGGCGGCGACGCAGGTTCGTTTTCCGTTGGCGAGTTCAGCGCGGGCGGCGGCGGTTCGACGTCCGGAGGAAGCTGGGACGGGTTGATTCAGAATCTTCGCCGCAACGGCCTCGACATCGTGCTGGCTTTCGACAGTACCGGAAGCATGGGCGGCGAGATTCGCGAAGTCAAAGCGCAAGTCAACCGAATCGGCTCGGCGCTCGTTCGACTCGTCCCGAAAGCTCGCATCAGCATCTGCACCTATCGCGACGACGGCGATGAGTATGTGGTCAAGGGACTGCCGCTAACGAGCGATGTGCAGCAAATCGAAGATTATCTTCGCTCGATTGTCGCCAGCGGCGGAGGCGATCACCCAGAAGCGGTGCACGAAGGACTGAGGTGGTCGGTCAACGCGAACCAATTTCGCGGACGCGCGCGTAAGATCATTCTATTGTTCGGCGACGCTCCGCCTCACGCACAGTTCCTCAAGGACTGCCTGCAGATCGTGTCCGACTTTCAAGGCCAGAACAAAGGTGTCGTCAGCACGGTGACTTGCCGCCAGTCGCGACGAATTCCCGAGTTCGTCGAGATTGCTCAGATGGGCGGCGGCGAAGCCTTCCTGACCGCGGACGAACGCCAAATCATGGCCAAACTAATGGTGCTCGTTTTCGGCAGCCGACACAAAGAAAAGGTCATCGAAGCCTTCAAGCTTCTGGATTAGTCTTCGATTAGCTCGCGTTTCGAGGTAGCTACGTTCGCCAGCGAGCGAAGTGACCACGTGCCGTGCGACGAATCTGCGCCGCCAATTCTAGGCGTCCGACAAGCAACGCTAGCATTCCAGGTCGGTATGGCGTTGAAGCAGTGAAACGGCTACTCTCCCCCCGCTTGTGCCCGAGGCTCGAGTCATTGGCGCTGTGGTTGCGCCTGCTCGCTCGTGGCGTTTTGTCGAATAAGCGAATGTCTGGGAGGGGACGATGCAAAAATTGTTTGGCGTTATCGTCGCTGGTTGCCTCGCCGCTGCGGCTTGGACTTTTCTGCAAATGTTCGAGGTCCAAGGCCTCGATTCGATCAGCGTCGTGCCTCGCGACGAGATCAGCGACGGTCCATTGCCCGCGCGGGATTCCGGCGAGACCATTCGTGTCGCCTCTTTCAACATTCAGGTGTTCGGGCCGACGAAAGCGTCCAAGCCCAAAGTAATGCACGCGCTCGCCAAGATCATTCGCCAGTTCGACCTGGTCGCGATCCAAGAGATTCGCACAACCGATCGCGACTTGCTGTTTCGCTTTCTCGATCAGGTGAACGCGGGCGGCCAAAAATACGACATCGTGGCCGGCCCGCGTTTGGGCCGCACCCACAGCAAGGAACAGTTCGCCTATATCTTTGATACTCGCCGCATCGAGGTCGATCGTTACCAACTCTACACAGTGCAGGATCCGCAAGACGTGATCCATCGCGAGCCGCTGGTCGGCTGGTTTCGCGTTCGAGGCCCCGATCCGAAGCGAGCGTTCACGTTCACGTTGATCAACGTCCATACCGATCCCGATGAAGCTAAGAGCGAGGTTGCCGCGCTGCATTCGTTGTTCGACGAAGTTCGCAACGATGGCCGAGGCGAAGACGACGTGATCATGCTTGGCGACTTCAATGCCGATAGCAACACGATTCTCTCGCTGGGCAGTTCAACCGTAACCGCTTCCGTGAACAAGAAGACGAACACGCGAGGGACGAAAGAGTACGACAATATTCTCTTCGACGAGCGAGCGACCGAGGAGTTCTCGGGTCGTTCGGGCGTGTACGATTTTCTACGCGAATTCAATCTGACGATCGACGAGGCGCTGCAGATCTCCGACCACTTGCCGGTTTGGGCCGAGTTCAATGTGCAGGAAGGCGGCTACGGCCGCATGGCCCGCTCCCCCAAGACATCGCCAAGGTAATCGGCGGTCACGGCGCGTGATAGTTACGCACGATTTGACGCTCTAGCAGATCGTCGTCACTTGGTCGCTTCGCGCACCAGGTGGTTGATTTCTGGAAGAATGAGTTTGTCCATCGCCAGTTCGACGGCGGCTCGTGAGCCCGGCATGGTGAGCACGACGGTGCGGCCGGCCAACCCGCCGATGGCGCGACTGAGCATGGCGGCCGGGCCGATTTCGTGAAAGCTCAGCATTCGCAATAATTCGCCGTAACCGGGAAGCGGTTTGTCGAGCAATGCGGAAATCGTTTCGCACGTTTGATCGCGTCCGCTGATCCCGGTGCCTCCGGTCATCAGCATGACATCGATATTGTCATCGTCGCGGTAACGTTCGAGCAACAGCCGCATCAGCTCGGGTTCGTCGGGAATGATTTCCCGCTCGGCGACAATCTGGCCGGCGTCCGTCAGTCTCTGCACAATTGTGGCGCCGCCCTGATCCGTTTCCAGCGTGCGCGTATCGCTCACGGTAATCACCGCGCAGCGAACTTGCGCCGGCGCCTCGTCTCGATGCTCTTGCACAGAATCAACCATCACTTTGCCTTTCCTCTCTCGACCGCAATAGGCGGACAACGACCGCAACATTTTTATCCCAGTCTTATCGTGACACAGCAAGGGTGGACGGACGAGACTTACGCGGCGCGAACGGCGACTTGGACTGAATTAGTTGACCAATCAGTCTGAACTTGTTATCGACGAGTAATGCAGAAAGCTCTCGCCCATCCAACGATTCCCATAGCTGCCCCACGCCGGGCAACGGCCGGCTTGCGAATTGGCTGCTTGCACATTGCTGGCTTGCGAATTGCCTGCGGTCTCGTCTTGGCGAGCCCGTTGTCGTGGGCGTCGATTGCATCGGCGGATGAGTTGGTGCTTAAGGGAGGCGGCATCGTTCGGGGAACCTGGCTGAACGCGTCGGAGGAGTCGCCCGAGTCGTACCGCTTTAAGACGGCGGCGGGAATTCGTGTCTCCTTTCGATCCGATCAGGTGCGCAAGGCGCGGGTCTTGGCGAGCAAGATTAGCGAGTACGAGCGGCGCGTTCCGCAAACGGCCGATCAGCCTGAGGCGCAATGGAAGTTAGCCGAGTGGTGTCGGGAGAAAGGCCTGGCGGCTCGGCGTCGAGTTCACTTGGAGCGCATCATCGAGTTCTCCCCTGATCACGTTTTAGCTCGCCGCGCGCTGGGGTACTCGCAAGTCGACGGCGAGTGGGTGACTCAGGCGTCGTTTTTTCGCGAGCGAGGTTATGAATTGCATGGCGGCCGTTGGCTCAGTCCGCAAGAGATTCTTGTCGAGAAGCGCAACGAAGCGGCCAAGCGAGAAGAAATGTCGTGGTATGTCCGGCTGAAACGAGCTCGTAAGAGACTCGCAGAAGGGCCGAACCAAGAGGCGATGCAGACATTCCTATCGATCCGCGAACCGGCTGCGATATACGGATTGAAGAGACTCTGGCAGAACGAGGCCTCCGCTATGGCTCGGCGAGTTTACGCCAGCGCGTTGGTTCGAATCGCTTCGCCTGTCGCTGTGTCCGTTCTTGTTGAGATCGCTTTGAACGACCCGGATCTCGATGTGTTTCAAGAGTGCATGACACGACTGAAGCGAACGCAGTCGCCAGAGGTGGTGGATGCATTCGTCAAAGCGCTGCACAGTCCCAACAACGCTCAAGTCAATCGCGCCGCTGCCGCGCTCGGGGAACTTCGTGATTTGAGTACAATCGACGCACTGATTAGCGCCTTAGTCACGACGCACGTCCGAGTCATCGGCATGCGTTCGGCCAACCAAGTCACGAGCACCTTCATCCAAGGCCCGGGCGGCGGCGGGGGGGGGATGAAGGTAGGTAACGACCGCAGAGTGATTCGGGAGGTGATTCGCAACGAAGGCGTGTTGTCGGCTCTCGCAGGCATCACCGGCCAAAGTTTCGGCTTCAACCAGCAGGCTTGGTCGAGCTATTGGGACAGCCGCCGAAAGAGCGCGACCGTCGGTCGTTTGCAACAGGATCGTTAAGCGGACAAAGACCGGTTCGACGTCATCTTGTTTGTGTGGCCGCGCCGACCTCTCACGCGGAGACGCGTTTAGGAATGCCGGTTCGTTTAGCCCGGTGCCGCAGGCGAGGCTGTTGTTAGAGGTCTAGGGAATTTCGAAAACCATGCAATGGAGAATGACGGCGTTGATCGACGTCCGTCTGGAATTGCAACTCGTTCGGCAACTCGGAACTGGCAAGCCAGTGGCACCCAAACGTCGTTACCCGCGTTCCGCGTCACTGTTTTCCGTCTCGCTTTCAGTCGGCTGTTCAGCTCGGCGAAGTTTCACGGTCACGAGCGTGCTGAATCCCAGCGCGACGCCCAGCCCTGGCGCGATAGTCTGGGCGATGTTTGGCGTGGCGACGATGGAATGGGCGATCGCGAGGCAACTTCCGGTCGCCGCCACCGTAATCAGCGCCGGCAGAAACAGACGCGCCGCATTGTGGGGTAGACGATGGTAGAGCCACGTTACGGACTGAACCATGATCAGCGTGATCATGAAGCTGCCGCAACCCTGAGTGAGTCCGGAGACAATCGGCCGTCCGCCGGTTTCGGTCAACATCAAACTGACATAGTAGGCCCAGCCTCCCCATACGACGAAGGCCAGCGCCGCCCAAATCAGATTGAACGACCACCCCGTGCGCGCGGGCATGGGCGATGCTTCGGGAATGTTCGACAAGTTGGTTATCTCCAATCGAGTTCGCTCGCGAGAACCTCTACGCTGAAATCTCGCGAGCCTATTCTCGTTTCTTCTTTCGCTTCGCCCTAAATGCCGCTCGTCTCGCTTCCTTTCGAGCTCGCTTGCGATCCATCTTTACCGATTTGGCCTTTTGCTGTTCGACAACTTCCCGTTCGACCATCTCGGGGGTCTCGAGCGTGACGGGGCCAAGCGCGCCGGAACGCAGATCGTTGATAAAGATCCGCGAAGTTCGGTCGTAATCCACGATGCCGCCTTTTCTCAAACAGCCTCGCCGTTTTCCAATTGCGTCGAGCAGCGCGATTTGATCGTCGGGCGTTGTCTCGAGCGTGTAGCGTTCCACGAGCGATTCCAGATAGTTTTGCAGGAGAAAGCCGGCCACGAAATGAGCGACATCGGGGTACTCCATCGCGGTGTCGCGGATGGCGCCGGTGGCGGCGAGACGATAGCCGCTGTTGATATTTTCGACGTTGGGCCAGAGGACGCCAGGCGTGTCGACCAAGGTGATCCCCGTGCCGATATCGATCTGCTGTTGACCTTTTGTGATCGCCGGTTCGTTGCCCGTCTTGGCGACCTTTCGCCCCGCTAGAATATTAATCAGCGTCGATTTACCAACATTGGGGACGCCCACAATCATCGTCCGAATCGTCTTTCCCTCCTTGTGTCTCTGCGGCAACATCTTATGGCAGGCCTCGGCGAGCCTGGCGATCGTGCCCGCTTGCTCGGTCGTGATCGCTCGCGCTTTAACGCCGCTCTCTTTCTCAAGATGTCCCTGCCATTGCGACGTCAGCTCGGGATCGGCCAAGTCGCTCTTGCTGAGCACTTTCAGGCAGGGCTTCTCGCCGCGCAGCTCGGCCAACATCGGGTTTTGACTGCTGAAAGGAATTCTCGCGTCGAGCAATTCGATGAACATGTCGACTTTAGGCATGGCTTCCTTGATCTGCACCCGGGCCTTGTGCATGTGTCCGGGAAACCACTGGATTTGCATGGTGCTCTCGCTGACGCCCACAGAGGACTCTTTGTTCGACAGGAATGCCGACTACCGATTGAACAGGCTCCACGCCAAATACGCTAGGCCGGCAACGGCGATCACGCCGACAAGTATCACGATAACAGGAGAACCAAATGACGAGTCGTCCATAGGAACACCGTGGCGTTTGGCGAGCGCTTCAACGGCTCGCTTCGAGGCCACGAGGGTGGCTCCAAACCGCTCGCGATAGAGCTGCACCGCCCGTATTTTTTCGCTTCGGCCCAACAGGCTGAGCAATTCTGACTCGAGGCTGGGATCGATTTCGACCGGTTTTGGCAAACTTCCGCCCTGCTCGTAGGCGTCAATCGCCTGCTTGGCTTCCATGAGGCTCAAACCGAACTCGATTCGGCACAGTTTGACTGCTTCAAGTTTTTGATTCTGATCAAGTAATTCGCGAAGTTGCTGTTCGACATGATTGTCATTGGTCATCGGACTCTCCTTGGTGCGATGCGTAACGTTCAGATTCTTCCGTTCAGATCTTTCCGTTCAGATCTTTCCGTTCAGATACCGCTTGCGTTTCGTTTCCGGAAACTTCTCGATCGCGTAGCGGAGCATCGTTCGCGGCATGTCGCGGTAGTGCCGTTTCAAGAGAGACTCCTCGACCGACCGATCTCGGTTGCCGACTTCTCGGAGCATCCACCCGACCGCTTTGTGGATCAAGTCCTCTTCGTCGTGAAGCAGCGTTTCAGCAATCGCCAGTGTCTCATCGAACTCACCATCTTTGATATAGGCTAACGTCGAAATAATCGCGACGCGACGTTTCCAGAGATTGCCTGATTTAGCCAGTTGGTGAAGCGGTCGTTTGCTTCGGTCGCGCAGATAGCCGCCCACGATCTGATGCGACGAGCTGTCGACCAAGTCCCAATTGTTCACGTATTGCATGTTGCTGCAGTAGAGTTTGTAGATCGCCTTGCGAGTCGGGGCGTCGCCTTTTTCGAACTGAAGGACGAGCACTAGGAGTGCGAGCAATCGCTCTTCGTGTATTGCGGACCGCAGGAGCAGCTCGGCGTCGCCCAGTGACAACTCTCGGTTCGCCTTGGCCACTCGCCTCAGGACCGGTACTCGAATGCCAATAAACACGTCGCCTTCGCCGTATTGGCCAAGCCCTGTCTTGAAGAACCTTTGCGAGTGCTCGGCGATCGCGGCATCGCTCAACTCTTCAAGCTGATTTCGGATGTCGCTGACCGGGTTGGCGTTCATGGGGAGGATCGCGGATAGGGGGTCTTGGATTTGGCTTGATCGAGAACCATGCATGCTAGAACATGGTTTGGCGCCACGGGTAGGCCTAACCCAAAAAAGTGTCGACTGGAATGGTGGTCGGACGTCGGTTATGAGAGTGCGGAGCGAGAAGATCATGGGCAACACCTCATCGGACTCGGGAGACCGCATCTTACGCATTTCGGTCAACGAGATCGTCCATTTGACCGAGGTCCGCGACTCGGACAAGCCCGCGCTGGTCGAGCACCTGAAGGACAAGTTCATCTACGATTCGACCCTTGAGAATTCCGTTCCCCTATTCGAGTGTTGACGCCGAGCGATTCATCGCAATCGCTGCTGCGGCGACGGCGGAATATGGCCACCCCGTCCATTTCGCGATCCGAGCCGCCGATGGACAGCTGATTGGGGGACTTGGGTTCGATCAACTGGTCGAAGGCCACCGCGCCGAGATCGGCTATTGGCTCGCGCGGCCCTATTGGGGCAAGGGAATCATGACCGACGTCGTCCGTACGGCCTGTGCACTCGCCGAGAGTCAGTGGAACCTGGTTCGGATCACCGCTCAGGTATTCGAATTCAATAAAGCCTCGGCGCGCGTGCTGGAAAAATGCGGCTTCGAGTGCGAAGGGCTTCAGCGCCGACACCATCGAAAGGACGTCAAATTCCTCGATGCCAAACTGTTCGCACTGTTGACTTAGGTCGGGATCCCCGGCGCAGCTGACTGGACGCAGATCACTAGTGCTGTGTTACAGCTTGGAATTGGGATCGACAATTCGTTTGGTCAACGCCCGCCACGGCGAATCGGGTGCGCCACCCTAAAACTAAGGCGTAACGCAGCACTAGTCGCAAATCAGGTTGACGACAGGCAGTAAGCGGCAAGCAGGAAGCGCAGGTCAGCTTGGCCGCGCTGGCGCTGCTGAGCCGTAGCGGAAAACGTCTCCACTTCAACGCGAGTCGACGCTACTCAGCGCCTTTCGCCTCACCATTCGGAGTGATCGCGAACAGGTGAGTTTTGTTGACGATGTAGAGAATGTTGTTGGCGACGATGGGCGTGCTGTAAACCGAGTTGCCCATGTTGATTTCGTGCTTAGGAGCGAGCTGCTCTTTCAGCGCTTCGAGTTCGTCCTCAACGTCGGCGATGGCGTCTTCAATCGCCTCTTGCTTCGCTTCGTCTTCCTCTTTCTCGAGTCGAGCTTCCTCGGCAAGAAGTTTCGCATTGAGGTCGCGACCCTGTTTGGCGAGTTTCGCCAACTCACCGGTCTCGCGCCACGGGAAGACGGAGACGTCGCCGTCTTCATCGCCGATGAACACGTGGTTGTCGACGATCAATGGCGAACCCCAAGCGGCGGCAAGCATATCGTAAGTCCAATAGACTTCGCCCGACTTGGCATTCAGGCAGTGGAACAAGCCGCTGAAGTCAGCGATAAAGAGGACATCGTCCTTGATCGCCACAGTGCCGCAACTGCGATGCATTTCCTCCTCGAAATCGATCTCGCCGTCACCTGTTTGGTCGAATTGGCTGTAGTGCCAAATGACAGCGGAATTGGCGTTGTCGATCGCGACTTCTCCCTCTTCTGCAATGACAGCCTGCAGCCGCTTATGGGAAATCGACTTGCTGCGATCTTTGACGTTCACCGCCAACTCAGGGCTCACATCGCCTCGTTTGAGCGGGTTGAGGCACCACAGGTGGCCGACGCCTTCGCCATGCTCGGGGTCTTGCCCGACCGCGACGTAAACGAGTCCGTCGTAGACAACCGGCGTGGCGATGATGTTGTTACGAGTTCCGCGTCCGCCGAGGACCCACTTCGATTCCTTCGGGTTGGCGTCGAATTTCCAGAGCAGTTCCGGCTTGCCATCCACGCCCTTATCGGCTCGGAAACTGTACACCCATCCATCGCCACCGGCAAAAATGGCTTGCGGCACTCCGCCCAATTCGGCAACCGTCGGCGACGACCATTGGCCGTGGAGAATGTTGGCGCCGGGCGAAGCATCCGTCCAGTAAACCTCGCCCGTATTCTTGTCCATGGCGATGAAGCTTGGAGCTCGTGGCGAGGGAAGGTTGATATGCGATTCATCGAGTCCGTTCGAGGTTGCGACGAAGAGAATATCGCCGAACGCAGTGACAGAGCACGAGCACATGTTGTGCTGCGACACGCCGAGTTTGGCCATCATGTCGAAGGCCCAAATCGTATCGGCTTCGTTCTTGTCAGCCACAGTAATCTTGCGGAAGAAGCTGAGCTTCGTTGGCGCCGTCGGCTTGCCAATCGCGCGAATTTCGAACTCGCGATCATAGGCCTTAAACGTGTACTTCTTGCCTGAGGCGTCCTTGATCAACTTGACGTCGGCCGGCAATTCAACGCCGCTCGCCTTGAACTTCTCACGCAGCGCGTCGGTCAACTTCAATTCGGCGACCGCGCTAAAATCCTCGGGAGCGTTCATCAAATCGAACAGGCGTCCCCAACCCGCTTTGGCTTCGCCATCGTCTTCGCCATCGTAGTAACCCTTGGTGTCGAGGCAGCGGACTTCACCACGACTCGTGACAAACCAGAGTCGTTCGCCCTCGACGTAGGGAGCACAGCAAATGCCTTGCAAAGGCCAGTCGTGAACTCGGCCGGTCGAAAGTTTTTCGCTCGAGTGTTGCCACAGGAACTTGCCGGTCTTTTGGTCAAAGCAAAGCAAGCAACCGAGATCGACCTCGGAAGGATACCGCTGGACGTATCCATTTCCGTTATTCGTGCCGACATAAATCTGACCGCCTGCGACAACCGGGTTGCCGTAGGTCTGACTGCCGACGGGCGAAACCCACTTGATGTTGACGGCTTCGTCTGAGATCCATTCGTTGGTCTTGCGATCAAACCGGCCGACTTCCCACTCTGTGGCGATATTCGTGCCGACAGGGACATTGTTGCGGTACGATGTTCCGCCCCACTGGGTCCAATCACCGGCCTTGATTTGAGGATTCGCCGCCTTGTCGATGGGAGACGGCGCGTTCGCGGCCGTTTCGTTCTTCGCTGGCTCAGCGACGGGCTCTTTCGGTTCTTTGGGCTCAGCCGGCGCCTTCGGCTCTTCTGCCGGTTCCTTTGGTTCTTCGGCGGGTTCCTTGGGCTCTTCTGCCGGCTCTTTTGGCTCTTCCGTGGGCTCCTTTGGTTCCCCAACTGGCTCTTCGGCCAACGTGTCAGGTTCCTCGGCCGCGATCGCTTCGGGCTCGCCAACAATCGTTACGGGGTCGTCGATGACCGTCGCGTCGCCGCCTGGGGTGCCTTGTTGGCAGCCGGCAAGCGAGCTGGCGCCGACGAGTCCAAATACGAACGCAACGGTAATCATGGTCCAAGTAGCCAATTCGCTCTTCATAGTGTTACCAACTCCGTGTTATCCGGTGGGTTTTATTCGGGCTTTGTCGGTGTGCTGCCGGCGGCATCGGATTGGGTCGAATCCGATGGCGTGGCGACTTTCTTAAGTTCGTTTTCCAGCAGTTTGACGAGCTGTGTTCGCGACTTCTTTCGGTTGATGACGCGAGAAGGATTTCCTTCCCAGATCACGCGACCGTCGACTCCGATCAAGTAGGTCATCGGCCACGCCTTGATGCCGTACTTCTCCGTGTTGCGGCATTCCAAATCCCACAGCACTGGGAACGTAACTTGCTTCCGCCGAACGTCGCTCGTTACGACATCCAGCGCCTCATACTTTCCGCCATCCACTTCGATGATCACCAACCCCTGCGGCTGATATTTCTTGTTCCATCTGACCAGATGGTCGCGAAGCGGAGTGCAGTTCTCTCAGAAATTGAATTCCAACCAAACGACTTGGCCATGAAGCTTCTGCAACGTCACCGGCTCAGGTTGATTGACCCAGTGCGCCGCCAGTCCGCTCAGCTCCGGCGGTTTGGCGCCGAGAAACGATCGAAAGAAATGGCTCTTCGTCTCGCCTCCATCCGTTTTTCGCTGAGCTGTTTCGTCCTCGCCGAACGCACTGCCTGACATTCCCAATGCGCAACTCATCGCCATGCCAAATGCAATCGCAATCGGCAAGCTCTGCAATGTCGCGAGTAACAGGGAGCGTTGTCGCATGGTCGTTCGTTCGAAAGTATCGTACGTATGTCCGCGGCCGCCATCGGCGGATCGTCTTGCTTGGCCTATTCGGCGCTATTGGGGTCAACTCGAATATTGTCAAGGAAGATCTCGGCATCCTTGGCGTTTCCGTAGAGCCCAGGACTTCCGTCGCGGTTGGGTGATTCATCGACCGCTTCGATCGTCCAAGCGGTAGGCTCATCCTCGTCCTTGATCCAGATTTTGCCTTGCAGAACGGCGACTGCTTTCTTCTTTCCGTCCACTTCGCGATCTTCAACGGTCGCGCGAAACTTCATCGAATACCAGACGTTCGGTTTCCAGTCGAACTTGATTGTCTTGGCCATACGCAGTTGAGGCACCCAGCTGCGAATTTGCAGAGACTGACTAGCGCCCTGCATGTCCATCGCATAGCCCTGGGCGATCAAGCCGATGTCGGGCATCTTGTTGTTCTTGATCGCGCCGCGCACATCCGCGGAGATCGTGTAGTCGCTCAGTTCAGGATGGCCGAACCAGCAGCGGCTGCGAGTTCCCTTGGGGATCGTGGTCACTTTGACGACGACCTTGTTGCCATCGACGCTGCGAAGCTGGTGTCGGTAGCGAGCTCCGACCCAAGTGACGGGGAGGTCGCTGAGCTCTTCAAAGCCGAACGACCATGGGAGCGGCGGGACCACTCGAATCCGAGCGGAAGCGGTTGTGTCGCCGAAGGTCGCGGTAACGGTGGCGGCATGATGCGAGCCGGTACCAGCGACGAATTCACCACTGGCCGACACCTTCGAGTCGCCTTGGGACGCGTACTTGGCGTCCACCTCCTTGAGGAATTGCCCGCGCTCGTTAAACAGCCTCGCTCGAAATTGAACTTTCTCGCCCGGTTTGAGAAGCGTTTCAGCTGGAACGATTTGCAGCTGAGTCGGCTTGTCGGAGGCGGCCACGGGAGTTGGCGTTGCTGCCTTCGGCGCTTCGCCAACACCATGCTCCTTATCTTTGTCCTCGAGACAGTAGAGACCGCCGGTCGTCTGAATGTAGATTCGCCCATGCGAGCAAATCAGTGATGCGTGGCTCTCTTCGCCTCGCGGTAATCGACCTTTGTTGAGAATCTTGACGCCCTTGCGCTTGTCGGGCTCCATGATGTACCAGCGGCCGTTGGCGGTGATCGCATAGATCTTTCCGTCCGCATACAACGGGCTCGATCGCATGACCGTGCCCAGGGCCAGCTTTCGCACAACCGGCTCACCCGTCTCAGCATCGAGCACATGGAGCTTAGCGCGGTCGTCAAAGCAGTACAATCGACCGTTGATCTCCAGCGGCGCCGACTTGCCAACCATCAAACCGTCTTGCTTCCACAGCTGCTGTTTTGTGGTGACGTCGCCCGAACCCAAACCGCCAATCTTGACGACCGATCCCATCATCGTGCTGTCGATGTTCTCTTCGCTGTGCGACATGAACACCGAGTCGCCGACGACGACCGGCGCGACATTGAGACCGCGTTTGGAAAACTTGTACTGCCAGATCGGATTGCCAGTCGCCGGCTGGATCGCCCATACGGCGCCGTCGCCCGAGCCGAAGACAAGGGCCTTTTGGCCATTGAGCACGGTGACGCTCGGCGGACTGTACGTTGTGTCATAAGGCAGCAATCGAGTTCCCTTGAACCAGCGCACCTCGCCGGTCGCCTTGTCGAATGCCACGAAACGGTGAGCTGGCTTGGCCATGTCGCCCCAACCGATCACGATCGAGCTGATGATCACGACGTCGTCGATGACGATCGGGAAATTCGTTCGGCCTCCGTAGGTGCTCAGCAAACCAAAGCGTTCATGCATTTTGACCGACCATTTGGTCTTGCCGGTCTCGCCGTCCATGCACAGAAAATATCCGCAGACGCCCAAGGCATAGACGTCGCCGGTCGTGGCGTCACCGGTCACCGACGACCAACCAACTCGCGTATCGGGAACATCCGAGAGCCAAACGTTAAATCGGTTTTCCCAAATCGTCTTGCCGCTTGCCGCGTCCAGACAGACGACTCGTTCGCCTTCCCGGCTCGTCTCCGGTTCGGCTCGCAACAAGACGTATATCTTGCCGTTCATGACGATCGGTGTGCCGCGGCCTCCCAAGTCGTCGCGCTTCCAACTGACGTTGCTGCCGCGACCTCCTCGCGGATTCCAGTCGTCGGGAAGTCCCGTTTCAATCGACTGGCCGTTGAAAAACGGACCTCGACAAAATGTCCAGTCCAAAGGATCGGCAGCAGATAGGGGGCTGCTGAAAAAGGGCGAGGTCAGTAACGCCAACGCCGCGACGGCAAGGAGTCCCAAACGAGTTCGATTCATCTTTGCTCCAGGCAATTACGATTGACAATGTTTTCAGCAGTGGTTTTGGTGCCGAGCCTTCCGCAGGCTCGCTACTTTATCGCACGTTCAGTCGAACCACTCGTCCGAGGCGTCGAATTTTGGCATGACGACGATCAGCACCTTCATTTCACCGATGGCCCGATGTCGCGTACCCGGTCGAATCAAAACAGCCATCCCCGGCCGCAACGCGATGACGTCGTCGTCGAGCTGCATCTTGGCGTCGCTCGCGCATTCCAACACGTAATAGGTCTCCGTCAGACGCTTGTGATAATGAACGCGAGCGTCTTGAGAGATGCTGGTCACGTGCACGGTTGCCGGAAAGTCCTCGACGTCCGCAAACGCGCGTCGAGCTTCACCGCAGGGGCACTCGGTGGGAGCAATCTGCGCAAAGTCGACGATTTCGTAGGTCGGAGCCGTTGGGCGGGGCATGGCGACGAGCCGTCAGGTGGGATGATGTCGAGTCTCTACCAACTCGGCCACTTGGGCGAGAGTACTTACTAGTACACTAGTAGGTTGGTTGGATCAAGCACTTTTAGAAGAATTTCCAGATTAATCCTTATAGGCGGCCTGGTCGAGGCCCGCTGGCAAGTTGGCGCGTTTGTCCGCCCATGTCGCGCCGCGCGGCTGGCTCGGGGAGCGAATGGGTGTCGAAGGGGGCCGTTTTGACGCCTACGGAGCTGGCCATGGCCGTAGAGTTTAACAGATTGCCCTAATTTACCCGACACTCAAAGTTAGCTTGATTGTCCATGTAACCCAAATGCCTGAAACTAGTTCCGTAGACTCAAGCTTTCTACCTAGGCAGGCCGATAGCCCTTTCTGTCAGGACAAAAAGTGAGGTCGTTGGACGGCCTTGTTTTGGTTTTGGCGGACCGGGAACGAACAATTTCGGGCTATGGAGTGGCTCGACCGGTTCTGACGCAGTCGCTGCGGACATTCGACCATTGCCCGCTGGCCGGCTCGACCCACCTGCAAATGGAATGCTTGTCCAGAGCAAGTGTTCAAAACTAGGTCTCACATACCGTTCGGTTCGCCGGACGGACGTCAGCCAAATCGCCGGACGGTTTAGCAGCGTCTCGTGTCAGATCAAAGTTCCACCGTTAAGGAGACGTAGCTCGATGAAATGGAACATCATTATTGGAACCTTGGTGCTTGGCTTTGGCATGGTTAGCCAGAGCTTCGGCTACGATCTTCTCGATCGCATGCTTGGCTCCAAAGGTTGTGGCTGTGAATCAAAAAGCAGCTGTTGCGATACAAAGAGCGGTAAGAACGGCTCATGTCAAAAGGGCGGCTCGAAAAATGGCTCATGCCAAAAGGGCGGTTCGAAGAACGATGCTTGCCAAAAAGGCGGCTTGCTAAGTCGCGGTTTGTTCAGCGGCCACGGATGTGGTTGTGACAGCAAGGGCGGCAAAGACGGCAAAGGCAACGGAGCCTGCCAAAAAGATGGCGGCAAGAACGATGCTTGCCAAAAGGGCGGTTTGCTGAGTCGCGGTTTGTTCAGCGGCCACGGATGTGGTTGTGACAGCAAGGGCGGCAAAGACGGCAAAGGCAACGGCGCCTGCCAAAAGGACGGCGGTAAGAACGGTGCTTGCCAGAAGAGCCGCGGCGGTTTGTTCGGTGGCCACGGATGTGGTTGCGACAAAGGCGGTAAAGACGGCAAGGGTAACGGCGCCTGCCAAAAAGATGGCGGCAAGAACGGTGCTTGCCAGAAGAGCCGTGGCGGATTGTTCGGTGGCCACGGATGTGGTTGCGACAAAGATGGCAAGGGTGGCAAAGACAACGGTGCCTGCCAAAAGGGCGGCAAGTCGTCTTGCAACCGAGTCAGCTTGTTTGACCGTATCTTCGCCTGCAACCGATGCTGCGACAGCGGCAAAGGCGGCAAGGGCGACAACGGCAAGGGTTGCGGATGCGACAACGGAAAAGGTGCCAGCCAAAAAGCCGGCCCCGTCTCCGCTGATCCTCCGGCCCCGATCGTCGATCCCTCGGCTTACCTGCCGAGCCGACGCGTCATGCCGGTCAGCACGACCGTCGTCCGCTAGGCGAACGTTCGCTTAACGAAAAGTCAAAAAACGGCTCGCTTTACGGCGAGCCGTTTTTATTGCGTCTTGGTAGCTTAGCTGATTCTGAAAGGGCGTGACATGTACACCCTCGCCAGCGACGACGTCATCGGATCGTCGCGATGCACGGTTGTTTCGCGGTTGTTTCTCCCTTTCAGGGCTGCGTTCATGACGACGACGAACCCAGGGCGGCGCTTGCGGCTTCGCCTCAAGACTTCCCCTGGGCTGTTATGTT
>CAZMNY010000055.1:0-48914 GCA_964567745.1 uncultured Pirellulaceae bacterium | reverse complement strand
GATTTCCATCTGTGAGGCCATCAAGAGTTTCAACAACGAATGGGACATCCCCGGATTTCGAGTCTCAGAAATCTGTTCCCTCAAATGGAAGCATCTGCAACAGCGAGACAATGCTGGTCAGATCACAGTATTGGGCAAAGGTGACAAAACTCGAACCGTGCTAATGCCACAAACCGTCTGGGACATGCTGATGAGTTTGAAGGGGGACGTTCCAGCTAATGCACCTGTGTTTTGCAGTCGGAAGTCGGGACATTTGAGCCAATCGGCAGTTTGGAGAATCGTTAAGCAGGCATCCAAAACAGCAGGAATCGACAAAGAAGTCTCATGTCACTGGTTTCGGCATGCGCACGCCAGTCATGCGCTCGACCGTGGTTGCCCGATCCATCTTGTTCAGGCGACTCTTGGGCACTCATCCATAGCGACGACCGGCAGATACCTGCATGCAAGACCGACCGAATCCAGTGGTGAATTTCTGCCGGTTTAGGAAGCTGGCACTTTCTATTCCATGTTGCATTTTCAAAAACCAAACAACTCTTTTGAAAAACCGGTTTTTCAAAGGGAACCTATTACTGCCATATATAACGCTGGTCTGATTTTGGTCTGAGTTTTAGGTTGCTCATGAAGCTTGGAGATTCAGCAGCAACACAAAACACGTTGTTTTAAGGTGTTTTTGCGATGGCCGTTGATGAGAGGTACAATCCCCTCACACATCGCATCTGTGAACAGATCTACATGTCCTGCATCGCTTCCAGCATTGCGGGATTGGCAACGACACCAACCACTCCAAGAATGGTCATGAGCACGAGCGCGATGGCACTGCAAATGATTCCAGCTAAAGCCATTCCCTTGCCCACCCCGGTCTCTTTTGCCTTGTTCAATCCCAGGAAACCGCAAATGACACCTGCAAGGCCAAGCGGAACGTGCAGCCAACAGCAGCAGCCAATCGTTAAAGAACAGATGCCAAGAATCAAGCTGGCAAGCGCTAGCCCATTCTTCGCCGGCGGGCCCTGAGGTGGCTGAGATTGGTTTATTGGTGAGTTGTAAGGATTTTCCATGTTTGACATTGTTTACCCATCTGTAAATCACAAAGAACACGGCAACGACCATGATAACCGTGAACTTGCCGCGGGATCACAACATCGTCAGCCACCAAACGTCTCGTAATCCGCAGATTGTAGCGCATCTCAACAAAAAATGCGATCAAGAACTCGGGCATTTGGCGGCAAAAAGTATCTTGGCTCAGAGTTCAAGTGGAATCGAATGGCCGTTTTTTGTGTGACTTCTTTCGCCGGTTAAGAACGTCTTGAAGGATTGTTCTATCTCATCTCGATCCTCCAGCCCGTGATGAACTTGTACGCCGTTACGAAGCGATAGAGTCTCGCCGGCGCGAAGCGTGTAGTCCTTCTTGCAGGTGAACGACGGATTGAGATAGGGATAGTGGTCTCGAGTCTGCCACCAGGCGGGGTAACGCGCGTTATCGGGGTGTGCGAAGACGGCGACCGTGGCCGGTTTGCCGTTTTGCGTCGTTCCCTGATAGGCCATCCAACGCGCCGAGTGCGTTGTGCCCGCAACCTCGCCGTCGCTCTTGAAAAACGTCCAGGCCGGCACGGTTGCCAGCTTGTCACCGCAAAACTCAGCGGCGAACCGAAGAACCAATCCGCCGTGTGAGTTTTGTCCGAACACGACGTCTTTCTTCCCGCTGACCGAGAACTTGGCCCGCCAATCAATCAGGTACGTACCACTCTCTTGAGGCTTGCCGACTCGAATCACACGATGCTCGTGCAAAACAGGCGATTCGTCCGGACGGTGATACTCGAACGAAACGTCGATCATGGCGATACGCATGAAGGGCTTGCCGATTTCCTTGTCGTGCACATGCTGCCAGACGACCTTGTTTCGATTGAGCAAGGCCAGTGAAGTGTCGGTCTTACGCCACTCCAAATTCATTTTAGAGCGCGATGAGGAATTGCGCGATGTTTGAGCCTGCAACTCCGTTGAAACAAGAGCCATCATGACAACTGCAAGCAGAGGAACGACGAGCCGCTTCGTTTTCATTTTGCGGTCTCTTCAGCGAGACGTCCGCTCGACGGCTGAAACTGCCAACATCATCCAATCTGTCTCGCTAACAATAATTCGGGCCTGGCGAGACCTCAAGCGTAACAAGAGCTCGGGTATAGGCAAGCCAATGGTCGGTCACTCGCTGGCTTGGTCGGTCTTCGAATCCGCGCGAAATGGCAAACCGACCATCCAGTGTCACTGACCAATCTCCACGCGAGTGTAGGGGCAGGAGAGATACGTGACATAGGATTTTCCGCCATAGCGAATGTTCTTGCGGTGATTGCTGAAAAAGTCGATGCGGCGGGCCATGACGTCGAGTTCGATTTCCGCCACCCAGACGCCACGTTTCGGATCACGACGCATGTCCACCCAGTTGTCGTCGGGAATCGGATCACTGAGATATTCAGGACTGCCGTCGGGGGCGCGATCGAACATCCACCAGATGCGGCCACTCTCTTCTTTGGAGCCGATCGGGAATCGGACAACAACTTCAAGCGCGCCCTCCACCAACGAATGTTCAACTGTCGGAGGCTCGAGGAGCGGCCCACTTACGCTGTCGGGGAAGAAATGGCGCAAGAGCAATGCGGCCTTGTTTTGCTGATCACGCTCCAACTGGGGATGTCCTTTCTTCCCATGCCCGGTGTTGGCTCCGAGGTAGATCGGGATGTCCGGATGGTGAGCTCCGCCCCAGGATGCATCGAACGCAACCATGTCATGGGTGCCGGGATGGAAGAGCATCTCGACACGGCGGTGCCGGAGTTGCTTTTGGTTTCTGGAAATGAAAACGTCATCGGAAATGTGCCGCGTGAAATCCTGAAGATCCTTCCAGGTGTGGCCTGCGGCGAGAACAGCCCTATTGAAGTTGGGACCGAAGTGTCCGCCAGAGAACCCCCCGCGCCTTCCCGGCTGCGACTCCAGCTCATTCCAAGCGACGCGATCACAGAGCCGCAGCGGCGAATCCCAAATCGGCGACACCGTGGCGTGAACGGCGGTCATGCGTTCGTCGTGCAGAATCGCCATTGAGGGCGAGGCACCGTTTTTCGACCCTCCAGTCGCGGCGACTTTGCCTTTTTCGAAATGCTTCGTCTCGGCGTGGGCGGTCGTGATCGCCCTCATCAAGGTTGCGGGCCAGGCCCAGTATTGAATTTTGAATCGCGGGTTAAGCGTTTCGGCAAACCGATTCTCGGCAGCCTGAGCCATTCTTCTTTGCCCGTAAGATCCCGGTTCTTGAACGACCGTGAATACTAGCCCGACGCCGCCGCGCAGTAATTCCCGCTCCAGCGGATTCGGGATGGTATCGCGTTGCAGACGGGACGGTGTCCTTCCCCCGGTGAGATGAAAACCCTTCGCCTTTCGGTCTGCGGGAACCACCATACGAACCGGCACGCGATAGGCTTGGCCAGGCCACATTTCACCGACATTGATTGTGACGAGTTTCTGGCGAGTGGCAATCTTCCCTCGGACGACGCGCCAATCCTGGTGAACCTCGACCTCGAGCGTGGCAGGGTCGCGAATGGCGTCCATGTTGAAGAGTTCGCCAGCGGCAACGACGCCACGGCTTGTGAGAAGAATCGCAATCATTCCAGAGACAAAGCGTGACCTAACTCTCGCAAATTGCCAAGTTAGGTTTGTAGAGTCGTTTTTTCTCATTCGGATACACATTCGGATTGTTCGATTCCATTTTTGTCGCCAAAGTTGTCCGTTCGAAACCGCCGCAAATATCTTAGCCATCGGCGTGGACAATCAGAAATCAGCTTCAGCACTCTTGCGGCGATCAGTGGTAGTGGGATGTTCTGATGAGTTGCACATTCAGTTCCCTTTTGGATTAGAAGCAAAACGGCTCTTCGTATCACGTATCTCACGCGCTCAGTCAGGTTTTGGTCTACCGATCGCCCCAAATTGACATCAGTTCGTGCACTTCAAGCGACAGCAGTGTCGCTTTGCCGCCTTTGGCTGTGACGGAAACTTCGGTGGCGTCGAGCTTGTTCGGACCGGGGCCGCTTATGAAGACTCGGCCATCGTTGCCGACGATTTCGGTCAGCGAACGATCGGCTAGCACCTGAATGCTAATACGGCCATCGACCGGTTTGAGCGGGGCGTCGTTCAATTTTTTGGCATTCGCGTCGTAACGGACAGTTCGGCCTGGAAGTTTTAGCTCGATCAAAGACGCGGCGCCAATTTCGACAGCAAGTCGAACATCAAGCAAATCACTGTTCACCGGCAGCTTGACCGGCGTATCGACAACAAGCGGCTGCGACTTTGCTGTGTTGCTCTTCGCACGCAGTTTTTCGATCTCTTTGATCGGCTTGGCGAACATGCGAACGCCGGCGTGTGTGTTTCGCAGCGTCAGGCGGTGCGGAAAGCTGAAGTGCTGGTTGTAGGGGCCGGGCGAGGGTACTCGCAGCCAGACCATTTGAATCTTGCGTCCGTCCGGGGCGTTGTCAAAGGTCTGTGACGCGTAGTAGGGGCCCCAGTGAACTTGATGCTTGCCTACGTGTTCCGGAGTGAACGTCTTGCCGTCGAACTTGCCAATGGCGTATTTCGCATCGGCGGCGAAGACGACCCAGCGAGTTCCGTTTGCATTGCCTTGGACAGGCAAATTGAAAAGCTCCGTACATTCAAAATAGCCTGGCAAGTGGCTTTGCTCGGTCCATTCCTTGAGATTCGTCGATGTGTAAAACGCCGCGTTGCGTTTGAATTTTGGGTGCTCATCGTAAACGACCATCACCCAGTGGCCGCGGAGTTTTTTCGCCCTATCGTTGAGCGGTTTGTCGCCCGCGTCGTAGGCGTACCAGATGACTTTGGGATCGCGGCCCTTGTGCTTGACGACGGGATTCTTCTCGTACCAAGTAAACGTCTCACCGCCATCTGTGCTGTAAGCGATCGATTCGCCGGCTCCGGTGTCCGCTCGACGTAACTTCGCAATGATCTGATCAACCGTGTGTCGCTTCTGACTCATTTCAAAAATCCTTTCCGGGCAAACAGGCCCGAATGGATTCTCTCACTTCGCCTGGACCAAGTTTAGGGGAGGACGTCAGTCCGTCGAGCTACGCGACTATCGCTCTGCGATAGTCGCGTAACCAGGACGGAAGGCACGCTGGAACCAACGCTCTTCGTAACCACTCTCTGTTTTCCTAGCAGCCAGAAGTCGTTGCCACAACGGTCGTTGGCGAGTTCGCGTATCCTTCGGTCTGGCGGCGTAACATCCAGCCAAAAGCGAGTATTTTGCGACCATGAGCGAAGTCCTGATGTTTCGAATCCGTTTGGGCGGCTTGCGACAGATCATCGAGCGTCCATTGCCTCCCTGAACGCCCAGCGAAAATGGCGCCAAGTTTTCGCCGACTGTAGTCCTCACTTTCCCCGTACGGGAGAGTGATTGTACCTTTTCTACTTTGGTTGGATTGCCAGTAGTTGCAGAGCGTCCAGGATCACAAACCCGACCGTGTCTGCGTTCGTGATTTGGATAACCGTTTCCGCATCCTTCTGTAACTCGACCGTGCCGATTGGGCGAAAGGCCTTGCCATTGGCAAGTGGCACGGTTTGATCGATCTGGATGACTTTGTTGTGAGGTCCCGACGAAACGGTCACTGGAACGTTCTTCGATCTGGTATCGTGAGCCGAGTAGGCCATGAGTAACTGATATCGACCCGTCTTTGGAGCTTTGAAATGGAACGTAGCGATTGATTTGCCGTCGCCTTTTGTCCTGTCGTCTTTCTTTCCGCTGTAGACGTATCCCAGTCCGATGTGAGGTTTGAAACTGGTCGAGTGCGACCAGTCGCCTTTCAACTTTGCGTCCGTGTCGTCGAGAACGATGCCTGGAAGCGACTTTGGATTGATCGAAGCAAGAGACGCGTTTGCGGTCAATTCCTCAGTTGCCTCGGGCAAGTCGAGCACCTGCTTCTGGGCCAACAGCCGTTCGCGCAGTTTCGCATACTTGAGTTTCTGCACGGGCACGTCGCCTTTCGCCGCCAATGCCGCCGCAACGCCCGCTCCCTGGCCGATGACCATCCACGCGCCTTCGATCCTCAGTGACGAGATGCCCACGTGTGTGCAGGACAACGCGACCGGCACAAGCAGATTGTCGCACTGCTCACGTTTGGGAAGGATCGAGCGGTACGGCACGTGGTAGGCGTAACCCTGCCTCAACTGCTGATTCCGCACGGGGAAGATCGTCCCCTCATTGATTACTCCGCCGCCTTTTATCGCAACACGTTGGACGTCATGCGAGTCAATCGGGAAGGACGAGATGGCGATGGGGTCATCCTTCTTCGGCTCTTTGAGGATGTCCTTCTGGCTGATGACATACATGCCTTCCATGCGACGCGACTCACGAACGTAGAGCGCCGGCGAGAAGTGGTCGTAGCTGGCAAATTCGTCTTTGCAGAGGCCCAGTTTCGCGTATCGGTCGCGGGTGGCAGCGGGCACTGCCGGATCGGTCGTCAGGAAGTGTATGAATTCGAGCGTGAATTGCTTGTGTTCTTCCCAAATCTTCCTTCGTCCCGCTTCATCGGCTGAATGCCAGTTGTTCCCGCCGCCGATCAGACCGATCGAGAACTGTCGGCCGATCGAATTGTTGCCATCGAGTTTGTTACCCGGCAGCGGGTAGAGGTCGAAGCCAATGCGTCTCTCTCCCGCCTTCAATGCGCGGCGGACGATTTCGAAACGAGCCGGGTCGTAGTTCTCCGGCTTAAGCATCGGCACGCGGTTCTTCGGATTCGTCGTCAGACACAACCGAAAGCTGTAGGTCATGATGTTCCTGTCGCCAGCCTCATCAGGTCCGGCATCGTCGGTTGTGAGCAGTGGCAACAGCCTGCCGTCATCATCAAAGCCTTTGATGTTCATCTTTTTCTTTGGATACTGCTTGCCCGCCAGCGACTCGCCATATTCGTCGCGGCCCTCGCGGCCGATCGTCCAGTCGACTCCCGCGGTGGCCATCAGGTCGCCTTCATACGTGCCGTCGACGAACACTCTGGCAGTGAACGTGCCGTTCTTCGTGACCAGCGACTTGATCCGCGGTCCTTCCTTCGTGACCGATTTGAGATAGCGTTCGGTCAGTACAGTGACCCCAGCCTCGTCGAGCATCTCCATCGTCACGCGCATCGCAACATGCGGCTCGAAGGTCCACCGAGACTGATCCTTCTTCGCCGGGTTGTACGGAGCGTTGAGTCCACGATCGGTGTAGTCCTTCACGACGCGCGTGTGCCATTCGTCAAACAGCCCCATCAACGTGCTGCGGACCATCTGGTTCGAGTCGCAGTGGCTGAGTCCGCCGGTGTTCATCGCGCCGACGTGATCCGTTGGTTCCAGCAGAATCACCGAGGCGCCCTCGCGAGCAGCAGCTATCGCGGCGCAGAAGCCGCCGGGTGTGGAGCCGTAGACGATGACGTCTGCGGACGTGGCATCTGCGTTCGGCGCCTTTAAATCCTGAGCGTGCGCAGGAACCGATAGGAAGCCTGCGAAAGCAACAGCAATGACGTGACATATCTTCACGAGATATCCTGTGTTCATTTCTTGGTAGAGCCCCGCTGGGGCACGTTAGTTTTGGGAAGGTGTTTCTTCAGTCGCGCGATGACTTTGGCGTACGAAGGCGTTGGCGATTCCGATGCGAGATTGTTCCACTCGTTATGGTCGGTCTGGTGATCGTACAGTTCTTCGCTGCCATCGGCGTATCGGATGTATCGCCAGCGTTCGTCGCGGACGGCGTGGTTGTTCTGCCCCAGCGTGGAGATGGCGACATGTTTCCATTCGGCGTTCGGATTTTCGAGCAACCGCTGGAGACTGACGCCTTCAAGCTTTGCATTCGCGGGCAGGCCGCAGAGATCGATCAGCGTCGGATAGATGCTCAACAACTCGACCGGCCTGTTGGACTTGCCTTTCACGCCACCGGGCACCCTGATGATGAGCGGAACGCGGGTCGTGCGCTCCCAAAGTGAAAACTTCGACCAACGCTGTTTCTCGCCCAGGTGGTAGCCGTGGTCGGAGAAGAGAACGACGATCGTGTTCTTCGCATGCGGCCCGTTGTCGAGCGCATCGAGAACCCGGCCGAGTTGCTCGTCGGTCCAACGAACGCTGGCAAGGTAAGCGTGTACCGCCTGTTCCCAGCGCCCGTTTTCGCACATCCAGTCGTGCGTCGGGATCTTCGGGTTGCTCATCGACACCCTGCGCGCGGCGTCGGGGATATCGTTCCAGTCATCGGCGTCAACGCGTGGTAGTTGCACGTCTTCAAAACTGTCGTAAACCCGACGCGGCGGAAAGAACGGCACGTGCGGGCGATAGAAACCGAAGGCAAGGAAGAACGGTTTGTCGTGTTCGTTGCCAAGTTGGTCGGTGACCCATGTAGCCACGACGTGATCGGTGAACTTCGATTCGTCATAGTCCTGCGGGCCGAAGTCCCAAATACCATGCCATCCTTTCGGCTTTTCGTGAACCTTTTTGTCGAGACCCTTGAGCCACTGTCCCGGACGCGGCCCGACGACATGGAAGTGTTTTTGAAGAGTGGCCCCGCCATGAAACACCTTGCCCGCGGTCAGCGTCTTGTAACCACTGGCCGCAAAATGGGCGGGCAGACTGACATGCGAACTCAGAAACGTGGGCTCTTTGGAGACGGGATAACGATTGCTGTAGAAGCCCGTCGAAGAAGGTCGGCGTCCCCAAAGCACACTAATCCGCGAAGGATTGCACATCGTCCCCTGACAATGCGCGTTCGTGAACAGCACGCCCCGTGCCGCAAGACGATCGATGTTCGGCGTGTGTGTTTGTGAATGACCACCAAGGCAGCCGACCCAGTCATTGAGGTCATCGACCGCGATGAGCAGGACATTGGGTTTGTCTGCTCTAGCAACGCTTGCGGTTGCCACGATCAATAAAAACGAAATCAGGCGGGTGATGTTTTTCATTCTGCCTATTTGCTGTTTGGATTCCACCAGTCGTCCATCCGGGCTTGTAACTCGGCCACTACGGCCGCATGCTCCTTGGACAGATCCTTGGTTTCGTGTGGATCTGCCAGCAGGTCGAACAGTTCCTGATTCTGATTGGGGTATTTACGATTGTGGCCACCCGCGTTGGGCCGCTCTTTGGGCAGAGGATCCTGGTAGGTGATGAGTTTCCATTTCCCCTGAATGACGGAACGGGTCCACAGGCTTTTTCGCGGTTCATCCGCCGAGATCATGTTGTGGGAGAAGTTGTTGAAGAAGATGGCTTTCCGGCCGGAGACCGCCAGGTCATCGAGCAGATTGATGCCGGGTAACGGGTCGGGCACATCGATTTCGCAGGCGGTGAGAATGGTCGGAACCAGGTCGATGTTGCTGGCCAAATTCACCTCGTCCTTGTGCGCTTTGACCTTGGCAGGCCAGCGGGCGATGATCGGTGTGCGGATCCCGTTTTCGTAGGGAGACGCCTTGCCAAACTGGTTCCAGCCATTGTCGGCCAGGTAGAGCACCAGGGTGTTGTCATCGACGCCCTTGTCCTTGAGATTTTGCATCAGGTCGCCGCAGGTTTCGTCGAGCCATTCCACCATGGCGTAGTACTTGGCTTTGTTGACCGGTTGAACGTCCGCGTATTTGTCCAAAAGTCGCTGCGGCGGGTTGTGTGGCGTGTGCGGCAGAAACGGCGCGTACCAGATGAAGAAAGGCTTCTTGCTCTCGATCGATTGATCCATGAAATCGTAGATGGGCTTCATGGTTTTACGGCCGATGTCGAGGGACTTTCCACCGTGCCGTCCCGTCTCTCCGTTGTCGTGGGTGAAGCCGGCGGCGGCAGGTTGGCGCATCCAGTATTTGCCGGTGTGCAGGGTGTTGTAACCGGCATCGGCAAGCAACTTTGGCAACATCGGATTTTCAAAGAAGCGATCTAGCCAAACTTCGCGATCCTTCCCTTTGACGGGATCGTTGCCGGTAATGCCGTGCTGATGGGTGTACAGCCCCGTCAACATGGTTGCGAGGGATGGACTACAGAGCGCGGTGGTGACATAGCCACGGGTGAAGGTCAGGCCTTCCGCTGCAAGTTGATCGATGTGCGGGGACTGGATCTTTTCATTGCCCAGGAAACCGTAGTCCGTCCAGGCGTGATCATCGCTGATAATGAGGACGACGTTCGGTCGCTCTGCGAAAAGGGTCGCCGGAAACAGCAGAGCCAAGAAGAAAAGAGGTGTCAGTGATTTTTTCATGATTGGAACGCCTTGGTTCTCGCTGGATGTTGTGGGTACTGAGTTGATGAAGCTTGCAGGAGCATCCGGACGTTTATTGATCTTCGTTAATCATTCTTGGCGTAACTTTCTCCCACCATTTGTCGTAGGCTTTTCTCAGGGTTTCGACGATTTCAGGATGCTCAGCGATAACGTTGTTTGTCTCGCCAGGGTCGGCTTTCAGATCATACAGCTCTTCATTATTAACCAGAGTGAATCGTTTGTTTTGGATTGCAACTCTGGCGTGTTTCGATTGGGCGGCCTGACCCTGTTTCCAGGCACCAACGTGGTGAACCAAATGCCGGTCGTCGTCCCAATCGGCCGCGGGGTTCTTGATCAGGGGAACCAGACTGCGCCCCTCGACCTGTTTCTTGATCTGCTCGGTCAAAGGAGCACCGGTCATTTCCAGAAGGGTCGGCATGATGTCCATCTGGCTTGTCAGCGCTGCGCTTTCTGCACCACCCTTAATACCGCCGCCCGGCCATCTGAAAAAAGCAGGTACACGGGTACCGCCCTGGTACGGGTGTCCCTTTTGACCTTTCATCCCGGCATTGTAAATTTTCGAGGTTCCCGAAGCGCCATTGTCACTCGCTATGAAGATGAATAAGGTCTCATCAGCGATCCCCCACTTTTCGAGTTGCTTCATCATCTCGCCGACACGCTTGTCAATGTTTTCAATCTCCCAAAAGATCTTGGCAATCTGTACTGTCATTTCCGGATGGGTACCAAGGAATTTTTTGTAATCTTCATTCGGCATATCACTCGGATCTTCTTTGAAAGGGCCGTGGGGGGATTTGGGTGCGAGATAAACAAAGAAGGGTGTCTTGGCCTGGCGTTGAGCATCGATCCACTCGGTCGCTTTTTTGAAAAACAGATCTGTAGGATAGGTACCAGCCATTCTCTGCGATTTTCCATTGTGAGAAATGGTGGCTGCCATTCTCGCGCCCTTTTCGTACATCCAGCACTCATCAAACCCACGATTCTCGGGACGGTAAGGCCCTTCCTTGCCCAAGTGCCACTTGCCAAAAATGCCAGTGGTATACCCGGCTTTTTTAAGGGCTTGTGGCAGAGTGATCGTATCCAGGCTCATGCGCTCACGCATAAGGATGGTATGGGTAACACCGCTCATAAATTCATGGCGACCACCCATGAGTTTCGCACGGCTGGGAGAACATCTTGCGCTGCTGTGATACCGCGTGAAGAGCAAGCTTTGTTTCTTAAGGGCATCGATATTTGGGGTCTTGATGACAGGATTACCGAAACAGGAATGATTACCGTAACCCGAATCATCCGGCATAATAATGATGATGTTTGGCTTGGAGTCTTTTAAAGGTTTTGCTTCGACTCCTATGGCGTTCTTTTTCTTCTTCTCTTGGGTGTTCTCTTTCTTGTTTTTGTTCTTCTCGATTTCTTGGGGCGCTCGATCTCCGGGCCTGCCATTTTCCGCAGGCTTCTTTCCGGTCACCAGTGCGTGGCCTTGCCGTGCAAAGCGTCGGCCGAGCGTGATGTAGCCCTCCGGCCTGTTGTAGTGAACGGCGCTCACGATCTTTCCGTCGACCTCTCTGTCGTTCAGATCATCGACGTCGACCCACGCGCCGCGAGCGTCTTCATCGGCAATCTCACGTTGTACTTTCCGTACTGCCACGCACGATGGTCTATCCAGAGCGTAATCCCCGATTCGGCCGATGACGATGTTCATGTCGGGGCGCTTTAAGTCGCGGCGCAGTTTGGAGATCAACAGCTTTAAAGCATCTTTGTATGCGGCATGCGCGCCGCCATTGGCATCGCGTTCACCCTGCATCCAGCAGAAGGTGACCGAAGTCAGCTTGGGGTGCTTCTTGAGCATGGCCTGGTACTGATCCAGAATCGGCTGATAGAACTCAACCTTTCCACCCCGGTGGATCCGCTGCCTGTGCTTTTCGTCCAGCCCCTTCTCTTTGGCGATCTCGAGCCATTCGGCCAGCCATCGGCAGATCGGCTGACCGCCCTTGGCCACCTTGATGTAGACGACCTTCTCGCCCTTGAAGAGCTTGTTGGCCTCCGGCATGAACCCGGCCTCCGGATCCATGCCCTGCATGTTGGATTGCCCTGAGAGGATAAACAGATGAACGGGCTTGTCTTCTGCGAAGCCTGTTGAGGCTGCAAGGAGGAGCGTCAGGGCAATTACTGTTTTCATTGTGTCGCCTTGTTGCGGTCTGCTGCATGTTGTGGCTGCGTAGCTACCGTCGCCAGACGATAGGAAAAACGGCTCGACTCCACCCCCCTGGCGACGGCGGCTACATTCCAGGGCGACCCTGCGAGCAGCTGTGCCTCTTCGGCGTCACCGGGAGGTTCGCATTCGTCCTGGGGATCAGTCGTCACTGGTAATGACACGGGAGTCGCGATTGTTTCCGAAAAACATCAAAAAAGCACCTGTTAGCCAAGCCCCGTCAGCGTTCCGGTGCTGCTTGCGAAGCGGTCGGTCTCCAGGCCCATGTTGTGGAGCATGCTCAGGTAGAGATTGGCCAGAGGGCTGTTGTTGTGCTGGTTGAACGCGAGATGCTGGCCGTGGCGGAAGCCGCCGCCCGCGAGGATGATCGGCAGGTTTTTGTTGTTGTGGATGTTGGCGTCGCCCATGTGGCAGCCATAGAGCACCATGGTGTGATCCAGCAGCGTGCCATCTGGCTCTTCGACATCCTTGAGGCCTTGTAACAATTCACCCAGCAACTCCAGTTGGCCGACTTCGATCTCGGCGAGCTGTCTCAGTTTCTCTTCATCTTTTCCATGGTGGGAAATGTTGTGGTAACCGCCGATCGTACGCCCATCTCCAAGATTGACTCCCGGGGTGCGCACACCGCCCAGGAACAGCGTAATCACCCGGGTGGAATCCGTCTGGAAGGCGAGCCGGGACATGTCATTCATCATGCGCACCATGTCAAAGAACTGCTTCTTATCTTGTGGGTACTCTGGCATGGCCTCGTCCACCTTTGGCTTCGGTCGGGCTTCCCAGGCTTGCGCCTCGGTGAGTCGCTGCTCGAGGCCGCGGACCGCCGTCTGAAACTGGTCGATCCGCTCGCGGTCTGAACCGCTTACACGTTTACTTAGATCCGAGCTCTGCCCCATTACAACGTCGAGAATGCTCCCCTTTCGTTTCAGCCGAACGAGTTGTACCTCCATCGCTTTGCGATCACCCTGAAGAAACATCTTCTTGTAGAGTTCCGCCGCACTTTGAATGGTGGGGATCTCAACGCCCGCCTGGGTGTAGGATAGGCTCCTCGAATCGTTGATCCCGAGTGAAAGCGATCGGAAACGTGTCTCATGCCCCACTTGATTGGCCATCACCTGGTCCAGGGAAATACTATTGCGAAAACTCGCTCGCCCAGGGTGCGGCGCCGCGGTCAGAAACGTCTTGTCAGCGCGGTGTCCCCCGTCGACGCCCGGATGTGAGAGCCCGCTGAACACGGTGAACTGTTCCCGGTGCGCCGCGATTTTTTCGAGGTAAGGAGACAACGCATAATTCCTGCCCGACTTCTCTGGAAAAAAGTGTTTGGGAATGAAGCCGAGATCCTGGTTGATGGCGATCATGCGCTTCGGCGAGGCCTTCGCAGGAGCGGCCCCGAAAGATTCAAGGACGGGCAGACTCAGGCCGACGCCAGCGGCGCGCAGGAAGGTTCGACGGGATGTTTTCATCAGCTTATTTCCGCAGGAACAATGGACTTTGAATGATTTCATGAATGATCGTCCGAACGCCAAACTTCGACGCCCGACTCTTTTCGAGAATCGCCGAAACGTCATCGCGATCTGCGAAACCAACCGGTGCTCCCGTTGCATACACCAAGAGCTGCTCGGTCAAATTGCGTGCAATGGCTTCCTCATCCTGCAGCAGGAGTTTCTTGAACTGGAGTATGTCGTCGAAGTGCTCGCCACTGGGCGTCACACCGGAGGCATCGACTTCCTTACCGATGTAATGAACAAATTCGTTACCACTCCGGCCCACTCCCTCGATACGCTCCAATCCCTGCGTGAGCGAGCGGTAGTTCTTCCTCCAGCGCCCCATGACGTCGAAGCTCTCCAGCGCGAAACCCGGAGGATCGATCTTGCTATGGCAGCTGGCACAGGATGCATCCGCACGATGCTTCTTCAGCAACTCTCGAATCGTCGCCGCACCACGGATATCCGGTTCCACGGCCGGAACGGACGGTGGCGGCGGAGAAGGAGGATCGCCCAGGAGTCGCTCCATCACGTACACGCCGCGTAAAACGGGTGAGGTGACTGTTCCGTTCGCTGTCACCTTGAGCACGGCCGCCTGGGTGAGAATTCCCCCGTAAGGGCTGTTCTCCGGAAGAGACTTGCGCCGGAACGAAGGGCCGAAGACCCCGGGGACGCCGTAATGCCGCGCAAGACGTTCGTCGACGAACGTGTAATCGGCATCGATGACGTTCCGAGACGGCCGATTGCCAGCAATAAGATCGGCGAAATAGAGACGCGACTCCTCGACCATCGAGTTCACGAGCCACCAGTCTCCAGCGTACTCCGGATAGAGCTCCCGGTCGGGATCGGTGTCGTTGATCTCGTCGAGCTTGAGCCAGGAATTGAGGAACTCCTGCACAAAACGTTTCGCTTCAGGCTTGTCGAGCAGGCGATCGACTTCCGCTCGAAGTGTTTTGGGCTCGCGAAGCTTTCCTTGTCGAGCCAAGGCGCGAAGACGGTCGTCCGGCATCGATTCGCCGAGGAAAAATGAGAGGCGCTCGGCGAGTGCGAAATCATCCAGTTCGCCCGGTTGCCCGCAATGGAAGAGGAACTCGGGCGAAGCCAGGACCGCCGAATATGTCGCGATCATCGCCTCGGTAAACGTCTCTTCCTCCTCCAACAGCTGCTTCGCATATTTGTAGAATCGGTCGAACTCCGCTTTCGCAACCGGACGCCGATACGTCCGATCCATAAACGTGGCCAACAGCCTGCCGGCATCCTGCAACGGTTGTTCCGAGACGGCCACGACATGGCGGCCCGCCTGCTTAAATGGAACGTCGCCAAACAGCGCCCGGTAGGACGCGGGCGGCCATTCCTTAACGATCGGGCCTTCAACCTCGAGCCAATGAAAAGCGACCCCGGGATATCCGCCATCCGTTGGCTGGATGGTATGCGGCATGGCCGGCACCATCGGGCTGGGCAGGCGCATGCAATCGAGCTTCACCATCGCCCCCTTCTCCAAGAAGGCTTCCAGTTCAGAAATCCCGGGTGTTTCCGGCGGCGCTTCGAACATCCCGATCGGCAGCATGCTCTGGGTGTTCGGTTCATAAAGGGTCGACGAATAGACTTTGACCGGCTCACTGCGTTTTCCGGCAAAGATGCGATCATTCACCGGAGTCGGATAACGCCGCGTCGCATCGAGCACCAGGTTCGGATAGTGGCGCGGTTTCTTTTCCCCCTCCCAGTCGACGTAGTCGGTTTGGCGAAGCACCGATCGTGCCTTCAGGCGCAGGCGGTAGTCACCCCGAACAGGTGCTTTGAATTTTTCAAATCCGTAGTAGAACGGGGTGTAGGCTCCACGAAAAATGGCAGTGGACGCGTCCTCAAGGTATGGCGACGTCTGGTCACGCGAAGCGTTAGCAGGGGATTCCGGCGTCCCTCGCTTACGCTTCGGGTTTCCATCCTTGTTTCCGTTCAAATCATCCAGATGCACGAACTGGACTGCATCCGCGATCACCCAACCTCTGGCGTCCTTGTTACTCAGCGATACCTCGGCCACCACCGGCTCGGTTTTCGGATCAGCGACGCTTGAACCGAAGGTGAAACGCCCAAGGGAATACCAGAGGCCTTGTATGGTCGGCTTCTGGCTTTGATCGATGGTCAGGCGGGTTTCGCCCTTGGCGTGGCGAACCCGATAGGGTGCCTTCCTGGCCAGCCCCTCTCCTCCGCCAAAGCTGACCCGCACTTCGTAGGTCCCGGGTTTCGGTAACGTGGCCTTCCACTTGATTGCGTAGGCCCCCGTGTTCTTGTTGTCGTCAGCCAGGTAGTGGGCCCCGACGTGGTTGGAGCGACGGGTGGACTTGCGCCAGGGCCCGGTGCGTTCCGCCTCGGTATCGTCGACGGTGGTCCCCACGGACTGGACCTTCCCGGCCTTCCTGGCTGGATCAAAACCTCTTTTGTTGAAGGAGTATTCCTCATTGATGTCGAGCCCCTCCAGCGCGAGAGAAAATCGCGCCCAGCCGCCATTCCCCCCACCAGCCCACATCCGACCTTCCTCGCGGGCGTAGTAACGATTCGTAGTGGGCTGGGGTTTTTCCGCGGGGAACTCAAGCGCGCGACGAAGGGCAAACTCGGCCACGTCCAGGTAGGCATCGACCTGTACATGAGAAACATCAAGAGCGTCGCCCACTTTGGCGAAGCCATGAACCTCACCGTCCAAGGGTAACTGATCCGCGATCTTGAGGTGAGGATCGTGCAGGAGATCGCGAAGGATGTTCTCATACTCAAAGCGGTTGACTCGTCGCGAAACGGCTCGGCCATTCTGAGCGTATGCTGTTTCTCTTGTCTCGATAAGTCGCTGACTTAAATCCTTTGCCATCGCTTCTCGGTCGGCGTCGCTTAATTCGCTTGCCTCTTCCGGCGGCATCTCCTCGGACACAACCCGGTCGTAGATCTTTACCCATATGCTTTCGTTATGCGAATCCTCTGGGCTCCATTTAAGTGACATAAGGTCTAAGCCGCCTTCCGCTTGCGCACCTTCGTGGCAATCAATGCAATGCTTTTCGAAGAATGGACCTAGCTGTCCCGGTACTCCTGCCGATAGTGTCGAGGGCGAAAGAGTTTGCAGGCTCAAAAAGAGGATTCCCACGTATCCAGGAATGTGCCAGAGATTCATATTTAGTTTCCCTAGGTGTGGTCGTTCATCGCTATCTTTATAGAGCCGGGGCCTGAAGCAGAAACTCATTCACACTATTCGTTATTCACGCTAACCTTGTCCGGCTCACAACGAATTTCTCATCGTATTCATAACCCAATCCCGGTTTGCCGGAAGGCACGAAGTAGTAGCCGTCGATTTTGATAGGTTCTTTGAAAAAGAGATTCTTGTTCAGCCTTCTGGGCCCGGACGGATTTTCTCTCAAAGAATTTGCTTCAAGAATCAACACATTGGGTGTGGCCATGCAAAGGTTGGCCATGGCTACCCAGGTTAAAGGACCATAATTGAAGAAATGCGGCGCAATCTGCATACCTCGTATTTCGGCCAGGGTGGCGATCTTGCGTGCTTCGGTCAGTCCGCCCACATTGGGCGGTGGCAGATTGAGAACCGACGCGGCACGCTTATCGATCAAACGGGTGAAGTCTTCCAGGCCCTGAAGGTTTTCTCCCGTAGCAATGGGGACCGTGGTTGCACGAGCCACTTTGGCCATTTCATCCATGCTACTGGTTGGCGCCACCGGCTCTTCCATCCAGAGAAGGTCATACTTTTCGAGTCGTTTGCAGGTCGCGATGGCTCCTTCGGCAGAGCACTGACCGTGACCGCCGTGGATCAGGTCCACCTTGTCGCCAGCCCCTTCACGAAGGCAGCGGAAAACCATTTCGTTGAAGGCCATGTTTTCTTCGGTCGGCATTTTTCCGCCGCCCTCGCTGTCACCATCTTCCCACGCTTTCTTGCCGCTAAATCTTTCGAAGTTTAACCACGGATCCGTCTTCACGGCCGCACCGGGCTGTTGGGCGAAGTTTCGACCCAAGGTGCGCCATGCGTCTTCATGAAACAGTTTGTCCCGGCTCGGTTTGTTATAGCGGTAGATCCTGATCCGGTCGCGCACCGGACCGCCGAGCAGTTCGTAGACGGGCTTACCGGTTTCCCTGCCGAGCAGGTCCCACAGGGCATAATCCAAGGCGGTGCGATGCGAACAGAGGACACCGGCCTGCCGCATCTTTGACCAGATGGCTTCCACGGCATAGGGATTGGCGCCGATCAGATGATTCGTGGCGACACCGCCCAGTGCCGGCGCGTAGTCGATGTCCGGAAAATCCGCAAATCCAGCTGCGCCTGTGCTTGAGATGACTTTCAGCACGCGCCGCTGCTCGCGATTTCGTTGCAACACGAGCAGTTCCAGTGCTTCGATGCGGCTAGCCTTGTCCGAGGCAGCTGCAAATAGCGGGTGGCATAGCGACGGCAGCCCCGCAAGCGCACCTAACCCTAACACAGATTGTTTGAGAAATCCCCGACGATTTAGTTGATTGCTTATTACTTGATGGTCCATCACTTCTTCTTTGTATTTGTTTCTATTTGGACGATAGGCCTTACCTGAAACTTCGTTTCATCAATCTCACACGATTCTGTAACAAGGGATCCCTGCGTCATCCGCAAGGGTATCTTCAGCACACCGTCATCCTTCAACCATTGCTCCTGGTATGGTGATGTCACCCACAGCACTTCATCGCGTCCGGAGAGCGACCGCGCGACCGCCAGCAATGAAAGTGGTCCCCCCTGCACCACCGGAGCCACCTTTAGCTGGGCTTCCTTTGCCAGGTCCGCCGTCCGAGCGAGCATTTTTACCCCGCCAATGTGGCCGGCATCCGGTACCAGGACCGTGCCGGCATGCATCTTGATGCCCTGGACGAAGTCTTCGATCACATGATAATCTCCGCCAAACCCCAGAGACTGGCTGAACTCCTTGCGTGCCTCACACTGTTCGTGCAGGTGCCGGAGCGCCATGGGATTCTCGAGCAGGGTCACCTCGTTCCTTTGGCAATGCAGTGCCAGGTAGGTCATGCCATCCGTACTCAAGTTCATGTCAGCGGCGACGACCAGATCCATTTCCGTGCCGGCAGCCTCTTTCGACGCCAACACCAGGCTGTCGATACGGCCCAGTACCTCCTGCGGGTAGCGGTAGGGGGCACATTCGCCGCGTGCCTTCATCTCCTCATCGAGTGCACCGGCCAGTTCCAGCCGCACGGCGGTAAAGCCCGCTTTCTTGAGCGATGCCACCGTCTGCTGCATTTCGTCAGGAGTGCAGAGGCGGCGCTTGCCGTCTTCCTCCCGGTCAATCGAAATCGACGAACAGAGCCGCACACGGCATGGACCCTTTGCCTCAGCGAGGTCGAGCAAGGCTGCCTGCAGCGCGATGACCAGTCCAGATTTTCCCGGACCCTGCCACATCGGGCCAAAGCCTTCTCTGGGGAACAGTGCATTAACGCTCAAACCAGTTACGGGTTGGGCATGGAGCACTTGCTCGGCAGTCTGACCCAGGATGGTGTGACCGACCCCAACGGCTCGCATGGAAGGGTCAGTCAGGAAGATGTTCTTTTTATGATTCTGTGCGGCATAGCGGTTCACCAACCGTGCCAGTGTCTCTTCCTCATTCTCGGCGGGCAGACCGAAATCAAGATAATCCCCATAGCCCGTCGCGCCGCCGCGCGTCGTCAACCGGATGACCCGCAACCGTGACTCGGCTTCCGACCGTGGTTCTTTGACGGTCAGCAGGTCCACCGTCACAATCTTATCCGACTCTGATACAGCCTTGGCCTCCGCGCAACCTAGCGATATCGCGAAACCCAATATCAGACAGCACGCCATATGTTTGCGCATTGTCATTCGTCTCTCACTGCAAGCATGTAATCAGAGCTTTCCGCTCCAACTGTTTGTGAGGTTTTAACACTTCACCGAACCTCGCCCGAGCTATTTCTTGTCAGGCGCATTCTCTTGTTTGGCTTCTTCTTCAATAATTTCCTTGTCTCTAAACCATTGCAAACAAAGATCCGGCCAAGTGGAAAGCGGGTACTCTTTAGGCCGAATGGAGAATCCGTGACCGCCCTTATCAAAAAAGTGGACACGAATGGATGCACCGGCTTCTTTCAGAGCATTGGCATAAATTGGACTTCCGGGAAAGAAGCCCTTGTCGTCTTTGGCTGATACAATCAGCGTTGGGGTGATTTCATTGGAAACAGTAAACTCCTTACTCAGCTCCTTCCCCTTGTTCATATAGGCCGGGTAAAGCAAAACCGTGAAGTCTGGTTTGCAGCTGACACCGTCAAGCTTATCTACTTCCTGATATGTTTTAATATCAAAACCTGTACTGACCCGGGCCGCAAGGTGTCCTCCCGCTGAAGACCCCATTACTCCAATCCGCCTTGGGTCTATGTTCCACTCTGATGCTCGCGAGCGGACAATCCGGACAGCTCGCTGAACATCCTGAAAAGCTTCTTTACGTTTCTTGGGGGCCCGGTATATCAGGATAAATGCAGAGATTCCGTGACCATTGAGCCATTCGGCAATCGGGGTCATCTTCGTTGTGACAAGAGAGACGTATCCTCCTCCCGGACATAAAATGACCGCGGGCACAGGCTTCTTCGTAACGGGACCTGGGAAATATCGCACTGAAGGTACGGTTATATTGGTGAGGCGTATGTGTCCATCGCCCCGGTCGGGCTTGGGAACTCCCATGCCTTCGGAGCCTTGACTCGCTGCATCTTTGGGCCAGAGCTTAATTATATTGGCTGCCTTCTCCTCGTTCGCATTCGCAATGACTGCGGTGCTCCAAAAGAAAATGCCGCATAAAATAAAGACCATGAGTCGGTCTGTATCTGAAGCTTTCATATGCATATTCCAGTTTCTTTTTTATGTCGAACGCATTAGCTGAGGTGCGGTACGAGCATTAGCAAGGACCGTCACATCCAGCGGCTGGTTATGATCCCTCGTCCAGTAGAAAGGCTTTTGCTGTGGGGGTATCCGCGTCCTTCCACCCATAGAAAAGGAGCATGCCCGCTACCCGCGTCCCATCGGGACGAACTACTGGTTGAACGTGATTGAAGCGCCAGCCGGGATATTGTGCTCGATCCGGTGTCAGGTCACGGTTTTTGCTCCATGTTCTTCCTTTGTCCTTGGAAATCCATTCCTCAACACTTCCACCACCACGGCCATCCATGTAGCCGCCTTCCAGATATCCCTCTCCGGTGATCAGGTAAGCGTGAATGGCTCCATCGGCGTCATGAACCAAGTAGCCGCCATTCCAGTTGTGGTTTGAAGAGTGGATCCTGGTCTGGAGCCACTTACTTTCTTCACGGCGCACGTAGTAGTAGCCATGCGTCTTCAGATTGCCCTCAGAAAGAACGTGCAGAAAAGTCGGATCGCCTTCCGCATCCAAGGCAATTACGGGCGGGATGCCTGCGCCTCGCCCCTCCGTGTCCCAGATGAGACAGTTATCCTTCGAATAATCGATGTCGATCGGCGTGCGGAGCACCTTTCCATCAATATTGGTGACCTCGTGGTTCTCCAAATCAATCTTCACGTAGGAGAGGTTATACTTCCACTCATTGCCAACGACTCGGTCGTAGCGCGGATTGTAGAGCCGAGCCGGAGTGAGTTCTGTTATATAGTCGTCGTAGTCCACGTAGACCATGTGTAGGTGTCTGCCGTCCTCACTCGGGAGCGCCGTGCGGTAGGACGACCAGTCGGTTCGGCCCTTGATGTCGAGATCGATGACATCATGCTCGGGACCGACCCACGTCTTACCGTTGTCGTCACTGATCCGGTAGGTCCAAGAGCTGGTGTGGCCATCGGTTCGGTAAGCAATCACTTCCTTTTCATCGTATACTCGGTAGACCGTCTGGTAAGACAACTTTGGGGCGATTTGAGGTGCTTCTTTCCATCTCACCGTGGACGCCCCCGCAACGACAGGTTTTGTTGAAATGAGATGAGTGCCCGGCGTCCTGTGGCAACCGTGAAGCACATGAAGGTAATCGGATTCGTCGGCCCAAATGATCGGGCTGAAATGGTGATCGCTGTTTTTTGGTCCGATATGAACCGGCTCGGTAAACCGACGCGTCTGAGGGTCATAGGTGATCAGCATCGGATAGGCATTGCCCTTGTTGTTTTTTGTAGCAGTGGCATCTGCGTTGTAGACAATGTACACCCGGCCATGTAACAACACCGATTGCGGTCGCTGGCGGGCGTCATAGAGCATGTTGCGCTTGCCATTGACGCCAAACGTTAGGATTTTATCTCGCGCTGAAGCTTCGGCGGCTATAGCTCTTGAGTTTTCACTGTATCCAAGCGTTAAAAAAATTAAGCAAATGATAAGGAGTGGGAATACTTGTTGTGTTTTTTCATTTTTTCTCTTTTTCATTTAACGCCTCAGATGAAAGTTTTGCGCGGTATATGCAAATACTCCCCGTCTTTTTGTTATCTTTAAAGATGTTTCTCAGCGTTGCTACTTGCGCTGAGCTGAGTTCCCATTTTCAAAATTCAGCACCTTCTTTCGATCGCCCTTGGTAATGGTCACGATACCGCTGTTCCAGTTTGCGTTGAGGAAGGGGCTTTCAAAGACCTTTTTTGGGGCGTAGTTGACCGGGTGCCCGTTGATGGTGGGCGCCTCTCTGGTACTCGTGTCGAAGGTCAGTTGCTCACCGTAGATGGTTTTGTATTCCAGCACCGGACCATTCATTCTAATCCTGCAGGCTTTCACCATCGTCTTGAAGGCGTCGAAACTGCTGACGTCGCTCTTGGCCATCACCTCAAGGATTACGGGGGCGTATTCTTCATTGAGGATCATTGTTTTTCCTTCTGGGGTTGATCGCCTGTGCTTTTCTCCCGTAGTGGCGATGAAAGAAGTATGTCTCCACTTGAAACCACCTTGGACTACTTTGATTCCTGCGTAAGCGTTTTCAGCTTCCACAAAAATGATGCCATCTTCTTCCACGGGCTCACTCAATCCGTCATTGGACATCCAAACGATCATCTCAGCTCCGCCCCTGTGATGCTTGAGCTTCTGGGTGATCAGGCTTCCCTTGCTCTGCACCGACCACTGGGCGTTCAAGGCGCGACGGTTGTCTTTGGGACGCACGATGGGGACGATCCGGGTATCGTGTCCACCGGCAAAGATTGCACCTTGCCAGCGGTTCTGGGCGCTAATTGCTGCCCAGTCCTTCAGAGGCCGTGCCGCCGTCATTGGAGTTCCCATGATGAAGGCGGGATCACAGTAGCTGTAGCGCAGAATGCCACCACCATCAGTTCGCATCCTGGTTGACACAGTCGTAACAGCTGTTTTCAAGGGCCGGCCCTGCACCCCCAGTCCTTGTGGACGCTGCCGCACTTCATAGCGGCCACGTCCCGACACGTCGAGCGCGATATCGGCCACCACGGCGGGTGGACGATAGTCACTGAGCGCCGCACTCACGTCATGGCCATAGACCGCAGGTTGCTGGCCGATTCCGAAGTAGAACCACGCCAGCGGGGCGTTTCCGTGGCTTCGGTCCTGACTGAGTCCCTTGTAGAAATAGATGCGTGATCGCCCACCACCCTGAACGCCGTCAATCTGTTCCTGCGCCCAATAGGCAAAGTAGAGATCCAACAGCAGTCCGGCCGAACGCCTTACCTGCGGGGCGCCAAAGTCGTGGAAATTGTAAAAGCCCTTGATCAGCGTGGCGTTGTAGTCATCACTCATCATCTCGATGCAGGGGCTCTTGCGGGCACGCTCACGACAATAGACCACGAAATACTCATTCCAGGCGCGGTAGTGTTCCGCCGCCGTGGCACCGTCATCGTACTTCAGATCTCTGTATTCGGGGCGATCCTTCGCGATCTTGGAGAAGTGCCAGCACACGGTGAAGCTCATGGCATGATGATTCTCTGATAAGTAAATGTGCCAGGTCTGTGACTTTTTATGCTCAGCTTTATCGAGCCAGGAAACCTGCTTCGCGTACTCCCAGATCGGTTTTAATATCAGTGCCTCGGTTTCCTTCGTAATCCTGCCGGGATGCTTTGTCCCCTTGCTGCCGTACATCTCCACAAGCCGCATAACAACATCCGCGTGCCAGTGAAAGCTGTCGCGGTCATTGATGTCCTTTGGGTTATCGAGATAATGCTGAGCGTTCTCGGAGAGCGCGGCATTAGCCTCGTCCAGCATCTCGTTCAGGTAGAGGCAACGAGCAGCGAAACCGACGATGGAATATGAGTAGGCCCGAACATAGTTGCCACGCCCGGGACCGAGCGGCTTCTGCTTCTTCGCGCGCACCAGTGGCTTGCCGGATTCGGCGTGAAACATGGCTTCCACCCGCTTGTCAAATCCGGCGACAACCTCTTCCGGACTCTGAGCCGCTAAGGCGGACGATGCGCCTGCCAGCCAACAAAGCACTGCAACTATGCTCATGCGCAGTTTCAACATAATGGCAGGTGAGTTTGCTCCGACCTCCATTATCCCCTCCTTGACACTTTACTGAACCGCGCCCGAGCAATTCCCAATTGTCGCGAGCCTTTTCATTTCGTCGTCAGAAAGCGCGCGGTCGAAGACGGCGACACCACCGATCCACGCGGAAAGCGTCGCGTGCCGATTGCTGTGAATGACGCGACCTATCGTAAACGGCCCGCCCTGCTCAATTGACTTGGGAGCATAGATGTCGGAGCCGAAATAGTAGGGATTGGATTTCAATGCCACCAACTCACGCTTGAGTGATTTCCCTAACGTTCCGTCCGGCTGCACCTGATAGGTCGCCTCGACCTTTGTGAACGGATAGGTTTCCAGCCGTACGACGCGACCCGATGTCCGCTCGATGATTTTCGTTTCAACCGGCTTATGCTCGGGAGGGCTATAGAACTGATCCTTGGGAAAATCCACGTCCTCACCCGGTTGGATTCCATCCAGAGCAGCCAGCTGTCCCTGCTGCCAGGCGCGCCAGGTATGTTGAAAGAATCGTGACGCCTTCGGATTCTCCACCCACACTTCCTCGGCCAAACCATTCACATAGGCGGTCACACGATTTTCTTCGTTGTGGAACACCATACCGACTGCGTTCCAGAATGAATCCGAAGCGGCGGGTTTCGTATCCGGTTTGATCTTTTTCATTTTCGTTGGCGCGGACGCAAGGTGCCGAGCGTAGATGTCGCCAAACGATGCACCGCCATTCTCCGAAATGTGAGCACCGATCCCGCCCTTGTTTGCCTGCAGACCAGCGAAAAGCCCGAATTGCCGCTTGCCGGGCTCCTTTACTTTGGGAGGTTCTCCCTTCGGGGTAACGGTGCCCTCATGCCACATTCCAGCGATCGCATGATTGCCTCTTTCGTAAAGCAGCCATACCACCAGCGTGACAGATTCTCCTTTGCCTTTGATATCCAGAGGTGAGTCGTGAAGATTCTTTCGTGGCACGGCCAGGACTGGTAAATGCGCCTTGCTGGTAGGACTCGAAAAGCGGACGGCTTGACCGAATGGTCCTCGCCCAAACAACTCAAAATCGGCAAGCGTCGCTTGCGGTCCCTCATGCCAAAAGTCGCGCGATATGTTTCTCGGTTCGAGTTCATAGGCCCGCCCGCCAGATTTTCCCGGGATGGAAATAAATGGATTGTGCGTCTGCCACGAATCCCGCCGTTGAACAAAATCCCACAGAGCTACCAGGCTTGGTATTTGCTTAACGAGTTCGACCCGTTTTTGATTTGCAGCAGTGAAATGAGTATCGCCTCCCACGAACTGGATCGGAGGCAATGCTTGCCGATCAGTTTCCTCGCCTCCGACGTGCCGCGTGCAGATCGCGATCAGAGCGACCGCTGAGCCCAGGAGGGTTGTAATCAGGTGATTCATGCTCATCCTCATTCCTTTACCAGTACATCCAACTCACCGATGGCCGCGATGGGTTGCCCGCCGGCGGAAACGGCATCGGTGACGACGAGTTTGATGAAGCGAACGTCCGCCGGTGCATTGAACTCGATGTCGTGCTGGTCTGTTGAGTTGGCTTGGAGCTTGCCTTTCGCCACGGGACTCGACCATGTTTTCCCGTCGTCTGAGACCGCGACCTCATAACCCAGGACTCGTCCGTTTGGTTTGGTGCGCGGGGTGTAAGCCAACCCGGCGATCGGTTTGTCGGCCGGAACCTGAAGAACGACGAAGTGAGGCCGCTCGGCAAACTCCGGTTTGAATCGTGTGTGCCAGAATGTGGCGGGGTCGCCGTCGAGCATGTGTTCCGGTTCGTGGCCGGGATGGAAGCTGCTCACTTCAGCGATCTTTCCGCCAATCCCTTTCAGTGTCGCCGGTTTCCCTCGCTGACGCTTCGGGTTTCCTGACTGTGGCGTCAATTGTGTGGCGGGTTTCGCGACGAAGGGCTTTTTCTGGACAGCGATTAACGGACTCTTCGGTGAACCGGATGCTCCCATGCCCCAACGGAAGTAAAGTTGCTGGCCAGTGATCGCCCGGTAGGCGCGGTCGAAGGGTTTATTGGTGCTGCCGTAGCGCATTGTTGGCCGAAACTTCTTCATCGCGACCGCCAGAGGTTCGATCGCGGACGCCAGCTGCTCGTTCGCATCCGGCGGCTGGGAGTCGAGGATGTTGCCGACTCGCACCTGCACGTCAGTGTTGGGATGCGACATCTCGGCAATCACGACCGGCAGGGCTTTCCTGTAGTAACCCAGGTTGAACAATCCTTCGGCGGCAAGCAGACGCACGTCGATCGATTCATCGGTGAGCGATTTGTTGAGGCTCGGCAGAATCTCCGCAACCACGTCGCTGTCGGCAGTCTGTGTGATCACCATCAAACCCAGCACAGCCCAGTAACGGACCAGCGGGTCGGCATCCGTGCTGCGAGTCTGCAAGTCCGCGAGCGCCGACTCGCCGTGGAGCTGGAGGTTGGCGGTTTCGAGGATCCGTTCGTAGTTGTCGAGTTCCTGACCGACTGCCCAGAGAGATCGCCCTTTGGCCCGTTCATAAAGCTCGCGTTCTTCGACGAGAGCGAGGTCCCGTGTCTCGATCATCCAGTCGTGAAGCCGCTGGCGCATCTGCTTCAGTAACTCCGCGTAAGCAGGATCGCCCGCGAGGTTATGCACCATTTCCGGATCACGTTCCGAATCGTAGAGCTGCTCGACGGCCTTGAATCGCTGGGCATATTCAGCCTGCGGCCCTTTCAGTTGTCCGGCGAGTGCCAGTTGCTGGAAGCGGTCGTAAATGGGCGCTTCCCACTGGTAGGTCTCGTACGGGGCGTACGGGCGTTGAGGGTAGAAGTGCCGCATGTACCGATACCGTTTGTCTCGAATCGAACGAACGAACTGCGTGCGGGTGTCGAGTCGGTTTCGTACGGCAACGAGAAACTCACGTACTTGCGCGTCGCCCTTACAGAGCAGCGCGCGGCCCTGCATGTATTCGGGAGGGGCAATGCCAGCCAGGGTCAGGACCGAGGGAGCCATGTCCATCAGGCAGACAAGATCGTCGAGGACCGCTCCTGACCTAGCAGGTGCGAGGTGCTGGTACTTTTCAGGAAAGCGAACGATCAGCGGCACATGGGTGCCCTGTTCCCACGCAGTGTGTTTACCGCGAGGCATGCCGACACCGTGGTCCGCCCAGACGATAATGATGGTGTCGTCCCAGATACCGTCTTCCTTGAGTGCTGCAAAAACCTCTCCGGCGCGGTAATCAACCTGAGTGACGGCGTCATAGTAGCGGGCCCAGGCTTTGCGAAAGACAGGGTCATCAGGGTGATACGACGGAATGGGCGCCTTGTCAGGATCGTGGAAGTCACTCGGCCGCAGACGATTCAGTCGTGCTTGGACGATGACGTCTTCTGAAGTCTTGGTGACGCTGGAGTGACATTCACCAAAATCAATCTTTGAGAAAAACGGCTGACTTTTATCCGGCCGACTTCGCCACGGGGTATCGCCGCCTTTCTTTCCCTGCTTGTCATACTTCATGCCGACAATGTTGTAGTCGCCTTTGTGATTGGTGGTGTAGTAACCCACGTCGCTCATGAGGTTAGGAACGAACTTTAGAAACGCGGGGGCCGGGACGCCTCCACTGCGATGATGCATTGTACCAATGGTGCTGGGATACATACCTGTGACGATACTGGAGCGTGATACCGAGCAGACAGGCGCCACGGCATGAGCATTCATGTATCGAATGCCTTCCTCGGCAAGCTTGTCGAAGTTCGGCGTCTTCGCATACGCGTCCCCATAACATCCCATCATCGGCGTAATATCTTCGAGCGCGATGTACAGGATGTTGGGGCGATCTGACTCGGCAGCGCTCGCCGTCGAACAGAGTAGAATTGCGCACAAAGGCACAAAGACACGAAGCCGATGTGAATTGAGACATCTCATGGTTTCTCTCTTTGTGTCTTCGTGCGAGATTTCGTTTCGTGGTGGATTCGCCAGAAATCCTGCGTCGGGAATTCTGGCGAATCCGACCACATTGCTCAGTTTGATCTCTTTTTCTTCCTTGCAGGACGCGAGGGTTTCGCCCGGACGGCAATCGGGATTGTCGCGTCATGTGCTTTGAGCACGGCATCTAACTGAGCCTTCAGCTTTGCGGCCTTCTCTGGCATCGATGCAAGCAGATTTGTCGATTCGCCGACGTCCTGCTTCAGGTTGTAAACTTCTTCGCGCCCGTCTTCGTAGAATCGCAGGAACTTCCAGTCGCCATCGCGAATAACGCTGCCCGGTTTGGAATGGGCGATGTGCGGTACGCCGACTGGATAATGCCAGACCAATGGACCGCGATTGAAATCGGTATCACCATTGAGAAGCGGCACGAGGTTTACACTGTCCTCATGATGCTCAGACTGCTGCGGCAGCCTGGCCATGGCGAGAAGCGTGGAATAGAAATCCACGCCGCTGATCGGTGTGTCACTTACCGCCCCAGGTTCGATCACGCCGGGCCAGTCGATGATGCACGGCACGCGGATGCCGCCTTCGTAGATGTCTCCCTTGAAGCTGCGCAACGGACGATTATTCGTCGCTTTCACCATGCCGCCGTTATCCGACGTGAAGATGACGATCGTGTTTTCTCGCAGCCTCTTTTCGTCGAGCCAATCCAGCATCCGTCCGACGTTTTCATCCAGCGATTCGACCATCCCCGCATAGGCGGGACTCTTGAGTTTCACGTTCGCCTGTCTGGCCTTCTCCTTGTACTTCTTTGTCTTCTCTGGTTTCGAGTGAAGCGGTGCGTGGACTGTGTAGTAGCTCATGTAGAGCAACCACGGTTTGGCCTGCTTCGAGAAACCGTCCATCACCTGAATGGCTTCGCTCGTCAGGCGATCGGTCAGGTATTCGCCCTTCGGCCCATTCTCGAGAGCAAACATGTTGTATGGACTGAAGTAGCCCGTCCGCCCACGCGGGTGCCCCCACCAGCCGCCCGCGACATTGACGTCAAAACCCTGGTCGGTCGGAAGACGCGATTCATTCGTTCCGCTCAAATGCCACTTGCCGAGAAACCCGGTCTGGTAGCCACCCGCCTTCAAAGTTTCCGCAAGAGTGACTTCTTCCAGTTTCAGAAACTGCCGGTCTTTGGCACGCTGCAACGTCCTGCCGTTCAGCTCACTGGCAAAGTTGTCCACAAAGCCCGAGTTCGACGGAAACTTCCCGGTCATGATGGCGGCACGCGATGGAGCGCAGATCGGACACGCCGCGTAGGCGTTCGTGAATCGCATCCCTCGCGAAGCCAGAGCATCAATGTTGGGCGTTTCGTGAATCCTGTGTCCGTAGCAGGCCAGATCCCGCCAGCCCATGTCATCAACAAGGATGAACAGGATGTTGGGTTTATCAGCGGCGTTGGAGTTAGCGGCAAGACCTGTGAATGCAGCACAAGCCAATACCAGCGCGACGCGATTCATGAATTCTTCTCCTCGGGGATCACTGGCTTCAGAGTCTTACCGTCTTGCAACGGATAGACCGCATTTCGCGATTTCAGCTCCCGGACCATGCCCTGCATCATGCTCCTGAGTTGTGCCGGTTGTTCCGCCGCAAGGTTGTTTGACTCACTCGGGTCGTTTGCCAGGTCGTAGAGTGCATAGCGATCAGCGTCTTTCGCGAGATACTCATAGATGACCTTCCAGTTACCGTCGCGCCAGGTGGTGAAGAAGTTGCTCTGGCCGCGGCGGGGATGCGGGTAATGGTTCAGAAATGCGTTTCGATGTTTCGGGTCCGATTGTCCGGCCAGCAGACGCAATAGAACCTGACCATCGACATGGTGGTCTGCCGGAGCAGGCACTCCGACAAACGCCCCGATCGTCGGGAGCAGGTCGTAGCACGTGCCAACTTCCTGACGGATGCTGTCGGCGGGAATTGGCAGCTTCTTCTGCCACGCGTTCGTTGCCTCAGGCTTAGCCCATGCGGCGATGAAGGGAACTCGCATACCGCCTTCCCACTTCGCACCTTTTCGACCACGCAGCGGGGCACATGCAGAAATGTCATCAAGCGGCCCGTAAGGACAATCTCCGCCGTTGTCGCCAAGGAAGATGAACAGCGTGTTCTCCGCGACGCACTTCGATTCAACATGGTCCATCAGATCGCCGAGCGACTTATCCATGCCCTCGATCAGCGTGGCGTAAGCCTGGGCGGCCGGCGGCTTTCCCTTGTCACGGTAATTCGTTGCGAAACGCGGATCCGAGTTGAATGGCGAGTGAACTGCGTAGTGCGACATATAGAGGAAGAACGGCTTGTCCGCGGCGAGTGCTTTGTCAACCTCGGTCTTCGCTTCCAGCGTGAGTGCTTCGGTCAGAAAGATGTCTGTGCCGTGGTACTTGTCGAGTCCCGGCACGGGTCGCGCATGTTTGTTCCTGGAATTCCTGCCGAAGCCGCCTTTCGCGTAGTACGAACCCGGCGCTCCGATTGCGGAACCGGCGATATTCACATCGAACCCAAGATTCTGCGGGTCGGTCCCCGTGTGTTTGTCCGGCGCGAAGTGCCCTTTGCCGACGTGGATCGTCTTGTAGCCGACCTCCTTCATGAGCTTCGGCAGGGTGACATCGGTTTTCTTCAACCCGATCCAGTTCCACTCAGGCGGAACCTGCTGGCACACCGACAGCGGGTACTGCCGCGTATCAATCAGCCGGTTGTTCTTCCACGGAAAGATGTAGTCGGTGCAGCGATGTCTTGCCGAGTTCTGTCCCGACATGATCGACACGCGAGTCGGCGAGCAGACATTGTGCGAATAGAAATTGCTGAATCGCACACCCTTCGCCGCAAGCCGTTCCATATTCGGTGTGCGATACCAGTCGTTCCACGGATAGCGTTTCGGCTTGCCATGTTCGTCGGTCAACATTGGGACCGACGTATCCATCACTCCCATGTCGTCGACGAGGAAAAGGACGATGTTGGGTTTTACCACTTGAGTAGGCGCACTTGCTGCGGCCGCGTCTACGTGCAACAAACTCAGGAACGCCCAAAACAGCATGCAACGGATTAAGCCAGACGCCTTACTCATCCGCCTTCTCCATCACCAAAACCCAGTCCTGTGGCGTCGGTACATTCGGTGAGGTCCAGTCGCCGGAGATGGTCACCACCCCGTGATCGAATCGCCGCCCCGAGACCGGGTCGAAGTAATAAGTGGAGTAGTCGCCAGTTTCAATGTTCCGCACCTGGATGCCATCCCACGTGTAGTTTTTGCGTTTCGGCTGATAGACAAAAACTACCTTACCCGGAATCCCGGCCGCGAAACGGCCTTGCCCGGCGAACCCGGCGTACTTCTCGAGACGTTTCTTCGGGTTTCCTTTTCCAAGCCATTCGGGATGCGGCTCGAATCGCTGCCACGGGTATTCCTCGAGCAAGGCTTTTGAGCGCCCGAGCTGAGTCGAACCGGGGAAGTGCATGCCCTCCCGCCAGGTCGTCAGGTCGTAGGGTTGGAAATTCCAGCCGCCCCAGTTCCCGTGCTCTTCCGGCGTGCCCATGTGCCAAACGCCCGCCGCGCCGTAGGTATGTCCCGCGGCGCCGGAAAGCATCAGGCCCCAGAACTGCTGACGCTGCAGGTCGGCAAAGTTTCCCTGCATGTGCTGCTCGTAACAGGATTCCCCGCTCACGTATGGCTTCGTGGGGGACGCCGCGATGGTCTTGATCGCCTTGTCGATTGCAGAACCGGCGGTTTCCCAGCCGCGGTGCCCGGTGGCATCCATGTCGAAGTCGAAGACCGCGGAATCGTCGAAGGCGTGACGCAAGTGCGAACTGTGGTTCGTCAGGAGCCGGTCGAAGGGATCGGTGGCATCCAGGTATTCGGCCGCCTCGTACCATGGCCCCTGTTTCTTTTGCGTTTCGCCGCCCAGGATCCAAACCACGGGATAGGCACCGTAGCGTGCGACAAGGTTGCGGTAATGGCGTTTGTATCCCTCAAGTCCCACCGCGTTTAATCCTACGGCACGCCCCCAACCGCCCACGATTGCGGGCACAATGCCGGCATCGGTCAAATGCTTCAAACGGCGATCCGCATACTCGAAATATTTCGGGTTCACCTCGCTGAAATCTTTCTTTAGATACGGCATCCCACCTTCGTTTGCCCAACTCGGCCGGAGCAACCCCAGCTCATCCGGGTAAGTGCCGCACACAATCTGTACGACGGTGAAACCTTTCTTCTTGCGGTCGGCGGTCAATTCCTGGAATCCTTCCCAGGTCAGTCGCTTGCACAATCCTTTCCACCAGGTATCGCCCAGCCAGAAGAACGGCGTGCCGTCGGCGTGCTCGAAGTGCCGCTGGCTCTTTGCCACGCGGAGCGGTCCGTGCCGGGACAGCGGGTTGTCGCCTTCAGACTTGACGACTTCGATCTCGCCCTTGGCCCCATGCAGTCTTACGTTTGTCTTATCGGTGCACTCGGTGTACCAGGCGTGTTTACCGGCGTGGCCCGAGGCATATCGGAAACACCAGCGGTCGCCGCCGGCCCAGAAACCAGGGACCCGCAGTTCTTTGCCGTCCGGCCGGGTGACGATCGCATTCAGTTCGATCTGGATGAACGGGTTCTCGTACGTCTTGGACGACTGCAGTTTGATCTCGACGACACGGTTGGTCTCAACCGAAGGTTCCGCACTAGCGGCATATGAGGGCTGGAGCGCCACACAGAGCATCAACAACCCAGACAGCGTATTCCGATTCAAGTGTTTCATGGTGTGCCTTCTATGTTCGTTTGCCAAAGCTCTTGATTTCTCCGGCGACCTCTTTCGACCAGTCCGCGTACAACTTCTTGAGCCGCTGCACGACTTCGGGATGCTTTTCGGCCAGATCGCGGCTTTCGGATTGCGTTTCATGAAGTCAATCGCAGCATCGGTAAAGATCTCCGTCAGATAGCCTTCCTTGAATTCCTTGACACCTTTGTTGCGCATAAGCGGGCCGACGACGGCGCTGTGACCTTTCGGGTCCGGCGTTCTCGTCTCAATGTCTTTTGAAAGGAGAAAGAAATCGTGCCCGTGCGCGGTGAAACCCAGGAACTCGTCGAAACCGTGGTTCAGCGGATCCTCGCGAACATCACGTCGATGTAGCCCTTTGCCGTAGTCATTCTTCCCGATACGAGCCGTTACATGCCGTTCGCTTTCATGATCTCGGCGACATGTGTCACATTCTCAGGCAAGCCGCATCCGAAACTGCTCTTCGGATCCCATCGCACCTGATGCTGTCCGGTGTTCCAACCTGCACGAGACGGACTGCACACAGGAGCCGAAGTATAAGCATCGGTGAACAATACACCTCGAGCTGCGAGACGATCCATGTTTGGCGTGTGGACATCCTTAGCGTGATGTTTGAACGCACTCAGGTCGGCATACCCCTGGTCGTCGGTGACAATGATCAGGAAGTTGGGCTTTGTATCCAGGTCCTCTGAATGCGCGGTGGAAGTGAACGTCAGCGCCAACGCCACACACAAGTATGTTGTGGCCGAAATCGCTCTCATCGTTTACCCCTCTTGAACAACGCATTGAGCTCTTCCATCGTCAGCGCCTTGTCCGGCTGCTCCAGCTTCACCGGCTTGTAGCCCTCCTCCGACTTGATCTTCTCCAGCGTGAGCCAGAGCGCGTGGACGATCTCGGGGTGCTTCGTATAGAGGTTATTCTGTTCGCCGGGGTCGGCGACAACGTCATACAACTGCGCCGGCGGGTCGCCAGGCTTGGGCGCGGGGTGGGGCTTCTTGCCAAAGAACTCGCGGTAGCCGCAGTCGCCGGGACCGGGCATGAGCTTCCACTTGCCCGATCGGATGGAAAGCATGCCCGTCCCGCCGCTGGACATGACGACCGGTCGCTCGGGGTGAGGAAGCTGTCCGCCCATCAGTGCAGGCAGGATGTTCGTGCTGTCCGGCGAAGCGCCCTTCGGTAGGTCCTCCCCGAGTATCGCGGCGAATGTTGCGAATAGATCCGTCTGTGAGACCAACACGTCCGACACCTGGCCCGGCTTGATCCTGCCCGGCCAACGCGCAACAAACGGCACGCGGTGCCCTCCCTCGGTCAGGTCGCCCTTGCCGCCACGCAGGCGGCCGTTGGCGCGGTGGCCGTTGAAATTACGCCCGCTCGCGCCGTTGTCGCTGGAGAAGATGACGATCGTTTTGTCGGTCAGCTTAAGCCGGTCCAGTGTCTTGAGCAACTCGCCCACCGACCAGTCCAGTTCCTGGATCACATCGCCGTAGGCCTTCGCCTGGCTCGAGCCCTTGAAGTGTGAATGGGGTTTCCACGGGATGTGCGGCTGGTGCGCGGGGTAGAACAGGAAGAATGGCTTGTCGCCCTGCGCGTAGTCCTCGAGCTGCTTCACCAATTTCTGGGTGAACATGTCGACGAGGTCTTCATCCTTCCAGCGTGCGCCCTCGCCGCCTTCCATCCTGCCGTTGTTCTTCGACTCCATCTTCCCGATCGGGCTGCCCGGGCGCAGGCCCACGACGCGGTCGTTCTCGACGATAACGTAGGGCGGGAAGCTGTTGGCGACGGGGATGACATAGGAATAGTCGAAGCCGTTCTCAGGCGGCCCGGGCGTGAGCCGACCGTTCCAGTCCGGCCCCTTGCCACGCGGCTTCCAATAGTTCGGCGGGGTCTTGCCGCGGTTGTCGGCGAAGCCTTTCTCCTCTCCGTAGCCAAGGTGCCACTTGCCAATGATCGACGTCGCGTATCCGTGCGACTTGAGGAAGGATGGCACGGTCGGCGTATTCGGATCGATCAGCAGCGGGGCGTTGGTGCTCAGCGCGCTGTAGCTGCACCAGGAACGCAGTGGGTAGCGTCCGGTCATGAAGCCATAACGCGTCGGCGTGCAGGTCGAGGCGGCGCAGTGCCCGTCGGTGAACCGGATGCCCTCATTTGCGATACGGTCGATGTTCGGCGTCTTGATCCGTGTCGCGCCGTAGCAACTCAGCCCGTTGTAACCCATGTCATCGGCGAGGATGAAGATGATGTTGGGCCGTTGCACGTTGGCGGCCTGAGTCACGGCCACGGGCAGAAAGCAAGCCAAAGTAAACAGGATGGTTTTCAGTTTTTGAATTGGCATATTTCGAGTCATCAGTCATTCAATCAAAAGAACCGCTCCAGGAAAGTTCATCACCTTGTTTCGCTTTGTGCAGGCCCAGCCTTTTTCGTAAGCTTCTGTTACATCGACTACTTCAGTTCGACTCGTTCCAGCTTGCCGTCACCGTTTGCATCAAGCTTCTTGAACCGACTCGTCAGCGCGGGGACGTTGCGGCCTTCTGGATTGCCGATGAATTCCTTTAACGTGATCGATCCGTCACCGTTGCGGTCACGACTCTTGAAGAAGTTGGCGGTCGACTGGCGATTCGTTTTCGGAACTGGATTTGACGGCTTGCGCCGCGGTTGTTCGATTTCCCATGACTCGGGCTTCGGTGCTTCCGGCGAGGCTACGGCAGCGGGGTACGCCGTGGCGACGGGATTTTGATAAGGAATTCTGTATCGCGGATCGGGTTTGATCGCATCGGGAGCACCCGCGAAGTGTGGCAACATTGTTTTGCCGCGTCCCTGGGGATCGTAGGTCGCGCTGGGCAGCAGCGAAGCCGTCCACTCGTCCAGCTTTCTGACAAGCTGCTGAGTTCGCTCGGGTTGTTGCCACGCGAGATTCGTTAGCTCCGCAGGATCGTCCGCGATCTTGAAGAGCACGGTTGTCGTGTCATTGCGCCACAGTTTCCAGTCGCCTTCCCGAATCGCCTGCCCTGAATAGAAGTCCCAGTACATCGGCTGGGTGCGCTCGATCGCTGTCACATCGCCCGTCAGCCGCGGCATCAGATTTACCCCGTCAAATTCAGAAGGTACCTTCCCGCCAGCGACCGCCAAGCTGGTGGCGGTGAAATCCAGAGTTGTCACCATTTCTTCAATCACCAGCCCAGGCGTGATCGTCCCTTTCCAACTGGCGAACATTGGCACTCGAACTCCGCCTTCGTGTAGCGTTCCCTTTGGCCCGCGCATCGGCACGTTGTTCGATCCGTTCCAACTGCCGATCTCGCCCGTATCGAATCTTCCGGGAGCACCGTTATCGCCGGCAAACAGAATCAATGTTCGCTGCTCAAGATCCAGGTCTCGCAGCGTTTTCACAAGGCCGCCAACAGCATCGTCCATGGCTTTGAGCAGCGCCAGCCCGCGGCGGCGATGTTCGTCCTGCTGATCGTTGTATTGCGGATAGTCATGCTGAGCGAATTGTTTGTAGTACGGATCGTTTCTGCTGATCATTGGCACGTGGGGGCCATAGATCGGGAAGTACAGAAAAAACGGGCGGTCGTTGTTTTTCCGCACGAAGGCTTCAGCGAATTTTCCCTGCACGATGACGCGATTCTGACCGGGGAACGACATCGTTTGATGTGGAACGGAATTGCCTTTCCAGTCCAGATTCGCGACACCGCTTGTCATTGCCCCGACCCAATAGTCGTCGAAGCCCCGGCCACGCGGATCAAACTTTGCTTTGGGATCGACGTTCGGGCCGCAGTGCCACTTCCCGGAGAACCCCGTGACATAGCCGCGTTCTTTCATTCGATCGGCGATAGTCAGCAGCGGCTTTCCCGCCATATCGGTTCCCGGCGGATAGGTGCGAGGTAGTGTTCCTATGCCCGCGCCGGCATCGCATTTATTATTCGAGAAGCCAAACTCATTCTGAATTCGCCCGGCCAGCAGCCCGCAGCGAGAGGGACGGCACTGCGGCGCCGAACTATAACCAGCCCGCATCAACGCGCCGCCTCGGGCCAATTCATCCATGTGCGGCGTCTGCACGCGATCGTCGATTCCGTGAAGCCCCAAGTCTGTGTATCCGTGATCATCCGAGTAGATGATGATCACGTTCGGGCGATCGTCCGCGACAAGGCCGCTCGCGAAGTTGGCCGTGAGCAGATTCACCGCGAGCCAAAGCGATATCGTCGAATGTGGCGGTCTATTCATGGGAAGTTGTTGGCTATGGTTGAGTTCGATTGTTTAACGGGCAGCCGAAGAAAACTCTCATTCGGTCCTCTTTCTTCGCTTCATTGTCGGAGATGGATCCACCACGGTTTCGAGATAGGCTTTAAGGCGTGCTTGCAGTTGCGCGGCCTTGTCGGCGTGCGTCGTGAACAGATCACGCTTCTCAGCGATATCCTCAACGACATTGAAGAGTCTGGCCGATTGGATTTCGCGTTTAGCATTCACCTTTGCCAGCAGCTTCCATTGACCGTCCCGGATTACCGCCATTCCCTGCCGGGGACGAGAGAAAACCAAGCCATCGATCGGGCGCTTCACCGAATCGGTTTCCGGATCGGAAAACAAAGCGACAAAGCTTCCACCATCGAGCTCTTCGGAGAGATTGCCGTCCCCGCCAGCCAACTCATAAAAGGTCGGTAGAAAGTCGTAGCCGGCCACTGGGACTCGGCAGACCGATCCCGCTTCGATAGAGGGGCCTCGAACCATCAAGGGGACACGAATACCGCCTTCGAGCAGGGAATGCTTGGCACCGGACAATGGAACATTCGGCGCAGGACTCTTTGGATCGCCGCCGGGAACAGTGCCGCGTCCTCCGTTGTCCGTCGTGAAAACCACATAGGTCTTGTCAGATATTCCGAGAGCATCCAGCTCGTCCAGGAGCCTGCCAATGCCGCTGTCCAGTTCTTCAAGCATTCCGGCCCATCCCTGCGAATAAGCTCGATCCGGGGCGCCCTTCTTCTGATACTTATCCAGTGAGGTCTGCAGCAATTCGGTTCGCAGGTGCACTGCATAGTAACTGACCTGAGTATAGAACGGCTTGCCCGCTCTGGTTTGCTTCCGTATGAACTCGATCGACCGATCGGTGACTGAGCCAGTACGTTTCGGATCTTCGACGATGTGGGCCGGCTGCATCTTGTCCGCCATGCCGCCTGTGACGTTTCCGGTGTGCCCGTCGCTCACGTCGTAGCCGCACTCTTCGGGAGAAGAGATCATCTTCTCTCCCCACTTGCCGAAGTGGGCACACTGGTATTCAGGATTCGCCTGCTTCAGTGCCCGCGGAAGCGTCATATGATCAGCCGGCACCCACTTACTGACGAATTCCGATCCGGAGCGAGCCGCACTCGTCCCGCAGAGGATGCTGCGCCGGGTTGGCGTGCAAAGCGGGGCGGGTGAATAGCCACCGGTAAAACGCATCCCTTCTTCTGCGATCCGATCCATCGCCGGAGTGTGAAGGTAGCTGGAGCCGGACTCTGGATTCTCCGGATCCATTAAACCCGACCGCTGACTCCAACCCTGGTCATCAGTCAGAATCAAGATGATATTCGGTGAGTCAGCTTGGACGGCTGCAGTGCACGCGAACAGCGTGACCAACAGGCAAAAGAGTTGTCTAATCATTTGTGGCTTTTGAGGTAGCGAAACTGTTTAGAGGAGTATCCCTGATGCTGAACCAGCAGCTTCGGGTTCGATTAGTCTTGAACTTTCGAAATACGGTTAAGCATGATGAGCCGCATCTCGATCGATTGTTTGCCCGGTATTTCCAGTGCTGAAAGCACCAGTGGCCTCTTTCCCTTCTTCAGGCGAATGACGCCGAGATTCAAGGGGGCAAACTCTTTCACGAGGGATTCGCTTCTGCGGGGCGAGCGATCCGATTCCGCGCCGACGAGGGGCGGGTCGTTGGCGACTGTCACTTCTTTGGTGATGGCTGATTCACCGCAGCTCAGTTTGAGAACGGTCCCCAGATCATCTTCGGAACAGGTGTAGTAAACGTGGGCCTGGTACTCGCCTTCGATCTGCACATCGGCGTTCCAGGAAATGGTGTCCTTTTCATTAATCCAGTTCGTGTAGTACGAGCAGTTGGGAGCTCTGCCGGATCGCTGAATATCTCCCGTGGCAATGGCGTCGCGAGCAGGTAGTTGAGTGAAAGCTAAGTCCGGATGTCCAATCGTGAACGGCCGCTCGTCTTTGCCCTGCGGCAGTTCACCGACAACTTCCTTATCGAACTTCTCTCCGGCCGCGGTCAGCTCTCGATATGCTTTCGGAAACTTGTGCCTGACGTCGACCCGCTGACCGGGATCGTTCTGCATATCGTAGAGCCCACCCTTGAAACCGAGCCTGAATCGCTGGCTTCGTACACTGGTCTTTCCGTTGAAGTGATTGACGTAGAGTCGGTCAGGCCAGCTTTCGGCGTCCTCGAAAAGAAGAGGCTTCAGGCTGACTCCATCCATCGGTAACGCACCGGTGCCACTGATGCCGGCGAGATCGAGCAGGGTGGGTTTCAGATCGATACTTCCGGAAATGGTATCGGTTTTGCCCCCGGCTTTGATTTTGCCCGGCCAGCGAATGAAGAACGGCGAACGTACTCCGCCTTCATCGACGGCGCCTTTCTTGCCTTTCATATCGCCATTCCAGCGATAGCCGTTGGGCCCGTTGTCAGAGAAATAGATGACAATGGTGTTGTTGGCGATCTCGAGATCGTCGAGTTGTTTCAGCAGGCGTCCAACGTTCCAGTCGATGTTCTCGCACATCGCCAGTGCTGCCCGCGCATGAGGCAGGTTCTCCTGCTGATCTTTGCGGGCGCGGAGCGTCAGGTCGTGGTTCTCGAACTTCTTCCACCAGCGATCCGGAACCTGCATCGGAGAGTGAGGGGTGCAGTAGGGGAGATAGACAAAGAAAGAGTCGTCTTTGTGCTGCTCGATGTATTTCATCGCCCGGCTGGTGAAGTCGTCGATCACGAAGCCCTCTCCGGTGACGATCTGACCGTTGTGTTCCAGCATCGGCGAGTAGTAATGCCCCCAGTGTCCGGAACAGAAACCGTAATACTCATCGATACCCCGCGCATTCGGATGATACGGTGGTTGCATACCGTTGTGCCATTTTCCAAATGCCGCGGTCTGGTAGCCTGCAGCTTTGAAGTCCTCGAAGATGGTCGTCTCGTCTAAATCCATGCGTTCTTCGCCACGACTGGCCGACTTCACACCCGTGCGGGGGTTGTAGCGGCCTGTCATAAACTCAGCTCGTGTCGGCGAGCAAATCGGGCAGACATAGAAGCGATCGAAGGCCATGCCCTGCGAAGCGAGTCGGTCGATGTTCGGAGTGCTGATGTTGGTGTTACCGTGGACGCTCAGGTCACCCCAGCCCTGATCATCGGTAAGGATGACGATGACGTTCGGTCTCTCCGCATCAGCGGAAAAGGTTTGTTTACTTGAGCAAATAAGGCATACAAGCCAGACGGAGAGAATCGTTCCGAACGTGTTGGTCTTTTGGTTCATTGTTGAAATCTCATGGCAACCCGCCGCGTGAGCGATGGGTTGTCGTGATAGTTGGGCTCGGTCGCATACGCCTCGGGCTACCGAGATTACGCTGATGAGTTGTAGTGTTTCACTTCAGCTTCTTTCTCCGCCTGTTTCTTTGCGGTTGATTCGGATGTCTCTTTAGACGTTCGGCGGCGATCGCTCTTGCCGTGGTGGGATCAACCGTGCCCCAATCTTTCTCGTGACTGACGACCGGTACATTTGGAAACAGCGAGCCCGTTGGTCGTTGCGACTTTCCTCGCTGCATGAACTCACCGAACTCCTGTCGGGCAGATTTCGCAAGGTCCATGATCCGGGTGACGACTTCGGGATGGTCCGCCGAAACGTCCGTGCTCTCGGCCTTGTCCTTAACCATGTTGTAGAGAATCGGTTCTTGCAGGTCGGCGAATGCCTTGTTTTTGTCCCAGAACGGCAGTTGGTCTTTGCTTCGCGGAAGATGGAGTTTCCACGGTCCCTGTTGAATGGCCTGAAGGTTCTCGCAGTTGTAGTAGTAGAATGGCTCGGAAGGCTCTCGTTTCAGCGACGATCCCTCGAAGATTGGCAGTATGTTCTCGCCATCGTAAACCCGGTCTTCGGGAAGCGGTGCATTGGTAAGCGCTGCGAGCGTTGGAAACAGGTCCATCGCGGTGACGTATGCGTCAGAAACAGCGGGCTCGACGCGAGCTGGCCAGTGAAAAATGAACGGCACCCGGTGGCCACCTTCAAACGTGACATACTTGGTGCCTCGAAATGGCCGAGCGTACGCGTTGCTGGTCGGACCGTTGTCAGAAGTAAAGATCACGACTGTATTGTCTGCGATTCCCGCTTCTTTCAGTGCGGTCATCATCTCGCCAACGCCCCAGTCGAGTTCCTGCATCACATCGCCACGAACTCCGTCCTGTGAACTCCCCTTGAATGCAGTACCAGCTTCGTACGGCGTGTGCGGATAGTTGTGAGCGTAGTACAGGAAGAACGGCTCACGCTTCTGCGCCTGACTGCGAATGATCGATGTGACTCGCTTGGTATACAGCTCCGTCAGGCGGTTGAGCGGTGTCTTTGCAAAGACGAGTTTGTCGTTGTCATAGAATACTGGTGAGTGACTGTGATTGCATGGCATGCCGTAGTAGCTGTCAAAGCCCTGCATTCGAGGCAGAAACTCCGGCTCAGTGCCAAGGTGCCACTTGCCGACCATGTGCGTGTTGTAGCCTTGCGTCTTGAGCTGCTCGGCAATCGTGATCTCATCAGGGTGGAGTCCGAGAAACCAATGTGCAGTCCGTCTCGGATTGATGCCCATATACATCCCGCAACGTTGTGGATAGGCGCCGGTCAGGAAGGCTGCTCGCGAGGGCGAGCAAATCGACGCAGCGGTGCGGAAGTGTGTGAATCGAACGCCCTCAGCAGCGAGCCTGTCGATGTGAGGAGTCTTGACCTTTTGAGCTCCATAGCAACCGATGTCCGAGTATCCCAAGTCGTCAGTCAGCATGAAGATAATGTTCGGCCGGGCGTTCGCCGTGCGTGACTCGGTTGCTTCGTCGGATGCGCTTGCCGTCGTAGACGCAGGTGCGTATTCGGTGAGCACTTTCCCATCGAATTGGAAATAGTCGACTGTGATATGGCCCCAGCCGCCCGTCGCTTGGTCGACCACTTTGACAAACATCTTCTTGCCCGCATAAGGCGAGAGATCCCACATGGCTTCTTGCATGACCTGATCGTTCACGCCTCGAGCAAACTGAACCTCTTCGCCGTCCTCCGTGCAGAGCGCGACATAGGTCGATGGACCCTCACCCCCGCCAACCCGAAACGTCATCGTCCCACTTTTGGGAATAAACAACGGCGATACGATCACGCCTGTCTGGCTGTCCATGCCGCGTTCAGCGTCTGCCGATGGTTCGAGCGTGGTCAGGTAATACGTTCCTTGCTTGTTGTATTCCCGCTTGATCCTGAAGAACTCGGCACGGCTTCCAATGACGTGTCCGAACTTCCCTTCGACCACTTTCCAGGGATCGAGCTTGCCGGACTCGAAGTCAAAGGACGCGCTTCGTTCGCTTGGTCTGGCGGGTACCCTCTGTGCTGGCCTTCCTTTCCCACGCGGCTTCCGTTGCGAGGGGCCAGGTTTGGGCTTGTAGCCTGCCAGCAACGAACTCAGTTCCTTGACGACTTCGGGGTGTTCGTTGTGGAGATTCTTAGTCTGTTTTACATCTGCCACCAGATCGTACAGCTGGGCGGGCGGGGCATCTGCCTTGATCCGACCGTTCTCTATGTCGCTGTTCTTATACCCCGCATAAGTAATGGCCGCAGGGCCGCCAAAAGCGTGGGCGCCTCGTTTGGCTGCCGTGAATCCGCCACTTCCCTGGGCTCCTATGTACATCCACTTGCCTCTGCGGATGGCCAGATGCGTCGGCTTGCTGGGAGCAAGAACGAGGTGATCGCGAAGCGGATTCGTTGGGTTCCCCGTCAACGCTGGTAGAACGTTGACACTATCGCGTCCTTGTCCGCCCTTCAGCTTGCCGCCGGTTAGTGCGGCGAAGGTGGCAACCATGTCGATGTTAGAGATCAATTGATTGGAAACAGAGTTCGCTTCGATCTTCCCTGACCAGCGAGCGATGAACGGAACGCGATGGCCGCCTTCCCACGCTCCGAACTTGAAGCCGAGAAGTTTGCCATTGAGACGATGCCCGGCGTCCCAGGCGTTCTGGCCGCCGACATTGAACATACCCCCGTTGTCACTGGTGAAAATCACGAGTGTGTTGTCAGCGACGCCCTGCTCCTTGAGCGTCTTCATGACCTCGCCGACGATCCAGTCGAGTTCGTGAATGAAGTCGCCGTAGGGGCCGCACTTGCTTGTCCCCTGGAAACGCCGTGCGGGCGTAAACGGGTGATGGATATTTGTGGTGGCCAGATAGAGGAAGAACGGATCCTTCCCCCGAGCCCTGATCCAGTCGACCGCTTTGCCCGCGAGCGTCGTCCCCACAGCTTCGTCGTCGTACAGCGCATGAGCTGCGTCGGCTCCGCCTATCTGGTTCAGGCCCATCTTCTCAAAGAATTCTCGTGTCTTCGCCTTCTTTCCGAAGACGAACGGGTCGTCAGCAACGAGGCCGACGACCTTGTGATTCTCGACGTAAACGAACGGTGGATGGCTGTTGACGACGGGAACGCCGTAGTAGTAATCGAAGCCGAGTTCCAGCGGGCCGGGCTTTAGCTCACCGTTCCAGTTCGGAGCCCGATCCCCGAACCCAAGATGCCATTTGCCAATGCAGGCGGTCGCGTAACCGGCGTCTTTCATCAAGCTGGCGATCGTTTGCTGGCGAGTGTCGATCACCAGCCCGGTCTTCAGGAAGACAGGCTTACTGAGGTTCTTCCGATGAGGATACTCGCCGGTCAGTAACGCGTATCGCGAAGGTGTGCAAACCGCGGACGCCGAGTGAGCGTCGGTAAATCGACGCCCCTCAGTGGCAAGCCGGTCAATGTTTGGCGTTTGTACTTTCGTCGCCCCATAGCATCCCAGGTCGCCATAGCCAAGGTCGTCGGCAAAGATCAGGACGACATTGGGTGTCTGCTCTCCTGCGAACGTCGAACATGTCGTCAGCAGGACGATGATCAGAATGGAATTAGGTGAAGTTGGCTTCATCTGATGACCTTAACGGTGGTCAGCAATTGCTTTAACGCTTCATTTCGTCCGGAATGCCTTGCTTTGAACGAGCGAGTGGACGAACTCGCTGACGGCGAACTTTTTGCTTCTGGCCGAACTGACGATCTCGGTTGCCAGGTCCTCGTCGGTGAAGCCGAACGGGCGGCCCAGGGCGTATTCGATCAGGTGTTCGGTGAAGCCGCGGGCGAAGTCTTGTTCGCGTTCGGCGATGAGGTTGCGTAGTTCGTGGTAGTCGTTGAAGCCGGGGCCTTTGTGGAATGCTCCGGAGGCGTCGATCGCCCAGGTCTTTCGCTTGCCGACGCCTCTGCCTCTCCCGTCTCTCGCCTGGTAGCTGTCTTCAGTCCGCCACTTTCCGGCGGCGTTGAAGTTTTCCAGGCCAAAGCCGATGGGGTCAATCTTGCGGTGGCAGCTTGCGCACTGGGCTTCTTCCTGGTGTGCCAGGAGTCGCTCTCGCGTGGTGAGGATCTGACCTTCGAGACGCGAGATTTGCGGGACGTTGGGCGGTGCTGGCGGCGGCGGATCGTTCAGGAGATGGCGCAGAACCCAAGCTCCGCGTTCGACCGGACTGCTCACGACGCCGTCGCTGCCCATCGCATGGATGGCGGCCATTCCGAGTAATCCGCCCCGGGGCGAATCGGCGGGCAGTTTGATTTTGCGGAACTCGTCGCCCGTGACGCCTTCGATGCCGTAGTAGGTGGCGAGCAGGCCGTTGACGAACACGTAGTCGCTCTTCAGAAGTTTTCGCAGACGACCGTCTTTCGGATCACGAAGCAGGTGGGCGAACGACTGATAGACCTCTTCGCGTGTGTCTGCTCTTGTGCTTTCATCGAAATCGCGGTGGAGGTTGACATCGAACTGGAAGAAATCGAGTCGCTCCATGTCCAGCCATTGATGCACGAAGCCGGCCACGAAGTCATCCGAACGCGGATCAGCAATCAGTCGATCGACCTGCTGCCGAAGCACTTCTGGAAGATGCAGTTTGTTCTGTTCTGCGAGCTGGAGCAGTTCTGCATCCGGCGGTCCGCTCCAGAGGAAGTAGGAAAGCCGCACAGCGAGTTCGCGATCATTGAGCTGGCGTCGTTCGGCTTCGTCACCCGGCTCGAAGAGATAGAGGAATCCAGGCGAAGCGAGAATGACGCTGAGCGGCGTGCGAATAGCCTCGTTAAATGAGACGTCCGCTTTGCGACGTGTTTCGTAGATCGCAACGAGTTGATCGATGAATTCTGCTTCTGGTTTCACTCGTCGAAATGCAGCGTTGGCGAAGTCGGTGAGAATCGCGCGAGCTTCTTGCCGATCAGTCGAACTTGAGTTCCTGTCGAGAACCAGTTGCAACGGCGATTGCGTATTCGATTTCAGTGCCGAATGTGGCCCTTCGAGTTCCACCCAGTCGACCCAGATGGCAGGAGGAATCCCGTAGCCGTTCTTTTTCTTTGCGGCGCTAAAGGCTCCAACGAGCGCTTTCATCTTGCCGTTGTTTGGTTGTTTTTCCTGTACGGCAAACTCTCGGATTGTGTCTGAACGCACTTCGAGGGGAACCTCAATGATCTGAGGCTCTTCAATGGTTCCCGAAACCTGGTGTGTACTGATCGCTCTACCTTCCAGACCGTAGTCATACTCGAGAGCCGTGTAAGTCCGCTGAGGGTGCCCGACATCAATGAAACGGCGGGAAGCATCGGCCCCCTTCACAGCACCAACTCGCACGCGAAGGGTATAGTTCCCGAGCGGTAGATTCTCCGGGGACACGATAACGCGTCCGGTTCCATGGGTCGGTTTCAGGTATGCGCCCGTGTCTCGGTGAGGCAGGCTCGCGTAGTGTTTCAGGTAGGCATAAGTCGAAGGCCAGTCGGGGTTGGCTTTGGTTGGAGCATGAGCCTCAGGAAAACCGAAGTCCCTGGCGTCGGGTGTTCCCTTGAGTCGATGGGCGTATCGGTAGAATCGAAGTGGGTGAAGGATGTGTGGCTCCTTTTTGGCGATCTCTGCGATGATCGCCTGGTTTTCGGGAGTGTTCTTAACTGCATCAACACCCTTTCGCCACTGGTTGAAGCGCTTATAAGTTTCGTCCATCGCTTTGATCGCTTTTTCGTTTTTCGGATTGATCGTTGTCTCGGGCTCGACGCGATAAGTCTTAGATGTCGCGAGTTTTGCCCTGGGCAGCGGTCCTTCGAGTTCCACCCAGTCGATCCAGATGGCGGGCGGGTGGCCGTAGCCGTTCTTCTTTTTCCATTCATTGTGAGCGCCCCAGAGCTCTTTCAGATTCCCGGTGTTGGGCTGTTTCTCCTGGATCGCGAATTCCTTCGGCGTATCGGCTCCGACGGTGAGCGGGATTTCGATCGTTTCCGGGTTCTCGATGCTGCCGGTGACCTGATGGGTGCTGATGGCCCGGCCCTCGAGTCCCCGGTTTCGGGGAATCAGACGCTGGGGATGGCCGATCTGGATGAAGCGCCGGGCGGCCGGGGTGTCTTTCACGGCACCGACGTGGACGCGCATGACGTAGTTTCCGGGTGGGAGTTCCTTTGGCGCAACGACAACCCAGCCCGTTCCGTAGGCGAGCTTCAAATAAGCTCCCCGATCACGATGCGGCAGTCCGGCGTAGTGCTTGTGATATGCCAACTGCGCACGATCCCATTTCGGATTGGCGGCTGCAGCTTTGCCTGAATCTCTGAAACCGAAGTCTCCCGGGGCAGGAGCCCCATTCAGCAAGTGGGCATATCTGTAGAAGTGAATGGGATGTGTGATTGCGGGTTCTTTCTTACTCAGCTCCGCAATTGTCGCTTTGTTCTCCGGCGTTGCTGCGGCCTTGTCCACGCCGGCCTGCCACTGCGTAAACCGCTTGTACGCATCTTCGATCAGTGCGATTTCTTCTTCATTGTCCGGATTGATCGTCTTCTCAGGTTCAACTCGGACAACTTTGGATTCTGCGACTTCTCCGTCTGGAAGAGGACCTTCCAGTTCCATCCAGTCGACCCAGATGGCGGGCGGCGTGCCGTACCCGTTCTTCTGCTTGTGGCGGTCGAACTCCTGTCTGAGAAGTTTTCCCGACTTGGGCTGGCGTTCCTGGATGCCGACTTCGCGCGGGGTGCCTGCACCGATTTCGACATTGACCTCAATGATCTCCGGGTTCTCAATAGTGCCGGATATCGGTTGCGTGCTGAGCAGTTTGGTGAAGCCGGGTGACGTTCCGTTGAGTTTTTGGGGATGACCGATCTCGATGAAATGACGGGAAGGATCGGAGCCTTTCACCGCGCCGACCCGGATCCTGAGCTTGTAGGTGCCCGGCGGGACGTCCTTCGGATCGGGGCGAACGTCAAAGCGTTGAATCCCCCGTGAAAGTTTCAGGTAGGCACCCCGATCGTTGTGAGGAAGCTCAGCGTAGTGCTTCATGTAGCTGTGATATCGCCGATATGGGCTGTATAAGGCGGCAACGGCATTGATTGGATCGCTGCCGCCATAGTCGCGAGGATCGGGTGCTCCTTTTAGAAGACCAGCCTTTTTATACTTGAGAGTAGGATTGGAATCATAATCCGGGTGCTTCTTACGAAGGGCGGCCACAATTTCCTGGTTCTCAACAGCTTCGGCTGCCTTGTCGACCCCTTCTTTCCAGGGGAGCCATTTTTCCTTATAGGTGTCTTCCAATCTCTTGATAATTTCCACGTTCTTTACGTTGACCGTCTTTTCCGGTTCGACGCGGAAGACCCGGGACGGTTGCTTATGAGCCGCCTGCCGCTCGAAGGCTTCATCAATGGCCTGACGTCCCAGCTTGAGATACTGCTCGAACTGATCGCTGGAGATGAACTGCGATGCCCCCACGGTATCAAAGGTTCCCGAGCCGCCATCGGTCGGCAGCGAACCGACATCGACTTTGACGCCGGTCAACTGTTCGATGGTGTTGCGGTACTCACGCCGGTTGAGCCGTCGCATGGTGATCTTGCCACCTGAATCCGACAGGGCCTGTCGCGCAGTGACCATCGTCCGAGCGAGATCATCAAGGAAGTCCGCCTTCTCGGTGTTGCCCGGCTGCTCAGAATCTTCCGGCGGCATTTCGCCGGAGTTCAGTGCGTTGAGGACCTTCTGCCAGAGTTCCGCCTGCTCAATGGTAGTAATGCCGAACGACAGCGTTTCGAGATCGACTTTGCCTTCCCTCGTCTCGGAGTCGTGACAATCGAGACAGTGGGCTTTGAAAAACGCCCGGTGCTTTTCTGGAAGGCGTGCTTCAGGTGGAGCAGCTTGCGCGAAGCCGCAAAGGCACAGTGCTGCCGCGCAAGTTGTGTATATAATTCGTGTCATATTGTCATTCCATAGTGATCGTCGTAGCCACACTCGCCAGAGCGTGGACCGCCGTCAGGCGACGGCAGCTACGTCGGGCTTTCCTCGCAATGTTACGCCTGCAGTTCCTTCACGACGCCGGTGCTGTCGCCGTGTCGTTCGGCGTTGATGCCGAGTCCCTGCAGCATTGTCAGCCATACATTGCACAGCGGCGTGTCCTTCGGCAGGACGAGGTGCTGCCCCAGTTTCAGGTTGGCTCCGCCACCGGTGAGGATGGTCGGGCAGTTGGTCAGGTAATGGATCGAGCTGATGTTCGACCCGAAGGCCACGGCGGTGTGGTCGAAGAGGCTCGATCCGTCGGCTTCCTTCGTGGCTTTAAGCTTGTCGATCAGGCGGGCCAATAGTTCGCTGTGGGCCTTGTCGCGAATCTTGG
>CAZMNY010000054.1:0-51469 GCA_964567745.1 uncultured Pirellulaceae bacterium | reverse complement strand
CGTTGACCAAACGAATTGTCGATCCCAATTCCAAGCTGTAACACAGCACTAGTGCCAAACGGATGTTTTGGGGTGACACCAAGCCGCGTTGCCAGTACGGTCATGAATATCATGACGATTAGGATCTCGCATGAGCGAAGTCCAAGCAATTATCGAGCAGCCCATTTTACATGACCCTTCGATCGCTTAGGCGAACCGCGTCTGTGCGTCCTCGCGAAGAATCGCCGTCAGCACGTTCCGGCAAAGGAATTCACCGAATGCACGTCTGTTTTTTTCAACACCTCATCAACAACATTTGGTTATATCTCCAGCAACGCGGCCAGCACCGACTCCGATTCGCGATAACGGTGCGCTTGATGAAGCATGTCAGCCCAAAGCAGCCTGAGGTCACGTCGGCTCGGGTTCTTTGTCAGCAGTCGCTGAAGCAGCTCGGCGGCGGCGTTGTATTGCTTCAAGTCAGCGCGGATGTACGCCAGAAATTCCACGGTTTCGTTGTCGATCACTCGACTGCTTTGTTGCTGGGCCTCGATCCGGTCAATTTCGGCCAACACGGAGGCTGTCGAATTCCCGGTATTGGCCACGGCGTGCAGCAACGGCAGCTCGTCCTGCTGGGAGAGTCTGTTGCTCCGCTCGAGCACCCATTGATAGTGTTGTAACGCCTGATTTGATCTGCCGGCCCAGGTCAGCACTCGCGCGAATTCGCTGCGGAGGGCGGCGTCCGATTGCGACTCTTCCAGCAATTGCTCCCAGATCGGCACCGATTCAATGAACTGCTTGTCCCACACCATCACTCTCGCCAATTGCAGCAAGACGTCACGATTGTTCGGTTGTTGATCGAGCAGTTCCTTGCAGACGCGACCCGCCAAGACGAAGTCATTCGTCGCCACGCACACATCGACGTACAACTGCTTGTTGATGAACGACAATTGTGAGTTGTTGGGAAAAACCGCAAGGGCCTCAGCTGGTCGCTGGTCCGCCAGCAGTGCGGCAGCGTACTCACAGCGCACGTCGACAGGATTGGAAAACTCCTCGATCAGTGCGCGATAGTACTTGACACTCTTCGTTGGATCCCCGGCGGCTGCCGCGTTACGAGCGACAGCGAGCATCACATCTTGACGACTTTCGCCCCTTCGTTCCGTTGTGTTTGGCGAGTTGATTGACTTTTCAAACGCCTCGTCTAGCCTGGGATTCGCAAGGATTTCGTCGTAATGCTGAGCCGCCAGGTCAAATTTACCGTCAGAAGACAGTGCTCTAGCCAGCCGGAGTCGCAGCGGCAAACTGTGTTCCCATTGCGTCGAATGACTGGGCAACCACTGAACCACCCGCTTGAAATTCTGTTGTTGAATCAGCAGGTCGCAGGCGGCGATTAGCGTCTCGGTATCCACTGCATTGGCCGTGACCAACTGGTCGATCAAGTCGTCAATCCGTCGAAGCTGTTGAGCCGTCTTCGACTTGCTGCCGATTGCTGCAAACAGCACTTCACGTTGCACATCCGGATCAGCGCTCCGATCGGCGTTAAGATCAAGCAACAGCGGCAAAGAACGCTCGTATTTCCTGCTCCAACACAATGCCCGCGCGAACAGGAGGTGTGCTTCGTCGTCGAGCGGCAAACCCGGCAACAGCTCTTCAAGGAACGCAGCCCCCTGTTGGTGATCACCTTTCCAGATCAAGCCTTTTGCACGCCAGGTCTTAATTCCCAAATTGTCGGGCGAATGCTTCAACTGCTCATCACAGTAGGCGATCAGTTCGGGCCATCTCTTCAGCGCCGCCAACGCGGCAATCTCCATATCAATGTTCTCACTGGATTTGTGTTTCGAGTCGGTTCGGCGGCACAATTCCAGCGCTTCCTCCAAAAGTCCGTGCGCCATAGCCAAGCCGGCCATCTCAATTCGAATAGACACATCATCCGGGTTATCTTCGATCAACTCACGGAACCGTGGCAAGGCCGCATCGAGCCGATCGATCTGTGCGAGTGAACGTGCGGCTAATAGCCGAGCCTCCGTTTTCAGCGACTGGTCGGCCGATTTCATGGCGCTCACGATTTCCGCAATAGCGAACGATTCTGAATACGCTTCTAACCGATAATTCAACGTCGCAAGTTGCAGGCGAAGGTCCGCATAATTTCTGACTTGCGAAGCGTGCTCAGTCAGATAATCTAGCGCAGTTTGCGTGGTTGCGGTGTCATCAAGATAAGCGGAGACCGCTCGCAGCAATCGGGGTTCCGGATTCAGGACCCGCATGGCCCGCTCGACAACGTCGTGCCCAAACGTGCTATCAGTAGATCTTGCGCCATCCGGCGATAACCTGTTTTCCGCGACGAGGCCTTCCAGAATCAACGGATACCACGTTGATGAAGTTTCGCCGCCCAGCCAAGCCTTTTCGGCAATCTTCAGCGTCCTGCCGGCATCGCCAATCTGCAAATGCGCGTCGGCCCAGCGTCGCAGTGACGCTTTACCAAGGGTGGATACAGAAATGGCGCGCGTGTATTGTTCGATCGCACCAACATGATCACCAGCCCAGAATCTACAGTCTCCCCAAAAAGCGAGCAGTTCACCCGAATCGGGAAATGCTTGTCCCAGCGACCGACACATTTCCAGCGCAGCGATCCAGTCCCGTTTTGCGGCGTGAGCCTTAGCGGCCAGCATTCCCGTCTCGATGCTATGAGTACCATCGAGGATTCCGAGGACGGAAAGCGCCTTATCGGGATGGCCAAGCTTGAGGTAATGGCCTGCACATTCCGCAGCCACTCCCTCCGAATTGAGTTCGACTTGTGAAAGTCCGGCCATTAGTGTGAGTGCTTCTTTATCTCGCTCGAGTGCGATGCCGGATCGCACGGCTGCGAGAATTGCCTCTGGTCTCTGCTCATCCGGAAAACGGAGACACAACGCAAGATTGGCATCGAAAGCTTGCTCTACCAGGCCCTGATCACGGTATGCGTTGGCCTTGGCCAACATTAAACCGCTGTTTTTTGGATTCGATTCCGTGAGCCGCTCCAAGACCTGCAGCGCCTGCTCGTCACGTTCCACGTAATGGAGGACGTTTTTCAGCTTCACCATCAACGCCAGATCGGTGATTGTTCCGTTGAGAGCGGCACTTGTCATCTCATCGAGTTTCGCCAGATCAGTGGAGGCGGGTTGTCTTACACGAGCTATTTTCGCCAACAAGACGTGGTGCGGATGGTAGAACAGAAGCAGAAGCACCAGCGATATCGACAGCGCGATACTCGGCGCGCCAACCAACACAGTCGTGCGGCTAAAGGGGAGTTTCGAGCTCTCGGCAGAGTACTCAACGAGGTGGCGCAAAGAACGTTTTGACTCGATTTCGCCGATTGTTTTCACCAGCCCGCGTCCCTGTCCGTCAAATCGCTTCACCTCAAAACGCGAGATTGACGCGTTGCGTTGTTCGTCGGAATTCCCACAGAGTTCCGCCTCACCACTGATGGAACCTAATGGTGTCTCGATCTTAAAGGCCAGGCTCTTGCCTTGAAAATGATCCAGTGGTTCGGTGAGCATGCTGAATCCCATCACGTCGACCGCCGTCAGGATCCCTAGATTCGTCCATCCTTCTTCGTCATAATCCCGCGGGCGCACGGAACAGGGGAGTTTTAATAACTTGGTGACTTTAGCGGGTTCGCCACTTTTCTTTCCTTCGATTTCCTGGTAGGTGGCCGAAACGATGTTATCCATCGTGAGCGACCAGAGTGCATCGCAGGTCGGACCATCGACATTTTCGAATTTGATCCCTGTCCGGAAAGCGTTACCGGTGGTAATACTCGATTCCCTCTTCTCGATGACCGGATTGCACGCTGCCACTTTCCCCTGCACAGACACACAATGACCGGATCCTCGTAGTTCGATCTGCAATATCCGTCCGGTTGAATGTGGCACAAATCCATGCAAACTGGTGCCGCATTCATTAACTTCCAAGCAAACCGATTGTGCTTGACAAGATGTTCCGTTGTCGTCAACCCAGGACACGGAAGCGTGTACGCGACCCGTTTGATGTCGGTACGAAAATCTCGGATCTGCCGGTTTCAATCCCCTTCGAATCACAATCCAAGCCATCACGTTTTGGAGAAGGATCAGCCCAGTGCCAATGACAAGTCCGATAGGGTTCGAATAAATCCCTAACCAATAGGTACACCATGCCCAGGCAACCGCCCCGCTGCCGACAATGAAGATTAGCAACTGCGGCAGAATAACCCGCAGCAAGCTGCTCGATTGGCTACCTCGTTTACTTGTCACCTCAAAAATGCCATTCCGATTCAGTAAGGCTCGTTTCATCGCGAGAATCTGTACCCAAAACACGGCCATCGACGATATTTCATTCCGCACGATACGAAAATGCCCGTTTCCGCTGAGTTTTAGCGCGATCCAACCGATGCACAAATGGGCGGCCAGCATTCCAGTGAGCGCCGGAGTGAAGCCCACAGCGGGCGATACCCCAGTGAGGAGCATGAGAATTGGCGACAGGTAAAGAAGCAGTTTCCCGGCGCCGGTGGTCCAACCCAGCATCGATCCTAGATAATGAAGACGCTGGGTAAAAGTCAATCCCCGCATGTACAACGGGTTATCGTACTTCATGATCCCGAGGTTTCCCTCACCCCACCGAAGCCGCTGGGACTGATAGGACGTCACGTCGGTAGCCGCCTGAGCGGCGATCAACCGTTCGTTGACAAAGACGGACTTCCAGCCGTTTGCATGAAGACGCAAACCGGTGTGCATATCCTCGGTGATGGTCTCAGTGGCAATCAGACCGATGTCATTGAGTGCGGATCGGCGGAAGATCGCCGCACTGCCGCAGAATATGACGGCGTTCGCATTCGATTTTCCGGCTTGAATGCAATTGTGGAATAGTTCCCCCTCCTCCCAGTAATCCCTCTGTTGTGGACAATATTTACTGCCATAGTTGTCGAAATTGTAAAACGAGTGGGGCGTTTGCACAAAGGCGATCGAATCGTCCGCAAAGTAACCAATCGTCCGCGTGATGAAGTTCTTCCGGACAATATGGTCGGCATCAAAAATGGCGACAAATTCTCCATCAAGCTGGTCCAACGCATGATTGATATTGCCCGCTTTGGCGTGAAGGTTGTCGGTGCGAGCGATGTACTCGACACCCATATCGTCGGCCAATTGCTTCACTGCCGGACGATTTCCATCATCGAGAAGAAAGACCCTATGAGGGTAATCCATCGCGATCAACGATTGAATCGTACCGCGCAACAAGTGAGTGTCTTCGTTGTAGGTCGGCAACAGGATATCGACCATTTTGTCGGCCAACACAGGAACTTCCAAAGGCGGTTGGGTGTTCCAAATTTGCCAGAAGTATAGGGACATCAGTGTCACGCCGTGACATTCTGCTCCGAACAACAGCAGTGACGCAACGATCCCGTAACGGCTCTCCAAATTCAGCGTGAATAGAGCGCGAGCGACCAGATAAGCAAGAGAAGCCAGCAGGCTGAGTATGATCCAGACTCTTCGCATCGATTCGCGGTCGCTAGTTTGACATTTGGCCGTCATTCTCATATTTCTGTCTCCAACATTGACTCGTGTTGTTTGCGAGCGAACTCTCGCATTCCACACCTGTTGACCGCGGATAGCTGTACATTTCCGCCGCCGCTCGCTTGCTGCGAATCGACATGCAGTTCACCAAGTTCCGACGGCGTGACGGAATGGGCAGAACGGGAAAAGTTTTACATCGATAGCGTCCCGTTGAAAGTACTTTAGTTCGCATTTCGCGAACACGTCTCGATAATCCCTAAGTGAATCGCCAGTCGAATTTGAGGAATTGCGGTAAGCGCCGACTAGAACAATTGTTGACGTCGTCGGTATTTTGAGGGTTTTGAGTTTTGGTGAACTCTCAATTTGGAGGCGACGATGGCGCGACGATCGGATCCGGCGAAGGTGGCGCAGTGGCGAGCGTACGTGGCGAATTGCGGAACAACAGTAAGGCGACGATGTTGATCGTGATGACGATGACGGCTGTCTCGGCTGTCCCGTTTCTAACGGCTCGGAATCTAACAACAAGTGATGGGTCGCTGGGATCTCGGGCGCGAAACTCTTGGCCAAGCAACCCTTGTTCTGTAATTTTGGTTTTTTGGTGTGAGGCGTTGAGTCTTTTTTGCTTCGTCGGATGAGGAAGTAAATGGAAGCCGTCGGGCCAAAAAACTCGAACGACGCGTTTGCTCTTTGAAAATCTGCTTGTTGTGGTTGTCCGAATCCGAAATCTCGGCCGAGGGGCGAGCGACTGCGATGCTCCACGGGCCTTCCACGCGCAGATCCTGGGTCTCGGCGCGTACCGCTCTCGTCCCGTTCCGTCGACTGTACTGCGTTCGGGCGCTGTTACGCTGCCGAGCGGTGATAGTACTTCAGCATTCCGCCAAGGCGCTCGCGAGTTTGAATCTCGCCTTCGATCGTGCCAATGCACTCGCGGGGCTCGATGAGCTCATTCGCTAGCCCTTGATGGTTTCGCTCAGCGTGATAATGCGGGAGGAATTCGCGGACAGCGTTTCGAAGGGCATTCTCACCGAAGAGGATCATCCTATCGAGACTCTCGGATCTTAGTGATCCGAGAAATCGTTCGATGTGGGCGTTGAGATTTGGGCTTCGCGGCGGTAAGCGGACGGGCTCTACGCCAGCGTCTTCGAGCAAAGATCGAAACGACTCGCAGAACGTGGTGTCTCGATCCATTATCACAAACCGTTTGCCGTTGAGGAATCCATCGCCGAACGCCGTCAACTCGCGGGCAGCCTGTTTCATCCAGGCTTGCTTGGGATTCGTGGCGCAGCCGACGAAATGAACTCGCCGCGTGTTGAGTTCCATTGCGAAGAGCAGATAGAATGTCGTCAGGCCGCCCTTGGTCCAGACTTCGACCGTCGTGAAATCAATCGCCGCCATCACATCCCAATGGGCTTTGAGGAAGGTGGACCAAGACATGCTGCGTTGGCGGTCCGGAGCTGGTTCTATTCCATTCGCCTTGAGAATGTTGCCGACAGTCGTGTCGGTGATGTGGTAGCCGACGTTGGCTAAGGCGCCTTGGATGCGATCGTAACCCCACGTCGAGTTCTCTTGGGCGAATTTTAGAACCAAGTCGACGATGACCTGTCGAACTCGGGGCCGACCGACTGTGCTCTTGCGACGATCGCTGTGGTCCCACTTCTTGGCGACCAGTTGTCGATGCCAGCGAAGAATGGTGTCTGGCGTGAACAACGTGCCGAACTCTCGAAGCAGTTTGCGTCCGAGTATTTTGCCTTTCACGGCCAACCGTCGGCGCTGATCATCGTTGAGCAGGATTCGTTCGTTGCCGAGTTTCTCTTTGAGGACTCGGTTCTCGGTCATCAAAGACTCGATGACGGCCTGCTGCTCGCGGTTGATCCAACTCGCGAGAATGACGAGACAGAGCTGCCACGGTTGAAGAACGAATGTCATGGTTGCGCACCAAGGAGTGAAATACGTCCTCAACGTGTACGCAAGAAGCGTTGCGGTCAATCAGAACGCCAGCGTGAGGCTCGGCAGCCTGAGTCTCAAGACCGGTTGTATCGGTTGCGCCAAATCTTCAGTGTGCCAGCTTGGCTGACTTCGCCCCACGCTCGATCGAATTCCACCGCGTAAAATGCTGGGAAATCGCGTCGGCTGACTTTTTTCACCACACGAGGTTCGCATCCATTCTCGATCGAGATCCGCATGTTGAATGACGAAGAAGCCACAGTTCTCAAAGAGAAGACGCGTCGTTGGACTTTTTTGGCCATACGGGAGCACGGCACGAGCCAATGGGATTTCGAACCGGCGGCCAACTCGTTCGCCGAATTCTTGAAATCACTAGCAAAGTGACTCGTGCCTGAAACTCTCTCAGATTTCACGAGCTAGGAAGGCACTACGTCTTCTTGCGTTTCTTGCGTCGCTTCTCTTTTCTGCTGCCCGGTTTTTTGTCCCACTCATTCGCTGCGCGAGGCGCGTATTGCGGACGGGCGTCCTTCTTGGGCATCGAAGCGACGACCGCGCGGAACTTGACCAGAGCGGCAAGAGCGTCCGATCGGTCATCCGTCTTGACGGACAGGAGATTCTCTTTTTCGTACGGATCGCTTTTCATGTCGTAGAGTTCGTCAATCTCGCCGCTCGTATTGACCCAGACCTTCCAGCGTTTGTCTCGAATCACGCGGGAGACGTAGGGCGATGCCCCGTGCACGCCTTTGGCATCGAGCTTCGCCGCGCCGTGCCCGAGCGACATGATCCACTGGCGAGGCGAGTCCTTTGCGTTACCGAGTATCACGGGTGCGATCGAGACGCCATCGACTTTCATTCCAGCCGGCATTTTGGCTGCGCCCAACTCGGCAAACGTCGGCATAAGATCGCTGAAGTCGGTTAGCGCATTGGTCTCAACGCCTGCGGCAACTCGGCCCGGGCAATTCACGATAAACGGCTCCGACACGCCGCCTTCGTACTTTGAGGCCTTGCCGCCCGAAGGTCTAACGCCGTCGATGGTTCCTCTCAAACCGCCCGACGTACCGTTGTCGGTTGTGAAGATTATAATCGTTCGCTCGCGAAGGCCCAGGTTGTCGATCGAGTCGACGAGTCGTCCGACCAAATGATCCGTATATCGCACCATCGCCTTGAGCTTGTCGACGCCTTTCGACACGTCCGGTTCACTGGGCGTATGCACAAGCGGGCCGTGCGTCAGCACCATCGGGAAGTATAAACACATCGGTTCATCTTTGTGGCGCGTCATAAACTCGACGAGATAATCGGCGTAGACATCTGGCCCAAATTGCTTGTCGTAAGTCTTGCTCCCTTTCGGCGTATTGATGTAAGCGTCCCAATAGCGTTCGCCGCTGGGGCGATTGCCCGCTTCGTAGCCAGTCCACATGCACCAGTCATCGAACCCGTGCTTCTTCATCGCCTCGGGTTCAACGCGAAAATCGTTGATTTGCCACTTACCGGCGGCGCACGTCGAATAGCCGGCAGACTTCATCACCCGCGCGAACGTGGTGTATTTACGCCAGTCGAAATAGCCAACTCCCCAACGAGGCACGTCCCAGTGATTCACCCAACCGGTCCGCCAAGGATACTGCCCTGTCAGAAGCGTCACCCGCGTCGGCGTGCATTGGGGCATCGACCAGGCATTGTGGAACTTCATTCCGCCTTTCGCCAGCGCGTCGATATTCGGGGTCTCAATGTCGTCGCCGCCGTAGCAACTTATCCATTCCTTTCCCAAATCGTCGACCATGATAAAAAGAATGTTCGGGCGAGTTGCTTCTGCTGCGAACAACGACTGGGCAAACAGCGGGAGAAGAAGAAGCGTCAAGAGCTTGCTCATGTAATTCATGGATGATGGCTTCTCGGTTTGTGATGCGGTGCGGACCAACCAATGGAGGTATCGAAAATCAACTCATCTTCAGTATCCCTCGAAAACGAGCGGCAGTCGAGTTCACGCGGGAACGCGATCCGTGTTAGCTCGCATCGCAGCCCGACGCCGTTTCCGGAACTTGGACAAGCGCGGCGGTCGATCTGGCCCCAACTCCTCCGCCGTTTTTGACGTAGACCTGCTCGAACACGCAGGCAACGAGAGATGGTTCCTGGCCTTGGAATGAAAACCGGGATCATATGCGGTAGGATAGCCGCCGCGTCGAATCTGCTGTGCCGCTCTCCCTCGATTGCTTTGGACTGCAATGCGTACATTCATCTTGATTCTCGTAGCGCTCTCGCCAGCATCCTTCGTTCTTGCTCAAGCCGCGCCGAAACCGACTGCCAACGTTTCGATTTGGCCCGACTTGGCGCCTGGCGAAACATCGCGGGAAACGGGAACAAAGCTTCCGCCGCTCAAGAACCGAGCGTTGCCGATCACGCGATTGAAAGACGTCCGCAAGCCGACGCTCGACGTCTACCCCGCCGAGAATCCTAGCGGTGTGGCGGCGTTGATTTTGCCCGGCGGCGGGTTCAATTTTGTTGTGCCCGACTTGGAAGGATCAGAAGCCGCCGTGATTCTCAACCGAATTGGCGTCACGGCGTTTGTGCTCCGCTATCGCACTAAGAAAGACGCGAGCGATCCCGGTTGGCAGCGGGCCCTGCAAGATACGCAGCGAACGTTGAAATATCTTCGCGCGAACTCGGACCAGTGGAAGATCGACAAAGATAGGATCGGCTTGTTGGGCTTCTCCGCCGGCGGACAGGTTGCCGCTCGACTTTTGACTGACGGAGGCAAACTCGCTTACGATCCGCTAGACAAAACAGACAAGATTTCACATCGCCCCGCGTTTTCCATCTTGATCTACCCGTGGAATATGTATGACTCCAAGGCAGACGCGTTGCTTCCGCAGATCAAAGTCACCAAGGATGCGCCGCCGACGTTTATTGTTCACACCAACGATGACAACTCATCATCGCTCGGAAGCGTTTTGTTTTATGCGGCGCTCAAGAAAGCTTCCGTCGAAACGGAATTGCACGTCTATCGCAACGGCGGACACGGCTATGGGACGCGAGCGAAAAAGAATTCGGACATTGGCACATGGCCAGATCGCATGGTCGATTGGTTGAAGAGCCGCCAACTTGCGGTCGATCGTTAAGTCGTCCGCTTCTTCGGATCATTCAACGATCGCCATGTCGCGAACGGAAGCGCCCCAATCAACGCTGGCGGCCGACAACAGCTCGCGTCTGTTGATCAGATGAGACGCGTGCGTAGATTCCGACGTGCAGATTCGGTGATTGAGTTGGGTTCATCCTTGTCGCCCTCCCATGGCCAGTTGTGCTTCCGGTTTCGGCTACGCCTCAGCCTACAGAACACAGCCGCTTACTTAACCTCGATTCTCTCACTCAACTTGGTCCAAACATCGGGGGGTAGTCACTCGCGCAAAGTGAGCGTGTGAAGCAGGTGTTCGTGCGACATGCATTCCGCTACTGGATGGGACGAAACGAAACCATCAACGACGCGCCGGTTCTCCAGGATGCCTACAAGGCTTATGCAGACAACCATGGCAGCATGAAGGCGTTACTCACTTCACTGTTGACCTCCGATGCCTTTCTTTACCGGAAGGTCAAGTGAATGAATCGCCCTCAATGGCATTGGCGAGTTAGGCTACAATACAGTCGAGGAAAACGTCGACATGCACGGTGTATAGAGGAAACGTACCAGTGACTAATTGCAGGACAACTGTTCTGACATTTAGTGTTTTAGCAGGTCTGTTGCTTGTCACAGCAGCTGCGGCGGCACCGCAGTCGATTGGTGTAAACTTTTTTCAAAACACGAAGGTACTGCCAACGGACAATCCAGGGATCGTTTCCGGCGTTTTTTGGAATAACGTTGCGACCGCCGTTGGGACGACGCGGGACCTTCATGATGACTCGCGGGACGCCACGACCGCCGATGTGACTGTAGTGTCCGGACGCAGTTGGAATGATTTTGGTGCAGGCATCACGAGTAAAGCTGGCTTCAATAGGATGGTCGGTGACGGAGTGTTTGGCAGCGGTGTTGGCAAAGACAATGAAGTGGCTATCTCGTTCGCTCAGATTCCCTATGCGGCCTACGACGTCTACGTCTTCACGCAGTCGCGGACCGAGAGCGATTCCGAACTTTCCATCACGCTCGGCGACGTAACTTACTTCTACGCGACTGATGGCCGTGCGGCCGCGGACGAGATGAAGCAGATTACGAGTAAGACGTCGGGGGCGCCTACCAAAGGCGGCTCGTACGCACTTTTCCGAAACGTGTCGAGCGACTCGTTCGTGGTGAAATCTAGTGGCTCTCGCAGCGGAGTTATTTCCAACCAGATCTTTGGCATTCATATCGTCAATACATCGGACACCGCGGCGAGCAGGCATTCCGCACCGATCACGGCAACTGCGTTCTTTTCACAATACTGCATGAAGTGTCATGGACCGCAAGAACAGAAAGGCGACGTTCGCCTCGATCAAATTGGTTCGCGCGTAACCGGTGACAACCACAAATTGTGGGAGACTGTCGTTCACAACATCCAGCGAGGCGACATGCCGCCGGAAGATGAATCGCAACCTTCCACGCTGCAGCGGCAGGCGTTTCTCAACCAGGCGTTGTCGATGCTGGAGCGACACGAAGCGGACAGCCAACTCGTGGACGATCCACTGTTGCGTTTAACGAATCAGCAAATCGCTCACAGCCTGCAGGATTTGTTGGGAACGCCAACCAATATTGCCGATCGGTTGATTCGCGATCCGATTCATAAGCACGGCTTTTCGGTGCAGAACGAATTGGATCTTTCCGGTTCCCATTTGCTGTTGTATGCCGACTTGCTGGACGAGGTGTTGCTGGAGGTGTTTCCCGACAACCTAAGTCCGCCCGACGATGTGTTTCGCGTGGCCGGTAACGACTGGGAAAAATGCCACTGGGCGGGCGACAATTTTTTGTACCGTGGCTTGCGGCGTTTGTATGAGGGACCAGATTGGCTCGGCGACAAGTTTCGTGTACCGATCCCGCCCAAGCACGAGTTTCGCATGTACCTGCGGGATAATCGCGGCAGCGGTCGATTTCGCGTGGGCCTGACCGTCCGCAACGAACCGCCTGCGGATGGCGGACCACGCGTACCGCAGGAACTGGGAGTCTATCTTTGCCAGGGCGGCGATCTGCCTTACAAGCTGGTTCGCGCGATTCAGGTTCCGGCGAAAGAGGGGACGCAGCATTTCGAGATGTTTGGCAGCTTGGCCGATCACCTCGGCACTTCGACCAAGCGGATTGTCAAGGACGATCGGTCGCCTGGGTACTGGTTGAGCTTCCGAACGCTGACTATCACGAATCACAATAAGTTGACCGGATACGCGCTTCCGGGTCGGCACCTCTCGACCGATCCGATCTTCCTGGTCCGAGCAGACGACCAATGGATAAAGGCGTTTGGGAATAAAGCCGGTTTACGACCTTCGGTCAACGGAAACAACGGTCGGCATGGCAACGAAGGTGGCGGAGCGGCCGTTTATCCTGACGCGATGAAGTCGCATGGACACGCCATTATCGAGCGTGTGGAGTTTGAGGTTCCCTATCATGCCAGCTGGCCGCCGCCAGTCGCCAAACCATATCTGAAAAAGGGGCGCATTTCATACGAGAGCCTGCAGACCGGCTTGAATCAGTTCGCTGCAAAGGCGTGGCGTCGTCCGCTGGATGCGAAGGACATTGCTTATATCGGCCTACTTTGTGAAAGAGAAAAGACCGCAGGCCGCTCGGGAACTGCAGCTTTACGCAACGTCGTGAAGACGATCCTGCTCGACTCCAAGTTCCTGTTCCTGAATACTTCCGACCGCCATGGACTTGGCTCTCGGCTCTCCTATTTCCTGTGGAACGGCCCTCCGGATGCCAAGCTGATCGCAGCCGTCGGAGGCAAATTGCCGATCAGCGATAACGTCGTGAAGCGCGAAGTAGACAGACTATTGGCTGACAAACGGTCGGAGCGTTTTGTTTCTGATTTTGCGGGGCAGTGGATCGATTTTACGGCATTCGACGCGGTTGCCATCGACCCGAACTATTATCCGCGTTTCAAGAACACGCGGCTCAGCGTTAGAACCAAGGAACACATGAAGCTCGAGAGCGTTGCGTTTTTCTCGGAGATTCTGCGCAAGAATCTGAGTTGCCTAAGTTTCCTTGAATCTGATTTCGTCATGCTCAACGACATGATGGCCGAGCATTATGGCGCTCCGCCGGTCCATTCCGCCAGATTTGTGCGTGCGCCAGCACCAGGAATACGTGGCGGCGGAATCCTCGCTCAAGGTTCGTTCCTGTTGGGGCACTCGAACGGTCAGGATGCGCATGCGATAAAGCGTGGGGTGTGGTTGCGCGGGCGTTTCCTGGGAAATCCGCCATCTGACCCGCCGCCGGAAGTCCCTGGTTTGGAAGAACAGTCATCGGCCGACAAGCCGCGAAGTCGTCCGTTGTCCATCCGGGAAAAGTTTGCCGAGCATCTGGCGACCGGCACGACCTGCTATGACTGTCACAAAGATATCGACCACTGGGGCATCGCGATGGAAGGGTTCGACGCGGTCGGCCTGCCGCGCACAAAGATCGTTAACGCGGGCCCCGTGCTGAAAGATGTCACGATTGCGGGGCGTGGTATCAACGGCCTGTTGCCGTTGAAGCAGTATTTGGTCGAAAAATATCGCGACGATTTTGCCCGCGGGTTTACGGAGCACATGCTCTCTTACGCACTGGGCCGTCCGCTGACATACCGAGATGAACAACAAATCAGCGATCTTCAAGCCGCGTTCAAAAAGAGCGGTTACCGGATGAGGTCGCTCATCCATGCAATCGCTATGTCGCCGGCTTTCAAAGAAGGTGGAATCAAGGAGCCGACTCGTGGCAGCAACAAATAGCATAGACCGACGAACCTTCCTTCGCGGTGCCGGTGGTGTGGCCGTGAGCTTGCCGCTGCTGGAGTGCATGGCCAACGGCAAGACACCAGGCCAGGCTGCCGACACACCCAAGCGGTTTCTTGGATTGTATATCGGCCACGGCGTTTCCATCGCCGGCGATTGGAACTTCTACCCTCAAGTGGTCGATGGCAAAATGAAGTTCAGCCGATCCATGCGAGGATTCAATGACCTGTCGAATGAGACGACCGTGCTGTATGGCCTGGACCATCCGGCTTGCGTCCTTGCAGATGGGCATACCACGGCCGGCCCGTTCCTGACCGGCTGTCATCACGAGAGCAGCGTCAAGCCACCGTCCTTCGATCAAATCGCAGCCATGACGCATGGCATGAAGACTCGCTACCCAAGCCTGGTTCTTGGTAACGAAGGCGGCATGGGGAGTAACAGCAGTTCTACGACCTTGTCCTTCAATCAGTTTGGGCGGCCCATTCCGACGAGCAATGACCTTCGGGGCCTGTACGACGGGTTGTTCAATTCAGATCCCAGACTGAAGAAAAAACAACAACAGAAGTTGGCAGCCGACCGGCAGCGCCTTGATTTGGTCCTCGAATCTTATCGAGATATGAAACGGCGGCTCGGCCAGGCCGATTCGAAGAAACTGACGCATTATCTCGACGCCGTGCGTGACGTTGAAAAAGATATCGACCGGCTGGAGAAATGGATGGACACTCCCAAGCCGCAGATTTCTGCAGACGGCCTGTCGCTCAGCGCGTCCGTAAGCGATCCCGCGGCCTTCGTTCGCACGATGTACAGCTTGATCTACCTGGCTTTCCAGAGCGATTCGACGCGTTACGCAACGTACATGTTGCTGGGCATGGATGGCGGCGCGTGGAACAGCATTCTGGGCGGCAACCATCACAATATGGCGCACAAGGGCAGTGGTCCCGTGCTGGGGCGATACGACCAATTCCACACCGACTTGTTAACCGAGTTCATTAAGAAATTAGCTGACACGCCAGAGCCAGGTGGCACGATGCTGGACCACACGATCGTGTACTACGGTTGCAGCAACAGCAAAACGCACGTGAACCGTAATTATCCGTTGTTAGTGTGCGGCGGCAGGAACCTCGGTCTCAAGCATGGCAAGTTTCACAGATTCGGCGGCAACAGCGAAAACAAAAAGGTGCCGCTGACAGATCTTTACGTGACGCTTCTCAACGCACTCGATGTACCAACGGACGAGTACTCCGACAGTGATGGTTCCTTATCAGGAATCATCACGTAGAGACATTAACGGCACGCCGTCCTATGCAAGAAGTAGACTACACGGAATATCGTTGCATGAAACGACATTCCGATAATCTTTTGTGGCAGCAAATTCTAACGGCTCGAGCGACTCGGGAGAAGTTTCGGCGGGTGGTGTAACGTTTGGTCTGTAAGAACACAGCGGCAGTCTGGCGTCGCGTAGCGAAGCCAGAGTGCCGCTTGTAGTCGGTCGAAGATTCGCTTCGCGGTGTGGCGCTGCTTACGCGGCGCTCGTCGATCCGCCTCCAGAATCTCAACGATGACCGGCAGGAACCGTTCCATCTTCGGTCGAGGCCGCGCTTTTGTTCGACGATAGCCTGGCGGCTCCGTATGGTTCAGGATCTTCTCCAGCGTTTGCCAATGTAACTTGTACTCCTGGCACGCGGCGCGTTTCCCCAGTTCGCCAGTCAACACGCGCGTGAGGCCAAGAAACTCGAACGACGCATTTGCTCTTTGGAAATCTGGTTATTGTGGGTGACAAATCGGAGAATCTCGCTGGGTGGGAACAAGATACTCCACCTGCCATTCGCCCAGATACGGATGCGGTCGTGCTTTTCTGTGTAAGGCGGCCTTAGTTCGCGCGCCCGCGCTGTTCCATGCATGTTGGACTGACCCATCAGCACGAATACGCGCAACTTTCCAGTCTCAGCGATCGGGGCCGTGCCGCCGCCCATCGTGCTGGCCTGTCGCAGACCAACCGTCCTCTATTTCGCTTCTACCTCTGATCCCCGCGCGTTGGCTTCGGGAGCCAGGGTTTGCTGAGCATTCACCGACGCAATTCCGGCGCCGCAGAATACCAAGGCAAAGACCAGCAGAGTATTTAGCAGGCTTTTCAAGGCGCTCTCCTGTTTCCTTTGCCGACCCCCAAAGTTGCGATCGGCGGCTTCGACGCCTTCAGGTAAGCCACCAGGTCGGCGATCACTTCTGGTTTCAATAGCTTGTCGAGCCCATCAGGCATCAAAGAGACATTCGAGTATCTGGCCCTCTCGATTTCGCGATATGCGACCGGTCGCACGACTCCCTCCGCCGACGAAAGGAACATTGTGTCGACCGTTTCTTTCACCAGCAGTCCGGATACCACCTTGCCACTCTTCGTTACGACATTCACCACCTCGTGGTAACGAGCAATGGATGCGCTGGGGAAGACAACCGCTTCCAGCAGGTCCCGCTCACTGCGAATCGCGCCAATCCAGGTCAGATCGGGTCCAAGTCGAACGCCCTTATCGCCTTTCAAGTGGCAGTTGATACATTTTGATCGGTCTCGATTGTTAAACAGTTTTTCTCCTCGCTGCGCATCGCCTTTTGGCAGGAACGCTGCCAACTTATCGAGACGTTGTTTCTGGTCGGCGAGCTTTACTGGATCTGGCTTCTGCCATCTCGCAGGCAGAATCTCTGGATAGGAACCTGTGGAGACTTTTCGTCGCTCCGCCTTCTGCATGAGGTGTACTTGTTTGGCGAACGGATGGCCCGTGGGCAGGCTTCGCACATCCCCAATTTCATAGAGTGCGTAAACGATGGCGTGACTTAGGAACGGGTCAGTAGATGCGGTCCGCAACAGAGGTTGGACCGCTTTGCTATTCCCAATTCTGCCGAGGGCCATCGCAGCCAAGCGACGTGGTTGCGGATCACCGTGGGAAAGCATCTCTATGAGCGGCTTCAGGGCGTCTTGATCACGCCACAACGCCACGCTGTGGATCGCCGCCGCGCGAACGCCGGGTGACTCCGCATTCAACAATTCCCGAACGGCAGCACGTGCTCGCTGGCCTGGGATCCGATGCAGCGTCCAGACGACCGGAACGCTAGGGCTTGCCGCGCGTAGAGCGTCGAAATGATCGACTGTGGCCAAGGCAGTGGCCAAGGCATCGATGGCGCGTTTGACAACCTCGGGCCGCCGATCGGAAAGCCAGCTGATTTGCGGCTGATTCCAGTCCAACTTAAGGCCGCGCGAGTCGACGGGCGAGTGCGAGTCCTTCTTCTGAATCCGATAGATGGTGCCCAGAACATCTGGCTTGGCAACCTTCGATGTTGGACAGCAGATCATGTACCAACTGCCCGTGTCGGCGACGAGCAGGCTGCCGTCTGCATCTTCGATCACATCCGTGGGATGAAAATCCGATTGATCGCTCTGAAGGAGCGTGTTTGTTTCAGCAGCATGGCTCGATCCGGATTTGACGAGCCGATGCCTCGACACGCGGCGGGTGTTGAACTCCGCGAGGACAAGTTCTCCTTGCAAGCCGAGCGCTCCGTGTCTCGGCATGACCATACCGGAAGGCGCCGCGGGACCCAGTTGCGTTAGGATCGGCAGAAAGCCTCCCGTGTTGGGATGGGGAGTGAGCACGCGAGGATTCTTCCGACCGTACGTTCCTCCGTACACCGCATGCAGAATGCCGTCCCGTCTCCCTGGTTGGGAAAGGTCGAAGAACGTCCCGCTGAGAAACCGCTCGCCGGTTTCACTGAATGCCAGACCAACGGGATTGTTCATTCCGCCCGTGATGACCATTTCCAACTGGCTGCCGTCCGGACGGGCCCGATAGATATGGGCCGCGCTTGATTTCAGGGTACGACCACGGCTGAGTTCGTGCTCCTGGGGCGCGAACGCCCCTTTACACCAATAGAAGAATCCGTCGGGTCCGAGATACGGACCGTGCATGTCATTGCCGCACCGTTCGATCGAGCCGCCATCAAACCAGACGGTTCGTTTATCCGCGACGTGGTCTCCGTCGGTATCGCGAAGCTTCCAAATATGCGGCGGGGCACCGACATAAACAGCACCCTTGTGAACCAAGATGCCTTCCGGCAAGGGCAGCTTGTCGGCGAACACCGTCGACTGATCAAAGACCCCATCTCCGTCGCGATCAACCAATCGCAACACGCGATGTTGCGGATTTCTCAGTTGAACCGTCGCCTTGTCCGTGTTTCCTGAACTGTCCGTGACATAGAGCACTCCATCCACATCAAAGCACATGTGGATGGGCCGCTTCACCAAAGGCGGAGAGGCGACACGCTTTAGTTCATATCCCTCGGGAATCGTGAACATGTGCGGCGAGAACGAAACCGTCTCGGCCCCTTCCACATGCAAGCAGATACACAGAATGGAAAAGGCGAGGATAGCGCTACAGTTGCGAAATAATGGCATGAACTTGAGCCTGCCGTTCGATAAGGTCGTTCGTTGCTGTTACTTCTCAAGCAACTTGTCGATGAAGAACTCAACCAACGATTTGTATTTGGTGCTGGCTCCCGGGTACTTCAAGTGAGCTTCGAGTTTGAGGGCGTCCGTTTTCTCTTTGAGTGCAAGGCCAAGGTTCACGTGATGAATGAGCCAACCGCGCACTCTCTTGGGGTCGCTGGGAAGTTTCGCTGTTGGTGACATTCCGTAGCTCATGAAGATCGGCGGATCGTCGGCGGACACGATGTCCAAAGCGGAATGACGCGCTGCGATTGCGTTCGCTTCCTCCAGCGTCTTGGCGCCCCACATCGCAATGCGGGCCTTTTCGGGGTCACGTTCGTTACCCACTGGCCGAGAGAGCGATGCGAGCGTGCGACCGTTTCCCAGCAGCGGACCAATCGTTTTTCTCCAGAACTCGACACCGTTCGAAGTCTGCCCGCCCGCGGTTGCCACGCAGGTCAGCCGAGTTGATTCACGCTCCATGGGGTCCGAACTGTCACGCTTGGCCATCTCATCAGTGAAGGCCAGCCACATGCAGATTTGCGCGCCCGCGGAACCGCCGAACGCGGCAACTCTGTCTTTGTCCAGATTCCATTCGTCCGCTTTAGAACGCATGAATTGCAAAGCCCGTCTGGCATCGTGATGGGCTGCGGGCAGAGGCGCGATCGTTGCGTAGCGGTAGTTGATGGCGGCGACGGATATGCCGGCCTTTAGAAGCTGAGCCAACTCGTCCGGCTTTAGCTTCTCCTTACTCCCCGATCGAAAGCCTCCGCCATGAATGTAGACGGCCAAGGGAGCAGGCTTCGTCGTATCCGCAAGCCAGATGTCGAATACCTGGCGCTCGTGCTCGCCGTACTTGACATTGCCGAAACTAGGCTTCTTCTTTGACTTGTTGTTCGATTTGTTCGTTGAGGTGTTGCCTGGCTTCCGTTTCGCCCTGTTCGCGGCTGCGCGAAGTAGGGCCCGCTTTTCCCCATCGGAAAGAACACCGTCTCCGTCCTTGTCGGCCTTCGGATATCGCTTTAAAGCTTGCCTGCTTACGACCGCCTCTTCCGCATCGGAGATCACGCCATCCTTGTCGGTGTCGGCCTGCGGGAAGAGCTTGAGGATTTGCTTTTTGATGGCTTCGTCCGCGCTGCAAGTTGACGCGCCTATCATCAACAGGACTGCGAAGCAAACCAAGGTTAGTTCAACCGTCTTGATCATGATTCTTGTAATGGTGGAGGGAAAGGTTCAGGTTCGGATTCGTGTAAGAAACTCGTCAAACGTGTCTAAACCACGGAGGGCACGGAGTACACAGAGGAAATGTACTCTGTGCCTTCCGTGCCTCCGTGGTTTGCATGCGTTGGACCGTCCATTTGAACGGCCTTCTTCGCGGAAAGGCACAGTTTGGGCTCGGTTCAGTTTGTTTCATCGAGACGCTCGACTCGCCTGTCTGGAGCGTGTTCGGAATGGTGATACCACTGATTGGTAACGGCAGGCGTTTCTATCAGTTCAAAAGTTCGTTGCCTGTCAGCAAAGTTCATTTCCGCCCAGAATACGACGCCGCTCTTGGCGTCCGCCTTAAGATCGATGATCAAGGCGCCGCTACGGCCGCCACGGAGACCGGCGCGACGTGTCGCTCGGACGTGGTGCTCGGCGGAATTCGCTGAATCGACGAGTTCAATGTCATACCTGCGCTCAATCAGTCGAAGCAGACCGGACATGTCCAGCAAGAGCGGCTCCTCTGGCGAGGCAAGAACACTGTGCAGCAGGCTCTTGTTCGGAATCCTCTTTTTTAACTCGGGAGCAATGGTACGAAAGTCATCCGTGACGAAGACGGGGCCGTTCTGTCGAGCCACCCAATAGTCTGTTCCGTCACTTCCCATGACATAGGCCCTGTGTGCCGGTTGCACGACAAAGCGGCCGCCACCACGAACGGTAATCACCAGATCTCGCATTGGCGAACCGCCTTGCACTTCCGGACGCGCCTCGACCAATCGGTACCTGCGGTCGACCATTTCCGCCGCGACCTGTTGGGCTTTTTCCAGCACGCTACTAGCGCTGACGGACGATGGCCAAAGAATCCCCGACGACACCATCAGCATGACGACCGCAAATGCCGCCAGTGACATCGACGCCGCAATCAGCCGCAAACGCCGGCGAACCACCGAGACGACCGGCGCACTTTCTTTCGATTGCGACGAGGGCCGCTCAGGCTCAATTTCGCACGCTGCGACAGGCTCACGAAGAAAACCGTCGCGGCCCAGCGAATGAAGACGGCCCTCCATCCTCATGTACGAAAGAAAAAGCTGCTTCGCTTCTGCGGACGTGGCCAACAACTCGGCAAGTTCTGCTTCCTGTTCGCCAGTCAGGCTACCGTCGAAATGTCCGGCGATCAGGTCACTGAGGCCATCTTGATTGGTTTGTTCGTTTGTCATGTCGCCCCTTCCGCCAGCTTCATGCGCCGCTGAACGCATTCGTGCAGCGTTTTCCTGACGCGACTGAGAGCACGTTGGACGGCTGCCGGGGTCGAACCAATGCGCTCGGAAATCTCATCAAAGCTGGAGTCGGACTCATATCGCATGACGACGAGCTCGCGCTTGTCTGACGGCAGTCCCTCAAGGCAATGCTTCAGCGCCCCAGCTTCGTCGCGGACGACCGAGTCCTTCGACGTGTCCTCGACAAACGCGTCGGAAATGGCTTCCAGAAGTTCGGGGGACGTTGCTCGACCGCGTCTTGCCGAGACCTTCCTCGCACGAATCGCGTGGAGTGCCTGCCGGCGAACGACCTCTTTCGCCCATGCGCGGAAATTGCGGATTGCTTCGGGCCCCTCCACCTTTTCCATCACCACGACCGCAGCATTCTGGTAGACCTCTTCAGCCAACTCCGCGTCACGAGTCATCGCGTACAAATACCCCATGAACTCGCTGCGAAGCTGCAAGTACTGCTGAATCAGGGGTATTTCGTCCATATGCACAGACCTCTACTACCAAGTACGCCCGCGACCGATTCCAGACAGAATTTTCTGAAGAATGTAGCTAGTGCCGCGTCAACTCTAAAAATGGGGGTTGGCTTCGGCGTAACTTGACTTGGCGGCGTACGATACAAACACTGGGATCCTAATTCTTAGTGTTGACGCTGCACTAGGGCTCATTTTCTCTGGGATCAGAGTATGATTGACGGTGCAAGTCAATGTGCGATCACTGGCGTTTTCGCGGCGTGAGCCGTCTTGCCTGGCAAGCGTCCATGGATCCGCATGAGCAAGTCGATCTGGCGGCAGAGCATCCGGAAGTCTTCCAGCGTTGAATTGGGCGATCAAAGGATGACAATCAACAGATTCGGCGTTCCATCCGACACCAAGCAACGAACAGCGTGTAATGAATACAGAACACAATCGCCGTCGGTTTCTTCGCGGCACGGGAGCGCTAATCGTGCTCCCCGCACTCGAGTCCATCAGGTACCGCCGATTTGCTTCGGCCGCAGATAGATCTCTGGCCAAGCCGCCCAAACGGATGGCCTTTCTCGGCTTTGGCTTCGGCGTAACCAAGGAGACGTGGTTTCCCAACGTCGAGCAGGCCGGGGCCGAGTACGATCTGCCGGAGGGGCTCGCTCCACTTGCTCGGCACAAGTCGGATTTCACCGTCGTGCAAGGTTGCTCGAACCAGTACAGCAACGAGGCGCATTGGGGCAGCACGTTTTGGTTGACGGGGGCGAATCGTTTCGCCGTTCCGGGGCAGAGCATGTCCAACAGCATCTCTGCCGATCAAGTAGCGGCCCAACAACTCGGCCAAGGCACACGCTATGCATCGATTCAGCTCAACAGCAGCGATGGAAGCGCCTCAGGTCACGGCCCCGGGCTCTCATTGGCCTGGGATCAACGTGGCAAGCCGGTTGCCGGATTCAATGACCCAGTCCAAGTGTTTCACAAGCTGTTCTCCGCCGACAACTTGCCTCTGAAACAACGCCAGGCGGCCATTGCCGAAAACCGCAGTGTGCTGGATGCCGTCCTCACCGAAGCCAGACGCGTACAGCGCGGGCTGACCAAGACAGACAAAGACAAGCTGGAAGAGTACTTCCAGGGCATCCGTGATATCGAAACGCGGCTGAGTAAAAATGAGGCCTGGCTCGAAGTCCCCAAAGTGAAGTCCCCCATCGACGAACCAGAACCAGGTTTGATAGGGCGCGAAGAAGTTGAGGTGATGTACGACCTAATTGTCGCGGCGCTACAGACGGACAGTACTAGGGTCATGACTTATCGTATGCCAGGCCAGTCGCTACTGCGGAGTATGGACATCACCTTGAGCGCTCATAACGTGAGCCATTACTCGCCAGGTGAACGCATGCAGGCGTCCCAGGCTCGCGACAAGGCTCATAGCGAAATGCTGGCCGGATTGATCGACAAGCTTAAGACGACGAAAGAAGCAGACGGATCAAGCCTCTTCGATCATGTCGCGCTGGCCTTCGGTTCAAATATCAGCTCGATCCATTACCTAACCAACTGCCCAACCGTGCTCACCGGCGGCGGAGCCAATCTGAAACAGGGCCAACATCTCGTATTGCCGAAGGACACGCCGCTGTGCAATGTGTGGCTAACCATGCTGCAAGGACTCGGCGTTAACACCGAACACCACGGCGACAGCACTGGTGTCGTGAAAGAACTGCGGGCTTAAACCTGTTGCGTTATCTGCGGATGCACAGGTCGTTGTGCCATAAAAGATGAAGCCTCATTAACACCGTGCCAACAGGCCAACTCATGAAAAGACGTACCTTGCTCAAGGGAGCCGGGGTTGCTTTGCTCCTCCCCCGCATGGAGAGCTTGGGGCAGGTTAGCGAGGCGGATTCGCCGCGGCGGCTGCTCACGATCGTTAATCACCTCAGCTTTTATCAGCCCGAGTTGATCCCGCAGACGGACGGCGGATTCGATAAGGCACCGCCCTTGCTGGACGAGTTGTCCGATCATTTTGATCACCTGAAGGTATTCAGTGGACTGGACAACCCAGCCGTGCAGAACGGTTTCGGGCACACACCCTGCGTGGGCATTCTCTCCGGTTACTTCAACAAGCTGCACCGCAAGAACCGGCTATCGATTGACCAGGCGGTCGCCGATCTGGTTGGGGGCGGCACGCGTTTCAAGTCGCTGGTCTTTCAGGCCGGTGAAAACCTGAACTTTTCCCAGATCTCCTGGGACAAGCACGGATTGCCGGTGAAACAGATCGACTCGCCTCGCAAGATTTTCAACCTGCTCTTCCAGGTCAACGAAAACGAGAAGACGCAACAGCAAGTACTCGCCGAAGACCGCAGCATTCTCGATGCGGTGTTAGCCCAGGCCAGGTCTATGGAGAAGCGGCTCAATGCCACCGACCGGGCGAAGATGGACGAGTATCTCACCTCAGTCCGCGAGGTGGAGCAGACCGTGAAACGTCGCGCGTACTGGGCCGACCGCTCCAAGCCGCAAGTGGATTATGAACTCGAGGACTTCAACCGCAAGTCGGTGGACGACTACGTAGGCACCTTGTTGGATCTTGCCGTGCTGGCCCTGGAAACCGATTCGACGCGTGCGGTCACGGTGCAGATTCCGTTCTGGGAAGGCTTCAAGGAGCCGGACCTCAGCGGCAACTACCACGACCTTTCCCACCACGGCCAGAAGCCAGAGAAGATCAAGAAACTGCTCATGCTGGAGCACGCAATCCTCAAGCGGATCAATACTGCGCTCGGCACGATGAAGGAACGCGCCGTAGGAAACAGCGCACTGTTCGATCAGACGACCACGCTCCTGACTGCCTCCATGGGCAGCGCCAACTCTCACAATTTCGACGACCTGCCAGCCCTGGTGTTTGACAGCCGTATGAAGACTGCCGGTCATTGGCAAAAGAAGGACGTACCGATGAGCAACCTATACCTCGGGCTGCTCCAACTATTCGGCCCCGAACACGACCGTTTCGGGGAAAGCACCAGAGCCTTCGAGGTGTTGTCATAATGCGGCTGCCTTGGACCATGCTGCTGGTGGGGTTTCTCCTGCCTGCGACCCTCCGCGCGGAACCCAAACTGGAACAGTTCTTCGCCCAAAACTGCATCAACTGCCACGGCCCTGCAAAACAAGAGGGCAAGGTGCGGCTTGACAAGCCGGTTAGCGCCTTGTTCGCCGATGAGGAGTTGCTGGAGACCATTGCTGCCGTGCTCGAGGCTGGCGAAATGCCGCCGGAAGAGGCGCCGCAGCCTGTAGCTGAAGCAGTCGCTGAGGTCGTGCAGATGCTCCAGAAACACATCCTCACGCTGCGCCCGGTCAATCCCCTCAAGCGGCTCACTCGCGCCGAGTATACCAACACGATGCGTGATCTCTTCGGCGTGGATTTTGATTTCAATGGCTTACTGCCGCCCGATCACGTGGAGCACGGATTCGACAAGTTTGGCGAGGCTCAACTGATGTCGCCGCATCAGGTCTTGGCCTACCTCAAGACCGCCCGCTTCATCGCCGAACGGGTGTTGCCGGATGCCAACCCCAGGACGAGGACGTGGGAATTCGATGTGCGGCATTTTCACGGCAGCAAAAACTTTGCGACCGGCGGGGGCGGGGATTACCGCGACGGGGACGACTATGTTCTCACGGGCTTTCGCCCCTACCGAAGCAATCTGCATTTCTCCATCGACCCGGAGAGCCACGATCAATTTGTGATTCCCGCCTTTGGGGTGTACCGGCTCGAAGTGAAGGCGCATTCGGAGAAATCCAAGGAAGGCGAGGTCATCGGGATCAATCTCGGGGACGGTCGTCATCCGACCAGCTTTCGGATGATCCGCCGGATCCCCATGCCGCGTGGCTCGAAAGGTTTCACGACCGAGCCCACTCTCAAAGCGGGCGACATGTTGGCCTTTACCTTCGATAGCGCACGCGTGCCGGGCAGGAGTCTTGCAAAGAAACCACACAAGGGTCCCGCCATGCGGTTCTCCCATATGAAAGTGACCGGCCCGTTGACGGAGCAGTGGCCGACCGCCGCGATGAAGGCCATCCTTCCAAAGCCGAACATGAAGCCGACGGAGCTGGTCGATCACGTTGCATTGTTGCTCACGCAGCGGCCGCTGGTGGCGGAGGATCGCAAAGCATTTGTCGAGATCGCGCAGACCCAGAAAAAATCCGGCGCTTCGATAACCGCCACCGCGCGCAGCGTGTTGATCGCACTGTTGACCTCTCCGCACTTCATCTACAAGGCAGAGTCGCCTGAGTTAACTGACGTTGAACGGGCCCATCGTCTGTCATACTTCCTCTGGAATTCCGCTCCTGACGCCGAACTTCTGAACGCGGCCAAGTCCGGTGCCTTGGGCAAGGATCCATCGGCCCAGGTGGAGCGGATGCTTAAGGACGCTAAGGCCGGTCGCTTCATCGACGACTTCACCCGTCAGTGGTTGCAACTCGACAAGGTGGACGATTTCGGGCCGGACGTCCGTAGGTTCAAGAACGTGCGCCGCATGACGGTCGATTCCATGGGGCGCGAAGGCCGCGAGCTTTTTCGCCACTTGCTCGAAAATGGCCTGAGCATGGAACACTTCATCGACTCGGATTTCGTCATGGCCAATGACCGTTTGGCCCGCTTCTACGGTTTGCCGGCAGTCAAGGGTGATGCCTTCGTGCCGGTGAAGCTTCCTACCAAAAGCGAACGGGGCGGGCTCGTGGCCCAAGCCGGTTTCCTCAAGCTCACCTCCACCGACTTCGCTACATCACCGATCCACAGGGGCTCGTGGATTCTCAGGAATCTCTACAACGAACGCATCGAACCGCCCGCCGACGTTTTGATCAACGAACCGGACATCCGTGGTACCACCACAATCCGCCAAGCCATTCTCAAGCATCAACAGCTCGAGAGCTGCTCCCGCTGTCATTCGAAGATCGATCCCCTGGGTTTCGCCCTGGAATACTACGACCCGGTTGGGCGCAAGCGGAGCGAGTATCGCCACGTGGAAGAACTCTCTGTCGAGCGGGAGGGCACCAGCTTCGCTAAGAAACTCAAATTCACCAGCGTCCCGATTGAGGCCGCCATGAAACTTCCCGACGGTCGTGAGGTGCGGGACCTGCCCACGCTCAAGTCCGCTTTGATGGCCGACAAGGAACGCATCCTCAAGGGCATCATCGGGAAACTCATCAGCTATGCCCATGGCCGCGAAGTCACCCGGGGCGACCGTCCGCATGTCGACGCAGTCTTCGAGTCGATTGCCCAGAAGGGTTTTTCTCTTCGCGCCGCCATCCACGCCATCGTGGCCCATCCTGCATTCGGTCGGAAATAAGAGACTTTATGACCCTCAGACCCATTCATTCCCCATAACCAACATGCCAACGACTCAACATGTCAACGACGTCGTGCTACCGAAAGTCGTAGTGACATCTGCGGATACACATATGCCCCGGTTCAGATACATTCTCAGCATCGCAGCTATGTCGCTTTGTTCTCTCGCGCAGGCCGCTCCGCCCGAAGCACGTCTCCCTGACAAACACCGAGCCTTCTTCAAAGCACACTGTCTCGATTGTCACGACTCCGTGACGCGGGAAGGCAAAGTCGATCTGGAAACGCTGTCCTTCCGCATTACCACCATCGAGCAGGCGGAACTCTGGCAGAAGGTGCTCAACGCGCTGAACGCGGGTGAAATGCCCCCGGAGGATTCCGAACAGCCGGGCAACACCGAGAAGGCGGATTTCCTGGATGATCTGGCTCGCACTATGGTCACCGCGCGGCTGGCTCTGTCGGATTCAGGCGGCAAAATCACGATGCGTCGCCTCAACCGGCGCGAATACCGAAACACGATCAAACAGCTCACCGGCGTCAACGTCGATATCGGCTCACTTCCAACCGGTGGCGGCTCTGGAACTTTTGACACCGTCGGGGCATCGCAGTTCATCTCCAGCGATCAGTTAGAGCAGTACCTCAAGCTTGGACGAAACGCGATTGATGAGGCGTTCGAACGGCAAGCGGCCATGGAACGAAAACCGCGGGTCTTTCGGGTCGAACCGGAAACCACGGTCAACGTTCAGAGCCTCAACAGCATGCGGCAAATGCAGGAAACCAACGACCGCTTCCTGCGTTGGAAGGCGGGTGTGGACAAAGCCGCGGCCGCTCCAGAGAACAAGGAGATTATGGCCACAATTCTCAAGGAGAACCCGAAGTTCGATCTGTCCGCTTGGCCATCGGCGTCGGCCTTTCTGTTTTACCGACACGCCCACAAATTGATCGGGGCGCCTGATCCAAAGAAGTTTGGGTTTCGGGATGACAACGCCGCGACCTTTTCCTTCCAGGGCGGCTATTCCCGAAAATACGCCTACATGAAGCATTATGCTGAGCTTCCTCACAGCGATCGAGGCACCTATCTGAAGCTCACGTGGGGAATCCAGCGGATCGACGTCACACCAAAGCCGAAGAATCTTCCGCCGGGGACATACAGGATGCGTGTGCGAGCGGGAGTCGTGGAAGGGTCTCCGTCGTACCGTCACTTCATCCAGATCGGTTACCCCCAGCGCGTGAACCAGGTGCCGGCGGGCTTCGCGAGTTTGCCCATCAGCAGCCACCAGGTGACCGGAACGATAGAACAGCCAGAGGTCATCGTGACACAACTCGAAGTTGGCCTTCATACCCAAAGGGAATTCGGAATTCAGGAACGGCAGCCCACCAATGGGAAGAGCCTCCGCGATGCCTACAACCGAGACAAGCGAAGCAACGGCTACGGAACACCGCCCGCCATTTGGATCGACTGGATTGAAATCGAAGGCCCGCTTCCCCAAACCGGAACGCCGTCACCGCTTCGGGCGATCTTCGACAGGCATGCCGACACAAGCTCCCATTCCGAAACGGACCGCGCTCGCGGAGTCCTTACTGAGTTTGCTGACGCCGCCCTTCGTGGAGCGAAACCCGATCCGAGATTCATCGACCAGCTTCTAGCGATCTTTGAACTACGGCGCAAGGCCGGCGAACCCTTCGAGGTCGCCATCCGCACGCCACTCAGCGTTATTCTTGCCTCGCCTGGTTTTCTCTACCTCACCGAACCCAACGAGACAGCCGAACGACGCCAGCTTAGTGATCGCGAGCTCGCCGTACGTCTCGCCTACTTCCATTGGAGTGCTCCTCCGGATCAGCAACTGCTGGGTCTCGCGGAACGAAACCAGTTGCACCAACCGAATGTTCTCCGAAAACAAGTCGATCGCTTGATCGCGGATCCGCGCTCGGCTGAGTTCGTCTCCGGCTTCGTTCATCAGTGGCTCGACATGGAGCGGCTTGACTTCTTCCAATTCGACGCAACGCGACACCGCGAGTTTGACGAGAATACCCGCGCCGCCGCCCGTGAAGAGGTTTACCAGTCCTTCGCTCAACTCTTTCGCGATTCGAAATCTGGTCGACTCGGCAAACTTCTCAAGAGCGATCGTGTCTTCATTAACGGCCTGCTCGCCACTCACTACGGCATCGAGGGCGTCACGGGAGACGAGTTCCGCAAAGTGGAGCTGCCAGCCGATTCGCCGCGTGGCGGATTGCTGGGCATGGCCGCCATTCATGCTATGGGCAGCGATGGCGTGGTGAGCAGTCCGGTCGAGCGCGGGGCCTGGGTTCTTCGTTATCTTTTGAACGATCCACCGCCGCCAGCGCCGCCCAACGTCCCGCAAATCTCGCGTCTGGAAGACCAGGTCCTCACCGCGCGCGAGCGACTTCTGGCACACCAGGAAGAAGCCCAGTGCGCGAGTTGCCATCGCAAGATCGATCCGATCGGTTTCGGCTTGGAAAACTTCAACGCTGCCGGAAAGTGGCGCACCACGGACAGCTACAGATTGACGGACAAGAGGGGTCGAAGAACGAAGAAAGGGAAGTCCTGGAAGATCGACGCCTCGGGAGCCTTCCACAAGGGCCCAACGTTCAGCGACTACTACGAGCTTCGCAATCTCACCGCCCAACGCGAAGATGACTTCGCTCGCGGCTTCACCGAACACCTGATCGAGTACGCGCTTGGCCGCCCGTTCGGCTTCACGGATGAAAACCTCGCAAACGAAATCGTCAGTTCGGCCCGGAGCAAAGAGTTCGCCATCAGCGAATTCATTCACTCGCTTGTCCAAAGCAAGGCATTCCGGACGAAGTGACGGACGCCAACGTCTGTAACCAAAGACCCCAGCTTGCCACCTCGAAACATCACAAATCTAGAGGGTATCAAGGGATGAAGAACGTATTGATCGCGCTGCTTCTGGCCGCATTCATGGCAACGGACCTAAACGCAGCAGATTCACTCCCCACGTTGAAGGAATTAATCGAAGACCCTGCCACCGGCCTAAACCTGCAGCCTGGGTTTGCCGCCGAAATGATCTACAAGGTGGATAGGAAGAAGTATGGCTCGTGGATCACATTGGTTTTTGACAAACAGGGTCGACTGATTGTCTCTGACCAAGGTGGCGCCGGGGTCTTTCGCTTAACGTTGCCGAAGATCGGCGAGAAGTTCTCGGAAGCGGATATCGAGCAACTTAATCTGAAGAACTCTGTTCAAGGGTTCCTCTTCGCGTTTGACCATCTCTACATGGTTCGATTTGGCACTCTGTCCCGAGCGCCGGTATCCGCGGATGGTGAGATTGGCCCTGAAGAAGTGATCTCTGAATTGAACGGTGGCGGTGAACATGGACCGCACTCGGCGATTGTTTCGGAAGACGGAAAGAGTATCTACGTCATCGGCGGCAACATGACAAGGGCGCCGAAGCACGAGTTTTCGCGAATTCGGCAGAACTGGAAAAACGATGTGCTGCTTGGGCATTACACCTATGGCCATAACGCTGGCGGCAAAGCGCCTGCGGGATTCGTGATGAAGTTCAGTCCCGACGGCAAACGGCGAGAGTTGATGCACATGGGGTATCGCAACCCCGTCGATTTCTGCCTGAACCGTCATGGTGAGATGTTTGTTTACGACGCTGATATGGAATGGGATATCGGCGCGCCGTGGTACCGCCCGACGCGAATCAACCACGGTGTGTCCGGTGGCGAAAACGGTTGGCGAGCGACGACGCAAAAGTGGCGCAAGTTTTACGCGGACTCGGTCGGCTCCGTGGTGGACCTTGGCCCTGGTTGTCCCACTGGTGTGATTCCCGGGACGAAGGCAGAATTTCCAACTCACTACCGTGATGCATTGTTTGTTTGCGACTGGACCTTCGCGACAATGTACTCAATTCATCTGACGCCCAAGGGGTCGTCCTACACGGCGGAAAGCCGAGAGTTCCTGTCGAACACGAAGGGCTCATTGCCACTGACGGATGTGCAGATCGGCCCGGACGGAAACATGTACTTCACCGTCGGCGGTCGTGGCGGCCAGTCGTATCTGTATCGTGTTTACTACAAGGGTGATGAATCAACAGCCCTGTCCAAACTGGATACCAATGGCTCTGAAGCCCGCGCTACGCGTCACAAACTTGAAGGATTTCACGGGCACGCAGATCCGACGGCGGTTGCTACTGCGTGGCCATACCTGGGCAGCGATGATCGTCACCTGCGATACGCCGCGCGCATTGTCATTGAATGGCAGGACACCGCGACCTGGGCGGATAAGGCGTATAACGAATCGAATGATCTCATCGCGATTCACGCGCTGCTTGGCCTCAGCCGTCGCGATGTGAACGGCAGCCTGCCCGCGATTCTCTCGCGACTCAACGAGGTCAACTTCGGCGCGTTGAACAAAGAAGGAAAACTCGCGTTGCTGCGAACCTATGCCGTCGCCATGAGCCGGCATGGCATGCCCGATCCAGCATTGAACAAATCCGTGGGCGACTCGCTCGACGCGCATTTCCCTAGCAAGGATGACAACATTAATGAGGAACTGTGCCGCGTGCTCAGTTACCTCGAGCATCCCAATGTCGTAACCAAGACCGTGGCATTGATGAAGCTTACCAAGGTGAAGGCTTCTAAATACAACGCCGAAATCCTGAAACGGAATAAGGGATATGGCGGCAAGATCCTCCAGTCGATGGCCAATTCCCCAAACATCTTAAACATGCACTACCTGTTCTGCCTCAAGGATGTAAAGGCTGGCTGGACAATGGACGACCGCAAGTTTTACTTGGGGTGGGTCAAGGATCTAGCGTCGCGGAGCGGTGGCAACATGTACCGCGGCTACATCGACAAGATCAGAGAGGCTGCTATCAATTCCGTTCCGGAAAAAGACAGACTGGCTTTGAAGTACCTGATGGGTGATATCAAGACCGTCGATCTCGAAACGCTTCCCAAGCCGAGGGGGCCGGGCGTTGAATGGACGGTTGAATCCGCGTTCAAGGTATTGACGGAGCAAAAACTGATAGGCCGCAATCTAGAGGACGGTAGGAAGATGTTTTTTGCCGGTCAGTGTGTGGCGTGCCACTACCTGGGCAACACGGGCGCTGGTGTCGGGCCCGATCTTACCAACTTGGCCAAGCGTGCTGATTACAAGTCGATGCTCGAGTCGATCATTACCCCAGATCTCGTAGTGTCTGATCAGTTCGCCCAACACATTTTCGCGTTAACGAATGGAAAGGTTGTTTCGGGGCGCATCGTTTCCGAAGCAAACGGCGAGATTGCTGTAATGACGTCTGGCGTGACGCCCGACAAATTGACAAAGTTCAAGACGACAGATGTGGAATCAAGGAAGTTGTCAAGAGTTTCCATGATGCCCTCCAAGACAATCAATCGGATGAACGCGGAGGAGCTGAAGGATCTGATTGCCTACTTCGTATCACAGGGCAACCCAAAGCATGCCGTCTACAAGCGGCCAAAGACCGTCAATCTGTCGGTGAAGAAGCGGAACATCAAACTTATCAGTGCGATTTACGGAGCGCCGGGCGACTCCAAGAAGAGCATGGATGTCCGCAAGGTGTTGCAGCGACAGCTAGATCTGCGCGACTATAACTTTGCGATCAGCAATGATCTCGTTGGCCGGGATCCGGCGTCGGGGATCGTTAAAACTCTTACGCTCAAATACACCCTTGATGGCACGACCGTAACCCAAACAGTCAAAGAGAATGAGACCATTGAGTGGAAATAGTCGCTGCCGAATACGCCATTGGCTTGGATTGCTGTCGGGCGCGCCAGCTATAACCCCGCGATTTAATTGTCGTTCGGCGATCAGACCGCTTTCCTCTGCACAACTCCTTTGGCACTCCACATGCAGAACTCCATGAAGCCAAAGGATTACACCGATCGTGGCCTCAAGGCGCCCTACAACCCGGCGAAAAAAGACCAGTCGCGATGGACCTTCGAACCGCATGTCGCGATGCGCGTGACGAGGGAGATGCTCGACGAGGCCGGGGTTAACCGACGCTGACGGAACGCTATCTCAAATCGGTCACTATGGACGGACTGGTCGCGGGATTCGCCGTGCAGTGGATCCGCAAGCGACCAGGCTGGAGCGAGGTCGGCGTGGCAATCGGTGTCGCTCTGGCGTATTGGTTAGCCTTCATCCGAATCGAAAACCCGGCGGAGCGCACTCATCTGGTTGAGTACGGTATTGTGGCAGCCCTCATCCACCAGGCGTTGCTGGAACGGGAGAGAAACGGACGTCGGGTGCCCAATCCCGCGGCGCTCACCGTGGTAGCAACCGCGCTGCTTGGTCTGCTCGATGAGTGCATTCAGGCGATCATACCCGGCCGATATTTCGAATGAATCGACGTTTTCTTCAATGCCCTCGCCGGTTTCATCGTAACCGCGGCCAGGCTTGCCCAGGCACCGGCCTCGAGGCCCGACGGGAAGCTGGGATGGCGGCTCTGGTTCCTCTGGACAGTGGTGAGTGCGTTAGTGTGGGGCTGGAGCATGGACCCCAGTTCATTCGGCGAACCGCGTCCAATCGCTATTCTAGATTCATTCCCCGCCATAAACTTTCCTGTGTTTGGCAGTGTCGCGGCTGGCGGAGCCGCGGTCGCAGTTTTCCAATGGCTGATGCTGCGGCGATATATCGGTGGTACAATCCGGTGGATGCTGGCGAGCTCGCTGGGCTTGTTTCTAAGTGCGCAAGAAGTGGGCAGAGTCAGAGTGTACGACGCGGATCTCGGACTGTGCCTGGGCGTTGCCCTATACGGACTCCTGGTCGGCCTTCTGCAATGGCTAGTGCTCCAGCGGGAGGCGCCGCGGGCCGGATTGTGGGTGCCAGCAAGCGCCATCAGCTGGAGCATCGCGATCCCTGCGGTAGACCTCAACGGCCCTCCGGGTTGGGCCATCTTCGGAGCGATCACCGGGACCGCGCTGGTCTTGTTGCTGCGGCAGGAGCGTGTCACCGCAACTGGCACAGCCTAATGGGATTTATTGCATAATGGAGCGTGTCCTGTGTCAGTCGGGTCCTCGTCGTCAACCTCCACCGAATGAGTGCCAGTTGAGTTCGTGCCGCGGTTTTTGGACAAACTCGTGCGAGTTCCGCAACTGGTGTCCCAGCTTAGTCGGTTAAGCGCAGGCGCCGCTCCCGGCCGATTGACGCTTGAGGGAACTTTCGGCTCGCCGCCGCAATAGCAACTCGGAGAGTGAACAGAATGAGCCCCCGAAGGATGAGTCGACGCGCCGCGCTGCGAGGAACTGGTGGAGCGTTGCTCGCTTTGCCCTATCTGGACGCGATGGCGGCACCCATAACCGGGGCCGAAGCGCCAATCCGCATGGCGTGTATTGGATTGAACTTTGGTCTCGTTCCGCAGTTGTTTTTTCCTGAGCAGACCGGCCGTGGTTACGAGCTGACCGATCGGCTCAAACCACTCAGTAAACTTCGGGATGATTTCACGGTCTTCTCGGGGCTGGATCACGGTGTGAACGCCCAGGGGGGGCACGGCGGCGTACACGCCTACCTATCGGGAGTGTTATCGAAAAACTCGGCGGGAATGCCTGAGGCCAATATCAGTATCGATCAAAAAGCCGCGCAGGCTGTTGGATCTCAAACAAGGTACCCGTCTTTGCAGCTGGCCAGTGGAAATGATCCCAACAACATGCTGTCATGGAGTGCGTCGGGAGTAGCCATCCCGCCGATCGCGAATGTCCAGACCATCTACAACTTGCTGTTTCAAAAGATCGACCCGCAGCTGCGCGACAAGACGCAGGCGGAATTGGCCGCTCGGTCGAGTATCCTTGACCTGGTCAAAACCGACGCCGAATACCTCAAGCAAAAGGTGGGAGCACGCGATCGCCGAAAGCTGGACAGGTATTTCGATTCTGTCCGCGTTGTCGAGAAACGGCTGGTGCAATCGAGTCAGTGGCTGGACAAACCGAAGCCGCCAGTTGATTACAGACTACCGGCTGGAGCGAACAGTCTTGATTTTGTCGATCGAGTCTCGCTTTACTATGACCTGATGAGCCTTGCGTTGCAGACCGACTCGACGCGCGTGATCACGCTCGGCCTAGCGGACATTGGCGCCAATTATGGCGGCTTCAAGATCAGCCGAGGTTACCACCAGCTTACTCATCACGGCAAAGTTCCCGAGTACATCACCGAACTGTCCATCATTGAGCAGTTTCATATGGAGCAGCTTGGGCGCTTTCTCTCGCGGTTGAAGGCTGTTGAAGAACCAAACGGAAAGACATTGCTGGAAAACTGCATGGTCTTGTTTGGTTCGGGAATGGGAAACGCCAGCTCGCACTCCAACAAAAACCTGCCGTTGCTTCTCGCGGGCGGCGGCTTTAGACACGGTGAACACAAGTCGTACTTCAAAGATGATAAGCAGAAGGTCGCGTCGCCCGCTGGAAACCTGTTCGTCTCCATGTTGCAGCGATTCGGCGTTGAGGCGGACGGATTCGGCATCGCCACCAGCACGCTGGCTGGGCTGGAGGTGGGAGAATGAAGTCGGATTGGTCCACAGGTTGGGATGTTGCCTATCGACAATCGCATGGGACCCATCGCCTGTTGCGATTAGGCTCAACGTTCTTTCTTGCAACGATTTGCATGTTGACGGCCTCGCAAATGACAATCGCCGCGGAGAATGAGCCGCATCAGCTCAAACCGTCCGTCAAGACTTACTTCAAGCAGTACTGTTACCGCTGCCATGGCGAGTCGGCCCAGAAAGGCGATCGTCGCCTGGACCGGCTGCCTGCGAGGATGACGGCCAACAGTGATGAAGCCACGTTGCTTGAAGAGGCGCTGGATGCGATTAATCGCGGCGACATGCCGCCTGCGACGAAAGGCGTGACTCAGCCTCCGTCGGACGATACAAGGCGAGTCGTGGCAACGATCACGGCGTGCCTTACGGCCTTGTCAGAGGCCAAATCGGTTCAAGTCACGATGATGAGGCGGCTGAATCGGTTTGAGTATGTCAACACGATGCGCGACCTACTGGGACTGCGCCGCGAGTTCTTTGACATCACGTCCGATTTTCCAGTCGACGCGACGGAGGATGGCTTTGACAACAACGGAGAGGCTCTCACGCTCTCCGATCATCAGCTGCAGCGTTATCTCGAAGTGGCCGAAGCGTCGCTCGCCGCCGCGTCGTTCTTTGGAGTCGAACGTCCGAAGTCTCAGCAGTGGCGCTTCCAAGGGAAGGACTTCAATGGTGTTCAGTCCTATGAACGAGCGCCGGTCACCTGGCGACTCATCGTTGATGACGAGTACCTGGAGATCGGCCACGGACAGCCCAGTGAACGCCACCCCAACTTCGCCAAGCCCTTCGTCCGACGCGGCGGGGCCCCGGCTGACGGTTGGTACACGATCAGCGTGAAGGCTGCCGCTGCAAATCGGCTGACTCACGGTTACGAGCACGCTGAGTTTGACCGGTTCAAGACTCAGCGTCTCAAGGTGGCTCTCTGGATCGCCCCAAGCGTCAGATTGCTGGACAAGAACGCAGGGGATCAGCGGCAACTGCTCGATGTTTGGGATCTTCCTGACGAACACCCGCAGGTGTTCACGCAGCGAGTCTGGCTCAATGAGGGCGCGATTCCGTTTGTTAGTTGGACGAACGGAATCAGCTCCAAGGGCAACATCCGTCGAGCAGCTGAAAAGCACCACCCTCAGGTCATCCGAGCCACAAAGACGCAACTTGACGCTGCCAAGCTAGGGGATCCCGCAGCGAAAGCGCTGGTCGCCAGACTGGCGAAGAATGCGAACAACAAACTGCTTTCCGAAGTATATCGGGGACCTCGGATTCGCATCTGGAATATGGACATCAAGGGACCCGAATATCAACAGTGGCCGCCCGCCAGCCATCGGCTCCTGTTCGGCGACGAGACGGACGCCTCGAAGATCGACATCGAAAAAACTGTGCTGAAGTTTACGACTCGCGCTTTCCGCCAGCCGGTCTCGGCAGCCGAAGTCGCGCATTATGCAACCTTCATCCGCGAACGAATTGACAGCGGCGATTCGCCTCCGAACGCCATCAAGTTGGGGCTCGCGGCAATCCTGACTTCTCCCCGGTTTCTCTATCTCGACGAGGGCAACGACGAATTGGGTTCCGAGCTCACGGAGTTCGAACTTGCCACCCGGCTGTCCTATTTTCTTTGGAGCAGCACGCCAGACGAGGAACTGCTTAATGCTGCAGAGTCGGGGAAGCTCAAGACATCTGCTGAACTGAAGCGTCAGATCGATCGGATGCTACGCGACGGACGAGCGAGCGCCTTCGTTGAACACTTCACGGACACGTGGCTCCGTATCAACACCCTGGGCTCCATGCCGCCGGACCCGAAGGCGTTCAAGAGTTATTACCAGGATCGTCTTGAAGAGCTGTTCAAGAGCGAGACGCGAACGTTCTTCGGCGATCTACTGGCGAACAATGGTTCGATCGTGAATTTGCTCGACAGCGATTACACCTACGTAAATGACGCTTTGGCTGCGCACTACGGCCTTCGTAACATCCACGGAGAACACTTCCGCAAGGTTGTGCTCCAACCGAGCGATCGCCGTGGCGGGTTGCTCGGCCAGGGCAGCATTCTCACGCTCTCCGCGAATGGCATTGAAACCTCACCCGTTGTTCGTGGCGTCTGGGTTCTGGAAAACATTCTGGGAACTCCACCGCCACCGCCGCCACCGGATGTTGAACCGCTCGAACCAGACACTCGCGGGTCGGTAACGATTCGAGAACAACTCGACAAGCATCGCACAGTTGCGGCGTGCGCCGACTGTCACCAGAAGATCGACCCCGCCGGATTCGCACTCGAGTTTTACGACCCGATCGGCGGCTTCCGCACACGATATCCCGGTAGACGCAATAGCGGTCCGCCTGTTGACGGTTCGGGGCGGCTGCCAACCGGAGAGTCATTTGAAGACGAACGTGGCCTGAAGAAACTCCTTGTCAGCCGCAAGAAACGGTTTGCCGAAGCAGTCGCAGAGAAACTCATGACGTACGCGACGGGACGGTCGATGACGTTTCGTGACACGGCGGAGATCAAACGCATTGCCAAGGCGAATGCGGCCGCCGGATACGGCCTACGCGATCTGATTATCGGCGTCGCGACGAGTGAAACTTTCCATCAACGGTGAACAGCGAAATGGCGATGAGAGCCTATGAAATGTGTGGAACGGAGATCAAGGAACGTTGGCCAAGGCTGGATGTGCTGATTCGGTCCGTTGTGATCGTGCTGCTGCTCGGCTCTACTCCAGCGATCGCCCAGAAACGCCTGAATGACCTCTATGAACCTCAGGTGTTCAACGGGATGCCGGTTCGCGTGATGGAGCCTGATGGCTTCGATGCGGATAAGCAATACCCCGTCATCGTTTCGCTCCATGGCGCCGGCGGCCGAGGTACGGACAATCGAAAACAGATCAAGGACTGGAACCGCCAACTTGCCGAGCCCCAAAGACGAAAAAGTTTCCCCTGCTACGTGGTCGCGCCCCAAACTCCGGAGTTGTGGGACGCGGATGACCTGAAGAATGTCAAAGCACTGATCCGCACGCTGCCTTCGGTCGACATGAATCGCATCTACGTGATGGGGCACTCCATGGGCGGGCACGGAACCTTCATTTTCCTACAGCTCGATCCGGATTACTTCGCCGCCGCCGCGCCGTCAGCAGGAACCGGCTTGAGACGAACGAAAGACTTCATTGATCCAGCGAAAATCAAGGACGTTCCGATCTGGGCTTTCCACGGCGATCGAGACGGAGTCTGCCCATTCGAGAAGGCTCAAAAGGTCTTCTCCGAAATGAAACGCCTCAGCGGCAACATGAAACTCACGATTTGGAAGGGAGACAGCCACGGCGTATCCGGAAAGATGATTGTCGGAGCGGACAACGGAACAACCCAGCGAAGTAGCGAGCGTTGCGACCCTGAACCGGATTTCATGAAGTGGCTGTTCTCGCAATCTAAAGTCGCGCGTAACAAGCAGCCCAATGCGATTCGAACAACCACCTGGAAGAAACATGTCGTCGTGCCGAGAGTGTCTAGCATGATCAACTCGGCGGTCGCAAACGATTATGACGCCGACGGCTCGATCGACATTGTCTCGTCTTTCGACGGCCGCGTTGTGCTGCTCAGAGGCCCGACATGGGAATCCCACACGCTCCACGTTTTCGATGTCAGTCATTCCCGCAACAAGCCGCGAACAAGCTGTATCCACAGTTGCTTGATGGACGTGGACAAAGACGGAGACTTGGATTTCTGCGGCTCCAACAACACCGTCTTCTGGCTTGAATGCCCGGATGATCCGTTCTCCGGCAAGCCATGGATGTACCGGACGATCGATGATGAGATCCTGGGAACGCATTGCTTGATTACGGGCGATGTGAATAGGAATGGTCGCCTCGACCTGATCGCAAACTCAGGTCGGCCTGAAGGAAAAACAACGATCCCAAACTCGCTGACATGGTTAGAAGTTCCGCGGAACCCTCGCGCGGCGGCCTGTTGGATTCGTCATGTCTTTGCTGATAGCGACGCGCCAGGTGGGTCGCACTACACTGGGATTGGCGATGTTAACGGGGATGGTCGTCCGGACATTTGCTGCGCGGCAAAAGGCGGAAAGGGCTTTCCCGGCGGACAGTGGTTCGCCTGGTGGGAGCAGCCCACGGATGCCGCAGGGCGTTGGAAAAAGCATCTGCTTTCCAGCAATCAGGCCGGCGCGACGAATATCCACCCCGTTCATGTGAACCGGGACCTGCACATAGATTTTGTCGCCACGCGGGGACACGCAAGCGGTGTCTTGTGGTTCAAAGGGCCAGAGTTCAAGGCGGTTGAAATCGATCCCGATATCGTCGGGCCGCATTGCCTCGCCACCGTGGATTTGGATAGGGACGGCGACATTGACATCGCCACCTGCGGACGCGAAAACAACGGCATCGCAGTTTGGTATGAAAACTCAAGCAACGGACAGTTTAGAAGGCATCTCATCGGTGACGATCAGGGCGCCTATGATATTCGCGCCACCGACATGGACGGCGATAAGGACCTCGATCTCTTGATCGCGGGCCACACCAGTCGAAACATCGTGTGGTACGAAAACCGGCTCAACATCAAATCGAGGAAAGAACCGTGATCAATACAAGCCGTCGCAATTTTCTTCGCGCGATTGGGGTTTCGATTGCATTGCCGGCGTTCGATTCTTTGCACGCCGCCGACAACACCAGGTCGAGCGCCAGCGCGAAACGCTTTGTCTGCGTGTCGCCCAATTACGGAATGAATCCAAGCGGGTTCTTCCCTGAAAAGACAGGCGCTGATTACGAGACGTCAACGTTGCTGAAACCCTTGGAGCCGCATCGAGCTGATCTGACTATCTTCACCAATCTTGATCACCCAGGGGTTGGCGGCGGGCATGGCTGCTCGCAGACGTTTCTTAACGGCGTCGAGATCAAGGACGTCCAAGATCAACCACAACGCTTACATTCCCTCGACCAACTGCTGGGCGAAGAGATCGGGCAGACGACGAGGTTCCCTTCGTTGTTGCTCGGGGGCGGCGGCGTCTCGTGGTCGCGAGCGGGAATCAAGTTGCCGACCAACGGTGACCCGGTGCGAGTCTTTACAAAGCTGTTCCTCAACGACAACCCGAAGCTGAAGCAGCAGACACGCAACTTCCTTGATGAAGACGCAAGCATTCTTGACGTCGTTCGGCAAGATGCAAAGCGTCTCAACAAGAGACTCGCGATGGCCGACCAGAACAAACTCGATCAGTTCCTTACCGCGATCCGCGAAGTAGAACGGAAATTGAAACGCCAGAGGGACTGGCTCGAAATTGCCAAACCGAGAGTCAGCGACAAAGTCATTCGAGGGGGCGACGAGGACGATACCATCGTTGATCTCGCATATCCCTACAACACCTCTGTCATGTACGACTTGATGGTGCTTGCACTGCAGACGAATTCCACCAACGTCATCTGTTACGGCCATCCTGGCGGGAATCGTTTGTTTCCTTTTGACGGAATCACGTCGGGTTATCACTCACTGACACACCACGGAAAGCGGCCAGACCTGCTCAAAGAACTGACGATCATCGAGACCTTCTATGCGGAACAGTTTTCTCGCTTCCTGGCAAAGCTAAAGGCGACGCCAGATTCGTACGGGCAATCGCTATTGGAATCAACCGTTGTGCTGTTTGGCAGCGGGATGGGCAACGCCAGTTCGCATTCCAGTCGCAACCTTCCGATAGCTGTTGCCGGCGGAGGCCTGCGGCACGGTAACCATCATCGATTTGAGCGTCATGGTCGTGATGGACGGCCACTGTCGGATCTGTTCGTTACCATTCTCCAGCAACTAGGCGTCGAACAGGACGCTTTCTCGACCAGCGTTTCGAACTTGAATCATCTCCTGACATGAACCGACTCGCATTGATACTGCTGTTCTGTGCCTGCGCGAAATTGGCGCAAGCGGACACTCGCGGCGGCGAATTGCTTCAGCCGTTCTTGAAGTCCTATTGCGTCAAGTGCCACGGCCCTGACAAGCAGAGCGGGGATCGCCGTTTCGATCGGTTGTCCGGCGCCGAAAACGACTTTGAAGATGCAGAATTGCTACAGGAGATTCTCGATCAATTGAATCTCGCGGCAATGCCGCCCGAAGGCGAGCTGCAACCGTCCCCGGCGAAAGTTAAAAGGGTGGTCGGGCTGCTGACAAGCGCTCTCGCCAAGGCTCGTGAAGCGGCGCGTGAGCATGCCGGCAAAGTCGTGATGCGTCGCTTGAATCGCGCCGAGTACCGGAACACGATTCGAGACCTGTTTCAACTGAGGATGGTCGACTTCGACCCGACGGCCACCTTTCCAGCAGACGACTCGACCGAAGGATTTGACAATGTTGGTGAAGGATTGGTGACCTCGGATTATCTGCTTCGCAACTATCTCGAAGCGGCGCGCAAGGTGGCCGACAAAGCTATTCTGCCGGGGCCTCGACCACCTATGATCCGCTACCAGACCGGCGGGGAAGCAGGGGCGAATACGGACCGCGAAGTTCTGAGCGGGGTAGCTGTCGACAAGGAAGGCCGCAAGGAAGCCGGACGTCTGTTTATCAAGTTTCGTCAGCCGCTCGGCTTTTCGCGGCTCGACAAAAAACGAGGCGTACCGGGCAGCGGTGAATATGTGATCCGGTTCTCCGCTCTGGCGGTCCGCCGCAAATCTCGATACAAAGACGAGGACTTGCGCTACAACTCCGACGAGCCGATGCGGTTATCCATTTCCATCGATTCAAGAGAACTTGGGGCAACCGCCCATCGGATTATCGGCGAGTACGAGATCCCGGACGACAAGGTCGTCGAAGTTGAGCATCGCGCCTGGCTTGAGAAGGGTTTTACCTTTCATGTTCACTGGGCCAACGGCCCGAACGGCTCGTTCAAGCGCATCCTGCGAAAGGTCTTGCCCAAATACAACAAGGATGCTCTTTATCCGATCCGCAACCCGCCCGAAATGTACGTCGGATCGGGTCCTGAGCTTCACGTTCGCACTTTGGAGATCGAAGGCCCGTTCTACGATCAATGGCCGCCCGCCGGATTCGCGCGGTACTTTCCCAATCCGCCGAAGAGGCCGGGCGAACGCTATCTGGATGAGTCGCTGCTGCGTGTTGCTACGGCGGCCTTTCGACGTCCCGTCAGTCGTGAAGAGATGGAGCCCTATCTGGATTTGGCGAAGAATTACTTCACGGAGCGTGACGACTTCTGGGCGGCCGCCAAGTACGGTGTCCGAGCGATCTTGACTTCGCCGAACTTCTTGTATCTCGCTGAAACCGCGCCTTCCGACTCGCGAGATCGAAGGGTGAGCGACCACGAGTTGGCGACGCGACTCTCCTATTTTCTCTGGAGTTCGATGCCCGACGATGAACTTCGCGCGACAGCGGACCGTGGCGCGCTGTGTGATCCCAACGTTATGCGGCAGCAAGTTCTGCGAATGCTGTCGGATCCCAAGTCGTCCGCGTTCACAGACAATTTCACTGGGCAATGGCTCGGTCTACGAAAGCTGGGCGACATGCCTCCGGATCCGGAAAAGAATCAAGCCTACTACGAGGATCGACTCGAAGAGGCGATGCGACAAGAGACACGGATGTTCTTCGCGCACGTGCTCAACGAGAACCGCAGCATCCTTGAATTTGTCGACTCGGATTACACATTCCTGAATGCCGCCCTGGCGCGCCACTACGGCATTGCCACTATGAAGCAGGAGGGATTTCGAAAAGTTCCTCTCATGCCAAACTCGCATCGCGGGGGCCTACTGGGACACGGCAGCATTCTCACGGCGACATCGAACGGAGTCGAAACCCAGCCGGTCAATCGCGGCGTCTGGGTGCTCGAGAATCTGTTGGGCGCGCCGCCCAGTCCACCACCGCCGGATGTCGATCCGATCGAACCTGACACCCGTGGCGTTGCGACGATCCGGCAGCTTATGGAGAAGCATCGCAGTAATCCAACCTGCTACGAATGTCACCGCAAGATCGATCCCGTCGGATTGTCATTAGAGAATTACGACCACATCGGCGCCTGGCGAGATCGTTACAGAAAGAAGCTGCCCATCGACTCGACGGGCGAATTACCTGACGGAACGAAGATCCCCGGACCAGGCGGAATCAAGCGTTTCCTGCTTGACCGGCCGGAGCAATTCACTCGTTGCCTGACGGAGAAGCTCTTTGTGTACGCGCTTGGCCGACGACTAAGTTTCGCTGACCGTGGCGACATCAATCAGATTGTCTCGGCCATGCCCGGTCGCCGCTACGGGTTTCGCGAACTCATTCAGCAGATTATCGCCAGTGAGGCTTTTCACACCAAATGAGATCGTTACTCCTAGCCTTGCTGCTTTGCTTGATCACAACGATCGCAAGATCGGATGATCGCCCCAACATCATTCTCATTGTGGTCGACGATATGGGGCGCGACTGGGTGAGCTGTTACGGTGCAGAGCATCAAACACCCAACATCGACCGACTTGCCAAGCAGGGAGTGCGATACGAAACGGCGTGGTCGACGCCGATTTGCACGCCAACAAGAGTAACGCTGCTCACCGGCCAGTACCCTTTTCGGCATGGCTGGACTCGACACTACGATGTACCGCGTTGGGGCGGTGACGGCTTGAGCTGGAAGAAGTTCACGACATTTGCTCGCGCTCTGCGCGACGCTGGCTACGCGACGGCAATCGGCGGCAAATGGCAAATCAATCACCTTGGAGATCAGCCCAACGCGCTCAAGCAACACGGGTTTGATGAACACTGTGTTTGGACCGGCGCTGAAGCCGGACGCAAGCAAACGGAGCAACGCTATTGGAATGGTTATCTCATGACCAATGGGCGTTGCGACACCGTGTCCTATGGCCCGTACGCGATCAACTCTTTCTTGTGCGACTTCGTCCGTCGCAACCACAAGAAGCCCTTTCTCGTCTACTACCCAATGCTGCTTACTCATGGTCCGCACATGGCAACGCCGCAGAACAAGCGCAAGGCCCCTGAAGGGAAGGAGGCTCTCTACGCCGGTAACGTCACTTACATGGATCGGCTCGTGGGCAAGCTGACAGACTCCGTCGATGAGGCGGGACTTGGGAAGAATACGCTCATTGTCTTTACGGGTGACAACGGATCGCCGGTCGCAGGGAAATTGAACGGGAAACCATTTGAAAAAGGGAAAGGCCGTGAGGCTGACCTGGGCGCTCATGTCCCGTTTGTTGTGCGGGCCCCATTTTTGACGCCGGAAGGTCGTGTGTCGCGCGACCTGATCGACTTTACCGATCTCTACCCGACATTCATTGAACTGGCGAAGGCCACTCCGCCAAAAGACATCAAGCTGGATGGTCGATCATTTGCGCCCAGCCTGCGAGGCAGCGAAGATCCCTTTGAAAAACGCAGTTGGGTATTCTCGCAGCTCGGCGACTTCCGCATGATTCGCGACTGGCAACACATCCTGGATAGCAAAGGCAACTTCCACGATCTCACGAAAGATCCGTTGCAGCGGAGTGAAGTAAGCTCGCTCGACAAAATTGCCCCGGGACGCAGGCAGCGGCTCGAGATGCTTCTCAAGCGGTTCCCCAAGGACGGGCCGGCCCCTTTCCCCGCATATGCAGCTAGGTATCGCAACCGCACTGAATAGGCCTGCACCGGAAATTACAGAGGTCACCGCCATCGCAATCAGTGGCCGGCCAAAGTCGCCTGTAGACGGGCGCGGACGTACTTGGTTCGCGGAGCCCCAATGAACGACACGCCCCTGATTCAACAATACATGCACGAATGGGAAACCTCCATGCGCCATTTCATCAACACTGCGATCATCCTTCTCTTCGCCACCTTGCCCGCCCATGCACAAAACGTACAGCGCGTTGACGATGGCAACCCCAAGGGCAAAATCTACGTTTACAAGGAAGTGGACGGCGTGAACCGCGAAATTGAAATCTATTTTCCCAAGGGGCATGATGCTTCGGAAAATACAGTCGCTGGCATCATCCTGTTTCACGGCGGCGGTTGGGGTGGGGGCAGTCGCAAGGCGTTTAGCTATCAGTGTAACTATTTTGCAAGCCGAGGGATGGTGGCCGCGACGGTCACCTACCGGTTGCGAACAAAAGCCGATCGAGCAGCGATGAAGGATGGGCAATCTACCAAGCGTGTTTGTATTCCCGATGTAAAAAGTGCGATTCGTTGGTTCAAACAGCATGCCAAAGAACTGGGCGTGGACCCCAATCGCATCGTCGCAGGCGGCGGCTCCGCGGGGGGGCACATCAGCCTGCTAGGCACTACCAACCCGGGCCTCAATGATCCCAATGACCCCCAAGGAATCGACACTTCCGTGGCGGCTTACGTATTGTTCAATCCCGCGCTTTCAAAGAGTGATGCTAAAGATCCCGACGTGGATTTCTTGCGTCATCTCAAAGCCGACTTTGGGCCGGCGATCGTCTTTTTCGGCAGTGAGGACAGGTGGTTGAAGAACGGCTGGACTCCGGCGGCGGGAAAAATGAAGTCGCTGGGCATTACTTCCGTTGATCTTCGGATTGCCGAAGGGGAAACGCACGCTTTTTTTAACAAGCAGCCGTGGAAGGATGTTACGCTGATCGCCGCGGATCAATTTCTAATTAGGCTTGGTTACCTCAAAGGCAAGCCCACTCTCTCGATGCCCAAGTCAGGTGAGACGTTATCGAAGCGTCGTCTCTTCGCCACCGTCCCCGCCACCGCACAAAACAAAAACCGACCGCAACCCAACGTCTCCGCCGAGACTCTCGCCCTCTACGAGACCGGCAAGTTCAAGGGCGTCCAGTACCGCTTGATGAAACCCATCGACTTCGACCCCAGCAAAACCTACCCACTCATCCTTAGCCTGCACGGCGGGAGCGGGCGCGGCACGAAGAACATTAAGAACCTGCTCATATGGAACGAGTACTTGGCCGACGAAGACCTCCGCCGCAAGCACCCCGCCTTCGTGCTAGCGCCGCAATCCAACGGTCGCTGGCTCGACAACACCTCGAAAGTCAAGATCTACCCCGAGCCCGGTTCAATCACCATCGATGACCTGCCCAAAGCCATGCGCAAGTTTGGCCCCCAAATGATCGAACGCATCGAAGAGGCCGGCCGCGCTGAGCCCGTCTATGGCGTGCTCGATGAGGTCTTCGAACTCATCGATACGAAACTTAGCAAGCAATACAAGATCGACGCCGACCGCGTCTATGTGCTCGGCCATTCCATGGGTGGCTTGGGGACCTTCGCCGCCGTCTACCAGCACCCTGATCGCTTCGCCGCCGCCATCCCCTCAGCCGGAGCCTTCTACCCCTGGCTCGACGCCAAACGCATTCAAGATGTGCCACTTTGGATCTTTCACGGCAAACCTGACAAAGTGGTTGACTACCTTGGGTCGCGGCATGTTTTTGATCGGCTAAGTAAGTTAAACGCCAACGCCAAGTTCACAACGCTGAAGGGCGTGGGGCACGGCTCGAAGAACAGCCCTGCGTTTAGATATACGGGCGACGACCCCGAAAAAGGCTACATCACCGAGTTCGCCTCAGATCGCTGCGACAAGACGGACCATGTTTGGGATTGGTTGTTCAGGCAAAAGAGGTGAATCGAGGAAAGGTATTGAGTCTGTGGCAAAGCCAATTGGTGTAGAGCGGACGGAGATGGAAATGAAGACCATCGGGCAGTTAGCCGATCGGATCAAGCCTCATGCCGTCGTACCAGTTGGGCTATTTATCCGAGGTCTTCTGGCTGTCTGATTTGGCATCTTTGCGAGTCTTTCTACGCGCTGCACGTTTCGCTTTTCTTTTCGCTTTATCGTCGGGACTTGGTTCATCGGTAACTCCTAGCTTTTCCTTCAATGCTTTTGGCACCGTTACCGTCTTGCCCCGGATATCGAGTTGTTTAACGATTTCGATCTGTTTGTCGATCTGGCCGGGTTCAGCGGCGTTCCCTCCGGGAATGAACTCTCCAAAAGGACGACCAATGACTCCGAGGTCCTGCTGCATGAGATAGCGCATCTCTTTAATGCGAGCGGCCTGAGCTTTGTTATAAGCCAGGTTCTTCATCTCTTTCAGGTCCCTCGTCAGGTGGTAGAGTTGATCTTCGTCAAAGAAACCGGGGCGATCTGCCCCTCTAACTCCGATGCCCAAACGCCCGATGTAGGACATGGCTTTAGGTAGGTTTTGCGGCGCGGCTCTCTTAATGGCAGCGATCTGTTCTTTCGTATAGCGAACGGCAATGTAGGACCAATCTTTCGTGACCGTTGCCCGCGCTGCTCCCATTTCGAGATAAAGATGATTCCGCCAGTCTTTGGCTTCTCCGTTTTTGAAAAGAGGGGTGAGACTCTGCCCATCGATCCGGTAGGACTTCGGTTTCTCCGCTTTACCCAGTTCGAAGAAAGTGGGTGCGAGGTCGATATTCTGCACGAGTTCTTCACATACTAGCCCTGCGGCGATTCCTTTTGGCCAACGCATGATCATGGGCACTTGACAACTACCGTGTGAAAAGACGGATGCTTTGCCATCGCGACCGTGATCCGGCGCAAAAATGACCAGCGTGTTGTCATCGATTCCGAGTTCCTTAAGCTTTCGGAAAATCGCCCCGAGCGAATCGTCGATCCACGCTTCACCAGCCACATGGCTGTCGGGATCGAATCCTTTTTCAGTGATTGTCTTGAGAAGCTCTGCGCGAGGTGTCATGACCTCTGGAAGACTTTCAACTTCCCCCTCTCCGGTTATGAGCGGGTGATCCATGGATTTTCGCCAGGACCGATCCGGCCCGTGCAGCAGGGTGCTGCAAAGATGAAGGTAGAATGGGCCGTCCTTGTTCTCTTCAATGAATTCCAAAGCTGCCACCGTCGTCCATTCTGCGTTGTGTATGGAATAGGGCGGCCGCACGTTTTCCGGGTAGACGTTCTTCGCCCAGGAAAAGCCCAGCGTCTTGAGGTAACGACGCATCCAGCGTTCGTTGTGTTTGAACTGAGCCGATGTTTCAGGGCCAGGACTTGCGTCCTTTGGGATTTTGATCCATCGGTTTTTCCCTTTGTAGAACTCCGGAAAATCCAGACTGGATGTGAGATGAAACTTCCCCACGAATCCGGTGGCATAACCGGCCTCACGGAGAACGTTTCCGACGTTCATCTTGTCGCGTTCCAGCGCGACATTGAAATTGGGAAGCCCTTGACTCTCTTTGCCGCCGACGGCGTCGTTGTAAAGTTTGCTATGCGAGTTCCCAGCAAACCGACCGGTCAGGAAGCTGTATCGAGATGGAGTACAAACCGAACTGCTGACGTAGGCGCGAGTGAACTTCATTCCTTCCTCGGCCATGCGGTCGAGATTGGGAGTGTAGGTGTCGCCCCCAAACGCTGCGATGCTCGATGGGTTCTGATCGTCGATCAGAAACATGATAATGTTAGGACGCTCCGCCTGAGCGACGATGGCAGTTACTGCCAACCAGCAGAAGATCGAAATCGAGAAGAAGGTTTTCATGTTGAGCTTTTTGGATAACTGCATGTGTGGTGGATTGCGTTCCCTACCGGGCGGATCATTTGGATGATTCAGGGGCGGCGCTGCTCTTCTTTGCTTCGCGTTCCTTGATGCGTTTGGCTTTTGCTTTTTCGCGTGCCGCCTTCTTTTCTTCCTTCGACATTTTCTTGGCTGGTGCACCGGCATTAGGATTCCAGTGTTTTTCCTGCTTGCTTACCGGGTCGGCCATTTCGTCGAGCCATGCGTTGTATTTGTCCGTGAGTTCGGAAACCACCCTCGGATGTTTAGCAGCGAGGTTAGTCGTTTCGCTGAGATCTTCTTTGAGATCGAAGAGTTCTATGCGAGCTTTCTCTGCGACCAGCTTCCAATTCCCGGAACGAACGGCCCACTTTCCTTTGGCGCCCGCAGAGCTCCAATAGAGCTCGTTGTGGAGTTTGTCGGCTTCACCTTTGAGGGCGGGCAGGATGCTCTTACCGTCCAGAGGTTTGTCCTTGGGCATGGGAAGCCCGGCGGCGTCGAGAGTCGTGGCAAACAGATCGATCGACCACATGGGGACGTCGCACTTTTTCCCGCCTTCCAATTGAGCCGGCCACGACACAATGAACGGGACATGGATTCCGCCTTCGTAGTCCATCTGCTTGAAACCGCGAAGCGGTGCATTGTTGGCGTGCATAGCACCGGAGCCGCCATTGTCGGTAAGAAAGATAAGCAGTGTGTTGTCAAAAATGTCGTGCTTCTTCAGCGAGTTCACGATCTCACCCACTCCCATGTCAAGGTGCTTGAGCATGGCCATCAGGGTGTCGCGTGTTTCGTCCCCAGTCACTTTCCTAATGTCTTCTTCGGGGGCCTCAGGTGGAGAATGCACTGCGTTATAAGCGACATAAAGAAAGAAAGGCTCTTCCTTGTGGCGGCTGATAAAGTCGACCGCTTCCTCAGTGATGCGAGTGGTGAGGTAGCCTTCTTCTTTGATGGGTTTGAGGCCACGATAAATGGGATGGCCCATGTCTGAGTGGTCGAAGTAGGGATGTGCACCGCGTCCCATGAAGCCATAGAACTCATCGAACCCTCGATTCATGGCGTGGTACTCTTCCGTGAGGCCGAGATGCCACTTACCCAACGCACCTGAGACGTAACCGGCGGGCTTGAGTCGCTGAGGAATAAACACTTCATCAAGCGGAACGCCTGAGCCTCCCTCCCCTGCTGTATAGATTCCAAATCGTTGCTGATAACGACCTGTCATGAGTCCTGCACGAGTCGGCGAACACACGTGCCCACTGGTATAGCCCTGAGTACAGATGATGGACGAATGTGCGAGGGCATCGATATTCGGTGTGCTGACTTCTGGCGGCGAGTGCGGATTGTAGCTGACATCGGCATAGCCCTGATCATCTGTGAGAATGATGACGATGTTCGGTTTCCCTTCCGCCAAGACGATTGACGGTATTCCGATCAAACAGATGGTCAGTGCTTTCAGTGCGTGTCGAAGTCTCATGGTTACTCTTCAGGTTGTTTCCAGATCGAAATTTATTGGTTGAACTGAAACAAGTATACAGTTTGTTCGCTGACCAGAGTCTCAACAATTACTTTTGCGAGACAATGACTCGGATTTGATCGACCGCCGAACTCGCTGAAAGGTCAAGCGACAACGTTCGGCGATCACGACTGAGCGTCACGCTGTCTCGACCTGAGTCGGGCAGGTCTCCCGGGCGTGTTGGCTCAATGCCACGGCCATTGTCTCCATAATTTCCCAGTGGATGCCCGAGGAGATCGTCTGTCCTGTTAAGCAGCGCTGTCCCGCCAATCAGTCCGAGAATTGGCCGATCGAATGTGATCTGTCCGATGACTCTTGCTCCGTCGACCTCTTTTCGACCGAACTCACCGATCGGATTGAGTTGCAGCAGATAACTCCGCACCAGCAGCCCCGAAGCGATCGGCTGTTTGTCCCGACGTCGAATTCGGATGTACTGGCCCGGTTCCGTCACGTTGACGTGGAGATCCGATTTCAGCAGCACGCGCGAACGCTCGGGGAAAACCAAAATGTGGTCGCTGTCTTCGCATCTTCCCGTGACGAAGTCGGGGCCGGGCGAAACGAACTTCATCAGGCCGGTCGCCTGCAATACACCGGAAGTGCCCGGCCAGGCGTCTTCATGACGCTCCGTCGAGTAGTCCACCGAGTCGATGGTGTTGGCTTTTGGCTTTGACCGGACTGCATTGCCTTCGCGGACCAGCTGAGGCAAGACACCTCGGCACAGATAAATTCGAGATAGTCGATGGACATGGGGGTGGGTTTTAATTTTGTGTGGTGAGGTACCTGCGGTTATTTATACCGAAGGTATTTCAACCGGGATTTCCCATTTGGGTTGAGCATGGAACCGCTCCGAGCCTAAATCCCTCGCCATCTTAACATCGCGGCCCCCCCCAGATTTTTCTCCATTTTTTCTTCTGCCCACTGCTGGAGACTGCGAATCGGTCCCCG
>CAZMNY010000053.1:0-52135 GCA_964567745.1 uncultured Pirellulaceae bacterium | reverse complement strand
CTCAGCTACTATCAGCCTGTCCGACTTCCCGTCTCCGTACATCGCTGTCGTGCTCGTAGGGTCAAAAAACTACGCCGAACTCAAAACGCCGTGAAACACGGGACTTATGGTTCTCCAGAGTCTCGCATCTCAGCCGTGCTGTTTACCACGACATTCGGGAGTTTAACGCGCGAGTACTCGTCGCTCCAGCGGCAGGAGCCAGTGTGACTTCCGTCAGCTGGACGCTGGTATGACCATTACCGATCAAGAATATTCAACACCATCCGGACCTCTACTTCAAGTCGGAACGTCACCTTCCGGACCGCTCTGGAAGTACCGGTTTCGAAATGTCTCTGTTTGAATTTCGAAGAGGATTGGCTTCTCACCACTTATGAACGGCAGACGCTCTATTGCCGTCACATCAAACAAAAGGCCGACGTTTCTCACGTCGGCCTTTTTCTTGAGAGGTCCCATCGTCCGTTATCAATGTCGAGTATCGATTGGCAGGCTTCACGCCAGAAACCTAGCGACCTCGTCGCCCGCCACCCTGCCCTCCGCGAGTCGGCCGGTTGCCCTGGCCCTGATTGCCCTGTGGTCGACGCGGTGGCCCATTTCCCTGATTGGCGAACCCATTTTGTTGTTGCCCAGCCTGATTCTGCGCCCCTTGCTGTTGCATCATCCCTCGCAACGCCGTCAGCGCATTCTGTAATTCGGCTCGGTTTAACTCACCGCTGCCGTCGGCGTCGAAGCGGGCGATCATCATCTGCGCGAGTTGTGCGACGGTCGGCATGCTTTGATTCCCCTTGCCAACATTTCGATTGCCAGCGCCCTGACCGCCTGGCTGCTGCTGAGCCTGGCCGTTGCCGTTGAAATTGGGTTGGCCAGCGGGCGGCCTTGGCGGTCCTCCACCCCGACCCCCTCGCTGAGCGTCGGCAGCGGTGGCGAAACTGAGTGCGGCGGCAACAAGTAGGAGTGGCGTGATCTTCTTCATAGCAGCTCACCTTCAACGAATTTTGGAGCAACTGCGCACCGCGCCGCAGCACGGTTTCCGCAATCGCCCGCAGGTTGAGTAACGGAACGAGGAGCGCAGCGAGCCCACTTGCTTTGGGTGCAGCAACGGCTGCCTCTATCCCTTAGGGATGAAACGTTTGAGAATTGTCACGCCGTTTTTTCAGATTTTCCGGCACAGGACCTAGAAGAACGGTTGCCCTGCCGGAAGGCTATCGTCCCGCTCACGCTCTCCCGCTCGAACGCAATCTTCGCCGAGTGGAATGCGACGAACTGATGTTGTTCAGCGATCACAACTCAGCGCTTACACGTCGCTGTTTGCGATACTCGGTCGGTGTCACTCCGACATCGCGACAGAAGACCTGATACATCTGTTTGGGCTCGACGAAGCCGACGTTTCGGGCGACTGCCCCCATGGACTCTTCCGTCTGGGCGAGTTCCCGCTTTGCCCGTTCGATGCGAACGCGTCGGATTTCGGCGGCAATCGACCGGTCGAGGAATTTGCGAAAGCGTCGCTGCAGCGTCCGCAAATCCGTGGCTACGGCTTGGCCGACGTTCGACGGACCGATGGGTCGGTGGGAGTTTGCGGAAATAAACTCTAGCGCGGCTGCGACCAATGGATCGTCGACGGCAAAGAAATCGGTCGAATCGCGCACGACCAGCGTCTGTGGAGGCACGAAGATGTGCTCTGTCTCGGCATTCGTTTTTCTTTTTCGGCCCGCCGCTTTTTCGTCCATCAACCGATCCAGCAGTTGTGCAGCCTCGTAGCCGACGCGCACATGTCCCATCTCCACGCTGGTCAGCGACGGCCGAGGGTCCAGGCAATACGTCTCCTCATTCATACCGCAAATGAGCGCTACGTCCTGCGGCACTCGCCAGCCTCGTTCGAGACAAGCCTGCGCCACGTATCGCCCCATTTCGTCCGCGCCAACGTAGACTCCGATGGGCAACCGCCAGCCGTCCATCCATTCCGCGATAACTTGCACGGTCCTTCGCCACGCCGCCAAGTTTCTGTGCGGGTCAAGCGGAATCCTAGCCATCGCGCACGAACACTCGGCCTCGCGAGCGAGCCGGCGAAACTCGCGCCCCTCCTGATAGTGAGCAAGGTTGCTGCGCGAAACCAATGCGGCAAAGTTGCGAAAGCCGCGGGCCAGAAGATGCTCAGCCCGCATCCGCCCGGCGGCCCCAAAATCGACAAACACCCCCGGCAGCATGTCGCGCGCAGGCGAACTGAGCCATACGTTAACCAATGGCACGTTATGTCGAGCAGCCCGTTCGGCCAGTTGCTTCGACGCGCGGGCGATGATCCCATCGTACGGCACGGACTTCGTCGATCGAACCGAGAGCGTGTCGCGAGCGAACTCGTCGACGGTCGACGTCCAGCCGCGATCTTGTGCGAACCGTTGGGTTCCGGAGAAGACGGACGTGTGGCGTTTTAAAGCCCACCTCAGGTCGAGCATCACCGCCACTCGACGCGTTCTAGAACGATTCACGGGATGACCTACGCGACGGGAAAGGTTGTCAAGGTAAACTCGCGGAAAGAGTCGACGCCATCGAGGCTGGTCTATCCTTGCTTGAGAATCCACGAAACGCGACATCGGGGAGTGTCGCAAAAAACGCGATGTTTGTCGCCTAACATACCCTACCAAATGCTAAGTTGGGAGTCACTTCCTCCCAACAGACCCACCCCTCAATAAGCCATGAACGCGGGATTCGACGCCCCCCAGTACGCAGTCAACGTACGATGGCGAATTGATGGACGAGACCAATTTGCTTTCGCCGAAAACAAAAGGATATGACGCTGTGAGAACGAATTCGATGAGAGTCTGCGGTGCGCTGATCGCGATAGCCATTGTGACTTCCGACGCTTCCGCCGCCAAACCGGATGCGACGCCGCAAACGCCGCTCACCGCAACTGGCCAGAAACTGAAGTCGCAGTACGCCGAGCAGCTAGACAAATTTCGCACCGAACTCACCGCCAAGCTACCGAAGAATGATCAGGCAAACGCAAAGAATCTAGACAAGTTCCTTGCCAACGACACGCTTGACTCGCAGTTCACAAAGTACGTGGTCCTGCTTGAAGCCACGCCTCACGGTTTAGCCGAGTTTGCTCAACAAAGCAAAATTCAGGCGGCGCTGGTCGAGACGATGCTGGCCGACACCGACCTGCTGAAGCAGATGCTCGTGGCGGACGGTGCCAACGCCGAACGCGCGGGACGAGGTTATGGGCCGTCGCGGTACGGCCAGGCAATGACGATCTACACCGACATCCAGAGGGCGAGCAAGAGAGCCGCCAGTGGTGCCCTGCAACGGCTGGCGCTCGCCATCAGTCTCGAACATGCGGCGCCCATCGCGCAGGCAAACCCCTCGGCCCAGACCGACGCCCCTGAAACGGTCGACCCGGTGAAGCGATTCCTTCACTACGAAAAAGCATATCTCGACGGCGAACTCGATTCCGCGTTCGAGCGACTGAGCACTTGGGAGCTTCGCATGGTCGTTGACGGCGACGAGCCGGACGAAACGCTCACCTGGGGGCGCGAGATGCTTCGCAACTACCGTCCAGACCACATTTACAACTCGAATCTCGGCTGGCGCTACGTCAGTATTGTTGGTTCCGACGTCAAGTACGGTTCGGGAGATGTAAAGTACGACAGGCCTGAGCTGCAGAAATACCAGAACATCCTCATGAACGGCGGCGTTTGCGGCCGGCGCGCATTCTTCGGACGATTTATTTTGAGAGCGTTTGGAATCCCTACGACAGCTCGCCCCAGTCGAGGTCATGCCGCCTTGGCGCACTGGACGCCCGATGGCTGGGTCGTCAATCTTGGCGGTGGGTGGGGCTGCGGATGGACCAAAACACGATACAACAAGGACGTCGATTTCCTCGCGAGCACACAGGCGCGAAACAACAGGAAGGCATACCTGAAGGTAAAACGGGCTCGTTGGGCCGGCGACGTAATGGGCGAAACTCGGACCTACGTGGAAGCCGATGGAAACCACGCCTTTTGGAACGGCGTGGCCATCCGTACGCAACGCGCCATCATCGAGCAGGCCAATGCCGTAACGCTCGACGCGCTCGGTGAGGATCTTGGCGAGGCGAACGAACCCACGGTCGCAGAGAAAATCATCGCCTCACCAGTCGCGCCTGAGCACAAAAAGATCAGCTACGGCGAAAACGGGGTCGCATTGATACCGGCCGCCGCATACAGCAAACCGACCGGCAACACGCGGGAGGTCTTTGCGATGAAGAGCTTCGGCGGTGGCCTGCAAATCTTCCTCCCGCGTTTCTTCCCGCAAGGGCAGACGGTCATGCGCGGAGGCACATGGAAGGGCGACGCCAACGCGTGCACATCCGGAAAACGTCTGCTCAGCGGCGGCTATGGTCGCTACGAAAACTGGGGGCTCCGGGCGGCAGTGTCGCATCCGGGCAGCAACGCTCCTCGCGAACTGGCACTCGACTTGGGCGACGGTGTCACAATGGAGCTGATTTACATTCGCCCCGGATCGTTTGTGATGGGTGGCGAAAGCAAAACCGATGGCCGGTTCCAGTGCGTTGAGTTGCCGAAGCACGACGTGACACTCACCAAGGGATTCTATCTTGGCAAGTACGAGGTGACGCAGGCGCAGTACCAAGCCGTCATGGGCTCAAACCCCAGCAGGTCGACAAAGGGCCCCAACTGCCCAGTTGACAATGTCGGCGAACCTGACGCGTTGACATTCTGTGGGAAGCTCGCGGCAAGGACGGGGCGCTATGTGCGGCTGCCAACCGAAGCTGAATGGGAATATGCCAGTCGCGCTGGCCGCGATGGGAAGTGGTTCTTCGGCAACGACCCCTCGCAAATCGGCGAGTACGCTTGGTTCAAGGACAACGCCAGCGCCAAGTCGCACCCGGTAGGTCAAAAGAAGCCCAACCCGTGGGGGCTTTACGACATCTACGGCAACGTCTGCGAACGCATATCGGATAAGTATGCTCGTAACTACTACGCGATAAGTCCGACCGAGGATCCGACGGGACCGAGCCAGGGCACGAAATCGCGTTTTGAGTACAAGGTCACCGTTCCCCGATCGGGCAACTACTTATTGGCAGCGCAGGTAGTTACGGCCAATTACAATCAACGACTCAACGTCTCTGTGAATGACGCTGATTCCGAAATCGTCATGGAGATGCCATTTACCGTCGGGAACTGGCAGGACTCCAAGCCGATCACGCTCGCTCTCAAGAAGGGCGAGAACACCTTGAAGTTCTGGCGCAACCAGCCGCCGCAATACGGGCTGGCCATCAAGGACTTCACACTCACGCCGACGAAGTAGTTGTGGCGTTGTTCGCAGGGAACCACAACTCGCTCGTTGAAGTTGCGTTTTATTGCGCCCCCTTGCCCCCGAATCATTGACGTGAAACAAGCACTCGTGACGAATTACTTGAGCGACTATGTTGCGGGGGAGAGGGCTGGCGTGAGTGCTCAGAATTGACGCGCGAAATTTCAACGCGAAATTCCAACGCGAATGGCGGATGTTGGAAGCGAACACATGAATTCAAGGCCAAGGCGTCGCGCCGACCAGCGCCGTCGATCAACTTCAAAAGAGCAAGCGCCATGACTCAAATCACTGCCCGAATCGTTCTCGTCGCCGCCGTATTCGTTGTGGCTCGTTTCACCTACGCCGCCGACATGGCGCCGGGTGCAGCTTCGTCGGGCAAAATGGCGATTCAACTAGGGGCGCCGTTTTGCGATCAGATGGTGCTTCAGCGCGAGATGGCCGTCCCCGTATGGGGGTGGAGCGAACAGGGAACGCAAATCACGGTCGAATTCGCCGGCCAGAAGAAGACGGCGACGGCCGGTGCGGACGGCAAATGGATCGTTGAACTTGATCCGCTCCAGGCCAGCTTTGCTCCCGCCGAGATGGTCATTGCGGAAAGCCCCGGCAAGAAAGCTGTCCTCAAGAACGTCTTGGTCGGCGAGGTTTGGATGGCGTCAGGGCAGTCCAACATGCAGTGGAAGGTGGGCAAGAGTAAATGCGCTAAATTGGCGAGAGAGTTTGCGGCCGAGACGGAAGGCAAGGCGGCTCCGATTCGAGAGTTTCAGGTCACGTCGGTGACGGCCCAACTTCACCCGATTAAGAAGGCGACTGGCGACTGGAAGGACGGCGACTACGCTGACTACAGCGCGATTGCTTTTGCCTTTGCCCACAAGCTCCACAAAGAACTGAACGTGCCGATCGGCATCCTCAATTGTTCATTCAGCCAGACGTCCATCCAAGCCTGGATCCCCCGTGAAGGGTTCGCGACAGCCCAGGACGCGTACAGCAAGGCGATCCATCAGCGGTGCCTTCAAACGGACCCGACGACAACGGAACACAAGCAAGCTTGGGGCGCGTTCTACACGTCACTAGAAAGACAGATTGCCGCCGGCGAAACCGCGATTAGAAAGGGTGAGGCTGCAAAGGAAATCCGCGAGGAAATTCCCGGTAACCTGAAGAGCAACCGCGATGCCAGTTGGCTGTTCAACGGGCGTCTTAGCCCGGTGGTGCCCTACGCCATCCGCGGAGCAATCTGGAATCAAGGCTACGCCAACATGGGCGAAGGACTGCCGTATTACAACAACTTGCACAGCCTAATACGCGGCTGGCGAATGGTCTGGGACAAGCCCCAGCTGCCGGTATATTTTCATCAGTTTTATAGCGCCGGGATGCGCAACGCCGGCAAAGAGGTCAATCGGCCCAGCATCGGTTCGGCCGCCGAGATGCGGCTGGGAACGTGGCTGGCCCGCGACATTCCTCACACCGGTATGGCGAGTCAGATCGATGTCAGCGGCGGCATCCACTACCAATGCAAAGCAGTTCCCGGCCAGCGGTTGGCCCTTCACGCGCTGAAGAATCAGTATGGCAAGTCGGTCGTCGCTGATGGGCCCATGTTCAAGTCGTATACGGTCAACGGCGGTAAGGTGAGCATTGAGTTCGACCACGCCGATGGCGGCTTGGTTGTTGCTGGGACCGCATTCAATGCCCTCGGGCGCGAGCAAAACGCGACCGGTTACGCCGATCCCAAAATCGTTCCGCACGGGAACGACCAAGTGAAGCTTTTCTTTCTGGCCGGCGAGGACCGCGTCTGGCATCCGGCGAATATGAAGATCGAGGGCGACATGGTGATTGTTACTTCGAACGCGGTCAAGAATCCACGCGGCGTCTCCTACGCAACTGGTGAGGTCGGTTTCCAGCCCAACGTCTACAACAAGTCACTCCTCCCGATGACGCCATTCATCTATTTCGACAACAAAATGGTCACTAGCAAGACGTGGCCAGAGGAGAAGTTGAAGGTCGCGGGTGAAACAATCGATCCCGCCACGATCGGGAAGGTTTATGAATACCGAAAGATGCCGCTGTTGAGTGTGCAGTTCCGCGACAATGCCGTGCTACAAGCCGACAAGCCGGTCACGATCTGGGGATCGACGCGGAACTACGGGGAATGGCAATCCGTAGCGGAGGAAGGCGACTGCCAAGTGCATTTCGAGTTCGGCGCCGTTAAGAAGACGATCGACGTGACGCCCGAGATGGCGGAATGGAAAGTGACACTGCCGCCGATGAAGGCTGGCCGCAAGCCGCACACATTAAGGGTCCGATTCACCATCGATGGCGAACTCGTGCATGAGCGCATCGCCGCCGGAATCGTGTTTGGCGATGTATGGTACGTGGCTGCGCCGCCGCACAGGCTTGAGGCTTCGGAGGTCAAATCGTCGGGTCAGATCGTGCGCATGATGGAGAACCAGTCGAATCGCGAAGGCAAGGACGCTCCCAGTCGTTTCAGCGTCTGTGTCTCGCGGACCCCGAGGATAAAACAGCCGAACGGCAAATGGGGCAACCGCTACGCCTCGTACTGGAAGGAGGCGTATGGGCTAGCGAGTGTACTCGGCAACAATATTGCTGCTAAGACCGGTCGACCTGTCGGCATCATCTTCATGCAGACCAAAACGCAGGTGCCGATCAAAAACTGGATCGCACCCGGCTTTCTCAAAGATGCCCCGAGTCTGAGAGAAGACTACAAGAGCGTGGGCAGCAAGTACTTCGACAACCCTTATTACCTCGCCAATGTTCGGCGGTACATTTCAGAATGGAAACAGTATTGGCGTGGGCATGTCCCTGCGATGATGGAGACCAAGGCCGTACCCAACGGAACTTCGTGGGGACAATATCCCTCGCCGCAGCCGCAAGTCGGTGATTCAACGGCGACCTGGACATACAACGTCTACACGCACTGTTTCACGCCCGCGTCACTCAGCGGCGTCGTAATCATTTCGAGCGAATCGATGATCGCCGAGGACCAGGGCGCCAACTTCGGACAAGAGATGTCCGCACTGGCCAATTGCTTCAAGTCCAGGTTCGCCCAGGGGCAAGACGTTGAAGATATTTCTTTCATCTACACTTTGCCAAGCAAGACGCTAGCGGCCAAGCTCACGAATCCAGACGGAATCAAGGGTGCAAGCACGGCTGTGGAGATTCGCGACTGGTCGGAGCTCGAAGGGCTGATTGAAACAGTCGCACAATAAATACGTCTGCACACTATGAAAACCTGCGCCGTCGATCACATGCCGATACTCATCTCAGAAAACTCGTCGAGATCTCAAGCAACACTCACTCCGGCTGCCGCCGTTCGGCGAAATCAGACCGGTACCGTCTCAGGCAATCTTCTTTTGCACCGCGGAACAAGTAGATCCGCCCGCGAATTGTTTTCGATTCGCCCGGTTTGAGCGGGCCGACGTTGAAGCAGAGATGCATGCACTGCCATGGATTGTGGCCTTGAGCCGAGAGGAACCAATCCCAGGCGATGCCAGTGACCCACTGTCCGTCCGTCGATTCGCGAATCATCAGACCGGCGTGAGCGTCGTCTTCGGATGTGGGCCATTTGAACGAGAAGGGGTGTTTCCCGTTGTTCGAGGCCGCATCAATTTGCTTGCGAAGTTTCATACTGAAATGGATCTCGCGCTGCTTGAGTTCCGCGAGTCCGTCATTTCCAACGAACCACGTGTTACGGTTGTCAAACTGTGGGTTGAGCTTCGCGATCGGCCAGCGAGCCGCTTGGCCCTTTGGAGCACCGGGATTGAAACAGGGAATGATGCCGGCGATTTCCGGCCACGCATGATCGGTCTTGTTCGTGATGTCGAGCTTCAGCTCCACTCCGTCTTTGACGGATTTCATCGCAAGGGTCATGTCTGGCGCACGAATCACGGCCGAGTTTCCATCCGTGCTGACTTCCCGTTCCCACATGTGACTGCCAGGCGTATGGACGCCCTTTTGCCTGGCATCGAACATGTTCCATTCATAGAACCAAACGAAAACTCGCATGTCGCGCTGCGAGCTCGATTGAATGGCGATCCCCTTGCCCCACTCGTAGAGCCTTACGTCCGACTTCTCGCTTCGCCGTGGCCTACGTGTCGGATCCGGACCATAAATCGGGCCATCCGGATAGAACGGCGCGGTAGCGAGTTAAGCGGATCGGAATGGCAACCAGCGGCGTGAGTTTCTTGCCCTTGAGCGGTCCGTCCATCGCATGCCCAGTAAGCGGATGCCAGACTGAATTTGTTTCGGCGTCGCGAAGGCGCACTGCGCCCGCTGCCGTCTTCAGGGAACGGACAGTCAGTGTTCGATCGTCCACCTGCCGCAGCCAAGTCACCCCACATTCAGCGGATGGCGCGAAGACCGCTGCAATCGGCTTCTTGTTGTTCACATCGTTGATAACTTGCGCCGGTTCGAGCGACGAATAGGGATAGAGTTTCGATTCATGGCCGACGACGACGTTCAGTCCCAACTTCGCTCGCGAGGAACCGGCGCGAAACGTCACTCGCTCGCGATAGGCGTCGCTCCAATTCCGGCGGTGTTTGTAGACGGTGGTGTTTGGATGAGCAGACTTCCACTGCTCCCATCTGGCCAAACGAGTCGGCAGCAGTTTGATGGACTTGCCTTTGAGCGGCCCCATGACGGGTTCGCCTGTCACGTGCAACCACTCCGGTTCCGTCTCGGCGTCAAACGTTACGAACGAGCCTTGGTAGACATAGCCGGTGTGCATAAAAACAAGTTCCTTGCCATCCAACTCGCGGCGATACACGATCGCCGTTTGGCAAATCGGTCACCATGTGGCCGCGATTGGCGCACCGGCCAACGTGTCGTTGACCAACTCGCCAATCGAATGCAGAGGGTAAGCTCGCGATTCTTCGCCGACCGTGATCCCCAATACAAATGTAGGATCTTGAACTATTCCGCCTTCTTCCGCTTCCTTCGCGGAGACATGCGGCGGACTTAGCGGGCGCCACCAACCTTTGTATTTTCGCTTGCCACCTTCGTCGCGAATCACCCAGTCCTTCCTTGATTCATCGTTCTTCTGCCACCATATCTGTGGATCGTCACGCGTGACGCCTATTGCCAAGGCATTGCGATTTGACGTCGCGCTAGCGACAAGCCGATACCGGCGGAAGCACGCGGCGACAAGGTGCGCCTAGAAGTTAACTCGCAAGCGAGTTCCGAAGGCGGTGAAGTTGCCGTCGCTGTAGCCGCCGACTGGGGCGTGGTTGTCAATGTCGCCGTAGATCGCATTGAATTGAAGCGACGAGTGCGACGTGAAGTACCAGACCAAGCCGAGCGTCGCGTTGTTTTCGACGCCGCCCTGGATGTCGTTGTCCGACAAGTCGAGGTGGGAGTATCGAGCCGCGATCTGCCAAGCGCCCCAGCCTCCCCCTACGCCATCGTTGCAGGTGTTAACGAGAAAGAAGTTTTCAAACGGTTTCACTCGGTCGATCGTGCCCGACGAGCGTTTGTAGGGCACGTGTTCGCCGGTCAACATGTAGGCGACGTAGACGTATCCACCGTGAAAATGCAAGTCGGGGCCTGTGCCCGCTGTCACCGTGTCTCGTTGCATCCAGTTTGACTGATATTCTCCGACGACTTGCAGCGGGCCGATATTCAAGATCGATTCGACTCCAACCGTCTCATACCAATCGGTGCCGGCAATCCGGCCGGTGTCGAGCCAGCGAGTGTTGCTGCGGAGTTCGCCGCGAGTACGAAAGCGACCATCATTCGCATTAGTGTCGGCTGCGGTCGCGTCGCCGTCCGGTCGCGCCACCATTCCGGAAACCGCCCAGTGGAAGTAGCCACGTCCGCCCGACGATTCGTCATACCAAGGGCTGCTCGCCAATCGCGCGTTGCCGCTGAGTTGCATTGAGTCGCCGATCACTTTGCCGTCCTTCACCATGTTCTCCAAGGCGAAGATTCCGTAGCTCCAGTGGTAGACCAAGTCGTCCGAGTTGTTGTATGAGCAAATGCCAAATCGGCGAGCATCTTCGTTGAATGTTTCCACGACCAATGGTCGTTCGATGAAAATATTGAAGCGACTGCTGTTGAGGTGATCGAGGCCCATGGGTCGCTTTTGATTACCGATCAGGAGTTTTCCGAACAGCGGCAGATTCGTGAACCCGATGTACATGTCCTTCATTTCACCCGTTTGCGGCGTATTGAAGTCGATCTGCATTCGGTAGACCATCGAATCGAACAGGTCGCCTTGAAAGTTGAGGCGGATACGGCGGAAGAAAAAGCGATCTTCCGGGTCGGCACCGTAATTGGCGGCCGCAGCGTCCGGATGTTCGAAGAAGCCGATGCCGGGAGTTTGGTCCGCGAAGTTCCAATAGTCTGCGTGAATCCGCCCATTAATCTTGAGCGTCGGCTTGCCTCCGCCGCTGGCGTCGTTCTTGGCGTCGTCAGCGGCTTGCTGGTCCCAAGCTTTCTCGAGCCCGGTCAAGCGGTTCTGAACCGACTCCCAACCTTCGAGTTGCGAATTCACCGGGAAAGCGGGCGCGGCGGGTGCCGTTTCCAATTGCTGGATCCGCTTCTCCGCCGCCTCGAGTCGCTCGAGCAGACCTTGATCGTTCGGAAATCGCTGTTCCTGTGCGACGGCCGGAATCGCAAATGCTGACAGGCAAAGTGCCATCGCGAAACGGGTCCAGTTAGATTTCATCTGACTTATCCTCTTGCTCAAGCGGCTCAGTGCGAGCTCGGAAAATATCGTGCTGACTTTCGGTATCGGAATGGACAAGTGGTGAGGATTATTAGGATTGAACGCGTCTTGCGGATCATCGAGATTGGTTTTGGTCGGTCAAATCACTTCAGCTGGATAATCGATAAATTTTGACATGGGCCTCTCACAGGAGAGCATTCCCGGAGAGACCTGAGCCCAATTGGTTTAGAACTTCCATTGAAATTGCGTTCGGTACAGCCAACCTGCGTCGCCAGGCCTCATGTTGAGCGCCGAATCGCTGACAGGGACGCCATTCAGATGGGTGGCGTCAAAGGTCAGCTTGAGATTGTGCTTGCGGAAGTAAACGACAACGCCACCCGCGACCTCGTCGGAACTCTGATCGACAAGACCGAGGGTGCCAGAGTTGCCGACGATCCGCGCATGTCGAGCGATGAATTGCAGTCGTTGTGGTACGACGAAATAGCCCGCCTCGGCCCAGTAACCGTGGTCGCGCAGGTCCGAGACGGCGGCACCCTTGAAAGCGGCGAACTGCCGCGCGTAATACTCGAAGACAAAGCTAAAGCCGCGATACTTAACATTCAAATCGGCGGCGTACATAAATTGGTCGTATGCGGTGACGCCGGCCGGCAGCACAGTGGTAATGGGGGTGCCCGAATCGACGACTCGGGGAAAAGCGAATTCGCGCACGCCCTCGGTGTCTCGTCGAGAAAAGGTAAATCCGGCGCCCAAGCGAATCGCCGGCGCGCAGCGCCAATCGAGGTCAGCATGTCCGTCCATTCCCCAGTCGCCGGCGAGCAGCCAATTGACGCGAGTCGCCACGGCTAGGTTTCGATCCAGTTGCGTTGAACGCGATGGCCGATAACCACCGGTGTCAATGCCGTTCGCAATGGCTGCCTGCCAGTCGAACGGACCGAGCTCGCCCAACAATCCCACACCCAAACTGCGGTCGAAATCAAACAATACGCTGGCCGATGAGCGGTCAGAAAACTGCATCTTCGTACCGGACTCTTCTCTGGCTCGATTGAAACCAATCTTCCATTTGCCAAAGCGCAAGGCCAACCGGCCTTTGTCCCAGCAGAGTAGATCGTGTCCGAAATCGTACGTGAGATAGTAGTCGAGCATGTCGACCACTTCGCCCGCGTCGCTATCGGCGTCCAACTGGAAGAAGTAGCGGAAGTCGGGGTTGAAGGCATGCCCGTCAAAGACAACCCGGAGTCGTTCTATATCGAAGTCGTTCTGGTCGAGATTGGGTCCGTCCGAATCAAAGTAGTTGTGTCTCAATTGGCCCCAAGTCCCAATCCGCAATTTGTGACTATCGTCGGAATGATGGCCCCCAAGATGGCTCGAGAAGACGAACCCGCCGTTGTATTCCACAAGCGTGTTTTCGCCCGCGTAGCCGCCCGAATGGCTCGCGCCCCCCCCTTCATCGAGACGCTGCTGTTGCGAGTCGAGCTGCCGCCCTTGTTGTTCAATGACTTGCTGTTGTTCTTGAACCGTCTTGCGGATCGCATCAAATTCCTGCTTCCAAGGCGCCTGCGCTTGCCCAACCGCGGCCATGGTCACGGCAATGGCGAACGTGCAGAGTGCAATGCAACGCCACGTCGTCGGAGTCTCGCAGAGCGGAATAAGAGGCATCTATGCTTGCTGCTTGTGTTGTTGTTTGTGACTTGATTGTGCCGGCCCAAAGGCGTTTTGCGTCAATCGACGTGACACATCAATTCGTGGTCGGCCATTGGCTTGACGCTGACGCCGGACAATGGGTAGACCTCGCGCAATGCGACTTGACGTTAGGTTTGAATCGACCGGAATTTCGTGTCGAGCTAAGAAAATCGCTAGAGGTCGTACGACCTGCGATTTCGGAGCGACCCGTACAACCGGAAGAATTTGGAGCAAACTCGCTGGTTGCTCCCCCTCAAGTCCCCAAATAAGATGGGAAGTTTGTCTCTGTGGCAAATTCTAGCGATTGCGTGAGGTGTTCTAGTGAGCAAGACTATGCCACTCTTGGCCGTGATTCTCGCGGCGATAACGACTGGCGGAATCGGTTGCCGCCCGGCGGAGGAATCAGCCGAAATCTCCAAAACGACCAGCCCGGTCAGCGTCGACATCGTCACGGCTCAACAGACCACGATGGAGAGAACGACCACCCAGCCGGCAACGGTGCACGCATATTACGAAACGCGTGTATTCGCCAAAGCAGCCGGATATCTCGCAGAGCTGAACGTCGATATCGGAACTCTCGTCAAGAAGGGCGATGTCCTGGCCGTCCTGAGAATCCCCGAAATGGCCAAGCAACGAGAGACGAAGCTCGCGGTAATTCAGCGGTTGCAAGCAGATGAACGTCGCGCGGCCGCGCAGGTCACTGTCGCCGAAGCAGGCATCGTGTCGTATCAGGCGAAGCAGGAGCAGGCGAAAGCGGTAGTTGGCAAGGCGGACGCGGAACTGGCCGCACTTCGCGTCGAACTCAGTCGTGTCAAGGACCTGGTCAAGCAACAAGCGGTAACGGACAGTCTGCAGGACGAAACTCAAAAACGGCACGACGCCGCTGTTGCCCAACGAGCAGCCGCTCAAGCCGGAGTCACGTCCGCTGAAGCCGAGCTGGCGTTGGCCAATGCACAGCGGGAAGCTGCGGGCGCCGATCTCGATGTTGCGAAATCAGAAACAGATATTGCCCGCCGGGAATTGGACGAGTTGGATGAGTTGATGAAGTACGCAACGCTCACCGCGCCGTTCGATGGCGTCGTGACTCAACGCAATGTCGATCCGGGCGACTTGGCTCGCAACACGCAATCGGGATCCGGCGACGCCGGTTCTCCATTGTTTCTAATCGCCAAGATCGACCAAGTCCGCGTTCGCGTCGCGATTCCGGAACACGACGTCTCCTTTGCCAACGTCGGCGACACGGCAGAAATCGCGTTGCAGGCCCTGCCCGACCAGTCGCTCCAGGGAACGATCACTCGAGTCACGGGAGTTCTGGACGAACACACTCGCACCATGATGGTCGAAATCGACATGCCGAACGCCGACGGCAAACTCCGCCCGGGCATGTTTGGCCAGGCAAAGATCACGCTCGCGCCTCCGAGCAACACGCTAACGCTGCCCGCCAATGCTGTTCGCTTTGACGAGCATGGAAACAGCTACGTGTTTGTTGTGGACGCGTCCAACCAAGTTGCTATCGCAGAAGTCGAGACGGGACTCGACAGCGGCAAGCACATCGAAATCACTGGCGGGCTCAGCGACGACAAACGAGTTGTCGGCCCGCTGCTACGGCGGCTCAAAGCAGGCCAAAAAGTTACCGTCAACTAGAGCGAGTCAACTTGCGCACTTTGCTCTTATGCGCATTGGATAATCTGTATGTTTCTCATTCGCTTCGCGCTCAAGAATCCTCATGCCGTCGTCGCAATGACGCTGGGGCTATGCCTCTTGGGCGCGGCGGTCATGCCGCTCTTTCCCATCGACATCCTGCCCGACTTCCGAAAGCCGGTCGTCGTCAGCTATTTTTCTTATCCCGGTTTGCCGACTGGCGAAATGGAGAAGAGTGTCACATCGCGAGTGGAACGAGCCCTCACTCTGGCTGGCGGCATTGAGCACCAGGAATCTCGGACGATGCCCGGCGCATCGATGATCAAGGTTTTCTTCCACCCCGGCACAAATCCGAGTTCGGCGATGAACGACATCGTCAATCTCGAAGCGAGCGATATGTTTCACTTGCCGCCGGGAATCGAATTCCCGTTCACATTGCGCAGCGAACCGGCAAATTTGCCTGTGGTCTTGGCGGCGATATCGGGCGAAGGGCTGAGCGAAAAGGAACTCTATACAATTGGGTACTACAACGTCCGCAACAAAATGGGCGGACTCAAGGGCGTTCAGATCCCGCACCCGTTCGGCGGGAAGTTTCGCCAGATGATGATCTATGTCGACCCGATCAAGTTGCAATCGTTCGGCTTGAGCGCCGCTGAAGTCGTGGAGGCCTTACGAGATTCCAACTTGGTCATCGCGGGCGGAACGGTCAAACTAGGCGGCTCTGACTATCAAGTTCATCCAATCAATACACTGCCCACGACAGAGGACATCGACAATGTGCCGATTGCGGTACGGGACGGTCGGCCTATTTTCATCCGGGACGTCGGGTATGCCAAAGACGATTCGGCGATTCAATACAATATTGTCCGGGTGAACGGCGATCGCAGCGTTTATTGCCCGTTGCTGCGTGAACCAGGTGAAAACACGATCGCTGTCGTTGATCGAATTCACGACGCAATTTCCACGGAAATTCCGAAAATGAAAGAACGCGGCGAACTGTCCGAAGCCGCGGAAGTTCGGTTGGTCAGCGACCAGTCTTCGTACATTCGCAACGCGATGCGGAATTTGATGTACGAGGTCGGACTGGGTGCCATCCTCGTGGCGATCGTCGTCGGGGCGTTCTTGAGGCAATTCAAGCCCACACTGATCATCGTGCTCACAATCCTATTGTCGATCTTGATCGGCGCCCTGGCGTTCTATTTCACTGGGCACTCAATCAACGTCATGACTTTGGGCGGCATCGCGCTTGCCGTCGGGACGGTTGTCGACGCGGGAATCGTCGTCGTTGAAAACATCGTTCGACATCTTCGAATGGGTAAAACGTCAATCGATGCAGCTCGCGACGGAGCGAGCGAGGTGGCTGCTCCGGTTCTCGCTGGAACGGCGACGACACTAGCCGTATTCCTCCCGGTCATTTTTCTATCCGGAATGATTCGCTTTCTGTTCGAACCTCTTTCGATTGCCGCGACGCTGACGATCGGTGCCAGCTTCTTTATCGCCATGACGGTTGTGCCGGCATTCTGCGCAAGGTTTCTTCGGTCGCGAATGGGACAGGCTCAAGCGGACGCGAGTCAAAACAATCAATCGACTGAAAGCCAGCCAACTGGCCCCTACGCCATACTGCTTGCGGCCGCCCTGCGATTTCGATGGGCGGTTATCGCGGCGACGGCAGCGCTCGTCGCCGCCTCGCTCCTTCTCGTGCCTCAACTTGGTGCCGAGCTTTTTCCGAGTGTCGACGCCGGATCGTTCGAGATTCGCTTAAAAACCATTCCAGGAACCCAACTCGAAGAAACCGAATTGCTCGTCGCCCAGATCGAAGACGCGGTCAAGGAGATTATTCCCGAGGACGAAATCGAGACGATGATCTCCAACATCGGTTTGCCGGTCGGGAAAGGCGCCGGCTTCTCGACCATTCTCAGTCCCAACTCAGGGCCCGACACAGCATTCATGGTCGTCAATCTGACTCAGTCCGGTCGCAGCTCCAGTACAGACGAATACGTTTCGCGACTGCGACCACTGCTGGCGGAGCGATTCCCACGGGAGCAATTCCTTTTCACAAGCGGCAGCCTTGTCAACGCCGCACTCAACGAGGGATCGCCCACGCCGATCAGCGTTCAAGTTTCCGCCGGCACCGTGGCCCAATGCCGCGACATAGCGGAAGAAGTTGTTGATCTGCTTGGCGGAGTTCGCGGTGCAACCGACGTACAAATTGCCCAGGCGCTCGACTACCCCCAATTCGACATCAAAGTCGATCGCACAAAAGCGCGCTACTTGGGCCTCAGCCAGGAAGCCGTTGCCAAGTCAATTCTGACATCCTACGGCTCGAGCATCGGCTATTCATCGACAATTTGGGTCGATCCCAAAACTGGCACCGACTTCTTCATGGGCGTGCAATACGAAAACAACGAGGCTGAATCGCTAGACGATATCCGCAACATCCCACTGTCGATCGAGAGTCCGAGCGGCCCGGTGACGGTGCCGTTGTCCAACGTCGCGACCGTGCGTCGGGTCAACATCCCTGGCGAAGTCGCCCACTACAACATTGCTCGCGTCATGGACGTTTACGTCAACGTCGAGGGCCGCGATGTCGGCTCTGTGGCCGCCGATGTGGAACGCAGGCTCGATGGCCTGAATCTGCCTTCCGGCGTTTCGACCACGATTCGCGGCCCGGTCGCGACAATGAAGTCGGGCGCTCGCTCACTCGGAATCGGAATCGCTGTCGCGGCAATACTCGTCTATCTCGTGATGCTCGCTCAGTTCCGGTCGTTTATCGATCCGATCATCATTATGCTCGCTGTGCCGCTGGGCATAACCGGCGTCATTGCGATACTGTTCATGACGAACACGACGGTCAACATTCAGTCCCTGATGGGAACGCTGATGATGATTGGCGTGGTCGTGAACAACAGTATCTTGCTTGTCGAATTCGCCAATCAGCTGCGCGAGCGCGGCTATAGCATTCGCGACGCCGCGCTCTCCGCCGCTCAAGTTCGACTGCGACCGATTCTGATGACCGCGGGTGTTCTCATCGCCTCGATGGCGCCGCTCTCGATCCACCTGGCTCCTGGCGGAGAGGCCATGATCCCGTTGGCGCGAGCCCTTATTGGCGGCATGGTCGTCTCGACAATTCTCACGTTGTTCGTAGTCCCTTGCGTCTACACGCTGGCAAAGCAAGATGCTCAGCCGGCAACCAGTTAGGACGGGCGTTCAGATTGCCCAACGCCCTCAAGCGTTTTGAGCAACGCTGATTGTCCGATTCGGACTATCCTGTGCTACGACGCACTTGCATCGTCTCGTTTTTCGGCAACATCGAGCCTCGCCACTCGTTAGCCACGCGACGCCCAGCTGCTACATTGGTGATGTGGCATTTCACCTGGTGCAACAAGCATGAGACGCTTGCCCGATGACGAACCCAGTAACGCAGCCACTGCGACCAGCAATCCATGACCGACCCGCAATCGCCCAACCAGTTCCTGGACGCCCGCGCCGCAAATTCGTATGGAGAACGGCAAGACGCGCGCCGACCGGTTGGGCTGATCGTGATTTGTGTTCTCGCAATTGGCCTTTCGTGCCTGGGGCTCATCGCAAGCGGGTTTAAAATGATAAACCTGTTCTACGCGGCGGAAATGCAGGAAGCTTTTGGCAGCATGGGAACGCCGAATTGAAGGAAATCCAGGACGAGATGAACGCCGCACTGCTTGAGGCGGCTCGGCCGTTCTTTATCCCCAATCTCCTGCTTACCTTTAGCCAATTCGCACTCTGCATCTTGATCCTCGCCGGCATCATTCTTGCCCTGGCGCTAAACCGAAAAAATCCGCAAGATCCTACTGACTTGCTTTCTGCTCCTCACGGTTTATGAAGTCGGCTCGATGATCATGCTCGTCATCACTCAAATCAAAATCATGCCCATCATGGAAACTCATATGACGCGCATGATGGAAGCGCAACTGGGTAACCAAGCAGGCCCAGCCCTTGGTGCCAGCATCGCTCGGATGTCGCTCATTATCGGGATCGTGGTCCAAGCGATCTGGCTGCTCATCAAGCTCTTTTTCTACGGCGGCTCGTCGATCTACCTGTTGCGGCCAAAGATCCGAGATCTGTATTCGACCTAATTGCCTTTTGGTTATCCCCGCCAGATGTTGCAAGCAACGCGGTCGTCCGATTCCGCGGATCAATCCGGGGTTCTGCCGGAAGCCGAATCGCACTCGACTTGCGAATCGGCGTCGAGGTCCTGTTGGCCTTCATCTTCCACGAAGTATTGACCGGGACCGAAGTCCCATTCTTTCTGATCTTTGCACAACGAGAAGACGAAATTGCCGTCGAGATCCAGGTTGTGGCCGTCAAACCACGTGAACGTGGGCGTCGGACTTTCCGACATCACGCGGCAATTCTCACAGTCGTCGAAAAGCGGTCCGTCCTCGACTAGCGGCAACAGTCGACGCTCGCTTTCAATTATCACATTGGGCGCCGGCCCACGGCCGTCAATCGCAATCTCGTCCTGTAGCCACTCTTGCGTACGTTGATAAATCGCCTCCGCCAATTCCTGTTCATCGACAACGTATTTGACAAATATTTGCCGCCAGGCCTCTTCGATCGCATGACGGCAAAATTCAAAATAGACGACCACTTCGTGCACGCCAAGAGGCCCATAGCAATACGCCCAGGTGTCTTTGTCTAGAGCGGGCGGCGCCGAACCCTGCCTGCTCCATTGGGAGGCTCGATTCTGCAATTCGCTTTCAACCCATTCGCGATCCTGATGCAGAAACGGCCTTGGCGACAAACCGCCCAGATCGTCTCGCTCCGTCGTCAGCCAATCTGCATGGATTTGAGCAGTCAATTCGTACCAACGATTGGCCAACTCGCGGTCCTCATCCGTTGGCGATACTTCGCTGCGGTAGATGTTGCTCTGGACAAAGCGATCGGGCAGGGATTCATTAGTCCTGAAAGCAAGAGTCCGCTGAGCAATATCGGCCGCGAATGGGAGTCCATAGAGAATCGCTCGAGCGTCGAGCGGCTCCCGCAGTTCAGGAAGCGAGTCCAGGGCTTCGGCTAGCTCGTCGACATTGTCGGTGCCCCAACCATACGGCAGGTTGACCCAAATCATCTGCGATGATCCATCGTCACGCGTCTCCTCGAATCGGCCAATCTCAGGCAACATCATCGCAGGGCCCCCAACAACGCACTTATGCGACAGGTCAACCAAGACCCATAGGTCGCCCGCCGCATCAGCTGGACCATCGTTCCAATCAAGCTCGCTCAGCTTCGGCTCGAAATGGTACCGCTCGCAGGCCCGTTCGAGTTCGTACAAGGTTGTCGGATTAGCCGATAACGATCCAACCAGTTTCATGACAAACGCCGAATCGAACGATCCCGCGTTGCGTAATCCGTCTCGATCTCGAACCATGACCGCGATCTTTGTCTCGTCCATCTCGCGTCGCTCCTTGCTCTGGGCATCGAACAGTTTCTCAATGCGGCGGCGTGCCGATTGCCGAATTCTATCGATGCAGTTGTCGAGCAAGAGCGCTCATTCCGACTGCCTGCGCCGGTTTACTTCATCTATTTTGGCCGCTGCGCCATACTGATGTCAGACCTGTCGTCCATGAACCTGATTCACCGGTACGAGGCAATCTCGTGGGGGGCTTTGCCCGCCACCGTGGCACGCAAAACTGAACGGCCTTGCCTGCGGCAGCGGGTTAAACGAGTTTGGTGTTTTTATCCGCCGATGATTGGCTTGATAACTTGAGTCGGCAAGACGCCGGTCAGTCGTTGGTCGAGTCCCTGGAACGGGAAGCTCAGCCTCTTGTGATCGATTCCCAACTGGTGAAGGATGGTCGCGTGTAGATCGCGAACAGGAACGGGATCTCTCACGACGTTGTAGCTGAAGTCATCGGTTTCGCCGTACATTTGCCCGCCTTTGACGCCGCCGCCCGCCATCCAGGCCGAGAAACAGCGGGGATGATGATCGCGACCGTAATCGTCTCGTTCGAGCTTGCCTTGGCAATAAACCGTACGGCCGAACTCGCCGGCGAAGACGACGATCGTATCGTCCAACAAGCCATGCTGCTTCAGGTCTTTCAGCAAGGCGGCGGAAGGTTGATCGACGTCGTAACACTGACCTCGCATCTGCTTGGGAAGAATCGTGTGATGGTCCCAGCCGCGATGAAAAATCTGAGTAAAACGCACGCCGCGCTGAATCATTCGCCGAGCCAGTAGGCAGTTGCGGGCGAATGATCCGCTCTTCTTCACCTCGGGGCCATACATGTCCAAGACGTGTTCCGGTTCACCCGAGATATCAGTCAACTCCGGCACAGACGACTGCATTCGAAACGCCATTTCCTGTTGGGCGATCGTGGTTTGAATCTCCGGGTCTCCGATCTCGTCGAAGTGCTTCTTGTTCAGCTTGCTTAGAGTATCGAGCATGCGGCGACGGACTTGGCTATCAACGCCGTCGGGATTCGAAAGGAATAGCACGGGATCGCCGGCCGTTTGAAACGCGGCACCTTGGTGTTTCGAGGGCAGGAAACCGCTGCCCCACAAGCGGCTGTAAAGAGCCTGAACATTGCGCGTGCCGCCAGTCCAGAATGCCGACGTGAGCACGACAAAATCCGGAAGTTCGCGATTCATCGAACCCAAACCGTAACTCAACCAGGCGCCCATGCTCGGCTTACCGGGAATCTCGGCGCCGGTGCAAACGAAGGTCTTCGCCGGATCGTGATTGATCGCCTTGGTGTTCATCGAATTGATGATGCAAAGATCGTCCGCCATTTTGGAAAGATGCGGGAAGAGCTCGCACATCCAAATGCCGCTTTCGCCCTGCTTGTTGAACTTGAACATCGACGGCGCGACCAGCTGCGTTTTGCCTTTCGTCATCGCGGTCACTCGCTGCCCCATACTGACGCTTTCCGGCAACGGTTGCTTGAAGAGCTTGGCCAGCTGCGGTTTGTAGTCGAAAGTATCGATCTGACTTGGCGCGCCGGCCATGAACAGAAAGATGACGTGCTTGGCCGCCGGCTTCTTGTCGCCAGCCGCCTGAGCTGAGCGATTCTGAGGCAAGAGCGACGCCAGAGCTGTCGCTCCAAGCCCCATCGCGGAGGACTTCAGGAACTTCCGCCGAGCTTGTAGACGATTGTGTTGATCGATGAGATTGAACATCGTTGGTTAGTCTCGCGTTTTCGTGATGTCGAGATTGTAGATCGTGCTGACTAGCATCGTCCATGCGGCCAATTCCGCTCGCGACTCGGACTCGGTCAGTTCAACACCTTCACACAGTTTGTTCGCCAACGTTGGATTGCCGCCGTAGATCGACTCCAGTTCCTTGGCCAGTTGTAAGAACAGTTTGGATTCGCCTTCGTCCGGCATCTTCGACGTGATTGTCTCGTAGACAGCATTGAGACGGCCAGCTGGACTGAGCGAACGATCGGCGACAGTCTTTCGAGCGAGATGACGAGCTGCGAAAAGGTAGTTCGGCTCGTTCATCAGCAACAGCGCCTGCAGAGGCGTGTTGGTTCGTTCTCGCCGTGCGATACAAGCTTCGCGCGACGGCGCGTTGAGAATGGTCATTTGCGGAGGCGGCATGCCACGCTTCCAAAACGTATAAACGCTGCGTCGATAGATCTTGTCGCCCGTGTCCGATTTGTACTCTCGCGGGTACGAGCTCGGCATGCTGACCGACGTCCACAATCCTGCCGGCTGAGGCGGCTTGACGCTCTTGCCGTACAATTCTGCATTCAATAGCCCGCTGGTGGACAGCATCTGATCCCGGATCATCTCGGCGTCCAGACGAAAACGGGGGCCGCGAGCTAGAAGCCGATTCTCCTGGTCTTTCTCAAACTCTTCCGCCGTCGCGTGCGAAGCTTGCTGGTATGTCTCCGACATCACAATTTGCTTCATGAGCGCTTTGACGTCCCAGTTCGACTCGGTCAAAGAGACTGCAAGGTGATCGAGCAATTCAGGATGACTGGGCCAATCACCTTGAGCGCCAAAGTCTTCCGATGTTTTGACGATGCCGACTCCAAACAGCTGTTGCCAGAATCGGTTGACCGCTACTCGGGCTGTCAATGGATTCTCCTTCGAAACAAACCACTCGGCCAAATCCATTCTCGACTTGGCGCCCTCGGTTTTCTTTATCGGCGGTAAGAACGCCGGCGAGTCGCGTTGGACTTCATCGCCGAGATTGTCGTAGGCACCTCGAATCAAGATATGAGCCGGACGGGGATCGGCGCGCTCCTTCATCACCATCGCGACTGGGATCGAAGCATCGAGCGCCTTCCGCTCCGCCTCAACCCTCGCCATAACTTGTTTCGCTTCTTTCAGTTCTTTGTTCAGTAATTTCGTTTTCGCTTTACGATCATCCGGCTCGCCTTCCGCCGGCTTAGCGATCTGCTTGTTACGTTTTTCGAGCTGTGAGACGATATTCTTCTGTTCGGAGATTTGCTTGGCGAATGCAGCAAGGCTTTCCATCTGTGACTTGCTCGCCAAACTGACATAGGGCGGCTGAAGACCACGTTGAAAATCCGTGCCTCGGCGACCTCCGGTTTCCGGCGCGCCGTCGAGGTTATTGAAGAAGGCGTATAGCTGATAAAAGTCCTTCATCGTCATCGGATCATACTTGTGGTCGTGGCAGACGACGCACTGCACCGTGATCCCCAAGAACGCAGTCCCCACCGCGGTGACTCGATCGATAACGTTTCGCATGTGACTCTCTTCGGGCAGAGCCGTGCCGCGATCGATGATCAAATGCAGCCGGTTGAATCCCGACGCGATCAACTGATCCTGAGTCGGCTCTTTGTAGAGATCGCCGGCGAGCTGATACCTGACGAAATTGTCGTACGGCAGGTTCTGATTGAAGGCCCGAATCACCCAATCGCGATAGGGCGTCATCTCACGGTAGTGGTCGTGGTGCACTCCATTGGTGTCGGCGAATCGAACCAGATCCAACCAATACTTGGTCATGTGTTCGCCGTACTGAGGCTTCTTGAGCAAGCGATCGACGAGTCGCTCGTACGCGTCGGGTGCATCATCCGCGAGACACTCGCGAATCTCTTGGCGAGTCGGCGGGAGGCCGGTCAAATCGAGGCTCAGTCGACGGATGAGCGTGCGACGATCGGCTTTCGCCTTCGGCGTCAATCCTTCCGACTCGAGTCGGTGTATGACGATTCGATCGATGGGCGAATTGCGCCATCGCGCGTGCTTCGTATCAGGGAGCTTCGAGCGACGTGGGGGCACGAACGCCCAAAAGTCGGCGTATTCGGCACCCTCTTCAATCCACTGTTTGATGATCGACTTTTCGTTTTCCGTCAGCGGCTTCTTCCTCGAATCGATGGGCGGCATCACTTCATCTTCGTCGGTCGACGTGATGCGAAGCCAAAGCGAACTGCCGGCGGGCGAGCCTGGTTTGACGGCCTGGGCTTCGTCGAGCTTTCGGTAGGCGCCGTCGTCGCCATCAGATTTGTCCAGCCGCAAGTCACCCTGCCGATCGTCTTCGCCTGGACCATGGCACTGAAAACATCGATCCGAGAGAATCGGCCGCACGTCGCGATTGAATTCAATCTTCCGCTCCGCCGCGCACGCGACGTCGACTCCCGCCAACAGGGCGACGACGGACCCAGCCAACAAGAAACTCAACCCAATGAGGATTCTTTTCACGTGATCATCCACCTAAGAAAATTTCCAGCGTCGCTGATGTGAACTCCCCCACCATAAGCTGTCGTTGCGCCGGTTTCCACTGCCACCCGCTCGTCGACCGAGACGTTGGTCCAAGTCGCGAGAAACTGAGCGTCGTAGAGTTCTTCCGCCATGATGGTTTGGCACATTGCCAACGCGATGCCTCCATCAGTGCCGGGGAAAGGAGCAAACCACTCGTCGCTTGCTCCCGCCGTGTTGGAGAGACGCACGTCGAACGTGATTAGCTTCGCGCCATTGTTGAACCGGCCGTTTTGAATCCGTTGAGCAAACGGCACGTGGCCTTGATGAGCTTCAACGGCGTTGGAGCCAAAGTTGAGTATGTACTTTGAGTTTTCGGCGTCGTTGAGATCCCAGTCGCTTTCCCAAAGGTAAGTCAAGTTTGCTGCGCGTCGATTGCCCGAACAGAGCGGTCGGTGGCTCAACTGTGTCTTCGTACCAAAGGCATCGAGAAATCGTTTGAGCGCGTCCTTACTTCGCTAGCGTCCATGATGAAAAGCGAATTCTCGGGATGCCCGCTTTCGCGCACCGCTTTGAGTTTCTCGGCGATTTCGTCTAGCGCTTCGTCCCACGAAATCCGCTTCCACTTCCCTTCACCTCTCGCGCCAACGCGTTTGAGAGGATAGAGCAAGCGTTCGGGATGATAGAGGTGATTCAAGCCCGCGTGGCCCCGAGCGCAAAGATGCCCGCGACTGTTGGGATCCTTCGGATTGCCTTCAATCTTGATAACTCGGCCATCCTTGACGTAGCCCAGGATGCCGCAGACCGTGCTGCAAAGCTGACACATGCCGGGGACGACTTGGACGTCTTTGCATTTGTCGCCATCGGGCCAGTTGCGTTTTGCTTGGAGCCCAGGCAGTTTGCAAACGCCGGGCATCGAGCCGAACTTGCCCAGCTCATAAGGCTTGCCTTTGATCCGCCGCCATTTTTCGAGATCGACTGCGGCTCGCGACGGCGCGTCTGAGTTTGGCTCGCGCGGCGCATTGAGATTGGAGAGCGGCGGCCGTCGGCAACCACTCAGCCCAGCCGCGCGGGCAGCGCCTGCGACAAGCCCGAACTGCAGAAACTTGCGCCGATTCGTCCCATTGTTGTCACTCACGTTCGATTCATTCCGCGTTATGGCCAGGCTGTGTCTTCCAATTGAAAATGCTGTATGCCTCGGGGCCGAACGACTCGCCTTCGACAGGCACCTTGTGTTCGATCTTCGAGGGCGCTTCGCCAGCAAACCAAACTCGCGGCTTCGTTTTCTTTTCCTCACGCAGCTGGGTCAAACTGCCGGCAGCCGTTTCGGCTTCCTTCATCGCCACACTGATCTTCGCATCGTCGTCGTTCAAGTCGCCGAAGTAGAGCGCTTCCGCTGGGCAGGTCGCTACGCATGCAGGCTCCATCTCCAACTCAACTCGGTGGTAGCAGTTGTGGCACTTGATCGCTTGCTTCGCCACCGGGTCGAGATAGACCGCGCCGTAAGGACAAACTTCGACACATGTTCCCGCGCCGCAACAGATGTTGTAATCAACAGCGACTGTGCCGCCCGATTCTTTCTGGAGCGCGCCGCAAGGGCAAGCCTTGATGCAAGGCGCATCCTCACAATGCTGACATGACATCGGCATGAACAGTCGAGCCACCTTGGGGTACTCGCCGACGTCTTCATAGAATGTTTGGTGAATGTAGTTGCCCAGCGGAACATCGTTCTCCGACTTGCGACTCACTTCGCAGGCGTGGCAGCCGATGCATCGCCGTGAATCGACGAACCAACCGTATCGCTTGCCATCCTCAAGCGCTTTCAATCGGTCGCGCCAATACGCTTCCGGCTGAAACGGTCCATCGGCGGCGGGAGATTCGGCGGCGGGAGATTCGGCGGCGGGAGATTCGGCGTCTTCCGAATTGAGTTGATCGGCGCGAGCCGTCGCGCCCGCTGCAGAAATGATAGGCAGGGCGGCCGCCGTTTCCTTGAGGAAACCCCGCCGACTCTTCTTGTCTTGCCCCACGCTTTCCCACCTCGAACTCAGACCTGCGTTTGCTTCGAATCAGGCGCTGAGGACTCGATTTCAACGTTCTCATGTTCCAACGTCCAACAACAGGACGCCGATAAACGTCGGAAGGCGGCCACACTTCCCTTAGGTGCAATCGATGATCATGGCGCCCGCAACGCCTTGGAAGCGCCGCCGCCCTCAACCTGTGTTAGAGGCTGGTAGCGTTGAATCTCGCTCACCAAACGAGCGAGCTCGTTTGGTGAGCGAGCGGTAGGAGTGCAGAAACAAGAGACGCATCATCGTCAATTCAATCGGCGGGACGCGTCAAGCGTTGCCTTGAGTAAAGTGGCGAGGCGAGGCAGGTCGTTGGCGTAGTCGGCACGGGCGACGACATTTCGCGTTTCATCGGGATCGCGTTGATGATCGTACAATTCTCGCGCCTTCACAGCGCCCGTGACGAAGTCGCGCCACTCGGTGTAGCGATATCGTTCTGTACGAATCGAGTAGCCCATCGCCTCGGGCAACTTGCCTCGCAGATAGTTCGGTCGCGGCGATTGAGTTAGCGCGGTTGGCCTGACGGTTTGCTTCGGTTCTTCGAGCACGCCGACAAGCGATACACCTTGCAGCGCCTTCGGCCTTTCCAATTCGCAAAGGTCGGTGAGAGTCGGGTAGAGGTCGAGCAACTCTACCAGGGCTCGCGTTTGCTGTGGGGCGTTGTGTTCGGGCGTGGCGATGATAAACGGGACGCGTGCATCGAGCTCAAAGACCGTGGTTTTGCGAGTTAAACCGTGTTCGCCCAAGTGCAGACCGTGATCTGACCAGAAGATGACGATCGTGTTTTCTCTCTGGCCTAGTCTTTTCAACTCATCCAAGACTTTTCCAACCTGAGCGTCGAGATAGCTTATCGCAGCCAAATGCCCGTGGTGCATTTCACGTAGCGTCTCCGATTCGGGTCCGCCTCGATATCGTGCACTGGTCAGGCTGATTTCGGGCGCGTCTTTCGGCGGGACAACACGTGTTGGAATCGGGATCGTTGCTCGGTCGTAGATGTCCCAGTATTTCTTTGGAGCGTTAAACGGCGTGTGAGGCTTCCAGAATCCCACAGCCAAAAAGAACGGAGCCTGTTTTTCTTTCAGTTGCCCAAGCGCCGACACCGCGGCCGCGGCAACTCGACCATCAAAGTAAGCGTTGTCGGGAACGTCGCGGCACTCCGTTTTCCCTTTTCCCGAGGCGAAGTTTGGCGGCAATTCGCCTTTGACTTGCGGCTTGTCGTTGCTGTGGCTGTTGTAATGAAGCACGGACGGCACGCTCCAGGAAATCCGATCGCCTTTCCAATCGTCCTGGCGCCAGTTGTGAAAGATCTTGCCGATGCACTGGGTGTGATAACCGTTGGCGAGAAAGTGCTGCGGCAAAGTTACCGCGTCGGGCATGTTTTGGCGAAAGTGAGTCGGCAAGTCCCAGACTCGCAATGTGTCCGGTCTCAGTCCGGTAAGCAGCGACGCGCGGGAAGGATTGCAGACGGTTTGCTGGCAGTAGGCGCGGCGAAACAGTGTTCCTTCCGAGGCCAGTTGATCGATGTTGGGCGAGCGCACATGCTTATTTCCGTAGCAACCCAGTTCAACACGAAGGTCATCGACGGCGATGAAGAGAACATTCCGCCGACGTTCCGCTGCGCCAGCGGCCATGACCACGACAGCAAAAAGAAATGTGAAGATCAGGACCTGGCAATGAAGTCGATTTCTCATAACGCCCAAATGTATCAACTCATTCAGGCGCCGTCAGCACTTCGTGCTTCTTCGTGCTTCTTCGTGCTTCTTCGTGCTTCTTCTCGCTCGCATGTGTCGCGCGCGACAAGGACGAGCCGATTCGCCCGCGGCTGGGCTGAATTGAGCAAGTCGGCAAAAGCGTTTACGTTTCTAACGAATGCGTTTGAATAGGCGGGAAGAAAGAGCTGTGGGGCTTTGTTCGACGTGCGCGTCGGCCTTCCCGAGACATCACGTGTCGGGAGATGCGGCTCGTTTCTTGTTTTGGCGTGAACAATTGGGGCCGAAAACGCCGATCGTTACGCAACAACGGAGAATCAACGGGGACTAAGACGATTCACCGTTGCGTGAAAGGGCGAAACATCCGTGCATCGCGACGATCCGATAACGTCATTGCTGACGAGTTGTCTTTGTAACGCCCTTGCAGGGCTGTTGGTTGAATACCGATCCAACCCAGGGCGGTGCACGACGGCTTCGCCGGTAGTGCTTCCCCTAGGCTGTTATGTTGCGCCGCTTTTTTCGGGGCAATGATCGTCATGGACGACGGACGCCGCGACTGGGTTGGGACGCATTCGTCGCGGAAGGTCCTGGTTGACGGTAGCGCCCAAGGGTTGGCCTGCCCTTCGTTGAGTGCCTGGTTGAGTTGCTGGCTACCCGCCGCCCGGTCGCGTGTTGTTCGCGGGCGGTCGTACGGTGCCTGGAATGTCGGCTTCAACTAGTTTCCATCCGAAGGGGAGTTTGGCGTTCACAAAAGCGCCGAACCAGGGCTTGTTCGGATTGAGCACGATGTTGTCAAACTCATAAGTCGTACGCGACGGTTTTTCAGGTCGGTAGCCGGGGCTAAACAAGACGAGGGCTTTGGGGAGGTAATCCTTGTTCAGGATGATGTGAAGTTTTTGAAAATTGGCCGCGTCGCTGCGACGTTTTGGGCAAGCTTCGATCCGCCACTGCACTTCACCATTTGGCTGAGGCTCTTTGATGTGCCTGACCCAGAATCGAGCTCTGACTTGCTCCGCTTTGGCTTTCAGTAAGAAGGGCAAAGGACCGTTTGCGATGTGAACGCCCTGCACGTTCGGGGGCAGTTTGCGCTTGATCAGTTTCTTGTTCTTCGCATCGAATTCGAACAGCGCCTTGCCGTCGCACACCCAGTAATCCCCATGCGTCGCGGAGTTCACCCAACTCTCCTTTTCGCCTGGGCTCTGAGGGCGGCGAAAGAGCTGCGACTTTTCGATTTTGTACAGACCGTGGTCAGGGTCTTCGTACTTGATAATGCCCTGGCTGTACTCCGCCGGAGTGTTCGGGTCCTTGGGACCAAAGACCGGATCGTAACGCCAAAGCTGAAACGAGCATTGGTATCGTTTGATTTGCTTGGACGAGAACTCCCAGTACTTCAGCAAGACGTCAATGTGTTTCTGCTCTTCCGGCGAGAGCCGACCAAACGGGGCGATGGGAGGTGGAGCGAATCCGGAACCTGGGACTCGCGGGCCGCTAGCTGCGCTGCTGGCCGGACCCAACTGCCGCGTCCCGCTGGGCGCGGCCGAACCGGGTCCTTGGCTGCCAGTGTGAGATGCCGGAGCCTGGCCTCTGTTCTCACCTTGGAATTGACCCGAAGGGGCACGACCGACGCCGCCAGTCGACGGGCCGTCCTGCGGACCTCGAGCAACATACTGGGCACCGCCGTCGCCAACGAATCGACCGCCGGTCGAGCCACGAGGCGCCGCGCTGGCAGGCGGCTGTTGACGTGGCGGCTGTTGACGTGGCGGTTGGTATCCCGAGCGTCCCTGTTGGGTGCCCGGTTTTTGGGAGCCAGGAGGCTGATAACCTTGCCGTGGCTGATAGACCTGTTGCGTTTGACGGCCCTGCTGCGGATAGCCCTGTTGCGGATAGCCCTGTTGCGGATAGCCCTGTTGCGGATAGCCCTGTTGCGGATAGCCCTGATAGCGCCCCGTTTCCTGGACGGGAGTTCGACGTGCGGGATCACCAAAGCGGCTCGTGCCGCCGCCATTGCCAATCGTTGGCGTTTGAGCGACCGCTGAATGGCAAATCAAGGCGCTCGAGACACACACAATACCCGCTAATCGCAGCATGGATTCCATCCTTGGAATAGGCGCTGGTCCGCAAAAAATGCGGCGGGATTGTAGCAAAGCCGCCCAACGTCACAAAGTGCTAAACAATAGAAAAAAGGGGAACAGTTCCTATGTTTTGGCAGGTTGGGCGCCTTAGGTGCCGTTTCGCGCCGGGATGAACGTTGGCGTTACCGAGTTGGCCAGTTTTGATGTACGACGGCCTTTCTTTGGGCCTCGTGTTCACTCTGTGGGCAGCCTTGCCTGCGGCGACGGGTTAAACGAATCGTGCCCCTCTTCGCGATCTCTGCGACTCCGCGTGAGCCCGCATCTTACACACCTTGGTCGTCATTCCTTGCTCATGCCATCCTCCGCGGCCAACTCATCGCTCTCGACAAGATAGGTGTAACCGCGCAGCCCCTGGCTGTAGAGATTGAGCAACTGGGTGCCGGCGGCCCGGTCGAGCCGCTCGTTGCGAATGGCGGCACCGATCGCCATTTGAATTTTCTCTTGCAACTCTTTCGGGCTGAACTGCACGTAGCTCAGCACCTCTGATACGGTATCGCCTTTGATAATCGCATCGATGTGAGGCTCGCCGTTTTCGTCGATGCTCACGTGAGCCGCGTTGGTGTCGCCAAACAGATTGTGAAGGTCGCCTAGCGTTTCTTGGTAGGCACCGACGAGAAACAAACCGAGGTAGTAAGGCTCGCCATCGACAAACGTGTGTAGTCGCAAGCCGCTTTGGCTGGTCGCACTACCGATGAAGTTTTCGATCTTGCCATCGGAGTCGCACGTAATATCGCCCAGCACGCCTCGGCGAGTTGGGCGCTCGTCGAGACGGTGAATTGGCGCGACGGGAAAGACCTGTTTGATCGCCCAACTATCTGGAAGCGACTGAAACAACGAGAAGTTACAGAAGTACGTGTCGGTCAACAGCTCGTTGATCTCATCGACTTCCGCCGGCTTGTCATCCGTCTCATCAAGAATCTCTCGGATGCGACCGCAGAGCCGCCAAAACTGCTGTTCCGCGGTCGCTCGCTGAGCCATGGTCAGGTGCCCCACGCCAAACAGCGTCATCGCCATATCGAGCGCTTGTTGTCCGTCGTGGTACGATTCGACAACGTTGCTCGCGTTGACTTCGTCGAGCGAAGTTTGCAGGATGCGGAGAGGCTGAGGATCGCTTGGCTCGATCGTCGCCGAGGGCGGCTCAGAGACGACTTGACTTGCGACGCCGAGCACATTGAGAACCAACACGCTGTGATGGGCCACGACCGCGCGGCCGCTCTCCGACATGATGTCGGGATGCGCTACTTTGTGATCGTCGCAGACCTGCTGAATGTAGTAGACGACATCGTTGGCGTACTCTTGCAACGAGTAGTTGACGCTCGAGTCGCTGTCGGACTGACTGCCGTCATAGTCGACGCCAAGTCCTCCGCCAACATCGATCGTCTTCAAGTTGGCGCCCTTTTCAACCAGGTGCGCGTAGACCCGAGACGTCTCAATCAAAGCCGCTTTGATGTGGCGAATGTCGGTGACTTGACTGCCGAGGTGAAAATGGAGCAACTGGAAACAGTCGTTCATTCCTTCCCGCTTGAGGCGATCGAGTGCGGAGAGGATCTCGCCGACGGTCAATCCAAACTTACTGCGATAACCGCCGCTCGCCTGCCACCGCCCAGATCCTCGAGCCGCCAACTTCACGCGCATTCCCACGGTCGGAGCGACGCCGTGTTTCTTCGCGTAGTGCAACAGCAAGTCGAGTTCCGTGTGTCGTTCAATCACCGTCGTGATCTGTCGGCCCATCTTCTCGGCGAGCACAACGGTTTCAATGAAGTTGGCGTCCTTAAAGCCGTTGCAGATGATCGGCGTCTCGTCATCGGCAATTGCGAGCACGGCGAGCAATTCGGGTTTGCTGCCCGCCTCGAGCCCGAATCCGATCTTGCGTCCGCAATCGAGAATGCGTTCGACAACGTGTTTCTGCTGATTCACCTTGATCGGAAAAACGCCGCGATAGTCGCCATGGTATGCGGTGTCTTCCATGGCTTGCGAAAACGCGTCGCGTATGTGCAACATGCGAGATTCAATGATGTCATTGAATCGAATCAACAGGGGCAGGTCGGCACCGCTCAATTGCAGCCGGTCGACGAGATCGAGCAAACTGACGTCGCGGGGGTGCCCGTCATGAGGGCAACGCGGATTCGCGCGAACCTGAATGTTTCCATCGGTCGCGGCGCGGAAGAAACCGTCGCCCCAACGCTTGATCGCGTACAACCGCTCCGAGTCAGCGACCGTCCATTTGTCTGATTCTGATCGTAACATGGTCGACCTTCCGGCACCGATGGTATTCGTCTTCGAGCCCTTCGGACGGCCGAATCCTACGCCAAGATACCACGTAAGCCAAAGGGGGTTGGCTGCGAGGATATTCTGCTACGATGGGTCCGACCGAAATCCGGAAGACTGATTCCCGACGGACAGAGCCAGCGCAATGCGATTCGATTGGAGTTCTGATTGGCGAACGAGTTGCTATTACTTGGCCTGGCGATCTGTGGAAGCCGAGCTCTCACCCGGAATTGAGACATCCGAGCCATCGCCATTACGACGAGCGGTGTCGAGTTGCCTGCCAGAGTTTCGATCGGCATTAATCAAGACGACGGAAAATGAGAAGCGGTCATGGAGTCTTTTGCCGCTGCTTGCCAACCACGCGTCGGATCCTCGTCAGCTCGCACAAACTCTGATCACACGAGTCGCCGGCCGAGCCGCGGCGGCGCCGAAGCGAGTGGAATTGCTCATGAAGGCCATGGCGGAGTTGGAAACGGCCGCCCTCGAGGCTTCGCCCGACATGGCCAACCAACTCACCCATCGTATCCGTCCGATTCGCGAAGCATGGGAAGCCGTTGGGCCTGGACTGATTCAGCAATTGGCGCGACAGACCGACGGAGATCTGTTCGTCGAGTCGGCGCGGGCGATTGTCGTCGAGCCGATTGCTGGCGGCGGCGAACCCTACTTGGACTTCAATGCGATCGTCATTGAAGGCGTGCTCGCCCATCCGATTGCCGAATTGCCCGAGACGTTGCGGATCGCTTGGATGGCGCCGCAGCTGAACAACGACTTACCTATCTATAGCGAGCTTATTCCGGGTCCGCGGTTTCTGACCGTTTCGAAATTGGCGATGATTCCGCCGACGATCGCAGGCGGCCAAGCGATCGGAATCTGCCGAGACGAATCCGAAATCTGGAATCTCGCGATCCAACATTGGCTCTCGTCCCCGCCGGCCAATGCACTCGATGTGCTTGCTGTTTGGTGGCCTACGTATCGCGAGGGCGAAGTTGATTGGAGAACGGCCTTGACCGCGCTCGATCGATTGCTCACTGCGGAATGCGGATCGCTGTAAACGCCGCCGCTCTATTTCTCGAACGGTATGACCGTCCATGAACGAAGATTCGACGACCGAATTCAGCCGCCTCTCCTTGTGGAAAAAGATCAGCTCGCTGGCGATCTATTACCCAACGTTGGCGTACAACGTTCTGTTGGGGCGAGTCCTCAAGACGCGTCCCTGGTGGACCAGAATCGACGACGATATCATCCTCGGCGCTTTGCCGTTCGCTTCGGACGCGGAGAAGCTTTTCGACGAGGGGATTCGCGGCGTCATCAATACGTGCATGGAGTATCCGGGGCCGACCGCCGAGTACGATCGATTGGGGATCGAGCAACTTTGGATTCCGACGATTGACTTTACCCATCCGTCGATCGAATCGGTTCGCCGCGGAGTCGAGTTCATCGGGAGGATTGTCGCCGAGGGTGGCGGAGTTTACATCCATTGCAAAGCTGGCCGAGCTCGCAGCGCGACAATTGCAACCTGTTGGTTCATGCAGTCGCGGGGCATGACCGCTGCGGAAGCTCAACGACTGCTTTTGGAGAAACGACCTCACGTCAATCCGAGACTGGCCCAGCGCCCCGTTGTCTTAGAGTTTGCCGCCGAACTGTCCAATCGAGGCCAAGAATAAATCCGCCGACACCGGAATCATTCGATGACAACAAGTTGGGTGGACATCGACGGCGTGTTGAACTCGCCTCGTTCCGATTTTCCTTTTTCTCCGTAGGAGTAAGATTAAGAACGAAAGGGAAAGTGGAGGGATCGTTGTCCCCTGGCACTTATCGGACCGCGTTCGTAAACTGATGTAGTGTTTTGTCACTTGTCGATTGTTCAGCTGGTTCACTTAGGGAGCCAGTCGAGCAGGACGCAGTCAGCCAATTGAGAACCTCAAGGTCGACAATTCTCAAGGTCGACAATTCTCAAGGTCGACATGGCGCCAAGGTCGACAGGGCACGTGCTTTCGACAAACGGTTCGGGCCAAATGAATTGGTCGAGCCATTGTTCCGCTTGGCCCTGTGCTGGAACAGTTCTTCTTGCACCCCACTGATCGAGATCGACAAAGAAACTACCGATGCCTTTCAACGACGACGAAGACGACATTTATCAGGAACACATTCTCGATCACTACGAGGACCCGTACCATCGCGGCGAGTGCGAGGGCGTAACGCATACGCACAAAGACAAGAACCCCTTGTGCGGGGACGTGATTCGCGTCGGACTCAACATACGCGACGGGCGAGTCGTGGAGGCGTGGTTCGACGGCGAAGGGTGTGTGGTGAGTCAGGCGTCGGCGTCGATGTTAATGGAAAAAGTCGAAGGCAAGACGCTCGAGGAAGTACGCAGTTTTCCCGCCGAAGACATGCTCGATTTGTATGGTGCTCGTCTGACGCCCAATCGTCAGAAATGCTGCCTGTTGTCGTGGCGAGTTGTTCAATCGGCACTGCACTCGCCGATTGACGCAAGTTCGGATGATGGCGACGCTGGCGAAAGCGATGCCGCTCCCCGCTTCGGCGGACCCCATCTTGGTGAGGAATCGTAATGCCCGTAGACACAGGTTTGGATGTCGAAGCGATTCGTCGCGACTTCCCGATTCTTCAATCCGTTATTCACGACAAGCATCCACTGGTTTATCTGGATAACGCATCTAGCACGCAGCGACCCAGGGCGGTCATCGATCACATAGTCGAGGTCTACGAGAAGCTCTACGCCAATGTACATCGAGGAGTGCACTGGCTGAGCGAACAGAGCACCGACCTGTATGAAGAAACTCGCGAAAAGGTTCGGCAGTTCATAAACGCGGAATCAACGAATGAGATCATCTTTACGACTGGCGCGACATCTGCGATCAATCTCGTCGCGCGAAGTTGGGGCGACGCGAACGTCAAAGAGGGCGACGAGATCATCGTCACTCTGATGGAGCACCATTCCAATATCGTTCCTTGGCAACAGCTTGCCGAACGAGTTGGTTGCATCATTCGATTCGCACCCATTTTCGACGACGCTCGGCTGGACATGGACGCCTTGGCCGGCATGATCAACAATCGAACTCGGCTAATCGCGGCGACCGCGATTTCGAACGTCACCGGCGTCATCAATCCTGTGGCCGAAATCGTGCGGTTGGCGCATGACGCCGGTGCTGTGGTCGTGGTCGATGGAGCACAAAGCGCGCCGCACGAGCCGCTCGACGTATCCGATTGGGGCACCGACTTTGTGGCGTTCAGCGGCCACAAAATGCTGTCGCCATCGGGTGTGGGAGTGCTTTACGGACGAGAGCATCTACTCGAAGCCATGCCTCCCTTCATGGGCGGCGGCAGCATGATACGCGAGGTGACGACTGAGGGTTTCACCGTGGCGGATTTGCCAGCCAAGTTTGAGGCCGGCACGCCGCCTATCGTTCCCGCGCTAGGTCTCGGCACCGCGATCGACTATCTCAACTCGATCGGCCTGCAACAAATTGCCGACCATGAACGCAGCTTGCTGATCCGAGCGCATGAAGTGCTCGAGGAAACAGGATGCGTGAGGATTCTCGGTCCCCGCCCGGAACAGAAGGCCGGTATCGTCAGCTTCCTCGTCGACGGCGTCCACGCACACGACGTCGCTTACTTGCTCGACCGAAACGGTATGGCGGTCAGAGCTGGTCATCATTGCGCGATGCCATTACACGAACGACTGAACGCCGTGGCCAGCAACCGCGCCAGCTTCTATCTCTACAACACGCTGGAAGAAGTTGAGTTGCTGGGCGAAGGCATCAAATACGTGCACAAGAAATTCAGCCGTAAGAAACGCTCGACCTAACGAGCGAGTTCGCTCCCCGGTAGCTACGATCGTCAGAACGTGGGGAAGCTGCAACCGACTTGCCGCTTCGCCGCCTAGAGAGACTCGAGCAGCGCGCTTTCCATGCGATCCGTTTCTGCGGGATCTCGACGAATCTCGGGTTCTCGCTGATACGTTTCGCGGATCTCGACAATTTCGTCCATGATCGACAAGAATGCCTCGACGACTCGTTCGTCCCATTGCGTCCCCGCTCCATCGCGCAGAATCTGTTCGGCCTTTTCCTGCGGCATGCCTTTTCGGTATGGGCGGTCGCTTGTCATCGCGTCATAGGCGACGGCGACGGCGAGAATGCGGCCATCTGCCGGAATTTCGTCGCCTACCAATGCATCCGGGTAGCCACGACCATCAACTCGTTCGTGATGACAAAGCACGCCGGGCAAGACGTAGTTCAGTTGGTGCAATCCCTGCAGAATCTCCCATCCCTTGTGGGGGTGTTTTTTTATCTCTTCAAATTCTTCTGTGCTCAACTGCCCCGGCTTTGTCAGAATTGCATCGCTCACGCCAATCTTACCGACGTCATGAAGCAGCCCAGCCAGGTAGAGACGGTCGCAAGACTCAGCTCCATAGCCAAGGTTTTCCGCCAACTGGCGTCCAAACAACGCGACTCGTTCGCTGTGGCCACAAGTGGACTTATCCTTCGCCTCGATCGCCGACACCATCACGCGTACGAACCGCGTCAGCAGTTCTTCCTTCTCTCTAAGGTGCTGAACGTTGCTGACTTGAGTCGCCAAGATCGAAGCTGTCGACGCGACGAGTGTCGCCTCAATCGTCCCGAACTCGAGATCTATCAATTCCCACTCGCTCGCTTGGGCTCGCCAACTCGCGTCGCGGCCGGTGGCGCGATTGGCGACGACGATCCAGCCCATCAACCAATCGGACTTACAGACCGGCACGAGGATGAATTCGTTCAACTCGCTGGGAAATTCAGCGCTGGCGTCGAGTTGCTGAAAGTTGTTCTGAACAAATGGAAGTTCCTGCGTTTGGGAGCCGTATAGCTCGACCAGTCTGGCCGCCTGTTGATCCGAAAACTGAGGTGCGCCGACCCAATGGCTGAGGCTTGAGTCGATTCCGTCGTCGAATGGATTGTCATCTCCATTGGCGAACAGCACGATTCCCTCGGAGCCGATCAATTCGCCGAGCGAAGTCAGGACCTGCTGGGCCACTTCAAGTAGTCCGCGCGACGCCTCTGAGAAGTCGAGCATCTCTGGAATGCGTCGCAGGAAGGTGAGTTCTTCGAAGTCGACCGTCACTTGCTGCGCGAAGAATTCCACCTCGACGGAAAGTTCTTCGACTTGTTTCGACGTGTCGAAGTTGTCCAAAGTGGCCTTGGCCACTTCTACTGCGAGTCGCTCGTCGGGGAATGCGCCGTTGCAAACGGCAACCATCGGACCACGGCCGTCATCAATGGGGATAGAGAGGTGCGAGTATTGATCGATCTGCGGGGCACGAGCGCGCCATACTTCGTCGAGCCGTGCGGAATCAGCAACGGCTTTCCCTTCGCTATCCCGCCAGGGCGAGTCGAAAAAGAGGTCGACCTCAGTATCAAATCGATCTCGCAATAGACATCGCAAGTCGTCGAGCTGCTGCGTTGAGCGAGCTGTTTCTGATGTTGCCGCGGTCATTTGCACATATCTCATTCGGGGAAAAGCGTCTTGGTTCAGCTGAGTCTCGCCTTACCGCGAGTCCTTCTTGCCCCCTCGCCGCATACGACAATTAGAAATGCGGCATAGAAGGGTAGGTTGGCATCACAACCGGTCAACCCGTTACTCTCTCTATCTCGTTCGCCAAAAACGATCGTCCGGCCAGGCAATCGCTTTCGCTGTCGCTCGCACCGCCGCCGGGTTATGCCGAACGTAGGTGATGCGCTGCACATGCCGCCTTTGTCGTCGCAAGAATCGACGACAATCCATGACGACAGCGCCCTGGAGGCCGAAGTCTGACCAGTGAAGTCCGGCCAGTGAAAGCGGAGCGTACGAGCGAACTTTAGACTTTGTGAACAATTTCGGAAAAAACTCTGGATGCCGGAAACCGGTGACCTAGGATTGTGTGGTTTCCAGTTCAGAAAACGGCCTCCCGCCAAATGATAGGGCGGTCTGCCTAATTTCATTATCTAGTGTGAGTGGAGCTTTCCGATGAAGTCGAAGCGATTTGGATTCACGTTGGTTGAGTTGGTTGTTGTTGTGTTGATTCTGGGCATTCTCGCGGCCGTCGCGGCCCCGAAGGTACTAAACACTTCGGACGACGCCCGACTGAACTCATCGCTGCAAAGCCTCACGATTCTTCGCGACGCTGTCGAGTTGTATAAAGCTGAAAACGGTTCGCTGCCGTCGACATCATCGGTCGACGCTTTCCAAACAGACTTGGCAACGTATGTCCGCGGACAGTTTCCCGTCATCAACTTCGGTCCCAACAAGGGCGGTGCCGGTGCTCGACTGGTCAAATTCGACACGACGTCTGGCGGTTTGGCCGCAGCAGCTTGCAGCGGCACCCAAGGTTGGATTTTCAACAGCGTGACGGGCGAATTCGCGATCAACTCGACCAGCACTGCTGAAACCGGAACAGCCTTGTGGACGTACTAAGTATCCTTCGCTGTAAACGGTAAACGACTCATCGGCCGCCTTGGTTTTTCAAGGCGGCCTTTTGTCGCAATTGGGTGTGACTATCTCGACTTGAAAACGAGCCTCCCAACGTGTGTTTGAGCTCCGCATAACGTCTGCCTAATTTTTCAAACGACTCGGATTCAAGAAGCACAACTCATGAGCAACAAAAACTACTCCATTCTTGTCGCGGAAGACAACGCAGCCTTGGCCACGGTGGTCCGTTTCAATCTGGAACGCGCCGGCTTTAAAGTGACCGTAGCCCCCAACGGAAGGCGAGCATGGGAAGCGGCTCAAGCAGGGCATTTCGATTTGGTCGTCACCGACTTTCAGATGCCGGAAATGACTGGGCAAGACCTCGCCACATGCCTTCGCGGTTGTGATCAATACCGCGAAACGCCCATCATCATGCTGACGGCCAAAGGACTGGAATTCGAGCTGACCGACATCCGCGAAGAACTCGGCATCACCGCGACGTTTTCGAAACCGTTCAGTCCGAAAGAAGTGGTTAAAGCGGTTGAAGACCATCTCAGCGGCGTCTGCAAATAACCCGTCGCGACGACGAACCGCTTTAGTGCGAATGAATCGCGAATTCTGGCGCCTAAACCACCCAATCGACTCCGAGCAACGTTTGGCAGCGGGAACGTGACCTATCCTTGCCAGGTTACGGACCAACCACTTCGGTATGGATATACAATGTTAGGCAGTTCAATCTATCTGGCTTTGCCGCGACGAATCAGCGTCGTGACATTGCTGTTCGGTATGGCCGCAGTCGTCTGGATCCTTGCTTGTGCGATGCTGGCGACCCAATCGCTCGTGTTCAACACCGAACTCGACACCCGACTTACCGGCGCTCGACGATACGGCATACGAGTTCAAGAAGCGGCGATAAGCAAGTCGCAAGAACGACTGCAGAACACGCTCAACAGCATCCGTTCCGAAGGATCGTTCACGTACTGCGCCTTTGTTGGCCCCAACGGAATTTACGCGGCCCACACTGAAAAACGGCAAATAGGCAAACGGCACGAAGAGCCGACAGGTACCGCGATCGCCTGGGCGGGACTGACAGGCACGAAATTCACTCGAGGCGGCGCCAAAGTCCTCGAATACCGCTTGCCGCTACGGGACAAGGAGACTCGGCTCGGATCGCTGCGGCTCGGATTCACGCCGACTCCGGCCACGACGCTTGCTAAGCGAGCGGCTCTGTTTCTACCGCTTCTTGCCATAACTCCGTTTATGCTCATCGTCGGCAGCTCGTTCTTCGTCCAGCGGATGCTCTCGCCGATGGGTGATCTTGAGCAACAGATCAAGCTGGCCGCCTCGGCCGCTACGGTCTCCGACGTGGAGTTTAGCGATCTGCCCAAGACGTCAGCCACTGGAGCGGGCTGGAGTCAGATTATCGCCTGGCTTCGCGACGCCGATGAAAGTTCCGGGTTAAGCAGTCGGATGAGCACGGCGATGTCGTCCCTAAAACAAGAGAGATCGACAGATGTGCTCAACAGTCTTGGAGAAGGCGTAGCTGTCACCGACAGTGAGGGCAAAGTCACGCTGGCCAACAACACGCTTTCGGTTCTCGTCACCGGCGACGCCGACAGTCAGCCGTTGCTCGATCAACCGCTTGTCGACCTCTTGGAGATCAGCAATCTCGAACTCGACAGCCCGCTGCTCAACAAGCGGTCGGAATCGAGAAGCACGGTTGTCGAGATAAACCGTCCCAGTACGGATGGCGAGCAAGTCCTGCGGATCTCACGCAATCCCTTGCGGCATGGCGAAAGCGGACAAGGAAACGGCCATGTGTGGTGCGTTCGAGACATCACTCAGCAAAAGATGAAAGAGCAGGCAAGAGACAAGTTTCTTGATTCCGCAACGCATGAATTGCGAACGCCTCTGTCGAACATCCGCGCCTACGCAGAAACGCTGGCCTGCATGGACGAGATTGATATCGAGAGCCAGAAGATGTTCTGCAACACGATCAATTCCGAAGCCGCGAGACTCGCTCGCTTCATCGATGATTTGTTGAGTATCAGCAGTATGGAAGTTGGGTCGCTGTCATTGTCGATGAATAACTGCAATATCGAGCGACTGTTGGGCGAAGCAGTCGAGAAAGTTTCCGGGCAAGCGGAACAGAAGAGCATCAAGATCGAGACGATGCTGCCGCCCAAGTATCCCAAGATGAAACTGGACAAGGACAAGGTCCAAATCGCGCTCGTCAACTTGCTCGGCAACGCGATCAAGTACACGCCGGACGACGGCGGCGTGACGATGCGAGTCAAAGTGCTTGAGTCGGTCATGCAGATCGATATCGAAGACACGGGCGTTGGTATTTCCGAAGACGAACTCGAGAAGGTCTTCGACAAGTTCTTCCGAAGCGAATCGGCAGAGGTGCAAGCGATTACGGGAACCGGTCTCGGCCTTTCATTGACGCAGGAGATCATTAGGCTCCACGGCGGCGATTTGACGTTGGCCAGCACGCTTGGCGAAGGCAGCACGTTCACGGTGACTCTGCCGTTGCCTGGGAAGGGCGACTGATGTTCTCTCGAAAAAAGCAAGGCGCGATCGACGTCGTGTGCGGCAATGAGCCGCTTGTCGGCGACAGTCTGCAGTCAGCGACCGACGTGCTGGAGAAGTGCCTGGGCGAAGGTCTTCCACGAGCTGTGTTCGACATGCATGAGATCGCACTGATAAACAGTGAAGGACTCGAGATGCTTGTCGACATGAAAGAAGTGTTCGAGCAACGCGCGGGAATGCTGAAACTCGCTGGACTTAACCCGTTGTGCCGAGACATTCTCGCCGCGACCGGACTCGACGAACAGTTTGAGGTCTTCCCTGAAGTCAATCGGGCCGTGGGGAGTTTTCTCCAGTGAGCACCGATTCGCCATCCGTTCCGCTCGCGTTGCCGGCCGAGGACGCAGTCCACGCGCCGGACGTCCGCGCGCCGGAATCCAAGCCGCCCGCGAATCGGCCGCTTGGCGAGATGCTGATCGGCGCCAATTTGCTGACGGAAGAGGAGCTTCAATCGGCACTGAAGCTGCAGCAGACCAAAGGCCAACGGATGGGCGAAATGCTCATCGACCTGGGCATCCTCACCGAAGAACAACTGCTGCCGTTCATACAAATTCAACTCGGTCTCCCAGTCGCCCGACTTCGAGAAGGATTGATCGACCCGGCCGTCGTTCGAGCCTTGCCGCGTGATGTCGCAGAACGACTGCAATGCGTCGCGATATTTCGAGTCCGCAACACGCTGACCGTCGCGATGGCCGACCCGCAAAACCTGCAGCAGGTCGACGAAATTGAACGCGTAACCCAGTTGAATGTGCGGCCGATCTTTGCGTTTCGAATGACCATCGAACGCATACTGCCGCGCTGCTACGAAGAGGATTTCGAGGTCGACACGGTCACGGCCGATCTGGACGAATCCGCCGTTGAACTCAACGCCGATGTCGAAGACTTGGACATCCGGTCGATCGAGTCGCTGGTCGACGGCAGTCCGATCATCAACCTGGTCAACTACCTGATTCTTCAAGCACTGCGAAAGGGCGCGAGCGATATTCACATCGAGCCCGCGCGAAAGAATACTTCGGTTCGATTTCGAGTCGATGGCCAACTGATTGAGATTCTGCGGCCGCGTCGCGATGTCCACCCCGCGATCGTCTCCCGAATAAAGGTGATGGGGAAGCTCGACATCGCCGAACACCGCGTGCCGCAAGACGGGCGATGCCAGGTCACGGTCGAGGGAAAAGAAATCGATTTGCGGATCTCGACTCTGCCGACGGTGCTTGGCGAAAAAGTCGTAATGCGAGTCCTCGATCGGCGAAACTTGACGTTCGATCTGGCGAAGCTTGGCCTGCCCAACGACACTTTGCAAGTCGTTATGAAGCTGCTTGCCAAGCCTCACGGTTTGTTGCTCGTGTCCGGGCCGACTGGAAGCGGAAAGACGACGACGCTCTATTCCGCCTTGGAATTGGTCAAGTCGGTTCAACGCAACATCATTACCGTCGAAGATCCCGTCGAGTATCAACTGGAGATGATCAACCAGGTCCAGGTCGACAGCGCTCGCGATTTTTCCTTTTCGACGGCCCTTCGAGCCATCCTGCGTCAAGATCCCGACACCATTATGGTCGGTGAAATCCGAGACAACGTCACGGCGCAAGTCGCGGTGCAAGCGGCGCTGACCGGGCACTTAGTCCTGTCCACGCTACACACGAATGACAGCCCCGGCGCCATTGTCCGATTGCGCGATATGGATGTCGAGTCGTACAAGATCGCCTCGGCGGTCATCGGCGTTATCGCCCAGCGACTGTTGCGAAAAGTCTGCCCCAAGTGCGCCGCGTCGCATTTCCCTTCCGCAGAGACCTTGGCGATCGTCGGATACACAGGCGACACGCGACGGTCTTTCCTGAGAGGCGAGGGATGCCGAGATTGCTACGACACGGGATTTCAAGGTCGAACGGGAATCTATGAAGTCCTCACAGTCGAGGCTGGGATGCGAGAACTTGTTGCTCGCGACGCCGACGGCGAAGAAATCCGATCCTGGTTCCGCGAGCATGGCGGGCGCAACTTGCTTAGCGAAGGCGTGCGAGCGGCTGAGGCTGAAATGACGAGTCTCGACGAAGTAATGCGAGTTGCGTTTATCGAGTAAGCATCCCGCGGACAGCGACGGCTAGCGACGTCAATTTTGAGGGACGGAATTCGGAGCAAAACCATGAGCATCGCAACCAGCTCGGCGGCCAACACTCAGATTCTATCGGACGCGAGCGCGCTGAACGCCAAAGCAGCGCCAAAGAGCGCCGCGGCGAAGATTCGCGTCAGCCGAAAAGAAATCGTCGACCTGACGACTCAGTTGTCGATCATGCTTCGGACCGGCGTCGACGTGGCGAGCGCCCTGCAATCGTGTGCCAGACAAGCTCGCAAAGCCGCTCAGCGCTCGATGTTGGAAGCCATTCACGAGTTGGTGCTTTCTGGAAGTCCATTGTCGGAGGCGCTGAAACACTATTCGGGCGTGTTTGGCGACACCTACGTCGCCAGTATCGCGGCCGGCGAAGCCTCGGGACGTATGCCGGAGGTGCTCTCGGAACTCGCCAAGATGGAACGCAGCGCGATGCGACTCAATGGCTCGATCCGCACGATGCTTGCCTACCCCGTCATGCTTGGCGGCGTCTCCAGTCTTGTGCTGGGCGCACTGGTTCTGTTCGTCCTCCCTCAGTTTGCGGAGATCTTCGAACAGTTTGAAATGCCACTGCCGATGACGACGCAATTGTTGATCGGCATGTCAATGGAATTGAAAACGCGATTCTGGTTGTGGGTCCCGCTCGCACTTAGCGTCGCTGGCGGCTTGTATGCATTCAAACGCACCGAAAAAGGCAAAGCGTATTGGGACTGGATTTTGCTCTACAGCTACTTTCTCCGCGACGTTTCGCGAAACCTTCAGATCGGCCGCGTGTGCCGACTCTGGGGCATCATGATCGAGAGCGGCGTCCCGATGCTCGAAAGCCTCAAACTCGCGCGACTCGCGTCGACAAGCGTTCAATACCGTGAGTTGTTCGCCGAGCTGGAGGACGACGTTATCAACGGTCGAGGACTCGCAGCTGGTCTGCAGCGCGCCGATTTCATTCCTCCTGGCGCGGCTGAGATGTTAGTCACTGCGGAACAGACCGGCACGATGGGCGTCGTCACCGAGATTATTGGCACCCACTACGAAGAAGAGGGTGAGAACAAACTTAAAGAAATCGTCACCCTGCTCGAACCGGCAATCACCGTGGGCATGGGTATCGTCATTGCCGTCGTCGTCTCTTCCGTGATGTTGCCCATGTTCGATATGGCTCAAGTCAGCTCGGGGCACTAGCCGGCGCTTTCGCAAGTCGCTCACGCTGGTCGTCGCCGCTTGGTTGGCGAGACCAATCATTTGCGCGACATCAACTGGCAGCATCAACTGGCGGCGTCAACTTTGCGCCACGACCTGCGCACAATCGCCTCCGCGCTGGGCGTCACATTATGAATCTCGATGCGCGACCGTTACGCTCCGAACTTAGTCCGAAGTGGAGTTTGGCAAGTTGAACTGACGACGAGCCTGAAAACTTACCGAAGACGAGTAGAGCCGATGTCCATTCGACCGGAGAAGACAGTAGCGGTGGCCTAGGCGGCAAGATCGGAATAATCGGCAAAGTTTGCCTGGCCGATACGCCAGGAATAAACGGAACGATTACAAATTCGTTCGGTATTAACAGTCGTAGGAGAAGAAACGATGCGAAAGGTTGCAACGCTTATGGGCCGAGTATGGATAAGAACGATCCTGGCGATGGTTGCGGGCGCCGCTCTGTTCGCGTCGACCGCCTCGTGGCGGGACGCGACAGCCCAGGGGCGCATTTACGGCAAGCCGGCGCCGACAATTCGCAAGAGCGGCGCGGAGCGGTCAGCGGACCTGCTGAAAGAGATTTCAGCAACGTTGAACCGAATTGATGGACGACTCGAGCGACTTGAGAACGCGGCGTTTCAACAAGACAGCAAGAAGAAATAGACTTGAGCGGGGGCGATTGACGTGATCTTGGCTAGGCGACAAGGCTGGATCGGCGTGGACTTTGGGGCCCACGCCGTAAAGATCGCGCAGGTCGAGAGACGCGCATCCGGTCTGAGGCTCGTTCGCGCCGCGATCGCTCGACGCAATGAGCCTTGGGCGCCGGCAATCGGCCCCGACACGCCAGCCGTCTCCTCGGCGGACGAACTTAGAGTGGCATTGGATATGGCGGGCGGATTTGGGCGGCGGCAAGCTGCCTGCGTCGTTTCGATGCGTCTGTACGATCACCGCGGACTTCGCGTCGTTGGCTCGAGCGCCTCGATGGCGGCGCAGGTTCAGCAGGAAATCGCGACGGTCTATGGCGGCAGCGCGGAAAACCGACTTTACGATTATTGGTCGGTCGAGTCGGCTGAGACTCACCCCAACGCGGACAACCTGAACCTTCTCTCGCTCGAGTCCGATTGGTCCAATCGCGTTTACGATGACCTGCAAACCGCCGGCCTTTACGCCGAGTTGCTCGATGGGCCGCCACTCGCGCTGGCTCGAGCAGTGCACCTATCCAATCCGGAACAGGGCGCGGCACCGGCCCTGATTGTCGATTGGGGATACAACCGAATCACCGTCAGTCTGGTGAGCGGCGACAAACCTCTGTTCGTTCGTTGCTTGCGAGATTGCGGTTACCGGATCGTGTTAGAGGCAGTCGAGAAGTCGTTGGGCGTGAACGCTCGCGAGGCTCAAAAAGTGCTCACCGACTTTGGCTTGCCCGATGTTCCCGGGAAAGCCGTTGACGACCTTCAGCACGTTATCGCCGACACTGTGGCGGACGCCCTGTCCGTCGTGGCTGGAGAACTCGATCGCACGATGTCGTACCTGAAAATGAATCGGCGCGCGAGCGCCCCCGAAGCGGCCTGGCTGTTCGGCGGAGGCGCGACGCTCCGCAATGCCGATCGATATCTCGAACGGGCGATCGGAATGCGTACTCGACTTTGGACGCTGGACGGCGAAGAAAACTTTCGCAACCAAAGCGGCGTCTGTCCGCTGCCAATGCTCGGGTCCGCCATTGCATTGTCGGCCCTCGCCTGGAGCGACTCATGACTCACCTGAATCTGCTGCCGATAAAACGACGACGCCGGCAATTGCTCAAACGCCGCCTTTGGCAATGGGCAGTCGTTGTCTCTTGTTTCGTTGCGGCCGGAATCGGTTTGGCATTGGGCGAACTCGAAACCAACAGGCAGGCCAAACAGCGTGCGACCGCCTTACGACGACAATACGCGCCGACCAGAGCGATGCAAAATGAAATCGATGACATTCGCAAACGAATGAAAAATTTGGAAGCCCAAAAACAGCTTGCGATCGAACTGGGCAAACGAAAATCCGTCGTCTCACTATTGGGAATTCTGAGTCGAGCCACGAAGACTCGAACCGACCGCATCTCGATACAAAACCTCGTGCTGACTCGCTCGCGAGTGGACGGAGAGGATGGGCCGAGCATAAGCCGCACGCTTGAACTGAAGGGCGTCGCTCTCAATTCCGGCGACATCTCCGTAATCTCATCGTATCTGGAGGATGCAAACGCGTTCCATTCCGTGCACCTCGACTCCTCCTCCATAACCAACGTCGGAGGCTTTGAAGCACAAGGCTACGTTTTGCGTTGCGAGTACTAATGACGGGAAAAACAAACTCGCTCAGACAAAGACGCGTCACGATCTACACTTGAACCACAGCTGATTAAAACGATGCTTGCCGCCGAACGACAAAACGATTTACGCCGCTACGGCCTGCTGATCCACGGCGCCGGACTGGCTGTCTTGTTGTGCCTTGGCATGGCCTATTACTTTGCCGTTGCGCCAATTCTGAGAGCCTCACGCAGCGAAGACACAGCCCGAGAAACAGAGCTGCTCGAGCAACTTGAGAACGCCGCCCGGATTCGCGAGGAGCACGCTCTGTTTCATGAGCGGCTCACCGAAGCCGAGGAATTGGCGGACTCGATACGCGAGCGAATTCCCGATCAAGCACAGGAATCGCAGTTCTTGGGAGCGATAACGGACGCCGCCAGTAAATATGGGATCAGCATCCGCAACTTCGCCGTGGGAAAAATCAGCGAACGAGACACCCACTATGAGGTGGCCATCAGTTTTGGATCTTCTGGTGACTACGTCGGCGTATGTCGCTTCCTCGACACTTTAATGGCGATGCCCCGAGTGGTAACGGTCGAGCAGCTCACGATCCACGCCAATGACGATTCCGAAATCTACCCGTTCACGCTCAATTTGCTGCTTCCGTTTGCGATCAAGTCTCCAGAACCGTCGAACGCCGACGAAACAACGGGAGGCGACGATGCCTAGCGAACAATTGAGCTGGATGGAGCGAAACAACCTGAGCCCGGGCAAGGCGGCGCTGATCGCCGTCTTGGCGATCGTCTTCATCTGCGTCGTCGCTTATCAGCTCGGTCCCATCTTCTTTCGTGGCGGAGGAGGCGGCGGGGGCGAGCCGGCCGTAGCGGATCTGGAAGGCAGCATTGGCGCAGCGCGAAAAGCCCGTCAAATCAAGAATTCAGATGAGACGCAGACGGCGGCGCCTCTGGAAGCCAACCGCACGGGCGTCATTTGGCCGACGATTGAGGTTGCCGATGTTGTCGATCACGATCCCTTCCGCTTGCCCGCGCCAATGCGTAACGCATTGCTTGCGCAAGGCAGCCAAACAGACGCCCCAGCTGTTAAACAAGTCGACGAGGCGAAGACGCGGCGCGAACAGTTACTTGCCGAACTGATGCAACAAGGCGTCGACATTGTGATCCTGGACAAGGAGAACGCCGTGGCTTCGATCGGCGCGCTTGAGCTGCGCGTGGGCGACGTCTTTGAAGGTCTGCTAGTGAAACGGATTAGCCGAAACGGTGTTGAATTGGAACGCATCGATTTAACTCAGCGTTAGGCGAGTGCGAAGACTGCGTTGGAACGATGATTGTTTAGGACGCCGAATGTAACGAGGTTGTCGCACGTCGAGCAGAGTCATTTTTTTGACGGCGGGCGTCCTCTCAAGCGACACAAATAGACTGCCAAATTGCGAAGTCACCCGCTGGCACGGAGAGCCAACCATGACGATGATTACCCGCCGAGGCCCGATCCAATCGTTCGCAATCTTGGCCGCGACCATTCTGATCATTTGCATCGTTGGCCAATCCCTTGCCCAGCCCGACGACTCGGCGGACTCCAGTCTCGAATCCGGCGATCGTCCTGTGGCCAGGACGCCGTCAACAAATCGCCAATCCGGAAGAACGACACAGCCGTTTGTTGTAACGTCGACCGAACCGTCGCGCGTTGAAAGCACATCGAGCGAGCCGGCCCGTTCGCCTTTCGCCCTGCCCCTCGCCGCGCCTCAGAGAAGCAAACCCATTCGGGTGGCTCAATCACCTCAAAACACGCTACAGAACCTGCTGCGCATCCAACAGCGAGCGCCCGAGAATCACGAAAAACTTTCCCGAGCTCAAGGCGAAACGCCGCCAGAGAATTTCGAATCCGAACCAAACGAGGCGTCTGCAAACGCCCCGCTGGACGACGCCTTGGAACATGCCATTCGAAACGCGGCCAATCGCAAGAAGATGCAGAACCCCAGCCCATCCGATCTCACTCCGGGCAACGGCGTCGTACGAATTCCGGTCAACCGCCCCGACATCAACGTCAAGGCCAACAACGGCCTGGTTTCGATTGTCGTTCGAAACGCGTCCCTGAAAGACGTTGTGGCGATGATTGGCGAGACACTGAAGCTGAACGTGGTCTGCGCCGAGGACGTTTCGGGTACGCTGTCGATTTCTCTCGCTCGCATCCCGCTTGACGAAGCGTTCAACGCGATCACGGCCGCCTCCGGCACAACTTGGACAACTCACAATCGAATCATCTACGTCACGACGCTCGCAGCGGAAAACAACCTTGCGGCAGAAGTCCAGGGCCGTGTGTTCAAAGTTTTCGAACTCGACTACGTCATGGCGACGGACATCGCACCCGTCGTTGCCGGTATGCTCTCGCCGGCGGGACAGTCGTTTCCAATCACGAGCGCAGCCGACGAAAATCGCAAGGCCCGAGAAGCAATTGCTGTCGAAGATCTCGGTCTGTCCGTCAAGCGAGTTGCGGCGCGAATTGCCGAACTTGATATCCCGCCTCGACAAGTGCAGATCGAAGTGCACGTGTTGGAGGTGGAACTCAGTAAAGACAATCGACACGGCGTCAATCTCCAGCACGCTTTTGATTTGTCGGGCCACAACCTGAACATCAACACGACCGGTTTCGCAAACGCCGCGTCGCCCCAAGCCTTTTTCGCTCAACTTACCGGCCCGGACATGAGCGGCTTAATCGAATGGTTGCAGACGACGGCCGATACCAAGACGCTCGCCTCGCCGAATATTACCGTGCTGAACAAGCAGTCGGCCAGCATCCAAGTCGGCCAGCAACTCGGTTTTCGCGTGACGACGACAACGGAAACGGCGACCACGGAGAGCGTGGAGACGCTCGACATCGGCGTGTTGCTCGAAGTCACTCCGCAAATCACTCGCGACAACCGAATTCTCCTGCACGTTCGTCCCGAGATTTCCAGCGGGCAAGTCAATCCCAACACCGGCTTGCCTGAAGAAGAGATCACGGAATTGGAAACCGATGTCATGTTACAACACGGCAAAGGTATCGTGATCGGCGGACTGATTCAGGAGAAGGACGAAGAGAACCAAAACAAGATCCCTTGGTTCGGCGACCTCCGGCACCTCGGTAGTCTGTTCGGCAAGAAAGAGGTCAGCAAGAAACGATCGGAAATCATCATCGCATTGATTCCTCGAGTCCTGCCGTTCGGCGACGATGCGCAAGCGCGGCACGACGAGCAATGGCATAAAGCGACAGCGCCGTTGATGCATGGCGCTTTGCACCGCGAGTACCGGCCATGGGAACCGCGATTTTATGACGCCAAAGAAAACCCTCGACCGTTGCCGCGACTGAGACAATGGCGTTGCGGGCATTGGAATGCCGGTGGCGAATCGTGCAATCAGTGCGGACACGATCACAAGTCCGAATACACGCCGACTCCCGCGCCATTGCCTCCTCAGCCGATAACCCAGGTGCCCATATCGCACCGGCGAGTCCAAGCGGACGCGGAGCCATCCAACTCCGTACAGCAAGCCTCGCACTGGCAGCGGACACGTTGATGTGCGGCAGCGGGCAGGTTGATGTGCGGCAGCGGGCACGCTGATGTGCGGAAGCAAACGATGGAACTGAATGGTGGAATCTCAAATTCGGAGCTGACAATGAACGATTGGCGAGACATGCCGGAAGAGCTGCAAAAACTGGTTGAAAAGCGGGAGTTCGCCGACCGGCGCGAAAACAGCCCGGAAGAACAAGCCGACGAAGAGCGGCGAGTCGCAAGGCGACGAAAAGACGAAACTACGAACAACGAAGGGCCTCAAACGGCGGAAAACTGAGTCGCAGCGAAGGGTCTGCAATCCCGGCTGGCGAGCACTCGCGTGTTTGGCCTTCTCGGCCAGGCCGATCGACGATGCTGGAAAGTTGAATCTGGCTACAAACCCAAGTAGCATGGATAGTGCTATCTCGATCGACTACCTGGGAGCCAAACGATGTCCATCCGATCCAGTAAATCTCTTCACTCCGCAATTTGCTTGGCCATAGTCGTCACGCTCGGCCTGCAACCCGCCTTGGCCTGCCCGCTCAAGCGACTTCGAAATCGTCGCTGCAAAGGATCGAGCGCAGCGCCTGCCGCCAAGTCCGCGGCGCAAAAGTCAGCAACGCAAAAATCGGCCGCGCAAAAAGGGGGCCAAGGCCAAGCCACTTCCGCCGCAGCGACCGATGAAGTCAAAGAAGCAGCCAAGCCAGCGGAGAAGCCTGCAGAAAAACCAGCTGAAAAACCAGCCGAGAAGCCCGCGGAAAAACCGGCTGAAAAACCAGCCGAGAAACCAGCGGAAAAACCAGCCGCTAAACCCGCCGCTAAGCCTGCCGCTAAGCCAGCCGCTAACCACGCCGCTAACCCCACCGCTAAGCCCGCCGCTA
>CAZMNY010000052.1:0-55783 GCA_964567745.1 uncultured Pirellulaceae bacterium | reverse complement strand
GTGTCGTTGATCCGCCGCGCGAGCGCCGCCCTGGGGCGTCGTTGATCCGCCGCGCAAGCGTCGCCCTGGGCGTCGTTCCTAGGCATTACGCGTCGCTGCTAACCCAGCCTTCCGTGCAACACAACTCTATGACCAACTCCCTAGGCGAGAAAATAGGGGAGTGTCAGCTTGTTGTCAGCACAACCTGCAATTTTTTAATTCCCAGCGCTTATTGATCCTACACCCAAGATTACACCTTCCCTTCCTCTCCCTGAACAAAACCGAAATGTCAAAAATCGCAGTTATTGGATTTGGCTATTGGGGCAAGAATCTAATTCGCAATTTCTACGAATTGGGCGTCCTTGCCAAAGTGTGCGACGCTAATGCAAGTCGCAAAGAACAATTGCAGAACCAATACCCAGGCGTCGAATTTTGCCTGAATTTGGACGATGTGTTGCGTGACGACTCGATCAGCGGTGTAGCCATCGCAACCCCGGCTGTGACGCACTATGAGATCGCCAAGTCGGTCATTGATGCAGGCAAAGACGTGTTTGTCGAGAAGCCTCTGTCGCTAACGGTTGCCGAGGGCGAACATCTCGTCGAGTTGGCCGACGCGGCCGAGCGGATTCTGATGGTGGGACACATCTTGCACTACCACCCAGCCGTACAGAAGCTGCGTGAGTTGATCCAGGGCGGTGAACTCGGTCGAGTGGAATACCTTTACTCAAACCGGCTCAACATAGGCAAATTCCGAACGGAGGAGAACATACTCTGGAGCTTCGCGCCGCACGACATCTCTGTCATGCTCGGTTTGCTCGGCGAAGAACCGGATGAGATCTTCTGCCGTGGCGGCGATTACTTGAGCAACAACGTTGCCGACGTGACGATGAGTCACTTTGTTTTCCCCAGCGGTACTCGCGCTCATATATTTGTCAGCTGGCTGCACCCCTTCAAGGAACAGAGGCTGGTCGTCGTCGGCTCGGAGAAGATGGCGGTCTTTGACGACACGTCGGACGACAAACTGAGACTATACGCCCATCAAGTTCAGTGGATCAATCGAGTGCCAACGCCGATTAAGGCGGACGCAGAGGTGGTGTCACTTCCGGATAGCGAACCGCTCAAGGCCGAGTGCCAACACTTCCTCGACTCAATTGAATCCCGGGTACAACCGTTGACGGACGGACGAGAAGGACTACGAGTGCTCCGAGTCTTGGACGCTTGCCAGTTGGACCTCGAGCAATCGCGGCCTTCCGATTTTGAGTCGTCGTTGACCCGATCGTCTAGAAGGGGGATGCCCAGCAACGGAGCGAACGGAAATGGCGCGTCAGCCGATGATGCAAATGAGAAACATGTTCGTCAAGCAAATACGTCTGCGAATGACCGGTTTGCCAACTCGGCACGCAGTTATTTTGCCCATGAGACCGCCCATGTTGATCCTAGTTGTGAGATCGGAGGCGATACGAAAATCTGGCATTACAGCCACGTCATGAAGGGCGCGATGATAGGAGAAAACTGTGTTGTCGGGCAAAATTGCTGCATATCAAATGGCGTCAGTATTGGTGACAACGTCAAGATTCAGAACAACGTTTCCGTCTACAATGGCACCCGAATCGAGGACGACGTTTTTCTTGGTCCATCTTGTGTCTTGACAAACGTCAGTAATCCACGATCACAAGTCAATCGACAGGCGTTGTATGAAGACACTGTCATCCGCCGCGGCGCCACGATCGGTGCCAATGCGACCATTGTTTGCGGCGTTGAGATCGGGCGATACGCGTTCGTCGCCGCAGGCTCGGTTGTCACAAAAAACGTTCCCGATTACACCCTCGTGATGGGGAATCCGGCGAAGCCAAAGGGATGGATGAGTCGCCACGGCCACAAGCTCGGCACCCCCGACGCAGCTGGGATCATGGTTTGTCCCGAAAGCGGATATCGCTATCGATTCGAACCGCCTTGTGCGCTTCGATGCCTCGACCTTAGCGAAGACACACCGCTTCCCAGCGACCAAAACACCGGCCAACAATCGTATCGGACATACAAGAGCTAGGGGGCATCAACCAACGCGACCCAGGGCGGCGCTAACGCGGCTGAGACCGCGAGAGCTCTACCTTGGGCTCACGTGCGGACAGCCCTTCGGGCCTAAAAGCGTCATGACGCGTTCGGCCACGTGGCCTAGTTGGCCAGACACCGCTCTCCCCCGACTCGCCCGACGCGTGAGGACGCGTGGGGGTCAGGGAGAGGCGAAGCGGCAACACTTGCCGCGATTGTGTCTTGGATTCGCTCAGTCTCGTTTACAAGTCTCTACCTTCGAGATCGAGCGCAACACCCCCCCCCTTTGAGCGTGACTTGCCTCAGGCGGTGAATCAGTTTCCCGGCTAACAGCCCCTTGCAAACTCTTCCAATGACAACAAGCAACTCCCAAATCAGCGTTCCCGGTCTCGACCTTCGAGCCCAATACCAATCGATCAAGTCCGAGATTGACGAAGCGGTTGCTTCAGTTTTCGAGTCGCAGCAGTTCATCAACGGCCCGCAAGTTCGGTCTTGCGAAGAAGCTATCGCCAAGTATTGCGATTGCCGACATGCCATAGGCGTGTCGTCAGGTACGGATGCTCTGTTGATCGCGTTGATGGCCGAGCAGATTGGGCCGGGCGATGAGGTGATTACAACACCGTACAGTTTTTTCGCCACAGCGGGCTGCATCGCTCGAACAGGTGCGACGCCGGTCTTTGTCGACATCGACCCAGTGACCTACAACATCGACGCGAGTCAGATTGTGGGCAAGATTTCGAACAAGACCAAGGCGATCATTCCAGTCCACCTGTTCGGACAGATGGCCGACATGGATCCGATCATGGAGATCGCCTCAAGTCGCAATTTGATCGTCATCGAAGACGCCGCCCAGTCGATCGGCGCCAAGTACAAGGGGCGGCATGCCGGCTCAATTGGCCACTACGGCTGCTACTCCTTCTTCCCTGCCAAAAACCTGGGCTGTGCGGGCGATGGTGGTATGGTCGTCACCAACGACGAGGCGCGAGCCGAGCGAATGCGAGTGCTGCGGTCGCACGGCAGTAAGCCCAAATATTATCACCACGTGATCGGCGGCAACTTTAGGCTCGACACGCTTCACGCCGCCATCGTCGAGGTAAAACTCCGGCATCTAGATTCCTGGACTGAATCTCGCCGGCGAGTCGCCAATCAATACACTCAGCTACTCACAGAGTCTGGGCTTGTCGAGCAAGGCTTGGTCACTCCGCCCGCCGCTCCTGAGTCTCTTCAACTCGAACCGGTCCACAACCAATACGTGATCCGAGCCAATCGTCGCGACGAACTCCTCGATCACCTCCGCGGCGCCAACATCGCCACAGCGGTTTACTACCCGCGCAGCCTTCACGAACAAGAGTGTTTCGCCCACCTCGGCTACAAACCGGACGATCTACCCCAAGCCAAACTCGCCTCCGAAACCACACTCGCCCTGCCGATCTATCCAGAGGTTAGCCAAGAGCAAGTTGCGTATGTGGTGGAGGAAACAAATGCGCTTTTGCGCCGCAGTTAACGCAGTGGAGTTCTTTGTCGTTTGGATGTTTCTTGAGAATGGTCGATTCCAATCTTGAAATGATTCCAGTTCGCCGAGCAACACTGGACGACAAACCGGCTATTTTTGAGTTCATTCGCATTGCGTATTCAGGACGGGCTCAATACAAGATCCCACATCGGTGGCGTTGGCAATTTCAAGAAAATCCTTTCCTCAGTTCTTCCGACTTGCCGGTTTGGATTGCAACCGACAAGGGTCGCGTAGTTGCCCAGACTTGCGCACAGATCGAGCCGATCAAAATCGGCGGCAAACTGACACACGTCGGGTGGTCAGTTGACACTTTTGTTCTCCCGGAGTACCGGGGGCGAGGAATCGGCTATCGTCTTCAGGAGGCGAATCAACAGAACCATCCCGTCTTCATGAGTCTAAGCATGTCGAAAGGAAATCGACGTGTCAAAGCCGCGCTGGGTTCGACCGCGTTGCCCCCGATTAAGATCTTCCAACTTCGCGCTGGCACCACTGCGAGTGAAATGTCAAGGCGCGGCTTGTGCAATGGCGGGCTATCCGTTCTGGGCCGTTCTTCGGCCGTCAATTGGATTGCTTCAAAAGCAGCCTCTTTTTACCAAGCGTCGAATTGGCACGCTGTGAAGCGGCGCCATTTTGATGAGAAGTTCGAGATGCGTCAGTTGGCCCGATTCACTGCGGGGACGGATGAACTGTGGAGCAGGGTTTCGGAAACTGTTGGTATTTCAGTTCACCGATGTTCAGAACTGCTGAACTGGAAATACGTTGACCAGCCGCACGTATGTTACCAACGGGTCGCCGCCTGGACGGCCCGCTCGCTTGATGGCTATGTCGTTTCTCGGAAGTGCATATCTCCACCAGAGCCCGATGTGGGATTAATCGTTGATCTCGTTGCGATGCCCAGCAACTCGGGTGTATTGCGGGCGTTGGTCTTGGGGGCCGTTGACCGGCTAAGAAAGCAAGGTGCCAAGACGATCGAGGCAGCGACTGGACATCAGGAAATTGAAGCGATCTACAAATCGCTCGGATTCAGAGAAGTTCGCAAACTCTGGCCGATGTGCCACGCAAGTCCTACCGCCGAGATCGATCGGCTCGGCGGGCCGCCTTTCTTTTCTATGGGCGATCATGACATAGACCAATTCCCCATGAAGTGCAGATGAGTGGCTCTTCAATTGACAACGACCCGATGCCAGAGATTCTCATTCTCAAGACGCTAGTGCGCGGTGCGATGCAAATCGTGCCAACGCGAATATATCAAACTTGGGTTCGCCGAGACGTAGTGGGGCTTTGCTACCACTTGGTTAGCGACAAGTGGCCGCCCCACGTAACGCACGTTTGCCCAGTCAAGAACACGGAGATGTTCGAGGCGGACCTCAAGTACCTGAAGAACGAGTACGACGTCATCGGCTATCAGGAGCTTTGCGAACGAAGGAACGAACATACGTCAAAACGTCGATCGTCCCGGCCCTCGATCGTGTTAACTTTGGACGACGGGTATCGCGAGTGTTTCGACATCGTGCGGCCGCTTCTGATAAAGCACAATATACCGGCCATCTTCTTTGTCACGACCGGCTTTGTCGACAATCGGACAATGTTCTACCGGAACAAGATTTCCCTGTGTATTGAGCGTGTCAACCGTTTGCCGCAAGAACAGGTTTTGAAGTCACTAAGCACACTTGCAAATGAAAATGGCCTCGACTCGACAACCCGAAAGTCGATTTGCGATTGGCTGCTCCGTTTGGGCTACGAAGATTCCGAATTGATCGACAGGATTGGCTCATTGATTGGGGTCAGTTTCACGGACTACCTCGAGACGAAACAGCCTTACATGACCAAAGAAATGCTACGGACTTTGAGCAATGACGGATTCACCATCGGAGCCCATGGCCTGACACACTGCAACCTGGGCCTTACCCATTCGAATCACGGCATCAGGGAAGAGATCCAGTCGTCCTGTCAGTTCGTGCACGAGTTGACGGGCCTGGGTTCACCCCCTTTCGCGTTTCCGTTCACTGGGAAACGAGTCCCGAGAGAGTTGTTGTCGGACATTCGAAGGACGTGCCCAACGGTTGGCCTATTGTTTGACAGCCGTGGGCTTATCGAGGATAAGCCTTTTCTACAACAGAGGATTTCGTCAGACAGCTCTGCAGGTCCCAAGACACGTGGCTCGAACCTCGCGGGGCTAATTCACATTGCCTATCAGTCTCAGTTTCGACAGCAGGCTATTTCGACGAATAGGCCTCGCGGCCGGAAGTAGTCGAACTGCGCCTCGGCGACTTGATCGGAGAGGCGAAGTCGGTTACACGCCATACGAATTTTTTCAGATGAACGCCACCACAATTCGACACGACGACGAACCTCCAGAGGTTCCAAAGAATGGGCCGGGGAGTGCTCAAGATGATGAACCGACGGACGCCAGCCTAAAGGAGTATGTCGGGCCGATCACCGTCATTCGACCACAGGAGGGATGGGTGTCGATTGAATTTGTCGAACTGTGGCGATACCGCGACCTGCTAGTTCAGATGGTGTACCGCGATTTTTCCGCGAAGTATCGGCAGAGCTTTATTGGCGTCGGTTGGGCCATCGTGAACCCGCTGATGAGCATGGTTGTTTTCACGATTGTATTCAGCAAGATCGCGAAACTGCCGTCCGAGGGCGTGCCATATCCAGTATTCAATTTTTCTGGATTAATTCCATGGCTCTACTTTTCTGGTTGTTTGACCAGGGCAAGCCAAAGCACAATCAGCGGTGGGCAGTTGCTAACGAAAGTCTATTTCCCTCGGCTACTATTACCCTTGTCCAAGGTAATCAACGGTCTCATCGACTTTGGTATCCAGTTGGTTCTACTACTTGGTCTCATGATGTGGTTCGGTGTGACGCCTTCTGGGAACATGATTCTAATCCCCGTTTTCTTGGCCGTTTGCATGACGACTGCGTTGTCGGTTTCCCTTTGGGCAACAGCGCTCGTCGTAAAATATCGAGACGTTCAGAGCATCATCGGATATGTCATGCAGATGTGGATGTGGCTGACTCCAGTCGCTTATTCTGCAAGCTCAGTTCCGGAGGAATGGCAAGCTGTCTATGCACTGAATCCGATGGTTGGCGTACTCGAGGGTTTTCGCTGGGCAATCCTCGGCAATGCGGCGCCCAATTGGGAGATGATGGCCGTATCGACTTTCGCTTCGATACTGATGTTGATAAGTGGGCTGTATTTCTTTCGGCGTGTTGAATCAACCTTCGCTGACGTCATCTAGGAGTTCGTTCGATGAGCAAGGCCTCGATTCAAGTGAATGATTTAGGTAAGAGGTACAAGCTAGGTCTAACCCATGCTGGGTCGATTCGTGAACTCGTCGGCGGCTGGGCGGGTCGAATATTTCCCCAACGGACTCAGAAGTCTGCGAGCCATGGACAAGAGGTCGCCGGCAAGTCAAAACCCGGCGCAGAGTTTTGGGCGCTTCAAGGCGTCTCGTTTGATGTTGAACCAGGCGAAGTCCTGGGTGTAATCGGTCGAAATGGCGCCGGTAAATCGACGCTCATGAAGATTCTTTCTCGGGTTACACGGCCTACGACAGGTTCCGCCAACCTTTTTGGGCGGGTGGGAAGTCTTCTCGAGGTTGGAACAGGATTTCATCCTGAATTGACTGGCCGCGAAAACGTTTTCATGAACGGCACTATCCTTGGCATGACCCGATCTGAAATCCGACGAAAATATGATGAAATCTTAGAGTTTGCCGACGTCACGAGGTTCATTGACACGCCAGTAAAGAGATATTCTTCAGGTATGAAAGTACGTCTTGGTTTTGCCGTGGCTGCTCACTTGGAACCTGAAATTTTGGTTGTCGACGAAGTTCTGGCTGTCGGTGACTTGGAGTTTCAGCGCAAGTGTCTTGGCAAGATGGAGAAGGTCAGCCGCTCAGGCCGAACGATCCTGTTCGTCAGTCACAACATGGGTGCTATCCGCTCGCTTTGCAGCCGAGCGATTCTCATCGAGAACGGTCAGATCATCGCGGACGGCAAGCCGTCGAACATAGTTGATCAATATGCTCAACTCGGTTCAACGAGCGAAAGAATTGGACAATTGCCCGAGGACGCATGTCGAGTCGGGACCGGTGAAGCGAGGTTTCGCGAGGTAGGTTACGCCGAAAGAAGTGGCGTTAGCTCAACTGAGCTGCAAATGTGTGAGCCGATCAAGATTGAGTTTGCGCTGCAAGTTCGAGAATCAGTACGTACAGCTCATTTTGAAATTCGGGTCGCCACAGTCGATGGAACCGTGATCACAAGTTCGCAGACAAGCGATCCGCCATATCAACCGAGGAAACTCGACGTTGGGTGGATGCAAGGTCAAGTGGGGATCAATGCCCGTCTCCTGCCTGGAGCATATAGGCTGGGTGTGAGTGTGTTTAGAGAGGACGGACGGACAATCGACAGCCTTGACGAAGTCCTGGATTTGACCGTCAGTCGATCGGGCGGCGACGAATCGGACTACTATCGATGGGAACATGTGTCTGGTTTCGTGCGGCCCGCCACGGATTGGCAATTCAATAGCAGGTCCGCGATCGCATCGCATCAGCCATTCATGACAAAAGAACGGCTCTCCCATACTGAAGAATGAGAAGTAACCCATGGACCTTGAAGGCAAGAAACTGGTGGTGATAGGCGGGGCTGGCTTTGTGGGATCTCACATTGTCGAGCAACTAACGAGCGAACCAATCAGCGAGATTGTTGTCATTGACAACCTCGTGCGAGGGAATGTTACAAACATTAAAAAGGCCCTCGATCAGTGTGCTAAAGTCCGGTTTGTTCAAGCTTCCATTTGCGATCAAAGATCGCTTGCCAACGAGTTGATAGATGCCAATGGTGTCTTTCTACTCTCGGCTCTATGGCTTGGCGAGTGCGTGGCCGAACCAAGGTCAGCGATTGATGTAAATGTCGTCGGCACTTTCAATGTCATCGAGGCTTGTTTAAACGCTGGTGTCGAGAGGATCGTGTTTTCGTCTTCGGCATCCGTCTACGGTGACGCACTCGCGACTCCAATGACGGAGGATCATCCATTCAACAATCGTACGATGTATGGGGCAACCAAGATCGCCGGCGAGCAGTTCTTCCGGGCGATCTACGAGCAGCACGCGTTGCCTTTTATCGGATTGCGGTACATGAATGTTTATGGCCCGCGGATGGACTACAAAGGAACATATGTCAGCGTAATCATGAAAGTGCTGGATCGTATTGAACAGGATCTGCCTCCATTAATTTTTGGCGACGGCTCTCAGTCCTACGACTTCATACACGTAGAGGATGTAGCTAGAGCCAATATCCTAGGCATGAAGTCCGATGCCGAAGATGAGTTCTTCAACATTGGCACTGGAGACGAAACAACCATCAACGAGTTAGTTGAAACACTTCTCCAAATAACAGGTTCTAGCCTCACGCCGGAATATTCTCCCCAATCGCAAATGTTCGTTACTCGGCGTTTAGGAAGTACTGAAAAGGCGGAGCGACTCTTGAACTTCCGAGCGAATTCCGATTTGCAGCAGGGGCTCGAAAGCGTCGTCGCATGGCGAACAGAGGACCGCCGCACCCTAACGGGCTAGGCTAGGTACATCATTGGTCTTGCCTGTTGGTGAGAAAACGCTCGGCGAACCGACATTAATGCTGAACAAGAGAAACATACCTATTACCCGACCTAGTGTTGGCGAAGAAGAGTGGCTTGCCCTTAGGGAACCAATCATGAACGGTTGGTTGACACAAGGTCCAAAGGTTGCTGAGTTTGAGCAGGTCTTTGGTGAACGCCACGGAACTAAACATGCTCTAGCCACGACAAGTTGTACAACAGCGCTGCACCTAGCATTGGCCACGCTAGGCATTGGCGAGAACGATGAAGTCATAGTCCCGGCATTTACTTGGATCGCAACAGCAAATGCCGTCGCCTACTGCGGTGCAACACCTGTTTTCGTCGACGTTCTCCCGCACACGTATAACATTGCTCCACGAGCAATTGCCAGGGCGATCTCGCCAAGAACAAGAGCGATCATCGCAGTGCACTTATTTGGTCTCTGCGCTGACATGGACGAAATTCGATGCGTTGCTGGAAACATTCCAATTATTGAGGACGCAGCGTGCGCTGTCGGTGCAGAGTATCGAGGACGTCCAGCCGGTTCGTTGGGCGAGCTTGGCTGCTTTTCGTTTCATCCAAGGAAAACAATCACGACCGGCGAAGGTGGGATGGTCACGACCGACGACGATGTCCTAGCCGAAGCAGCTGATGCTTTACGTAATCACGGGGCGAGCATTTCCGAGGAGCAACGACATGCCGGTCCTCGCCCATACCTGATGCCGGATTTCGACGTCATCGGGTTTAACTATCGAATGACCGACCTGCAAGGAGCTCTCGGACTCGTCCAATTGGCGAAACTGGACGATCTGCTTCTCGAGCGTCATGACCGCGCCCTTTTTTACCAGGACGAGTTTTCGGGCATTCCATGGTTGACAACCCCGATGGTTCCAAGTGATCGGAAACATGCTTGGCAGGCCTACGTCTGCCATGTGGACGAAGAGCGGTCTCCTCTGCCCCGGAATCTGTTAATGGAAAAGTTGCAGGCTCGTGGAATTAGCACGAGGCCCGGCACGCATGCAGTCCACATGACTGGTGTGTATCGTCAAGCGTACGATTTCAACGCGAACCAGTTTCCAGTTGCCAAGGATTGCGATCAGTCCACTCTGGCGCTGCCCCTTTTTGGTGGCATGAGCGACGACGACTACGATTTTGTAGTTAAGGAGCTAAAGTCGATTGGTTGAACGGCGTGGAGCGTGCGACCTCAAGACGGGGCGTGGGATCGTCGTCGGAATTCTCGCGGCCTTTGGTATCTATATGGTCGGCTTTGCTTCAGGCGTTTTGAAGTGGCCGCCGTACAGTCAGCTTCGTGCGTTAAGGCATCAGTTCAATCACAATGAGACTGGCCCTCAAGAACCGCGAGATGATGCGATCACCGTCAAGACTGCGTTATTCGACCGGGCCTTTTCGGATCCGTTGGCTCCTGGAGTGACCCAACGTCTTCCGGCATGCTCAACAGTTGATGACGTTCGAGCAAGACTAAGTGGACTCGAGATCGACTATGCGAGGTTTTTCACCGCTTACGACGACCTAGAGTTGGATCGCGTAACCAAGACGCGTGACATTCTGGAAATCGAGTATCATCTCGGCTCAGATCGAAACGCGTTTGCTTATTTCGGCAAATCGCGATCACTCAAGAGCGAGAATTGTGCCGTACTGTTGATTCCTGGGACCGGAATCAATCAATCTTCAGAGATTGTCTCCGGCAACGCAAAAAACTACCACGGAATGATTTATCAACTATTGGTTTCACAGAGCGATACATTCGTTCTGGTCAAGCCGAATGAGGATTTTTTGGCCATTCAAAATGGTGCACGAAAGCTCAATGCTAACTTCGTCCATGCAAATCTCCTAAATCGCGGCGGGTCCTACTCCGCAAACTACCTCATTCACGCGCTCGCCATTGCAAAACACCTGAAGGCTGAATACGAGAGAATAGTCGTTTTGGGCCTCTCACAGGGCGGAACGGCCGCGCTACTTGTTGCTCTGCAGGCGGAACCGAACGGTGCTGTCATCGCGTCCGGCTATTCGGTATTGAATGACGCGTTTCTCGGTGCAAGTATTGAACAAATCATCATTCCTACCCTGGGCACCCACCTAAAAGCAGATCGACTCCGAACGAAGATCTCAACATTGAAAACTCGTTTTCTGTTCACCTTTGGACGCTCGGAACCCGACATCTACGGACTTGAAGCACAGGAGGGGCGGACGGCATCAGCCTTCAAGAACTTGCCGAATGTCCAAGTCTGTGTTCACAAGGGCGGCCACGTCTTCGATGGCGACTCTTTGAAAATATTCCTCGCCCAAACGCTATTCGCGAAAGTTGACGCACCGCAGGCAGGCAAGGGACGCGGCGGTGAAGAAACCGGAACCACGTCACTACGGCGGTACTACGCTACCGTTGGCAGCCTTGTTCGGCAGGGCGAAGGCTCCGGTGACTCGTACCGCCCGTCGCGCCGATGGCGACACTGGTAACATTCGCATGTGCGGCATCACCGGAATACTACACGGACATGGTAAGCCAGTTTCTTCGCGCGCTCTTCATGCGATGACGGAGTCGATTGCCCATCGCGGTCCCGACGGCAAGGGACATTTCGTTGACGGCGCAATCGGTCTGGGGCACCGTCGTCTTGCGATCTTGGATCTTTCCAACGCGGGCTCGCAGCCAATGACAACTGAGGACGGCCGCTTCACAATCACTTACAATGGCGAGGTCTATAACTTCAAGGAGTTGCGATCGGACCTTCAGCAGCGCGGCCATGGTTTTGTGTCGCAAACTGACTCGGAGGTCGTGCTTAAGTCGTTCGTCGAGTGGGGCGATGCTTGCTTGCAACGCTTCAACGGGATGTTTGCGTTCGCGATATGGGACTCCAAGCGAGAGGCTCTTTTTGTTGCGCGCGACCGATATGGGGTGAAGCCGCTCTACTGGTCTCAATCGAATCACTCGTTTTGTTTTGGTTCCGAAGTTAAGGCAATCTTGAGTCACCCGGAATTCGGGACAACGCTCGACAAGGAGGCCCTGCTTGAGTACTTCACTTTTCAGAACCTGTTTACCGATCGGACGCTGTTCAAAGGAATCCGCCTCCTGCCACCCGGATGCTTCATGAACGTATCGGGCAAGGATGACGTTACTTCAACGACGACTCGTTACTGGGACTACGCCTTTGTCGAACCAGAAGCAATATGTGATGAGCGCGAATACGAAGAGGAACTAGATCGCCTTCTGCAGCAGGCAGTGCGTAGGCAACTCGTTAGCGATGTCGATGTTGGGGCGTACCTCAGCGGCGGAATGGACTCGGGAACAATTACCGCTTTGGCGTCGCGACAGGTTCCATTTATGAAAACGTTTACGTGCGGCTTCGACCTCCGTTCCGCCTCCGGCATCGAGCTTAGTTTCGATGAACGGGAGAAAGCCGAGTATATGTCCTACTGCTTTAAAACAGAGCACTACGAAATGGTGCTCAAGTCGGGTGACATGGAACGTGTCATGCCAAAACTGGCTTGGCATTTGGAGGAGCCTCGCGTTGGTCAGAGCTACCCGAATTACTACGCCGCCGGACTTGCCAGCAAGTTCGTCAAGGTCGTACTTTCGGGTGCCGGCGGCGACGAGTTGTTTGCTGGCTACCCTTGGAGATACTATCCCTTCGCGGTCAACCGCAACTTTGATACCTATGTAGAGAACTACTACAAGTATTGGCAACGGCTTGTTGACAACACGGTATTGGCGCGGCTCTTCTCGCCTATTCATGGGGAAGTCAAGCACGTCTGGACACAAGACATTTTTCATGAAGCACTAAGACTCAGTGGTCCCGTTCCTAGCAACTCGCAGGAATTCGTGAACGCGTCACTCGGCCTCGAAGCGAGGACTTTTCTTCATGGGTTGCTCGTCGTTGAAGACAAACTTAGCATGGCGCATGGCGTTGAGACGAGAGTGCCGTTTCTTGACAACGACTTGGTCGATTTCGCCATGCAAGTGCCGGTGCGAAGCAAACTTGCCAATCTTGGCAAGCAACCCCGCATCGACGAGAACGAACCAGGCGACAAGCAGGGAAAATATTTTTCAAGCACACGTGACGGCAAGTTGATCTTAAGAAAAGTCATGTCTCGCCACATTCCGAAGGATGTATCCAATGGGGCGAAACGAGGTTTCTCTGCCCCTGACGGCTCTTGGTTCAAGGGAGAAAGCATCGAATACGTCCAGCGAAGAATTCTTGGTGATGAAAGTCGGATTTATGAATTCCTCGACGCGCCGACTGTGCGTAAACTAGTGAACGAACATCTTGACGGCGCCCAAAACCGGCGGTTACTGATTTGGTCGCTGCTGTCGTTTGAGCTGTGGCTTCAAACATATATGAATAATTGAACGTGGGGCCAGAAACACATCATCCTAGCGAGCGTATCGACGCGTTGATTGAAGATTTGCGTTCAGTGTGGGCCAAGCTGCGTCTGGAAACAAGAAGTAATTGGAATCGCGATCTTCCACTTGGAGAACTGCTCTTTGACCGTTGGCAGCGCGCACGCGACCTTGGTTTCGGCGACGGAACAAACATCTACCACAACAGTTTTGTGTACGGCGACGTCAAGGTAGGTCGCGACACGTGGATTGGCCCGTTTACGATCTTGGATGGCAGCGGTGGGCTACGAATCGGCGACAACTGTAGCATCAGCGCCGGCGTTCAGATCTACACTCATGACTCAGTCGCATGGGCGACCAGTGGCGGGCAAGCGCAACGTGAACTGGCCCAAACCACAATCGGTTCAAATTGCTACATAGGTCCAAATGCGATCATCGCCAAGGGTGTCAACATCGCGGACGGTTGCGTGGTTGGATGTAATAGTCTTGTCAATCAGTCCTTGACGTCCGGATCACGTGTCGCAGGCAACCCTGCCAAATCCATCTCCTAGGGGTTGGGAGCGATTCGCTAAAGCAGCGAAGTCCTGTCCTCATGACTCGAAGGCCGCACTCCGCTGCGGCAAACACCATTGCCATGTTGCAAGGGTCAACACATTGAATCTACATCACGACGCGAATCCGGGGCCTAGCGTTTGCGCCGCGGATTCGGTCGCGGGCCGGAATCTAGCGTCAAGGCGCGTGTGCTCTCGGTGCATCTACGACGAAACGGTTCCTGGTATCCGCTTTGACGAACAAGGTGTCTGCAATTTCTGTCAAACAGTCGAGAAGCTCAAAGAAGAGTACGGAACCGGGAAGGCAAAAGGAGAAGCGACGCTCGCTGAGATCATAAGTCGCATCAAGCGTGCAGGGAAAGGGAAGAAATATGATTGTGTAATTGGGGTAAGCGGCGGGACCGACTCCTCCTTTATGTTGGCAAGAGCAGTCAAATGGGGTCTCCGCCCTTTGGCCGCTCATTATGACAATACGTGGAATACGGCTATCGCCAGCGAAAACATCCGCAAGGTGCTGGGAAAGCTCAAAGTCGACCTATTCACTCACGTCGTCCAAAACAAAGAAGCGGACGACATTATCCTGGCCTTTCTAAAAGCAAGTGTTCCCGACCTCGACTCCGCAACGGATATTGCTCTCGCTGAAACGTTATATCGTGCGGCCGCCAAGCATCGAGTCAAGTATATTCTAGAAGGGCACTCTTTCGTTACGGAGGGCATCTCGCCGTTGGGAACGCTCTACATGGACGGAAAATACATACGATCTGTCCATCGATTGTACGGCTCGTTGCCGATGAAGACCTACCCAAACATGCCATTCTGGGCATTCATGAAGTGGGTGCTTGTCAAGCGGATCAAGAAAGTAAGACCGTTTTGGTACATGAGCTATTCAAAGACAGAAGCTCGTGAATACCTGGAACGGGAATTTGGCTGGCAATACTATGGCGGACATCATCTTGAGAATCGCATAACGGCCTTCCACCATAGCTATTACAACCCGGTCAAATTCGGGATCGACAATCGCAATAACAGTCTATCGGCCGCCGTTCGAGAAGGTCGGATGCCGCGAGACGCCGCGATAGCCGAATATGCGAGTTCCCCGCCGATGGAAAGGGACCTGCTGGAGTACTTCATGATGCGATTAGGGCTAGACGTTAACGAATTCGAATCCATCATGTCGCTTCCGCCCAAGTCATTCCGCGACTATCCAACCTATAAACGACTCTTTGAGAGACTTCGGCCCCTGTTCTACGTTCTTGCCAAAGCCAACTTGGTTCCCATGAGCTTCTATCTCAAGTACACGTCGAAGGAATCCGGCTAGCGATGGTGACCATTGTCGACTACGGGTTTGGCAACCTTGGATCGATAGCGAATATGCTTAAAAGAATCGGAGTGCGCTCGAATGTGGCCTCCCGGCCCGATGAGGTTAGAGCCGCAACCAAGGTCATCTTGCCGGGCGTCGGACATTTTGATCGAGCCATGGAACGGCTAGAGGCCACATCGTTGAAGCCGGTGTTGAACGAAAAAGCAACCGAAGAACGAGTGCCGATTCTTGGGATCTGTCTAGGAATGCAACTGCTTACGAGCGACAGCGAAGAAGGCATATTGCCAGGCCTAGGGTGGATCCCCGGTTCAACAATGCGCTTTCACCCAAGCCAAGAGTCACAAGTCAAAGTTCCGCATATGGGGTGGAATTCTGTCAAGCGTTCTACGCATTGCGCGCTAACTGAAGGCATGGAAGAAGAGGAACGATTCTACTTTGTACACTCGTTCTATGTTCGAGTTAAGGATGACAAACATTCCATGCTACGCGCGACTCACGGAATTGAATTCGATGCGGCCATACAGTGTGGCAACATTTTCGGCGTTCAGTTTCATCCAGAAAAGAGCCACAAGTTTGGCATGCGGTTCCTAAAGAGATTCTCCGAATTGTAAACCGAGCTTAATGCTGCGAACTCGAATCATCCCGTGTCTACTCGTTCGTAACGATTCGTTGGTCAAGACTGTCCGATATGGAAAGCACCGCTACATCGGGGACACTGTCAACACCTGCCGAATCTTTAATGAACTGGAAGTTGACGAGTTGGTATTCCTCGACTTCTCGGCTACGGTCGAGAATCGTGAACCCAATATTGAATTGCTGCGTGAAATCTCGAATGAATGTTTCATGCCCCTATCCTATGGTGGGGGAATTCGTGATGTGCGCGTTGCCGAGAACATATTTCGACTCGGCTTCGAGAAGATCATCCTGAATTCCTATCCGCTCGATCACCCGGGGATTATAGATGAGTTAGCAAGCATCTTTGGCAGTCAGAGCATTGTCATTGCTATCGACGTTCGCAGGAATATCTGGGGTCGCCAAGTCCTTTTGGCGCAGTCTGGGCGTGTTACCAAAAAGAAACAAGTATTGGACTGGGCCAGAGAAGTCGAGGATCGCGGAGCGGGGGAGATCCTCCTGACCTCAGTAGACCGAGAGGGAACATGGCAGGGGTTTGATCTGGACCTGACGGCTCAAGTCGCCGGCTCCGTTGCAATTCCGGTGATTGCCAATGGCGGCGGCGGTTGCGTACGCCACATCGTAGACGCCGTTCGGCAAGGCCGCGCGTCTGCGGTCGCCCTAGGAAGCATGGTCGTCTTTCAAGGGAAGGGGTTGGGTGTGCTCGTCAACTTTCCAGACAAAGAACAACTAGGAGAGATTCTCGGATGATGGCATGGGCAATCAGATTGGGAAAGCAATTGCCCCGCATCTGCAAGTGCTCCGTCGTTCACCCACTCCTCCTTTTGGTACTGCTTGCGGCGGCCGTTCTCGCGAGAGCTTTGAGACGCATGCGGCTTGCATTTGGGCTGATGCCTCGGATCGCGCGTGGGCCGAGGGCGATGGTAGGACTTGCGTACAACGCTAGAGCAGACAGAGCGTACGGGTACAAGAGTGATGTCGTGGTCCGAAATCTTGGCGAGTGGGGTTACCAATACGTCTATCGCGACGAGTTTGACGTGGTTATTGAATGGTCTCCGAAGTTCTTGCTGATACAGCGAGTCGCCGGATTCATCAGAATCATGTTCGGCTACGATATTCTGGTCACGTTTTTTAACGGGTCGTTCTTTCGTTCTGGCCTTCTGTCACGGGCTGAGCTTGTCATTTTGAAACTCGCCGGTGTGCGCATCATCGCAGTCTGCTACGGTAGCGACGTGATCCAATTTGACTTTCCGCCGCCCAGATTCGATTGGATTAACCACCTGTTGAAAGACTAACCGCCAGCAAACGTGGCGAAGCACACGGCCATGGTGCGTGGCAACATCGAAAGAATCACCGAAGCCAGCGACTTTATCGTGGCGGGCGACCATTCACTTTCGCCATTCTTGACACGTTACGACCTTAATTTCAAGTACTTCCCAATTGATTGCGATTCGTGGGTGCCGCTGACTGAGACGGAAAATGAGATCCCAGTGATCGTTCACGCCCCCAATCATCGCAATGTAAAGGGCACAGACCTGATACTTGCCGCATGTGACAAGTTGCAACGCGATGGCTACAAATTCGAGCTGCAAATCGTCGAAGGAATACCTCGCAACGAAGTCAGGCAAATCTATCGCAACGCAGATATTCTGGTCGAAGAACTCCGCATGGGAGCCTCCGGACTCAACGGGTTGGAGTGTCTCGCCCTAGGCAAGGTCGTTGCTACGTACTTGAATGAGGAACAGTTGCAGGATCCCGCTTTCGATGTTCCGATCGTGAACATCAATCCAGAGAACATCGAGCCCGTCCTAAGAGCGCTCGTTTCCGTGAAGACATTACGTTTGAGACTTGGGCGAGCCGGAAGGAGGGCTGTGGAACGGTATCACTCATTCGGCGCTGTCGGCGAGGTTTGGGACCGTATCTACCGGCATCTTTGGTTCGGGGCGCCGCTCAAATTATCGGAAACGGTGATCTTTGATTGTTCAAGGAGATCGAGAAGTTTGCAGGAGGACCCGACAGAGGTGGGTTTTTGGCCGGTTGATGTCGGCGATATTATGCCGCAAGTGCGCGATGCGATCTGCACGCCCCCCAGAATCTGGGCTCGTCCCGGTTCGTCCGTCCATCGTCGGGCTGCGCCAATCGACCCAAGGGAGACAACGTGACCCATAACTTGTTTTCCCGGATCAAGAACGGTGGACGGAGTTTACTGACGAGCCTTACGACAGACCGCAAAGCGCGCGCGGAAATCGATGCCCTATATCGGTTCCTCCACATTCTCGTTCACGCCCCAGACAACGCAGCGGACTCGGCATCGTGCTGGTTCCGGCAGACCAATTACTCGATTGAGCCTAGGTTCGTCACAACAGACATATGTGCGGAATAGTAGGAGAGTGGTCCGAAGACGCTGGCGGTCTCACGCGGCCAGAAGTGTTCGACGAACTTGTTGCCATGATGGCCCGACGGGGGCCAGATGATGAAGGAACTTGGTCAGATCACAAACATTGCCAACTCGGTTTTCGGCGCCTGTCGATCCTAGATCTTACACTCAACGGACACCAACCCATGGTGTCGGCGAACGAAAGGCACATTCTGGTTTTCAATGGAGAATTGTACAACTTTCGTGAGCTGGCGACGTTGCTCACGTCTCGCGGCGTACAATTCCGCTCGACGGGCGACGCCGAAGTTGTGCTATATTCGCTGTCTGAATGGGGCGAGTCTGCCCTACAGAGATTCAATGGAATGTTTGCAATCGCGTTCTACGACCGCGTAGCACGCTCTTTGCTCTTGGCTCGCGATCACGCCGGAGTCAAACCGCTTTACTACTCCACGACATCACGCGGCGTTGTATTTGGATCACAGTATGATCAGATCATGTCGCACCCGTGGAATAGCGACGCGGTGCCCGATTCGACGGGATTCCAGACCTACCTACAGTTTGGACAAGCATTGGCGCCGCACGCCATGCTGCGCAATACATTTTCTTTGCGACCGGGAGAGTGCCTTCGGTTTACTCCGCATGAGGCTCCGAACCGCGATTTCTTTTTTCGTTTTCCGGAGCAACGAGAAGCGGACCTAAAGGGTAGCGATGCCGTCGACGCCCTCGACTCGGCGGTTACTGCCGCTGTCGGGCGCTGCCTAACGAGCGATGTGCCCGTGGGGTGTTTCCTATCTGGCGGTGTAGATTCTCCACTTGTTGCGGCCAAAATGTATGAGTTGGGAGGATCGGCAAAAGCGTTCACAATAGGTACAGCCGGCGACCAGCACGACGAATCGGAAGACGCGCAGCAATATGCAATTGAGATTGGCCACGAATTCGTTCATGAAGAATTGCCCCCCAACAGGTCGCTCGACCTATTGGATGACGTGATTTCCGCCAGTCCTGATCCTTTCGCGGATATTTCGATATTCCCAACAATGCTAGTTTCGAGGCTCGCTTCGGAACATCTCAAAGTTGTGCTGTCTGGCGATGGAGCCGACGAACTCCTCTGGGGCTACGCTCCCCGCTACACGGCGTTTCTCAAGAAAAGAAATGACTTTTGCCGAGGTGTCACGGCTCGCCGATTTCGTTGGTGGGCGCAATGTTTGATGGGCAAAAACAAAGATTTGCCGTTTTGGGAGTCACTGAGTGACTGGCATGAATGGAAAGTTAGCCGCGTTCGGTCACCTCTACTCAAACGGCTGTTTCCAGGCCTGGATTCACTTGCGCCATCGCTGCATTTCCAACATACCAAACGCGTCTTCGACACGCCGGCGCAATGGCTCAGGTGGAATGAGTATCATGTTGGCATGCAGACCATTTTGTCAAAGGTTGATCGTGCCAGTATGCACAATAGTCTAGAAGTGCGAGTACCACTCCTAGATCGTGAAGTAGTGGACGTGTGCTCGCGAATTGGGTGGCGTGAGTGTCTGGACACGAAGAAGGTAATTGGGAAACGGCCCCTCCGAGCTGTTTTGCGACGTTCGCTGAAACACCATACCGGCCACAAACGCGGGTTTCGCATCGACATGTGCAAATGGCTACGAGGGGCGTTGAAGCCCTTGCTGATGGACGCCTTGCTTCCGATTGACGATGTCTTCAGTTTCGAAATCGACAAGAAGGTAGTAAGGAAGTTGGTCCATGAACACCTCGCGGCAACCCGCGACCATGGCCGAGTCCTTTGGACTCTTTTGAGTCTAGTGCTCTGGGACAATCGACACTACAAGAGTCGACTTCGCTGGCACAATTCATGTCACTAACGCAACAACTTCGCCCAACGGACGGAATCGGCAAGGCACACATCACGTTTTGGGTAAACGTGTTTCCACCACGCTACGAATCCTTCATCCTCAATCAACTTCGCACAGTTCGAGATGCGGGCTGCGAACTTCAAATCATTGCGGGGCGGCAAGGTTCGTCCAACTCGCTCGCCGTAGAGGAACTATCGTTTTTCCTTGCCAGAACAACTTTCCTGGACGCAAGTCTGCCCAGCAGAATCGGAAGGCTAACGCAAGTTGCGACGCGCGTTCTTCAACGGGGTTGGACCAATCCAAGAGCACTGGCGGGCGCGGCTGTAGGTCGCATACCGCAGCAACGGTTCGGCGGCCGTTGCCGGGCTATCTTGGACTCGATGCCATTTCTAAGTCGAAGCCGCCCGGACATTGTGCACTGCCAATACGCAACGCTTGGAATGAAAGCGGTTGAACTGCGACGGCTTGGGTTTTTCCGCGGCCGCATTCTCACAGCGGTGCGAGGTGATGACATGACTAGTGTAGAACAGGGTGATTCGAGTACTTGGAAAGCCTGGCTGAACGAGTGCGACCTGTTCCTTCCAGTCAGCGACGATTTCCGGAAGCGTCTGATTGAGCTTGGTTGCGAGGCGCGCAAAGTTGTCACGCTGCGATCGGCTATCGACCTCAAGGCCATTCGACAGGCGATGGGCCAGTCGATGGCGCAGGACAAGAGCGGGAATCGGAGTTTTCGCCTCGTTACGGTTGGTCGTTTAGTGGAGAAGAAAGGGATTCAGTTTGCTCTGCAAGCCGTCGCGAGACTGAAGTCTCGTTACGACATCCGCTATGACATCATCGGGGATGGCGCATTGCGTTCTGAGTTGGAGCAATTGGCGAGCAACCTTGGTATCGAGGACGAAACGCGGTTTCACGGCTGGCTGCCGCACGGGCAAGCATTGAGATCGATAGCCAACTGCGACGTTTTCTTGCTTCCTAGTTGCACTAGCTCAAATGGCCGCCAAGAAGGCATTCCGAATGCCGTCAAGGAAGCAATGGCGATGGGAATCGCCGTCGTGAGCACTAGCCACTCTGGTATCCCCGAACTGGTTGAACATGGCGTTAGTGGACTATTAGTTGGCGAACGGGACTCAATTGGACTGGCTGACGGGATTGCGAGTCTTTTTGCATCAGCAACGGTTCGCCTGCGATTGGGGCAAGCGGCCAAAGATCACGTTACGAGAACATATGACTCGCAACTGCTGGGACAGGAACTGCGAGAGTTGTACGCTAGGGCGCTGGCGTAGCGATGGCCATCTCAATTGACGACGTTGCCATGAACGTGCAAGTCAGCATTGTTATTCCGACTCGAAATCGTCCGTTGCTCACACGTCGAGCGATCGCAAGCGCTTGCTCGCAGGAAAACGTGCACCTTCAGGTCGTGGTTGTCGACGATGGGTCAACTGACGACACAGCCGGTGTTTTGGCCGAACTCTCAGCCGAGATTGCCTGTCTCGTCGTCATTCGTCAAACGAATTCAGGTGCCTCGATGGCAAGGAACCGAGGCGTCGCAGAATCGAAAGGCCACTTTGTCGTTTTCCTGGACAGTGACGATGAACTACTTCCCGGCGCTATCGAGGCGCTCGTGAATGCGGCAACGCGGGAGCGTGCGAGTGTCGTGTCCTCAGCGGCCGAAATCGTTGACGATGCTGGTGCCATTGTTGAGGAGAAGAGGCCCAGAGACTTGGGGCCTGTCTATGAGAATCAAGTCGGCCTGTTCCTTGCAGGAACCTTTCTTGTTCGTCGCGACGTCTTTGATGCCGTCGGCGGATTCGATCCAGCTTGCCCTTCGAGCCAACACAAGGATCTCGCACTTCGGCTAGTTCCCTATTGTGTCCGCGAGGACAAGAAAATGTCGTCCATCAGCGCAACTACTGTGCGTGTGCACGCGCATTCTGGCGTTCACTTGAGAAGTAGTCTGAACACATTGCTGGCTGGGCGAATTCATGCGTTGACAACGCACGAAGAGCAATTGCAGAAATCTCCACGCCATTACTCGCACTACTGCGAAACGGCTGCGGTATATGCAGCAAAACTAGGCCAATTCGCAACAGCGCGTCGCCTCTTCCGGAACGCAATCAGGTCCTATCCGAAGAAGATTCACACTTACATGCGACTTGCGGCCGCCCATGTCCCGCTGCTCCGCAGCATTCTCTGGAAGGAGTGAAAACACCATTGGGCGCGACACATACGTTTAGACGCGGCGATGACGCCGAACGCCCTACGTTCAGCGTTGTGATTCCTACGTTTAACCGCGCTCACTTGCTCCCACGTGCCATCGAGAGTGTGATCAGGCAGACGTGGAACGATTGGGAACTGATCATCGCGGATGACGGGTCAAGTGACGGAACGCGCGAGCTTGTACGAAGGTATGAAACGAGAGACCGTCGAATCCGCTTTTGCCAACAAGCGAATCAGGGTGGTGGAGCAGCTAGAAACCTAGGGGCAGACGCCGCCAATGGCCGTTACATCGTTTTCCTTGACAGCGACGATGAGGTTGCCAATTCTTGGCTCGCATCCTTCTCCGTTTTGCTTGATTCAAAGGACACAGCGATCGCATGCTGTGGAATCACAATGCTGAATCAAGCGGGGGGTATTCGGCAAATTCGACTGCCCGAATCCCGCGGCCTGTTTCTTTCCGGAACATTCGCGTTGCGCCGGGAGGTGTTTGACGAGGCAGGCGGATACGACACAAGCCTCCGCGCGAATCAACAGTCGGAACTCAGATTCCGCTTGTCGACTATCTGCGAGACCAATGCTTGGAATATCGCTTGTTTTGCCGAACCACTCGTCACTGCGCACCAGCATCCTGGTCCGAACGTGCGGGGCGATACACGGGCCGTCTATGAAAGCGCCGTTATTGTCCTCGACAAACATGGCGCACGATTACGTAAGAACCCACGTTCGTTTGCAAGCTGGGCGACTTCCGCTGGTGGGTACGCAGCCAAATTAGGAATGTACCGCGAAGCTCGAACGTTGTTCGTCCGTGCTTTGTCAGCTTGTCCGCTTGACTGGAAGAACTACGCTCGCGTAGTTATAAGCTTCATACCACTAGCCCGCTCGTGGCTCTGGGCCGAACGCGATTCCGCGTAGACGGTCGCAATTATGAATAGACCGGCATTCCTGATAACAATTGACACGGAAGGTGACAACCTTTGGGCTCGACCAAAGGAGATCACAACCGCAAATTCGAGGTATTTGGCTCGTTTTCAAAACCTCTGCGAGAAACACAACTTTAGGCCCACTTACTTAGTCAATTGGGAAATGTCGAATTGCCCAATTTTTGCAGACTTCGGAAACGATTTGATTAGACGGAATGCGGGTGAGATTGGCATGCACCTTCATGCCTGGAATTCACCGCCAATTAGCCCGCTGTCAGCGGATGACTTCGCTACGCAGCCCTTTCTGATCGAATATCCGGACAACGTGCTTAGAGCGAAAATTGACTACTTGACAAAACGTTTGGAAGATCAGTTCCTTCGAAAAATGCTGAGTCACCGAGCCGGAAGATGGGCGTTCAACGAAACGTACGCTCGATCACTTGTTGAGCATGGGTATCGAGTGGATTGCTCTGTTACGCCGGGTGTGTCTTGGTCACACATGCTTGGCAATCCGGCGGGAGAGGGTGGCAGTGACTACCGCAGTTTTCCGACAACCGCTTACTTCCTCAACCATGAAGATATTGGGCGGGCAGGTGACCTACCTCTGCTGGAAATTCCCGTTTCGATCCACGAGCGACGACTCACAACCGTCGAGAATGCGATTCGGAATGCACTTGCCAGCTCACGTTACGGCGTCCGCGTGGCACAGCGTTTGCTACCGACGGCATGTTGGTTTCGGCCCAATGGACGAAACCGCAAATCCTTGATTCGGATGCTGGAGTTGGCATTCAAGCAGAATCATTCGTACGTCGAATTCATACTCCACTCATCCGAGTTAATGCCAGGGGGTAGCCCACGTTTTCCGACAGCGAGGTCAATTGAGAATCTATACAAGGATCTTGGATGCGTATTCGAGTACGCTTCGAAGAGACTCGTTGGACAGACCCTTGCCGAATTTGCCGACAACCAACCTCCAACCGGACCGGGATCGCGAGTCTCCAAAGATCCCGCGATAGCGTAAGCCTAGCCAATACACCCTCCCTTCGCATGAAGCACCTTCTAGCTTGTTTCTTGATCTTGCCCGAGAGGCTTGAAAAAAGCGCGCACATGCTTGCCCTCCGTGGGATGTCAACGCACGGCTGGCGCTCAACCGTCGTCACCCTGGGAATTGGGAGACCGGGCACGGTTTCAACCGAAGACTGGAATGGCGTTCGGGTCATTCGAATCGTACCGACCAGTTTGGCGTGGCGGACGTGCAACGAACTCTATCGACTCCGCGGGCTTGCAAGCAACGGCCGCATGCAGATCGGTCCGTGGAGAATGCCGCGATCCCTAGGGCGGATCATAAGCCAAGTACTTTCGCCGATAACGGCGATTGCAAGTCTTCCAGACAAGCACGTCCACGCGTACCGAGAACTGACGGCAGAAGCAATTTCTCTGAGCCAAGCGGCCTCATTCGATGTCGTTTTGTCCTTATACCATCCGATGACCTCGCACGACGTCGCAAGTCGTCTCAGCCAGAAGCTGCGTATTCCGTGGGTCGCGTTAACCAAGGATTTCTACAGTTGGCCACCATGCCTAGTCGCATCGAGAGTGGGTCGATTCGTCAACCGGCTAAAGCGCGGAATTGAGAAACGACGGTTCAAGGGCGCGAATTGCGTATTGGCCGTCAATGATTATCTAGCAAGCCATGTTCGCGAACTTGCGCCCGCCATGCCAGTCAAGACATTTACGCACTGCTACGACGAAGCTACGATGAAGAAAACTGACCTCGCATACAAGGACGCGAGTCGCATTTTTCGCCTTGTTTCTGTTGGGCTCGTTAGTCGGTCCGATGAGCAAGATCTTCGCTCGTTTTTTTCGGCTGTGGGCGAACTTCATGACGCCAACGAAATCTCAGCTGAGACTTTTCGAGTTCGGTTCGTTGGCCGGGGTGAAGACATTGTTCTACGATGCGCGAAGAGTTTCGGATGCGACGGCCTGCTGGAACTGGTACCGCAAGTGCCGTATCCTGAAGCGGCAAAAGAGCTTCGCAGCGCGACATGCCTTCTTTTTCAACAGGTTCGGTGGGGCAGTCGGCGGCGTCTGGCCGACTATTTTGGCTCTCGGCAGCCAATTCTCGCGTTTCCAGAATTCCCAGAAATGACTGGAATCATGTCTGACCCGCTTCTACGCGCCTATGGCGCTGCAAGGATCGCGTCAGGTCGGGAGGAATTGAAGTCCGAAATAGCGTCACTTGTGACGAGTTATCAATCTCGTGGCTCGCTCCACTTCGCATCGAATCACGAATTCGTTGAGCAATACGGGTCATTGCGACGGGCGCGCGACCTTGCGACCATTCTGGACGATTGCCGCTAGTGCCAACCCGAAATTCACGCTTTTCGCGAAGCGGACCGTAATGCGAATACTTTTCGCACCCCACGAAATTTGCGGGCAAATGCAGTTGCTCGCCGAGGGATTTAGGTCGGCCGGGCATGACGCAATGGCCGTTGCATTCGAAGCGCCAAGCTCATTCGGCTACAAGAACGACAAGTGTCTTAACCTACAGAACAAGCCAACGCGACTCAGCAAATTGATGACGGCGGTCTTGTTCTTGAAAAGAGCAACACAAGAATTTCAGGTGTTCCACTTCTTCTTTGGACGCAGCCTGTTGCCAGGAAATTGGGATTTGCCAATTCTCAAACAGCTCGGCAAGAAGGTTGTTGTCCATTTTCGTGGTTCTGACATCCGAAACCGGCGATGGGTAACATCAGTTGTTGAACCAAGTTTGCTTCGTCAATCGGTCCTGGAACATGTCCCCCGATCGACCCCAAGACAATTGCAACGAATCGGCGTCTGGGAGCGTCATGCCGATGCAATTCTTGTATCGACGCCGGATCTCCTAGAAATTGTCCCGCATGGTGCGGTTTCAGAACAAGCAATTGATCTGGCGCGCTGGCCCTATTCGCCGCCACGCCGAGGACATGAGGTAACCGTCGCACATTCCCCAAGTAGTCGGAATATCAAGGGTACGGAGCATTTGGTGTCGGCAATCGAGGTGTTGAAATCTCGTGGCTACGCGGTTCGCCTAGACATCGTCGAAGGTGTGAATCGTCGAGATATGGTAGATCGATTGAGGAACTGCGATATCGGAGTCGACCAATTGCTGCTTGGGTCGTATGGGAATGCAGCCGTCGAATTCATGGCGTTGGGGAAGCCAGTAGTCGCGAGACTGGGCCCTTGGTACGCGACAAATCGAGAAGACTTGCCAATTGTAAACTCCGGTCCCTTGGAACTCGTTGGCAAATTGGAACCATTAATCAAGGATGCGGAATTGCGAGCCCGAATGGGATGGGAAGGCCGAAAGTATTCAGAGAAATGGCACGACGTACACGGTCAGGTAACACGACTAGCCAAGGTCTACGACGGCTTGGTCTAGCCCAGTTGCGGGAATTGAACACAATGCACACACAGAACTCAAACGAACCCAAACCAGACTACGGTCCCGATCACTTTCGCTCGCTTGCGTACAATTCCAAGAGGAGATTCTGCTGCTATTGGCATCAGATTGATGAAGTGCTCAAGACGGAATCTCGGCGAGTCGTGGAAGTCGGAGTTGGCAGCGGGTTTCTCGCCGACTACCTCGAGAAATGCGGAATCGATATCGCTACGGTCGATATTGATGAGCGGCTAAACCCCACTGTGTGTGCCTCAGTATTGGACATGCCGCTTGAAGACAAGGCATACGACGTTTCTGTTTGCTATGAGGTGCTGGAGCATCTTCCCTACGACAATTTTGAAACTGGGCTGCGCGAACTCGCTCGTGTTTCTAAAGGCCCCGTAATCATTTCCGTTCCAGATGCGACAAGAACTACTCGCGTTCTTGCCAGGTTGCCCCTCAACACCAAGTTGCGTTGGGTTTTCAACACTCCAGGCCTACGGTGGCCCAACCTGGACCCCAAAGGCGAGCATCGTTGGGAAATTGGAGTCAAGGGCTTCCCGCTTAGGCGGATTACGGAAAGCATTTGTAACGCGGGCCTGAAGTTGGAACGAACATTTCGAGTATTCGAGAACATTCGCCATCGCTTTTTTGTAATGAGGAAGGACTCGTAAGGAAGTCGAGCGTGGATCCGATCGAAAGAGTCAATTTCACGTGTGTAATCCGCAAAATCAAGATTTCATCAAAGGGCCACTGATTTCTCGTTCAACTAGCTCGAGCGCCAAGGATGTCGTTGGGAATACACAGCCCGGCGAATTCATAGAATTGACGGAGTACCCGCTCAAGATCTGTCGCCAACTATTTGAGACCCTACACAAGTCTGGCGTCAGGTATTGCCATTTCAAGAGCAACGAACATTTGTTGGCTGGCTTGTCAGGGAAGACGGACCTCGACGTCCTTGTTGACCGCTGGGATTCCGAGAAGACGTCAATTGTGCTTGCAGGTCTTGGGTTCAAACAATTCCAAGCAACACCATGTTCTCGATACCCAGCAATAGAAGACTATCTTGGATGCGATCGAGACACCGGAAAACTGGTGCACATTCACTTGCACCATCAGATGGTCCTTGGGCAGAAATGGTTGAAGGGCTTTCGGCTGCCTTGGGAAGCGGAACTGCTGGAAACGCGAGTTCAGGATGAAACCAGCGTCTATGTTTGCGAGCCCCATCACGAGCTTCTCTTGCTATTCGTTCGAATGGCTTTGAAGTTGCGGCCCTCAGATCGCATTCGGTGGTTGCTCGGCCGGCGGTGTGGGGGAAAGAGCGTTAGCTGCGAATTAGACTGGCTTATGGCAAGGACTTCTGTACAGCGAGCACAGGACTTGGCTATATCGATATTGGGCGATGGTACCGAGCCCGTTTTTCGAGAATTGCTCGATTCCGGATTATCGTATGGCAGGCTCTTTCGTCTGCGAAAGCAACTTCGTCCGACTACGAAAGCGCACTCGACATTCGGCACTTGGGCCGCTCAATTCGTCATATCCTGGAGGCGCGCAAGCCGGAAGTTGCTTAGCCTAAAGAACAAGCTCTTCGACGTTCATGATGCGATCCGTCGTGTATCGCCGAGAGGTGGAGTGGTCGTCGCACTTATTGGTGCCGATGGCGCTGGAAAATCGACCGTGATACGCGACGTTTGCGAGTGGCTTGAGTGGAAGTTGGACGTGAAAACGGTATACTTCGGCACAGGGGATGGGCCTGTATCGATTTCGCGAAGAATCTTACGATGCGCTGCGCGAACCGTCGGTGCGATACGCCGTCCCGCCCAAAAACACAATCCAGCTCACACGCCCAGCCCTTCGCTCGAGGTACACAACGTCGAAAGCAAGAAGGCCGAGCCAAGTCTAACTCGGCGACTAGCTCGTTTTGCCTACGCCGTGATTGTTGCATGCGAACGGCGACGCAATCTGGTTCTCGCGCGGCGGACACGCAATCGCGGCTCCATCGTTCTTGCCGACCGCTATCCGCAGTGTCAGTTCCAAGACATGATGGATAGCCCGAACTTGAGCGAATGGCGAGGCCACTCGAACCGACTAATTCGACATCTCGCCAATTGGGAATTTTCGATTTATGAATTGGCGTCGAAGACACCGCCGGACCTTGTGATCAAGCTCTGTGTGGACGCGGAGGTTGCCAAATCCCGAAAACATGAACACACCGATGAATCACTTATTCGTCGGTGCCAGATCATACGCGAACTCGAGTTTCCCGAGCAGACTAGGGTTGCAGTGGTCGACGCGAACCAACCGATCGAGAATGTACTTTTGGAGGTCAAGCGTGCGATCTGGCATGCGCTCTAGAGACCGAAGAAAGGCAATCGTTGTTGAGTTCATAGGCATGCCAGGATCGGGCAAGACATTTCTGACTCGCGCGATCTGCGAGGCTCTCCGACAGTCGGGAGCCGAGACTCTTGACTTCAGCCGTGGTACGGCCATTCGACGATTCTCCCGCGAATGGCTATGGGACCATGCCGCATTGCGGAGTTGGGTTCTGCGGCACCCACTCTCAACCTACCGACTTCTGCAGATGATTAGGTCGTCAGGTCAACCAACGCGTTCCGCGGAGAAACGATTCTTTTGGGGTTGGATAAAGACTTTGGTAAGGCTTGCAAATGTCCGGTGGACAACTGACGTCATATTGATGGATCAGGGGTTTCTGCAAGCAATTTGGGCTATCGGCTATGAAGCCACTCCAGCAAGATGGAAACACGTACGATCTCAGCTGATCGCGCTGATTCCGCCGCCTGACGTCGTTATCCACGTCTCAGCACCCGACGCCACGGTCGTTTCCAGACTCATGCGTCGCGAAGGGGCTCGCAGTCGTGTCGAGCGAGACGACCCCGAACAGCCCGAAACGATTCGCAAAGCGAGGCAGTTAACAGGGCAATTGGTTTCAGCGCTGCCTCCTGCCCAACGCTCTTGGTCGAACACCGTTTTAATTGACGTCGACAACGGCGCTGACCGTTGTTGCCGCCGGGCTGTCGAGAATATCTTTCGCGAATTGGCTCAGTTGCGATCGAGGGAGGTAGGTCCAAGGTTGGAAGTAGATACGCAAACCGGTGACTGGGCGCCTAAATCGCAGTCAGGTATAGTGCCCCCCCAGTCGCCTAGCGCCGTGCGCTGCGGCGCGCGGGCAGATCGCGACCAGGCAAGCGAATGACGGCGAAGACAATACTCTATCTGATTGATACGCTAAACACGGGCGGTACGGAGCGAAGCCTGCTGGATATTGCTTCTAGATTGAATTCACAAGAACTTGCGCCGGTTGTTTGTCGCGCGTATTCCGGTGATGAACTTCAAGCAAGTTTTGAGAATGCAGGGATTCCAGTCGTAACGCTAGGCCTGCGGGGCAAATACGATCTCATTCGCGGTGCCTTGCGATTTGCAAGATTGGTCCGACAATTGAGGCCATCTATCGTACATACGTCTCTTTTTCGCTCGGATCAGATTGGGCGATTGGCGTGTAAATGGACGCGAACCCCTGTTGTGAGCAGCTTTGTCAACGTCTCCTATGAACCATCCAGGTTGAAGGAAAATCCGCATCTATCTGCGTGGAAACTGGAGGCTCTGCGCGTAGTGGATCGCTTTTCGGCTCGATGGGCAACGAGATTTCACGCGGTGTCCGAAACTGTACGCGATTCGAATTGTCGGTTCCTTCGCGTTCCTAGGGAGAAAGTTGACGTTGTACCACGTGGGCGAGTCGTAAATGATTTTGCATCCAATGCGACGCCGTGCCCCGCGCGAATGCGGGCTAAACTCGGACTAGAAAGTGCATTCCCTGTCTTTCTCAACGTAGGTAGGCTCATCGACCAGAAAGGGCAATCGTACCTGATCCGCGCCATGTCAATGCTCTCAAATCGACTACCGATGGCTCATCTCGTTCTGGCTGGCGACGGCTGGAATCGCGGATCGCTAGAGCAATTGACGCGTGAACATGGTTTGGCGTCGCGTGTCACATTTCTAGGCAACCGGAAAGACGTTCCTCAGCTGTTGTCTATGTGCGACATCTTTGTTTTTCCATCGCTGTTTGAAGGACTTCCGGGCGCGTTGGTTGAGGCCATGATTTCCGGCAGACCTATCATTGCGAGCGACATCGCGGAGATCCGCGAAGTGATCGAACATGGCAAGACCGGGCTATTGGTGCCGCCACGCGACGGTCATGCGTGGGCGTCAGCCATGGAGCGTCTCGCGGCCGACGACATTTCTCGAGCGAGCCTCGGAATAAACGCCGAGCGTGTTGGCAACTCGCGGTACGATATTGAACAGGTCGTACGATTGATGGAAGCATTTTACGAGGAATCGGTTTCAACGAGGAAGACCGCATCAACGAGGCCAGTACGGGCGGAGTCCCAATGCGAATAGCGCACGTTATCACGAGGCGCGAGCTCCGGGGCGCAGAGGTCGTTGCTTCCGACATTTGTCGAAGTCTCAGCCAGAGGGGGCACGAAGTAATTTTGGTCGGACTGTTCGAGCCGCCGAACCCAGCCGATGCTCAATCGCTAGTGAGAGGGCTCACAGATTTCTGTGATCTAGGCGGTGCCAAAAAACGAGGGCTACGAGTTGGGGTCCTTAAATCGCTCACTAAGTCCCTATGCGAGTTCCGCCCTGATCTCGTTCAGGCAAACGCCTTCAACGCCTTGAGATTCACTTCTATTGCAAGACTGCTTGGCAGGGCGAGTTGGCCGCTGATCTACCGTAATGTTGGACTGGCGAGCCAGTGGATCTCGTATCCTGGCCAGCGTCTTTGGGGACGAATGCTGCTTCGGCAAGTATCGCGAGTACATTCTGTCAGCGGCGCTAGCCGCAAGGATTTCGCGGAGACTTATGGTTTTCCCACCGATAGGATTGACGTACTTCGACAAGGAGTTGTCATTCCCGGTGACTTTCCGAAGGAACTGTGGCGGAAACGCCTGCTCGCAAGAATGCGAAAGCAATCCTGCGAGCACCTGGTTGTTCATATCGGGAGTTTTACACCAGAGAAGAACCACCAGGGTTTGCTGGATGCGTTTTGCGAGATACGCCGCCGTTTGCCGGAATGCCATCTCGCGTTATTCGGCGACGGCCCGCTGAGAGACTTCATTTCAAACATGGTTTCGCAGTTGGGCCTTAGAGAGAATGTGCATTTATTGGGTGCTTGCTCGAATGCCGCAGACCTAGCCGGCGGTGCAGATGTAATGTTGGTGTCCAGCCATATTGAGGGAATCCCTGGCGTCCTTTTGGAAGCCTGCGCACGTCGACTTCCGACGGTTTCAACCGATGTGGGTGGCATCGCCGAGATAATTGCCCCAGGGCGTTCAGGCGTCCTCGTTCCGGCGAACGCGATGACGTGCTTGGGCCAAGAAACCGCGAAACTCTTGATTGACCCGCGACTTCGGTCTAGCCTTGGCAACGAGGCGCTGAACACCGTTGCGTCATCCTACAATATGGAGTCTTCGATTGACGAACTAGAGGCGAAGTACCGATCCCAAATCGTCCCCATACCGCCAGATTCCGCGGCACATTAACAGAGAGAACGAGAATCCTCGTGCCACAGTCAGCAAACCCAGATGAGATTCCATGCGATCCGAATCTTCACGGCGACGCGGGCAACAGGCCCGGCAGAGCAGCCTCCGCGCCGGCTCAAGCCAAGCCGCAATTCTATCGACGGACGATCACCCGAATATTTCTATCAACGGTCGCTATCCGCCTTTGCGTGTCGACCGCGATCTTGCTCTTGCCAGGACCACTGCACAAAGTTTCGCGAGATTCGTATTGGTTCCACGACGAAGCGATTCGAATCGCTTCGCAGTATGCCGAAGGCACGAACGACTGGTCGCTGTGGATTGACAACGGTTGGCCGCAGTTCATCGGCGCTCTGTACCACATTCTTGGCGAGACGCTCTTTCTCGTCGCTCTTGTCAACGCGTTGCTCGCGGGGTGGGCCACCGTGTTGTTGTATCGAGTTGCAGTGATAGCGACCGGAGAGCAGTCCGTAGCAAAGGCATGCGGCTATGCGTTTGCGTTCTTTCCCTCCGCCGTCTTTTTCCACGCATTGCCGCTAAAGGAGTGCTCGGCGGTGATCGCCATTTTGGGGATTGTGTGGGGCATTATTTCGATCCGTGTGATGCGAGCCCCAAGGGGATGGCTTTGGCTAATCTTAGGGCTGCTCATTATTGCGGCATTGCGAGTCTATCTGGTTCCAGTGCTAGGCGTGTGCATCGCGATAGGGATCGTTCCCATTCGTCTTTCTCGAAGTCTCTCCGGAATCGTCGCGCCCGCTCTGTGCGGTGTTGCACTCTTGCTTACGATATTCCTCACAGTGACAACGATGGAAATTGACGTAAAGGAATATGAGTCCCTTCAATATTTCGACCTGGACAAACTGAATTCGACGCGAAGGAGCTTGTCGCGTGGCACAGGAAAGATCTTCACAGACCGTAGCCAAGCCGAATTCGGGAGTGGAGTTGTCTCCGATGTGAGAGTTGCTGCGACTGGTGTCTTCTTCTTCCTCTGCGGAGTCAATGTATTCGACCTTCGATCTTCCCGACAAATTATGGCAGTACCCGAGATGATGCTCATGCTGCTTTGCATTCGCCCGCTCATTGTGGGATTCCCAAGAATTTGGAGGAGAAACCCCAGAGCAGCGTTGCCCATTATTGTCTTCATGCTGGCGATTATTGCCACGTATGGGGCGGGAACAACCAATATGGGGGCCATGTACCGCTGGCGACTTCAAGCCCTTCCTTTCCTATTGTTGGTAGCCCTTTACGGAGCTTCATGCCTGCGCCGCGGTGTCTTGTACAAATTTGTCTCCTCCTTTCAGCGACGACAACCGATCCGCCGAATCCCCAACAAGACTCGCAACGTGCAATGTCGAGACGCCCAAATCCAATAGTCGGCTTGGTTCCAGACAACGAGATTGTGCTGGGACATATGCATGCGATGGTACCATACGAATCAAAAGTCCGAGTAAGCCCTTCCGCAACTCTCGCATCAGCTAATGCCTAATCGAATACCAGTATTGTGGCTAATAAAAGGGCTGGGATTAGGCGGTGCCGAGCAGCTGCTGGTCAATGCCGCTCCGTATCTGGATCGAAAGACATTCGACTACCAGATTGGCTATTTCTTGCCCTGGAAAGACGCGCTTGTCCCGGAATTCAAAAGGCAGGGATTCCCTGTGACATGTTTTGGTGTTGGACATCCGCTTGGTTTTGGTTCAATGCCGTCCATCTGCCGGTATTTGCGAGAAAAAGAAACTTGTGTGCTTCATGCCCACCTGCCATGGTCCAGCATCATTGGTCGCCTCGCCGCACGGCGTTGTGGGGTACCTGCGATTCTTTACACCGAGCATGGTTGCTGGGAACGATTGAATCCGATCTCTCGGATGTGCAATCGCGCCACTCTTGGCTGGAATGACTTGACGATCGCCGTGTCCGAAGAAGTGCGGGCGTCGATGAAAGGCATCGATAGCGGAAACGTAACAACGATCGCCAATGGCATCGACTGCGAAGGAATTCTGGCAACAACTGATGACCGCGAGTCGGTTTTTGAGGAATTCAATATCCCGTCTGACAACCTGTTGATCGTCTGTGTAGCGAATCTCACTCGAGTCAAGAACCATGAATTGCTTGTCCGCGCATTTGGTAAACTCGTGCGTTCCAGATCAGATACGTCCCTTATCCTAGTCGGACAGTTGAGAGAAACCACCGAGGCGGTTCGGTGCCTTATCGCGACGCTCGGCCTCGAACGCCAAGTTGTAGTTACCGGACCAAGAACCGATGTGCCAAGGATTGTCAATGCCGCAGACGTTTTTGCGTTGTCGTCACACTCCGAAGGACTGCCGGTTTCACTTCTCGAAGCGATGGCCCTAGCCAAGCCAGTCGTCTGTACAAATGTCGGCGGTATCCCCGGCGTCGTCACAGACGGATGGGAGGGCTTTCTAGTTCCGCCTAACGAGCCAGACGCACTTGCTGATAGGTTGACTCGTCTATTCGACCCTGACTTGCGAATGAGACTGGGGCAGGCAGGGCAAGACAAGGTCAGAAAAAGTTGCGATGTTTCGACCATGGTTCAATCGGTCGAGGCCGAGTATCGTCGGATTCTCGAGGGAAAGGGACACTTCGCTTGAGAGTTAGCCGAATGAGCGACATCGAGGCCTTAGGGCCCAACGCAATCGATGTCTGATGTATTGCGTCGTGGAGATCGCGCGCGCAACGGCTGCACAACACAATAATACGCGAGGTTGGCAACCGACTCGGAGCATCGAAGACCGTTGACTGAAAGCGAAAAACAAATCCGCATTACGCCCTATTCAACTGACCGAAAAGACGAGATTGCGGACTTATTGAACGTCGCGCTGAAGGCAAAATTGGTTGGCCGACGCGATGCGGACTATTGGGCCTGGAAACATGAAGACAATCCGTTTGGACGGTCACTGATGTTGCTCGCCGAGGCAGACGGCCGGCTCGTGGGCGTTCGAGCGTTCATGCGGTGGTTACTCCAGGTTAATGGCCGCACGATTTCGGCCGCGAAGCCCGTCGACAGTGTGACTCATCCCGACTACCAACGCCAAGGCGTCTTCAAGCGGCTGACGTTGGAAGCGTGCCAAGTGGCTCGACAAGAGGGCGTTGAACTATTATTCAACACGCCTAACGCAAACAGCCTTCCAGGCTACCTGAAGATGGGATGGCGCAAGGCAGCCGACATGGCCCTAAGTGTCAGATTGCTGCGTCCCATTTCCGCCGCGTGCGGGCTGGCGAAGTGGAAACTGCGAAAGGGCGAGGCGCCGGACGCGTCGACGTTCTTTCGCGAGCCGCCAGCGTCGGCGTCCGACGTGCTTGCGAACGAAGCGGCAGGAATCGACAAGCTGTTGGACAAACGCAACCGCGATGGCCGATTGAGCACAAAAGTCGACGCTGAGTTTCTTCGCTGGCGGTATGGGGCCCATCCGCATATTCGGTACTTCGCCGAATCGGTCAAGACCGAGGGGCGGCTGGATGGTGTGATGTTCTATCGAACAAACTTTCGTGTCGGTATGCGGGAAATCATGCTCGACGATGTGCTCGTACGGGACGGTGCGCTTAACACAACTCAGCAACTCCTGCGAAACCTGATCCTTGGCGCTAGGGCGAACTATGTTTTGACGCATGGTTCACAGCTGAAACATCTTCGTCATTCCTGGTTTCACACGGTTCCCCGACGCCGGATCAATCTGGTGGCCAACGAACTCTCAGGCTCGCTGTCGCCGAGCCCTTTCGAAGCGGAGAACTGGTCACTCTGCCTGGGGGATCTTGAAGGCCTTTGAGTTTTTTCGAGTTGGAAATTCGCTTCTCTGACCAGAGAAATTGCGATTTCTCCGCGTTTTTTGGGCAACCCGGATTTTCTGCGAGAATAGCGAGATTACGGCTCGCATTTGCTTGACGCGTCCATACAGCCAGTCATATACTACGCAGACGCTCTATCTTCTTTGACGAGACAACTTGAGGTTGGGATTCATGAAACGACTAACATTAGTTGCCGCTCTACTGGCCATGATGCTTTTTGCAACCTCCGCGCATGCTGCGTTCATTACGTCGCTGACGGGGAACTCGAGGCTTTCTGGTGGCTCGCTAGGCAGCTTGGTAAACTTTGCGGTATACGAGAATACCGGCGGTGATTGGCGATCAACGCTGGGATTGGCTGGTGTCACGACAACATTGGCGGGCACGATCGATGGTGATGCGACACACATATTCATGTATCAGATCACTCGAGATACTGCTGCTCTGGACGCGAACGCACTCTTGGGAACGTATACACTTCCCACCGCGCTCAAAGACACGACCACGTGGCGAGGTGGCGGCACATTGACCGGGACCGTATTCAGCAGCGGAGGAGCTGTGGTCGGGGCTTCACCGGGGGCTTTGAATACACTTGGGGTGGCGGCTGCGGTCGGTGCACCGACAACAGGCGTTGCTGCCCCGACATTTGTGGCAAATGGTACAGCTGTGACGCCTACGTTTGCTGGCTCGCTGGGTGCAAACCCCACGTTCGTATTCCCAGGAAACCTGGCGACTGGTGCGCATTCATCGGTGTTCTTTATGACGGCCAACCTCAAACCATTCGCACCAAGTAAGGCGTTCCTTATGGCCGCCGATGCGGATGCTACGGGTACAGCTTCCGGATTAGTCCCCGCCGGTTCTGGTACGAGTGGCATTCCAGTGGCAAACCCCGAACCTGGTTCGTTGGCATTACTGTCGATTGGTATGTTTGGCGGAGTACTTTGGCGACGCCGCAAGAAGAAGCAAACAGACACTGCCGAGACGCCAGCTGTGTAAGATCGTTGTTTCGAGATAAATCAAATTCAGCAGCCGAGTTTGTTAGAAACTCGGCTGCTGTTTTTTGTATGAACCTCAATCTAGAAACACTACCGTTAGGGCGCAAGGCGGCACAACACCGATCCGCGCCATCAAAGGCCCGCAGGGCTGATTCATGTTAGACAGCGGTAGAGCATCGGCGGCGGCAGCGCCGCCCCGATCACCATGCCAATTCTGCGGCGAATGACGGGGCAAACAAATCGCCCAGGGCGCACTTCGTGCTGCGGAAACGTGGTCTAACATGCGGACGACCATGCGGGCCTAAGAAAAGAAGCGCGAAGTTCGATTCTCGCTGATCAATCTCCGCATAGCATAACAATGCCAAGGAATCGACTGATTCGTATCAACTTCTGTCTTCGAAAATGACCGATTCCGTGCGCATATGTGGAGTGCTCGTCACCTACCGGCGGCGAGATGAGTTGGAGAAGACACTGGCCATCATTGCCAAGCAAACGAGACCGCTGGATCGGATTCTTATTGTCGACAACGAAGATTCGTCGGCCACCCACGACTTGATTCGCCGAGCATCCGTGGATCATCCGTCGACGCTAGATTACGTTGCCTCGGCAGAAAACCTTGGCTCGGCAGGCGGCTGGGCGTTGGGCATGGAACGGCTGTTGGCGGATGACACGTTTGATTGGCTGATGCCGCTTGACGACGATGATCCGCCGGTTGACGAGTGGGATTTTCAGCGGATGATCGAATTCGCTTTGACCGCCAAAGAAGAAGTCGACAACCTCGCCGCGGTGGGGATTATCGGTGCCAGGTTCAACTGGCGACGAGGCTTGATCGAACGCCTAGGCGATCACGAACTTGAGGGGCGGGTCGATGTCGATTATGTCGGCAGCGGCCACATGCCTCTCTATCATCGGGATGCGATCTCGACAGCAGGCGTGTTTGACGCCAAGCTGTTCTTTGGCTACACCGAAGTCGAATACGGAATACGGCTCAAGCGGGCTGGGTTCAAGATCCTCGCCAATGCGGAAATGTGGCGTGAGCGGCGTCGTGAAAAAAAGCGGATCGGCGTGCAGCCGAAACCTGCCAAACTATGCGCCGTCAGTGCTCGCAAGTATTATGTAATACGGAACCACATCTACATCACGTTAAAGAACGGCCGCTGGGACGCCGCCCTCAAGCAGGCCACAATCCAGTGTCTCCTCAAGCCAGCCTATACGTTTTTCTCTGATCCGAAACTGGCATTCGCCGGAGCTCGACAGGCCATCGCAGCCTGCTGGAACGGGATGACCGGGCGTATGGGCCGCCGCAATGAGCCAGGAGATCGCGACCCAACGAACCGCCAAACAGCGGAACTCGACACCGCAGATCATGACACAGCCAAGAACACGGACTGCGGAGTGAAGCAAGAAAAACCAACAGCGCCAACGAGAGGCTAGAAACGACACACAACCACGGGTCGGAATCGAACTTGTGAGGAATTTAGGCCCGAAGGGTCGTCCGTATGTGAGCCCAGGGTAGAGCGAACGCGGCCTCAGCCGCGAAAGCGCCGCCCTGTTCGGAATTGAATATTACGCCCAGAGCGCGCCCTGGTCGGAATCAAATTTTAGGCCCGAAGGGTTGTCCGTATGTAAGCCCAGGGTAGAGCGAACGCGGCACTGCCGCGCCAGCGCCGCCCTGGGTATGGTTGTGCACGGTTTTTATGTGAACGTCGCCCCGTGCGCGGTCTTGCGTGAGCGTAACGCCGTCCTCGGTGCAATATCGAGAAAAAATGTCTGAATCGATAACCACCACGAATCATCCCGATCGCACCGGCTCAGCCTTGCTGAACCAGGAGCGTTATGCTCTTGCAGCGGTCGGCGTGATGTTGGCGGCTCACGTTCCGCTGCTGCTGCGTTTGGGCAGGAGGATGTGGGCGATTGAACACTATCAGTTCTTTCCGTTGATCCTGATCGGCGCCGGATACCTGAGCTATCAACGATGGGAAAAAGGTCAGTTGTTGCGAGGCGGAAGAGGCGTTTGGCGAGTGATGCTGGCAGGTGCCTCCGCGCTGATGCTGATGTCAGCTATTCTGCTCGACTCGCCATGGGTTGCGGCTATCTCCGCTATGGTCGCGCTCTGGACCGGTATTTATTTGCTCGGCGGTCGAACCCTGCTTGTTCGCATGCTGCCTGCGTGGGCGTTTCTTTTGTTGGCCGTTCCCTTGCCCATGGGACTCGATGCATTCCTGATCATGGGGCTGCAACGACTGGCCACACAATGGGCCAGCGGCGTGCTTGACCTGTTCGGCTATCGCCACGTTGTCGCCGGTGTCGTTCTCGAGTTGCCACGCCGTTCCTTCCTGGTTGAGGAAGCGTGCAGCGGAATCCACTCGTTGTTCGCTGCGATTACTTGCACTGCGTTCTACTCGATTCAACTGAAACGCGGCTTACCGCGCTTCGTAAGTCTGCTGCTAGCGACGATCTTCTGGGTGCTCGTCGTAAACGCAACTCGAGTCACTCTGGTGACGGTGCTTTGCAGTCGCTGGGATCTGCCGATCGCCGATGGGATCGGGCACGATATGGTTGGCGTGATCTCATTCGCGACGAGCCTGTTGATGATCGCCAGCAGCGAGAGATGCTTGTTATTGCTGTTCCCTTACCCGTTTGAACTTTCCACCTACTTCTATCAGAGCGGATCGCGCCGCTCACGAAAAAAGCGATGGTGGGATCGACCTTGGTTCCGCCGCAAGAGCGGGTCGACAGGAGAAGATACGACTCGGACAAAGCAAGGGGGACCGTCAAGATCTGGCGACGCGCAAAGTGACGAAAGCCACGACACAGACGAAAAGAATGAGAAGCGAACAGCCGGGAAACGGCGGTCTAGACCGAAGACGTCGCGATTGAGTTGGCTGGAAACAGTGTCGTTGGCCGTCGTGTTTGCCGCACTTGGCATCGCCCAGTTTGCGATGGCAGGAGTTCTTGGCAAAGTCGAGGATAGGGAAGTGGAAGTTAAGCAAATCGCCGAGACCTCCGCATCGACCTTGCCCACCGAAATCGCGGGATGGAAACAAGCCGATTTCCAAGACTTGACCCGCAATCCAGATGATCCTAATGGAGAGTTCTCGCGACTTTGGTATTTCGAGAAAGGCGACGATCAACTTATCGTCTCGATTGATGGTCCGTTTGTTGGTTGGCACAACCTAACGGGCTGTTTTGAAGGCCAGGGTTGGAAAGTTGTCGGTAGCGAGATTCGCAAGCAATCCGGCCCCGCCGATCAGCTGATTCGCGACTACGTGCAAATGCAAGTCGATAAGGGCCTCGGCCAACACGCAACGGTTCTCTACGCTGTCTTCGATCAGCAGAACCGAGCGGCGATTCCCGCCGAGACCTACGCCTCATTTCGAGCGATTCGCCGATTCCCGAAACTGGCGGAACTACTGGGTAGGATGTCCAACTCGGATGACCAACATGCCCGACCGGATAGCACCACTTATCAAGTGCAAGTCTACCGAGAAACCACCGCTCCGCTAGCTCGCGACGAAATCATTCAGCTAGACCGTTTCTTTCATAGCGTCCTTTCCAAACTGGTCGGAGAGGAAGGAGCGGCTAGAGACTAGCTCCCTCACCTCGGGCTCGCCCCGGTGAATTGCTGGTTTGGAAACGACAGCCCATGAGCAAGAAACGCAAGAACAAGAAGAATTCGCGACGCAAACAAACGCTCGTTCGGCGCCTCAAACGTTCGGCGATGTTCTGGACACGCAGCGACACATCGTGGGGCGAGGCCCCAGGCGGATGGCGAAAGACCGGCCGTGTGTTGCGGCGAATACTCCTCTCGCCATGGCTCGTCTTAGTCTACCTGGTGCGAGGCGTTTGGAATGTCGGCGCGTTCCTGCTGACGGGCGTCGCTCGGATTTGGAAACGTCGAACCGGCCGAGTGCTTTTGCAAAGTTGCCCGGCTCTGTTCGGCGGCATCGCTGTCGTTTCGATGGCCCTCGCCGCCCGGCACGCTCAAAACGATTTGGTCGTCAGCTATCGCAATGCTGCCGTCAACGCGTATGCTCGGGGCAACTTCGATTCGGCGCGAGTCTACTATGAGCGATTGGTCTCGTTGGATGGCGGAAAACAGAAAAGCCAGTTTGATTTGGCTCTGAGCCTAGTGGGCTTGGACGAGGTTGAGCGGGCCGAAGCGATCATGCGCGATTTGGCCTCGTTCGATGCAAATGGGTTCGGTAGGGCTCATTTGTGGGTCGCCCACCGGATGTTGATGGACAGCAAGACCTATCAGTCTCCTGAGAAGTTGGACGCGGCTTACACCCATTTGACTCGAGCTCAGCAGGCTTTGCCCGATTCTCCCGAAGTCAACCTGCGGATGTCGCAATTCCTAGTAGCTGTGAATCGAAACGATGAAGCCGTCTCTTTTCTCGTACACGCTTGCAAGTTTGAGCGGAAGCTGAACTTCGAACTGGCGATGCTGTTGGGAAGCTTGGGCCGGGAAGAGGAAGGCAAGGAGGCTTTGCGAAGGGCCAATAATCACTATCGATTGGCCGTCCGTCGCGATCCGATGAATAAGGACGCTCGACTGCGACTCGCGAGCATCCTAGTGAATCTGGACGATTTCGACGGCGCGATAAAACTCTTGCGGGAAGGGCAAGTGCTGCACCCCAACGGTCCATTTTCCCGCGCTATTGCCCACGCGTTTATCACACGATTCGATAAGCTGCACGACTCGGCATCCACCAATCCGGCTCTTAAGCTCGAACTGCTGAGGATCGCACTGTTGCACGATCCGGATTCGCGAGAGGCGTTGACCCGACTGCTTGCTTTGGGAGAGTCGACGGAGAAGAGCCTTGCAGCGACGAGTCAGATGCTGGAGGCTTTAATCGCCAGCGGCTACGCCAACGCGTTTGCCCATTTTGTGTTAGGCTGCAAGTCGTGGGAGGCGGATGAAAAAGAGACGGCGATCTTCCATTTCGAGCGAGCCTACAAGCTGGACGAAACGCTCGGTCCGGTGGCAAACAACCTGGCGTGGATCTTGACCCACAAAGAGGAGCCTCAACTGCCTCGCGCGTTGGAGCTTATCGCTTCTGTGTTGCGGCAGTGGCCAGAGAACGCAGCCTATCGAGACACGAAGGGGCAGATTCTGGTCAAGATGGAGCGCTGGCATGAAGCCCTCGATGATCTTGAGTTTGCTTTGCGCGGCATCCCGGAAGACTCGAACCTGCACACCGCGTTGGCGACAACCTACGCGAAGCTCGGACGGCATCGACTGGCCGAAAAACACCTCGAGCTGGCGGCCCATTTCGCCAAGCAAGCCAGCGAGTCACATGACAAGTAGGCCGGCAGATAGCATGACAGGTAGCTCGAGTAGGCCGACGCCCACCGTCGATCGTCCGCGGGACATCGCCGCGCCCGCTCGACAGCCGCGCAGCGGACACGCACGCAAGGTCTTGCTCGTCGCCAACACCGCTTGGAACTTGCATAATTTTCGCCGCGGACTGATTCGCGCGTTGGCCCAAGAAGGCTGTGATGTGGTGGCCGTATGTCCGCGCGACAGGTACGTCGAATCGCTGTCAGACCACGGCGCGCGATGGATCGATTGGAAACTGGATCGAGCGAGCATGAACCCGTTGAGAGATTGGGGGTCTGTTGTTCGGCTCCGCCAGATTTATCGCGAAGAAACGCCAGACTTGGTTCATCATTTTACGATCAAGTCGATTCTGTATGGGACGTTGGCGGCCAAGCAGGCGGGCGTTCAGCGAATCGTGAACAACGTCACAGGGCTTGGGCACGTATTCGTTTCTAACCGCCCCGCTGCTCGGCTGGTCAGGCCATGGATTAGGCGGTGGTATCGTTGGGCCCTGACGACTCAGGGCGCTCGGCCGATCTTTCAGAATCTCGACGACCTCACAGCCCTCTCCAACCACACGCACGAACTTGCGGCGCGCGCGACACTGACCCAGGGATCCGGAGTCGACTTGAAGCGTTTCGCTCCCGACGATTCCGCAGCGGCTGATACGAACGAACGGCCTTGCGTCTTGTTTGCCGGGCGGCTGTTGGAGGAGAAAGGAATCCGTGAGTTTGTCAGGGCGACCGAACTGAACCACGAGCGTGGAAGCCGAGCGACATTCGTCGCATGCGGCTCGCCCGACCCAGGAAACCCCTCATCCATTGACGACGCTTGTCTGGATCGATGGCGCGGAGAAGGCCTGATCGAATTTCCTGGGCATGTTGACGGAATCGAGCGGCAGATGCGGAAAGCCGACTTAGTGGTGCTGCCGTCATACCGAGAAGGGGCCCCACGCGTCTTGCTGGAGGCGGCAGCGATGGAAAAACCGGTTGTTGCCAGCGATGTCGCCGGTTGTCGCGACGTCGTTACGCACGGTCACAATGGCTTGCTGGTTCCCCCTCGCGATTCGGACGCCCTGGCCGATGCGATGCAAACGCTGCTAGGCGACGAATCGCTACGGAAGACGATGGGCCGCGCGGGTAGAGAAATGGCCGTAAACAAATTCGATGAGCGGACGGTCGTTCAGCAAACTACCAATTTGTACGAAGAAATGTTGCGTAGCGAACACCCGGCGCATTCCGTCGGCGAGCCGGCTCGGATAGAAAAAGGCGTCATGCTCATGTCGTTCGACTTCGAACTCGCATGGGGCACCCGAGGCCGACCGGCTGCTCGGCACTGCAAACCATTTTGGGAGGGAACCCGCGAGGCGATTTCGGGTCTGCTGAAATTATTTGAGCGATACGATGCGCCGGCGACATGGGCCATCGTCGGAGCGCTGCTGATGGGCGGCAAGCGCGAACGCCATCCCTGGCTCGCCGACGCAAGTTTTTCCGACATCCCAGTTGGAAACTCGACCACGCATCCACATTGGTATGCCGAAGATATTCTGGAGATGCTCGCTTCACACCCAGTCAACCAAGAGATCGGTTGTCATACGCTAACTCACCGATTCATCAAACCGGGAGCTGCTGGCCGCGATGCGTTTCGTGAAGAACTGCAACGATTTCGCGTCCTTTGCGATGAACTCTATTTGGATCAACCGACGTCGTTCATCTACCCCAAAGCTAAGATGGCCCATTTTGATGTGCTGGTCGAAGAAGGGTTTCGCTGCATTCGCGGGCCGGAAAACAAATGGTTCGAGTCGCTACCCGGGGTGAGGGTTCCGGCTGCCATGCGTTTGGTCGACGCCAAGCTTGCTCGACCCCCGCGAGTCGAATTGCCCGAGCGACTGCCGTGCGGGCTGTGGGTATTGCCATCATCCCAGTTCTACTCGCCATTCATGAGTGTTGGGAAGCGCGTCAGCGTCGGCCAACGCGTGCGCAAGGCCATCAAGGGTTTGCGACTTGCGGCTGAGCAGAATCGCGTTTTTCACCTCTGGACCCATCCCTTCAACCTTGGCGTGCGAAGCGACGAACTGCTCGATGGCATGGACCAGATCTTGCATGAAGCGAGACGACTCTGTGACGCTGGCCAACTGGAAATCAAAACGATGGGCGACATGACAAGCGAATTGGACGCCGGCTTGCCTGTGCATTGATTCGACAGACATTTCGTGCGAAAGGGAAAAGGAAGATGTCACCGACACGTTTCGATCAGTCAACGGCCGAAGACCCGCCCAAGGCAGCGCTTCGCAGCAAACGCAGCGAGAAGCTGTACCCTCGGCTCAAGAACGGCCGACCCTGTGGGCCTAAGGTTCTGACGATGCTTTGCTTGTTTTCGTTCGCGTCTTGGCTTCTCGTCTTTGGTCTCTGATCTCACGCCGCTCGCCTCAAGATTCTCTCAACTCAACTTATGTACTCAATCTTAAAAGCGACGGTTCAGCCATACCTTGCCTTGCTAATGTTGCAGGCTGTTGTGTTGGCCTGGGTGATGCGTCGCAAGTTGGCACCGAAGAGAGCGACCTATCCGTTGGTTGGCAGCTTGGTGCTCTTGTTTGCCATGTCAATGCCGGTTGTGGGGCGACTGATGATGGCGACATTGGAGTGGTCTCACCCGCCGTTGACGGAAATGCCTGAGCAGGTGGACGCAATCATCGTCCTCGGGGGCGGACTCTCTCCTCCGAATGATTACCAAACACATGCGCAAGTTTCGTCTAGCAGTTATTCCCGCTGCCTTTATGCGGCCAGCTTATACAAATCACACAAGTGCCCCTTGATACTTTGCGGAGGCGCAACGGAAGCTGAAGACTCGCGAGCGACAGAGGCGGGCGTCATGGCGGATGCGCTTGCATTCTTAGGAGTTGCACGCGACGACATGATTCTGGAGTCGACATCCAAGTCGACGCGTGAGAACGCCGTGCAAGCCGTATCCGTCATGAAAAAGCGGCACTTTGAAACAGTTTTGCTCGTCACCCACGCCCGACACATGAACCGAGCCGAACGATGTTTCACGAAACTTGGTCACCAAACGATCGCGGCACCCTGTGGCGCCGAATCAGCCGACTTGATTCGCGAGCTAGACGAGACCTGGATCCCACAGGTTGACGGCATGAGCGCATCGAGCTGGGTCGTCAAAGAATGGATGGCGTTGCTTTACTACCGTATTCGCGGCTGGAATTAAGTCGCCTGTATCGCCCGCGCACGCTGTATCGCCGCGAGTCATAATGAACGTGAATGTATTGTCTGTCCGTAGGCCCGTAGGGTCGTCCGTTGGTGAGCCCAGCGTAGAGCGAACTCGGTCTCTGCCGCGCGAACGCCGGCCTGGGTGAATTGTGAACAAAACCGAAGCAACAAAAAATGACTAGATACTTGGTTACCGGCGCGGCGGGTTTCATCGGATTCCACGTTTGCCAAAAGCTGCTCGCTCGAGGCGATGAGGTCATCGGGATCGACAATCTGAACGACTATTATTCCGTTCAGCTCAAGCGTGATCGACTGGCCCAAATCGAAAACCAGTCGAACATGAGCTTTCATCTGCTGGATATTGCAGATGCCTCTTCGCTGCACGAACTCGTCGGTCGCAAACGGCCGAAAATTGTCATCAATTTGGCCGCACAAGCTGGTGTTCGCTATTCATTGGAGCACCCCGAGTCGTACATCCAGAGCAACCTGGTTGGCTTCGGGAACATCCTGGAAACATGTCGACACCACGCCGTCGATCATCTGGTGTACGCGTCGTCCAGTTCGGTCTACGGCGCGAGCACGAAGATGCCGTTTTCCATTCACGACAATGTGGATCATCCGGTAAGCCTTTACGCCGCATCGAAGAAAGCAAACGAGTTGATGGCTCATTCCTATAGCCATCTATACGCAATGCCGACGACGGGACTTCGTTTCTTTACGGTCTATGGTCCCTGGGGCCGGCCCGACATGGCGCTATTCTTGTTCACCAAGGCGATTCTCGCTGGAGACCCTATTCAGGTCTACAATCGGGGGCAAATGAAACGCGATTTCACTTACGTCGACGACATTGTTGAAGGCGTTATTCGCACAGCCGACAAGACTGCGACGCCAGACGAGTCCTGGCAATCGAGCGATCCAGATCCAGGTACGAGCAGCGCGCCGTATCACATATACAACATTGGCAACAACGAACCGGTCGAGTTGTTGTATTTGATCGAAGTGCTTGAAAACTATTTGGGGAGGCAGGCGGAAAAGCGAATGATGCCCATGCAATTGGGCGATGTCCCCGCAACCTTCGCCAACATTGATGATCTAGCGAACGACGTTGGATTTCGGCCGAGCACGTCGATTGAACAAGGGGTCCAACTATTTGTCGATTGGTACCGCGAATACCACAGCGTATAGGTCGAGGTCGCGCCTCCTACCATATGATCTCGAGGCCCGCCGTGGCACCGTGGTAAACGACGTCTTCGTTGCGGTCTGTGTGGCGGCCAGTCGAGCGGGTGAGCGGGTTGGCAATTTGGCCAGGCACGAGCGCCACTCCGTTGATCCACCAGAACTCGTAGCCGCCGCGTAGCTTGATGGCTGGAGTGAGTTGGTAGGAAAAGCCGTAGCTTAGCTCGATCAGCGACCCCAACTCGAAATCGTCATCCGAGTTGTCGATCTCAACGACTCCGTTGTTCCGCAGGAAGAACGAACCATCAGCCGCATTGAGCAGCAAAGCTCCTTTGACCGACATCGACGTCATCCAATGGCCGATCGGGTACATGAGTTCCATGCCGACCTGCGGGCCGAACAAGTTGTTGGTATTCTCGACGCGCAACTCGCCCGTGCTCGTCTGCCCAATTGAATCGAACCGGTAGACCTCGTCAATGTTGATGTAGCGAACACCCGCTAGAGTGGAGATCACGTCCCAACCATACCAGCGACGATTTAATTCGCCGCTGTTGAGTCGAGTGCGATAGGATTGGCTGTGTTGCGTGGCGTTGACGAATTCGCTGATACTGACCGGCGCGGTTGCGTTGAGCGGAGTCGTTAGTCCGACACCGTTAAAATGACCAAACTCATGCCATTCATAGGGTCCAACATAGGCCAGCTCCCAGGCATCAAGACAGTCAATATGACGAATAAGGCTGACGCGAGCTCCGTTTTCGTAGCCAAAATCACGCAAGAAAAAATGATCGGACAAGGAGACGCCATTGTTGTGCTCGTAGTTAAGCGACAGCGCTTCCACTCGGGCTCGCCAAGCCGGGGGGCAATCGCCGCAACAGGTTGTGGTGCCATGTCCCGAAAAGAAGAAAGTATCGGGGTTGTCGAGCATGTTCGGGGCGGCGCCGAATTCGAACTCAGGCGATTGCGTGGGCGGCCCGCCGACAATGTCGAACTCAATCGCATCCGGGCCGTGATCGGCTGGGGCTTGGCCGTCAGGTGCAATCTGAGCCATAGCTTGTGAGCCAATCGAAAAAACAACCACTAGCGTGAGTGATGCTAGGCCACGGGCCACTCGCGAGGAGCTCGGCCTTGAGGTAGCGCGAACCGGGGCGAGAATTTGGCGATGGGACTGTTGGCGGATCATCGGTTCATTCCTTCGAACACATGCTGTGAGCTATCGTTGAACTTTGAGGCGATCGACGACGGGAACCAGTCGCAGGCTTCTAATCAGACTGATAATCTGGACGGCCTGAGCATCGTCTTGCGGATCGCCTCGCACCACAAGTTTCTGGCTCTCGTTGGTCAATGAAATATGGCTGTCGGGATACATCCCGGCGAGCATTTCTTCCAGTTGCTGTTCGCTTGCCGCATTGTCGGCAACGCTTCGTCCGCTTCCAACTTGAACTCGATACGCAACGGTAGGTCGACCGCTTCCATTGTGGAGCGTCACCATTGTCTCGCCGGTGCGTTTGCCAACGAGACTGATCTGTCGCGACGAGTGTCGAAAGACTTCACAAACGGTCGGGTCGCCAACTTCGATTCTGGCAACCGGCGCTGTCAGCCGCAGGTGATGTAATGACGACAGGGCAAGTTGAATCGGTTTGGACTTTGGGGTAATTGGCTGGAACGAACGAAGCACAGCGGCTCCCCTTCCGCCCGCCACGCCGTGCTGACTTGGTGCGCGAGTCCGATGAGGATCGCTGTCCTGGAGCGCCGTAGGCCGAGGCGACGACCGCGGCTGCAAGCGACTTGTCTCATGTTGGGTCGTTGCCAGGCGTGTAACTGACGACTGAGTCGGTGCGGCGTAGCGTCCTTGGCGCGCGACCCGTTCGATCGGTTGAACGCTTTTCTTATTGATCGATAGCAGCGTCGGTAGTGGCTTGGATGAATGCTCAATCGGCTTCGGTTCGGCTCGAGTCGGCCTCGCGAGTTGCTTCGGTTCCTTCGGTTCAAGCAGAGCAAACTGGGAACGGTTGCTGGCTCGCGACTTCGGCTCTGCTTGCAAAGGGAGACGTTGAGTGAGCAGGTTGAACTCGGTCTTTCGCGGCTGTGTAAGCGGCCCCTTCTTGAATACTCTGGACGCCGCCGTTTTCTCCTTGCCGCTCTCCTGATTCTCCGCGTCCGTTTTTCGCGCGACGGCCTTCTTGGCAACACTCTTGTTGCTGACGCTCTTGTCGGTAATCGCCTCTCGAGCGATTTCTTTCGCGAGCCCATTTGCGGTATTTGTTTTCGGGGGTGAAGGCACCACCGGCGACCGATCGGCTTTTCGTCGTGACGAGACTAGATCGCGAGTTGCCAGATCGCGAGTTGGCTGCGCAGTGGGCGGTGAAAACGGCTTCATTATCGCCGCGCGAGTCGAGGGCGAGTCTGGTCGTGTCACGGCCACAAACGGCTTGGCTTTGGGCGCGGTGGCTTTTGTCAGAGGGTCGGCCTTGGCGGCTTTCGATGCGGTGGTCTTGTTCGCCTCTTGGCCTCGCGGACTTGCGTTAGTCGACCTAGCCACTGGCATTCGCTTGGCGAGTTCGTTGGTTGTGTTTGTCTGCAGGGGGCGTTCAAAATCGAAGGCGATTGTGGGCGAGGGCGCTATCGGCGCAAGTTTGCCAGGGGGCACGGTCGCTTCGCCCGGCCTTGTTGCGGATGCGGCCTGAGCTGTTTCCTTGGGGGCAGCCCCTGCCTCAGCACGGCGCTGTGACGCGTGAGCGACGTCGCCCTGAATAATCGGTGCAGGCTTGCCTCGACGCGTCGGTTCGGACCTTGAGTTCTTCCTTTCGGAGGTTTGAGATTTGTGCGGTCCCCCGATTTTTCGCAGCAGTGAGCCGATATGCTGCGGCAATGACTTGGGTTTGGCGACAACGATTGGCGCTGAGACGATGGGTGCCGAAACAATAGGGGCTGGATCCGTTCGCCGAACTGAGTTCATGGAACGAGACGCTGGGCGAGCCGTACGTGACTGCACCTTGTTGACTGTTGTTTCCACACCTTGGCTACGGCGACGCGATGAACTCCGATCGCCGTTTTGAGCGCCATGAACCGCTTGAGCTGGCGACGCCCCGACGACGGCCAACAATACGATCGCAATCGCGTTCGCGATCGAGGGGTTGTTTAGTGAGTGGTATTTCATCGTCCCAGCCTCAAGTTATCGCGCGGCGGTGTCTTCCGCCCTATGCTTTTCTTTCCGTGGCATCGTTACTAATTGTTATTCTGGAGCAATTGTCCGATGCCGAAGGTGAAGAAGGTGCCAAGTCCGAAGTTGAGGATTTCTTCTTCGGGTTTGTATTGCAGGATTAGGATGTCGCCCGGTTGGATCAACGGCCTCGCTTTGGGTGAGTTGATAGCGCGATTCAAATCGACCGCGATCGTGATTTGATCGCCGCAGGGCGTTTCTCTCAGGATGAATAGGTTCCCTGGCGGCACGCCGCCCACCGCCGCTGCTCCGCCACCGATGGCACCACCGCCACCGCCACCGATGCCGCCACGGCCTCCACCACCCGATGCTGTGGTGCTGGCGAGTCCTTGTCCTGCCAGCGCGAGTGCGCTGATCACGTCCAGGTCATAGTCTCTCGGCAAGGGATGTTCCCCGCCACCCAAGAGGCCGCCGGTATAGAAGACCTCTCGCTCTCGGCTTTCGATGTAAACGATGTCACCGTCGTCAAGGACGATGTCTTCCGTGCGGATGTTCGGTATCACGCCTGGCGGGAGCCGCAATGGGATTCGAATGACCGCGGGGTCCTGTGGCAGCGGCGGTCGGCAAAGACAGCTGTCGCTGATCGGCACCGAATAGAATTCGCGTACGAATTGGTCTCGCCTTCGAGCGTCCAGCCTGCCTGCCTTGAGAATCTTGACTTCATTCTTGGCGCTTAGGCCCGGGAGCCCGCCTGTTTCAGCAAGTGCGTTGAGCACGTCATTCTTGTAGGCGACGAGCTCGACGGTCTGTCCGCGGGTGCTGAGTTCAGTGGCGCCGTCGCCAATTCCACCGTCCTGCCTCATCACCGTTACCGTGTAACGGCGTTTTCGCATGAGCGTCACAATGATGCGATCTTTTCCGGCGGGCAAGATCCTCTGATCGACGGTATATGCCCGCCGGATGACGTTTTCGATTTGAGGCAAGGTCATACCGCCGACCTGGATCGGTGGCGTGAGCGGAAGGGAGATCGTGCCGTTTTCGCGAACGGGAATCGGGTAGCCTACCGACGGAGGCAGTTCAGATCCCATCGTTGGCATATGCACTGGCGGCGGTACATCGGCGGCACCGAGCACCGTTTCAATGTAGATGCCGAGGATGTCCCCGCCCCCGACAAGAAATTCACGGGGCGGCGGCTGACGAAGTCGTGAGATGTCGACCGGCACAAGATCATTCTTTGGAGACGCGTGGAACTGAGCTGGCAAACGGTGTGATGGAACGCCGCTAATCGGCGACATTACTGAGTTGCAGCCCGACAAAGCCAGAATACAGATCGAGAGCATTCCGAGCGAACCCCGAAACGGTGGATAAGTCTGACGAGTCGCGGGGGTATGGTCGGGAATTCGATTGGTTCTGTTCATCGGGAATTCTCTTTGTTTGATTCGATTCTTTTCAAACAGGTTGTTGCTTGAGGAGCAACGACTGAGGGAAATCGCGAGGAGTTACGGGAAAAGGGGCAGGGTCTGAGGTAGGGCGGGTTCCAGCTTACCGGGAACGGGCGCTGCGGCCGGTCGTTGAACGATGGGCGCGGCACCTTGATTCGCGGCTCTGGCGCCCGTTTGTGTTGGCGATCGCTCCGTTGGTACGGGCATCCGAGTCGAGCGGGGCGCTTGGCGGAGCCCAGCATCAATCTCAGCACTTCGGGCTGGCGTCCAAGAGACTGGGCGAACGTCGCGTGACGGCGCCACGTTTCCCTCCCTCGGCGCGTATTGAGTTGGAGGTGTCCAAGTTGTGGCGGGCGGCGCGAGACCAGGCCGCACGGCGGGCGCGGGATCGCCTTGCCTTGGAGGCATCGGCCCAGCAGGATGTGGTTGACCAGTGGGTGCCTGCGGGCCTTCGCCGGGCACAACAAACTCACCGTGCCCCAAAATCGGAATCTGCCCCGCTTGGAATTCAGGCGAGTATTGAGTCTCGATCAGATAAGAGACTTGAATGTCCTGGAAGTTGTCAGCGCCATCGACTTCGGCGGCTCGAGCTCCGTGGGCGAACCCCTCGAACCACGCGGCCACTTTGCATTGGCCTTCTGCCGTTTGATACTTCCACGACCAGTATTTTCTCGGCGGTACGGACGGTGGGCAACCGCTGCCTCCCGTCGCAACGTCAACGTAACCATCTCGAAAACCAGCACCCAGGGCGTGAAACTCCGCGTGACCCGCGAAATGGTGCTTCTGGTTGTGCCAGGCCTGCCGCGCCCAGACAGTGTTTCGCCAGCCCATCACGAAATCATTCGTCGTATCATTGTAGGCAAAGTGATCTCGGACTCCTTTGGTCATGGAGCAACCGCTGGCACCTAGCACCAAACAGGCGAGCACGACAAACCGTGGTGCATTTAGTCTGACCGGCGTCTTTTGTGTCGAGACCATCCGATATGCTCCTCTGAGTTCACAACGAGGGGCAAATGGCGCAATTGCGAGCAGACCCCCCCTAGGTCAGTAGCGTTCATCGCCAATTTAGAGCGTAGGATTTAACGGAAATCCTGGTTTTGCCGATAGAATCAGTCATCTGCCATGAAACGATCGTTTTGACTAAGCAGCCATTCTGGGCTGAGCCTTTGCATTGCCTGAGAAAATAGGTAAAATGAAACGACAAAACGGCACCTTGTTGTTCCAAAACAGGAGTAGGCAAATGCGGATGGCGAATTCAGTCTCGAGCGTCGTTTGTCTCTTAGCTTTGCTAGTCTCAAGCGCATCTTTGGCACAGGACAAAGCCGATAAACCCGACGCGTCTAAAACAAAACCCGCCAAGGCGGAACAGGTGCCGATCGATCCTAAGGCAGACGGGGAGCCGGGAGCGAACGTGGAGCCCAAGGTTGCCAAGCCAAAGTCATTTCCACTCAACCAACGGTCTCACGGTATTCGACTCAATCAGAAAGGTAAGCTCGTTGGCGTGACCACGACGATTGATCCCAACACGTTGGAGCTCGTGTCCGAGGCCCACATTGACGTGATCTTCATTCAGCAGGGACGAATCGTTGGCCAAACTCGCTCAGACGCCCGAGGCCATTTTGAGATTAGCGGTCTAACCGCCAATGCTGTGTACTCGGTGGTAGCTCGTTCAGCGAATCAAGTCTCCAACGGTTTGTACAGCACTTTTGCGATCGCAGTTTTTCCGTCGGGCCGCCAGGAAGTTGCTGTTGGTTCGCCTCGAACGCAATTCACGAGTTTGTTGGAAACAAACCAAGACGGTGACGAACTCGCGAACAATTTGACTCTCACATTGATCCCCGCTCGAGACTTGGCTTTGATTGGCTTGCCACAGGCCTTTCCAGCGCCTTTGGTCCCTGGCATCTCGGGTCGTGGCGGTGGTGGTGGCGGAGGAACTGGTGGAGTCGGCGGCGTTGGTGCGCTTGGCGCGGCCGCAGCAGCGGCCGCAGCAAGTAGCACTTCCCGACCTAACGCGGCCAGCCCATTTGCTCCATGATCTCAATGGAATGAGACGCCTGTTGTGATTCAATTGCTGCAGTGTCGGTCGATTGCATGAAGGTGCCAAGGTGCCGCGCGCTATGAGCGCGAGATGGGTCGGCCGACGATTCTCACTTGCGGCAATGGGTTGTGCGATTCTAACGCCTCCCATCAGGCAGCACTTACTCCAACGGACTCAAGTTGCCCGTTTTTGCTGCACGGGTGCAGAGTTTCGACTATTGTGGATGCGTAGACTGTCTTGAATTAACGAATCGAACGTATGCGAAGGAAGCCCTTGATGGCTGTAGATGACAACAACGCCCAAGCGGTTGAAACTTCCGTCTTCAACGAGTTGCGCGAAAGAATCGAGAACAAGACAGCAACGCTGGGCGTCGTTGGCTTGGGGTACGTCGGCCTTCCCCTCATCAAGGCGTTCATTTCGGCTGGGTTCTCGACGATCGGTTTTGACGTCGACGACCACAAGATCGCCCAGTTAGAAGCTGGCGAATCATACATAGGTCACGTGCCTAGAGAGTGGATTGCCGGTTGGTTGGCAGATGGCCAATTCCAGCCCACGGTTGATATGGCGCGGTTGCGCGAACCCGATGTCGTTCTCATTTGTGTTCCGACTCCTCTGAGTGGCAGCCGTGATCCAGATCTGAGTTATGTGGAAGCGACCGCGAAGCAAATCGCCAAAAGTATCCGCAAGGGCCAACTCGTCATTCTGGAGAGTACAACATACCCAGGCACTACTCGCGACATTGTCCTACCGATACTGAGAGAATCCGGCCTGGTAGCCGGCCAAGATTTCTTCTTGGCGTATAGCCCGGAACGCGAAGACCCGGGCAACGCCGATTTTTCAGCCGACAGCATCCCCAAGGTCGTCGGCGGAATTGATGAATGCAGCCTCCAATTGGCCGATCGCTTTTATAGCCATGCGGTTGTAGAGACGGTGCCGGTATCCTGTTGCGAGGTCGCCGAAGCCTGCAAAATCCTTGAAAACACATACCGTTGCGTCAATATCGCGATGGTTAACGAACTAAAGGTGCTCTTCGATCGGCTCGGTATCGACGTATGGGAAGTGATCGAAGCCGCCAAGACCAAGCCGTTTGGTTTTCAAGCATTCTACCCAGGCCCGGGCTTAGGCGGGCATTGCATTCCCATTGACCCATTCTACTTGAGTTGGGTCGCGCGAGCCCACGATATGCCGACTCGTTTTATTGAGTTGGCGGGCGAGATCAACACGAGAATGCCTCAGTACGTTGTTGATCGGGTGGCCGAGGCGCTGAACAACGTGGGGAAACCTGTTCGGGGCAGCCGAGTCGGAATACTAGGTGTTGCGTACAAGAAAGATGTGGACGACCCAAGAGAGAGCCCATCTTTCAAGCTGATGCAGTTGCTCTTAGAGCGAGGCGCGATAGTCAGCTATAACGACCCGCACATTGAAACACTTCCAGACATGCGGCACTACGATGTGCCAAGGCTGGCAAGCGAACCGCTGACAGCCGACTATCTGTCGGGGCAGGACTGCATCTTGATTTCAACAGATCACTCCGACTACGACTGGGAGATGATTGGCCGGCACGCGCCTTTGATCGTCGACACGCGAAACGCAATGAAGAACAACACGATTGCGGATTCAAAAGTCTGGAAGGCCTGAGTTGGAAGCGCTCGCAAGACCGGCGAAACGCGGGGTGGCAGAGGGCAACCGACGTCGTTGTGCTTCCAAGACGGCGGTTTTTCACGCAACTCAACAAACCAACATAACACCTTGACGAGAGATAGGCCACAGTTGAGGCCGTAGGGTCAAAATACTAAACCGAACGCGAAGCTCTTTGACACTCAGGTTTTCGAAACACAAAACGATCGAGATTTCAGTCGAGCATCGACCGGAAAATCCGCCTTCAGACCGTGGAAATCGAGTTGCCCCACGGTGAGCGCGCACCTTCACCGCAGAATGACCACGATTCGGTGCAGCTCCGAATCAGGCTGCTCGTCGGTGGTAGTACTTCAGCATGCCACCGAGTCGTTCGCGGCACTCGATCTTACCAGCGACGGCACCGACTCCTTTCTCTGAATCGATCAGTTTATTGCCGAGGCCCTGATGGTTTCTCTCGCCATGATAATGCTGAACGAAGTTGGTAACAGCTCGCTCGAGTGACCGCTGACCGAAGAAGACCATCCGGTCGAGGCACTCGGATTCAAGACTGCGAAACCATCTTTCCATGTAGGCGTTCAAGTTGGGACTCTTCGGAGGCAGCAGGACGACTTCGGTATCGCTGTTCTGATCGAGAAAGTCGCGCATGGCGA
>CAZMNY010000051.1:16549-55894 GCA_964567745.1 uncultured Pirellulaceae bacterium | reverse complement strand
TCGGGACTGGGGGTGGCCAAGGACAAGTTCAACACGACCACGTTCGACGAAGTCCTTACATCCAAGCTCCGACTGGAGATCGATGGTGACGGGGATTTCTCCACGGGCATTCTTGAGTGGAAAGTGTACAACGAGGGCGAGCTCCCCAACTTCCCGCCCTCCGTCATGGCCGGCGTTGACCGCATCGTGATGCGCGGCCGGAAAACGCCGTTCGCCGGACAGTTGTTGCGGGCAATCTCTACCGACACGACGAAGGTCGAATGGAGCAAGGCCTCGGGCCCGGGCAAGGTCGTCTTCACCGACGACGCGGCATTGGCTACGACTGCGACGTTCTCAGCCGTGGGAGACTATGTTCTCAAGCTGACCGCCCGCAAGGGAAAGATGAGCGATTCATCGACGTTGGCCGTCCGCGTTGTCGCCAGGCCGCAACTCGATATTCGCGCGGCGGGCAAAACCGGGATCCGTATCACCATGCAGCCGCAGGATTCCAAGGATAAGTTTCCCTATACCCCAGCGCTGGTCGAGCGAGATTACCCCAAGGCGGTCATCAGCCTACGCGAACTCGACTCGGCCTTCGAACCGGTCAAGGCACGAGTGGGCCAGCTGAACGTGACCGTACAGAGCAAGCCGTTGTCGGTGCAGGTGACCACTTTGGACAACGAACCCCTGCAGAAGATCACATTTGCTTCCGATGGCAGGATGTCCTTTATTTTGGATGACCAGCCGATTCTGGGAATGGGCCAAGGTGGCCCCAAGCAGACCGGGGATTCCTGGCGGACCGACAAGGTCGAGCTAGACCGTCGCGGGCGTTCGCATCCCATGACCCCGTGGTACGGAACGGGGACCTATGGCTCGAACAACCCGGTGCCCCTGATGATTGGCACGGGTGGCTGGGGGATGTTCATTCCGACGCCGTCGGGCACGATCGATCTGAGCGACTCGGAGACGGGCAGGTTCATTCCGGCGGATCCCATTGCGCCCGGCACCGTGGTCAGCCGAAGACAACAGCGGGAAGGTCGCATCGGCTTGCCACCACCGGAGTTCTTCATCCCGGGGACCTATGACGTGTTCGTCTTTGACACACAGAATCCCCCGGCCTTCATGAAAGACATTTCGACCATCTCTGGCCCCGCTGTGCTGCCACCGAAGTGGGTGATGGGCTATCAACAGTCGCATCGCACCCTGAGGAATGAGGCGCAGATTTTGGAGGTCATCGATACCTTCAGAAAGAAGAATATCCCTCTCGACAGCGTCTGTTACCTGGGCACCGGCTTCTGCCCCCGTGGCTGGAACAAGCGCCAACCCTCCTTCGAGTTTAATCCCGATCTGTTCAAGAGGGATCCCAAAGAAGTGCTGGCCGATATGCACAAGCGTAACGTCAAGGTGATGGCGCATATGATCCCCTGGGATCGTGATCGTCTAGCAACGATTCAGGGAACGATTCCGCCGAAGTCGGGTGAGACGCTCGATAACACCCACATTCAAAACTACTGGAATGAGCACAATGCGCTGGTGGATGCTGGGGTGGATGCGTGGTGGCCGGATGAAGGGGACTGGTTCAACTTCCACGAGCGCATGAAACGGCACGAACTCTACTACACCGGGCCACTCTCGAAGCAACCCAACGTTCGGCCCTGGAGCCTGCATCGCAACGGCCATCTCGGGGTCGCCCGGTGGGGCGGTTGGATGTGGCCGGGCGATCCGCTCACGACGTGGCGCACGCTCGAGACCCATATCGCCATTGGCATCAACCACTCCCTGAGTGTCTCGCCGTTCTGGAACTCCGACATCGGTGCGTTTTATACGACGGATGAATACTCGGCTGAACTGTATGTGCGCTGGGTGCAGTTTGCCGCGTTCAATTCGCTGATGCGGACGCATGGTCGCGGGTGGGAAAACCGTCTTCCCTGGGCGTGGGGACTCAGCGAGCCCGGTCCGGGTGAAGGAAGCTACGTCCAGCCGAAGTCCGAGATGAACAACCCCACTGTCGAACCGATCGCCAAGAAATACATCGAACTACGATATCAGTTGTTGAGCTACAACTACACTTTGACCTGGGAAGCCCGCGAAACCGGTATGCCCATGATGCGGTCGCTGTGGCTGCACTACCCCAAGGACAAGCAGGCTCGGGGCATCGGCGATGAGTATCTCTGGGGCCGCGACATGCTGATTGCCCCGGTATACGAAAAGGGCGCGACCACCCGAGACGTCTATCTTCCCGCAGGTAAATGGTACGACTGGTGGACCGGTGAGTCCGAGACCGGCGGCCGCACCGTACAGCGCGCCGTGGATCTGGCCACGATGCCGATCTATGTTCGCGCCGGCGCGATCGTTCCGATCGACCCCATCCGCCAATACACCGGACAAAAGGTCGACGAGCCCATGACGCTCAAGATCTACCGAGGCGCCAACGGCAACTACACGCTGTACGACGACGATGGCACCAGCCTCGATTACCTCGAAGGCGATTCAGTCCAGACATTGATCAAGTGGGACGACTCGGCCAAAAAGCTGAGCATCGAGCCGGCATCAAAGCAGACGGCCACGCGCGCGTTCCAGGTTGAACTTGTTCCTGATGGCGGAACCAAGAAGATTCAATACACCGGTCAACGGTTAGAGCTGAAATTCTAATTGGAGTGAGCAACCAAAACATGTTCATTCGACAGCACGGAAAAACCATGCCGGTCAGTCTGACGTTTTGCTTCGCCGCAACCATACTGTCGACCGCAACGGCACGCTGCGCCGAGCAGCTAGCGGGTATGGCGATATCGAAACTGACCTGCGAGTATGCGACCAACCCGCTGGGCGTCGACACGCTCCAACCTCGGTTCGGATGGATTCTGAAGTCCGACAAACGGTCTCAATTGCAGTCGGCGTATCGCGTCCTGGTTGCCACCAGCGAGAAGCAGCTCCAGGCAAACGTCGGAGACAAATGGGATAGCGGCAAAGTCAATTCCGACAGCTCGGTAAACGTAGAGTACCGAGGGAAAGCACTCTCAAGCGGTGAGCAGTGCTATTGGAAGGTTCGGGTCTGGGACAAGCAGGGGCAGCCATCGAGTTGGAGCGGCCCAGGCAGCTTCGAAATGGGGATATTGAAGCAGAGTGATTGGAAGGGGAAATGGATTGGGGTCGCGGTCTCCAGCCCGCTCGCCAAGCAGCAGGAGGCTGCAGCAAAGTCCGGCCGGGTCAATGTCGCGCTGGCCGCAAAGCCGTCTACATCTTTTGTGTCGGGGCATGAGACGCTCGACGCAGTCAATGACGGTTTTAAACCGGCCAATTCCAACGACAAACGCTGCGGCGCCTACGGTAACTGGCCCAAGAGAGGCGCCCACTGGATCCAGTACGAATGGACCAAGCCTGTTCATGTCGACGGAATCGACGTCTACTGGTTCGACGATCAAGGCGGCGTGCGGTTGCCCAAGACATCGCGACTCATGTACTGGGACGGAAAGGCTTTCGTACCCGTCAAGAATCCAGTCGGACTGGGCGTTGAAGGCAATAAGTACAACACGACAACTTTCGAAGCGGTTACCACGTCGAAACTAAAGCTGGAATTTGACTCAATCAAGACGGCTTCAACCGGCATCCTCGAATTCAAGGTTTACGATGCTGGGAGATCGCCAAAGTTTCCTCCGACGAACAAAGTAAACCGCTTCGTCGCGCTTGCCAACGCGGCCGCCGCCCCCTCGCCGCTGCTGCGTAAGGAGTTCGCCGTGACGAAGAAGGTCCGGCAAGCGAGGGTCCACATCTCGGGCCTCGGCTGGAGCGACCTGTACATCAACGGCAAGAAGGTTTCCGACGATGTGCTTTCACCCAGTCTGACGGATTATTCCCAGGAGGTCTTGTATCGCACTTACGACGTCACGAGTTTCCTGAAGTCGGGCGCGAACGCGGTCGGCGTGATGCTGGGCAACGGTTGGTATAGTGCCTCCAGCGTCCTGCCGTGGGAGAAGGGCGGTCCATGGGGTGATGGGCCGCGCGCGATCCTGCAGATGACGGTCACCTATGATGACGGCACAGAGAAGCTCTTCGTTACGGACGATACCTGGAAGGCCTCCACCGGAGCGATAGGAGCAAACCAACTGATCTTTGGCGAAGAGTATGACGCTCGGCTCGAAAAACCCGATTGGAATACGGCTGGCTATGACGATCGTCAATGGAGCAATGCCGTGGTTCGTCCGGCACCCGAAGGCGAGTTGAGAAGTCAGCTTGTCCCGTCCATGAAGGTCCAGAACACGATTCGGCCGATCAAGACGACAAAACACGCCGATGGCGGCTGGTTGTTTGAATTTGACCGATTTTTTAGCGGCTGGGTGCTTCTGAAAACCAAGGGCAAAGCCGGCGTAAAGGTCACCATCCATTATCAGTCGTCAGCCGCGAAATGGAGGAAGATGACTGAGAAGGATACCTACACGCTCAATGGCGATCCTGACGGCGAAACCTACGAACCGCGTTTTACGATTCACCCTGTCCGCAACGTTCGAGTCGAGGGGCTCGAAGGAAAGCCGACACTCGATACGTTGCAGGGTCGGGAGGTCTACAGCGATGTCGATATGCACGGCAGCTTCCATTGTTCCAACGATCTTCTCAATCAGATTCACGGCAACATCCAGCAGACGCTCAAGGTGGCGTTCAAGGGCTTCGTTCTCGATGGCCTGCATCGGGAGCCGATATTCTACAACGAGCCGGCAAGCTATTTCGGAACCTTGTCGACTCGCAAGAACATGCCAAACATGTGGACCGAAATCGCACGCAGTATTCCTCTGGCCGGGTCCGACAACGGCGACCTCTCGGATATCGTGCCCAGGCTGCCGGGGATGAAGCGAAAAAGCGACGTTTCCCAGAATGCCGCTTACCCGATGCTCGTATGGTACCTCTACCAATGCCACGGCGACAAACGTTTGATCGAACATCATTGCGACAGGGTTAAAGCCTGGGTCGACTTCATCGGGCGGGAGTTGGCCGAGGACAATCACATCGTCACCAAAAGTTGGCTCGGCGAACACATGCTACCCGGCCGTGAAGTCGGACAATGGGAATTCATCAGCAAGGAAACTCCCAAGGATTTCATCTGGACCTGTTTCTATTACCACAACACACGGACGCTGGCGAACATGTGCCGGGTGCTGGGAAAGAAAGAGGAAGAGCAACGTTACGCGAAGCTGGCTCAAGAGATCCGGGCCGTGATCAACAAGACTTGGCTCGATTCCAAGACGGGTCACTACGCAAGCAAGTCGCAAACGTCGGAGATTATCGCGCTGGCTCTCGATGTCGTGCCCCCGAAAAACAAGCAGCAGCTCATCAAGAACATTGCCCAAACAATCACGGAGGCCGATGGCGGCAAGTTGCGAGTCGGGCACATTGGCCTGCCCGGCTTCATGGAGTCGCTGGTCGAGAACGGTCTTGGCCAGGTCGTGTATGACGCGGTCAATCATACCGAGTTTCCCGGCTGGGGATACATGGTCGACCAGGGCGCGACCACGGTGTGGGAAGGCTGGAGTCTAAGCACGAAGGTGAAAGAATGGAATAATCACGTCTATCACGCCGAGGAGAGCATGACCATGCTGGCCGGCGTCGGCAGGCTCCTCTATGAGAGTATCGCCGGTATCCAAGAACCGCCCTACTATGGAACCGCCAAATTTGGGCTCGGATACCGCCATTTCCAGATCAAGCCCCATCCGCTGGGAGATCTGAAGCACGCCGAGGCCTCGATCAAGACCGTGAGGGGAATCATCTCCTCGAGTTGGAAGCGAACGAAGAATTCGTTCGTGCTGGAGATCGAGATCCCCGTGAACTCCACGGCCAAAGTGAGTGTGCCCACGCTCGGCCTCAATGCGTTTGCAATCACCGAGGGCGGCAAGGCCGTTTGGAAAAACAACTCCTATATCGATGGTGTCGCGGGGATCGCCGCTGCCCGCCAGGACGCCGACGGAGTGACGTTTGATATCGGTTCTGGACGCTACCGTTTCGATTTGAGTGAGGTGAAAACCCAATAGAAATAAAGATGATGAAGCCTAACCCAGCATACAAACAGAATTGATAACAATGAATCGAACGATGCTGCCAATGATGGCTCTTGCCGTGTTTTTCTGTGGTGTCGCCACTGGCCTCGCGCAGGACAATCCACCGATCCGCAGCAAGCAGATCAAACTGCCCCAGGTAGAAGAGCAGCCGATGTTCCAAACTCGGAACACGTTTGGGCAGATTCACGCGACCTACCTAGATTCCACGCCGACGCGCGTGAAGCTCAAGATGCCGCGTGGTGACGTTCAGGAGATTCCGATGTTCTACTTTGGATCGCCGCCGATTCACTACTTTCTGACAAGATGGCGAAGATTCCCTAAACCGTCACCGACCACCAGATGGAACCCGGCCGACGGAAACTCATCAGCCTCGACGCCTCGAAGATGGAGCTGGGGAAACTGAAAGAGTGGAAGAACGCCGGTGCGCTCAACGGCGGGTTCATTCCCATGAACTTCGCTCCGACCGTGGTCGATTTCGAAGGTCATCGCGGCGTGAGGTTCGAAGTGGACCGCGCGAAATATGCCGAACCGGAGTTCCAGGCATTGACCTCGACCTTCACCCTGACCGACTACCTCGGATACGAAGCGCCGTTCACGATGTCGGCCTTGATCCATTGCGACGAGACGGGGAAATCATTGGATACCACACCGATCATGTCGTGGGGCGCGCTTGGCGGCGACCAACAGACGACGCTGACCCTGGGGACCTCGGAAGTGGCCGGTTCCCGCATGGACTCCAAGATCATGCACTGCGCAGGTTGGCAGCGTCTTGCAAAGGGTTGACCCGAGTCGGCAGGAATTGAATGCTCTGTTTTCTTGCAAATCGCATGTCCAAATTGTCCGGCGTTGGGAGTGACAGGGTATCCGAATTGTTCGGGTCCATCAGTGTCACGTAGGCGTCGCCGCCGTGGCTCCATGCCGTGATCGACGTGGCGGAGGCGGTCGTGGCTGGTCGAGTGACGGAGTGTAGTTTGGTAGCCTTGACGAAACTCGTCTTAGGTGGAAGTTGACACAGCAAATTAATAAAACCTGCCAGGAGTTAAACACGATGTTTTGCAAAACGAAGTTGCAGCAAAGGCTCTTGGCCCTTCGGTCTATGGTTCCACTGCTTCTGTTGCTTTGCTTGGCAAACATCAGCTCGGCACAGGTTCTCGACAAACAGAAACTTCTCGATGCCCAGACGTTCTGGAGTAATCGCGATTTCGATTGGTACAAGGCAAACATACCCTTTTTCGACTCTCCGGATGCGGAGATCAACACGACCTACTATTACCGTTGGGAATTGGTCACTCGACATATCTGTTACGGCTCGCCGAATAGTGGTTATTCGTTGACGGAGTTTGCGAATCGTCCGTTCTGGTCGGGCGCCTACGGGTCGATCGCTTGTCCTGCGGGTCACCAGTTCAATGAAATTCGCTGGTTGAACGATCCACGTTACGCGCGCGACTATTTGCGTTACTGGTTTCGCACGCCTGGGGCGCAACCTCGCAAATACTCCTCGTGGATGGCCGATTCTGCCTGGGCAACGCATCAAGTGCATCCTAACAAAGAGTTTATTGTCGATCTGTTGCCCGACTTGATCAAGAACGACGACGAGTGGAAGCGGCGACACTGGGTGCCGGAGATGAACATGTTTTGGCAAACGGGTCACGATGATGGCATGGAATTCAATATTAACAGCCGCCAGACCAAGGACATCTTGCGGGGCGATCGCGCCTATCGCCCGACCTTCAACTCCTACATGTGGGCCGATGCCAAGGCGCTCGCTCGCATCGCTGACCTTGCCGGCAACAACGAACAAGCAGCCCAATATCGCCAGCAGGCTGCCGGACTCAAGAAGCAGATTCAAACGCAACTCTGGGATCCCAAGCGTCAGTTTTTCTTTCCTATGTCATCTCGCGATGAGCAAGACAAAGAGGGCAACGTCGTTAAGGCGAACACGCTTACCTATCAGAGTGGTAAACATGCTGGTAGTGCTCATGGCCGAGAGCTTCATGGCTATGTCCCTTGGGCGTTCAACTTGCCTGACGCTGGCTATGAAGAGGCTTGGAAATTCTTGATGGATCGCGACTATTTCTTTGCTCCCTTTGGACCGACCACGACCGAACGCAACGACCCGATGTTCTTGTTGCAACGGGGATGTTGTTGGTGGAGCGGGCAATCGTGGCCATTTGCCACAACCCAGACACTAAAAGCGATGGCCAATGTGTTACACAACTATGAGCAGCAGCACGTCACTCGCGACGACTACCTCAAGCTGCTTCACATTTTTGCCATCTCCCATCGAAAAGATGGTAAGCCCTATATCGCCGAAGCGCTGCACCCGGACACAGGTTCGTGGGATGGTCACGACATGCCCAATCGCAGCGAACACTACTTTCATTCGAATTTCAACGATCTGGTTATCACCGGGTTGGTTGGACTGAAGCCGTCCGACGGCGATCAATTGACGATCGATCCGTTGGCACCACCGTCATGGGAGTATTTCGCTCTGGACAACGTACCCTATCGCGGTCATCGCTTGTCGATCTTTTGGGACAAGACGGGCAAGCGGTATGAACGTGGTGCAGGATTACATCTGTTGGTCAACGGTAAGAAACTCGCCTCGTCGCCAACTTTGAGCAAGTTAACGGTAACTCTTCCGGCCGCGCGCGAAGTGCCAATGCTCAAAGAGGTTCGTTTCAACTACGCAGTCAACAACGATGGCGACTACTTCCCCCGCTTCGCTGCCTCGATCGTTGGAAAAGGCAGTTCGCTCAGCATGATTTGTGATGGTGAATCTCGGTACGACATTCGGCCCGTCGATCGTTGGACGGCACTTGGTTCTGAGAGCTCGACCGATTGGGTGTCGATCGACCTGGGAATATCCCGAGCGATTGATACCGTTAAAGTCAATTTGCTGGATGATGGCAAGAATATCGTTCCGCCGAAGTCGTTTGACCTGCAGTACTACGACGGCAAAAGTTGGGCCGACGTGCCAGGTCAAACTCGTTCGCCTCAAGCCCCTGCGGGTCGGCGCCCGAATACGATTACCTTCGATGAAACGAAAATCCAAAAACTACGGGTTGTGCTGCATCACGCGGACGGCGCGCAAAGTGGCCTGACGGAGATTGAAGTCTGGGGACCTGGCAAACGCCCGTATCAGCCCCCTTCGCCGCCGAAGGGGAACATTGCTGCTAACTCCATAGGCAAAGGATTTCCAAAGGCGACTTGCTCGCACCATGACATTTACGGCGGCGTCCCCAGCTCGGCAATCGACGGGAGAATCATCCACAAATCTAATCCCGTCAATCGCTGGACGAGCTACGGATCGCCCAACAAGTCGGATTGGCTGGAGATCGACTTTGGCGAGAAAAAGGAAGTAAGCCGGGCCGTGATACATATCTATGATGACCGCGGCGGCGTTCAAGCTCCGACGCAGATGCGAGTGGAGACTTGGAACGGAACTGCTTGGGTTGAAGCGAAGCAACAAGTCGCCGATCCGAAACTTCCCGTGGGTAGCAGGGCAAACACAATCACATTTTCCAAGGTCACGACCAGTAAATTGCGCATCGTCTTTACTCACAAAGGCAAAGCTCGCAGCGGCGCGACGGAGATTGAGGTTTGGCGCGAGTAAACGAAGCGGTTTCGCGATTACCCAGGCGCCATGGCGCGTGGCATTTTTGGCTGCAGGATCATGACGTCGAATCTGACCGACAAATAAGCAAACAGAGACAGCATTGAACACGACAAAATTATTCACATCAGTTCTGACGACAGCCCTCATGGTCGTCAGCCTTAGCCTGGCGACAAGCAGCGTTCGGGCGGCCGACGCACCGAACATCGTGTTGATCATGTCCGACGACATGGGATTCTCAGACATCGGTTGCTACGGGGGTGAGATCAACACGCCCCATCTCGATCAGCTTGCCAATCACGGAGTACGGTTTTCGCAGTTCTACAACACTGCGCGGTGTTGCCCTACGCGCGCTGCCCTGCTGTCCGGAGTGTATCAGCATCAGGCGGGCATCGGGCTGATGACGGGCGAAAAAAATCTGCCCGGCTATCGCGGCGAACTCGGGCGCAACGTGGTGTCGATCGCCGAGGCGCTGAGTACCGCAGGGTATCGCCGCTACATGGCCGGAAAATGGCACGTCACGAAGCACGTCGGCCCGGACGGCCCCAAGGATAATTGGCCGCTGCAACGTGGGTTCGAGAAGTTCTACGGCACGATCACTGGTGCGGGTAGTTTTTACGATCCGGCGACGCTGTGTCGCGGCAACACCTACATCACTCCGGTGAACGATCCGAAGTATAGGCCGAAAACTTACTACTATACGGACGCAATCAGCGACAACGCCGTCACGTTCCTCAAACAGCACGCCGACGAGTCGCCTGACAATCCGTTCTTTCTGTATGCCGCGTACACCACCGCGCACTGGCCGATGCACGCACTGCCGCGCGACATCGCGAAATACAAAGGCAAGTACGATCAGGGTTTTACACCAATTCGCGAGGCGCGATTGGAGAAGCTGAAAACGTTGGGACTCGTCCCAGCAGATACGAAACTCTCCCCACAGTCCGACGACTGGAACGCGGTGAAGGACAAGCCGTGGGAAGCTCGCAACATGGAGGTCTACGCGGCCATGATCGATTCGATGGATCAAGGCATCGGTCGCATCGTCGCAGAGTTGAAGCGGCAGGGTGAACTGGACAACACGCTCATCTTCTTCCTGCAGGACAACGGCGGATGCGCTGAAGGCTACGGCCGCTACACGCCCAAGAACGGCTATGCCACGGACCTGAAACCGATGGGTCCGGACGATCTACAACGAAAAATCTGGCCGCCAATGCAGACCCGCGATGGACGGCCGCTGAAGACGGGGCCGGGCGTGATGGCCGGTCCGGAAGATACATTCATCGGCTACGGCCGAGGATGGGCCAACGTCTCCAACACGCCGTTTCGGGAATACAAACACTTTGCCCACGAAGGCGGTATCTCCACGCCGTTGATCGTGCATTGGCCCAACGGCATCGATCCGTCGCGCAACGGTAAGCTGGAGCATCAGCCGGGACACGTGATTGACATCATGGCGACGTGTGTCGACGTGGCCGGCGAACTCTATCCCAAAACGTTTGGCGAGCACGATATCATTCCGATCGAAGGCGTGAGTTTGCGACCGGCGTTCTCTGGCAGGCCGCTGAAGCGTACCGATGCTCTTTATTTCGAGCACCACCTCAATTGCGCGATTCGTGACGGCGACTGGAAATTGGTTTGCAAGGGACAACGTGGTCGCGAGGCCAGGGACTTTTCCTGGGAGCTCTACAATATGAAAACCGACCGCGCGGAATTACAGAACCTCGCAGACAAGAACCCCGAGAAGGCCGAGCAGTTGCTCGCGAAATGGGAAAAATGGGCGGTGCGCGCCAAAGTCCAACCGTGGCCCTATAAAACGAAATGAGTGACTTCATGCGGGGCATATGCGTGAGGTTAGCAGCACCCGCCTTGAGAACGTCAAGCGAAAGAAAAAATATGAATCGAACCGTCAATGTGGCAATGATCGGGCTGGGATTCGGTGCAGAGTTTATTCCCATCTACAACGCCGACCAGCGCGCCAATGTGCTGGCCGTTTGCCGACGCAACGAAGCAGAAGTGAACAAGGTTGCCGACCAGTTCGGCATCGAGAAACGATACACCAGCTACGACGATGTACTCGCCGACCCCGACATCGACTTTGTCCACATCAACAGCCCCATTCCCGACCATGCCTGGATGTCGCTCAAGGCACTCGACGCGGGCAAGCACGTAATGTGCACCGTCCCGATGGCCACCACCATCGATGAGTGCCGACAAATTGTCGAAAAGGTGAAGGAAACCGGCCTCAAATATATGATGGCCGAAACAGTTGTCTACTCACGTGAGTTCCTCTTCATCAAAGAAATGCACGACAAGGGTGAGTTGGGCAAGATTCAGCACCTCGCCGCATCCCATCCTCAGGACATGGACGGCTGGCCGGAGTACTGGGAACGCATGATCCCAATGCACTACGCGACGCACGTTGTCAGTCCCTGCCTCGGGTTAGTGAATGGTCTGGCCGAGTATGTCAGTTGCTTTGGGTCGGGAACTGTCCGCGATGACATCGCCCGGAAGTCCGGCAATCGATGCGCTGTTGAATCGTGCCACGTGAAGGTTAAGGACAGCGACCTGACGGCGCATGTCTGGCGATGCCTTTATGACGTCGCTCGGCAGTACCGGGAGAGCTTCGACGTGTATGGCACAAAGAAGAGCTTTGAGTGGACGTTGATCGAAAACGAACCACACGTCATTCACACGGCAAAGAAACCAGAACCCGAGATCGCTGAAAAGATCGAAGTGCCTGACTACGCTCACCTGCTACCCGAGCCGATTCGCAAGTTCACGCTGCCTCAGGAAATTCATGACGCGGAGCATCTGTCGTTCCTGCAAGGCGGAGGCCACGGAGGTTCTCATCCTCACCTAGTCAACGAATTCATCAGCGCACTCGTCGAAGATCGCGATCCTTGGCCCAATGCATTGACTAGCGCCAATTGGACTTGTGTCGGTATCTGTGCCCATGAATCGGCTCTCAAAGGCGGCGAGGCCGTCCGGTTGCCGGACTTCACGTTGGAGACAGAGCCGAAAGTATCGGACGTTGCCCAATGAATGCTTGTCTCAAGTACGTCCAGCGAGATCATTCGCATGCTTTCTGACGGTGTTGCTCGCCGAATTACGAAGGCGGAATTCGAGTGCCGTTGATTGTGCATTGACCTGGCAAGACTCAACCCGACTCCGCTTCACAGGCGATCGTCACAGAATCAGGCAGATTTCGGTTCTTTCCCCGGATGTTTCTGAAAAGCTCTGTCCAGATTTTCGACCGGCGGGAGTGATGGTTAGATGGAATAAAGTCAACAAGATAGATCTAGGACATACCAGATGAAATCGAAAATGCGCTTCGCAGTTCGCTTGCCATCCCTTTTCTTTGTAATTGTGTTCCTGATCGTTTCGTCGGCTACATGTGCTCACGCTATGGATCTGAATGTTCTCTTCCTTGGCGATAACGGCCACCATCGCCCCCGCGAGCGATTCGCGCAATTGCAACCGGTACTGGCCGCGCGCGGCGTCAAGATGGTGTACACGGACACGGTCTCGGATCTAAATCCGGACAACCTCAAAGGCTATGATGCCATCGCCTTGTACGCGAACATCGGCAAGATCGATCCGCCACAAGCCAAGGCCTTGCTCGATTACGTCGCCGCGGGTGGCGGTTTCGTGCCGCTTCACTGCGCCACGTATTGTTTCCGAAACAACGACGAAGTTGTTGCCCTGATGGGCGGCCAATTCAAACGCCATGGGGCAGGCACCTTTCGCACCACCATTGCCCAATCTGACCATCCGATCATGAAGGGATTCGGTGGGTTTGAAAGTTGGGACGAGACCTACGTGCATCACTTGCATAATGAAAAGAATCGCACGGTGTTGGCGTACCGTGTGGATGCCGAAGGACGCGAACCGTGGACCTGGGTGCGAACGCACGGGAAGGGACGCGTCTTTTACACCGCGTGGGGACATGATGAGCGGACTTGGGGGAACGCCGGATTCCAGAACCTGGTGGAACGTGGCATTCGCTGGGCCGCTGGCGACGATCCCGCAACAGTGCCCGACTTCACGGCCGACAAACCGTTTCCCGTGCCGAAGATGACAGCAAAGCGGACCGACCTAAAAGCTTTCGAGTACATCGACGTCGGCGCCAAGATCCCGAACTACACGCCTAGCAAGCAATGGGGCGTCCAGGGCGAAGCGATGTCGAAAATGCAAAAGCCACTGCCGGCTGCCGAGTCGATGAAACACCTTGTCTTACCCGAGGGATTCCGAGTCGAGTTATTCGCCTCGGAGCCCGACATTGGCGGCAAGCCGATCTGCATGGCTTGGGACGAGCGCGGACGCCTCTGGGTGGCCGAGACGCTGGATTACCCCAATGAGTTGCAGGAACCGGGCAAAGGCCGAGATCGGATTCGTATTCTCGAGGACACCACAGGCGACGGGCGGGCCGACAAGGCGATCATTTTTGCCGAGAAGCTGAGCATCCCGACGAGCATCGCATTTTCGCACGGCGGGATCATCGTCCACCAAGCCCCCGATACCTTGTTCCTCAAAGACACCGATGGTGACGACCGGGCGGATGTGCGTAAGGTACTATTCACCGGTTGGGGCACAGGCGACACCCACGCTGGTCCGAGCAATCTCAACTACGGCCACGACAATTGGTTCTACGGAATCCTCGGATACTCCGGCTTTCGAGGAACCATTGCCGGCCAGGAACGTTCTTTCAGCACCGGCTTTTATCGCTTTCGCATCGAGCAGGTCAGGGGTGAGGTCGAAGTTACCGAGTTCGAGTTCCTCCGCAATACCAACAACAACTCTTGGGGCGTCGGTTTCAACGAAGAGGGTGTTCTGTTCGGCTCGACGGCAAACCGGAACCCCAGCGTGTATATGCCGATTCCCAACCGTTACTACGAACGGGTGCGCGGCTGGACCGCATCACTCCGACTGGGCTCGATCGCCGACACACACTTATTCAAACCCATCACGGATCGCGTGCGGCAAGTCGATCAGCATGGCGGCTACACAGCTGCCGCAGGCCATGCACTGTACACGGCGCGCAACTATCCCCAGGAGTATTGGAATCGCACGGCGTTTGTGAATGGCCCGACCGGTCATCTGATTGGCACCTTCGTACTGAAGCCCGATGGCAGTGATTTCCGTTCCAGTAACCCGTTCAATATGCTGGCCAGCGACGATGAGTGGACCGCGCCGATCATGTCCGAAGTTGGACCCGATGGAAACCTGTGGGTGATCGACTGGTACAACTTCATCATCCAGCACAATCCCGTGCCACACGGATTCAAAAGAGGAAAAGGCAATGCCTATGAAACCGAATTGCGAGATAAAAAGCACGGCCGGATCTATCGCGTCGTCTACGCAGAAGGGAAGGCTTCTACCAACCAGAAGACGAATCTGGCCGATGCGACCCCCGAGCAGCTAGTCGCCACACTCAAGAACCCGAACCTGCTGTGGCGCCGACACGCCCAGCGATTGCTCATCGAACGCGGCAAATTAGACGTGCTGCCAACCCTGACTCAGCTGGCAAGCGACAAGTCGATCGACGCGATCGGTCTGAATGTTGGAGCAATTCATGCGTTATGGACCATGCACCACCTGGGCGCACTCGATGGATCGCATGCCGAGGCGAACGCGGTTGCCGTAGCGGCATTGCGTCACCCGTCTGCAGGCGCGAGGCGCGTCGCGATCCAGGTGCTCCCCGAGAAGCCCGCCTCCACCGCTGCTTTGCTGGCGGCGAACATGCTCGTCGATTCTGATGCGCAAGTCCGTCTGGCCGCCTTCTTGGCACTGTCCGATTTGCCTGCGGTACCGGGGTCGGGCGCCGCCATTCTGACCGCGATGCGGACACCGAAAAACGCCGAAGACCGCTGGATCCCCGAGGCCGGCATTAGTGCCGCGGCCATGCACAGCAGAGGCTTCCTCAGTGCGCTGGCCAAGTCAAGGACTGCCCCTTCAGACAAGGTGCTCGAATCTGCGGGGATCGTGGCCGAGCACTATGCACGCGGCGCGCCCGTCGATTCCGTTGCGAAGGTAATGGCCGGGCTGATCCAAGCCGACTCGTCGGTTGCCGACGCAATCATTGGCGGATTGGCGCAGGGCTGGCCGGCCGATGCAAAGCCGAAAGTGGACGGGCAGTTTGATGCCGATCTGGAGAAGGTGATTGTACGCTTGTCGCCAGGCAGCCAAGGTTTGCTGGTCAAGCTTGCGAGCGGATGGGGCAGCGCTCGACTTGAGAGTTTCGGCCGCAAAGTCTCGGCAGCGCTCTTGCGTGAATTAGACGACGACAAATTGCCGGTAGCAAAACGAGTCGCCGCCGCCCAAAAACTGATCGATTTTCAATCGCTCGACGAAGCAGTCGTTACCCAGTTGCTGGATAAGATTTCGCCGCGAACGTCGCCCGAGCTGGCCTTGGGAATGATCGAAGCGCTGCGGAAGAGCACAGCGCCCCAGGCCGGCCAAGTATTGGTCGGGCGCTTGGGGAGCCTCACGCCGCAAACGCGAGCCGCAGGTATTGCCGTGTTGCTCAGCCGACCTCATTCGACCAAAGCGCTGCTCGACGCCGTGGACAAGGGTGTTGTCCAACTCGCTGAACTCTCGCTCGACCAAAAGCAGGCACTCGGGGTCCATCCCGATGGAGGCATCCGCAATCGAGCGAAAAAGATTCTTGAGCGAGGTGGAGCGCTGCCCAACGCAGATCGCCAAAAGGTCCTGGCGGAGTTACTGCCGATTGTCAAGGAAACTGGTGATCCGGCTGCCGGCAAATTGGTCTTCAAGAACCAATGTGCGAAGTGTCACGTGCACAGCGGCGAAGGCACCCGCATCGGTCCCGACCTGACTGGCATGGCGGTGCATCCGAAGGCGGAGTTGCTCACGCACATCATCGACCCCAGCCGCAACGTCGAGGGGAATTTTCGCGTCTACACGGTGGTCACCGCCGACGGAAAGATTCTCAGTGGGCTGTTGGCGTCCGAGTCAAAAACGGCGATCGAAATCTTCGATGCTGAAGGCAAAAAGAAAGTCGTCCTGCGCGAGGACGTCGACGAACTGGTTGCCTCGACCAAGTCGCTGATGCCCGAAGGCTTTGAAAAGCAAGTCAAGCGGAAAGAAATCAGCGACTTGTTGGAGTTTCTCACGCAGCGCGGCAAGTTTGTACCGCTTGATCTGGCGAAGGTGGCAACGATCGCGAGTGATCGCGGCATGTTCATCGACAAGAATTCGGGACTCGAGCGACTGATCTTCCCCGATTGGACGCCCAAGACCTTTAAAGGCGTGCCGTTCACGCTCACCGATCCGCAAGACGGCAAGGTAGCCAATGTCGTGCTGCTGCACGGCCCTGGCCGCCCGATCCCGAGCAAGATGCCCAAGCAAGTGCGTTTGGCGTGCAACGGAGCAGCGAAGGCGATTCACCTGCTCAGTGGCGTCGGGGGTTGGTCGCATCCGGCGACGGCCAAAGGGTCGGTGTCGATGATTGTGCGACTGCAGTACGCCGATGGGAAGACCGAAGACCATGAGTTGCAAAACGGTGTACACTTCGCCGACTACATTCGCCGCGTGGACGTGCCGGGCTCGGAGTTTGCGTTCAACCTGCGTAGTCAGCAGATTCGCTACCTGGTCATTCATCCCAAACGCGCAGAAAGCATCAAGCACATCGATCTAGTAAAAGGCCCCGATACGACGGCGCCGGTCGTGATGGCGATGACCGTGGAGTCGCCATAAACGATGCCGGACTCGCCCAATTATTCTCTCAACCGTGGCCGCAGTCCTTAATTTCGCGCAGCGAACAATCCAGGATCTTTTCTGTGACTGACGAATCCAATATTTTCCGCGGCTGTATTCCCGCTTTGATGACGCCCTGCGGTGCCGATGGTTCGCCGAACTTCGACGCACTCGTTGCCAAAGGTCGTGAATTGATCGCGACGGGTATGCGAGCCGTAGTCTATTGCGGATCGATGGGTGATTGGCCACTCCTGACAGATCAGCAGCGACAGGAAGGCGTTCGCCAGTTGGTTGCTGCCGGTGTTCCGGTGATCGTCGGAACTGGTGCCCAGAATCCTAAACTCGCTGCCGCACATGCTGCACACGCACAGCAGGTCGGCGCCGCCGGACTGATGGTCATTCCCCGTGTGTTGTCGCGTGGAACCTCGACTGCAGCGCAGCGTGCACACTTCGCAGGCATTCTTACCGCAGGTGCGGATCTGCCGGCGGTGATTTACAACAGCCCCTACTATGGATTTGAAACGAAGGCCGACCTGTTCTTCGACCTGCGGCGAGCGCACTCCAATCTTGTCGGATTCAAAGAGTTTGGTGGCGCGGATTCGCTCAGCTATGCGGCCGAGCACATCACAAGCGGCGACCCTCAACTCACGCTGATGGTTGGAGTCGACACGCAAGTCTTCCATGGGTTTGTTCACTGCGGAGCAGCAGGTGCGATCACTGGCGTAGGCAACGCACTGCCCAACGAAGTGCTGCGATTCGTCAGTCTGTGTGAACAGGCCGTGGCCGGCGATGCCGAGGCAAGGCGATTCGCACTCGAACTAGACGAAGCCTTCACGGTTCTTTCGACGTTCGACGAGGGACCAGACCTGGTGCTCTACTACAAATACTTGATGGTCCTGGAAGGCAATTCGGAATACGAACATCACTTTAATGCCACCGATGCATTGAGCGATTCTCAGCGTCAATTCATTCACGCGCAGTGGGAATTGTTCCGAAAGTGGTGGAGTGCCTGGCCAGGTTCCGGCGAGTAAGTCGCGAGGGAGACATGCATGCGAGTCATTGACTCTCATACCGAAGGTGAACCGACGCGCGTGATCGTCGATGGCGGACCAGAGCTTGGCGCTGGCTCTCTCCGAGAGCGACTCGAGAGGTTTCGAGATCGCGCTGACTCCTACCGACGGTTTGCGATTAGCGAACCGCGTGGTTCAGACGCAGTGGTTGGCGCTTTGCTCTGCGAACCTGTCGATGAGGCATGTGCAGCCGGGGTGATCTTTTTCAACAACACAGGCTATCTGAACATGTGTGGGCATGGAGCCATGGGCGTTGCCGTGACGCTGGCCTATCTTGGACGAATCGGTCCAGGCGTTCATCGGCTGGAAACACCTGTAGGTGTCGTTCAAGTAGAACTTCTCAGGCCGAATGAAGTCGCGATTGAGAATGTTGCAAGTTACCGACATCGAGCAGAACTTGCCATGGATGTCCCAGAACTCGGAGCGGTCACGGGCGACATAGCGTGGGGTGGCAACTGGTTCTTTCTCGTTCAACAGTCACCTGTGCCGCTGGTGATGGAAAACCTACGCCAGTTGGACGACGCAGCCCGCCGCGTTCGAGCAGAACTAGAGCGCCGAGAAATCACGGGCCGTGACGGCGGATTGATCGACCACATCGAGTTCTTTGGGCCACCAAACGCAGCGGATGCCAACAGCCGAAATTTCGTTTACTGTCCTGGCGGAGCCTATGACCGATCGCCTTGCGGAACCGGCACGAGTGCAAAGCTGGCGTGTCTGGCCGTCGACGGCAAGCTCGCACCCGGAGAGCTTTGGGTCCAAGAGAGTATCATTGGCAGTCGATTCTCGGCGAGCTATCGCACCGACGAATCGGGGCAGATCATTCCGCGAATCACGGGCCGTGCTTATGTCTGCAGCGAAGCCACACTCATCCAGCAGCCAGATGATCCTTACGCCCATGGAATCGCATGAAACAGGCGTTAGACGGTGAACGCGTGATCGTTGTTGGTACCGGAATCATAGGCATCGCCTGCGCACACTATTTGTCGAAAGCTGGTTTCTCTGTAACCGTCATCGACCGGGGCACGATTGCTGGTGCATGCTCGCATGCCAACTGCGGCTATATCTGTCCGAGCCATGTCTTGCCGCTGACGGAACCAGATGCAATCGGCGTTGCGTTCAAGTCGCTACTGAACCGCAACGCTCCGTTTCGTGTCAAACCTAGTTTTCGACCGGCGTTTTGGAACTGGATGTGGCAATTCGCCAAGCGCTGCAACAATCGCCAAATGCTGTGGGCAGGCGCACATCTCAAAGCGATCCTCGATTCTTCACTCGTCGAGTATCGTCAGTTGATATCCGCAGAAAAATTCGATTGTGAATGGAAAGAAAATGGCCTGCTGTATGTGCTGCAGTCCGAAGCTGGCATGGAAAAGTTCGCCAAAATGGATCGCATGCTCACGGAGCACTTTGGGGTGACCGCTGAGCGTGTCGAAGGCAACGGCTTGCCGGCGCTTGAACCAGCACTCAAGTCTGGATTAGCGGGCGGATTTCACTACAAGAACGATGTGTCGGTCCGACCCGATCTGCTGAATGTCGCTTGGACCGACAGTCTGCAAGACTCTGGCGTCGAATTCGTTGAAAACTGCCAACTGCACAATGTCGTCAAAACCAATGGTCAGATCACGCATGTAGAAACTTCGCAGGGCGAGCTGAGTGCCGACCGATTCATCTTTGCGACCGGAGCCTGGTCTGCTCAGCTATCGGCAATGCTCGAATGCCGGATTCCGATCGAGCCAGGCAAAGGCTATTCGGTGACGATGTCTCGCCCTGCCCCTTGCCCTCGACATCCGATCTTGTTCCCTGAGCATAAAGTCGGTGTATCACCGTTCGAGCAAGGCTGTCGTCTCGGGTCGATGATGGAATTCGTTGGCTATGATTCGTCCATTCCTGCTCGACGCATCAAGCAACTTCACCAATCGGCCGAGCCCTATCTGATTGCGCCCTTTACTGAAACGGAGCACCAACGCTGGTATGGATGGCGTCCCATGACGTGGGATAGCCTGCCCATCATTGGGCGAACTCCAAGGCTGTCAAACGCCTATCTTGCAACGGGCCACAACATGCTCGGGCTGAGTCTCGCCACTGCGACAGGCAAACTCATTGCCGAAATTGTTCAAGATCAACCAACGCACATTGATGCAACCGCGTTTTCTCCAGATCGTTTTTAGTCAGGCCATTCATAAGCGAGACCGAAGGCTGACAAGAATCCAGCTATCTTGAGATAATCCAAGCACGAGATTCACTATCACGTTTTGTTGGCGTTACGGGAATTCCCATCGACAGCAGCAAAATCATCACGAGCCACATGGAGTCATTCTCGGTGCCGATTTCGGGACCAGCCGCGATAGGTATCGCGCGGTGTAGAAGCCCTGCTTACAAGCCTTGGTCCAGATTCATCAAACCGCTCAGCAACGCCGTTGCGCTCGCTACAATCGAGCGACGGGCGCTGGCGGCGCGATTAACGGATGTTGCGTCCTGAACACTGCGTCTGTGGACAATTCGGCGCGCTTGAGTGCCGTTGCTCCTTCGGCGTCGGTCTCGCTCCGACCGATGCGGGGCCGTGGCATCTCGATAGCATTGCAGCATTACTGGATAGACATCAAACCCTGATCATCTATTTCATTCTCAAGCATTTCGCTGTGTAGCAAAGTGTAGTTATTTGCCCCTGAATGACCTGAATTCACCCGAATCGCCCATCGTCCAGAAGGAGCGACAAACTCTGTAGTTTACGCATATACAACACGAATATTGAAGCATGGTCACTGCGCACTAGCACTTATCATCGGCCAGAATGATGACCACATTCGGTCGCCGCGACTCGCTCGGCGCGGCGAGCACTCCCTGCCCCGCAATGGCCAACACAAACCACGCGCCGAGGGCGAGCGTTCTTTGCGGTTCTATTCTCATGTCTTTTCGAACCTACTTTAGTTCGATCTCGGAGAACTCGGACTCAGTTGCATTCACGTAGTAGCCCACGAATCGAATCTCGGTCAAGTCTTTGGGCACGCTGACGCGAAACGTCGTTCCGTTTATCGAGGCGACGCCGGTATGCTTCTTCAGGTTCAACTCGATCGTGAACTCAAAGACATCCATCGGTTTGAATTCAGCCTGCTTGCGGCCGTTGGCGTTGACGTTGCCCCAGCCGCCTAGGAATGCCGTGTGGTCATTCATGCCGATAGCCGTGCCGATCTTCAGCGTGGCCGCATTGGTTGGCGCCGAGCCGACGACGATGGCGGCGTTTCGCGTTCTGCCAGTTTCTTGCGTACTGCGGTAGCTGCCACTGAGCCTCAACGTCCCGCTTCGCGATTCGTCGAGCTCGCGCAACACGAAACCCTCTTGTTTTGCCGTAAGATGAAAACCGAATTTCGACTTGCGAGCCGTGGCGCCTTTGACCACTTCGAACTCGTCGGTCTCATCTTTTCCGCCTGTCGGTTCAACCGATTTCACCTTTCGACGAGACCGTTTGACGTCGTTCTTCCACCAGTCCGGACCTTCGGCCAACACGGCGGCGTCCTGCTCGATCAAACGCTGCTTGAGCTCGGCGAACTTCTCCGGATACTTCGACGACAGGTCTTCCGATTCCTTCCAGTCCTCGCGAATGTTGTACAACTCGAAACGGCTCAAATCGTCCGAACCAATGATCTTCCAATCGTCGATTCGCAGAGCCACTCGGTATTGCTCTGGAGCGAGATGGTTCCGCCAGTAAAGCGGCTGATCTCGCTCGATCGGTTTCCCTTCAAACAGAGGCAACATGCTGGCGCCGTCAATCGTGCGATCACTGGGCAGAGGGATATCGAGCACATCGCAGATGGTGGTGAAAATGTCCGACCCAATAACCGGCGTGTCGGTTTCGACGCCCGGCCTGATACGCCCGGGCCAGCGAACGATCCCGGGAACTCGCACGCCGCCTTCATGAGAATGTCGCTTGCGGCCGCGCAAGCCGCCGGTGGAGCCGCGTGTTCGACCGGATGTGCCGTTGCCTTCCGGGCCGTTGTCCGACGTGAACATCACGAACGTCTCGTCCCGGTAACCCATGTCGTCAACGGCCTTCATCAACTTGCCGAACGCGGCGTCAAGTTGAGTGATGTTGCCGTGATGCTGACGCAGATTCGGATCGTCAAGATCTCGATAGGGTTTCATGAACTCCTCCGCCGACTCGATCGGCAAATGCGGTTCATGAGTCCAAACGGTTAGGAAAAACGGGTTGCCGGAATCCTTGCGAGATTCGAGCCAGCTAATCGCCTCTTCCACACAGAGCAGAGAGCTAGGGCCCTCCAACCGGCCGACAGGTTTTCGGTTCCGAACAAAGTTAACCGGGTTCAAGTGATTGGGTGAGGCATTGTTCTGAGTCGCCATCCAGTGGTCGTACCCGTGATCGTCGGGCTGCGGCTGTTCTTTCGAATTGAACTTTCCGTTGAGATGCCACTTGCCGGCATGGCACGTGTCGTAGCCTCGCTTATTGAGCAGAGTGGCGATGGTGATTTCGCTGGCCCGTAAGTGGTACTGGCTGCCATCCGGAACCCACCGCCAGACGCCGTTTCGATAAGGCGTGCGGCCGGTCAAGATCGAAGATCTCGAGGGCGAGCAGACGGCGCAAGCGGAATAGCACTGCGTCATCCGCATTCCTTCCGTGGCGAAATGATCCAAGTTCGGCGATTGGATTTTCGAATGCCCGAAACAAGCGAGATCCCCCCAGCCAAGATCATCCGTCAAGAAGACAATGAAGTTGGGTTGGTCGTCCGCCGCCAGAGCGCGAGACGCTGTGGAAACGATTGTCAATGCGAACAGAATGGCTGTGGTCGTGTGGTAAATTCGAATCATGAGTCTGCTCAACGGAGATTAGTTACTCGAATTTCAAGCCTTTGGTCTTCCGAATGCGCCGTACAAATGAGTTTACGCGATTACGCGGCAAGAAGACCCCTAATGCACGATCATAGTCGCCATTCGCGCGGCGCGTGAAGCGCAACGTGACAATCATCGCCACTTTCGCGGAGCGAAAGGCGACCAGTCAACGCGGAGAAACGTCCTGTCGCTGGCACCGGAAGCTTGAGCGAGACGGATGATCTGATCGACGCCCTCTCTCCAGTCGTCGCTGCATCGCAGACTCTTCAGATCCGGCACCGGCTCTTGTCGCGCTAGAGTCGATTCGCCGCAGCTTCGTCGACGTAAAAGCACAGGTCGTCCGCTTCAATGTGCGAGGCAGGGTAGCTGGCGAAATCGCCGGTGCGGTTAATGACCTGAGCCAGTACGTCCGCCTTGCCTTCGCCGGTGACCAGAAAGGCAACTTTTTTGGCTCGGGAAAGAACGGGGCCGGTGAGCGTGATTCGTTTCTGAGCGGTCTCGGGGTGAATCGCGACTTCGCAAACTTGCGGCGACTTTAGGAACTGGCTTTGATGTGGGAAGAGGGACGCTGTGTGACCGTCCTCGCCCATCCCCAGAATGACTAAGTCGAAAGTCGGGATCGCGTCGTCATCGATGTCGACGTTTCCGTAGATTTCGTTCTCATAACGTAGCCTCTCCTCGTCCGGATCGGCTTCGCCAAGCACACGGTGGATGTTGTCGTCAGCGATTTCGACTTTGTCGAGAAACAGTCGTTTAGCAGCGCCGTAATTGCTGTCACTGTCGTCCGGCGCCACACAACGCTCGTCGCCCCAGAAGAAATGGATTCGTGACCAGTCGATACGGCTCGCGTATTCTCCGCCCCACAGTTCAAATAATGCGGCCGGCGTGCTGCCGCCGGAAAGTGCGACCGTGATCTTGTCTTGCCCCAATCCCTCAAACCAAGAGGCGAAGTCTGCTGCGAAGCCAGTCGCGACGCCTTGTGGATCGGTATATTTCTTTGTTTCGCTCGTCATGTATCGTTGTGGCCTTTTCTCATTGGTAGAAGCATTCGTGAACCGGCTCGGCCTTTATTGTCTAGGTTCGCTCGTTGTATGCAATGAGGGCCTCAGTTCGCGACACTCACGTTTCGTCTTTCAATTGCTGGAATTTGGCATCATAATCGGCTGAGTTGGTTTGGTGCCTCGAGGGAGATAACGGCATGCTCAGGCTTTGCGATCACCGCCCATTTTCGCACTGTGACGGTATACCTCGCCGCAGCTTTCTGACGATTGGATCGCTGGGAGTTGCCGGGCTGACGTTGCCAAACTTGATTCAGGCGAATGAGCGGAGACAAACGCGTTCGGCTGTGATCATCTATTTACCGGGCGGCCCGACTCAGCACGAGACGTTTGACCCCAAGCCACATGCGTCGTCCGAGATTCGAGGTTCGTTTCGACCAGCAGCCACAAACGTCCCCGGCGTGCAGTATTGCGAACTGCTCCCCAAGTTGTCGGCGATGGCGGACAAGTTTTCGGTCATTCGTTCACTCGTCGGCTTTAGGAATCGGCACGAGTCGTTTCAGTGTTACACCGGTCGCGCCGGTGGTCGCAACGAAGACAACGAACCGTCTGGCGGTTGGCCGTCGTTTGGCTCAATGGCCTCATCCGTGCTCGGCTGCGGCGAGGGCGGAATGGTCCCGTACGTCGACGCGGCACCCAAGATGAGCTACGGACCTTACGTGAATAACGGAGTGCACCTGCAAGGTCGCCCATCGTGGCCTGGCTTTACGGGCCATGAGCATGTCCCGTTCGCTCTGGAGGGCAAAGTCAAAAACGACTTGGTGCTCAACGGCATCGATCCCGCTCGACTCGACGATCGCCGCAATCTGCTCACCGCACTTGGACGACATCAACGGCAACTCGACAGCGGCGGTGTCGACAGTTTCCAGAAACAAGCGTTTGGCATGTTGACTTCAGGTCGACTCGCCGAAGCACTCGACCTGGAACGCGAAACCGAGGCGACTCGCGATCGCTACGGCAAGATGCAAAAGACCGATCCGAGCTTTGGCGGCGCGCCGCAAGATCCACAACGATTGTTATTGACGCGGCGGCTTATCGAAGCCGGCGTTCGCTGCGTCAGCGTTTCGTTCGGGGCCTGGGATTGGCACGCCAATCGCGAAGGTACGATCGAGTATCTTTCGAACAAGTATCTTCCCGTTTTCGATCATGCCTTGTCGGTCTTTTTACAGGACCTTGAGCAACGAGGACTGCTGGAGACAACGACGGTTGTGGTCTGGGGCGAGTTCGGTCGGACTCCGCGGATTAACGCGAAAGGCGGTCGCGACCACTGGCCCGGAACCCAGTCGGTACTGATTGCCGGCGGAGGAGTCCAAGGCGGACGCGTTATAGGCGAGACGGATAGCATCGGCGGCGTCCCCATCGATCGGCCCGTCCACGTCCAAGAAGTCTTCGCGACCCTCTACCGAAACATCGGACTCGACGTCAACAACATCAAGATACCCGATCTCAACGGTCGACCGCGCTATTTGGTCGACGACAATCGCCAACCGATTAGCGAACTCTATTAGCGCGAAAAAAGGCGAGCCGTCCATTTGTTGGCTACTGCGGCCTCGCCTGCGGCAACAGGTTAAACGAAATTGAGTCTGCAGAAAAAATGGACGGCTCCCCTTTTTTCGGTTCATCCGGTGTTTCCGGGGAGGCTCGGCGGATTTTCAGGAAGAAGTCTTCATCGTCGTGATTTCCGTCGCTGGGTCGCTCGCCGTCTTCTTCGTGCCTTCTCGTGCTTTTCGTGGCCTTCTATTGACAGGCTCCTATTTGGCAGCCTCGCCTGCGGCAACGGGTTAAGCGAATCCGCTATCGATGGCCAAAATGTGGCCCCGGAAATATCGGATGAACCTTTTTTTCGCCCCCTTTTTTTCGCTTACTCGTCTTCGGCGATACTGTAGAGATGCTCGGCCGTTCGCAGATAGAAGTGGCCTTGTGACACGGCCATCGATGCTAAGCAATTCTCGTCGATGGTGTTGCGAGCGATCTCGTCGTATCGAGTTCCGGGACGCAAAACCAAGGTGACTCCATCTTCCGAGAGGATGTAAATTCGGCCTTCGACAAGAACGGGCGAAGCGGAGTGGACGCCCTTGAGTCGCTTGAGCCAGACGATCTTGCCGGTCGAGGCTTCGATGCAATGAAGAATGTTGTCGCGAGTGATCGTGTAGAGGTGAGCGTTGACGTAGAGTGGCGAGGCCAAGACGGGGACGCCTTTGGTTTGTTCCCAAGCGATATGGGTTTCGGTGATGTCGCCCTTGCCGCCCGTGCGAATGGCTCGGATCGTCGGTTTCTCGAAACCTGACGATGTGAAGATCATGCCGTCGCCAACAACCGGTGACGGCGTAACGCCTTCACCTTGGCTATAGATGGACCAGATCCGTTTCCCAGTCGCCGTGTCAAACCCCTGCACGCGATCGCCGCCGGAGCTGACGACCTGCTTTCCGTTGTCGATCAGAATCGGCGTCACATGGCCAACTCGCGACTCGCCTCGTTTTCCTTTCCAGACAACCGAACCGGTGCTCGTGTCAAAGGAATGAACAGTCGCCTTGTCCCAGGGGATTTTCCATCCGAGTCGAGTCTCCTCTCGGCTGCTCCCATCAAACGGCATCACGAGCATGCCGTTGGCTAGCATCGGTGACGCGCCGAGTCCGTGAAGGCTGTGGAACTTGACGTCCGAATTCTTCCAGACTCGTTTGCCCGCGAAGTCAACGGCGACAGCCGTCCCATCGTAGAAGACCGCGTAGACTCGCTTGCCGTCCGTAACCGGCGTTGGCGTCGCAAACGAATTCTGCCGACGCTTGGGACCGGTCTTTTGACGGTGGACTTCCTTATTCCATGCGACACTACCGTCTCTGCGATTGACACAAATCACTCGGCACGACACGCCGTCGTCAGTGGCCGTGGTGAGAAACACATGTTGATCGTGAACAATCGGCGAGGACCAGCCGACGCCCGGAATCTTTGTCTTCCACACGACGTTTTTTGTCGCGGACCATTCGACCGGCAGCCCGGTCTCGCTGGAGATGCCCTGACCGTTCGGACCGCGAAACCGCGTCCAATTCTCTGCAAAAGCATTCTGCAATGTGGAGATCGAGAGCAACGCAAAGGAAATCAACATCAAACAAGTTCGCACGGTATTTCTCTCCAATTCACACAGGCTGGCAAATTCGCGTTTATCATACAACAGCCATCCATGTGATGCTGAGCGTAGCAGGGCGCCATATTCCCAAAAACTCCGTTGGCCAAACAATCGTTTGAGGGACCGAGGACGATGATGAATCGAGCGATCGTCACGACGCTTCTCCTGCTGCTCGCGTGCTCGGCGCAAGTGCAAGCCAAAGCGGCAAGCCCCAACTCGGCTGAGACGGTTCTAATCGGAGGCAAGGTGCTCACCTTGGACGAGGACTCGCGAATCGTCACGGCGATCGCCGTTGGCGGCGGACGAGTTATCGCGGTTGGCAATGACAACGAAATTCTCAAGCTCGCCGACAAAGAGACGACAGTGATACGGCTCGGCGGCAAGACCGTTATCCCGGGAATCATCGCCGCACATTGTCATGCGATCGGCGTGGCTCGCAATGAATTGCAACAGCCGCATGAAGAATTGCTGACCATCGGCGAAATTCAAGACTGGATCCGGCGGCGAGCCAAGACGATTCCCCCGGGCCAATGGATTCGAACGCCGCGAGCCGATATCACTCGGCTCAATGAGCGGCGACATCCAACCACGTCGGAACTCGATCAAGCGTGCACGACTCACCCAGTCATTTTCACCGCGGCGCGCAAGTCGGCCATGAATACGTTGGGGCTCCGCACCGCAGGCGTGAAACTGGATTCGCCTTCGATTCCTGGCGGCGACCTGGTCTTGGATGACGAGGGAAATGTTCGACTAATCGCTGGCGCGAATGCCCACCTGAGGTCGCTGATGCCACGACCAGTTTTTGACCACGCTCGGGTGCAAGAGTCGCTCCGCAACGTGCATCAGCACTACAACTCCGTCGGCATTACAAGCATCTTCGAACGCGCTGGGAGCATGGATGACTTTCTTCGCTACCGTGAATTGAGGTCGCGCGGATTGCTTACCGTTCGCATGACCCAGACGTTTCGCTCGGGCTTTCGCAGGGCGAAGGACGTCGCGGCGTTCACGAAGAAAGTTGGATTGAAGACGGGAGATGGGGACGATTGGGTTCGAGCGGGACCGCTAAAGATTACCGTTGATGGCGGGATTCACTGGGGCAATACCTTCCTGCGTGAAGACTATGGTGCCAGTCGCATCAAATTCTACTCGCACAAAGACGCCAAGTATCGCGGAGACATAAACTACACCGTCCCGCAGATGGCCGAAGTCTTTGCGGAAGGACATCGCTTGGGCTGGCAGTGGTGTTGTCACGTGACGGGTGACGCCGGTGTGGACGCGATCCTCGACTCGCTAGAAATCGTCCAGCAGAAACATCCGAACATTGTGGATCGACGGTTTTCGTTTACACACGCCTACTTCCCTGCAACAGACTCGATCGCCAGAGCAAGTCGGCTCGGCGTATGCCTCGACACCCAACCGTCGCTTTACTTCAAAGACTCGGACGCGATCGCAGAAGTCTATGGCGCCGACTGGGCCGCGCGTTTCATTGGGTTGGGCGACTGGATTCGAGGCGGCATTCCAACGGCAATCGCAGGCGACCACATGATGGGTCTAGATCCGAATCGATCGATGAACGCCTACAATCCCTTTCTCATGTTGCAGGTTGCCGTCTCCCGTCGAAACTGGAAAGGCAAGCTGTATGGGCCTCGTCAAAAACTCGATCGCATGCAAGCGCTTCGCTGCATTACAACCGCCCCAGCTCATCTCTCCTTTTCTGAAAACAAAGCGGGGTCGCTAGAGCAGGGCAAGTTCGCCGACTTGGTCGTTCTCGATCGAGACTACCTGACCTGCCCAGAAAACGAAATCGCGAAGATCAAAGTCGTTCGCACTATGGTCGACGGCAAATTCGTCTTCGACGCGCGGAAGGCGAAAATCACGTTTAACCCGCCGCCGCAGGCAAAGCCCTAACAATAAGCTTGACCCGTCGCGACTTTCTTCGCTTCGTCTGGCGTTACCGGTCAACCGCTTACTTGGGCCGTCCTCGCCTCGCATTCCTCAGACAACACTTCTTATACTTCTTGCCGCTGTTGCATGGACACGGACTATTGCGACCGACTCGTATATGTCGACGCCACGCGATGCCGGGAATGATCGTCGCCGTATCCTGTCGGAACATGCTCGAAAGCATTTTGTAGAGGTCGGGATTGTTTTGTTTGAGCTTGTCGGGTGCCTCAAAGAAGTACTCCACCAGCACCGCGAAATATTCGGCCTCGTTCGTGTAGGCATACGGTCGAACGTGTGAGCGACCGTCCGGCGGCTCGGCCAGTTCCTCCGCGACCCATTCGATCCACGAGCGGGCGACGTCTGCCGGGACGCCGGGAGGAATGCCATCGATTTGCCCGTCCGCGCCGTCAATGAGGTGGGCGAATTCGTGAATGCCGACGTTGTTCGAATCATTGGCAATGTCAAACCCGCTGTGCAGCGACGGTTTTGACAAAATCATCACTCCACTCAGGTGTCCGACGCCGACCATACCTAGCGTGTCGCGAGGAACGCTTTCGTCCGTCGAATAATCGTCGTCAAAACTGCTCGGGTAAATAAGCACCTCGCCGAGCCTCGAGTACTCCCAATCCTCGAAAGCGAAGACGGGAATGATGGCGCTGGCCGCGACCAGCACGCGAGTTGTTTCGTCGACATCCGTTCGAATGCCAGTGATGCGAGTTTCGTCGAGGAAGACCTTGGTCAGTTGTCGGAATCGTTCTTTCTGCGCCTCGTCGAGCGCATTGAAATAGGAAACCTTTGATCGAAGAATCCCCTCCCACACATCGGGGAACGACTCGCTCATCACCTGCAATCGGCGCACACACGGCCGGCGAAACCACCAATATGCAGCAGGTCCAAGAAGAACGCCGGCATAACACCACGGGTAGAAATAACCGAGCACCAGCGCCGCGACAACAATCACCGCACCCATCGCCGTCGAGACGATTTGGTCGCGCCTGTTTATGGATGGTGTAACAAGCATTAGTCGTGATCGCGGAAGAAAATGGCCGAACGCTACGATGAGGTTAGTCTTCGGCCCACATGTGCGAAACCCTAATCCGACTCACGTCGTGTCTGCGGGGTTGTCCTGTCGACCGGCCATATCGAGTGCAAAGTGCAAAGTGAAGAATGCAAAATGCAGAAATGAAAGACCCCAACCAGCTTGCTCGTTCGGTGAATCAGATTCAACGCTAAGGAAACTCCACTGCGGCAGGATGTCCCAGCCACGTTGCTCAGGCGTTGAGCGATCGTTGTACGATCTCGAACACGTCCTTTGCGAGCCCCTCGGTTTCGACAATACGGTTCAGCTCGGCTCGTATCAGCTTCTGTCGCTCGGCGTCGAAGCGAGTCCATTGATTGAATGAGCCGACGAGTCGAGCGGCGGCCTGGGGATTGTCCTTTTGGACGGTTAGCACCATATCGCTGGCGAATCGATAACCCTTGCCGCTCTTGTTGTGAAAGTGGAGCTGATTTCCCGCCGCAAAGGTGCCGACGAGCGCTCTCAGTCGATTTGGGTTTTTGGGATTGAAGGCGGAATGTTGCGCTAGCTCGATCACTCGTTCGAGGTTGTCTTCCGCAGACGCTCCAGCCTGCACGGCAAACCACTTGTCGATGACCAAAGCATCGTGGCTCCATTGGGCATAAAACTGCTCAAGCGCCCGATCTCGCTCTGGAATCGCTCGCTGGCTGAGCATGGCCAGGGCAGCTTGCTGGTCCGTCATGTTGTCCGCCGATTCGAATTGCTCACAAACCAGACGCTGCGCCGACTCGTCGTCTTGCAGCGCCGAGAGATATGCCAGGCAAGCATTCTTCAACGCTCGCCGCTGCACCTCTTGCTGTTCAAACCGATACTGGGTCTTTACGTTGGTCTGACGGTAGATCGCCAATAACGTATCGCGGTGCGCCGCGGCAAGCTGCTGGATGAATGCGGCTCGCACTCGATGCACGGCTTCGGGATCGATCTCATCCATGGCCATGCCAAGTTCTCGTTCGCTCGGCAATTGCATGGCCAGAGCCTTGAACGATCCATCGAGCGACTCATCGGCCAGCAGAGCGCCAAAGGCACTCGAGTAAAGTTCGTCGCACACCGCAGATTCGCCATTTTGAACAGCCACAATCTGCTCGAGCATAAGTTCCTTGGCGAGCGTCTGGCCTGCGTCCCACCGATTGAAATCGTCTTGATCATGGGCCATCAAGAAAGCGTGGTCGCTGCGCGGGCGGTCGTAAAATAGCTTCACTGGCGCCGAGAACCCTCGCAATATCGAGACGATCGGCGACTGGCTCACGCCTTCAAACTCAAGAGATTGACGCCACTCGGTCAATTCGAGCAGGTGTTCGGTTTGTGACTTTCCGTCGAGCGTCGACTCGATTTCATTTCCATTGTCACTTAGCAACGCGATACGAATTGGCATGTGAAATGGCTGATGGGAATCGCTTGCGGCGCTTTCTTGCTGCAGTTCGACAGTGAAGGACTTGGCGGCTTCGTCGTACGATGAGGTTACCGTGACTTGCGGCGTTCCGTTCTGGTCGTACCATCGCTCGAATTGACTCAAATCGCGCCCGTTCGCATCCGCCATCGCTGCCCGAAAGTCATCGCAGGTGACCGCTTGCCCGTCGTGCCGCTGGAAGTAGAGGTCCATGCCCTTGTGGAATCCCTCTTTCCCCAGCAGCGTTTGGTACATTCGAATCACTTCGGCACCCTTGTTGTAAACGGTGGCCGTATAGAAGTTGTCCATCACGATATACGAGTCGGGTCGGATCGGATGCGACATCGGCCCTGAGTCTTCGGGGAACTGGGCGTACCGCAACAACCTCACGTCGTCGATGCGTTTTACGCCTTCCGACGTCTGGTCCATCGTGAATTGCTGATCGCGAAATACGGTCAAGCCTTCTTTCAAGGTCAGCTGAAACCAATCGCGGCAAGTGACTCGGTTACCTGTCCAATTGTGAAAATACTCGTGAGCGATAACGGCTTCGACACCGTCGAAGTCGACGTCCGTTGCAGTGTCGGACCGAGCCAAAACGTATTTTGTGTTGAAGACGTTGAGTCCCTTGTTCTCCATCGCTCCCATGTTGAAATCGCTGACGGCGACGATCATGTAGATGTCGAGATCGTATTCAAGACCGTAGACCTGTTCGTCCCAGGCCATCGATTTTTGTAGCGATGCCAGAGCATGATCGGTCTTGTCCAGGTCCTCCGCGGCGACCCAGATCTCCAGCTTGACCTCGCGACCCGACCGCGTCGTGAATACGCCTTCTTTGCACTTCAGGTTCCCGGCCACAACCGCGAACAGATAGGACGGTTTCGGGAACGGGTCTTCCCAGATAACCTGGCGCCGACCATCAGCCAAGTCGGTTGTCGCGATGCGATTTCCGTTGGAGAGCAATACCGGATATTTTTCTGGGTCGGCGATGATTGACGTCTTGTAGCGCGTCATGACATCGGGCCGATCGAGGAAATAAGTGATTCGCCGAAAACCCTCGGCTTCGCATTGAGTGCAAAAGTTGCCAGAGGATTTGTAGAGTCCTGAGAGAGCGAGATTCTCTTGCGGTTTGATTGCAACGATGCTGTTCAGCACAAACCGGTTCGGCGGCGAATTGATCGTCAACGATTCTTTGTCGACCGTATACCCTTTCTCTAGAGCCTCATCGCCATCGATCGTCAGAGAACGGAGCTCCATGTCCTCGCCCGTTAGCACGAGAGCCGCATCGCTATTGGAGCCGATTCGCTGGAACTCAATGTTCGCGCGGACTAACGTCTCTTCTTCACCCAATTCAAAGGTCAGTTCGATTCCGTGGACTTGGAAGTCGGCCGGCTGGTAGTCTTTTCGGAACGTTTCTGTGGGACTCGACATCCGCAGCACCTCGATGGCCTGTGATAATTTCGCAAAACGAAGCAGTATACCGCGACGCCTTTCCGTCTGCGCTTACGCTGGCAATCCTGGTTCACCGAACGAGCAAGCGCTACGTGGCTGGGGCATCCTGCCGCAGTGGAGTTTCCTTAGCCGTTGATTCTGATTCACCGAACGGCTCAAGAGCTCCTAGTGCCGCGTTACGCCTTGGTTTTAGGGTGGCGCACCCGATTCGCCGTGGCGGGCGTTGACCAAACGAATTGTCGATCCCAATTCCAAGCTGTAACACAGCACTAGGGCGTTGCCCGTAGGCTACGTTGAGGTAGGCCGTTGGCCAACGTAGCCTACGGGCAACGCTGTCTGATTGAATGCTCGGGTTCGTCTGAATCTTAAAGTTCGACGACCTGGCCATCCTGTTTTGCTGAGGCGAGCACGGCCGCCATGACTTGCTGAGTCTTCAATGCGATTTCCGGCCAGTGATCATCGACGACGCCCGAAAGAACGTTTTTGGCGAAGGTGCTGAACATCTTTGTCTCCTGAGCGCTTTCGTATGAGTTGCTGTACTCGGGAGTCGAGACGGTTCGGCGATGCGGCTGCATGTTGAAGTCGCAGCCGTCGACATCCATCTCGGCGTTGACAACGTCAAAACAAGATTCGGCGCCGAAGTAAGGAAGGACGAAATCCTGCAGATGGATGTGGCCCGCCGTTCCGCTAATGTTGGCCCACTGTTGATGTTCCGTTACGAACGAGCAGTAGAAGCTCGCCGAGACGTCGTCGTCAAAGAACAACTCGGCCGAAAACTCGATAGGCAACGCCGCTCCGCTATCCGAACGCCCCGCTGTGCGCAACAAGCGGCCAGTCGCTTTTCTCGGCATCTGGTACTGCATTACCCAAAGTGCGAAACGGATGTTGTACCAACCTAAATCGCCAACGCAGCCGTCCGGCTCGAGCATGTCGCTCAAGCGAATATTGTCATTCAGGAACGCGTCGTCGCCTCGGAAACTGAATTGACTCGTAATCCGATTGATCTTCCCAACGCTCGTTCCGTCGTCGAGCGATTCGCGAAGCGCGCCAAGTCGGTCGCTGTGCATGAACATGACGCCGTCCATGAACTGCACGCCATGAGTCCGGCAGGCGGCGATCATCTCCTGCAAGTCTTCCACCGACGCGCCGCATGGCTTTTCGCACATCACGTGCTTGCCCGCCGCCGCCGCCTTGACGACCCACGGCTTGCGCAGACCCGTCGGCAATGGGACATAAACGGCGTCGATGTCCGGAGACGCGAGTAGCGAATCATAGTCGGCGAACGCAACGGGACTGGGGTCGATCGGCGCCGACGCTTGACAGTCTCTAATGAAGTCATTCGCTCGATCCACATCGCGACTCGCCACACCGACCAAAGAACAATTCGGCGAGTTCCGAATCGACTGCCAGTTTTTTCGCGCGATGTTGGCTGCACCCAAAATTCCCCACCGACATGTTTCGCTCATCATTTCCTCGTCTTGTTGTCTGTTTCCTGATTACGCATCGGCCAATTGTTCCAAAACACGGCCCGACCCCGTTGCACCAAACATGGTCCTAGGGCGCCGCTAGGTGATGTTGTTTTTGTTCTGCCTTGGTTTTCGTTCTTTCTGAGGCCTTGCCTGCGGCAGCGGGTTAAACGAGTTCCGTAATGACTCGCGTGCGGCAATGGGTTAAACGAGTTTCGTTACGACTCGCGTGCGGCAATGGGCTAATCGAGTTAGGCGTCGGTCCATTGTTTTCGGATTTGCATGGCGGTCCAGGGGTGGACCATGGCGGAAGTCGCCATTTGGACGCTGGCGGCGCCGGCGGACAAGTATTGCTTGACGTCGACGACGCTCGCAATGCCTCCGACTCCGATCAGTTCGGTGTTGAATCCCTGTTGGTCGAGTGACTGGCGGAGTCGATCGACTTGAGCCACAGAGGCTTCGAGGGTCGCGGCGCCACAGATGCCGCGAGGTTGTCCCGAGAACATCAACTGCCCGTCGTCGCCGACAATGGTCGAAGCGACACTGTTGGTCGTCGAAATTGCGTTGACCGAGGGCGCCAGGGCGGCGACTATTTCATCGACGGGCTGATTGAGCGGCGTGTGGCCGATCTTCACAACCAGCGGCGCGCCGCGAATCTCGCGACGAATTCGCTCGATCACAAATCGAGCATCTTTTGGGTTCTGGTAGAGCTGTCCGTCGGCGGTCGAGACATTCGGGCAGGAGAAATTCGCCTCCACCCCGTCCGCACCACATTCGATCGCCATGCTGGCGCAAACGGCGTAGTCGTCCGCAAGCTGCTCGAGGCTCCAGCCGGTTTGAATGGTTCCGACGACGGACACGACAAGCCGAGTCTGGTTGGGCAATCGAGTTCGGGTGGCCAAGACGTCGTCCCGCCAGACACTCGGCTCCTGCGACGGCATTCCGTAGGAAACGGCCCACGATCCCTCCATTTGTTTAGCCGCCGGCAATCGTTGCTCGCCTCCCTTGAGCGAATGGCAGCGGACCGGCTGTAGGTTGGGCTGAGGGTAGCAGGCCCGTTCGCTCGATCGAACGGTCTTGTAGGTAACGACGGAATAGCCCAGGCCGGCGTAATAGAGGCACCAGGCGCCATTGAGCAGCGGGCCGGCGGAAATGCCCAACGGTGAATCGATGGGCGACCCACAGAAACTCCACTCACCCGAGATCGCCGGCACCTCCAAGCTGACTCGGTCCGGCGGGTTGCGGTAATTCCATTCGTAAGATTGCTCCAACTGATAGCCGGGCAACTCTCTCCAGGCATCGGGGATATCGATTGGCTCGCTCATCGATTTGGGTCCATTCATTGGCATTATCTGACCGATTCGCGCGGTGGGGAATACTCGCCAAAGGGCGGAACGAAAAGGGAAATGTCGATTGTAGGACTTACGCCGCCCTGTTGTGGCCTGGGTGCCGAGACACAAGTCGGTCTATATTGCGTATTTAACCCATTTTATTGTGTTTTCGTTGACACTGTTGCGCGACCGGAATTATACTGAGTGGACGACGATCATCCTGGTTCGTCGACGGGTGCCATTTGGCAGTTGGATCGTTTGGAACTCCGTTCGACCCATCGGCTCAATTTTGGTCCCGCAAAGGGCGCGGTGCCTCTCACACTTCTAGCCTCGCCGTATCGATTGTTTCAAGAGGACGAGACTGATGACGCTTCTCGGCAAGATTTTGACCGTGCTCATTTTGGTTATGAGTGTTGTCTTTATGGCCTTTGCGATGTTGGTATTCGCAACTCACAAAAACTGGCGTGAGCATGCCAAGGACTTGGCCAAGCAAGTCGACGACATGAGGTCTCAGCGCGATCAAATGAACATTGAGTTCGGACGTTCTAAGGACGCGTTGGCTGCTGAGCAAGCAGCTCGCCGGTTTGCGATCGCCGCCGCACGCTCGAAGTACGAGCAAGTCAACGCGGCTCTGCAACAAGCCAACACCACGTTGCTGGAACTGCAAAGCTCCAACGGCGTACTCACCGCGGCTCACCGCACGACGGTAACGGAGTTGGAGCGGCTGACGACGGAAGTCGCCGGCTTGCGGAAGAACATTCGCGACTCGCAACTCGACCGCGACAACATGTTCAATCAAGTCGTTCGCTTGACGGATGAACTGAATCGTCTGGAAGGTTTGAAGAGCGACCTGGAAGTTCGTCGATCTCAATTGTTGGCTCAGAACTCGCAGCTGTCCGCAGCCGTGCAAGCTCATGGCATCGACATTCACAACATTGCCAATATTGCTCCTACGGTCGATGGCGTTGTCACAGGCGTGAGCCAAAAAGATCTGATCGAGATTTCGATCGGTTCGGATGATGGAATTAAAGAAGGCCATCAATTGGAAGTATTTCGCAAGAGCACTTACTTGGGCCGCGTCGTGATTCGCAAGACGGGACCCGATCGAGCTGTTGCGGAAATCATCAAAGAGTATCGTCGAGGCATTATTAGGAAGGGTGATCGTGTCGCAACTAAGCTCATCTAACGCAGCTGGCGAAGTTGTTCGCAAGCAGTCGAGCGGCGTTTACACGTGGATGTTGGTGATCGCTTTGATCGCCTTGCTGACAGCCTGTGTCCTGCTGCTGCTGGAACTTCAATCGTACGGCAGTTATCCCTGGTGGAAGCCTGCAGCAGGCGGCAGCGCAACATCGCAAGGGCCCGCGTTCGCTCCTATTCTACAGAACATCGCCTAGCGGCATGATTCCCGTCGAGTGCTCGAGACCTTTGCTGAATCGGCAAGAACTTGGCGCTGACGTTTCTGGGTGATTCGAGCTAATTCGAAGCCCAAATCGGAACGACATGTAGGCAAACGGATATTTTTTGGCGACCTAGCGTCTTATCGGCGTTGGGTTTTTTTGTGCGCAGATTAAGAGTATGAGTATGGTTACGAATGAGAGGGGAGATTCACATGTCGCCGCTTTCCCGTGCGTGAGCCAAAGTGGGAATGGCGGCGAAGCCTGATTGATCCCATCGTGGCGTACAGCCGGGGCGTACAGCGGAGTGTCCTAGCAGGGACGGAGCATCAGTGTGGCAGCGGTTCGATTTCCTTGTCCGCTTTGCGAACAGAACATCAAGGCGCCGGCCAGTCAGGCTGGGCAGTCGTTCATTTGTCCGCGCTGCGGAGGCACGATCACCTCGCCGAGCTCGAACGGGGCGTTAACGCCTTCCGAACCGGTCGACGCGCCCGCGGTGAGTGGCTCGGGAACGCCCTCCATCGACGACGATTTTGACTCGCTGTTCTGGGACAAACCGGCCGCAAGTAGTTCCACCGTCGACAGCGGAACTGCCCCTTCATCGGCCCCGCCCCCACAAGCGAAGTCTCCCCAGCCATCCAAGCCGCCAACTCCGCCGCCAACTTCCCCGCCAACATCTCACTCGGGGCCAACACCTCCTCCTCCACCGTGCGCTCCCTCACCGCCGAGCGCCCGTTCGTCTCCGCCTGCGGCGCCGGAACTGCCGAAGCCGCGAACGACGTTGCCGACGGCGCCGGGACGAGTTGAGAAAGAGGCCGAGCGGACAAGTCAGGAAGCGACGCCGGAGTCGCCCAAGAAGAAGAAGAGGCGGAAGAAGAAGGTCTACAAGTTTCGCATCTCATGTCAACTCTGCCAGACTCGCATCGGCGTTTCGGTCCGGCAGGTGGGTGATGAAGTTCGGTGTCCCGACTGCCATTCGATGGTCCTCGTCAATGCGCCGCCCGGGATGCTCGAAGACAAACCGAAGGCGAAGCCGAAAGTCGAGGATGACGACATTCTTGGTCTGGCGCCCGCCGAGAAAATCACGGCCTACAACGTTCCCGATTCGGTGCTTGAGCGAGCGACCGGCGAGAGTTCCCAGCCGCCCGATTCTGACTCGGTGCCGTACGACAGTCACCTCTCGCTCCGCGATGATAGCGCAGGAGGCACAACGGACAGACCGGCGGACGACCATCGTCAGCAAGATCGAGGTCGTCAAGTTGAGCCGCCACCCAAACCAACTCGTCCAGCAAGTTCGATCGCCAGTTTCGGCTTCACTTGTTCGCTTTGCGGGACTCGACTATACGCCGTCTCCGGCGGCGACCTCGTTCCCTGCCCAGATTGTTTGACCGACAACATTGCGCCTGAAGCTCCCAATGAGCCGAAGCGGCAAGTCGCTTCCGAAACAGAGACAACAGCAAACAGCTCGGAGAACGACGAGTTGACGCTGGAGGACGCTGTTGAACGGCCCGCCTATGAACCGATTGCCAATCGCGGAGTCCATACGTTAGAGCAGATTAACGCCGCTGGTGCCGACGAGGATTCGGCACCGTCGGCTAGCTCTGCTGGTTCGGCGCCGAGCAAGCCCTCGTCCGAGACCGCTCACAAGTCACAGACGGTCGACGACGCGTTCAACTACGCCTGCCCCAAGTGCGGCGACACGATCGCAGTCACCACGCGACAGGTTGGTGTGACTTACGAGTGCCCAAAATGCAAAACGGTATCGGCTATCAAGCGACCCGATTAGAGCAAAACAGCGCCGAACAAGACAGCGCCGAACAAGACAGCGCCGAACAAGACAGCGCCGA
>CAZMNY010000051.1:0-16449 GCA_964567745.1 uncultured Pirellulaceae bacterium | reverse complement strand
ACAGCGCCGAACAAGACAGCGCCGAACAAGACAGCGCCGAACAAGACAGCGCCGAGCAAGACAACTACGAGCCGACCTGCGCCCAGCAAGTCGACTCCGATTACGGCAGCGGCGAATAAGCCGTCGACCGCGGTTCCGCCGCCGCCCCCGAGTCAGACAGCGCCAACTCCGCCAGCTCCACCAGCTCCGGCGGAGGCGCCAAAATCGCCAATCTTCGAAGGCATCGGATTAGCGGCGAAGTACGATCCATTGGCCAAGTCGTACGCGGCCGAATCGATAGAGAAGGCGATCGAAGAGGCGGAGGAGAAAGAGAAGAAACGAAGCCTGTTGAAGGGAAACTACTTTTCCGAACAGCTTGGTTTTTTGCTTCATTCCGACGCCCTGAACCAGATCCTCATTTGTACGATTTTTCTTACGATTCAATACGTACTATCAACGGTGATTCTCAGCATGTTGATGGGCGACGGCGGTTGGCCGAGAGCCGGAATGCGTGTGGGGATCTTTGTCGCAGTCCTCTGGTTAGGAATGTTGGTTTATCTCGCGGGACTGGTGCGCGCGGTCATTTGCGACACGGCGAATGGCGAGGTTGTGATCGAATCCTGGGTTGGATTCGGGCAGATTCTCGATCATAGCGACACTCTCTGCATGCTGTTCAGTTCGCTGCTGCTCAGCCACTTGGTCAGCGGAATCGTTTCGATCCTCCTGGCTAGCGTGGGGTGCCATACATTGCCTGCTTCGTTCTGATTGTGCTGCCGTTTCAATTTCTGCTTTATCCGTTTTTCTTGATCTCCATGATGGAATCCAACTCGATCTTTCTCCCTGCATCGCGTGAAGTGTTCGAAGGCCTCAAACGCTTCCCCTCGATGTGGATCCCGTTCTACTGCGAATCGGGCGTCGTCCTTTTGGTCGTCGTGACGTCGAGCGCGCTGCTCGCGTTTTCGTTCGTCTTCTGCCCCATTGTGGCCTTTGTCCATACGGTGGGCCTTTTGGTCTATCACCGAGCCCTGGGAAGACTGAGCTATCGCCTCGCCACGGCGATCGCGAAATCGTAGAGCCATTTTCTAAGACCCATTTCGAACGTCGTTTTACGCCGCGCTTGACGAGTACAGGACATTCCGGTCAACATGATTTGGAGGCGTGGGCGAAGTCGAGACAGGCGAGCGCCTTTCGCGACGATCGAATTTGTTCGATACCTTTTGCGCAATTCGGTGTTGTGACCCTATGCGCGACCTCGTTAGCCTAGGGGCGATGCGCTGCGCACCAACCGTTCCCACGGAGAATTGGCATGAAGATTTTTTGGTTCGCACTCTTAACCGTTTCTCTGTTCCTGACCGTAAACGCGGGCGCTCAAGGTCCTGGCGGCGATCGCCGATCGCGGCCACAGGGATCTCGGCCGCAGGGTTTTCGGCCACAGGGCGGTAGCCAAGCCGGAAGGACAACGCGAGGCGGCTTGAATAGCTCCTTTGAGCGAAGCGCGCCGAAGGTTGGTGAGTTGTTGCCGGACATCAAGGCCTTGGACGCGGACGGCAAGCCGCTCGAACTTCGCAGTTTGAAGGGCCATTATTCGGTGCTTGTTTTCGGCTGTTTGACCTGACCGCCTTTCCTGAGAAACGTTTCCAGTTTGGAGACGGTCGAGCGAGATTATTCGCCCAAGGGAGTCAAGTTCTACTACGTCTACAAGGCGCTGGCCCATCCGGAAACGAATGGGTACGTGCAGCCGTTTACTCAAGAAGAACGTTTGATGCATGTGCGTGAGGCGGAGCGAACATTGGGTTCGCGGATTCCCTGGATCTGCGACACGATGGACAATGCCGTCAAGCACAACATGGGCAACGCACCGAACTCGGAATTCATCGTCGGACCGGATGGCAAGGTCGTCGTTCGACGCACCTGGTCGAAACCCGATTTGGTTCGCGCCGACTTGGAACGGTTGGTTGGGAAAGTGGAGAACCCAACACGAGTCGCCGATTTGGAGACGAAGTTCGTCGCGCCCAAGCCGGGCGCAGCTCGCGGCGTCGTGCCTCGCATCAACGTCCCCTCGGGATTGATGCCGCTTCGCGCCGAGCCCAAGGCGGGCGACGACGGCGAACCGTTTTATGTGAAGTTACGAGCTGAAGCGGACCGCGAGGCGATGGGAAGAGGCGCGGGGAAGTTGTACTTGGGCTTCCACATCGATCCGCTCTATCACGTCCATTGGAACAATCTGGCGGCGCCGTTGACCTATTCGATCGTCGCCGAAGACGGAGTCGAAATTTCACCGTCGCAAGGCGAGGGGCCGAAGGTCAAGGAAGCCGCCGACATGGACCCGCGCGAGTTCCTCCTCGACATCAAGAACCTCAAGCCAGGCAAACCGTTTCGAGTGAAAGTCAATTACTTCGCATGCAGCGATGAAGAGGGTTGGTGCAAACCGGTCAGTCAGGAGTATTTGGTCTATCTGCAGAGAGACTCCGATGGCGGTTCGGCCCGGCGAGGCAATCGTGCGGGCGGATCGGGTCGTCGCCCCGGTGGACCTGGTGGTTTCGGACCTGGTGGTTTCGGACCCGGTGGTTTTCGACCCGGTGGTTTTCGACCCGGTGGTTTTCGACCGGGCGGCCGTCCTGGCGGTCCGCCTCAACAACCGGCTCGACCGGGCGGCCTAGGCGGAAATCGTTTGATGGGTCGAGTTGTTTCGTACAACGCCGAGTCCAAACAGCTGACAGTGCGCGACCGCGCCGGCGGACGGACCACCTATCGCATTACCGACAAGACCACGATTCGACGAGGCCGACAAGCAGCCGGGTCCACCAAAGATCTAAAGCAGGGCACCATCATCATGTTAATGGTTCGACCCAAGCGAGACGGCGACGAGGGGAGCCCAGTCATCGAACGATTGATGGTCAGGTGAGACCAACCCAGGGCGGCGCTTGCGGCTTCGCCTTCGGGCAACGCCGGCTGGCATGCTCAGACCCCAAAGAGCCTTGCGGCCTGTTGATTTAACCGTAAGGCCAGCAGCCTAATGACGGGTGAGGTGAGTCCGTTGCCCCGCAGGGGCAACGCGCAGTCGAGACCCCAACAGGCCGCAAGGCCCGTGGGGGTCTGCGGATGGGGGCAGTTCTGGTGGGTAGCTTGTGAGCCTGATTCACCGGCACGGGGCAAGGCAAGCAAGACTTGCTCGTTGGGGTCTTTCATTTTGATACTTTGCACTCCCTACTTTGCACTCTGCGCGCTTCGGCCTCTCCCGAGCTCTCACGCGTCGGCGCGCGTCGGCGGGAGAGGCGGCTTAGTGATTGAGGGCGGTTAAATCAACAGGCCGCAAGCTCGTTTGGTGAAGCAGATTCAACGCTAAAAGCCAAATCCACTGCGGCGGGAAGTCTCCGTCACGATCGCTAACCGGTTGAGTACAATGGAATAGAGCCGAGCAGCTCGGCTACTTTTCCATCTTCCATTACGATCCGGCTCGAGTTCATGAGCGACTCTTCTCGACCAACGCGACATCGCAATGCGCCGCTGGAGTTGCAGATTTGCAATCGCGGACTGCGCGATTACGGACTCAATGGACTCGCCATGGTTGCCTTGATCGGTCTGATTGGCGGCGCGGTCGGTGTCTTGAGCGACTGGACGTCGGGCTTGATCGCGGCGGTCATTCTTGCCGCGGTCAGTTGGCGATTGTGGTCGCCGGTTTCCTTCGAATTCGGTCCGCTTGGCGTAGCTCAGAAAGCCCCGGGCAGACGGCCGCGCCGAATTGCCTGGAACGAGATGGGCCGTGTTGAGTTTCTCGAGCAGGGACTGTTGATTACGGTCGACCCCAACCAACCACTGCCATCATTGCGAAGCGTCTACATTCGCTATTGCGGCAACCGCGAGCGGCTTGAACGGCTCGTCAGCACCTACGTACGTCCGCGGCGGCCTCATGTTGTCGACACAAATCCTGGCGTGGACAACGCGACCGATTTTAGCGTCGACGATCAACCCGAGTAGGGCCGGCTACTTGAGTTCGAATCGTTTGAACTCTTTCCATAGCGCCGGCCCGCCGATGAGCGATTGCCGATTCCGTTCGACGATGTAGGGCTTGTCGCGGCGCGGAACAATGATGATTCCGTACGGCCAAGTCGACGGCGTGTTTCCAAACGACTGATACGTGTGGTAGTGAAGGCGAACCAACATCCGTTCGTCATCTTCGTAAACGAACTTGGCGCTAATGCCGCGGGAGTTACTCGTCTTCCCCGATGAAAGGACGAGCACGGCCTCCTTCTCGAAATCGATCTTGTCCTCGGCGGTAGGCGTCTTGGGTACGCCGCTAAAAAGCCGGCTGCGAACAGCTTCCCACTGCTTGGCCGAACTGACCAAAATAGACATCGGCTCGTCGACGTTGGATTTGTCGCCGCTCCAAACTTTTCGCAGCTTGCTCTTGCGCCCTTTCGGATCGCCGCCGCCGCCCTCAGTTCGTAGCTTTTTGCCGGTTTTCAAGTCGTAGTATTCAACGAATTTTTCTTTTCGCGAGGACGTCAAAGCGACGGCCCAGATCTCCTTGCCGCTCTCGGGCGGTGCCTCGATTCGTTCGAATCCGACAGTGTCCCAAAAAGCGCTAACGTGACTTCCCCAAATCGCCTTGCCCTGTTTGTCGACCGCAACCAAATTCCAGGTGAGCGACAAATAAACCTTCACGCCTTTCCACTCGACGCCTTTGTCGACTGCGACTCGGACACCGCGAGGCATCGTGACCCAACTTGTCGATCGACGTGACCGTGGATACGTAATCGATGGCGGCTTCGACTCGACAACTTGCCTCGATACGACGGCCGATTGCTGTTGTGCGAATGCAGGACAACAGATTGACACAACGAGTCCGCAACCGATCCAATGCAACCTCGTCCTCACTGTCGAAGGTGTCATGTCGTCTCTCTCCGACTCTGGAAAATTCCCAACCGTCAGTCGAATGCGATTGGGTCTTGGTCCAGCCAAGCGTAAGTAGGATCGGGCACCCGGTCAATTGAAAGTTCGCCGCTCGTTACACCAGCGTTACAACCATTGCCGCGATTTGTGAGAAACGTCCACAACGGGCGATCGATTTCGCGAGATGATTGTGGTCGTCAAAGATTCGTGGATCGTTGAGTTTGAGCGAGCAATGATCCCTGGTTCAGGTTTCCGTTGCTTGTACCTTGCCGGTTACCCTACAATGAAGGGTTGACCGAAGTTGGAGGGGGAGCAGGAGTGAGTTGGTTTTGTTGAGATTCCACCGCGCCGCGGCTAAGCAATGCCAAGAAGTGTGCGAGCGGATTAAGGTTCAAGACCGTTGGACGTTTCCAGCGCGGCTGCCGTTTAGTCAGTTGCCAACCCCGCTAGAGGTAAATGGATGGCTGATTCCGCTCGCCCTCGCGCCGCGCCGAGCTCGCCTACCGAGCCGACTCGCGCCAAACGACGTATAGAAATCGGAGCGCGAACTCCGCTTTGCGGAATCCTGATCGTATTCCTCGCGGCGACTCTCTGTTGGCCTCAGCCGGCGCGGGCCGCTGAATTGAAGGCCGCCCAGTCGATGTATTGGCAGGGCGAGTACAAACAATGCCTCGATGCAACCACGAAGGCGATCGAAGACGGCGAGTGGCGGGATGCATGGCGAGTTCTGAAGATTGAATCCGAATTGGCTTTGGGGCTGTATGACCAGGCCAAAGTCACTGCGGATAAGGCGCTCAAACGGTATTCGACCGATCTGCAATTGCGATGGGTTGCGTTTCTCGCGTATCGCCAGGTTGCCGAGGACGATCTTGCTCAAAAGAGCTTGCAAGAGTTGGAGGCATTGGCTCGAGATCGCCCGAGTCGTTATAGCGACACAGCCAGTCGCATGACGTTGGGGCGATATTTTCTTTCCCGCAAAGCGGATCCGCGTCAAGTCTTGGAGTTGTTTTACGACAAGGCCAAGAAGGACGACAAGAAATCGCCGGAGCCCTATTTGGCTAGCGGCCGGCTCGCCCTCGACAAGCATGACTATCAATTGGCGGCCCAGGAATTTCGCCAAGCGGTGAAGCTTGACGAAGATCGAGCAGACGCGCATTTCGGGCTCGCTCAAGCCATTGCGGACAGTGATGCGGAAGCGGCAGCCAAGGCGATCGAGAAAACACTTCAGTTGAATTCGCGGCACGTCGACGCCTTGATCCTCCTCGCCGAACGACATATCGACAGCGAGCAATACGAAGAAGCGTTGAAAGCGATCGCCAAAGTTCACAACGTGAACCCTCATCATGCCGACGGCTGGGCGCTCAAAGCTGTCGTCGCTCATTTGCAGTCCGCTCCCGGTTTGCAAGCGCAACATCGAGCTCGAGCGCTAAAATACTATTCGACCAATCCAGAGGTCGATCATCTCATCGGTCGAAAACTGTCGCGCAAATATCGTTTCCGCGAAGGCGCGGCTCATCAGCGTTCCGCATTGGCCATGCAAGATGGTTTCTTGCCCGCCAAACTTCAACTGTGCCAAGACCTACTTCGACTCGGCGAGGAAGACGAAGGTTGGAAGTTGGCGAGCGAAGTCAACAAGGAGGACGGTTACAGCGTAGTCGCACACAACTTGGTCTCCCTGCACGACGAGATTCAAAAGTTTAGAACGCTCAAGGCGGACGGACTGTGGGTTCGCATGGACCGCCGCGAGGCTGACATATATGGCGAAGATGTCTTGAAGTTGCTTGGCCAGGCGCGCGAGCAGCTTGCCGAGAAATATCAGGTCAAGTTGCGCGAACCGGTCATCGTCGAAATTTTTCCGCGGCAAGCTGACTTCGCCATTCGCACTTTTGGACTGCCTGGCGGTGTTGGATTCCTGGGCGTTTGTTTCGGCCAAGTGATCACGGCCAACAGTCCGGCGTCGCAAACCGCCAACCCGACCAACTGGGAATCGGTTTTGTGGCACGAGTACTGTCACGTGGTCACGTTGCAAAAGACGTCGAACCGGATGCCGCGATGGCTGAGCGAAGGGATATCGGTTTACGAAGAGCGACAGCGAGACCCGACTTGGGGACAGACAATGTCGCCCGCCTACCGCGAAATGGTTCTTGGCGGCGAATTGACTCCTGTCGGCGAATTGAGCGGCGCGTTCTTGCGGCCGCCAACTCCCAACCATCTGCAATTCGCTTACTATCAATCGTCGCTTGTCGTCGAGTTTCTCGTCGAACAACACGGGTTCGAGACGCTGTTGCGCGTGCTCGATGACTTGAACGTGGGCATGCCAATCAACGAATCGCTGACTCGATACACCGGGAGCGTGGAGCAATTCGACAAGGCGTTTGTCGCCTTTGCGAAAGCCCGAGCGGAATCAATTGCGCCGAAACTCGATTTTTCCCAGCCGGACGAGCCGCTCGCCAATGCCCAGCAGGTCATCGCCTGGAACACATCCCACCCGAACAACTATTGGGGCCTGATCGCACTGGCTCATGGTTTGATTCGCGCCGAGGAGTGGGAAGAGGCGAAGCAAACATTACAGCAGCTTCAGAAAGAGTTCCCCAACGATCGCAGCTCGACCAGTGCGACAAGGTTGATCGTTCAAGTTGAAAGAGGCTTGGAGGATCGCGAAGCCGAGGTGAAGGCGCTTCAGACTTGGTGCGAAATATCGAACGACGACTTGGACTCGCTCTTGCGACTCACTCAACTCCTTGTGGAAGACAAGGATTGGAAGTCGGCTCTACCGATCGTGCGGAAATCACTTGCTGTCAATCCGCTCCGTACCGACCTGCAGCAACAGCGGGCTCAAGTCGCAGAGGCGTCGAGCAACAACGCGGAAGCGATTCACGCGCTCAAGTCTCTGTTTGCCTTGGAGCCGATCGACCCGGCGGACGTCAGTTATCGTTTGGCGGTGTTGTTGGAAAAGCAGGGCGATCATGTCTCCGCCAAGCGGAGAGCGCTGCAAGCTCTCGAAGAAGCGCCGCGGTTCTTGGACGCCCATCGTTTGCTTCGCCAAATCCAAGCGGCCGAAAAAGAGAAGTCAAAGACAAGCGAGTCCGAGAAACCGGCTGGTGGAGAATCGGAGAAGCCGAAGGGTGGCGAGAAACCGGCTGGTGGAGAATCGGAGAAGCCGAAGGGTGGCGAGAAACCGGCTGAGAAAGCCGAAACTGCGGCAGATCCCTCGAAGAAATCGGAAGACGAGAAAGAAGCTGAAGACGAGGGCAAACCGCAATCCCGTGAAAGTAAGCCGGCGGACGCGAAACCTGCGACGGGAAGCGTGGTTGAGGATAAGAAGGAGAGAAACCAATGAAACCTGTTACCGGCTACCGACGCCGCGCGTTGATCTCGCTGCTTGCATTGGCTGGCGTCGTTGTTGTCGGCGTGTGCGCGGCTCAGTTTCAAGGGCGCCGCTCCGGCCGTCGAATGGAGAACGACGATTTCTCGATCCAAGACCGGCGAGGCGTTCCGGACTGGGAGATGAACAAAGAGTTTTCGAAAGATGTGTTTACATTTGTGCGAGTCCGCTACACATCTCAGTACGACAACTGGCGCCGCGGCAAGTGGTCGACCGATCGTCCCGACAGCGATTTGAATTTTTCGTTTCGCTTGCAGCAGCTGACGTCGCTCAAAGTGAATCCCGAACCGATCGTGTTGGAACTCACAGACGAAGAGCTCTTCGACTACCCGTTCATTTATGTTTGCGAACCGGGCCGAATGATTCTCAGCGACGACGAAGTTAAATCGCTCCGTCACTATCTACTGAACGGCGGGTTCATGATGGTTGACGATTTTTGGTCTGACGACGAGTACGACAACTTTGCCGACGAGCTCAAGCGAGTCTTTCCAAACAAGAATCTGCAAGAACTGCCCTTGGAGCACGAGATCTTCCACTGCGTTTACGACCTCAAGAAGAAACCGCAGATTCCGTCGATCAACGCGGCCCTATACGGTCGCGAATACGGAATCACTTGGGAGCGGCCGGGCACGGAAGAAGTTCATTATCAAGGCATCTTTGACGACAACGGCCGCATGATGGCAATCGTCTGCCATAACACCGACTTGGGCGACGGTTGGGAGCGGGAGGGGTTGAGCGAATGGTACTTCCATGAGTTCTCGGAAAAATACGCTTACCCGCTAGGCATTAATATTGTTACGTACGCCATGACGCATTGAGACAAGATTCGCACGACTCGACCGTAACAGAATCGTCGCGCCGCAAGAAACGACAATTGACCGACAGTGGAGAGAGACTGTGAGCATTGATTCCTATGAAGTGCAACAACAGGTGGTTGAGCGGATTCGCAACAGCCGCGATCAGATTGATTCTGAACTGTCGAAAGTCATCATCGGCCAGAAGGATGTGATCGAACAGTTGTTGATCTGCTTGTTTTCGGGCGGTCATTGCCTGATCACCGGCGCGCCGGGCTTGGCCAAAACACTTTTGGTTCGATCGATTGCGCAGATTTTTGAACTGCAGTTTCAACGGATTCAGTTTACGCCGGACCTGATGCCGGCTGACATCACCGGCACGGAGATTCTGGAGGAGTCGGAAGACGGCGAGCGACGAATGCACTTTGTCAAAGGCCCCGTGTTCGCCAACGTGTTGCTCGCCGACGAGATCAATCGAACTCCGCCGAAAACGCAAGCCGCGTTGCTCGAGGCGATGCAAGAGCATCAAGTCACGGCGGCCGGTGTTCGCTACACGTTGGACGAACCGTTCTTCGTGCTCGCGACTCAAAACCCGATCGAAATGGAAGGCACCTATCCTCTTCCCGAAGCTCAACTCGACCGATTCATGTTCAACGTGCTCATCGATTATCTGCCCGAGGATGATGAAGTCGCGGTAGTGCAGTCGACGACCTCGAAGAAACCGGAGCGGATCTCATCGCTCTTTAGCGGCGAAGATGTGAGCGCCTTTCATGAAATTGTTCGCCAGGTGCCAGTTGCCGAAGAGCTGGTGCGGTACGCCGTTCGTTTGGCCGCGGCGAGTCGACCGGCGACAACGGAAGCTCCCGAGTTCGTGGAGCGATGGGTCAGCTGGGGCGCCGGCTTGAGAGCCGCACAATGTCTCGTGCTCGGCGCGAAAGCTCGAGCACTACTGGGGGGCCGAAACCATGTCGGGCCCGAGGATATTCGAGCGCTCGCCCATTGCACGCTCAGGCACCGCGTGTTGGTCGGCTATCGCGCGGAAGCCGAAGGCGTCACTGTCGAAAAAGTCATCGATCAGCTTATCGATCACGTGCCGCCGCCTATCGAATAACCGCTCCTGTCAAAGCCTTGACGAGTAACTCGGTGACAAGACCCCAATGGCTCTCCGATGCCGGAATCATCTGACAATTCGCACGCCGCCACGACCAAGTCGTTGATGATTGATCAGTCTGCGCTGATGCGAATCAAGAACTTGGAATTGCGCGCGAAAGCGGTCATGGAGGGATTCATGAGCGGGCTTCACCGCAGTCCGTTCCATGGGTTTTCCGTAGAGTTCAGCGAGTACCGAGAATACTCGCCGGGCGACGATCTGCGGTATCTCGATTGGCGACTCTACGCCAGGTCGGATCGCTACTACATCAAGCGATTCGAAGACGAGACGAATCTGCGGTGCCACCTTCTTGTCGACTTGAGTCGTTCGATGGATTTCGGTTCGGGTGAGATTACCAAAGCCGATTATGTGCGCACAATCGCGGCGACGATTAGCTACTTCTTAATCACACAAAGGGACGCGGTTGGCCTGTCGATTTTTGATGAAGAGATTCGCCATGTGATTCCGCCGCGATATCGATCGGGCCAACTCCATCGGCTGCTGTCCGCATTGGAGTCCAGCTCGGGCGGCGCCCACACCGATTTAGCCGCGCCGCTTGAGCAGCTCGCTCTTACGGTTTCGAAACGCGGAATGGTCGTGTTGCTGACCGATTTCTTGACGCCCATTGAAGCGATCGACCGACCTCTGCGACAACTTAGAATGCACGGTCATGACGTCATTTTGATGCGGGTTTTAGATCGAGCTGAATCGACATTTGAATTCGATGACCCGACGATGTTTCTCGACTTGGAGAACAACCGACAGTTGTATGTCGACCCGAACGCGGTTCGAGAAACGTACCTGCAGAGGTTCAACGAACACAGTGATCGGCTTGCGGATCTCGCGGGCGCCGTCGGCGCTGATCTGATCACGTTGCATACAGACGACGCAGTCGATGTATTTTTGCATGAGTTCTTGACGACACGGCAGGGCAAAGGGCGGCAAGTCCAGAGACGCGGGCAGATGCGATCGGGAGGCGTGCAATGAGCGTACTCTTCCCGCTCTATCTATTTGGTCTGTTAGCGGTCGGTCTTCCGCTCGCTTTTCACCTGCTGCGAAAAACGCCGCGGGGCCAACAGCTGTTTGGCTCCCTGATGTTCCTTTCACCGGCTCGACCTCGATTGACCCGACGCAGCCGTCTCGATCATCTCTTGCTCTTGTTGCTTCGCGCACTCGCTGTCATCTGCATCGCACTCGCTTTTGCTCGGCCATTCCAACGGATCGCTGCGATGATGGACCTGTCGCGCACTGCGGGAAATCGTGTTGTGATTCTTGTCGACACGAGCGCTAGCATGCGGCGAACTGGCTTGTGGGACAAGGCGCGCAAAGAGATTGACCAGCGACTAGACGCGCTGAGACCTCAAGATCAGGTGGCCCTGATCTCGTTTGATGACACGCCGGAAATCATCAGTTCGTTCCCCGAGAAGGGGGCCTCGTCGAGGAAGCGAACCCAGAGCGCGGGTGTTGCGAAACAAGCCATGCTTGGCCTATCGCCTTCCTGGCGCGATTCCAATCTTGGCGCGGGGTTGGCGGCCGCAGCAGATTTGCTGGACGCCGCCAAGGACAAAGATCGTACCGATGAATTGCTTGACATCGTTTTGGTTAGCGACTTCCAGGAAGGATCCAATCTCGACGCGTTGCAATCGTACGAATGGCCCAAGGGCGTGTCGGTGACCGTGCAACTCGTCGATCCCGAGAAGCCGACCAACGCGACTCTGCGAATCCTTCCGGCGGAAGACGACGCCGACCCGTCGAGCGTGCGCGTGCGAGTCAGCAACGACTCGGATTCACAGAAAGAAGAGTTTCGTTTGGTGTGGCGAACGAGTTCGGATGCGCAGGTCGGAGAAGCGACCAGTGTTTACGCGCCTCCAGGACAAACTCGCGTTGTCCGGCTCGAACGGCCGCCGGAAGCCGAGGTAAACCGGCTGACTTTGCTTGGCGATGATGCCGAATTTGATAACCAATTTTTCGCCACCGCGCCACTGCAGCGCACGCTGCGAGTTGTGTACATCGGCGGCGACAAGGCCGACGACGCCAACGGACTTATCTATTACTTGCAACGAGCGTTCGCCGACGGACCGTTCCGAAAGATCGAGTTCGACCTTCGAGCTCCCAGCGAACCTCTCGTCTTCGATCAAGAGGACCCGCCCGACTCCGTGGTCATTGGCGCCGATCTGAGCGACTCGCAAACGGCCCAGCTCAAAGCGTACATCAGCTCCGGCGAACGCGCTCTGGTCGTCCTCCAGGAGAAGTCGACGGCGGCTAGCTTGAGAACATTGCTGGAGATTCCCGATTTGACCGTCGAGAACGTTGTCGAGCGCGACTATGCGATGCTCGGGCAGATTGAGTTTCGCCACCCGCTGTTTGCCGCATTCGCCGACCCAAGGTTCAGCGACTTTACCAACATTCGGTTTTGGAAACGTCGTCGGCTGACGCTCGGGTCCGACCAAACGAAATCGCTCAAGGTGCTCGCGAAATTCGATAACGGAGATCCGGCGATTCTGGAAAAGTCGATCGGCGGCGGTCAGTTGTATCTGCTGGCCGGCGGATGGTCGCCAAGCGAGAGTCAACTGGCCCTGTCTACCAAGTTCGTGCCTCTCGTAAGTTGGCTTTTGGACCGACGTGAAAGCGAGACGACGAACCCGCAGCTAACGGTTGGCGATGCCGCCGTTGCGGCTATGGACAACGCGTCGGCCGCAGACCGCGTTGAAACGCCCGCCGGCGATTCGATCGCGTTGGGCGAAGACGGTCGTTTTGCGACAACCGACGAACCGGGTGTCTATCGCTTTGTTGGAGACAAACTCACAACGACCTTCGCCGTTAACTTGAATCCGAGGGAAAGCGCGACGGCTGCGCTCGATCCCGGCGTCCTTGAGCCGTTTGGCGTTCGTCTTGGGCGCAACGAAAGTGTTGCCGAGAAACTCGACCGACAACGCCAAAAACAAGACACTGAATTAGAGTTTGAGCAGAGTTACTGGCGGTGGTTTCTCGCCGGCGCGCTGCTGCTGCTTGCAGCCGAGTCATGGTTGTCCGGCTGGTACTCTCGACCTGTGGAACAAGGCCTAACGACATGAGTGATCCCAGACTCCTGCGTCGAATCGACATGGTCGCTGCGCGATTTCGTCGTCTCTGGCGCCGAAACGCGACGGCCGCTGGCTGGTCGTTGTTAGCCGTTTGCGCTTTCCTGACCTGGATCGCTGCGCCGCATTTGATCGCCTCAGCGCGGATGGCGTGGATCTCCGGCATACTCGCCTGCGCCACGTTCGTCGCGTTCGCGGCCATCCTCATTAGTCGAACATGGGGGCGGAATGTGGTTTGGGTGGCGGAACGGATCGAGTCCGAACGAAAGGACCTGGACTCGTTGCTGTTGACCGCGCTGCAACAGGAGCCGGACAGGAAGGGACGGTTCAGTTTCCTTCAAGATTCCGTCATCACCGACGCGCTGCATCACGCTTACGCCAATCGATGGGAATCCGTCGTTCCATCAGGACGATTGTGGTTGAGTTGGCTTTGCTCGACAACGGCCGTCGTCGCCGTCGTCGCCGTCGTCGCGTTCTTGTTCGGTGCCCAGGCGCCCGCACTGATCAGCAACAGCGAATTGGCTGAGAATCTGAAACCGACCAGTCAATCGACCGAAACCAGCGTCACCGTCGAACCGGGTGACACCGAAGTCGAGAAAGGTGCCAGCCTGCTCGTTCTGGCCAAGTTTGAAGGGCCGCTGCCAGCAGGCGCCACCCTGGTTGTCACTCCCGAAGCAGATCGAGCCGATGCGCCAAAGGGCGACGCGACTGCTTCTTCGAACGAAGATGACGATTCCGATTCGAGCGATTCGTCAGACAATGTCCGCTCGTTCGCTATGTCGAAGAGCCACTTGGATCCTGTGTTTGGCGGCCGCGTTGCTTCGCTTCGACAGTCGGTGCGTTACCACGTCGAGTTTGGGGATCGACAGTCGAAATCGTTTCGAGCGACTGTGTTCGAATACCCGAGACTTGTTCGAGCTGACGCGAATTTGACGTTCCCGTCGTACACGGGGAAACAACCGAAGGTGATTCAAGATGTGCGCCGCGTGACGGCGGTTGAAGGCTCGCAACTTACTTTATCGCTGCACTTGAACAAGCCGTGCGAGGCGGAGTTGACGTCGGAGGATGACTCCAAGGTCTCGCTCGCTCAAATCGACCAAGACGGTGCATTTGTTTATGAGGCGTCGTGGGTGCTGAAGCAATCGCAACGGTTGACGTTGCATCTGAAAGACGACAAGGGGCGCGAGAATCGGTCGCCGCCGGAGTTTGTCATAACGGTCGTCAAGAACAAGCCGCCCAAATTGAAACTGGCTTTCCCGTCTCGAGACACGCAAGTTTCGCCGATCGAAGAGCTACAGCTCCAAGCCAAGATGAGTGATGATTTTGGCTTGCCTCGATTCGGATTGACGTTCGCGCTCGGTGGCGATGAGCCGAAGGACCTTGAGCTGCAAGCCGATGGCGAAGTCAAGCGGGATCGAGATGTTCAGCACTTGCTCGAATTCGAAACACTCAACGTCGTGCCCGATCAGCTCGTCTCCTATTTCTTCTGGGCGGAAGACGTCGGCCCCGACGGAAACCCGCGGCGAGTCGAAAGCGATATGTTCTTTGCCGAAGTCCGGCCGTTCGAAGAGATCTTTCGCCAGGGCGACGCGTCCGCGAGTCAACAACAGCAGCAACAACAGCAGCAGCAGCAACAGCAACAGGGCGCGCAACAACAGGCCGAAGAGTTGGTCAAATTGCAGAAGGCCATCGTCAATGCGACTTGGAACATTCGCCGGCGCGAGCGTGAAGATCAGGTCAGCGACAAGTTCGCCGCTGACGTCGACGTTGTGATCGAATCACAAGAAGACGCGATTGAAAAAGCCGGCGCGGCGGCTGAAAAGGTTGAGGACGCCGAGTCGAAAGCTCATTTGGCCAAAGCTCAAGACGCGATGTTCGAGTCGGTTGAGAAACTGAAAGCCGCCAAGGACGCCGAAGACTCCGCCGTTCTGAATAAAGCACTGAACTCACAGCGTTTGGCTTACCAGCAGTTACTCAAACTACGAGCTCGTGAGCACGAAGTCGTGCGGCAGCAGCAGCGACAACAACAGCAGCAACAAAGCAGTCAGTCGTCGCAGCAAAACAGTCGCTCGCAGCAACAATTGCAGCAGCTCGAGCTAGACAGTGAAGAGCAGCGGTACGAGACGCAGAACCAAGCACAGCAGCAGATGGACGATCAGCAACAAGAAAATCGCCAAGCCCTCAATCGGCTTCGCGAACTCGCTCGACGCCAGCAGGATCTCAACAAACAGCTCAAGGATTTGCTCACCGCAATTGAAGAGGCTGAGGATGAAAAAGAAAAGGAGGATCTCCAGCGTCGTTTGAAGCGATTGCGCGAACAGCAAGAGGAGATTCTTCGAGACACTGATGAGCTTAAGGACAATTTGCAGCAATCCGAAAATGCGGAAGAGACTCGCGAACAACAACAGCAACTGCAGGATACTCGCGAGCAGATTCGCCGAAGTTCGGAAGCGTTAGAGAAAGGCATGGTGCCCGAAGCCATCACTTCCGGATCGCGCGCTGAACGTGAGCTTGAGGAACTGCGGCAAGATTTTCGACGGCGGACGTCAAATCAGTTTGAAGAAGACGTGCGTGAATTGCGCCGCGACGCGATCGATTTGGCCGATCGAGAGGAACAGATTTCGGAGGCGATCAAAGAGGCCGCGGATCCGAGAGAGAAGACGTTGCGCGATCGAGGTGACCGAAAGAAGATGCAAGAGGATCTCGAGGCTCAACGAACGCGAATGGAGGACCTCTTGCAACAGATGGAGCAGACGGTGCAAGAGGCAGAATCCTCGGAGCCTCTGCTGGCGTCGAAGTTGTACGACGCGGTTCGCGAGACGCGACAGAGCCAGGCCGACAAAGCCCTTGAAGCCACGGGCGAACTGCTCAATCGAGGTTTTCTCGACCAATCCGTTCAGACCGAGAAGATTGCTCGAGATCAGATTCAGTCGCTCAAGGACAATATCGATCAGGCGGCCGAGAGCGTCATCGGCGACGATGACCAAGCGCTCCGTCGAGCTCAAGCGGAACTAAGAGAATTGTCGGAGCAGCTTCGCAACGAAATTCGGCGCGAAACAGGCGAGCAACCAGGACAGCAACAGCAGCCGGGTCAGCAGCAACAACCGGGTCAGCAACAGCAGCCGGGTCAGCAACAGCAACCGGGACAGCAGCAGCCGGGTCAGCAGC
>CAZMNY010000050.1:0-56885 GCA_964567745.1 uncultured Pirellulaceae bacterium | reverse complement strand
TTCATGATCGACTCACACTGAAGAACATGGCGGAGGGTGGTGACAGCTTGTCTAGAGGAGGATTGGGGTCCCCGGCGGGAGCGAGAGCGGAACACCGACTCCTCCGCGAAACAACATTCCCCCAAGCAAGACGAGTTCGCTGATCCCATGAAACCCATGTCAATCCCCATTAGAAGAGGGTGGCTTGAAGTATGAAAATACAACAACCGTCCTGAATATCAAATAGACAGGAAAATGCAGCGGGTTGGTTTGAGTCGCTTTTTGGAACATCGCCTGGTCAAGTGAATTCACTGCTATTCGACACAGCGTCCCTAATCTTGGCAAATCGGGCTTCAGTCCAAAACTTGTGAATGGCGTTGCCGATTTCACCGGTGAAACACCCAAGGGTTCCATCCTGCATGGTTAGGTACAGCCGGCCGTGGCCAGTGATCATGCCGGGCGTCTTGAAGTGCGGGTTATTGGAAAAGGCCCGATGGACGGCTCGACGTAGCCCATGTCATCGACCATCATCACGATGATGTTGGGCTTTCCGCCATCTCCTTCCGCGCCGAACAAAGTGCCGGCCGTCGCAAGCATCCCTACTGAGAAGACTGCAAGAGCAGCGAATACTTTGAGTGTTGAATACTCATTTTCTCTTCCTTTGCGCTTGTTCGGTGGTTGCCAGCCGGCGGGGAGCGGTTCGACCATCGGAGGCACGCCCAGTCAGAAGAAACGTCAGCCGGTGTTCAAAACGCATTACCAGTCTTTTGTGTTTCGCATGCAAGTTTTCATCCCGGGCTGAGCGATTGTTCCAGTTACGTCATGATACCCTTGACCACCGACCCGTGGACATCAGTCAGACGGAAATCACGCCCGGCGTAGCGATACGACAGTTGCTCGTGCTCGAGTCCCAACAGGTGAAGCGGGTGGCGTCGCCACCTCGGCCGAGAATCCCGCATCGGGTGGATAGAATACCCAGGTTTTCAATGAGCAAATGCGTCGTTCGACTATTTTGGCCCCACGGCCAACTGCGACGGCCGAGATGCTCGCCAGCCAAGAGCGTGAATGTGCAATCAACCCCGGAGTTAGAGCTCGGCGGAGTATTTTGACCCTTCGGCTTCGTGGGTTGTCAACGAAAACCTTCGTAGTTTAATCGGTCCGCCTCAAAGCCCTCAGCTGTTATTGCGACTGGACGCTTTTCGCAAATCAGACCGATCTCGCAGGGCGATGAGCTTGGAAATCGAACGTCATCTCTGTCGACACATAGGTAGGCTCATTCGTATATGACCGGATCAATTCGACAGCGCCTCATCGAGATTCAAAATCAGTTGACACAGCCCTGTCATGGCTGCGTGCTTCGCGGCGTCGAGGCGCTCGTTCGTGGGCGACTCGCCCATCTTCAGCAGTTTGGCCGCTTCTTCCGGGTTCGCTTTGAATTCTTTTTCTAGCATCTTCAATCGCGATGACAGAATCGCCGCTTCTTGCGGCTTCGGTCGTCGTGATGTCGCCAGTCGAAACGCCAACTCGATCTGTTTGTTAGGTTCGCCTTCCGCTTCAAGGACTCGCTCGGCAAGCGCACGCGCTATTTCCACAAACGTTATGTCGTTGAGGGTCGTCAGGGCGTGAAGGGGCGTATTCGTTCTCCCGGTTCGAACGGAGCAAGTCTGGCGTTTCGCGACGTCAAAGAACATCGTCGGCCCGACGATCCGTCGCCAGAATGTATAGAGGCTGCGGCGATACAGTTTTTCGCCGGTGTCCTGCTTGTATCGCTTCTTGCCAAATGTGGCTTCCGCCCAGACTCCTTCTGGCTGGTACGGTTGGACTGGCGGCCCGCCAACGCGATCGACAAGCAGGCCACTTGCGGCCAGCCCGACGTCTCGGATCATCCATGATGGCAGACGAAATCGCGGGCCGCGCGAGAGTAATCGGTTCGCGGGGTCTTTTGCGAGGGCGTCTTTGCTGATCGCCGCCTGCTGGCGATACGTGGCGCTAGTGACGATGAGGCGATGCATGGCTTTCACGTCCCAGCCGCTTTCCACGAACTCCACCGCAAGCCAGTCGAGCAACTTGGGATGCGACGGCTTCTCGCCCTGAACGCCAAAGTCCTCCGTCGTCTTCACTAGCCCCGTACCGAAAAATTGCTGCCAGATGCGGTTGGCGGTAACCCGAGCGGTTAACGGATGTTTCTTATCGACTAACCATTGAGCCAGATCGAGTCGGTTGGGATCGTCCGCCCGTTCGAGCTTAGGGAGAATCGACGGAAGCGCCGTGGTCACTTCGCCTTCTAGTTTGTTGTAGGAACCTCGCGTCAGCATGTGCGTTTTTCGATAGTTCGCCACGTCCTGCATGATCATCACGCGTGGATTGTTCTTTCGCAGATTGCCGATCTGTTCGTTCAATTTTTTCAAGCTGTCGTTCTGCTTGCGAAGTTCGGTGTCGGAGTTTTGAAAGCGTTCTGCGACGACTTTCTTCTGCGCCGGTGTGCGGTCGATTCGAGGAACTCCGATGGCGGCGAGAAAGGCGTCGTCTTTCTCGCCGAGTTTCACGGCGGGCTTGTCCGTGACAGACAATCGGAATCGCCCCACGTTATGGGCGGCGTGAGGCGAGTTGTGCTTCATCGTGATCGTCAGTTGCGTGCCGTCCGCGTTCTCGATGGGGTCAGCCAGGTAGAAGATGCCAGCGACATCGCTGTCCCATTTCGATTTCAGCACGGCCCATCCGTTACTTTGGTTGTCGTTCAAGACATTGGCGATGGGATGGCCTTTCTGTTCATGATTGGCCTTTGCTGACGCGATCTCGACGCTTGTTGACTTGTCTCCGCGGGTCACTTGAAGTTCGAATCCGGTCAGCACAAAGTTGCCGCTGTCCGAGCGTGCAATCCCGCCCCGCGTAAAACTCTCGTGGCGAATGCCGTCCAGTTTGACCGCCGTGATCGTTTTGATTCGCGAGGGTGCCTTGATGGTGTACGTGTCGGTTGCAGGATTCTTGCCGCTGACGAAAATCGAACCGTCGTCCAATGTCTTGAGGTCTTGTCCGTTCTGGGACGTCATGCTCGATGGAGCAAGCTCCGACCATAGCGGCCATTTTGCCTTGCTGGCGAATTGCTTTTCCCACGCGTCCTGTTGGCCGGTGAGCGCGGCGCGTCGGCTAGAGATCGTCCGATTCGCTGTCGCAATCTTCTTTTGCATTTCGGCGATGCGGAGTTTTGTCGAGGCCGGAGTAATCTGCATATTGGGCGCCATTGCCGGATCGCCTCCGCCGCCGTTGACCGGAGTGCGGTTGAAGAAGGCGAACATCTGAAAATATTCCTTCTTCGAGATGGGATCGAACTTGTGATCGTGGCACCGACTGCAGGTCATCGTCAGGCCCATCCATACGGTGGCCATTGTTTCTGTTTGATCAAACACGTACTCGATGCGATTCTCTTCGGCGATGCGTCCGCCTTCGCCATTGATCATGTGATTGCGGCAGAAACCGGTTGCCAGCTTCTGCTGTTCGGTCGCTTCCGGAAGCAGATCTCCGGCAAGTTGCCAGACGGTAAAATCGTCGAACGGCATGTTGTTGTTCAGGGATTCGATCACCCAGTCGCGCCATGGCCACATGGTTCGTTCCCGGTCACCTTGATAGCCGTTCGTGTCGGCATAGCGAGCGGCATCGAGCCAATCCCAAGCCATGCGTTCGCCGTATGAGTCGCTCTTCAACAGACGTTCGACGACTTTTCTGTAGGCGTCTTTCGATTTGTCAGCGAGGAAGGCATCGATTTCTGCGATGGTTGGAGGAAGCCCGGTTAGGTCGAGTGTCACACGGCGAATGAGTGCTTCTTTTGACGCTTCAGGCTGCGGCTTGAGTAATTCACTTTCGAGCTTTTCGAGAATGAAGCGGTCAAAGTCGGTCTTCGGCCACGTCTTGTCATTCACCTCTGGCGGAGTCGGCTTGGTTGGCGGGTCGAACGCCCAGTGACCTCTCCACTCAGCTCCAGACTCGACCCAGGCCGTGAGCAATGCGATCTGTTTCTTGGAGAGCGAAAGCTTGGAATCGCCTGGCGGCATTTGCTCGTCCGGGTCAGTCGATGCGATGCGACGGATCAGCTCGCTTTGCTTGGGACGATGGGGAACGACCGGAGCGATGCCATCTCGCTTTGCAAACAGTCCTTCCCTGGTATCCAGCCGGAGATCCGCTTCGCGCGTGTTGGCGTCAGGGCCGTGACAGTGGGCGCATTTGTCGCTCAGGATCGGACGAATGTCGCGATCAAAGTCGACGTCCGCTGCAAACGTGGGCGACGCGATGAGACAGAAGCAAGTTGCTAGACGAAGCATTAATGTGAGCCCTTACAACTATGCGATGATCGGCTTGACAACATGGCCATGCACGTCGGTCAATCGAAAACGTCGGCCTTGGAATCGATATGTCAGTCGTTCGTGATCGATCCCTAGCAGATGAAGTACGGTCGCCTGGAAATCATGAACGTGAACTTTGTCCTCCACCGCGCTGAAGGCGAATTCGTCCGTGGCGCCATAAGACATACCGGCTTTCACGCCGCCGCCAGCCATCCAGATTGTGAAGCCGTACGGATGATGGTCGCGGCCCCAACGCGGCTTGTCGGAAATCTTCCCTTGGAGAAACGGAGTCCGACCGAATTCGCCGCCCCAGATGACGAGCGTGTCATCTAGAAGTCCGCGCTCCTTCAGATCTTGAACGAGCGCGGCCGACGGAGCATCGGTGTCCTCACACTGAATCTTCAATTGGCTGTTGAGATTCCGGTGTTGGTCCCAGCCCGCATGCATCAATTGTACGAAGCGGACTCCGCGTTCGCTCAATCTCCGAGCCATCAGGCAATTCCATGCGTAACTGCCCTGCGTGTGAACGTCCGGACCGTAGCGATCGAGAACGTACTTCGGCTCGTTCGAGAAGTCAGTCAGATCCGGCACGCTCGCCTGCATCTTGTACGCCATTTCGTACTGGGCGATTCGCGTGACGATCTCCGGATCGCCGATTTCCTGATACTTCAATTCGTTCAGCTTCGCCAAATCATCAAGAATTCCGCGACGCATCTTGCGGCTCATTCCGTCGGGATTCGACAAGTAAAGCACGGGATCACCCGACCCACGAAACTTCACCCCTTGCAGTTTCGACGGCAAGAAGCCGCTGCCCCAGTAATGGTCGTAGAAAATCTGCCCGCAGCTGCGTTGTTTGTCGACGGACGTCATCACGACGAAGCCCGGAAGATTCTCGGCTTCGCTTCCCAGCCCGTAAGTCAGCCAAGACCCCATGCTTGGCCGCCCGGGCATTTCACCGCCGGTCAAGAAGAATGTAATCGCCGGCGCGTGATTCACTTGTTCGGTGTACATCGATTTGATGAAACAAAGATCGTCAGCGATCTTCGCCGTGTTCGGCAGGAAGCTGCTAACCCACGCGCCGCTCTTGCCGTGCTGAGCAAACTTGGTGATCGGCGCCAGCACGGGCCTTTCTTTCTGGCCGCCGGTCATTGTGCTGAAGCGTTTGCCCTGCTGCACGCTGTCGGGAATTTGCGTGCCGTGCCACTCTTGAATTTTCGGCTTGTAGTCAAACAGATCGACGTGCGACGGCGCCGCATTCTGCAACATGTAGATGACGCGTTTCGCCTTCGGCTCAAAGTGCGGCAGGCCTTCGAGACCCTGATGCGTTGCCTCGGCGGCCACGGTGTCTCCGTTTAGCAGAGACGCCAACGCGGCGCCGCCGATGCCAACGGCGCTGCGGCCGAACAACTGCCGGCGCGTCATGCTGGCGGAAGGATCGAACGGAAGCGGATTCATTTCGGATTGACTCCGTAGTGCGTTTCTTTCATGACGTGAAAATGACATTCCTAGTTCAGAACTCCCGCAACGATTTCATCGTGAACATCGGTGAAACGAAAGTGAAACTGAGTAATGCCATCGTAGCCAAGCTGCTCAAGCGTCTGGGCCTCATCTCCGAAAATTCCGCATCAGCGGGCCTCTTTTCGCCTCTTTTGCGCCCTTTCGTTTCAGTTTAGCTGCGTTGCCTTTGCAGCAAGCAAAATCAGCTCGTGCAAAAACACTCAGTTTTACAGCGAATAGGAAATCTCTCCCGCGGACGTCTGACCTGCTATTTTCGCCGCAAGAGGAGCAGGTCAGCTGCCAGCGTGACATTCATCGCTTGCACTGCATCCAAGCGAGACTTCTGGGAATGTCGCACAGCTCTGTAGGTCATCGCTAAGGCGTCGGCGATCGCGTCGGGCTGCAACAGGACATTGCTGTGCCAATGTTTTTGCTCAACGACCTCAAGACCAGCATCACTCATTTCGTCGGCAATCGCCTCCCAACGGCTGCGGCGGTGGCCTGCTTGCTGGACTTGCTCACGGAGTTCAATCAGATCATCTTCGCCCGGCACGGCAACCACACAGATCCCTCCAGGGACGAGAACACGATGGATTTCTGACACGGGACGTCGACCGAAAAACGAGATCACTCGTCGAACACTTTGATCGGCCGCCGGCAACACGCGATCCGCGTTGGCCAACACCCACGTCGCATCAGGCCAACCACGCGCAGCCAATTTGATGGCGCGTTTGGAAAGGTCAATGCCGCAATACGAATCGGCTTCGTCGAAGAACAATGCAGGGCCAAACGACCCCTCGCCGCATCCCAAATCGAGTGTTCTTCGATTTGCCTCCGTGCCGGTCAAAGCGAGCCATGGACCGAGAGTTTCAATCAGCGATGTTGCATGTCCACGCTGAAGCCAACGATGCCTCGCCATAACAGCATCCTCGGAATCGCCAGGATTCTTCGACTTTCTATCCTGAGGTTGCAGCAGATTCCAATAGCCCTGTTTGGCTTGATCGAAGTGATGGTTGCCGCGGCAAGCCAGAGCCCGCTCGCGCAGCTCCAGCACTTCTTGACAACCTCGGACGGTGCAGCGCAGTTGAAACATCGCACCATTTTAAATGCGAATACGACAACAAACAGGGGGCTACGGCGACGACCGAGCAAACGGCAAGGTCCCAAACACGCGGACAGTGATAAGCGTGCACGCATACGAATTCGTTTAACCCGTCGCCGCAGGGAAGGCAGCGTAAAACGGATCCGCGAAGGACGGACGAAACTAAGAGTCAGGATCAACATGATTTACAGGATACGGCGAAAGCGGCAGGAAAGAAAACGGGAATATCGAATACTGAACAAGGAATGAAGAAGGGCGGCAGAAAAAGGCTGAGCGAACGAAACAGACGATAGAACGAAACGAAGCCTGTGGTACCCCTCCCAGGAAGCGCATGACGGAACCGCGAAGGACGGACGAAACTAGGAGTCAGGTCGTCTTCGCGCACTTCGCGGCTTCACGTGCCATCTTTTCATCTGACTTGACGAACGCAAGCAAAGGGTGCCGATATCGCCTGCGACAAGCTTGGAACCAGCGGCGAGGCCCGTTAGATTGTTTGCTAAGTAACACGGTTGCGAATGGTAACTCGCGGCAGAAAAGAGCTGGCGCGTCGAATGACAATCACGGAAACGCCAGCATCTAATGACCGACGATGAGCCCACAGCCCACGAGCCTTCTGACGGGCAGCCGTTTCGCCGCCGGCAACGTTACCGCGGAACCCATCCTCGCAACTACGAGGAGAAGTACAAAGAGCTGTCTTCTTCACCCGACCCCGAGACGATCGCGAAGCTGATCAACTCCGGAAAGACGCCGGCCGGTCAGCATCGCCCGATCCTCGTCAACGAACTACTCGAGCACCTCGCGCCTCTGCCTGGCGAACGAGGAGCGGACGTGACTCTCGGACATGGCGGCCACTGCGAACAGCTGCTGTCGGCGCTCCAGCCCGGCGGTCAGCTCCTCGCCCTCGACGTCGATGCGTTGCAGCTCCCCAAAACGGAAGAGCGACTGCGAAAACTCGGATACGGAACAGATACACTCATCGTCCGCCGCTGTAACTTCGCAGGACTCGCCGGCATGCTGCCACAAGTCAGTTGGCACGACGGTGTCGACTTCGTGCTTGCCGACCTCGGCTTGTCCTCGATGCAGATTGACAATCCCGCTCGCGGCTTCTCCTACAAGCACGATGGGCCACTCGACATGCGGATGAATCCCGATCGCGGAGTGAGTGCTCGGGATTGGCTCAGACGCTGTCGCTCCGACAAGCTCGCACGCGTCCTGGCGGATGGCAGCGATGAGCCGCTCGCGGATCGGATCGCGGCGGCTCTCGTCGAGCACTCCGAGCGAGAACCGATCGACACTACCGGGCAGCTCCGCCGCGTGGTCGAGAGTGTGTTGCCCGATGAGATCACGGACGACGCACGTCGCTCCACGGTGGCTCGCGTTTTTCAAGCCATCCGCATCGCTGTAAACGAAGAGTTCAACGCCTTGGACGCTTTTCTCCGGTCTCTCCCGTACTGTCTTCGTCCCGGTGGCCGTGTGGCAATTTTGAGTTTCCACTCGGGTGAGGATCGCCGGGTAAAGCACCACTTCCGCGACGGAATTCGGAGCGGGGTCTACCGGAAGATCGCCGCGGATATCATCCGTCCAACCAGCCAGGAGGTCTGGACCAACTCCCGAGCGGCCCCCGCCAAAATGCGCTGGGCCATTCGAAGTTAAGGGAATGGCTTCGCCTGCTCGACCTGGCGTCGCCATTCCCATGTTAGGACAAGAGGGGCAACCGCGTTAACGGCGTTCGTCTTCTTTACGCTCGCCTTCCCTTTCTCGCCGCTCGCCTTCCTCACGCCGTTCAACTTCCTTGCGACGTTCGGACTTTTTTCGACCTGCGCGTTCCTCTCGCGTTCGCTCCTCCTTTTTCCCGTCCTGGTGACGACTAAACTTTTTGGCGAGTTCCGCGACGTTGCCAGCGTTCTTCTCATTGCCGAACTTGCCCCATAACTCCGCAGCTTGATTCAGGGCTCGAACCGTCTGCTCGCGATTCTGCTCGCGATTCAACACGAATTGTGCTTCCTCCCCTTTGCCCCGTTGAGCCTTACCAATCTCGCTAGGATCGAGCGTTTAACAACCTCGGCTAATTCCTTTCGCTCGCCTTCGCGGAGTGCAACTAGCGCAAGCTGCATGGTTTCGATGTGTGCCGCCGCAACTTGGCGCTCTTTGTTGTTCTCACGCTGGCGTTCGGCTTCTCGCTCGCGGCCGCCTTCTCGCGATCGGCCTTCTTTCTTCTGACCGTCCCGGTAGCGCTCAAGCCATTGTTCACCGAGGTTACCGACAGCTTGGGCCTGCTCTTTCTTTCCAGACTCGCGCAGCACTCGAGCGGCGAACACCAAGATTTCGCTTCGCTGGCCCAATTTTGGCGCCTTCTCGTGAACGGCAGCCGCCTTTTCATTTCGCACACCTTCCAATTTCAACTCTAAAGACCGAATCGCGAGTTCAATTTGCTCTGCCAACTGTTTCCTTTCGGCGGCAACCAATCCCTCCACCGCGAAACGCATCGTACGAATCTGGTTGAGCGCCACTTGCCGTTCGGTCTGGTTTCCACGGGCTCCTGATTTCTTTTGCAGTTCAGCGGCCAAATGCTCAGGTTGCTCGGCTTCATCGACACGCTTCAAAGCCCTTAGCGATGCGGCGCCAGCCTTCAATCCTTTGATAATCTCGGTCAGTTCGCCCGCTCCCTCGCGGCCTCGGGCGCTGCCTTGCTTTCCTTCGCCATTCTCGAGTTCAAATCCTAAGCCTTCTTGATGAGCAGTTCCGCCTTGTCGTTAGCGCCCTCTTTTTTGAATCGCTCAGCTTGGTTCACTAAGGCCCTTATTTTCTCGCGCGCATCTGCTGACTCTTCTTGACCGTTGGCGGAGACGGCACCATCAGCAATGGCATAACCAAGAAGATCACGTTGACGATTCGCCTGTTCAAGTTGACCTCACTTCTGACAATCGAGCTGGGACCTACGTGGCCACAATAGCACAGCGATTTGACTTGTGCACGCTTCAATCTGCCTTCCGCCGCCGCCACATTCTTAGGCCGATTTGGGGGTTCGTTCGTCGATAGAAACTCGCCGCCTGTACCGGCGGCCTGTTTTCATTGACAGGCAAGTTGGTGACTGCCAATATGATGCCATCGTCCGCGTTTTTGACGACCGTTTCACGCGATTGGCAACGATGAACAGGCGCGGCCGGACTCTTCTACGCACCCACCCTATTTATGTTTGGGAGACACACAATGCCCTTACGTTCGTCAACTGCGTTTGTTGCGGCGCTAGCGGTGGCGTTTGCTGTTCATGCCGAGGAAAAAAAGACGAAGCCGGCGAAAGTCGAGGCCGCTCAGGGAAGCGTGGTGGGCAACCTGATCTGTAGCAAGTGCGCCCTAAACGCCACGGAAAAATGTCAAACCGCGTTGCTGCTGGCGACAACCTCTGCACAGTGGGGAATCGCCTCCGACGACAACAGGGTCCTCACCGCAGGCGAGCGGCTCGGCAACGCGCGCAAGTTGTCGAGAAACAAAGAGTACGCGAGTAGCCAGCTCGCCAATAACTTGGGCGCGAAGCAGTTTGTCTTGCTCTCGGGTAAGGCCAGTGAAAGCCTGTTTCATGACCGCTGCAGCGGCAAGTTGGTGCGTATCTCAGGTGACATGTCGCTCAAGGATGGCGTAGCCACGATCTCAAGTAAGAACTGGACCGAGATTAAGAGCAACGACGCCACACCCGGCCTCGCCTTAACAGGGAAGCTGGTCTGCACCAAATGCGAATTCAAGATTGGAGAGTGCGCCGCCGGCCTCAAGACTGGTCGTCTTCAGGTCATGCTGGAGGGCAAACCCGCCAAGGACTTATTCAAGACTCGCTGCTCTGGCGCTCCCAAAGTTGCGACCGGCGAATTGACCAAGATTGAAGGCGATGTCGTCTACCTGAAGGTTGCCAAAATAGCCGATCCCAAGACGCGGGCGAGTGACAAGAAGAAACCGGCGCAAGGAATGTGAAAGAGAGCGTTCCTGCGCTTCGTCATTTCGATTGGCGCAACCCTGTTTCCCATTTGTCGAACTCGGCTGTCAGTTCCGCGAGTCGCTCCTTTTGCAGCGCGGCCAGATTTTTCGATTCGCCAACGTCATTCCTCAAATTGTACAGTTGCCAGGGATGCTCCGGCCGTTCGCGAACGATCTTCCAATAGCCCTTGCGCAGAGCGGCGTAACGGCGATAGACGAAGAAGAAAGACTCATGCGGCGACTGGGCTTCGCTCATCAGCAGAGGCAGGGGATTTTTGCCGTCGAATCGACGATCATCGGGCAACTTGGCTTGGGCCAATTCGCAGCACGCCACCAGCAAATCGGGAGACCAGAACGGTTCTTCAATGACCGAGCCCGCTTTGATCTTGCCTGGCCAGCGAGCCAAAGCCGCAACACGCAGACCGCCCTCCCAACAAGTGACTCCGCCACTGCGGAGCGGTTCGTTGACGCCAACATCCAGTCCCTGTCGGTTTAGCCGAAAAGCTCCGTTGTCGGACATGAAGAAGACAAACGTGTTGTCGCCCTGCCCCGCTGCGTCCAGGGAATCGAGAACGCGTCCAATCGCTTTGTCCAAGGCAAACACAACCGCCTCGTACCGTTTCCTCGGATCGGATTCATCGGGTGAAAATCCGATCGCTTTGAATGCCCAATCAGGGGCTTGCCAGACGTTTGGCTCGCCCGCCCGTTTGTTGCCCGCCGTCGGAAAATGCGGTGCGTTGAATGGGACGTAGCAAAACCAAGGGCGGTCTTTGCTGCTGTGACGCCTGATAAAGTCGATGGCAGCGTCGGCAAAGATGTCAGTGGCGTATTCGCCTTTCCGGTGGAGCTCCTCGACGCCGTTGTAAAGATCATGCCGCTCGCGATAGTTGTGGTGGTAGTAGTCCATGTTGCCGGACGCGTGACCGATGAACTCATCAAAGCCCCGTTCGGTTGGGCGCGACCCTTTGGCAAAACCGATGTTCCACTTGCCGAAGCAACCGGAAACGTATGGTGCCGGCGCGGTCTTCAAAAGTTGCGGGATGAGACGTTCACGATGTCTCAAGCCCACGCCGTAGTTTCCCTTGACGCCTGGAAGCTGGAAATCCAACCCGTGCCGCTGCGATATGCGCCCGGTCAACAGGCACGCTCGCGAGACCGTACAGGTCGGTGAAGCTGTGTAGAAACTTGTAAGCTTCGCGGCTTGCGACGCGAGCCGATCGAGATTGGGCGACTTGATCGTTGCCTTGGGATTGAAACACGGCAGGTCGCCATAGCCGAGGTTGTCACACGTGATGAGCAAGATGTTCGGCGGTCGACCTCCCTCTGCCAGAGACGTCGCCGCCAGTTGGCATACCAGTACGAAGATAGTCGCAAGAGTGATTTGTCGAAACATGGGCCGGTTTCCGGAGTCGTCGAATTACGTCGTCCCCGAACAACTCCACTCGTAGTTTGTGTGATTGCGAGCGCACTTGCACAACGCCAGTCTAACTCGCCTTATATCGCGTTTTCCCGCGCGCTCGTGAACGACAGACACCCTATCCGAGGAGTTCTTGAATCACCTCGCCACCGAATTGCGAAAGCTGTTTGTGACGGCCGGCGTGATAGAACGTTAGCTTGTTATCGTCCAACCCGAGCAGGTGCAACAACGTGACGTGAACGTCGCGAATGTGATGAACCGACTCAACTGCTTCGGCGCCGATCTCATCCGTTGCGCCGACGGTGTGCCCGGCGTTCGTGCCGCCGCCGGCAAACCACATTGCCATCGCTTTGGCATTGTGATCGCGCCCATAAGATCGACCTCCGCCTCGCAGTCCGTTGTCAGGCGTGCGGCCAAACTCGCCACACCATATGACCAGCGTGTCTTTGAGCATGTCGCGCTGCTTCAAGTCTCGTAGAAGCGCAGCGATCGGTTTATCAACGCTGCGAATGAGTGAACCGTGCGCTCGCTCGATGTAATCGTGGCTGTCCCAATTGCCGGCATAGGCCTGAACAAAGCGAACGCCTTGCTCAACCAACCGTCGAGCAAGCAAACACTTGCGTCCAAACGAATCCGTGCTGGCGTCACCGATACCATACGCGTCCAGCGTCTGCTGCGACTCGCCGCCGATGTCGATGACGCCGGGCACTTCGCTCTGCATCGCATAGGCCAATTCATAACTCTGCATTCGGGCGGACAAGTCGTCCCGCCCCGTTCGCTCGGCAAGATGCTTCTGGTTGAGTTGCGCGAGCAGATCCAAGTCTTCGCGTTGGCGTTTGTCGGAAATCCCCGCCGGCGGGCTCAGGTTCAAAATGGGACTGCCATCCGGCCGCAGTGGCGTGCCTTGCCACTTCGCTGGCAGGAATCCGTTCGACCAGTTTCCGGCACCACCCTGCGGGTAGCTGGAGCGAGGCAGCACCACAAACCCGGGAAGGTTTTCATTCGACGATCCCAGCCCGTAGGTAACCCACGAACCGACTGCGGGGTCGCCTCCAAACTGATTGCCGGTATTCAGTTGATAACACGCGGTTGGGTGGTTGACCGATTCGACCTGCGCACCTCGGTAAAAGCAGATATCGTCTACCATCTTCCGCAGGTGAACCCACGGCTCGGCGATGTCCGCACCGCAGTTGCCGGCTCGGACAAAGTCGAATGGGCTTTTGACAAAGTAGCGCTTTCCGGATGACATTGCGCTTTCCATGTCACCGTTTCGAGTGAACGCTTTCAGGTGCTGCTTCGTCAGTTCCGGCTTCGGATCGAACGTGTCAATGTGCGAGGGGCCGCCCTCCATCATCAGAAAAATGCAACGCTTGGCGCGCGCGGCGTGCTGCGACTGGTTGTGTTCAGCGTGAACAAGCGATGCAAGCGCAACGGATCCCAGCCCCGCCCCGATTCCAAATAGGGCTTCGCGACGCGTTGGTTTAACGAGCTGGGTTTTGCGGTAGGTCATGACTTCAATCCAAGTACGCAAACTCGTTGGTGTTCAGCAAGACGCGGCAGACATGCGCGAGGCCCCGAGTTTTGGCGCTAACGTCACCTGGCTGCAAGTCTGTTTGGTAGTTCGAATAGGCCGGCATGAATTCAACAAAGCTGTAGGGCTGACCCGTCTTTTCCGCCATCACGGTCCGAGTTACTTGATCGGGGAACTGGGTTCGCTGATACTTCTTCGATGCTTCGTCTGCTGCAGACCTTCGCCAGTGTGCTAAGCAGGCAAGCAACTCCTGGTCCGTCGGTTCCCTCGATACCGCCAGCAGAAACGCTCGACGAATCGTCGCTTTTTCTGTCGGCAAGTTTTCTCGAGTCAGACGTTCCGCAAAAGCGATGGAACGTTCGAAGACTTCAAGCGAGTTGATCAGCGTCAGTGCTTGCGGGGCTACCGTTGACGTCTCTCGCAGCTCACAAGATTTGTCCGGCCCGGGTTGATTAAACGTTTCCAGAAACGGATCGCGTAAACCGCGTATTCGCTCGGCGTACAAGGTGCGGCGGTTACGTTGAGCGGGCAACGGATCGGGTTCGTAAACCGATGCTGTGCCGCCCATGATTTGCCTTGGCTGGAACGCGACTTCCCTGTTGATGTCGGGCCGGCAAGGAATTCCGCCGAGCGCAGGGTTGATCTCTCCACTAGTAACCAGCATCGCATCTCTCAACTCTTCGGCCGTCAGACGCCGGGGCAGAAAGTTCGCGTAGAGTCGCGCAGCCGGATCCTTTTCGTTGAGTTCCGTGGGGCTCAGATGACGGCTGCTACGGCGATATGCATCGGAGGTAACGATCAATTGGTTTAGTTCCTTAATCGACCAGCCGTTGTCGATAAACCACGTTGCGAGAAAGTCGAGCAACTCAGGATGAGTCGGCAGTCCGCCCGTCCCGCCGAAGTTGTTAGGGTTGGCCGCGATTCCCTTACCGAAATGCCACGACCAAACGCGGTTGACAATCACGCGCGCCGTTAGGGGATTCGACGGATCGACGATCCAATCGGCCAATGCTAAACGCCGTGCCGATTTGCCGCCGGGAAAATTGATCGTGCGCATTCCCCCTAACGACTCCGCGGCGCTGAGTGCGCCTGGCGTTACGGGATCCGCCAAGGAATAAACATTGCCTCCGCGGCGAATTGCGTCTTTTTCGATCTCACCTTTGGCCCAGCGACTCTTGGGCAAGGTGATTCGTCCCGCGACATTCTTGCGATGGATTGTCGCTCCGGTGTAAACAGCCAGAGCGACGGGTTGGGTGCGAAACTTTTCAATGCGGTGTCGGCTGATGTTCTTTGTCATCCGAGCCGAAGAGGCTTCGTCGCCAGGTTCGAGACCGTTGTCGCCGACTTTGGCGTCACCAGTTTCCTGTTTTCGGCTTTGCGTGATCTTCGCCACGAGTTGCTTCTTCTGCTCTTCATAAGCCGCGATCTTGGCATCGACCCACGCATCACTCGCAGCAAATCCGCGCTGATTCTCTTCTTCGAGAAACGGCGCGTTGCGTTCGGCAAATTGCGTCGTTGAGAACACGGCCATCATGCGGTAGTAATCGCGTGTCGGCACAGGGTCGAATTTGTGATCGTGGCACTTGCAACACAACATCGAGTGCGCGAGGAAAGCCTGACCGACCGTGTCCGTGACATCGTCAAGCCATTGACCTCGGGTCTTCTTGAAGACGCTCATGCCGGTCTGTTCCCATGGTCCCATCCGCAAGAATCCGGTGGCGATCAGGTTTTCGACTTTCGCTTCGTCGATCTCGTCACCGGCAATTTGTTGCCGCACGAACTCGTTGTATGGTTTGTCTTCATTAAAGGAGCGAACGACATAATCTCGGTATCGCCAAGCGTTGGGGCGACTGTAGTCATTCGCAAAGCCTGCGGTGTCGGCATAACGGGCAACGTCCAGCCAGTGCCAGCCAAAATGCTCACCGTAGTGGCGTGACGCCATTAGCTTTTCGGTCAACGCTTGGACGGCGGCATCGGGATCGGCTTGATATGCGATAGCGAACGATTCGACCTCGGAGGGCGACGGCGGCAGTCCCGTCAAGCCGAAACTAATCCGGCGAACCAGCGTGTTCGCATCGGCCGGCGGCGCTGGTGCGAGCCCAACTTTTTCGAGTCTCTGATTGATGAACCAATCGATCGGATGTTTCTGCTTGGGCACGACCTGTTTTCGTATGGGGCGATATGCCCAGAGTTTTCCCGCCTCATATCGCCGGTTCTGCCATTGGTCGGAAAGGGCTTTGGAAACAGTTACCTGTTCGCCGGCGGCGTGCGCTTGCTGGATCTGCCGCACTCGCTCGTCGTCGGGCCAGGGAGCACCGGCATCAATCCAATCGCGAATCCAGCCTTGCTGCTCAACGGAGAGTTGATCTGCCTCTTTGGGCGGCATCTCAAACCCGTCTTCTTTGCGCGTTGTCGTGATGTACAACATGCTGCGTTTGCCGTCGCCCACGATCAACACATCTTGCTCGAAAGCGTCACCGCCCGCGAGCAACCCCTCACGGGACCGCAGGTCGAGTCCGCCTTCGATCTCGTCCGGATCTGCACCGTGACAGGCGAGGCACTTCTCCGCCAGTAACGGCTTCACGCGAAGCGCAAACATCTTCTCGCCTTTGTCGGCCGATTCCTCGTCGTTCGCGTAAACGTGCGTGAACGACAGGGCGATGGCGGCGACCAACAATTTGATCCAAGTTGTTTTCATTGGTCCCTGCAAAAGGTGACGATTGCGTTTCGGTACGGATGCCGCAAGCATGTGCAAAATCTAATAGCTATCTGTGGTTCTGGAGATGGAAACAAATCGACAGATTGGAGTTTAATCCCCGCCAAGGGTCGAGAGTAGCCGAAAGCGTCCATCCGTTCCACTTGTCGAGTGTCATCTAGCGACTTCTTACAGTTCGATTGAGTTCAGTCGATCGCGTTTGGGTCGGATTCCCGGCGATATCCCGGAAGCAATACACCGATATCCAAGAGCGTTTTCGAATTCGCACAATATCTCGTATCGCATTTCAACGCCCGCGATAAACAACCGGCTGAAGGCCCTCGATTTCTTGATCCAGAGGGAAGTAGGGACGCTGAAGTCGCTTGAATGGCAGATGGCGGAGCGTCGCTGGCGTCGGTCCGGGAGTGTCGAGCACGAAGGCTTTGGCGGAGGGCCAGACCATCTGGTAATTCATCGGGTTCTTGACGACGATAAACTTCGCGTCGCTCGTGTCGATGCCAAACGAGCTGAGTTGCTCGCCGCACCATTCATAGGTCGCGTGCGTGGCGATGCAGATTTCGATTCGACCAACTTGGATTACCGCGGAAGGCCCCATGGTGCCGGACCGCCCGTCCCAGATGCCGCCCTGGTACCGGAACTGGCCATCGGTGAGGCTCACGACTCGACCGGTCACTTCCATTGGGTCTCCCCACCGCGGGTCGATCTGATGGCCGAGCTTGAGCTGGATCTCGGCGCCCGCTCCTGCCTGGTGACAAAGTTCTGCCGCGGACGGATCGACGATCGTGGCCACGCTTCGGTAATTCGCACATCCGCCAAGCAAGGCCCGGATGGACGCAATACTGTCGCCAGTTGCTCCGCCTCCACAGCAGTCCGAGGTCTCTATAAGTAGCACCTGACCTTCTTCACGTCGACCTGCTTCCACAGCAGCTTGCGGTGTCAGTAAGTTGGGTTCGAGTTCGAATCGACGGTTCCAGTATTCCTTGGCCAGTTGGCCGGCCAGACGGACGGCCCGGTCCAAGTCGCCGTTGGTGATCACGATCCCGCCTCCACCCATTTCCGGGAGGTCGAGATACGGGTGAACGAGGATGGCGCCGGCTGAGTACGCCTCGCCGGACCGCTCCCACTTTTTCGCTTCCCGCATGACCTCGGCGAATGGTCCAAGCTGTTCTGTGCCGCCGTGAATCGCGCTGACCATGACCGGGACTTTGGCCATCGCCATCGTCGGGGAGAGCGTCCCGCGAAGCATGTCCATCAGAGCGCGGGCACCTCGCTGGCCGGTTTCAAAAGCGTCGCGGTGTGGATACGTCTCCCACGTAAGCAGTGCATCCGCTTTGGTCACCATCGCCTCGGTGATGTGAGCGTGCAGGTCGAGCGTCGCGACGACTGGCGTTTCAGGGCCGACGATTTTACGCACGGCGATTAACAGGTCGCCTTCCAGATCATCAGCGTTCTCTGCCGCTGCAGCCCCGTGCAACCCCAGCAGGACACCATCAACCGGAAGAGACTTTAACAGCCGTGTAAGGAGTTGAGTCTTCAGTTCCGTGTAGCACTGCGCCTTAATCGGACCGCTCGGACACGCACTGGCCACAAGCAGAGGTGCGACACCGCGTCCCGCATCCCGCAGGACATCGAACATTCCGCCGATAACGCCCTCAGTGATGCCGACGACGTCGTCGCCGAAGAATAGTTCCGAGCGTCGAAAGGTGTCGAGGTCCGCCGGAGTGCCGCCAAAGTGGTTGCACTCAATGAAGATCGAGCCGACGGCGATTGGACGTGACATGTGCTTTCCGCTGCTCACGTTCAGGCAATGATGTCGTGGGCGACGTTGCCGTAAACGTCGGTCAGTCGAAAGTCACGGCTGGCGTAGTGCCACGTCAGACGAGTGTGATCCAAACCGAGCAAGTGCAGGACGGTGGCGTGCAAGTCGTGCAGTGTCATTCGGTTTTGGATCGTGTAATAACCGAACTCGTCCGTGGTGCCGTAACGATAGCCGCCCTTCACGCCGCCGCCCGCCATCCAGATGGTAAAGCCGTCTGTGTGGTGGTCTCGACCGACATTCATACCACCGCCAGCCTGCGACGTCGGAGTTCGCCCGAACTCGCCCGCCCAGATGACCAGCGTTTCGTCGAGAAGCCCGCGAGCCTTCAGGTCCTGAAGAAACCCGGTGATGGGGAGATCCACCTGAGCCGCATTGACGGCGTGTCCCTTTTCGAGATAGCCGTGCTGATCCCATTGTTCGTTTGTCGGGATGCCCTGGCTGCGCAGCGAGCCCGCGTGATTGACCTGCACGAACCGCACGCCTCGTTCGACAAGGCGCCGCGCCAGCAGACACTGACGCCCGAAATCATCGGTTGGTTTGGATCCAATACCGTAAAGTTGCTCAGTCGCCCGCGACTCGGACGACAAGTCGAGTGCTTTCGGAGCCGCCATCTGCATTCGATACGCCAGCTCGAACGACTGCAGCCGCGCATTCAACTCGGCGTTGGCGTCCGACTGTTCGGCACCCAGTCGCTGCATCAGTTCGAGTTGCAGTCGTTCCAGTCGGATATTTGCTGACGGATTCATGTACTTGAATTGTGCCGTCTTGACCGGTGCGGCGGGATAGCCCGGAGTTCCCAGCGGAACGCCCTGATGGATCGATGGTAGAAACGCCGCTCCCCAATTATTGACCCCACCGTGCAGACTCGACGGGCAAATGTTGATGTAGCTCGGCAGGTCGGCGTTCTCCGTTCCCAATCCATAGCTGATCCACGAGCCCACACTCGGCCGCACGCTGAGGTCGCTGCCCGTAAAGAGTTTCATGGTAGCTCCGCCGTGAGCCACGTTGGTATCGCAAACGGAATGAACCATGCACAGCTCATCGGCGACCTTCGGCAGGTGTTGCCAGAGTGAACTCATCGGCAAACCGCTGTCGCCGGTCGGTCGGAACTTCCACGGCGACTTCATCAAGTTGCCCCGCTTGGCGAACTTCACTCGCGCTCGCTCGAACGGTGGTTCTTTGCCGTCGTATTTTTCTAAGGCTGGTTTTGGATCGAACGTGTCTACATGCGAAACGCCGCCCTGCATGAAGAGGAACACGACACGCTTGGCTCGCGGAGCAAAATGAGGCGGCACAGCAGCAAGACCGGCAAGCTGTGCCGGCGCACCTGATCCGTCACTCTGTAGAAGCGAGTTAAAGGCGAGTCCGCCGAATCCGAGCGCCGTGCGATTCAGCATCGCGCGACGACTGACAGGCCGTTGATGAAACATGGTCACCTCAAGTAGACGAACTCATTACCAGCCAGCAGAGTGTGGCAAAGCGCAGTCCAGGCGAGTTGCGGGTCGGGCGAGTCCAGGGCCGCTTGGTAATCCGTCAGGAACTGGCTCGCGATCACCAGTTCATTCGTGGTGGGAAATCGTGAATAGACTCGAAGATAAGTGGCGCGAAGACGTTGCTCGTCGGACTGAAGCAATGAATCGCCAAGAATGATCGTAGCGACACGCGAAGCCGCGTTCTTAACCAGGGGACTGTTCATCATCAGCATCGCCTGAGTCGGAACGGTCGTGGTCACACGGTTGCCAGTCGGCAGGTCAGGGTTGGCAAAGTCGAGCAGCGTCAGGAAATCGTACACGTTGGTTCTCAGCACAGGCAGATACACTGTACGCCGGTTGGATGTGTCGTAGTACTGCTGCTGCTGGTCGAGAACTTCGGCTGAGAGATTGATCGTCTTTAGTTTTAGCGGAGCGCCGCCGGACTGCATGTCGAGCCTACCCGAGACAGATAGAAGCGCGTCACGGATCGCCTCGGCTTCGAGCCGACGTCGGCTGGCCTGCCAATAGAGCGTGTTCGCAGGATCAATCTGCATTGGGTCGTGACGGAGCTTGCCAGGAGTTTCGTCGCTGGTTAAATCCCGCGAGTCGCTGCGTCCTTCGTCTCGTATCTGCTGGCCCATCTGCCATGTCTGGCTGAGCACGATTTCTTTGTGAATGGCTTTGATCGACCAGCCGCTCTCCACAAAACGTCGCGCGAGCCAGTCGAGTAATTCGGGGTGTGTTGGCCGAGCCCCTTTGGCGCCGAAGTTGTCTGGAGTCGCAACGATCCCGCGTCCGAAGTGCCATCGCCACAGGCGGTTGACCATCACCCTGCTGGTCAGCGGGTGGTTGCGATGTGTCATCCACTCGGCAAGCTGCAATCGTCCGCTTTGGTTCTCAGGCAAAGTCGAATGTGCTTTCATCGCCGCCACCTGTAGAAAGCCGCGCGGGACCTGTTCGCCCGGCTTGTGCGCGTTGCCGCGGATCAGAACATGGGCGTCTCCTACATCGCCCTCCTGGACGGCCATCACCTGCAGCGGTGGTTTGGTTTTGTGCTCAATTTCGCTGATCTCCGCCGTTAGCTGGGTCTGCTTATCGATCAGCGTGGCAACTGGTGAACTGTTTTCAATATGCAGCAGACGCAGCCTGTCGATGTGCGACATCAACGGCTCGGATTCGATACGAAGCGTGTTGCCTTCAGACTTCAGTTTGTGGACTCCTTCAAAGTGCCAGCGCTGGCCGGCGGGGAGCCAGTCGCCCGTGGTTTCCGTGATGGCCGGATCCCGGACCACCTCGCCATTGAGCAGTAGTCGACCAGGCCGCGCTGTTTTTGCGGCATAACGCAACTGCAAGACGTAGCGACCGGCCTCAGGTACGGAGATGTCGTATTCTGCAAAACTCTTTTGAGCTCCAGGGTCGCCAATAATGCCGATGCCCTTACCGTAATTGTCGTTGTCGACGATCACGTTACCTCGTGCGAACGATTCCGCTTCGAGGTCGATCGCACTTGCACTGGCCAGCGACTCTTCCAGTTGAGCTTTGACCTTTTGCAGTTTGGCGCGAAGCGGCGGAAGCGTGTGCTCAAGACGTCGAGCCGCCTCCCATGACTGGCGTGTATGCGCCGGACGCTCAACCCATTTGCCATAACTGACAAGTGTCGTCGTACTGCGCAAGATGCCCGCCAGCGCGTAGTAGTCTTCGGTCGGGATCGGGTCGAATTTGTGCTCGTGACAACGGGCGCATGCGATGGTCATGCCCAACATCGCTCGACCGAACGCGTCGATCTGTTCGTCGACCAGATCGGCAATGCGTTTCTTGGCGTCAAGCTGCGTGAGAATCTTCGTTCCAATGGCGAGGAAACCGGTCCCGACAACCGGCTCATATTCACTGTCCGAATCGAATTCGAGCAGATCGCCGGCGAGGTGTTCGGTAATCATGCGGTCATACGGAACATCGCGATTGAAGTTATCAATCACATAGTTTCGAAAATGAAATGCATTTGGAAACGGTCGGCTTTCGTCACCGCCATTGCAATCGCCGTACCGCATCACATCCAGCCAATGCCGCCCCCAGCGTTCGCCATAGGCCGGAGACGCGAGGAGTCGATCAACAAGTCGAGCAAACGCATCCGGCCTATCGTCGCTGACAAACGCCTCCACTTCCTTTGGCAAGGGCGGTAGTCCGACAAGAACAAATGACGCTCGCCGAATCAGAGTGAGTCGATCCGCTCGCGGCGCCGGACGCAGGCCTGCAGCGGCGAGTTTTCGCAGTACGAAAGCGTCGATAGGCGACTGCACCCAGTCGTTGTTGAATTGTGGCGGCGGAGTTTTGCAAACCGGTTGAAATGCCCAGAACTGCCGGCCCGCTTCGATACTCGCCTTTGTCGATTCACCGGTGCTGGCCGGGGCATCGATGTTCGGTCGAGTATCAATGGCGCCATTCTTGACCCATTCTTCGAAGTCAGAAATGACTTCGAGCGGCAGACGCCCGGATGGCGGCATCTGCAGGTCCGAGTTTCGGTATCGCAGCGCGGTGATCAGCCGACTGCCGGCAGCATCGCCTGGCGCGATCAGTCGCTTGACATCGGTCAGCTTCCCGTCGAGCCGCACGCCACCACCATCGTCAGCCGTCTTCGCGGAATGACATTCGAAGCAATGCTCAACCAGTACTGGCCGAATTTTCTTTTCGAAGAATTCGATTCCGGTCTCGTCCGCCGCACACCGCTGCCCCGAGATGAGGAAAACCAGTGCTGCAAAACTGAGCAAAGTACGATGTACCGAAACGGACGTCATCATGTCCTCATTCGCAGAAAGTCCAGTTGTGGAATTTCGCCAGCTTCCGAACGTGGAAAGATTCCGCAGGCCGACAATAACCGCATCCGACAGCTAGGATCCAGTTTAACAGAGCACGAAGCAAGGCACGATCAGGCGGAGACGACAGACGCGTCACGGCGAAATCGCCAGAGTGAGGAAGCAGCAATAGCGGGCAGTATCAAAGCCGCCGGTGTCGCGCGTGGGCCAGATATGCGGCCAGGGCGCGTCCGCGCGATAGCTGATCGCCTCGCTATCCCAGCGTCCGCGCGTGGACTGAAAGTCGTCGTCGCGGCCTGGCCCGTCCTCAAAGTACATCACGCTAGCTTCGTTCGACACTCCCTTCCAAGCGATCCAGATTGGCGTGTTGGCGGGAATGCGCACGCCGGTCGGATGTTTGAGCGTCACCCATCCCGTCTTGCCTTGCGGCGTCGGGCCGAAGTCGAAGAGTAGTTCCGCGGGAGATCCCGAGTGCGGCCCCTTTTCGAGACTACCTCCGGCATAAACGGCCAACCGCGCCGAGGCGTCTTTGTTTTGGGGGATCAGGATCGAAACGGATTTGAGCAGGGACGCGTGTTCGAGCGGCGACAGTCCGCCCATGGCCCGCACGTGCGCAAGCTTGGTCGTATCTCCGTTAGAATGTAAATTCCCCCAACGAGTGTGGCCAGCAGCCAGTTTGGGCAGGGTGTCCGCCACGTATCGCAGAGCCGAGTTGTCGAATGTCACCTCACGACTGCTTGTGCGGATTGTGATTCGCCCGCTTCCATACTTGGACGACATCAGCGGCGAATCGTGCAGCATGCTCATCAGTGACGCTCGTTCGACTCCGTTGATCTGAATCGCCATGGTTTTCAAGTTCACACGGATGCGGTCGCCATTGAGGGCAGCGCCGTGCGCGTGACCATCGCGAATTGCGGGTTGTTGCAGCGCGGAGATAAAGGATTGCTCATCTCGAAACTTGTCAAGGTCCGCCACCTGGAAGACGTGCCAACCACGCTGCAATTCCATGTGCGCGCACAATCCCCGGCCCGCGCGAAACAGCTCCCACGATCCCCGTCTGCGCGACGTGAGCCCGTGACTGGCCGAGAGCTCGCCGGCGGCAATCAACCAGTCGCGATGCTGAGCGACCCGGTCGGCCGTGTAATCGTAACTCTTGATTCCCGCCTCGAGATCGGCATCACTAAGGCGAGTCCGCAATACTTGTTCAGGCCGTTCCGGAAACAGAACGCTGAAGAATCGCGGTCGCGAATTGTACGACACACTCATCTTGCCGGACTTCGGCAAGTACTGCAGGGATCCGAGCGAGACATGCGGTGTGTTGTAATAAACCACGGCCTGTCGAGAACGCGGATCGCTCGGATGGGCGTTTTGAAAAGGATGCCCGGCCGCCGCGCGACGTCCCGTGTACACTAACTCGGGCCGCTTCGCGACATCGCCCCGCAGTTCCTTCACAATCGGATGCGGAGTCAATCGGGACGTCGCAAGAAACATGGCTTCGTCCTGGTTCAAACGCGGATCGCGACCGTTACCGTAGCCGTCGCCCGCCGGTTCAAGTCCGCCCGAACGGCTGAAATTGAATCGTGGCTCCCCATCGCCGAAGGCCAACCATACGGTTGGTAAGAAAGAATCGTAGCGATTGTTGTCGAGATAATCACATCCGCGGTTGCGGTCATAGGAACGCATCCCCGGTCCGCCGAGATATCCGCCTACGCTCATCAACGCTCGCTCGGACAGGATGATGCTCAGTTGGTCCGCCGCGCCTCGACGAATGTCGGAATCGGGAGCATGAATTGCAAGAACGATCAGTGGATTGGAGTAATGCAATTGATATCGATGCGAACCCCATTCGTAGAATCCTCGCTCGAATCGCCAGGACAAAAACCTCTTCAGTTCATTGAGCTGTGATTTTGTCGGCTGGCCGCGCAACTGCTCAGAGAACAGTCCGATCGTCAAGTGCATCAGGTCGTGATTCTCAGTGAATCTCGGTGGCCAATAGGCCGTACGGCTGATGCCGCCTAGGCGGTCCATGGGCCAGTCACGGATGATTCCTTTCAGATGTTCCTTGGCGCGATTGGAGAGGCCATCAGTCTCGCCAAAGTCCAAGAAGGTCTTCAGCAACCGAATCCCCATGAAGTCCGGATCCTTCGTTAGCTTGATCGTCTCGAAGTAGCTATTGGCCTTGTCCGTGTCACGATTCAGAAACAGGCGCGCCTGATTCAACGACCATGCCCGTCCGTCAAGCGGCGCCATGTCCGGCTCAAGCTCGCCGAAATGTTTAACGATCCAATTGAGATACTCGGTCCGCCGCGCGGAAATCTCTTGGCCCCAATCGCCAGACAAGGTAGCTGGCGAATTGTCAGCGCGCAGCTCTGCACAAGAAGCGAGCAGCAGACAGGCGAATAGCAGGTAGGCGAAAGAGGGAGTTGGTCGTAAGAAATGTCTCGTCTTCATATGGGTCTTTCGATGGTTCAGCGAAGCCGAGCGTCTTAGCCCACAGTTGGATGGCGCCCTTGCTTATTCGCTGGCCATTCGATTTTCCCACACGGCGAGTTCCTCGTCCAACTTGGCGGCTAAGTCCGGATGCTCGTCGACTAGATTGCGAGCCTCACCAGCGTCCGATTTCAAATCGAAGAGGTATCGCTCGCCTGTAGCCTGTTTGACAAGCTTCCACTGGCCCTGTCGCACCGCCAGGCCTTCTTCTAGCACCTTCCGTCTTGGGCCGGTTTTTCGACGCCAGAAAAGAGTTCGGTCTCGCGCCGGCGTCTTCCTAGTGAGAATGGGAAGCAGGTCTACGCCGTCCTCGCCCGCGCGGTCTTTCGGTAGTCCGGCTAATCGCCGAATCGTAGCCGTCCAGTCCATTGTGATGCCAACCTGGGACGTCACCATGCCTCGCGGCAAAACACCCGGCCAGCGCGCGATGCATGGCACACGAACTCCGCCTTCCCAGATCGTGGACTTGGCATCACGCAAAGGCGCATTGCGTGCGTAGGTACTGCCGCCATTGTCAGACGTGAAGACGACCAACGTGCTATCGCGAAGATTCAACTCTTCTAGCTTCGACAACACTTTGCCGATTCCACGATTCATGCTCTCGACCATAGCAACGTAGGTCGCACGGTCTCCCTGTTGCCACGCCTTGGTTTTCGGCTTGATGACTTTGTCGCGGTCGTCCGGCCCTTGATAAGGGAAATGCGGCGCCGCATGAGACAAGTACAAGAAGAACGGTTTCTCGTGGTGCGATTCGATGAACGCGATTGCGTCCTGCGAAATCAGATCGGTCGAATAGCCTTCTCGTTCAACTGCTCTATTCTCCAACCAAAGGTCAGGCACGCCGATGCGATCCATGTGCTTGAAGTAGTGGTGGTTGCCGCCCAGTAGCCCAAAGAAATGATCGAAGCCCTGTTGCCGAGGCTGACGTTGTCGATCGTATCCAACGTGCCACTTACCGGAGAGTCCGGTGGCGTATCCGACAGACCGTAACGCATCGGCGATCGTTTCGCCGTCGTTCGGCAAACCGCGGCCCATCTCCTGATAGTACAAGGCGTTGTCCATGCCGAGTCGCTGTTGGTAGCGACCCGTTAGAAACGCGATACGCGTGGGAGAACAGACCGCGGCATTGGCGTAGAAATCGGTGAAACGCACGCCGTCAGACGCGAGTCGATCGAGGTGTGGCGTACGAATATCCGCGCAGCCATAGCAGCCAAGATCGCCGTAGCCCAGATCATCGGCCAGAATAAAAACGATGTTGGGCAGCGGCTTCGCAGCACCCGCGGCTTGCGCCCGAGTTAGCGGCGCGATCGCGATCACGCAGGTCAGAAACAGTGTAAACAACGGATTGTTTCTATCGTTCACGTGTTCTTCACGGTTCAGCGAATCGTTAGTGCTCTTGACTAGATATGTCGAACGACTCTGCTACCTCTCGTCGTGAAACACCCAAGGTCTCGCTTGTTTGATGACAAGCGAATCGTCCTTCGTGATTTTGAATTCCACTTCCATTGCGAAGTCGATGTCATCTTTCGACTTGCTGTAGAGCTTCGCGAACCGCGCGTGAATTTTTGCCAGCGAGTCGCGCATCTCTTTCAGGTGTTTGGCGTTCAAAAGCAGCTCGTTTGGCGCGGCGTCCGGCGATCGCCGCACGATTTGCTGTCCATCCCTTTCCCACCAACCCAACAGCAATTCCTCTGGCGAAGAATCTTGATCCGGATTCGTCACTAGGTCCTCACCGACTTGCGTGTTGAGATAATAATTGCCGTAGGTTTCGTACAAGACGTCGTCCGTCACCGCTACCCCGTTTGCTTTTTCACCTTTGAAGTTGAGGTGAAGCAGAACGCCCATTGCTGTCGCCTTGTGGTCAATCCGATAAAACTCACGCTCTTCATAGGCGCGGAAATTCCACAGGCTGGCGTAGACTTGTTTGATCGAATTTGCCAAATGACCTTCGTCCGGCTTGTGTGTGAGCGAGTCATACAGGCCAGCGCCACTGAACCCCGGCAGGTCTTCGTTATTCGTGCTGGAGCGACAACGTATCGAAGACTTGTCGGGAAAATGTTTGTGAACGGTTGCCAGGGAATCGAGCATCCATTGGGGCATTTCTGCTCTTTCGATCTTCGTCCGAAACTGCTTCAGACGTTTCATCTGAATTTCTCGATCAGCTTTTTCGCCAAATTCTGGCTCCGCGAGCATTTGATCGACAGCTTTGTACAACCCGTTGTGCTTCATGAATTCGTCGTAGAAGTAAAACGGCACGCCATATCCCTCGGGCACGTTGGCGGGCATCTTGATCGAACGCAATGTCGCCAAGTTTGCGCCTTTGACTCCGAAGCTGTCCGAGTTGCCAAACTCGATTTCGCTAAGCGGCTTGATCTCTTTCGCCGTCAGGTTTCGAACCGGCGTTTGCGATTTTGCCGGACGAAGCTTTTCCAAATGCTTATCGACCTCTTGCTTGGTCGCTTCGCGAATCTTGTAACCCTGCGAAGTGACCTTGAAATGAACGAGCTTGCCGATCAGCGATTTGATTTTGGCCTGTTGGGACGCGCCGCGAATAAAGGCGTTCGGGACCTTGTCCTGAATCGCACGAAGATTGACGTGGGACAAAGGAGTCTGTCTGACTTCCGTCATCACGCCAGCAACGCGCGGCATTTGATTTGGCAGTGTCTTGTAGATCACGACATCCCGTGATGTTGGTCGACCGTTGTTGTCCATCAATCGCAATTGGCCAAACGACTCAGCGGGGTTGAGTGGCAAGAAAGATAGGTTCTTGAAGAGATCAGAATCGAGATGCACCGTCAGCTCGGCTGCCTTGTACTTGTCCTTTTCACTCTCGTAACGCGCCACATTGCCTTGCAGCGGGTGGAATGCGACTCGTCCCTTCAAGAGAGGCATGTGTTTGGTCAGCAGTTTGAGGAAACTGTCGATCTGCTCGAATGAGTAGGAATCGTGCGGCTCGAAATCGACGATGTACAGACCCGGCTCGCCCGACGGGTTGGTGAGGCGAGGCAAATAGGTAATTGCGCCTCTTTCTCTTGTCGAGATTCCCACCCTCTGCATCCAAGGCGGATGCGCGCGGTAGATCTTTGTGTTCATGAAGTAGATCTTTGGCGTAGCGGGATTCGCCTTGTCGATGCAGAATTTCACGAACTGAAGGTTGGCGAGGTAACCATCTCGGCCGACTTCCTCGCCGCGGTAAGACATCTTGTCAAACGTCTCCCGGTCAGGAATTGCGGCCGAGCCGAGATCGGGGGTTAGATCCTCCGGCTCAATGCGAGGTCCGGCCGGACCTCGGAAGCGACCAGGTTGAGCCAACAGGGTTTGGCAGTTCAGGAGGCAAAGATTGACCAAAATCAGATGTGAGAGAATTCGCATTGGGATCTTCAGCTCGAGAATCGGATGGTGTGGAATAGAGGGTTAACACCGATGTCGCGAAAAAGTGTCGTTTCACAACGGAGAGAAAGCAACAGAAAAGTCACGGTTGAGACTGAAATGGACTTTTATTTGCGACGGAAAGCAGGTTGAGATTCTGATTTTCTAATTGATGAGCCGCTCGCGAATCGAGTCGTCGCGCGTGATTGATCCGTCCGTTCTTGATCCTATCGTCTCTCTACGGCACGCATGGACGATGGCTTTGACGTCATCGGACGCGGTTTGGGCGCGATCGCGACGTGCCGCTCTTTTTGCATGATACGATGTTAGAACCTCATGCATGGCGTGCGGGAGAACGCGACGCTGCCTGTTCGGCCAACCCGCCGAAACGCCTGCCCAGCTCAGGAAACAACAACGATGAAACCAAATTACCTCATACCCGCCCTGCTCATATCAGCCATTGCGGTTGGCCTATCCGCTCAGGAGAGAGGAAAAAAGAAAGGCGCTCCAAAACAAAAGTGGCGAGTGCAACAACTTCACAAGGACAACAACGAAGGCGTCGCCGTTGGTGACATCGACGGCGACGGCAAACTCGATATTACTGCCGGCGAATTCTGGTACCAGGCGCCCGACTTTAAGCAGCGCCCGATCCGCAAGATCGCTTCTTTCGGCGCGGACTACTTACAGAACAACTCGGAACACCTCTACGACATGGACGGTGACGGTGATCTCGATGTGCTAGCCGGAGCTTTCACGCATTCGATAGTCAACTGGTATGAAAACCCCGGAACCGGGAAGTACGACGTCGACGGTTGGCCAGTTCACCAGCTTGTTGACACCGGCACAGGCCATAACGAAGCCACATTTCTTCACGATATCGACGGCGATGGCGCGCCGGAGTTTATCGAGAACTCGTGGAACAAAAAGAATCCCACGCAGATTTTCCGACTTCACAGAGGCAAAGACGGCAACGTTACCGCGACGAAACACTTTGTTTCCGAAATCGGCAACGGGCACGGCATGGGCTTCGGCGACATCAGCGGAGACGGCAAGCAGGACATCATTTTTCAGGCCGGCTGGTATGAGCAGCCAGCGTCAGAGCCGTTTTCTCGACGCTGGAAGTATCACCACGACTTCGATCTCCCTCATGCCAGTTGCCCGGTCCTGGTTGTTGACCTCAACCGAGATGGTAGGAGCGATATTATCTGGGCGGACGGCCATAGTTACGGGCTGTATTGGCACGAGCAGTTGGAGCCTCAGTCCGACGGCGCGACGACTTGGCGGCAGCACCTGATCGACAAGAAATTCTCACAGGGCCACGCTCTCGCCTGGGACGACGTCGACAACGACGGCCAACCTGAACTGATCACCGGCAAACGCTACTATGCCCACTCAGGCAAAGACTCTGGCGCTCATGACGACATCACGATGCAATTTTATGACTGGAGTCCGAAAACCGGGACCTGGTCCAAGCACCTGATCTCGACGGCACCCGCCGGGAAAGGCCCTGGAATCGGCCTGCAGATTCGAGTCCACGATCTCGATGGCAACGGTTGGAAGGACATCATCGTCCCAGGAAAAAGTGGTACGCATATCATCTGGAATGACGGCAAGTAGAATCATGGACGACGACGCCATCTCGACGAACCACGATGGAGCCTAACCTGCAATCAACAAACACCTACACGGATGTCGCCTGCACCATGTGCGGCTGCGTGTGCGACGACTTGACCATCACCGTGGATGGCGAGCATGTGACCGAGATGACGCCAGGCTGTCCTCTAGCAGAACGCTGGTTGCTCAATCAAACCGCTGCTGATGTTCCGTCAGCTCGGATAAACGGCCAAGTTGTTTCTCACAATGAGGCGGTTGAACACGCCGCCAAGATTTTGCGTTCGTCGCGTTCGCCGCTGATCTACGGACTCTCGCGGAGCAGCACGCCAGGACAACGCGCGGCCTGCCGTCTGGCGGATCGAATCGGGGCCTATATCGACACAACGGCCTCGACATGCCACGCCCCGTCCATCATCGCCCTGCAGTCGGTCGGAGAAAGCACGTCGACGCTGGGCGAAATCCGCAACCGCTCCGACCTGATCGTCTATTGGGGAAGCAATCCGCTCGAAAGCCACCCACGTCACGTCGAACGGTATGTCGACGCTCCTGGAATGTTTGTTCCCGGCGGACGGGACGGTCGTCACGTTGTCGTGGTCGATGTCGAGCCAACGAGTACGTCGGAAATCGCCGACACGTTCGTTCACGTTCAGCGCGGTCAGGACTTCGACCTGATTTGGGCGCTGCGCGCCATTGTGAAGGGCATTTCAATTCAAGAGTCGCACGTGGCAGGCGTGAGTCGTGACGAACTCCATCGCCTGGCGAATCTTTTCACATCGTGCCGTTACGGTGCCGTGTTCTTTGGCTTAGGGCTAACGAAAGATGGAGTGGCTCACGCCAACGTCGAGGCGTTGTTGCGCCTGGTAACGGACTTGAATGCTCACACTCGCTTCGTCGCTCGACGAATGCGAATTCCAGGCGACGTCGCCGGCGCGGATACCGTGCTGTGCTGGCAAACGGGGTTCCCATTCAGCGTAAGTCTTTCTCGCGGCTACCCACGATACAACCCAGGCGAATATACCGCCAACAATCTGCTCGAACGCGGTGAAGTTGACGCGGTCCTACTTGTCGGCTCCGAAGGCATCGACAAGCTGTCGGCCCGGGCGCAGTCATTCTTGCAGCGCACAGAGACAATCGTTCTTGACTATCCAACCGTCAGTAACCTCGTTCCGGCGAACGTCCATTTCACCACGGCGGTCTACGGCGTTCACCGTCAGGGAACTGTGTATCGGATGGACGAAGTGCCAATCGCCCTTCGCAAATTTATCGATTCACCCTTGTTGGCAGATCACGAAATCCTGCAGGCTATCGCGGATAAAATAACTCAGTGACGTCTCGTCATCACAACCGTCGCCTTTCGCTACGATCAAGTTAGCCACGGCTGTCGCATCGCGAGTTGCGACAACGCCTACCTAATGGGCTTACAAGTCGAATTACTCCGGATCCGCTCCCATGAATCATTTTGCATGCATCGTCAGGTGTCTTCTGATCGCAACTGGCGTCACGGCGACGACCGCCGCAGCTCGAGCCGACGAAACAACGCGCCCCGACATTGTCTTCATTATTGTCGACGACCTGAACGATTGGCTGGGATGTCTCGACGGTCACCCGGACGCCGAGTCGCCCAACATCGACGCGCTCGCCGCCAGCGGCGTGCTCTTCTCACAGGCCTATTGCAACTCGCCGCAATGCCGACCTTCTCGAACGAGCCTCAACTATGGCGTCTATCCCTTTAAGACCGGAACCTATTTCAACGCGAGGTCTCGCAACGAAACCAAGATCGCGACCCCGACGATGCAGCAGTTCTTCATGGATCATGGTTACCGCGTAGCGAGCGGCGGCAAAGTCTTCCATGGCAATCCGGGGAAGTTCGGCGACGCCCTATTTAGAAGGCCGCGAGACCCCAAGCCACCGAAGGGAAAAGACAACTTCAACGCATTGCGAGCCCCCAACGACGGCTACGCGCTCGAAGTCAAAGACGAAGAGATGGGAGATTACAAGGTTGCTCAGTGGGCGACGGAGCAGTGGAACACTGTCACTGATGAGCCGCTCTTCATGTCCGTCGGCTTCTTCCGACCACATCGCCCGCTGCAGGTGCCCAAGCCTTGGTTTGAACGATTCCCGCTCGAGTCGATTAGGCACCCCGCCGAGCCGGATGGCGAAGACGACTGGGACGACATGCCGGAATTCGCCCGACGCCTCGCTCGAACTCACGCCCACAAACCGCTCCACAACGGCCTGAGCGACCACGAGTACATCGTCGCCAATGATGAGTGGGACGCCACCATCCGCGCCTATCAAGCGTCGGTCGCTTTTGTCGATCGCCAGATTGGGCGGTTCATCGACAATCTAAAGAAGAACCTTCGCGGTCGTGAGACCTACGTCATGTTAGTGAGCGATCACGGTTGGCATCTTGGCGAGAAGAAGCACTGGTGCAAGGGCGCCATTTGGGAACAGACCACGCATATCCCCTTTATCGTTCGCGGTCCGGGAGTCCGCACCGGCGCCAAATGCACCCAGCCGGTTAGCCTCATTGACGTCTATCCATCATTGGTAGATCTTGCGGGATTCAAGATCCCCAAATGGCTCGACGGAAAGTCCATCAAACCGCAACTCGCTGCCCCAGCCACGCCACGACCGCCTGCCATCTCATCCTATGGCGAAGGCAACACGTCGATTCGAACCGAACACTGGCGCTACATCCGCTACGAAGACGGCAGCGAGGAACTCTATGATCACCGAGCCGATCCCAACGAGTGGGTCAACCTCGCAAACAAGCCAGAGCACAAAGCGACCAAGACGAAGTTGGCCCGCATGATCCCGGCGAATCAGCATCCCGGGCTAAAAGTGCAGACCTGGTTCGACAAATTTCAAAAGTGACCCGACTTGCCGCACTGTCTTCCTACGGCGCCTTTTCCATCATGACCACTCGGCGACGAGTGAGTTGGTTCTTCTTGAGATCGTCGACGCTTTGCCATACGAAGAGCGATCTACTTTGCGCAAATTACCGGGGGCCCGTGAACTTCGCATTGACGTTGCTCTGCCACGACTTCAGTTTTGCGAGCAATCGTTTGGCGACATCAGTTCTTTCGTCACTCAGGTCGTTGCGCTCGCCAATGTCGGCGCGCAGGTCGTAGAGTTCGACACTGTCCTTCTCGAAGCGGTGCAGCAGCTTGTATTGGCCCTCGCGGACAGCCGCTTCTTGTCGGCTGTGCGGGTAGTGCCAGTAGATTGCGTCGCGGTCAACGGATGCACTGCTGCCCAACAGCAGATTCGCAAAACTGACACCGTCAACGTGCTGCTGAGTTTCCGGATCGCGGCCGGTCAGTTCGAGCAGAGTCGGATAGAAGTCGTTGCTGATCAGCGGCGTGGCATTCTCGGATCCGGCAGCGATCTTCTTCGGCCACCGCACGACCGTTGGTATGCGTATGCCACCCTCATAAAGATTGTGCTTCATCCCCCGAAGCGGGAGGTTCGACGTGACGGACCCTTTGCCGCCGTTATCCGACGTCCAGACAACAATCGTATTGTCGCTCAGCTTGAGTTCGTCGAGGCGGGCAAGCAGTCGGCCGACGTTCTCGTCCATGTGTTCGACCATCGCCGCATAGGCCGGATTATTCTGAAACGCCTTTTCGCGGCCGTTCTTTTCCTTTTTCGCGTCAAGCCCCAACGCGGCAATCTTCTTTCGATACTTCTCGATCTTCTCTGGCTTCGCTTGAAGCGGAGTATGCACGGTGTGATAGGACAGAAAGGCGAAGAACGATTCGTTGCGATGGTCTTCGATAAACTCAATCGTTTCGTTCGTCAGCCGCTCAGTCAGATACTCGCCCTCAGGCCCATTGTCGAGATGCGTCAGGTGGTACGGGCTGAAGAAGCGAGTGTGGGTTTTGGGCCACGTCTTCGCCGTCGGCGCCTCTGCGATGTTTGGGTAACAAAGCGTCCACGCTCTGGGCAAATCGATCCCGCCTTTGGCAACATCGAATCCTTGATTGGCGGCCCAAAAGTCGTTCTCGTAACCAAGATGCCACTTGCCGAAATAGCCGGTGGCGAATCCGTTTTTCTTGAAGGCTTCGGCGATCGTGAATTCATCGAGCGGCAGGTGAGACTGCACGTGTTTCGCGTCGCGCTCGGGTGAAATGAGGTACGTCGTGATGCCAGTGCGAGCCGTGTACTTGCCCGTCATGATCGAGGCTCGCGTCGGCGAGCATACCGGACCACCAGAATAGAAATCCGACAAGACCATTCCTTGGGACGCCAGTCGGTCGACATTCGGTGTCTCATAGACCTTCGAGCCGTTGTAGCCGACATCACTCCAACCAAGGTCGTCCACCATGATAAAGACGACGTTTGGCGGGCGAGTCTCCTCGGCCTGCAGTTCACTGCTTTGTGCCGCCACTGCCGTAAGTAGGGCGAGTAAAAAAAGACGCATAGTTACATCACCTGGTTGGAGAATCTCTACCTTGTTTCGCCAGTGCGTCGAGTGAACCGAACTTTGATCGCAGCCGACTATCGCTGCGCGGTCGCGCGTCGACCGCTCTTCTCGCTTGTGATAGTATCGCATTGGGAATCGCATCACGCCACGAGCGTTATTCGTATCTCCACGTTCACAGTTTTACATCCTTGAGCTCGAAGATTTCCCGGACATGATTAATCAGCGATTTTACCCGATACTCGCTCTTCTCTTCTCTACGCTCTCTTGCGGAAGCCTTGCGACGACCGCGCTTGCTGAACGCCCCAATGTGATTGTCATCATGAGTGACGATCAGGGCGGCGGGGATTATGGCTTCCTTGGAAACAAGGTGATTCGCACGCCCGCACTGGACGCCATGTATGAAAAGAGCGCGCTGCTTAGTAAGTTCTACGTCAGTCCTGTTTGCGCTCCGACTCGCGCCAGTCTCATGACGGGCCGATACAATTACCGCACGCGGTGCATCGATACGTATGTCGGTCGAGCCATGATGGACACCGCCGAAGTCACGATCGCCGAATTTCTTGGCGACGCGGGATTTCGCACTGGCATCTACGGCAAATGGCACTTGGGCGACAACTACCCTTTGCGACCGATGGATCAAGGGTTTCAGGATTGCCTGGTTCATCGAGGCGGCGGCATCGGGCAACCGTCCGATCCCGTCGGCGCGGAAGGAAAGTACACCGACCCGACGCTATTCAAGAATGGCGTCGAGACACGGATGAAGGGCTATTGCACCGACATCTACTTCGACGCGGCAATGGAGTTCATTGAAACATCCGTCGCAAGAAAAGAAAACTTCTTTACATATATCGCAACCAACGCGCCGCATGGTCCATTCCATGACGTGCCGGAGGAGCTATATCAGGAATACTTGAAGGTCGACTTCACACCGATCCTCGTCAACAAAAAGATCAGGCCGGCGCGACTGAAGTCGGAATCCGACAAGCTCGCTCGAATCGCCGCGATGATCACGAACATCGACGAAAACGTCGGCCGGCTGCTTAAGAAACTCGGAAGCCTCGGCGTTCGCGACAACACGATTGTGATCTATCTGAACGACAACGGCCCGAACACGATGCGATACGTTGGCGATATGCGAGGCATGAAGTCGCATGTCGATGACGGCGGTATCCGTTCGCCATTGCTCTTCCATTGGCCAGCCAAGGTGGGCGCGCGCAGAACAGCCGACGCCCTCTGCGCACACATTGACCTCTTGCCCACGATCCTCGACGCCTGTGACGTCAAGCTGCCGGCGAAACACAAGATTGACGGTAGGAGTTTTTTGCCGTTGCTCGCGGGAAACAGTGCCGACTGGCCCAAGCGGCAGGTCGTCCTCCAATCCCATCGAGGAAACGCGCCGCAGAAGTTTCATCACTTCGCCCTGCACGAAGAACCCTGGAAATTGGTCCATTCAAGCGGCTTCGGAAAAGAAGATTTTTCTGGTCCGCCGAAGCTCGAACTCTACAACCTCAGCAAAGATCCTCGCCAACAAAACGACCTTGCCGCTAAACGAACGGATGTATTCAAGCGTCTCCAGAAGGGCTATGAAGACTGGTTCGCCGACGTCAGCTCGACGCGACCCGACAATTACGCTCCGCCTCGAATCGTCATCGGCACCGCGCACGAAAAACGCTCCGTCCTGACGCGTCAAGATTGGCGACACCTCACGGGTAGGCCCTGGGCGGCCGGCTCCAATGGATTCTGGCTCCTGGAAGCTCCGCAGCCTGGCGAATATGAAGTCGAGCTGATCTTCAAACAAAACCATCCTGCGGGCAGGGCAACGATCACTGCCGGTTCAGCGAAAGCGGAAGTCGACATTCCCGCGAGCAAAGCCCGTGGTCATTTCACGCGAATGCAACTCCCTGCCGGAAAACTCAAACTGTCGGTCGATGTCGTCTTCGAAGGAAAAACACAGGGCCCCCACCAAGTGATCTTGGTAAGAAAATAAAATCCATTGCGATTGAATGCGTGAGTGTGGCGCGACGCACATCGACAATTTGAAATCTGCACGAGCGATCATGAACAGACCGATAGTGAAGCTCATTCAAATCATCGCAATGGCCTTGCTCTTGATTTTCCTCGTCAACGAGTCGCATGCCCAGGCGTCGCGGCCCAACGTGCTGATGATTAGCATCGACGACCTAAACGATTGGACCGGATTCCTTGGCGGCCATCCTGACGCCGTCACGCCGCACATGGATGCGTTGGCGAAGCGAGGCCGCAACTTTGCGAACGCCCATTGCGCCGTTCCGGTCTGTTCCGCCTCGCGAGCGAGCGTGATGTCCGGAGTCGCAGCGACAACGCATGGCAGTTATGAACTCGGGCCCAAGTACGAAGACCTGCCCGCGCTTGCCAACGTCCCCACGATTCAGCGTTACTTCAAAGAGAATGGCTACTACACGCTGTCAGGCGGCAAGGTGTTGCACCACGGTTTCAATGGACGGTTGGCCGGTGCTATTGACCGGTCGCTCGGCGGAACGAGAAGTCCACGGCCTCGCCAACCGATGAATCGTCCGGTCCATTGGAGCGGCGCCTGGGATTGGGGAGCGTATCCGAAAACGAACGCGGAGATGGCTGATTTCCAATTGGCAAAGAAGGCCGCTGAAGCGCTCGAGGAAGATTTTGACAAACCGTTCTTTATGTCGGTTGGCTTCTTTCGGCCTCACGTCCCGCTGTTCGTCCCGCCCAACTGGTTTGAACTTCACGATCCCGAAAAATTGACACTGCCGAAGACCCCCGTGTCAGACCTCGAAGATCTGCCGAAGAACTTTCTCGGCATCAACAACTACGCTGTGGCGCCGACCCACGCGCAGGTCCTCAAACACGGAAAGCAACGGAGCATGACGCACGCCTACCTGGCGTCGATTAGCTTTGTGGACCATTGCGTGGGCATTGTTTTGGATGCTTTGAAGTCGAGTCCGCATGCGGAGAATACGTTGATCGTGTTGTGGAGCGATCATGGATTTCATCTGGGTGAGAAACAGCATTGGGCCAAACGGACGCTGTGGGAAGAATCGACGCGTGTTCCGCTGCTCGTTGTCGGGCCAGGCATCAAACCCGGACGTGCATGTCAGCAACCCGCCAGCTTGCTCGACGTCTACCCGACGTTGGTCGAGCTGTGTCGGCTCCCAGAAAATCGGCGCCTCGAAGGTCGTTCGCTCGCGCCGCAACTCAGCGATCCAATGACGACCCGGGACAAGCCGGCTATCACGTCTTCGTATTTCGGCAATCACTCGATCCGAAGTCGAGATTGGCGTTTGATTGTTTACGAAGATGGGGCCGAGGAATTATACGATCATCGCAACGACCCGGACGAGTTTCACAACCTCGCTGGCGGCGCAACCCACAAGACGGAACGGGATCAGCTTTACCGTTGGTTGCCGAAAGATGCAGCGCCGGAGTTCAAAGCGAAATCCGAGCGTTCGCGCGTCCGTGCGAAAAACCGCGCCAAGTAGGTCCGCGTGCGATTGCTGTGTCCGCCAATACAAATGGCGGCCACGTTTATCTCGGTGCCGTAAACCTCGTCGTTTGCGTCGAGATTGAAGTCAGCGGGTTCATAGATCATCATGTGGTCGGGCCACGCGAAGGCGATACGACCAAACATGCTCCCGGGAAAGCGATGAAACGATGCCGTGGGTTAACCCGCCAAGGAAAGAAATGATGAAGCGTACAGACCATTTGCCGCTGATCGTCCTGACTGCACTCGTCGTCGCAGCCGTAGCGAGGCCCATTCAGCTACATGCCGCCGAGAAGCCCAACGTCATTTTGATCATGGCTGACGACATGGGCTATGAAGCGTTGTCGGTCAACGGCAGTGAATCCTGCAAGTCGCCGAATCTGGATCGGCTCGCCGCACAAGGCGTTCGTTTCACCAACTGTTTCTCCAACCCGATCTGCACGCCGTCGCGAGCCAAAATCATGACCGGGCAATACAACGTCCGGAACTACATCAAGTTCGGCATGCTTGATCGCGGTCAAACGACGTTTGCTCACCAACTGAAGTCGGCCGGGTATGCGACCTGCATCGCAGGCAAGTGGCAACTCGGCAAACAAACCGACTCGCCGCAACATTTCGGCTTCGAACAGTCTTGCCTTTGGCAACACACTCGTACTGGACGGTCGAAGGGGAACGGTAAGCGGATCGATCGACGATTTGTCAATCCGCTTCTCGAGGTTAACGGTGTGGAAAAGGACTACGTCAATGGCGAGTACGGGCCGCAGGTTTGCACCGACTTCATCTGCGACTTCATCGATAGCAACAAGGAACACCCGTTTCTTGTTTATTACCCAATGATCCTCACCCACTGCCCGTTTGATCCGACGCCCGATTCCACCGACTGGGATCCGAAGCGGCTCGGCTCGACTACCTACAAAGGCGATCGCAACGATCCGCAGCGGCACTTTCGCGATATGGTTGCCTATGCCGACAAAGCCGTCGGACAGATTGTTGCGCAGCTCGAAAAGTCTGGCGTTCGCGACAACACCTTGCTGATTTTCACCGGGGACAACGGCACCGACAAACCGATCGTCACGCCGTGGAATGGCACGAAGGTCGTCGGCGGCAAGGGCAGTATGACCGACGAGGGAACTCGCGTCCCGCTCATCGCCAGCTGGCCAGCCGGAATCAAGAAGCCAGGCCGAGTTGTTGATGAGCTTGTTGAGTTTTGCGACATAATGCCGACGCTTTGCGAAGCGACGGGCGCCAACTTGCCAACCAAGTATCCGGGCGACGGTGCCAGCATTATCCCAGTACTTCGCGACGACTCCAGTAAACGCAAGAAGGAGTGGATCTACATTTGGTACCGAGGCCAAGTCATGGTTCGCAACAAACAGTATTCGCTCGTGGCCAAGACCGACGGCAGCAACGCCAAGCTGACTCGCTACCTGGGATCGTTTGACGGCGAGAAACTTGAGAACTCGGCGCTGTCCGATTCGGAGCGATCCGTCAAGCAACAATTTGAGGCCACGCTGTCACGACTGGCAAAGACTCGCCTCTCAAGCGTCAGCAAAGAAGCACGGGCACAACTGAAGAAGCCCCAAAAGAAGGGCAAGAAGTAATCGCCGCCAATAGACCAGGTTCCGATGGATGACTTCCGAATGAACGTGCCGACGAGAAAACGATTTCCGTTGGCGATCCTGCTGCTTCTCGCGGGATCGCTTCATGCGCAACAACCGACGAAACCCAACTTTGTTGTCATCTTCACCGACGATCAAGGCTATGGCGACGTCGGCTGCTTTGGGTCTCCGGATCTTCGAACGCCACGCCTCGACGCGATGGCCGCTGAAGGCATGAAGTTCACCAGCTTCTACGCACAGCCCGTCTGCGGTCCCTCACGGGCGGCAATCATGACAGGTTGCTATCCGTTGCGAGTTGCCGAACGCGGCAACGTCAAGCAGGTTCACCCCATACTGCACAGCAAGGAGATCACCGTCGCCGAGCTGCTCAAGGAACAGGGTTACGCCACGGCGTGCTTCGGCAAGTGGGACCTCGCGAAACACTCACAGCGAGATTTTCACATCGACCTCTTCCCGACCCATCAAGGCTTCGATTACTTCTATGGCACGCCGACCAGTAACGACAGCGTGGCCAACCTGTATCGCAACGACAAGTTGATTGAACCAAAGTCGGACATGGCGACGTTGACGAAGCGGTACACGGACGAAGCCATCGGATTCATGCAGAGGAATAAAGATGAGCCGTTCTTTGTCTATCTGCCTCACACCATGCCCCATACGAGATTGGCCGCGTCTGGGCAATTCAAAGGGCAGAGTAAGCGCGGGCTGTACGGAGACGTGATCGAAGAGCTCGACTTCAACGTAGGGCGTATCCTCGACGCCATCCAAGAGTTGGGCGTTGAGAACAACACGTACGTGCTGTTTACCAGCGACAATGGTCCTTGGCTGATCAAGAACAAGGACCATGCCGATGGCCATCTGCCTTCCGATCACGGCGGCTCCGCGGGCCAACTGCGAAGTGGCAAAGTTTCCACGTTCGAAGGGGGCGTTCGCGTTCCCACGATTCTCTGGGGCCCTGGCCGAGTGCCGAAGAACACCACGTGCGACAAGCTGGCCAGCACGCTGGACGTATTGCCTACTTTCGCCGCGCTTGCCGGCACCGAGCCGCCCAAGGATCGAGTCATCGACGGCGAAGACATCAGCCACCTGTTCCACGGTCAATTCGACGAGGCCAACTCCGACAAGGCGTTTTATTACTACTTGCGAGTTCATTTGCAGGCCGTGCGGCAAGGACGCTGGAAGCTGCATTTACCGCGAGACGCTCAGCCCATCGGAGCGGCGCCGTTCAGCAACAACCGCCACATCGGTCCGGCCGATCGCATCGGATTCGAGAAACCGTTTCTGGTCGACCTTGAGAATAACATTGGCGAGACGACCAACTTAGCGGGCGAGCATCCCGGCGTCGTCAAACGCCTGCTCGCGCTCGCCGATTCGATGCGCGACGACCTCGGCGACTTCGACCGCGTCGGCAAGAACATGCGGTTCTTCGATCCGATTGAGCCGCGACCCTCGAAGCCGCCCGTTCCAACGCCTCGAAAGAGGCGGCCGCGAAAGTAACTTGCTACTGCGGGTGCGAAGTTGATTGGCGATGCTCCACGGTCTGGTGACCGTAGCTACGCAGTGGAGCGTGATGGGCGCGTTAGGCGATGATGTCATCGATGGGGTGGCCGTAGTCGACTTCCAGCCGTTTCCGGCCGGGAACTTCGAGCCGGCGCGGGTCGAGACCGAGTTGCTTCATGACGGTCGCATGGATGTCGGTGACGTAATGTCGGTCCTCGACCGCGTGAAAGCCGAGCTCGTCGGTGGCGCCGTGAATGGTTCCCCCTTTGATGCCGCCGCCGGCCATCCAGACAGAGAAGCCAAAGTTGTGGTGTCCTCGCCCATTCGAACCTTGCCCGCCAGGCGTCCTACCGAATTCGGAGCCCCAGACGACAAGTGTCTCGTCCAGTAGTCCTCGCTGTTTGAGATCCTTTAGCAGGGCCGCGATCGGTTGATCGATTTGAAGGCAGTTCTTCGCGTGATTCGTCTGCAGATTGCTGTGAGCATCCCAGGCGCCGGCCCCGCCACCGCCGTGGTAAATCTGGATAAATCGAACTCCGCGCTCGACTAAACGGCGCGCCGTGAGACAAAGCCGACCAAATGATTGCGTCGGGCCGCCGGCTGTCCCATACAGCTTGTGAGTCGCCTTCGTTTCGCCTGCCGAATTGACGACGTCGGGCACAGCGGTCTGCATTCGGAAGGCGAGTTCGTACGACTTGATGCGGGCCGCCAATGCAGAATCGTGAGGGTAATCGTCTGCGGCGAGCCGGTTGAGGCGACCGAGCAACTTTTGCGCTCGCAACCGCTCGACCGAGCCGGCACCTTCCGCCGGAATCGCGAACGGCAGCGGGTTCTTTGGATCGACCGACAACGTGACGCCATCGTGTTCGGGTCCCAGGTAGTCCGCTCCTTCGGTCGCCTTGCCTCCACAACAATCTCCGATCTTGTTCCCCATCACGATGAACTGCGGCAAACTGTCGTTCAGCGAACCGAGCCCATAATGGACCCAGGATCCAATCGTCGGAAAAAATCCATCGAAACGATTGCGACCGGTATGAAACTGCAGCTGAGCGTCGTGGTTGCTGGCCGTAGTCCACATCGACCGCACGATCGCCATGTCATCGACGCACTCCGACAAGTGCGGAAGCCAATCGCTGACCTCAATGCCGCTCTCGCCATGTTTTCGAAAGCCGACCTGCAGTGGATACAGTTTGTCGTAGATCTTCCCGTTGGCGTCGCCCTTCACTAACTCAATGCGATTCTTAATGTATGGCGATTCCAGCACGCTTGCGTAGGGCGTGTTAGGAATTGTCTTGCCGCCATACTTCGTCAGTTCGGGTTTGGGATCGAACGTCTCTGCCTGGCTCACACCTCCCGCCATGAACAACCAAATCACACTCTTCGCCTTAGGAGCGAAATGGGCGAGGCCATTGGGCGGCGCCCAGTTGGAGTCCGCGCCAAAACCGTCGCGCTGGAGCATTGCTCCCAGGGCCAGGGAAGTGAAGCCTGTTCCGAGGTCGGAGAGAAACTGTCGCCGAGGGCTTGCTGATTTGCTCATGACGTTTACTTTCGGACTCTTAAGTTGAGCTCCGTGGTTTCACCGAATCGTGACGAAATCGTTGTGGTTCAAAAGCACGAGCGCCAGCTGACGCCGCGATTCCACGCTGCCTTTGAATTCGGCGAGAAACTGAACGCATTCGGCCCGCTCTTTGGGAGTCGGGTCCCGGCACAACACATGTTCAAAGAGAGCAGTAACCAACTTGCTTCCTTCAAGAGTGTTGAGGCGCTCGGCTATCTTGCGAGCCTGGCTTGCTGCGATGCTACTGTTGAACATCGCCAGAGCCTGCTGTGGCGCCACTGTCGACTTTCGCTCATAGCACTCGTTTACCTTCGCTCCATCGAACAGACTCAGGAACGTCATCTGCCGCTCCTTGTCCTGACGAAAATAGAGGCTGCGGCGCAATACCGTCTGTCCCTGCGTGTGCTCGACCGGGGGGCCGCCTGGGGTCAAGTCGAGGCTGTTTCCAAGAGAGAGGACGCTATCTCGCACGACTTCCGCTTCCATTCGGCGAGCGTTCATCCGCCACAATGTCAGATTGTCCGGATCGACTGATCGAGTTTCAGCGGAAGCTGCAGCCGACGACGAGCTCCGTCGATAAATGCCCGACAGCAGAATTCGCTTGTGAAGCTGCTTCAGACTCCAGCCGTCTTCCATGAATTGCACAGCCAGCCAGTCCAACAGTTCGGCCTGGCGAGGTTGCTCTGAGCGCAAGCCAAAATCGAACGTCCGTTCGACGAGCGGCGCGTCGAAGTGCCGCAGCCAGACATGATTGACGAGGACTCTGGCCGTAAGCGGATTCTTGCGGTCGGCGATCCAACGCGCATAAGCAAGCCGCCTACCGGAACTGGTTTTGGGATGCTGAGGCGCAATCGGAGCGTAATTCGGCGAACCATTCTCGAGCTGTGACTTCGCGGTGTCTAAATTCTTCTGAAGAGCGTTGCGCTTTTTTTCCGCCGCCTGAGCTTCCGATGACGCCTTCGCCCGCGCGGGCGCAGAGGCGTGCTGTTGTTTCTGCTTCGCCTGCTCGATCTTCAACGCCTCTTCCGCGATCTGTTCAGCCAGTTGGTCGATTGCGTGTTCACGCGTCGCCCGGCCCGCAGCTTTTGCTAGTGAGTTCAATTCGCCCGAAGCGAGTCCGTATTTCACCATCTCGGCAGCTGTGCGAGCTTCCAGTTCCGCGAGACCAGATTGAGCCGCTCGCCGCTTTGCATCCGCAACCGACTGATTTGCTTCCGCAACTTTTAGAGCCAACTCGAAGTCTTTTCGCGTTAGTCGCATAGGCGGCGGCGTTTGGCCTCCAGTGGCCGGCTCAAGCACGGTTCCGAGCGGCAACGTTGTCACGTCGAGCTGGTCGAATTCCGCGGTGGCGGAGAAAGCCCAGACTGAGATCTTGCCGGCTCGCCGCTTGGGCAAGTTGTAAGCGACTTTCAAATCGCCATCGATCAGCACGTTGAGCAACTGGTCCTTCACGACCAGCTCAAGCACGTAGTCCTGTCCAACTTGAATTGAGTGCGGCGACATGCCCTTCGCCGGGTATTGCCAGCGGCCATCGCTGCCTTGGTTGGTGAACTGCACCTTGGGACCGGAAACGGAAAGATAAACTGCGTTCATCGCCAGTCCGTGGCCGTCAAATCCGAGGCCCACCGACTTGTAAGTCTCGCCGCCGGTTATCCGCAGACGCAGCGTTGCGCGAAAATCACTCGGGTGATCGACCAGCGACACCAGACGGTGCTGTGTCGTCGCGCCGATCGACTGGACCAGCCGTCCGTCCTTCGCCGACCATTTTCCGCTTTCGACTTTCCACTGCTCGAGGTTCAACGTCGAAAAATTATCGGCCAGCACGGTCTTGCCAGTCGTCGGAGCGGCTTTCGGTTTGTCGTTTCCGTTGGGTTCGCCGATGCCGTCCTTCGGCTCGACGTAGTCGGCCAGTTTTTTCTGTGCATTGAGCAACGTTGTTCGAGCGTTTTCAACTGCGGATTCGGCCGCGCTCAATTTCGCTCGCGCCGCATTCAGCGCCGCAACGCGGCTCTCCTTACGCAAAGCGGGATACCACACAGTGACAGGAAGCGTCACCGGTTCAACCGTCAGCTCGCCCAATAATTTCGGAAGGCCAGGCGGCAACGGACTGTCTTTGTCTGGACGATTCTCATTGCCCTGAACGAACGGAAATGTCTGGCGATCGAGATGAGCATCGTACGTCCGGACAAGCTTGCCGCTAACCGGATTGGATTCCGATGCTGGCAGGAGCGTGTCGTCGCGAACATCGTGAGTCTCAAAGATAGCTCGCATGCGATAGTAAGCATGCTGATCGAACGGGTCGTACTTGTGATCGTGGCAGCGGGCACAATTAACGGTCAGTCCGAGAAACGCCTTCGAGGAATGCTCGACAATGTTGTCCAACCAGACGTTTCGGTTGAACTTGTACCAGTTGCGCGCTAGGAATCCAGTCGCTCGCAACGAGTCCTGGTCCTCGGGTGAGAATTCATCGGCGGCGAGCATCTCGACGATCATCTGGTCATAGCCTTTGTCGTCGTTGAGCGAGTCAACAATCCAATCTCGCCATCGCCAGATGTGTTGGCGACCGTCGCGAATTTCCTTGCCGTAGCCAGAGGGATCGCTGTACCGCCAAATATCCATAAAGTGCCGAGCCCAACGCTCACCGTAGCGTGGGCTATCGAGGAGACGGTCGAGTGCGTTCTCGAATGCCGCCTCCGACTTGTCGTCTAAGAACGTTCGCAGTTCAGCGGGTGTCGGAGGAAGGCCGGTCAGCGCCAGCGACGCTCGCCGCAGCAGCATCGACTTTGACGTCTCACCGACGGCATTCACACCCACTCGTTTGTGCTCGGCGGCAAGGAACCGATCGATGTCGCCGCGAATCCATTCGGCCGAAACGCTGGGTGGAGCGGCTTGGACGGGCGGCAGAAAAGACCAGTGCTGCGAAGGATGCTTGGGAATCGACTCCGCCGGCGCGGCCGCTCCCGACTTGATCCATTCGGTGAGCTTGGCGATTTCTTCCGAAGTGAGTCGCGAGCCTTCCTCGGCGGGCGGCATTCGGCTGTCGTCGTCATCGGTAGCACGTTCAAGGATGAGGCTCTGCTCAACAGATCCAGCAACGTAAGCCGGTCCGCTGTCACCGCCCTTTGCGATCAGGCTCGCCGAGTCCAGCCGCAACCCGCCTTCTTGTTTCAGCGCGCCGTGACACGAAAAACACTTGTCACGCAGTAGCGGCTTCACGTCCGTCAGATACTCGGCACCCGTTGCACCGTCGGCTCGAACCGCCCGCGGCGCCAACAAATTGGAAGCGAGCAACAGCGTCATAAGAGAGCCGTTCAACAGTCTCTCGAGAAACAACATGGTTGCTCCAGATTGGTACCGCTCACTCATCTCAAGGCATTCCCTTCCGGATGCTCAGCATCGGGTGATTTTCCAGGATGTGTTGCGACAGCGTTTTTAGCACATTCTTGGGACAACCACATGCTAGCCTAATCGGGAAGCTCGCCAACAAGCTTGCCAATCCGGCACGATCGCGGGCAATTGAAGGCCGGCCTTTTTTGCTCCATACATCCTCTGATTCCTCCGCTTGGACGTCGGGATTTGGTAAAAACAGACCCTGCACGCAACGCTTCGGCCGAGAACCGCTGTTGGTTCTACCGGCCATTTGACCCAATCATCTCGCGAGAAGAACCCACCAATGACTGCCAGATCTATGAAGAGATATGTCCTTTTGGCCGTGGCGGCCTCGGTATTTTCGATCGGCAATATGGCTGTTGCCGGAGATCAGTTGAAGGTTTTCATCCTCGCAGGTCAGTCGAACATGGTGGGTCATGCAAGAGCCCACACGATCGCCACCCTGTACCATTCAGATCGCGCTCGCGACCGAGAGCTTGTCGAACTCGTATTCGAGCAAGGCAGCGGGCTCTCCAATGAATCGCTGGAGAAACAATTAACACTAGGAAGAGAGATCGACGAGCTGACCGGCGGTATTTCCAATGACAAGATAAAGGCCATGAGCGAGAGCCCGGAGAAGACGGCGCTGGAAGCCAAGGTGAAGAAGCTCAAAGACGCCCACGAAGCATACAAAAAGAACGTTGCTTCCTCCTGCATCGTCTCGAATCGGGTCTATATCAACTCGATCGCGGATCGCAACAGGAAGGCTGGCAAGCTCGGCGTGGGGTATGGCGGTGATGCGAAAAAGATCGGACCCGAATATGCCTTCGGTCTCTCGATCGCGAAAAAAATCGACGGGCCGATCCTGTTGATCAAGACTTCTTGGGGCGGCAAGTCACTGCATTACAATTTTCGACCGCCGTCGGCCGGCCAGTACGAACTGAACGAGAAAGAAAAGTCGGGAGGCAAAGCGGACGAGATAAAGAAGAACGTCGGCTTGAATTATCGAATGATGAATGAAGCCGTCCAACAGGTACTCGAGAACCTGAAGGAACATCATCCCGCCTACGATGCAAAAGCTGGATACAAGATCGCCGGGTTTGTCTGGTTCCAAGGGTTCAACGACCAGTTCTCGCCCGCGTTCCGTGACAACTACAAAGCCAACATGATTTCCTTTGTCAAAGACGTTCGCAAGGAATACAAAGAGCCGCAAATGCCCTTTGTCATCGGCGTTTTGGGAACAGGCATGACGGCCGAGAAGGTGGCGGAAAACCAGGTCTCCCTCGGCCAACGAGAAGCCGCCAAGGTGCCGGAGTTCAAGGACAACGTCGTCGCTGTCGAGAGTTACACGGAATACTCTCTTTTCTCGAACGAGGTCTTCAAGAAGGGTTGGCCGAAACATTATCACGAGTGGGACACGGTGGGCAGCGATCGGCCCTATCACTATCTCGGAAGCGGTGCCTTCTTTGTCAGACTCGGAGATTCGTTTGCAACGTCGATGGCTGATTTGATCGCGAAGCAGAAGAACTAGCCACCGCGGATCACGCGGTTGCTTCATGGCTCGCACGGCGACCGAGCAGCATTGCCTGACGCGGCGCTCAATGAACGCCGCCACAATAATTCTCTGCGGCAGCAGCGACGCCGCACTACGCTTTTACACGATTTTTGATCCTCTCGTGCAAGACATGGGAGACGATGCCGAACATAATTGACGCATCGAAACCCTTACGTTCTGGAAGCCATCGGTCATGCCAAAACTCCCTCGATCTCTCTTAGTCCTGGTCTTTCTGGCGGGCGAGTTGCTAGCGATCAGTGATACATGCGAGGGGGCGGACGAAACGCAATTCAATCGCGACATCCGCCCCATCCTGGCCAAAAAGTGTTTTGCTTGTCACGGGTTTGATGAGGGCGCTCGCAAGGCCGACTTGCGGCTCGACGACCGGTCGATCGCGATCAGCGCGGGCGGGATCGAACCCGGTAGGCCCGACCAGAGCGAGTTGATCGCGCGGATCGAAACGGACGACACAGAGACGGTTATGCCGCCACCCGATTCAGGGGAGAAGCTGAGCGTCGAAGAAATCAAGCTGCTTCGCCAGTGGATAACCGAGGGCGCTCACTATGAAAAATTTTGGTCGTTCTCGCCACCGGTCAAAGTCGAGCCGCCGCAAGTCGCGAATGCATCGTCTTCTCATCCAATCGACCGTTTCATACGGGCGCGTCTCGCAACAGCCGGACTCAAACCGAGCCAGCAGGCGGAACGACTACGACTGCTGCGTCGACTATCGCTAGACCTCACCGGCCTGCCGCCAACTCTGGATGAAGCCAACGCGTTCGAAGCGAACGAGTCGCCTGGGGCATACGAGGCGGCGGTTGATCGGCTTCTCCGCTCAGACGCGTTTGGAGAACACTGGTCCACCATGTGGCTCGATCTGGCTCGCTACGCCGACACCAAGGGCTACGAAAAAGATCGACCGCGGAACATTTGGCGTTACCGAGATTGGGTCATCGATGCGTTGAACCGCGATTTGCCCTACGACGAATTTACCATCGAACAACTTGCCGGCGACCTGCTGCCGGAACCGACCAACGATCAAATATTGGCAACCGCATTCCACCGAAACACGATGGAAAACGATGAGGGCGGAACGGACGATGAAGAGTTTCGTGTGGCGGCCGTCAAGGACCGTGTCGACACGACGATCCAAGTCTGGATGGGGCTGACGATGGGTTGTGCAAAATGCCACTCGCACAAATACGACCCGATCGGCCAAAAGGAATACTACGAACTGTACGCCTTTTTCAATCAGACTGAAGACGCCGACCGCGGGCAACCGACAACGGCGACGCCGACCAAGCAGCAACGCAAGCAGATCGAGTCGCTGAAAAGCGAGCTGCGAGATGTTGAGCAAAAGCTGCGGCGAGCCTCAACGAAGGACTCGCCAGACGGTTACGCGCAAGCGTGGGCCAAATGGCAATCTCAGTTCAATGCTCGCCCGCTGTGGACTCCCTTGCTCAAGTCGAATTTCGAGTCAACGCATGACATAAAACTGAATCAGGACGAGCATGGAACGTTTGTGGTTGCAGCAGAACTTCCTGACAAAGACACCTGGAAACTGACCGTCGATCTACCGTCCGACAAGCCAGTGACTGCGATCCGCATTGACACTCAGCCCAAACCGCCGGGCGGTAAGTGGAGCGACAAGAACGTCGCGCTGCGGGAGTTGACTGTCGAATTGATTGAGCCCGGCAAGGACCCAGTCAAGCTGAAACTCGAACATCCGCGGGCCGATTTCTCACAACGAGGATGGGAAGTCGCCCGCGCCATCGACGGAAAGACAAATGCAGGTTGGGCGTTCTCGCCAAAAGCGGCTGAGCCGCATTGCGCTGTTTTCGACTTCGCCAAACCGATCGAGCCAGGCGATGGTCGCCAGCTGCGACTGACGTTCGAGCAGCAGTACGGGCAAGGATTGATTTTAAAGGCCTTTCGACTGTCGGCCAGTTCGTATCCGACGCAATGGCTTTCCGCCGAGCTTGATCCAGTCGCCGGCTTGCAGACGACGTTCCGACGGCACGTCTTTCCTGAAACGATAAAACTCTTCGCTCAAATCGCCGCCAAACGACGCGCGATCGACGCGGTTCGACGAGCCGTGCCGGCGACACCGATCATGCGTGAACTAGGGCCGGCAAAGAAACGCGTGACAAAAGTCCATCGACGCGGCAATTTCCTGGATCAAGGCGAGGTCGTGACGGGTCGAGTGCCTGGTGCCTTCGGACAACTTGAAAAAGATGCACCGCGCAATCGCCTTGGTGTTGCCAAGTGGTTGATGCATGAGGACAACCCACTCACCGCGCGAGTCGCCGTGAACCGCGTTTGGGCTCAGTTGTTTGGCGTCGGTTTCGTCGAAACGGAAGAAGATTTCGGGACACAAGGAACTCCACCCTCGCATCCGGAGCTGCTCGACTGGCTGGCCGTCGATTTTCGCGAGAACGGCTGGTCGTTGAAAAAGCTGCTCAAGACGATGGTGATGTCGAGCAGCTACCGACGGAGTTCAGTCACCACCAAGGAACAGCTCGAAATCGATCCGCGCAATCGCCTGCTATCTCGCGGGCCGCGATTTCGCTTATCGGCCGAAACGGTTCGCGATCAAGCGTTAGCCGCGTCCGGATTGCTGACCAGACAAATCGGCGGGCCATCCGTTATGCCTCCCCAACCGGGCGGTATCTGGAAATCGACTTACAGTGGAGAAAAATGGAAAAATGCAACGGGACCGAACCGTTATCGGCGAGCTCTCTACACGTACAAGAAACGAACAAGTCCCTTCCCGGCAATGCTCACCTTTGATTCCGGAAGCGGCGAAGTCTGCCAGATTCGGCGAGTCCGAACGAACACACCGCTGCAAGCCCTGGTGACGCTGAATGACACGGCGTTTGTGGAAGCAGCGGGAGCTCTTGCGACGCGCATGACGCAGTCCTCGAAAACAACTCGAGATCAAATCGCAAACGGTTTCCGCATGGTGCTAATTCGGCGCGCGGATCCTTCGGAACTTGACCGGCTCGTCGAGCTTAACGATTCCCTACACGACGAGTTGGCCGATGGTGAGGCGTTGCTGAAGTCCGCCGGTCTGGATAGCGGCGATGCCCGACTTGTTGCTGTGGCGAACGTTCTATTGAACCTTGACGAAACCTTGATGAAACCATAGTGAACCGATGACATTACCGATTTCAATCGAACAGACCCGCGCCGTAACGCGCCGTCACTTTTTCGGTCAAGCTGGACTGGGCTTCGGATCCATCGCACTCAGTTCGCTGCTCGCTCGCGACAGCCACGCTGCGAAGAAGGACTGGCAAATCCCAGCCAAGGCCAAGTCGATTATCTACCTGCATATGGCTGGCTCACCGTCGCAGCTCGAACTTTTCGATCATAAGCCGGCGTTAACCAAACTTCACAACTCGGAGTGCCCGAAGGAATACCTCGAAGGCAAGCGGTTCGCATTCATTCGAGGCGTCCCGAAAATGCTGGGTGGGCAAAGCAAGTTTGAACAGCACGGAGAAAGCGGCCAGTGGATTAGCGAGCGTTTGCCCCATTTGGCCGATGTGATCGACGACGTCTGCGTGATTCGGTCGGTGCACACAGAACAGTTCAACCACTCGCCCGCTCAGTTGTTCATGCATACGGGCAATTCATTGCTTGGCTATCCCTCGATGGGTTCGTGGGTGACGTATGGGCTGGGCAGCGAAAACGAAAACCTGCCGGGCTTTGTGGTTCTTTCGTCCGGAGGGAAAACCCCGAGCGCGGGAAAATCGCTGTGGGGTAGCGGCTTCCTACCCACGGTCTACCAGGGCGTCCAATGCCGAACGGACGGCGGCGATCCGATCTTGTTCTTGTCGAATCCGGACGGATTGTCGCGGCCGGCGCGGCGCAAGACCTTGGACGCGATTGGCGATCTCAATCGGTACCAGCACAACCACGTAGGCGATCCGGAAACGATCACGCGAATCGCTCAATACGAACTATCGTATCGCATGCAAGTGTCGGTTCCCGAGGTGATGGATATCAGTCGAGAATCGAAAGAGACCCTCGCTCTTTACGGCGCGAAACCGGGGCACGTTTCCGAAGCGGAATCGGCCGCCGACCCAAGACGATTGTACAAAGGCGACGATCCGACATTCGCCAACAATTGCCTGCTCGCGAGGCGTCTTGTTGAAAACGGCGTGCGATTCGTTCAGCTCTACGATTGGGGTTGGGACCACCACGGATCCTCGCCCGGAGAATCGATCGACGAAACGCTGCCGATCAAATGTTCGCAAATCGACCGAGCCATTTCGGCTTTGATCGCCGATCTCAAACAGCGCGGCATGCTAGACGAAACACTGATCGTATGGGGTGGAGAATTTGGCCGTACGCCCATGATGCAAAACAATGTTAACAAGACATTGAAGAAAGGCTTCATCGGCCGAGATCATCATCCGTACGCATTCACGATGTGGATGGCGGGCGGCGGGATTCGACCTGGAGCGTACGGTCAGACGGACGATATCGGATACTACATCGCCGAGAATCCAGTCAGCGTTCGCGACCTGCAAGCGACAATCCTTCACCAAGCCGGTATCGATCCTTACCGATTCAGTTTTCCCTACCAAGGCCTCAATAACCGGCTCATCGGCCCAACGGACGAAGGCAAGGTCCTTCGCGAAGTTCTCAAGTGAGACTCGCGCGGCCAAGTGAAATTGGACAGGATGAAGAAGGCAGAGCGTCGTCCTCGTACTTCCTAGTGCTGTGTTACAGCTTGGAATTGGGATCGACAGTTCGTTTGGTCAACGCCCGCCACGGCGAATCGGGTGCGCCACCCTAAAACTAAGGCGTAACGCAGCACTAGGGCGTTGCCCCAGGCTACGATGAGGTTGGCCTTCGGCCGACAGGTGCGCGGGGCGACGTTGGTCTTTGTTTCGTTCCTTCAGCCTTCGTTATTCCTTGTTCAATATTCGATATTCCCTTTCCTTCTTTCCGTCCGTCTTATCCTGTCGATCATGTCGATCCTGTCAAACACCCGACTAAACACCTACCTGATGACGATCAGTTGGCAGAGCGTTTACGGCGTAACCTCTCTTTCCCACTGCTTGTGCAAACGCGATAGATGCTTGACAAGCTCGGGGCGTTCTTTGAGGTAGTTGTTCACTTCCGGCTTTGCGTCGGCGAGATTGTGCAGAGAATGGCGTACTGTTCCGCCGGACCTTCGTGGCTTGGTCCCGATCAATTTCCAATCGCCTTCACGAACGGCCCACCGATTCTGCCACTGAAAGTGAATCACAGGGTGGGCGCTCGGACGATCGGGTGATTCGATAATCGGCTGGAGTGAGCGACCGTCGAGCTTGGCGTTCGGCGCCTCGACTTGACACCATTCGAGCAGGCTGGGATACCAGTCCATGATCGTCACCGCTTGATCGCGGACGACATCTTTCGGAAGCTTCGCAGGCCAGCTCACAATCGCCGGAACTCGGACACCGCCCTCAAAGAAAGTACCCTTCGCGCCAATCCACTTCCCGGTGTTTCCGCCGCCGCCGTTCGCACTGTAGTAGTGGCCTTTCGGGTAACCGCTGGCGTGATCATCGATGTCGATCGCCGCTTTGTTCTCCGCCGAGTGCCCGTTGTCGCTTTGGAAAATCACGATCGTGTTTTTCGTCAACTCGAGCTCATCGAGCTTCTGAAGCACAAGTCCGATGTAATGATCTGTTGTGGTGGTAATCGCGGCATAGGAGCGACGCGGCATCGGCATCGTTTCGTAGAGCTTGGCATGCTCCTTTAACGCCTGCTCGGGATAATGAGGAATATTGAACCCGAGATAAAGCAAGAACGGGTTGCTCTGGTTTTTCTCGATGAACTTGAGAGCTCGATCCGTGATGAGTTCCGGAAAAAACTCGCCATCCTTGAATACTTCCTTCGTGCCTTCGTAAAGGTCGTGATATCCCTTGCCGTGCAGAAAGTAGTGATTGAAGTTGTCGATAAAACCGTTGCGGATACCAAAGAACTCATCGAACCCTTGCTTCGTCGGTCCGAAATTGCGGTGAGACCCCACGTGCCATTTCCCGAATAGCGCTGTGCGGTAACCCGCAGCCTTCAACGCCTCGGCAATCGTCACCTCGTTGAGCGCCATGTTGATTCCATCGGCCCCCTTCATGTTTCCTTGGGTCCAGGAGTTGATTCCTGAACGCTGAGGGTGCCGTCCGGTGAGAAGAGCCGCTCGGGACGGACAACAGACGGTGTGAGCGTAGGCCTGCGTGAAGCGTACGCCGCTCTTCGCGATTCGGTCGATATGCGGAGTATGAAGATCGGCCGAGCCGTAGCATCCGGCATCGAGCGTGCCCTGGTCGTCCGTGTAGAGAATGACGACGTTGGGGCGCTCGGCCTGAACGACCGCCGCCAGACTCAGCACACAAAGCGTGGTGAGAATTGAGAGTCGAGTCATCATGAATAGACTACCGTCGTTAGAGTCACGGGATCGGTTCGTCACCAGATGCCGCCAAAACTTCTAGAGCTTCAGCAGAATCGTTGCGGTGACGATACCCGCCCACGCGCCTGACCGCTACGGCTTTCTGACTTTCATGATGTATTTCATCAAATCGTCGAATTCTTTTCGGTTCTTCAACTGCCTCGCCAAGTTGTCAGGCATCAGCGAGACGTCCGATTCTTTGATCGCTTCAATGTCATCCAACTTGATCTTGATCGGATTGGGGTCGGCCAAGTTCCTCAGAACGATTTCCTCGTCGCTCTCCGAAATTCGCACGCCCGTTCGCAAACGGCCAGCCGCGTCTAGCACGCTGATTTGCGCGTAGTGTTTATCGATCAATTTCGACGGGCGAAGGACGGCATCGACAAGTTGTTCCGCCGTCACCTTGGTCTTGAGCGTCGCCAAGTCGGGGCCGAGTCGAGCCGCGCCTTTGGGTGGGTCGTGACAGGCGAAACAGGCTGCGCCCGATTCGTAGAAGAGTCTTCGCCCGCGAGAAGCGCTCCCGCGTTTCATCGCCGTTTTGGCAAGCTCCGCAGGCGAAGCGGCAAGCAACTCAGCTTCCAGCGCTTCATTGGAGAATTCGACCTCGGCTACGGCCGGCGAGTTGCCGATGAGCGCCTTTTCCAACGGGTGTTCAGCAAGCAGTTCATCCGGTTTCCAAAACGTGGTTCGGGAAATTGTCTGGTCACGAACTCGTTTGACGCTGTCGGCCGTGACGGGCGCCGCCTTGTTGCCCCAGGTGTTGCGAACGAACGTCAAGACCGCAGCCAACTCTTCGTCTTTTAGAAGCGAGCGGAATGCTGTCATCGGAGGCACGCCGCGAGCCGGATCATAGGTCTTCCCATTAATGGTCATTTTGCCCCACAAGCCGTGCAGCGTCATCTTGATCAGCCGCTCTTCGCTACCGTTGATCCAAGGACTGCCGACCAGCGACGGATAGACGTTCTTGTTGCCTTTGCCGTGCGACAAGTGGCAGGTCCCGCAGTGCGATTCACGTTGATAGATTTCAGCTCCCCGCTTGTAGACGTTCTTGTCGCGGCCCTTGAGGTGTCGGGGCGGGTTAAACTTTACGAATTCGCGTTCCGCTGGCGCCGCAAACCCGGTGGCTCGCTTGGTGTCAACGCTGTACCAAAGATGCTTCACGGTGTTCGCCGCGACGTTGGCGTGAAGGACGTCCGAGTTGAGCATCGTGTTCAGTAGAGTTTCATTCTTGACGCCGTGCTGCTGATGCAACCAAAGAGCTTCCATCAAATGGTGAGCTTCAGTTTCATCGTTTGGATCGAAGTCTTTCATCCATTCGCGAGTCTCCGCGATAACCGCATCCGAATCGCGGCCGCTCAACTCAACACGCGTTCGATGACGAACGCCATTGACGGGGTGCTTAAGGTTGTCCAGCAGGGCGGCAATCGGCTGCCCGTGAATCTTGACCGGCTTTTGAAGTGGACGGTCTTTCACCGTCAAACGTAGAATACGGCCGTGCTTGTGATCGCGGTTTGGATCGCGAATGTTGTGTTGCATGTGGCCGATAATGGCGTTGTGCCAATCGGACACGTAGAGAGCTCCGTCTTCGCCGATCACCGCGTCGGTTGGTCGAAAGTTTCGATCCTCGGAGTTGATTAATTCAATTCCCGGCGTTCCCCAGACTTCGCCAAATTTTTGGCGAAGGCCGTCGCCCTCACGATCCAGCTTGTACTGCTTGACGCCCAAGAATCCGATTGTGTTGCAGATCAAGAAATCCTGCTGCAATTCCTCGGGGAAATGTTCGGACGACATGATCGCGTCGGCCGCAACCGGACGAAATTCTTTTTTCAAGAGCATGTGCATCTTGAAACCGTTGCCTTCGGGGCGCACTTGATACGATTTGCCGCCCGTACCGTCGTTGGCGTAACAGTAACCCCAATAGTCGAAACTGGTGCCGTGCGGGTTAGGCGAGTTCGCGGCGTGGGGGGTGATCGCGAACGTTCGCGGATCAAAGCGGTACATGCCCGAGCCGCCGATGTTCAGATTCTGTTTCCAAGGAGTTTCGTGGTTGTGCACCAGGAAGATTCCGCTCTGCCAATAAATCCCACCGTCGGGTCCGTAGACGAGATTGTTCGCTGCGTGGTGGGTGTCGGCGGTACCGAGCCCTTGCAGCAGCGGATATCGCACGTCGGCCTTGTCGTCACCGTCGGTATCCTTCAAGAACAACAAGTCGGGGCCCGATGTGACGACAACTCCGCCTCCCCAGAATTCGAAACCGAGCGGATTGTGGACATGGGCGAAAATCTTGCGAGTGTCCGCTTTGCCGTCTTTGTCGGTATCCTCGAAAATCATCAAGCTGTCGTTCATCTTCTTGCCGGGTTCCCATTTGGGATACGTGTTCCAGCTTGCCGCCCATAAACGACCTTTGGCGTCGACTTGCATCTGCACCGGGTTGGCCAAGTCGGGAAACTGAACTTCCGATGCAAAGACATTGAGTTGATAGCCTTCGGGAACTTTGATTCTGGCGAGCGATTGATCTGGAGTCAGATAGTCGACGCTTCCCTCTTTCGCAGCATTCGAACTCTTGCTGCCTCCGCCGACGTTTGAAATTACTTTCACCGCCGGGGGAACATTGCTGTCGTCGATCTGATGCGATTCGCCTTTGGCAGCCGCCCAAATCGCTTTGTCTCGATTCGCGGTCATCGCGTCCAGCATGACGAGTTCGTGCTTGAGAACGTCCGCATTGCTTTGCCCATCAACGAAAGTGAGTGTCGAACGGCCGCCCCAAATGTCGTTGCCATCGGTCGCGTGATAGCGGTTGTGCCAAT
>CAZMNY010000049.1:0-57912 GCA_964567745.1 uncultured Pirellulaceae bacterium | reverse complement strand
AGTGTCTCAGTCCCAGTGAGCCGGGCCATGCTCTCACACCCGGTACCCATCTTTGGCTTGGTAGGCCATTACCCCACCAACAACCTAATAGGACGCGGGCCCATCCTCAGGCGGAATCACACCTTTGATCCTGAGATATTATCCGGTATTGCCAGCAGTTTCCCGCTGCTATCCCAGACCTGAGGGCAGATACCCACGCGTTACTCTCCCTTTCGCCGCTCCTCCAGTTCTATTAGCAAGCTAACAAAACCTTGTCGCGCGACTTGCATGCCTAATCCACGCCGCCAACGTTCATTCTGAGCCAGGATCAAACCCTTCAATTAATGTTTGCTTAGCTGACAATCGCCGAAGCGACCGCCAGTTGGTTAGCACTAAAAGAAGATGGTCCGAAACCATCTCGACACCCCCTATGGTCTAGGGGCATCTAGCCTTTGAAATCACGACCTCAACGCAAAAAAATTACAAAAGAGGCAGTACCACCAAATTGTCAAAGATCAAAAATCGCCGCAGGTTGTGCGGCGAATCGAAGGAGCCAATTCTATCCGGCTTCCAAGGCCCGTCAAGAGCTGTGGACGAGTTTTCTAGGTTTTCTTTTGAGCCTTAGTGCGGCTCAAAACCTATCAACTCGGTGCCGTCCCGACTTCTGTTCAACAACAATCAATCGGCGAACCAGCTTCGCACTAATGACAATCAACTTGTCATCAGGTTCGACTAGATTCGTCTATCACCGCCGAACGGTCAAGGGGCACCAACAGACGTTTTGCGAAATGTTACCCGATCGCCTCGGTCGCTTGGTAAAGACCCGCAATTGCGTCGAATGTTATCACTAGAGAAAATGAACCCCTCGAACGCTCACTCTGGACGCCCCGCCAACGATCGACTCTAAAAACGCACAGTCGGTGAGACGTCACCGCCTCCCGAAATTCATCGCCGGACGGGACAGCGACACGACAAGGACGAAACAAGAAATGGCCCGCAACGAACAACTCATTCGCCAACACAAGATCCTTCAAATCCTTGAACGCTACCGGTTCGGCCGCACACTCGAAGAGATTCGCGACGACTTGGTCGACGAACTTGGACTCGCCTCACTGCACACTCGCAGCGTTCGCCGAGACCTCGAGGCGCTGCAATCCGCCGGCATCCATGTCGAATCAAACTCGCTCGAACGGGGCCGAGTCTGGAAGCTGGGCCCAGGCGTCAAGGGCGTCCACAAAATCACCGCCTCCGCCACGGAATTGATCGGACTTTCACTCGGTCGCGACCTCCTCTACCCACTCGCTGGCACCCCGTTTTGGCAGGGTATTGAGTCGTTTTGGAACAAAATGCGAGACACGCTGCCCGACTCGATTTGGTCTCACTACGAGAAGTATCGACAAGCGCTCTACGTGCGGGGAATGCCCGCAAAATCCTACGAACGGCAACACGGAATCCTCAGCACGATCCACCGCTGCATCCTCGAACACCGTGTGCTCGAAGTCGATTATCAACCCGTCGGCAAAGACGCTCGAAAGCGAAGAATCGAGCCCTACGCTGTCGTCTTCTATCACTCCAGCCTCTACATCATCGCCGGCGCGCCCGAGGCCCCCGAGCACGATCGCGTGCGGCATTTGAAACTCGATCGATTCAAGAAAGCGACCGCGCTCGACGTGTGGTTCAAGCCGCCCGACGACTTCGACTTGGAACAACACTTGGGCGAAAGCCTGGGAATCTTCTCGGCGGCCGGCCGCAAACCAACCACATTCAAGATTCGCATCAGCGCATACGCTGCCCCTTGGGTCCTCGAAGATCCCTGGCACCCCGACCAAAAAGTCGACAAGAAACCCAATGGCGATGTCGTGCTAACCATCAAAGCCGCCCATGAACTCGAAGTCATCCCGCGAGTTCTCGCGCTCGCCGGAGAAGCCGAACTGCTATCACCCAAATCCTCAAGAAAACGAATCGCCACAACGGTCGCCAAAATGGCGAAGACGTACGAATAGCCACTGACCGGTTTGCTTCGTGCCGATGCGAGGTTGGATCAGCCTGGTTTCTTCATTGGATCGGATGCCATTGGATCGGATGCCATTGGATCGGATGCCATTGGATCGGATGCCATTGGATCGGATGCAAGGTCCGGAAACGGCGCATGAGGATAATCGACCGGCCGATACGAAATCGCAAGCTCGGGCGTCAACAGCTTCTTTCCTCCTTGAGACCGTGAGGTGAGCGCTCGATCGAGGACGCCGCTCGTCAACAAGGTACGCTCGACCGGATACGTCGGTCGTCCGGAATGCATCATTTGCTCAATGGCTTTGAGCAGGTAGGCAAAATGGGGATGCCGCGGCTCAATCCGCTCTTCGAATTGGGTGGCAATCGGTTTCGACTGCCCCTTCAATCGCAGCCCGACCGCAATCCGGCCAAACGTGGGAATCATGAACTGGAAGCCACGAAATCCATCCGCGTAGTCGAAGCGAAACAGAACAGCGTCTCGGTCGGCTCGGATCTTCGCCGCTTCCGTTCTCGGTGCCAACGCCAACACCGAGTCGAACACATTTCGAGGCACTTCCCCTGATTTGACAGCGTCCCAAACCGCCTCGCCTTCAAGACACTGCACATTGACGACGCCTCGCTCGCCGCCCCGTCGACGCTCCACCAAACATTGATAGCAGTCGAGCGAGTGGCTGCCGTAGATATCGAGCCCCGAATAACCGACGCCAACAGCGGCCTCGATCTCGCAATTCATCGGAACATCGATAGCAGGTTTTCGAAAACTGACCGGTAGAGATGATCCAGCCATGAAGGGAGCGCCGATTTGCTTCGCGCGATCGTACATCCACTTCGCATCAGACCAAACGGGCCCCAGGTGCTTGTCACTGAAGACGGGCGTCACCCGTTCGTATTTGCGAAACGTGTCGGTTATCTCGGTAAAAAAGCGGCGGCGAGGATAGAGATGCTGTCCCTTGCGGTTCGACGGGTAGCTGCCGTGTTCGCCGATGCTGATAACGCCATCCACTGGAATCGCATTCGTTCCGACCGTCACAGCCTTTTCGATCGAGTCGAAAATTGGCACGGAATGTTTCTTGGCCATCCGCCGAGCCAAGTCAGCGCTCGGATACTGGTCGACGTAGAGCGAAGCGAGCGTCAAAGCGGGGCCGACGCCTTCATCTTGCTTCCATCCTTCAAGGATCTTCCCAATCAGCACATCCGCGTGCGATCCCGGTTGGTAAATCGTGACGACTGCGGCGATCGACTTGGTCTTGCCCGCTTCGAGGCTTGCACCATGAGACCATCGCGGCACCGCCGCCAAAGCGGTCGTGGAAAGGGCGCCCGCCAATAGGTCGCGACGCTTCAGCATTCGACCGTCATTGTTGCTTTGATCTTCGCTCATTTCAGGCACCTTTGCAGGAAAACCGCATTGTCTTGCTGGACGATGCACAAGTCAAATTAGCCGAGGCGAAACGTTCAAGAATCCGGAGCTAAGCCGCGTCAATTGCTGCTATAATCTTCGACAATCAAACCACGCTTGCACGGCCCCGGACAACCCCAGGTGAGAACAGATGTTGAGTTCGCCCTTTGGAAAATCGTACCGACATTGCGACGGTGTCTCTCGCCGATCCTTCCTTTGTGCCGGCGGATTGGGAATAGGAAGCCTGGCGCTGGGCGGCGGCCTGAGCCTGCCAGACGTTCTTCGAGCTGAAGGCGAGTCGAATCGACGAACGCAAAAATCAGTCATCATGGTGTTTCTATCTGGCGGCGCGCCGCATCAGGATATGTATGACCTGAAAACAGATGCGCCGGTCGAGGTTCGTGGCGAGTTTCAGCCGATAGCGACCAACGTTCCAGGTATTCAGATCTGTGAGCATCTACCGCGAATGGCGGGGATGATGGACCGGCTCGCCGCAATCCGCTCCATCGTTGGCTCCGAAGGACGTCACTCCGCGTTTCAGTGCCTGACGGGTCGGCGAACGACGCAGCAGCCGGCAGGCGGTTGGCCGTCATTCGGCTCGTGTGTCTCAAACATTCAAGGTCCCGTCAGTCTCTCAGTGCCGCCGTTCGTCAGCCTGTCGCCGCGTATGAAAGTGGCAGGCTGGGCTGACCCAGGGCAACCAGGTTTTGCCGGACAACGGCACGCGCCCTTCGCGCCCAATCACAGCGGGGCAGCAAACTTGGTCCTGCAGCAAGGAATCAGTCTGAGCAAACTCGGCGATCGCCAATCTCTGCTCACACAACTCGATACGCTCCGCCGCGATGCGGATGCCGATGGCTCGCTCGACGCAATGGACGCATACCAGCAACAGGCGTACGGCATCCTCACGTCAAGCAAGCTTGCCGACGCGCTCGATTTGGAGCAAGAGGATCCCAAGCTTCGCGAGCGATACGGCCGCGGCTCAAATGAGCCGGCTGGCTACGGCGACGCAGGGCCATTGTTGAACGACTACTTTTTGGGTGCCCGACGATTGGTGGAAGCCGGAGTGCGAGTCGTCACGCTCGCGTATGGACGATGGGATTGGCATGGCAAGCCGCATGGCACGACGTTTGAGAACGCCAGGGGCCACTTGCCAATGCTCGATCAAGGCGTAACGGCATTGATAGACGACCTCCGCGATCGAGGCTTGGATCGCGATGTCACCGTATTGGTCTGGGGCGAATTCGGCCGCACGCCGCACATCAATGCCAACGGCGGGCGCGACCACTGGCCTCGAGTCTCGAGCGCGCTGCTTGCCGGCGGCGGATTGAACACCGGCCAGACGATTGGAGCAACCGACCGTCTCGGCGGCGAAGCCGTTCGACGTCCCGTTCACTTCCAAGAAGTCTTCGCGACTCTCTACCGCCAACTCGGGATCGATGTCGATCGGGCCACAATCAAAGACCTCAATGGCCGCCCGCGATACCTCGTCGATCAAACCAAGTACCAACCGATTGCCGAGTTACTGTGAGCGGAGAATCACCGCCATCACTCCACCGAAGCGAGACAAACGCCGGGGCTGCCTTGCTCCGTCCATTCTTCACTTTCACTTCCCACTTTGCACTCGCGCCGTCTAGCCACGACTCCTCCATTTCTTACGGACGTGTGGCCTCTTGAGCTCAGGGCCGATTCTCGGCCGAATCGCTTGCCTTTTCTGCCTAAACGATCGCCCATCCGCTACATCCGGCGTGGCATTTGCACCCCTTCGTGTCGGACAAATCTTGTAGACCGACCAAAGGAGTTTCCTGGCCAATTGCTTGCGGCCCACAAAACGTCGCCCCTGCAAGTCGCTCGAGCTCTCCAACTAAACAACGTCTCCATGCGCGTTGGCGAATTCGAACAGCAAGACAAGCAGTTCACAGTCGAGTCGACTTTATTCATCTGGCTCAAGCGGAAGGGCACGACTTGCACGAGTCGATCCTGCGATCGGTTGCCGTCCGAACACCGCCAATTATGTTAACTGCGGGAACGACTCTGCTGGCCAACTGGGTGATCACCCTCGACCCCGTTTTCTCGGGTCTCGCGTGGGCGGTCATCTTTGGCATTCTGACGTCCACCTTGTTCACCTTGGTCGTTATCCCGGCCGCGTACTGGTTGCTCTACAACAAGTCGAACACCGAAGCCGCCGCGTGAAGCGAGCAGTGCGAAGCACCAACATGAATCGTCGGTGCGATGGTTCGTCAGCGAGACAGCTTTCGCCTTTCTAGTCGAGCTCGGATTCGAAGGCCGATTCAATGTGGTTGATCCGAGGTGGCAATTTGTCGTCGGGCCAGACAACTTCGACGATGTCGAATCGAGTCCGACAGAGCTCGACGTGATTCCGTTTGGCGAATGCCGCGGCGGCTCGACATATTCGGAATCGTTTGTCGCGGTCAACCGCGTCGGCTGGACGCTCGTCGACATCGCTACGGCGAGTCTTCACCTCGATGTAGACCACCGTACGCCGATCGATCGCGACGATGTCGAGCTCGCCCAAGCTGTCGCGGACACCCTTTCCGACGACGGTCATTCCTCGGCGACGAAGGAACTTGGCCGCGACGCGTTCGCCTCGAGCTCCCAGCGGCTCGCCTGGTCGAGCACGACAGAATGGCGGACCTGTTAGCGAATAGGCCAATCGCGTCAGAGAGACGCTCAAGCGTGACGGCTCAAGTCGGAAAGCGATCGCCCGCTCACAGATGTTCCGGGCTACGGTGGCGAGTTTGCCGCCAAAAGAAATCAAGCGACTCGTGAAGCGTTGAGTCATGAAACGGCTCTCCCAGCCATGCCGACGCTGGGGAGCTCGTCGTAGTGCGATCAGTATCGAAGACTAAGTATCGCGCTGCCGCTCGATGGTAATTCTTGGCCCAGAGGGCAAACGCATCGTCCGGGCGCGCCGTCGGCTGTGCGATTTGGTCGTGCACTCAGGGACGGCTGGCAGAAACGAATCTCGCCGCTCTTAAGGATTGCGGCGTCGTTCTTTGAGCCGCACAGCCTTGCCGACCCGGTCGCGAAGGAAATAAAGTTTCGCGCGGCGGACGACGCTCGATCGCTTCACCACAACTTTTTCAACGCGAGGCGAGTGGATTGGGAATTTTCGCTCAACGCCTTCGCCCGCCACGATTCGGCGAACCGTAAACGTCTCGCGAACGCCGCCGCCAGCTCGGGCGATCACGGTCCCCGAAAAGACTTGGGTGCGTTCTTTTTCGCCTTCGAGAATCCGCGTGTGGACGTCGACGGTGTCGCCGATGTCAAACTGCGGCATGTCTTCCTTCATCGACGAGGCTTCGACTTTGTTCAGAATGTCCTGGCTCATTGCCCTTCGCCTTCTTTGTTTTGTTCGACGTCGCCGCGACCTAGCAAATCAGATCGCCGCGTCCGCGTTCGTTCAATCGTCTGTTCGTGTCGCCAAGCTGCAATCGCTTGATGGTCGCCGCTCAGCAAGACCTCGGGAACTTGATGGCCTCGAAACTCACGCGGCCTTGTGTATTGTGCAAATTCGAGGATTCGGTTTCCGCTGGAAAACGAATCGTCTCGATTACTTTCCTCATCGCCCAAAACGCCATCGACAAGTCGAATGATGGTGTCAATGAGGACCATCGCCGCCACTTCGCCTCCGTTGAGCACATAATCGCCAACGGAGATTTCTTCCGGCTGAAGGACATCGACAACGCGTTGGTCGAACCCTTCGTATCGCCCGCATATCAAAATCAACCGCGAATCAAACTCAGCCCGCTGTTCAACCAGTTGCTCTGCCAGCGGTTGATCCAGCCGGCGCCCTTGCGGGGAAAGCAGGATCAGTTTGCCCGGTCCGTTTCTTTGTCGCCTGACTTCCTCAACACATTCCACAACGGGTTCAACTTTAATCACCATTCCGGGGCCGCCCCCAAACGGGCGATCGTCGACTTGATGATGTTTGTCTCGACACCAATCGCGAAAATTGTGAAGTCCGACCTCAACCAAATTCCGCTCGATGGCTTTGCTGAGCAAGCTCTGGCCCAGGTAACCTGTGAAAATCTCAGGAAACAGGGTCAGCACATCGAAACGCATCGCGATTACTCGCTACCTTCCTCTTTGCTCTTCTCGGCCGCTTCGCCTTTGTCTTCCGTAGCAGCCTCTTCCGTTGCAGCCTCTTCCGTTGCAGCTGCTTCTGCCGGGGCCGCCTCTTCGCCCGACGTTTCGGTCGAGGCTTCTGCTGCCGCTTCCTCGGCTGGCGCTTCCGCCGGCGTTTCGGGTTCGGGCTGGGGAACAGCCACCGGCGGCGGGGCCGTCGGCTTGTTGGCTTGAATTCGTTCCAGCGCTGCCTGTTGAGCAGCGACATGGGTACCGTTCTCGCCGTACTTCTTAATCAAGACCGCGACGTTCTCGCTGGGCTGAGCACCAACTCCGAGCCAATAGGCAACTCGATCGTTCTTCAGCACGGTTCGCGCGTCCGTCTCAGAAAGCATGGGATCGTAATGCCCCAGCTCTTCGATAACACGTCCATCGCGAGCCGCCCGACCGTCCACCGCACAAATGCGATAGAAGGGGCGATGAGTTCGCCCCATACGTTTCATTCGAATTCGAACCGCCACTATGATTCTCCTGGGACCGCAGGGCCGTCCAGCCGCTGCAATAAGCGCAAAACGTTATTGGTGTTGTTGGTTTTTCGCAATTGGCTCGAGCACTCGCCGCTTGGTAAACCACGTATTGTTAACTCTTTTGGGCTCGCCGTCGAGCCGTAATCGGCTATCGACTAACGTTTGCCTCTTTTCTTTTTGCGGAGCTCTTTCTCGCGAGCCTTCTTGGCCTTGGCTCTTTCTTTCGGCGTCAACCGCTTGCCCGTCCCCTTCTTAATCCTCGGACCGCGTCCGCCCGGGTCCAGCATGCCGCTGTTCTGCATCTCGCGGACCGCCTTCATGCGATCCATAACTCCTTGCCCAGCCATGCCTTGCATCATGGGCTTCATCATTTCAAACTGCTTGACCAGCTGATTGACTTCCGTGGCCTGAACGCCGGCCCCTTGAGCGATTCGATTGCGGCGGCTGGGGTCGATCGACTTCGGTGCTCGTCGCTCGCTCGCCGTCATCGAATCGATGATTCCCACCATTCGCTTCACGCCGCCCGCCGTATCCTCGTTCTGCATCATCGCGTTTAGCTCGCCCATCCCCGGCATCAGCGAGAGCATTTTCTGCATCAAGCCAGGCTGGGCGAATTTGATCATCTGGCCGCGGAAATCGTCGAGGGTCACCTCGCCTTCGGCCATCTTCTTCTCAAACTGCTCCCGCTCCTCCTCGGTCACGATCCGACTCGCCTCGCGAGCCAAAGCGGCGATGTCGCCCTGTCCGAGAATCCGCCCCGCCATCCCTTCCGGCTCAAACGGCTCCAAGGCATCCAGGTGTTCGCCTGTTCCGATGAACTTGATCGGGACGCCAGTGACTCGCTTAACCGAAAGCAGAGCCCCGCCCCGGGCGTCGCCATCGAGTTTGGTCATGATGACGCCGTTGAGCTCCAAGGCGTCATTGAAGGCCTTGGCGCTGTTAACAGCGTCCTGGCCAGTCATGCCGTCAACGACGAGATAGACTTGGTGCGGCTGGACTTTTCGGTCGATCTCTTGCAGCTGCGCCATCAGCGCTTCGTCGATCGCTAACCGGCCTGCGGTGTCAAGAACGACGACTTTTCGTTTTTCCTCGCGAGCCTTCTGAACGGCCGCGCGGCAAACCGCGACCGGATCCTGCGCACCCTCCTCGGAATAAACCGGAACGCCCAGCTGCTCGCCCAAGACATGTAATTGCTCAATAGCGGCAGGTCGCTGCAGGTCGGCCGCGACTAGCAGAGGCGTCACGCCATTTTCCAGGAGCATCTTACTCAACTTGCCGCAGGTCGTCGTCTTTCCCGAGCCCTGCAGACCACAGAGCATGATGATGTTGACGTCCTGGCTGAGATGCAGCGACGGATCGACCGGCCCAAGCAGCTGGACGAGTTCATCGTAGACGATCTTATAGACAAGCTGAGTCGGGTCGAGCGACAACAACACTCGCTCACCCAATGACTGCTCGAGCACGCTATCGATGAATTGACGGACAACGTCGTAGCTGACATCCGCCTCGATAAGCGACTGTTCGACCAACTTCAACGCATCGCGCATGTTGGCTTCGGTCAGTTTCCCTTTGCCCTGAAGCGACTTAAGGGCTGACTGAAGACCGGTCTGCAGACTTTCAAACATACGAAATATACCCGTAAAAAACGCCCTGAGGCACTGACTTTCGGATTGGCTCAGCAGAGGAAAGCGAGCAGTCTAACACGTCGAACAACGAACGTTCAACGCCCGACGCCAGCGCGAATCCAAGCGTCTCAGACACGTTATGCGGGGATACATGGACCGCGTGTCCGAACGGACGGGTTAGACGAAAATCTCGTTCCGGGAGCTGATGCGTGCCTGGCGATCGCTCGACATCAGACAGAAACGACGTTGTTGGCTCGCCCGATGCTATTCAAAAACGCCATCGCCGAATGCGTCGGGGCTGTTCGGATTTTCCTTTTGCGGTCGATCGGGCCGCTGAGTTCGGGTGCGCCGAGTTGAATCGGATTCCGCCTTGCTGGCCGGGGGAGTGTGTGGCGCTCGAGGTCCTTTCTCGGCTGGCTCAATGTGTGAATGTTCGCTTTGGTTGGGCTGTTCGACTCGAGTCGGCTCGACATCGTCGGTATCGGGTTCGCCGTACGAATCGTCGTAGCGAGACAGGTAGCCGGGCTGTTTTGCCAGTTTTAACTCAGCTTCAAACTCGGCGATGACTCGATCTTGTATCATCTCGCGACACTTCGAGTTGATCGGATGAGCGATATCGGCGTAGAGTTTCGAGCGACCATCTTGATCACGCGACTGACGATCTTCCCGGCTCTTAACGCCGCAATGGTTGCAATACGAGCTACGGAGATGGTTTTTGGCACCGCACCGACCGCAGTGCGCGGTCAGTTTTCGGCTGGGCATGGCGACGAAATACCCATTTGACCCCTCAATGATTTTGAGATCGCGAACGACAAAACAATCGTCGAACGTGATTGAGCAAAACGCCTGCAATCGATCATCGGAATCGTCCATCAACTTGACGCGAACCTCAGTAATCTCCATCACGCTACTCCTTCAAATTGGTTCGCATGCCAGCCACAAGAAGTCGCCGCGCAAACTCCGCCCACTTTCCTTTGACGCAGCCAAGCCGCAGCACGCTTGGCATGCCGCGCGCTGCGGTAAACGCCGAAACAACATGTGCCGCTGCCGGTCATCCTCGACGCCAAGCTTCCACTCGCACTCAACGCCTCTCGAGCGCGTTCGATCCAAGGCGTCAGACCGGCCGAAGGTGCCTCGAGTCGGTTGAAGAGCAAATCGGCGATCCGCGGAGTCGATTCGTTTGCGATTGCTTGGGCCAAATCACCAACGCTCCGCACGGGATCACCAGGACGGCACGCTCGATACACCGCCGCCGTGGAAAGCCCAGTTGGAGGCTTGACGAGCACAAAGTGGAGCCGGCGCATGCGAATCGGCCGAGTGTTCTCGCCTCGCCCTGTGCACACCGCCGCGCCCGATTCAAAAAAGAATGGCAAGTCGCTGCCCAGTTCGCTGGCTAGTTGAGCCAACCTGGCCTTGGACCAGCCGAGTTGCCATGCATGGTTCGCCGCTGACATTGCCGCGGCGGCATCGGATGAAGCGCCGCCAAGACCAGCTTCGGAGGGAATACTCTTGTGAAGCCGAATCGCGGCGCCATAGGCTGTCCCCGATTCGTCTCGAAGGCGTTGGAGCGCTTTGGTTACCAAGTTGTCGCGAGAACTCGGAAGACGACTCCAAACTTGCTCCGAATCATCGTCACGATTCGGAGCACGCGAACGCGCACGCCAACCAGGAGACCACCGGCAAGATAGTTCGATTTCGCCCGAGTTGTTCGGCTCGAATTCGAGAATGTCAAAAACATCGATCGCTGTTATCAGCGTCTCAATGTCGTGAAAACCGTCCGCCCGTTTCCCAACAACTTCCAAGAACAGATTCAGCTTGGCCGGCGCCAGTACACGAACGATGGAATCATCGGTGGTGGTATTCAATATCAATGGGCGTTGTCCCTTCCACACCAACGGGAATTGTACTGAGGCGCTTGTAACGGTCAACATGAATCGCCGCCGCTCGAGACGCCTCGGCAATATGCCAGTTGACGTCTTCGTATTAAAATGTCGCCATTGGTCGAACTGAGTTGTTCCGATACTCTGCCTCCCAAGCTATGTTTCCAACAACGACCGGCGGATTGCACAATCACCATCGGCAAGGCGCCCATTCGATCACTACATTCGCTAGTGTCGCATCAACAGACGGCTTCCAAGATTCAAAACACCGAGCAACTCGCGATGTCTCAGGGAAAATCAGAAAACGGCCAAACCGCTGCCGCCGAGCAATCCATAGGACGCGACATCCTGATGGTGGTTCGCGGCGTCTGCATGGGTGCAGCTGACGTCGTGCCCGGAATCTCTGGCGGCACAGTCGCGTTGATCCTCGGCATCTACTCGCGCTGGGTGACCGCCATCAGCCACATCGACTCGACGATGTTGCGGCTGGCCTGGAACCGGAAATGGCGTGAAGCGGCCGAACGTTGCGACTTGCGATTTCTTGTCGGCTTGGGAATCGGCGTTGTGGTTGGCGTGGGGATGATGACCGTCGTGATGAACGAGTTGTTGACGAGCCAGTTCAGTCGCTCGATCACGATGGCTGCCTTCTTTGGCATGATCTTGGCCAGCGGGATTCTTGTGGCCAGAATGATCTCGTTTCAGGGAGTGAAACAGCTGCCGATACTTGCCATCTTGGGTGTGGCCGGAGCCGTGTTGGCTTGGTGGCTGACAACGCTTAATAGCGGCGCCGCTTCGGAACCGAGTTCGCTTTATCTGTTCTTCTGCGGATCGGTCGCCATTTGCGCCATGGTGCTGCCAGGCATCAGCGGCGCCATGTTGCTGCTAGTGCTTGGCGTGTACGAGCACCTAACAGATGTCCTCAAGAATTTGCCCCACGCGTTGCGAACCGGAGAGGGCGCAGGGGAATCGCTGCTGACGGTGTTCGTATTCGCGTCCGGCTGCCTGATTAGTCTACTCGCCTTCAGCCGTTTCCTTCGCTGGTTACTGGCTCGGTGCCGAGTTGAAACGATGTCGGTGTTGTGCGGTTTTATCTTTGGCGCCCTGCCGAAGATTTGGCCCTACCAACTTGATATGACGCCCGAGATCGAGAAGTTTCGGCACAAGGATTTTCAAGCCTACCTACCCGAATGGAACTCGGCGGGCGACTGGACGCTCGCTGGCGTCATCGTGATTTCATTCTTGGCCGTTCTCGCCATCCACCGAATGGTTCACGGCCCGACCGCTCAGCGCGAAATAGTCTGACCAAGGTCGTTAGGCCTTGGCGGCCACGACTCGCCGGAGCCTCGATGGCCTCGCCAAGGGCAAAATACGAGCTACTGCAGTTCTGGAAATGACTCGGTCAAATCGAGCTTGTCGCCGGTTTCCTTTTGCAATGCTTCGAGCTTGGCGAAAAGCAACTTGGCTTTCGCCTGCATCGACTTCTGCTCGGACAAGTCCTTCATTTCGAGCGGGTCGTTTCGCAAGTCGAACAGCAGCGATTTCTTGATGCGCGGGTAGAGGATAAGTTTATGGCCGTCGTGCGTGACCATGCGCTGCGCGTCGGCCAAATAGGCGCCGTAGATCGACGGATATGAGTCGGTCGTTTCTCCGCGGATTAGCGGCAACAAGTTTTGAAAGTCAACGTGTTTCGGCTTGGCCGCGCCGGCGAGTTCCAGCGTGGTCGGCATGACATCTTGGATGTAGATCGGCGAGTCGATGCGTTTTCCGGCCGGCACGTTCGGTCCAACGACCATGAAAGGAATCCGAACACTGTGATCGTACATGTTCTGTTTTCCGATCAAACCGTGTCGCCCGACCGACAACCCATGATCTGCGGAGAAGAAGATGTACGTGTTGTCCGCTTGTCCGGTTTCTTCAAGCGTCTTGAGGATCCGCGCAATCTGCTCGTCCATGTGGGTGATGATCGCGTAGTACTCCTGCCGATTCACTTTGACCGAGTACTCGGTGCGTGGGAACGGCGCGAGCTTTTCATCACGAACCTTATTGCTGCCGATGTCGAAGGGGTGTAGCGGCAGGAAGCTTTCGGGAACAGCGATGTCTTCGAGCGGGTAACGATCGACGAAACGCTTTGGCGATTGTCGAGGATCGTGAGGCGCGTTGAAAGCGAGATACATGAAGAAGGGCCGATCGCTTTTTGCCGCGGTCTGCAGATAGTCGACCGCGTCATTGGCAAGCACTTCGCTCCAGTGGACGCCGCCCTTCCAAAATCCTTCAAATTTTTTGTCCCAAGGCTTCCACTGATCCTCCTTGCCTTCGATCGGCCGGTTGTAGCCGGCGGGCGTTTGATTGGGCATGCCCGGGCGGATATGCCGAGCGGTCATGAACGCTTTGCTCGCGTCGGCTCGAATGTGCCATTTCCCAGAAAAGTAGGTTTCGTACCCTTCCTTCTGCAACAGCTGAGGCCAGAGCAACCCCTTCTCTCGAAAATCGCGGTCGGTCGTCGCATACGTCTCGTTGGCTTTCCAAAGAAAACGGCCGGTCACTAACATGGTGCGACTTGCGACACATATCGCGCCGTTCCAGCCGCCCTGGTTGTATGTTCGCGTAAACGTGACTCCGCGTTTGGCGAGCGAGTCCAATGTCGGCGTTTGAATCTCCCTGTTGCCATGGGCGCCAATCGTGTCGAACGCTTGATCGTCGGCGAAGATGAACAAGATGTTCGGCCGAGCCGCATCATCGGCTTGCGAGACGACGGCGGGAAAAAGAATTAACATTGAGGTGAGCAGAACAAGGTGTCGCGACAAGGATCGACCCTCCGGGAGATTTCTTCGAACAGACGAATTCAAGTATAATGCACGCCGTGTTTCGGCGCCGATCGCGCGACGAAAATGTCAAACGTGCTGGGAACGAAACTCTCACAGGCCCGACGTCGAGTGGTCGCGCACGAATCCAACTAGAAATCAATGCGTACTATCCGTGAAAATCGAGACGAACAGCAACGCATAGGCAAATCGGAAACCGAGTCGCAATGAAGGTTCAAATCATTACGTCGGTGGCGCCGAGTTCAACGCGGCCCGACTCACAGCCTACCCATCAATTTACGGCAAGCTACGTCGTCGATGGTCGACTGGCGATTGACGCAGGCGCTATCGGCTGGCTCGATTCGCTCGACGCCCAACGCGCGATCACCGATGTCGTCCTCTCCCACCCGCATCTGGATCACGTCGCCTCGCTCCCGATGTTCCTCGACAACGTCTATGGCGCCAACAAAGACGGTGTCCAGATCTGGGCCAGCGAGCCGACGGAGAGGGCGCTTCGCCAACACTGTTTCAACGGTGTCGTGTGGCCTGACTTGACATCGCTTTCTCCTGAATCGGCTAAGCATTTGCAATTCCGTCGAGTTCGGCGAGAGGAGCCTTTTGAAATCGATCGTTTCCGAATTACGCCGCTTTCGCTGGACCACGTGGGGCCGACGCTAGGATTCTTGGTGGACGATGGGACAAATGCGTTTGCGATCATCAGCGACACCCGCGAAGTCACTCGGGCATGGGAAGTCCTCAACGCAGCGCCGCGTCTGGATGCCGTTTTCCTAGAGTGCTCCTTTCCCAACCGGATGGTCTGGCTGGCCGACGTATCCAAGCACCTGACGCCCGAAGGATTCGCTCGTCAAATCGACCTGCTTCAGCGGAAGACGAGGATCGTTGCGATTCACATCAAAGCGGCGTTTGCCGACGAGACCATCGCCGAATTGGAGCAGCTAGCAATCGAGGGATTCGAAGCTGCTGCGCCTGGTCAGATCTTCCATTTCAGCCAGTAATTCGCGGGCGTACTCTCAAGTCGCCTGGCCTCGATTGTTCTCGGTTCGAGCCCAAATTCACCGCGACGGGCCGGTCAATTTCGCCGAGAACTTGAAAATTAGGCCGATACCGATTCCGCTTTTGACGGTTAACGACACTGAATACGGCCGACTCAGGCGGATGCCGGCCACGACAATTTTGGGTCTAAGGAGATGAACGAATGGGAGTGCGACGCCTTTGGATCGCGACTGCGATATGCACCGCATTGGCCGCGACGACAGCCAGCGGCCAAGAAGACCGACGAGCGGAATTGGTTTCGAGAATGTTCTCGCGATTTGATAGCGACGGGAGCGGAAATCTGACCAAGTCCGAAGTCCCAGCACCGCTTTGGGAGCGTCTATCCAAAGCAGATAAAGACGGCAGCGGCGACGTTTCCAAAAGAGAATTCGCCGCCGAAGTTCAGCCGCGAATCAGCGGCGGTTCGAGAACTGCCACAGGGAGCCGTGCTGCGAGTCCCCAGCGGCCGACGCGACGTCCCCAAGCAACTGGAAGCAGCGAAAAGAAATCGTCCAGCGATTCAAAGCGCCCCGAGGCGGCTCGAACAACGAACCGACGAGGTCCAAGCGGCGGCGGCATTGGCGGCCGAAGCAGAAGTGGTCCGCCAGCAGCAGCTGGATTTGGCAGCCGCAGCCGATCAGGTCCGCCAGCTTCTGGGTTTGGCAGCCGCACTCGTTCAGGCCCGCCAGCTGCCGGTGCCGGTAGCCGCGGACGAGGCGGCCCGCCAGCTTGGTTCGGCGCAAGGAATTCCTCGTCGACCGGCGGCAACAAGAAACCCTCCGTTCGCACCGCGTCGCCCAGCCGGAAGCCGCAAACAAAGCCCTCCGCTTCGCGCGGCCCAAGTCGAAGCCAGGCGTTCGGACCGGCCTTGCGATTCCGATCGGTCGATCCGCCGTTCAGTCCCCGGTTCAGCTCGAACCCGATGGCGATGCGAGCCCAAATGATGATGCGAGCGAAAATGTATGCGGCTCGCAAGTCTCACGGTCCGCAAGGCCCGCCATGGATGTCTCGCAGCCAATCGAACCGCGGTCCGTCGTATTCGCTTCGCTGGCAAACGCCCTCGCGATCGGGGAAAGGTGGTCCGCCGTCAAAGTATGCACAGCGGTTCAGTCGCTATAACCACGCCGCCGCGATGCGCAACATGCGCGGCCCGCATGGTCCTCACAAAGGACGCGACGCCAAAGGGCCTAGCGGCCGAGGTCATGGCGGCCGAGGACACAGCGCTCAAGGTCACGGTGGCCGAGGACATGGCGGCCGAGGAAAAGACGCTCAAGGTCATGGCGGCCGAGGACATGGCGGCCGAGGAAAAGGCGGCCGAGGAAAAGGCGGCCGAGGAAAAGGCGCTCAAGGTCATGGTGGCCGAGGACACGGCGCTAAAGGTCACGGCGGGCGAGGTCACGGCGGGCGAGGACATGGCGGCCGAGGTCATGGCGGTCGAGGAAAAGACGCTCATGGTCACGGTGGTCATGGCGGCCGAAGTCATCGTGGTCCCAGCGCATCACCTCAAGGACGTAGCAGCCACGGTTCCCATGGGATGCGAGGGCACGGCGGCCCCGGTCGGGGTGGGCCAAGTGCACGCGGTCCCGGTCGCGGCCCATCGAGCCGTCCCAGCGCCAAGAGCGCTCCGAAACGGCCCGAGCCCAGTCGACGCGGTCCATCGGGCAGAAGCGACGCGGCGGATCAAGTCTTCAAGTCGCTCGCAGAGTTGTCCGATCTGGTCGATCAGCTGAACGTCGAGCTCGTCGAAAACACGTCGTCACCCTTACTGGCAATCGACGTTTCGCAATCGAGTAGCTCGAAGTAATTGAAACTTCGACGGTCCAACGAAAGGCGGCTGGCAAGAATGTCAGCCGCCTTTTTTATTGTCGCCTTCATTGTCGCCTTTCGCTCCGCGAAAGTGGCGCTACTTTTGCGGAGCGAAAGGCGGCTGTAAGCGAATGGCGACTATGGCGATACAGCCTAGTGCAGCGTCAACACTAAGAATTTGGATCTCAGTGTTTGTATCGTACGCCGCCAAGTCAAGTTACGCCGAAGCCAACCCCCATTTTTAGAGTTGACGCGCCACTAGGTCGCTTTGGCCGATGGGCCATCGCCGGTTTGGTCGTCGGTTCGAGTCGGTTCGTCTGGGCGAGGAGTCGCATTGGTGCCGGGAACAACGCGAGGACCGGGCGAATGATCGTCGAGGATCTGCGCGAGTTCGGCGGCGTCGACCGATTCAATTTCCATTAAACGGGCGGTCAATGCATCGAGCGCTTCGCGCCGTGTCTGCAGTATGGACTGAACGCGAGAGAGTCCTTCTTCCATGATCCGACTCACCTCGGCGTCGATTTGCTGAGCCGTTCGCTCGCTATGGCTCCGCATTCGCTCGTCGCCGCCATCGGTCGCAAGAAACGCTGACGGGTTGTTCTCGCGATAGTTGACGCGACCAAGCCGACTCATGCCGTAATCCATGACCATACTGCGAGCGATATCGGTCGCTCGCGATAAGTCGTTTTGAGCGCCGGTTGAGATATCGGTGAAAACCAGTTCTTCGGCGATGGTGCCGCCGAGCAGCACTTGAATCCGGCTCTCCAACTCGCTCTTCGTCAATAGGAATCGATCGCCTTCCGGCCGTTGCAGCGTGTAGCCGAGCGCGGCGACGCCGCGAGGAATGATCGATACTTTATGGACGGGGTCGGTGTTGGGCAGGCTGCAGGCGACCAACGCGTGGCCCGCTTCATGATACGCAACGCGATTCTTCTCGTCCGCGTTCATGATCCGCTGTTTCTTCTCAAGCCCCGCCGTAACTCGCTCGACGCCCTCGTTAAATTCCTGCATGCTGACCGCATCTTTTTCGCGTCGAGCCGCGAGCAGCGCAGCCTCGTTAACGAGGTTGGCGAGGTCGGCACCGGCGAAACCGGGCGTCATCGAACCGACCTGTTTGAGGTCGACGGAATCGTCAAGCTTGACGCTCTTGACGTGCACCTTGAGGATTTCTTCGCGCCCCAAAATGTCGGGCCGGTCAACCAACACGTGTCGGTCGAATCGACCGGGACGGAGCAGAGCTGCGTCGAGTGTCTCGGGCCGGTTGGTGGCGGCCATCACTATCACGCCCGCATTCGAATCGAATCCGTCCATCTCCACCAACAGAGCATTCAACGTCTGCTCGCGTTCGTCATGCCCTCCGACCATGTTGCCGCCACGGCTCTTGCCGAGAGCATCGAGTTCATCAATGAAGATGATACACGGCGCCTTCGTCTCGGCTTGCTGGAACATATCGCGGACTCGAGCCGCTCCAACGCCGACGAACATTTCAACGAAATCACTACCGGACAGGCTGAAGAACGGCACGCCCGCCTCGCCCGCGATCGCTTTGGCGAGCAGCGTCTTGCCGGTACCGGGCGGGCCGACTAGCAACACGCCCTTCGGAATCCGGCCCCCCAGTCGTTGATATTTTTCCGGCGAACGCAGGAAGTCCACAACCTCTCGAACTTCCTCGACCGCTTCCTCGATACCGGCAACATCTTCAAACGTGATGCCAAGATCATCCAACGCATAGAGCCGGCCTCGGCTTCGTCCGAATTGCATTGGCGAGCCCGCGCCGCCCAATCGCCGCATCATGATCACAAACACCAATATCAAGACGCCGATGAGCACCACAGCCGGGCCGTAGGCCTGAATCGCGTTGGGAAATCCCTTGTTTGACCAGCGAACCCCCGCCGCTTCGAGCGGCTTGGTGATCTCTTCCGCTAGCTGCCGTTCACGCTTGAAAGTGCGGAATTCAACCGTTTCTGGGTCCTTGTCGCTGCCCAATTCGCGGCGGTCAACTTTGCCGATGATCTCCTGATCGCCGACCAGCACGTCGCGAATGTTGGAATACTCAACCTTGGTTTCGTCGCTTGTCGGCAGCACGACCGTGATCGAGGCGTTCTCGTCCTTGGCCATCGCGACGGCCAAGTCCTTGAGGTCAAGGTATTTGATCTCTTCCTTCTGAAACGCGCGCATCACCATGTAGGCGGCCAGCACGCCGACCGCCGTCGCCAGCACCAACCAAACGAACGGTTGACTGCGAGGCGCGTCCTCGTTTCGTTGCGAACCCTTGTCGTCATTCATTCCGAAAACATCTCCGTTGGATTTTTCGCCTGCGCCCTAAGTCTCTAAGGGTCTCATTATACACCTGCCCTGCCGAAGACAATCTGGCCATCCCCCCGCCGCCGGCCAATGCCGCCAATTGCCGCACAGATAAAAATGCTAGCCGTTACAGGCGGAATCATCGCGCCTTCGCCCGACTTCCGGCTACGACGACGACGGGCTAAAGCTCGGCACGGCGCGCGTTGACGAATTCAACGCCGTAGCAGGGCTCGCCAGAGCTCAGGCGTTGCGCAATTCTGAGCGGTGATGCCTCTTTCGCGCCTTCGCCCGACCGGCTACGACGACCTATATGGCTCAGGCGTTTCGCCTAGGCGCCTCGACCGGCAGGATTTAACGCGACCGCCAGGCATTTTGCGGTCACGATCTCGGGTTGCCCAGTTTCGCGAGCAGTCTTAGAATGAACCTTGACCCGAAGTCTTTGTAACCACTTGTGTTATGCGCTTGCCGCCCCCATGATCGATCGCGCTCGAAATATCGCCATTCTTGGCGCCACAGGCAGCATCGGGCGAAACTCGCTGGATGTGATTGCCCAATCGGGCGGACGGCTTCGCGCGTTTGGACTCACTGCCCATTCGCAGCTCGACAAACTTGCCGACCAAGCGAGAGAGTCGTCGGCGCCAATCGTGGTGGCCACCGACCCGCGTTTGGCGGAACAACAAGACTGGGCTGGATTGCCCACCGGCACAAAGTTGTTAACTGGCGAGTCGGGTCTTGAGGAGCTGGCCGGACACGATGATGTCGACATTGTTGTCAGCGCCATCGTCGGCAGCGCTGGCCTTCGCGGAGCTTGGGCGGCGTTGGAATCGGGATCGACTCTGGCTCTGGCGAACAAAGAAACACTTGTCATGGCGGGACCGCTGGTGACGGCCTTGGCCGCCAGAAAGGACGCCACGATACTACCAGTCGACAGCGAGCACAGCGCCATATTTCAGGCGCTTCAAAACGGTCGTCGAAGCGAAGTCAAACGCGTCGTGCTGACTGCCAGCGGCGGACCGTTTCGCACTCGCACGGCTGAGCAGCTCGAGCATGTCACGATTGAAGACGCGCTGGCCCACCCGACGTGGTCGATGGGAAAGAAAATCACGGTCGATTCGGCCACAATGATGAACAAGGCCCTTGAGGTTATTGAAGCTCGCTGGCTGTTCGACCTTCGCCCCGACCAGATCGATGTCGTCGTTCACCCCCAATCGGTGGTCCATTCGCTCGTCGAATACCTCGACGGCAGCGTGATCGCTCAGCTGAGTCCGCCCGACATGCGATTGCCGATTCAGTACGCTTTGACTTGGCCCGAACGTTGGAGCGGCCCGGCCAGGAAGCTCGATTTATCGCAGGCTTTTTCACTAGATTTCGAACCACCTGACGAAGAGCGATTTCCGGCACTGCGGCTCGGTCGCGAGGCGGCGGCCAAGGGCGGCACGACCGGAGCTGTGCTCAATGCGGCCAACGAAGCGGCCGTTGCGGCGTTTCTTGATGGTAAAATTCGATTTGTCCAGATCATTCCGGCCTGTCGGGCCGCGATGGACCAACATAACTTCGACCCGTCGCCGACGCTGGATCAGCTGATTCAACTCGACCGATGGGCTCGCGAGGAGGTAACTCGGTGGATTCACACTTGATCGCAGCCATGGAATTGGCAGACTTGATTTCGACCCTGCTGAACATCGGCAAAGTCGCGGTCGGACTCGGCTTTGTCATTTTCATTCACGAACTTGGGCACTTCTTGGCCGCCAAAGCTTGCGGGGTCAAGTGCGAGAAGTTCTACGTCGGTTTCGATCCGCCGATCACCATTTTCGGTTTCCCTCTGCCGAGAACGCTGGGCAAATTCACCTGGGGTGAAACTGAATACGGCATCGGCATCATCCCGCTGGGCGGCTACGTCAAGATGCTCGGGCAAGACGATGACCCTCGGCTCGCGTCGCAAGAGGCGGAACGGGAGCGTATTCAAGCGAGCGCGAAGTCCGAAAGCGACGAAGATGTCAAAGAGGCGTTCGAGGACGATGCGGTTGTCCGAGACGAACCGACCGAGACGATCAAACTCGACCCTCGCAGTTTCCCCGCCAAGACAGTGCCGCAACGGATGTTGATCATCTCCGCTGGCGTGATCATGAATCTGGTCTCGGCCATCTTCCTGGCTGCGGCGGCCTATGGGCTTGGCGTCGCCTATCTTCCTTGCGAATTGTCGGGAACGACGCCCGGCGATCCCGCTTGGAACGCCGGCATCGGCCCCAACAACAAAGTCATTCAAGTTGGCAAGGACAACGAAACCGATGAGCACCTGCGGTTTGTTTGGGAGTTGAGGCAACGGGTTGCGTTCGCCGGCATCAAAGGCGATCAAAGGCCGATGGACTTGCTGATTCGCAAGGCCGACGGCGAACCAGTTTGGATGCCGGTCAAGCCGAGCGATCGGATGAAAAAGCTCCGTCGCTTTGGAACGCTGGGCGTGCTCGCGCCAACTTCGAATCGTATTGGCATTGTCAAACCGAGCCGTTCTGTCAGCGCGGCAAAACAGGCGACTCCAAGTTTCAAGAACGGGGACCTTATCGTCGCGGTCAACGGCGTCTCGCTCGATCGCTCCTCCGCGAATGAAAAGGGCGAATTGCGAACGGAGCAGATTGAGTCGCTTCTCTATCAGCAATTTGACCAACCGGCTCGGCTGACAATCGAGCGGCCGACTGGCGACGACGGAGAGACCGAACAAATCACGATCGTCGTGCCGGCGCCGAAGTACCGCGACACTGGCCTGCGAATGCGAATGGGGCCGATTGTGGCCACCAGAATCGGCGGCCCAGCCGAAGCGGCAGGCATCCAAGTCGGTGACGTCATTCAAGCGGTTAACGGCAAGCCCGTCGAAAACGCCGTCACGCTCAACCTGCTCTACGGCCGACTCGTCGATGAAGACGTCACGCTCACAGTCAACCGAATGAACGGTTCGGACGGGACAACGCTGGACATCAAGATAACTCCAGAAACGCCTGACATCTGGCAACCGGCGAGCGTCTCGGGTCCAGGCGCGTTCCACAGCCTTGAGACTCTCGGACTCGCCTATTCCGTGCTCAACACGGTCGATCGAGTTGTGCCGGATTCGCCGGCTTTCAAGTCGGGACTCAAGTCGGGCGACGTCCTCGCAACCGGCGAGTACGTCAGCGACAAAGAGGCGTTTGAGGAATTCACGAAACGGGCGGGCGGCAAGTCAAAGAGTTTTGAGATCGGAGAAAACGAATGGAATTGGGTCTGGCTCGACAGCCAATTTCAATTTCTGCCTGAGTTCGTCGAACTCTCGCTCACATACCAACGCGGCAACGCACTGGGAACCGCTCGAATCAGCACTGTCGAATCGGATCTTTACTTTTCAGACCGCGGCATTCCTTACACCGCTTTCTCTCGAATTCACACCGCGTCGTCGGCTGGCGAAGCGATGTCGTTGGGCTGGCGCGAAACCAAAGAAAAGTTCGTCGAGGTTCTCTCGTTCTTGGGACTCCTATTCCAAGGAAAAATCAGCCCGACCAACCTTGGCGGACCCGTTCGAATCGCGCAGCTCGCCGGTAGCGAAGCGTCGGTCAGCATCGCTCGACTTCTGCTGTTCCTAACCTTCCTAAGCTGCAACCTGGCGATCATCAACTTCCTTCCGATTCCGGCGCTCGACGGAGGCCACATGGTGTTTCTTATCTGGGAAGGCGTCACGGGGCGACCGCCCAATGAGCGAGTTCAGATGACGGCCACGCTTATCGGATTCGTTTTCTTGTTGAGCGTGATGATCTTTGTGATAGGCAACGATGTGATCCAGTCGTTCTTTAGTTAACATTCGCGAGGCGTTCCGCTGCAACGAGCCGAGACGATCGGAGCCGCAACCATGGCGAATGAAAAACCTTGGCGACGCGTGCTGGCGGCATTCGGCGCTTTCGGCCTCCTCGCGATGACTCTGCTGATCGTCTCGTTTCCAAAATCCTTCGAGCGGCTCTACTTGAAAACGGCTGGCGAACTGATCGGCGGCGTCAACGGCCGGCTCGGATTCTGGATCGCAGCTTTTGTCATTGTCGGCGTCATCGGCTGGGTCAGCGTCGGCGTCGCTTGCTTCACTCAGCGCACGCGATAGGACCCGATCTCGTTTAATCTGATGCTTAGGCGAGGATGAGGTCCGGCGTCGCTTGTTGACCACCTTGCATACGGCGGACGGGTTAAACGAATTGCCTACGGCAGGCGGTCATACGAATCGCATCACGAAGCAAAGATATCCGCGTTCACCGTTTGATGCCGCGTGTGACGATGCCTTCGACGAATGAGCGTTGGGCGACGAGGAATAGGGCGAGCACCGGGAGCGTAAACAGAACGGCGGCGGCGAGCAACAAGTGGGTCTGGTCGCTGTAAGCGCTGACGAACTGTTGGAGTCCGTAGGACAGCGGAAACTTTTCTTTGTCGCGCAGGTAGAGTAGCGGTCCATTGAAGTCGTTCCAGCTGGCGATGAACTGAAACAGGCCGACGGTGATCAGCGCGGGCCAGCTGATGGGGAGCACGATCCGCCAAAACACGCCCCACTCCGAAAGTCCGTCCAGCCTCGCCGCTTCACAGAGCTCTTCCGGTATCGTCTGGAAGAACTGCCTCAACAAGAAGATAAAGAAGGCGTCGCCCAAGAACGTTGGCGCGACTAACGCCCATAACGAGTTGTAGAGTCCGACTTCGCGGAGAAGCAGGAATCGCGGAATCATCGTGACGTGCCACGGCAACAGCATTGTCATGACGAGCACGGCGAACAACATGTCTCGTCCTCGCCAACGCAGTCGAGAAAATCCGTAGGCAGCCAACGAGCAGGAGAAAAGCGTACCGGCAACGCTGCCTAGGCAAATTAACAATGTGTTTGTGAGGTAGCGAAGGAACGGCATCGCCGAAACGGCTTCGCGATAATTGTCCCATCGCCAAGTCGAAGGCAGAGCAGAGTAGGGATTGCTCGCAAGTTGTTCTGGCGATTTGAGCGATGAGAGGGCGAGCCAGACCAGTGGCGTCGCAAACAAGCCAGCCGCGATCGCCAAGGGAATATAGGCCCGCCAAGTTGCCCGACGGCTAGTCATCGAGCACCTCCCGTAATCGCCGCCGCAAGCGATCGTTAGCTCCGTTCAACAGCGTTGTGGCCGACGGCGCGTCGTCGGCACTCAAACTTCGCCCTCCCGCCAAACGAACTTCGCGGTCAAACAGCGAAGCGGCTGGAGCGAGCGGAGTCGGAGATTGGTTTTTGCTCGAGGCCAAGCGAACGAATTCTCGAAAGAGCGGATTGCGTTTTAGGAACTGCTGAAACTCGTCCTGCTCAACAACCGCGTTCGAGACCGGAATCCAGCCGCCTTCGGAACAGGCCTTGGCCGCCTCGGCTTGATGTCCGTCCAGGCCGCACCAAAACTTCATGAACGCCCAGGCACCCTGCGGATTGCGACTCCCCCGCGGGCAGAGAAAGAAATTTCCGTTGACCCAACCCGCGTCCTTAAGTCCGCCGGCCGGAGGCGGCAACGGACAAACGCCAAATTCAGCGACCGGCAATCCCCTGCTCTTCCGCTCCACCGCCGAGCTGGAAATGTCGCGAGTCCGCCACTGGCCGTCCATGATAACGGCGTACCTTCCGTGCGGCGAAGCGTCACTGTACGGCAACAGTGGAAACGCCGATCCCGGCAAGGATTGATCGCCTTGCCGAAACGCCTGAACTGCATCCGCTCCGTACCGCTTTCGATAACTCGCCATCCACTCCAAGGCATCGACAATCGCAGGGTCATTCAATGTCGGCTGGCTCGCCGCTTCGTCGTAAAAATCGCCGCCGAACACAGCGCCCCAAGCCCACAACCGACGACTGTCGGGCAGGTAGCCAACACGCGTATAGCGAAGGCGGCCTGGCGGAGCGATCGTCGTCGCAATTCGATCCAAGTCGTCAAGCGTCTCAGGAGGTCGCAAGCCATGCTCGTCAAGCAAAGTCTTGTTGTAATAGAGCGCCCGAATATCGAGTCCGTTGCACAACGCATACAAGCGATCGTCGTATTGGCCCAAACGAAGCGCCGCGGGAAGCAACTGCTTCTTAACCATTCGCATCTCTTCGTTGGTCGCCAACTCATCGATCGGAATGATGGCGCCGCGATGAGCCCAATCGGCGACGATGGGGTCGTCTTGGTTGACGAGATCGGGCGGGTCTCCGCCGGCAATCGCCAAGAACAACTTCAGGTCGATGTTGTTGCCCGGCATCGCCACGGCGCGAACACGAAACTCGTTCTGGCTCGAATTAAATCGCTCCACGATTCGGTCGACAACCTGCTGATCTTCGCCACCCCAAAAATGCCAAAACAGCACTTCGCGCGGCGGTCGCGAAGTCGCTTCAACGTCGCCCGAGCTTCTATCCTCGGCGTCGGAAGAAGCTGGCATTCGGCCGCAGCCGACCCATGTGGAGCAAGCCGAGCAAACGAATGCGATCAGACAAGCCAAGGCGAATTGACTCGAACTGCTCCGCATGCGACCTGTTTTCCTGAATTGGGTCATCGGAGCGCCCCTTGATAATGAACCCAGCGCTTGCTCCAACGAAACAGAGCCGCCGTCGCAGCCAACAGGATCAAGAACAGCACCCAGGCCATCGCAGATGCGTACCCCATGTCGAGATCCTTGAACGCCGAAAGGAAGAGGTGCAGCGACAGGAACAAGGTGGCTCCGGCGGGTTCTCCCGTTCCCTCGCTGACGATGTAAACCTGCGAGAAAGCTTGAACCGACTGAATCAGCCCCATCACCAGATTAAAGAAAATGACAGGGGACAGCATAGGCAGCGTCACATGCCAGAATTTTCTCGTCGTCCCGGCACCATCGATCTCAGCCGCCTCGTACAGTTGTCTGGGGACATCGCCCAGCGCGGCGAGATAAATGATCGTGTAATTGCCGATCCCCCAGAGACTCATCAGAACCAAAGCGTCTTTTGAACCGAACCGCCCCTCAAGCACTCCCGTCTGCGCGCCTTGAAACCAGAGCTGCCCAGGTAGGCCGGGAAAACGAAGGACATAGTTCAGCAATCCGTCCTGAGCATCCAGGAGCCACATCCACAGCACGGACGCCGCCACAACCGGGACAAGTGACGGCAAGAAGAACACGGCGCGAAAGAGAGTTCGGCCTCGAACGCGCCAGGAGAGCATGATGGCCAAGCCGATGCCGAGCGCAATGGAAGCCGGCACGGACACCATGGCGTAGTAGGCCGTGTTCCATATCGCCAAGCCGAATCCTTCGCCGCTGGCCAGCTCATTCGCCAAACGCTGGTAGTGACGCGTGCCAACGAATTCGGGTGGCGTCAGCAAATCGTAACTGCAAAAACTCCAGTAAAGCGCAGCACCGAATGGATAGCACACAAGGAGCACAAAGCCGACTAGCCAAGGGCTAATGAATAGACCGCCCCACGCTGCGTTTCGTATTTCAACACGGCGGTCGCTCATGTGATAATGCCAACCCTATTGTCATGGATGCATGCGGGCCAGCGCGCCAGTCGCCGAAGATGTGATAGAATAGCGCGATGATTCGAATCGGAATCGTGACGTTTGACTGTTCGAGTACGATTCACAGTATAGCCGTCAAACAATGGATGTAAGACCGCATGAAGCCGATTGCACTCGACCAGGCAAGTCGACCTGTCACGGCGTTTCGCGACGAGCATGGAGTGCCGCAGATTCACGCCGACGATTGGCGCGACGTACTCTATGGCTTGGGCTACATGCACGCACTCGACCGAGGCACCCAGCTACTATTCGCCCGCAGCGTCGCCAACGGTTCCGCCGCAGCCGACATCGCCAACCAGGAAGAGTTGGTGGAAACGGATCAGTTTTTGCGCCGAGTCGGTTTGCATTTGAACCTCGAATCGGAGGTCGAGTTGTTGGACGCGGGCACCCGCGAGCAATTGCAGTCATACTGCGGCGGGGTCAATGACGGCCTGCAAGCCATGGGCAGAACCTGGCCCATGTGGGCGACCAACTTCGAACGCTCGGATTGGACTCCGGAATCGGTCTTGCTGATCGGCAAGTTGCTCAGCTTTGGCGGTCTGGCGGTCGGCCAAATGCAGAACGAACGGATATTGATCGAGTTGATTCATGCCGGAGCATCTGGAGAAGCGCTGGAAGAACTATTTCAGCACCGCATCGATGGCGTTGACCTGGAAATCATCCGACAACTGCGGATGTCAAACCAACTTTCCGACGAGGCGCTCGAGCTGCTCACCGATCTCCCTCGACTTGCCGGCAGCAACGCCTGGGCCGTCGCACCGCATCGCACTCAAAACGGAAGTGCTCTGCTTGCCTCGGACCCTCACCTCGAAGTCAATCGACTTCCGGCGATTTGGTACGAGGCTGTTCTGAACTGGGGCGACGCCCAATACGTCATGGGAGCGACGTTGCCTGGGTGCCCGCTATTCGCCGTCGCTCGAACCAACCGGCTCGCCTGGGGCGTGACGTACATGAAGGGCGACACGATCGACTATTTTGTCGAAGATTGTCGCCAAGGCGGCGAATCAGGCTGGCAGTATCGGCGGGGCGAGCAATGGCGGGATTTTCGTGTTCGCCGTGAGTCGATTGGACGAAAGGGTGCCGACGATAAGGAAGTCGCATTTTACGAAAATGAACTCGGCGTTCTCGATGCAGACCCCAATGACCTGGGTGAGGGCTACCAACTCACACTGGAATGGACCGGTAACGCAGAGGGAAACGGCAAGGCGATTCAAGCTTGGCTCGACGTCGTTCGCTGCGGCGAGACTTCCACCGCCATGTCGATTGTCAAAAAATGTCCGCAGCCGACGCTTTGCTGGGTGTTCGCTGATATCGACGGCCATATTGGACTTCAGGGCTGCGGCAGATTCCCGATTCGCGGAGGCGGGCAAACGGGCTTGGCACCCGCGCCGGCCTGGGTCGAATCGAACCATTGGAACGGCTGGATTTCAAGTGACTTGCTGCCGAGTATCTATGATCCCGAATGCGGTTTTGTGGCGACAGCCAATGAGGAGATCAATCAGCCCGACGGTCCGATGTTTGTTACACAGACGCTGCCCGACTACCGCAAGCGGCGAGCCGATGAACGGTTGGCTCAGCTCGATTCGGCAACGTTGCAAGATATGCAAGCGCTTCAATACGATTTGGTCAGCCTGCAAGCTCGCGACTTGCTGGAAGTCTTTCTCCCACATCTCGACGACGGAGAATTAAAGCAGGCGCTGACCGATTGGGATTGCAGCTATGGACCAGACAGTCACGAAGCGACGTTGTTCCTACGCCTCTACCGCAACGTCGTTGTGCAGATTCTCGGCAGCCAACACGGGCTCGGTTTTCGCCGGATGCTTTACCTCTGCTCGCGAGCAGGCTATTCCGTCATGGTGCTCTCCGCGGCCGATCGCATTCTGGCACAGGCCGAGTCGCTGTGGTGGCGAGGGGCCGACAAGGGCGAACTGATCCGAGCCGCCGCCGCGGAGATCGATGTTAAGGCGGCCGAGCCGTGGTCAGCGATGAACACGTTCCATTTCACCGATCGCTTTTTCGGCAACCATCGCGTCGGACGCGTACTCGGTTACAACAGCCGGCAATACGCGATGCCGGGCTGCCACGCGACGCTGTTTCAAGGTCACGTTTTGCAGACGGCCAAACGAGAAAGCACATTCGCTCCCTCCTATCACCTCGTCACCGAACTATCGCAGGACGAAGTTTGGACCAACCTGCCGGGCGGGCCAAGCGAAAATCGATTCTCGAAGTACTATAAGACCGATGTCAGCCGCTGGCTCGCGGGCGAATACAAGCGACTAACGCCGCATCGTCCAGACGACGAGACGCCGTAACGAGTCCCAAGCCACGCGCCCGACGCCGTACGAACCTGCTCGTGCGGCGGACAAGAATTGGGCGTTGAGCAGCTCGCGCTCGCGACGACTCCAATTCTTCTTATTCGTCCATCCCGCGAAAAAGATTGTCGACGTCTCGTGTGATAGCGGTTTCCGAAATCGGGCTCGTTGGAGTTGAAAGCCCGGTCGACATTTTCTCCTCACGAAACGGCGAGCTCGTCGGGCCGTAGCCGACCCGTTGCAACTGAAAGCCAAGCAGACGGAGGCAAACGAGCACCGTCATGACGGTAAGAACCTGGCCGATGTTCAGGCCGCCAAAAACCTTCAACCCTTCCCAGTAGGTCGGCCCGGCACCGGCAACCAAAGTGAAAATGAAGACTTCGATCAGTGTGAGCATCAGCGCATAGGCGATGACGCCAAACAAGCAGATCGGCATCATTCGCCAGGGGAAAAACGAAAGCCAAATCGCCGGCGTTGTTTGGACGAGATTGAAGACAATCACAACGCCGAGCACCAGGAAAATCTGCGGCGGCACGTTTGCCAACCGCACTGGTGAGTCGGGCAAAATCGCTCGCCCCAGAGCCATTAAGACGCCAACGAGTGTGATGCCGGCTAGGAGCAATCCGACACTCATCTGCTCGCGCACCTCAGCGTTAAACGGCCTGGAAAGTTTCCACTTGAAAATCGCTCGAAGAATGCTGAGAGGCGCCATCGCGATTGGCATGGAAAACAGAAGCACCAAACCAAGAAAAAGCGCGTCTTCCATTTTCAACGACATAGTGGATTCGAATTTGACGATGTAACAGCCCATCACGAGCGAATACCACATGATCGTCAAAAGCGCAAACGACCAAGGCATTCTCAGAAGAAAACGACCGGAGGCCATGACGCCCCAGATCGCGATCAGATTGACTTGAGCCATACAGCAACCGAACAACAAGGTGCCAAGCAAGTTCTCATCGAGTTCGCTGAGGAAGCTTGGCAGCGCCAGATTGACAACGATGCATCCCAAGCCGACCAGCACGAGAAAGACCCAGCCAGTCGCTCGTTGCACGACTTCGAATTCGTGACTGTTGTTCGGCGGCGAATCACTCGAATCGATATGCGGCAATTTCGGCTCTGACGTCGAGCCGGACTTGGGTTCGTTGGGCAGGCCATCAGGCGCGGCGAAGGGACTGTTCATAACGACTCAAATCTGCAGCCGGCCAGGCAAATGGGTTTCCAGAGTAGTCTACATGACTGCGGCCCGGTTCGACAACAAATGGCTCGAAACAGCGGTTGGGAAAACAGGGTTGTGCAGATTACGCAGGCCGCCTGCGCCAGACCGTAAGCTACGTTTGTGCATTGCCCCGACGCAACCACGAATTTCGACCGATGCCGACAACACAAACTGAACTCAAAGCGGTCTTCGCTGAACGGGCGAAGCGACTCCACACCCCACGAAGCGTGGCGATGGCCGTATTGGAATTGACCCGCCAGCCTCAAGTCAATGCGGCGTTGCTCACAGCCGAAATCCAAACGGATCCCGCCCTCACGGCTCGTATCTTACGTGTCGTCAACAGCCCGATGTTTGCGACGCGCGGCGATATCGACAATCTGGAACAGGCGATTGCGATGTTGGGCGACAAAACCCTCCGCACGCTCGCGCTCGGTTTCGCTCTGCCTGACTCGCTTGTCAAGTCGGATCACGCCGAGGCGTTGGAGCTCTACTGGCGTTTTGCGTTCATCAAGTCGATTGCCGCGAAAGCGCTCGCCGAGTCCATCTGGAAATCGCCAGGCGACCAAGCGTTCATCGCCGGACTCTTGCACGACTTGGGCTCGCTCGTCCTTCTACAAGAACTCGGCCAAGACTACGCTCAGCTTGTCTGCAAAGCCTACTCTGACGGAGACGACCTGTGCCGGATTGAGAAGGGGCTGCTCGGCTTCGAACACGCACAGCTTAGCGCAGAACTGCTCGGCCATTGGGGACTACCCGACTCGCTAATCACGCCCATCGGCGAGAAGATGGACGCCGAAACGATCGTCAAACTCGACGACAACTCACGAGACCTAACTCAAATCCTTCATGTCTCCGACTTGCTGGCGAAGTTCTTGTTGAGAAAAGACGCCTACTCGTTACGGCTTCTGCTGACCACCGTCAAGCGATACAAGAATCTGCCAACCGCTCGGCTCGAAGTCGTCATCCGGGAGATCCAAGAGTCAGAGCCGCTTTTGGCTGAGGCGTTTTCCCAACCTCAAGTCGACGAAGATTACATCGCCTCACTCAATCAAGCCCTTAGCGAACTCACTGAAATCGGCGAACCCGTAGCCGAACTCTTCGAGATCAACGCCGTCGACGGACTCGACCGACTGGCCCAACTCGTGCAAGATCTCACGGAGACGATGCAAACCGCCGACGACGAAATTGGCGATGGTGAATCGCCGACCTCCGCCATCAACAATCGCTCGACGAAGAACAGCCCACGCGCGACCGGTACGTCACATGGCGCCGGAGGGTCGCTCGGCGCCGCCAAGGATCGCAAGGTGCCGTCATCATTTGAAAATGACCTTATCGCTGTTGATGGGGACAGCGAAGCGCGTCTCGAATTCGATCATCGTGAAGTGCTCGCCTGTCTCAACGGATGGTTAGTCAGGTCGCGTCGCACTCGAACTCCCATATCCCTGATGCTGTTCGACATTGACATTGACCTCGCAACAGCGGGCTCGCGACAAGCGCTGCGAGGAGAGATTCGCGAGCTTATCGCAGATCGGTTCCAGCACTTGACCTGCTCGTCAATCCACGACGATCTCGGGAGCGGCTCAATCGATGCGGGGCAAGAGAAGGCCCCGCAGCGTTCCACTTCGGTCGCCTACGACGATCAAAACGTCTGCAACCAAAACCTCGGACGTTGCCACTATGTCGCCAGGATCGATCGCATGGCATCCGTTGAACTGGCTCGCGACGTCTTGATTGGCATCGAGTCATTGAGATCGGGAGACGCCGCGACCGTCAAGGTGGCAATTTCTTCAATGGATCTGGTGCCGCCCAACTTTCCGGCTCAAGCCTGGTGGGACTCGGCCCAGCGTTGTCTCTACGGCGCACGCTGTGCCGGCGGCGGCGCAATCAAGAGCATCGTTGTCGTTTAGACGCTCGTATTGATCGAGGCTTTCGGCCTTCGTGCATGGTCCTGGCGACGGCCCTACTGTGAGCCGATCACGCCTCGGACAAAGGCTCGGCTGAGGCTGTTGAGCACGCCGCCGGGCGCTGGTTGCGATGAAATTGAATCGCCGTTCTCTGAAACAATCCCTTGCGATTGATCCGTTGCTGGCAATTGAGTTGTTGTCGCCGAATCGCTTTCATTCGCAGAATTTTTGGACCATGTAAACGGGGTCGCCGGATCGGCTTCGATGTCCGTTGGACTCGACCCGTTTGACGCGGCGAACAAAGGCGCCGAGGGAAGATCGGAATTCGCATCGACAGAACCCGCCGCGTCGAACCAGGCCTTGACTTCTTCCGCTCGATGGGCCGGTCGATTCGCGCCTCGCCAAGCCTCTAATAATGCATCGGCTGCTTCGAGTCGGCGGTCAAACTCGGCGCGCTGAGTTCGATAGTCGGAATAGGTGCTAATGCGAAATTGACGCGCAGCGTTCTCCACTCGCTCGTCTGCCGTTTCGTTTACGCCAACCCAACACAGACAGACAGCCAGCAGCATTTGCATAGGTTCACCATTCTGGCGGAGACTCCGCCCAACTGTTAAAAGTCCATTAGTCCATTGAACGCGAATGAAAGCCGGATACGGCCAATGGCCGTCGCCATTCAGTGCAACGCCATCGAAAACCTACGTCGCCAGAATCGTTTGTCAAACCTCAAGGAAAGTGAGCATCGTGCAGATTCTGTTTCGCAATGTGATTGTGATTGGAATCGCGGTCGCTGCGCCGATCGTTCCATTCCTGTTGTTTGGCGAGTCAATGGAAGCCTGGGCGAAAGAGTGGGCCGAGTCGGAACATGGGGACGCCGTGACAGCTCTGGGCGTCGTTGCGCTTTTGGCGGGCGACATTTTTCTTCCGACTCCATCGAGCTTGATCACGACGCTGGCAGGCCATCAACTCGGTTGGTTCCAAGGCGGGATCGCCTCGTGGTTTGGCATGTCGTTGGGCGCCGTCATTGGTTTCGCAATGACAAGACAATTCGGTCGGCCACTGGCTCGTTGGCTGAGCCGCGATGGCGATTTGCAAAGCATGCAATCATTGAGCGAGAGGACCGGTCCAATGCTGCTCGTCGTGACCCGCGCTGTGCCGGTATTGGCTGAGGCAAGCGTGCTCCTGATGGGCATGCACAGACTCAGCTGGCGGCGGTTCTTGCCCCCCGTTTTGTTCGCCAATCTTGTCATCTGTTTCGCCTATTCCTTCTTCGGCAAAGTCGCGAAAGATCAAGATTGGTTCCCTTTGGCCGTGATTGTGTCCATTGTGATTCCGGTAATCACTTCGATTGCATTCAAGCGATTCTTGATGGGCGATGCGGCGACCGATGAGACAGACCCACCCGAAACGACTCCATCCGAGAGTACAAAATGAGCGATTCTGAAACGCCGCTGGATCCGTTTGCGATTGACGATTCGTGTTTGCTCGATGTGACGACGTCGGCACCGGGTCCGCAGGGACAACTGCCCCTCAGCGATGAAATGCTTCGCGAATGGCCGAGCGGCCACTTGTTTGGGATGACGCAAAACGCCGGCATGGGATGGGATCCGGCGGAACTGCTCGGCCCACAGTACGTCTTGTTGAGCACTCAAGGGGGAGTCCGTCGAGCGGACGGATCTCCGGCGGCTTTGGGTTACCACACCGGTCACTGGGAGGTTGGGCTTTTGGTCGAAGCCGCTGCGAATCGACTACGTTCATTGGGCGGAGTTCCGTTTGCCGCGTTTTGCTCCGACCCATGCGACGGACGCACTCAAGGCACAACCGGGATGTTCGACAGCCTGCCGTATCGCAACGATGCCGCCATCGTGATGCGTCGGTTGATCCGATCGCTGCCGACTCGAGCAGGCGTATTCGGCGCAGCGACTTGCGACAAAGGTCTTCCCGCGATGATGCTCGCACTGGCTGGCTGTCGCGACTTGCCGTGCGTGTTGGCACCCGGCGGCGTCACACTGCCGTCAATCGAAGGCGAAGACGCAGGCAAAGTGCAGACGATCGGCGCTCGATACGCCCACGGCGAAATCACGCTGGAAGAGGCTGCCACGGCCGGTTGCGGTGCCTGCGGTTCGCCGGGCGGCGGCTGCCAATTCCTGGGCACGGCAGCCACGTCGCAAGTTATTGCAGAGGCTCTGGGAATGACGTTGCCGCATGCCGCACTGGCACCGAGCGGACAGCCAATCTGGCTCGACATGGCCGCCCGCAGCGCGCAGGCTTTGCACCAGATGGCTAAGCGAAAAATAAAACTATGCGACATCCTCACCGAAGACTCGGTCCACAACGCCATGGTGGTTCACGCCGCAGCCGGCGGATCGACTAACCTGCTCTTGCACTTGCCGGCCATCGCCTACGCCGCTGGACTCGAACGGCCTACGGTCGAGGATTGGAGAGAAGTGAATCTAAAGACGCCGCGATTCGTCGACGTGCTTCCTAATGGGCCAACGAATCATCCAACCGTGCGACTTTTCCTGGCTGGCGGCGTCCCGGAAATCATGTGGCGTTTGCGCGAACTCGGCCTTCTGCGACTCAATGCAAAATCGGTTTGTGGATTGACCGTCGACGAAATGCTTGATCGCTGGGAGAAGTCCGATCGCCGACAAGTGCTGCGAGACTTGTTGTTCCAGCGTGATGGGGTTCGAGCGGATGATGTTATTATTCCACCGGCGACAGCCAAGAGCCGCGGGCTAACAAGCACGGTCTGCTTTCCGACCGGCAACATTTGTCCCGAAGGCGCTGTTATCAAAGCTACCGCGATCGATCCCACCGTGGTCGACGACGACAAGGTCTACCGCAAAACCGGTCCCGCTCGCGTCTTTACGCGTGAGCGCGACGCGATCGCCGCCATCAAGGGCCAAACGCCGCAGGAACCTATTGTCGCTGGCGACATCATCGTGCTTGTCGGTCGCGGACCGATCGGGTCGGGCATGGAAGAGACCTACCAAATCACTTCGGCGCTCAAGTTTCTCTCTTGGGGTCGTGACGTCGCCGTGATCACCGACGCGAGATTCTCTGGAGTCAGCACAGGAGCATGCATCGGTCACGCCGGACCTGAGGCACTCGCCGGCGGCCCCATCGGCCGCGTCGTCGATGGCGATTTGATTCGAATTGAAATCGATCAAGAGAAATTGACAGGCCGAGTCGATCTGGTGAGGCCGATCGAGTTGAACGATCGCGATATCGAACAGATCAGCGCAGAGGAAGTCGATCGGATTCTCGCCCGACGGCCTCTACATCCTGACGTCAGTTCCGACGCGGATCTCCCCGAGGACACACGGCTGTGGGCCGCGCTCCAACGAGTCGGCGGAGGCGCTTGGGGCGGCTGCGTCTACGACGTCGACCGCATCGTTAAGCTACTAGAGCTTGGAGAGTCGGCAGAAACTGAGCAGCCGAGGCAATAAGCTCGGCCGGATATCCAACCGCAGCGTCTTCTGAAACGAGTGCCAGCATCAACTGAGAAATGCCCGCCATAACCAAGCCAACCACGAAGAAAATCGCGGGGACCTGGCACTGGTCAAAGCTGACAATCATCCATAATGGTGCCGCCAATAGGCAGAAGATGCCGTCCCCAATTCCCGACTTGAAGGCGATGATGACGCACCATGTGTAGCCGACAGCAAAAAGGATGGCTCCCAAAACCAACATGACGGCCGACGCCCGCTGATTGCCGCCCTGGTCAATCCATTGGAACGACGCGTACAGAAGGCCGCCAGCGGCGATGACCGCTACAGCCATGATCACAAACGCCAACCAAGCGCCAGACATCGACCCATAACCCTCGTCTTGGTGAATCGGCTCGTCTTCCAAATCGTCCGCTGCCTTGGCCAGCATCTTGTCTGTCTCAGTCGCACCGGCACCCAACCCCGAGGCCGTGGCTGTCCGAAGCTGTTGCCCGGTTTCGAGGTTCAGTCCACAGGAAATGCAAAGCACGGCGTTGTCGTCAATCTTGGCATGGCAAGACGGGCACGTTCGGCCAACCGGCGCCCCCATTCCCTCTTCCGCCAACAGATCGGTCAGTCCGCCTTGAGGTGTCGGACTGGGGATCTGAATGCCCGACCCGCAACTCGGGCACTTTACCCGTCTTCCCGCGAGTTCATCTTTGGCTTGGAATGACTTGCCACATTGACAGGAAACGGTAATCGGCATCGCGGAACTCGATAATCGTCGGGAATCAGATGGGAGGACTTGGATTATTGTGCTCGGCCGTGCCGGATACAGCAAGCGTCCACTCAAGCATTCGAGGAATTCATGCGGAATGAAAAACCGCTTCGGTCTTGATCTGAGCTCAATTTGAGAAGAGCCGCAGTCTTTTCGTGGCTGGGGCTTCCAGCCGCAGTGTTTTGTCGTGGCTGGGGCTTCCAGCGCTTCCAGCCGCTAGTGTCTTTTCGTGAACAGCCTCAGGTGTATCGACTGCGGCTGGAAGCCCCAGCCACGTCTCACTCACCGCTGCCCGCTGTCATTATGACAGGCCCCTTGGCGGTTGATCGCATAACGTCAGTTCCAGAGATCCCGCGCGGGCCCCTGAAAAGCGGTACTTGGGCCGATTGGCGCGCAAATTGCCTGATAGGGGTGGAGCACCTGTGATACCGGTGCAAATATGACAGCTCATATACGGCCCACTCAAACGAGGGGGCATTGGACAGATTTAGACAAAGTCAACTGTGAGGTCTTCCAGCTAATGGCAACCGCCACCAAAAAGAAGTCAAAATCCAAGGTCAATCTGCAGCCCTTGGGAGATCGTGTCGTCGTGGAACGCGAAGCATCGGAATCGACGACCGCAGGCGGCATCGTTCTGCCTGATTCGGCAAAAGACAAGCCCGCTCGGGGCATCATTGTTTCGGTCGGCAATGGAAGGCTGCTCGACGACGGCACTCGCGGTGAGATCCAAGTCAAGGCGGGCGAACGCGTGATCTTCAGCAGCTATGCTGGCGAGTCGTTTGAAAGTGGAAACGTCGAGTACTTGCTCATGCGAGAAGATGACATTCTCGCCGTGATCGAATAGAGCAATCGAATACAACCGCCGTCGACGCGCGATGTCGACGCCGGACAACCCAGCATCGGGCGGCGCAGTCCGTTCGCAATGAGGAGACTTGATCCATGCCGAAGATTATTGCATTTGACCAGGAAGCTCGTGAAGCGATTCGCCGCGGCGTTTCCAAACTCGCCCGCGCTGTCAAAGTCACCTTGGGTCCCAAGGGCCGCAACGTGATTTTGCAAAAGAGCTTCGGTTCGCCAACCGTCACCAAAGACGGCGTTACGGTTGCCAAAGAAATCGATCTCGAAGACGTCTATGAAAACATGGGTGCCCGCATGGTCCGCGAAGTGGCCAGCAAGACGAGCGACGTGGCTGGCGACGGAACGACGACCGCGACTGTCTTGGCCGAAGCAATTTTCAACGAAGGTCTCAAAGCCGTCGTGGCTGGCGTCAACCCAATTCAAATGAAACAGGGCATCGAAGCCGCGGTCGAAGATCTCAACAAAAAGCTCGGCTCAATGTCGATCAAAGTTCGCGATGAAGCCGCTATGGCCAACGTCGCTTCCATCGCGTCGAACAACGATCGCGAAATCGGCGAGCTGCTCGCGAAAGCCATGTCAAAAGTCGGCAAAGATGGCGTGATCACCGTCGACGAAGGCAAAAGCTTGCAAACCGAGACCGAATGGGTCGAGGGTATGCAGTTCGATCGCGGCTACTTGTCGCCGTACTTCACTACCGACGCGAACACGATGCAAGCTGTTTTGGACGACGCCTACGTGTTGGTGTTCGAGAAGAAAATCAGCAACATCAAAGATCTCGTGCCGGTCCTCGAAGCCGTGATGCAGCAAGGCAAGCCGCTGTTGATCGTCGCCGAAGATGTCGAAGGCGAAGCACTCGCGACGCTCGTCATCAACCGACTTCGCGGCACGTTCCAGTGCGTTGCGGTCAAAGCTCCTGGTTACGGCGATCGACGTAAAGCGATGCTTGAGGACCTCGCGATCCTGACGGGCGGCACAGCCGTCTTCGAATCGCTCGGCGTCAAGCTCGAGTCGCTCAAGCTGACCGACCTCGGTCGCGCCAAGAAGATCATCGTCGACAAAGACAACACGACGATCATCGAGGGCGCCGGCAAGAGCGCCGACATCAAAGCTCGCATCGACCAATTGCGACGCGAAATCGAAAACTCCACGAGCGACTACGATCGCGAAAAGCTTGAAGAGCGACTCGCGAAACTTTCTGGTGGTGTTGCCAAGGTCAACGTTGGCGCCGCGACCGAAAGCGAAATGAAAGAGAAAAAGGCACGTGTGGAAGACGCACTGCACGCGACCCGCGCAGCAGTCGAAGATGGAATCCTTCCCGGTGGCGGCGTTGCTCTACTTCGAGCCTCCGCTGGAATCAAAGCTTCGGACGATCTGTCTGACGACCAACTGGTCGGATACAACATCGTCGTTCGCTCCTGCCGATCTCCGCTGACGATGATCGCCGACAATGCTGGTGAAGACGGCGGAATCGTCTGCGAACGCGTCTTGGAGCAAAAAGGCAACAACGGTTACAACGCGATGAGCGACACCTACGAAGATCTCGTCAAAGCTGGCGTGATCGATCCCACCAAGGTGACTCGCACCGCGCTCAAGAACGCAGCCAGCGTTGCTACGTTGCTGCTGACCAGTGACGCCCTGATCGCCGAAAAGCCCTCGAATGACAAGAAGGGTCACGGCGGCGACCACGACATGTATTAATCGAGAGAGGCGGCAAAGTGTCGCCTTTCGTTCGCCCCGCCAACTGCCGGCGATGCGACAAGTAAACAAGTAACGACGCCCGTTGGCCGCCAAGCCAGCGGGCGTTTTTGCGTTCATTGATGGACGAAAGCTGGAGTCGCAATGCGGGGGACACTGATAGGCGTCGACGAAGCCGGCTATGGTCCCAATCTGGGTCCGCTGATCGTAGCCGCCACCCGTTGGGATGTTCCCGATGAAATCATGAGCGACGGCCAAGCTCTGGACGAACTGCTGACGCCATTCATTCAGCGAACTCCCGTCGGCGACAATGTCGATGCGATCGCCATTGCCGATTCGAAACAGCTCTACTCAAGCGGGAGCGGACTTGGCGAGCTAGAACGCGGTGTGCTGAGTTGTCTCGAGGTGGCTCAAGAACGGCCGACAAGTTGGCAATCGCTTTGGAACATCGCAGCGCCGGCCTCCGCCAGCGAACTCAACGCGGCTGTTTGGCGAGCGAATTACGATCAACCGCTTCCGGTCGCGATGGACTGTGAAACGCTCGACAGGATCGTGTCAAATCTCCGAGCCAATCTCGCCGCGGCCGATGTGCAGCTGACGGCCATGCGTGCGACCGCGGTCTTTCCAGCTGAATTCAATCGGCTCGTCGAGCAACAGGGCAACAAAGCGTCAATGTTGTCGCAGACATCGCTCGAGTTGTTTGCGGACTTGTTGCCCGGCGACGGCTCGCCAACTCTTGTCCACTGCGACAAACACGGCGGCCGCAAGAACTACGGCCCGTTGCTGCAAGCGATGTTTCCCGACGATCTCGTCGTCGTGCGCAAGGAGACTCAACAAGAGAGCGCCTACCGTCTGGGCGGCAGCCACCGCGAAACGGCAGTGCGTTTCGTCGCCAAGGGCGACCAGTTTCTCCCCGCCGCACTCGCTTCGATGCTCGCCAAGTATCTGCGCGAACAAGCAATGAAAGCCTTCAATGACTTTTGGGCCGAACACGTCCCGGGCATCAAACCGACGGCCGGATACCCCGTCGACGCCAAGCGATTCAGAAGCGAAATCGCCGATCAAGTCAAGAGACTAAAGATCGAGCAATGCGACCTCTGGCGGAATCGTTGACGCCGAGGGTCCTAATTCCCAAGCGAGTATTCTTGATGACTAACATCCGCGAAGAGTCGGCAAGCGACCACGACGCGGTACGTCGTTTGACGACCGATGCATTTACGGACTCTGAGTTCGGCCACAACGGCGAAGCCGATCTCGTCGAAGCGTTGCGCGATACATGTGGGCACTCGCTTTCGCTGGTCGCTTGCGAAGAGGGCGTCATCGTGGGCCACATTCTCTTGACGCGGGTCGTCATTCGTGGGCCCGAGGGCGAAACGAAGGGTATGGGACTGGGGCCCATGTCGGTCGCCGTCGAGCGCCAGAACCAAGGCATCGGTTCTTCGCTCGTCAAAACAGCCTTGCAACGGTCAAGCGAAACAGGCTGGCCCTTCGTGGTCGTCTTGGGGCATCCAGGTTTTTATCCGCGATTCGGGTTTCATCTGGCGTCCGAACATAATGTCTCGCATGGATTCGACGGCATCCCGCAAGATGTCTTCTTCTATAAGCCGCTTGCGTCTGAGCCTGACCGGGCACCAGTCCAAGGCAAGGCGTACTATCGTTCGGAATTTGGATCGCAACACACGACACCCAGCTAGAGCAGCTCGCTACTCTTTTAGCAATCCGAAATTTCTCGCGTGGAAACTCATGATCGAGTTGCCTTGCTTTTGATAGATCAGTCTTGCGCTGTGCGGCACATCAGGAACGATAATCTTCTCGAATGGAATGTCGAGGCTTTTGAGGTGCTGCATGTATTGCAGGTTGTTCTCATAGTTGAAACCCTTCGTTCCAACGTAAATCATAACCTTCAAGCCATCGTTCTTTCGCTTGGCATATTCTCGAGCCAGATCCCAGGTGTTGTCGCCGATGTCGAATCGAAGATGGTCGTTTTCGTAACCTTCGTTTTCCGAGATTCGTTTTTCTGTCGCGTGGCCGCCGCCACCGGCCGCTGCAGAACAGAACAGATTCGAGTGACGAAACATTAAGCGAGCCGTCCCGCGTCCTCCCTGTGAGAAACCCTCGAGTCCGCGACCGCTCCGACTAGCAATCGTGCGATAGGTCGAATCGATGTGTGGAATGAGTTCTTTGATGAAGACGTCGGCGCCCATACCATGCTTCATCTTGCGCATGTTGTAGTGACTCACCGGACCGCCATTGACGAATACGTAAATCATGGGCGGAACGCGATTCGACTCAATTGCCTTGTCAATCATCGGCACCAATGCAATTGATTTAGTCTCGCTGCCTGGACGGCCTCCATGAAGGTAATAGACGACAGGAAATCGTTTTTCTTTTTCGGATTCATAGGCCGCAGGCAAGTAGATACAGTAACCGACGTCAATGTTCATCGAAGGGCTGCGAAACGTCTCGGGTCGGACTCGAACCGGATACTTGGCAGCCTTGTTAACCCATTGAAACGGCCGCGGATTTTTCTTCTTTTTGCCGGCCGGTCTTCTCGCCTTCCCGTCGGCAACTTGCTGTCGCGTCTTGCCTTTGGCTTGGGTGCCGTTCCCCTGGGCAAGCGTCGGCCCGCACGTTGTCGCGAGCACGAAGGCGGCTGTAATCAGCAATTGCAGAAAGGCACTGGTACGCGTCATTTGAATCGTCTCTGAAAGCGTCAAAGAGAATTGGCAGGCCAAACCCGACATCAAGGCCAACATGACCTGCGTCGGCAACACAAGGCGGCATTGTAAACGAGGCTCAGCCGATTCGCGAACGTGCCATCGACTCTCACGAGCAAAACTGCTCGGACGGGCGGCACCGACGGAACACGGAAAGCGCCGCATGACGTAAAATCATCGGCTGCAGCCAGTACAGCGCGCGCCCAATCCGACCGTATTCGAGATGAACGAAAATGTGGAACGGCTCCCTTCGCAATCCGCTTGCCTCTTTGCCATTCGCGACTGAAGCACGAAAGACAAGCTTGCGCGTAGTTTGTCTGCGGCGGTTGCGACTGTCCTCGTTTGCCTTCTTGCTATTCGCTGCCTGCATCAGCTCCTGTTTGTTAGCTGCCCCGCCGGAGGCGTTTCGCGCGAACGTGCGGCCGACGGATCCAATACCGGCTGGCGAACAGCAGAAACAGTTTCGATTGCCGGACGGGTTCCACATCGAGTTGGTGGCCGCCGAACCGCAAATCTACAAGCCGATGAACATGGCGTTTGACGCGAGTGGACGTCTTTGGGTCAGCGAGTCGCAAGATTACCCATTCCCAGCGCCCGATGGCAAAGGCAACGATCGCATCCAAGTTCTTGAGGACACCGACGGCGATGGCCGCATGGACAAGACGACGACGTTCGTCGATAGACTTAACATCCCGATCGGGTTGCTGCCCTATGGCGACGGCGTCATAGCCTACAGCATTCCGAACATCTACTACTTTCGCGACACCGACGCCGACGGGCAATGCGACAAACGCGAAGTGCTGTACGGTCCGCTGGGAGTCCCGCGAGATACGCATGGCATGCAAAACGCCTTTCGACGCGGTTTCGATGGCTGGATCTATGTCTGTCACGGTTTCTCAAACGAATCGACGATCACTGGGAAAGACGGCAGTTCGATCCAGCTTCAGTCGGGCAACACGTATCGCATTCGGCCCGATGGCTCGCGAGTGGAACAATTCACTTGGGGACAGGTCAACCCGTTCGGTTCGACGTTCACTCCCTGGGGCGATCTGATCACGGCGGATTGTCATAGCAAGCCGCTCACGCTTCTCCTGCGGGGCGGATACTACAGCAGCTTCGGCAAGCCGCACGACGGACTCGGCTTCGTGCCGTCGATGATGGAGCACCTTCACGATTCGACTGCGATCGCGGGGGCCTCGTATTACGCTGCGGACAATTTCCCGGAGACATATCGAGGCAAACTTTTCGTCGGCAATGTGGTGACGAGTCGCATCAATTGCGACCGACTAGAATTTCGCGGCGCGACCGCGACCGCACTGGAGCAAGATGACTTCGTCACTTGCGGCGATCCTTGGTTCCGCCCGGTCGATTTGCAGGTGGCGCCAGACGGTTCGCTCTACGTTGCCGATTTCTACAATCGCATCATCGGCCACTATGAAGTGCCGCTTGACCACCCTGGCCGCGATCGAAAACGGGGTCGGATTTGGCGAATCTATTACGGTGACGATCCGCCGAGACCGTCTGAGGCGGCTCCACTCTCCAAAGCCGGCACCCACCAGTTGATCGAAGCAGTTGGCGTTGACAACCTTCGAAATTCGATGATGGCTATCGACCAACTTGTCGACAGGGTTGGCCTGTCCGGCGCCGATGACGTTCGAGCTGTGTATTACGCCGACAAGTCGAATGACTCGCAGCGCGCTGCCTTGCTCTGGGTGCTTCACCGACTCAATCGACTCGACGACGCCGAGCTCGCATTTGCAATGAACAATGGCGAGCGCCTCCTGCGGATCCACGCCATGCGAGTGATCTCGGAGACGAAACAGAAATCCGAAGCGACTCTCTCACTGGCTTTGAGCGCCCTGAGTGACCCCGATCCGATCGTGCGCCGCAATGCGGCCGACGCGCTTGGGCGACAAAGCGACCTGTCCGCGATACGGCCTTTGCTGGCGGCCCTCCAAGCAACCGGCGGCAAAGATATCTACCTCGCGCGAACGATGCAAATCGCGGTTCGCAATCTATTGCGACTCAAATCGGCTTACGAATCGTTAAAGACACCGCCGCTGAGCGCCGATGCGAGGTCCGAAGTCGCCAAGATTTCGCTTGCGGTCAACACGTCCGAGTCGGCGGAATTCTTGCTCGACTATGCGATCGCGAATCGCCTTCCTACGAACCAAGCCGCAGACTATCTCACTAACGTCGCTGCGAACCTACGCCTAGAGCGATTCGACGAGTTCGTTAGGTTGGTGCGTTCGAACCGCCGCGACGACGTTGGACTGCAACACCGACTGCTCCTATCGCTTCACGAAAAACTTACCGCCCGCGGCGTCGAGCCGATGAAGTCGATCCAAAACTGGGCAACCGATCTGGCAACGGATTGGCTAGCGAAAACTCGTGCCAATCGGAGCGCCTGGCGAGTTGTCAGCGGCGACAACAGTTGGGATCTCGAGCAACGCGCATGCGAGGATGGAAAGCGTGTCGCCTTTCTGAGCAGCTTGCCAGGAGGTGAACGAGCCCGCTCGGTGCTGCGGTCGAGAACGTTCAAACTGCCGGCGAAGCTAAGCTTCTATTTGTGCGGGCATCTCGGCTATCCGGGGAAACCGGCCGACAAGCGGAATTACGTGGCGCTACGATTGGCCAACGGCAAAGAGATCGCTCGAGCTGTTCCGCCGCGAAGCGATGTCGCCCGGCGAGTTGAATGGGAGCTTCCCGAACACGTTGGCAAACAAGTCTACATCGACGTCGTCGACCAGAACGACCTGCCCGCATTCGCCTGGCTCGCTGTCTCAAGATTCGACATTCCGACTCTTCGCCTGCCGCAGATTGGGCGACGAGAGAATTCGCTGAGAATGAACACAGCGACACAAGTGGCCGCGGTGTTTCGATTGACCGAGTTGAGCGATGACCTGCTTGCAATAGCGACCGATGCCGAAAACGACGCTCAACTCAGACTGCCAGCAGCGCGTGCGTACGCCCGTCTACAAGGGAGCGAATTGCAGCATGCGATTGTGGGAGTCGCGGCGGAGAAACGAGTATCCGATGCGTGGCGGAGACGGCTTATTGACGCCGCCATTGGCTCCGATCCGGTTGAACCAGAATTGATCGAATTCATGCGAGCCGCGAGCGGCCCTCTCCAGCGAGCCGCCGCGATGACGCTCGGAGCGAGTCCAGCGGGCGCGAGATCTCTTTTGAACTTGATCGACAAGGGCGCCGCCTCGGGGAGATTACTTCAGGATCAAGCCGTATTGCGCAACCTGATCGCCCGTAACGACTCGCAACTCAACCAGCGAGTCGCAAAACTGACAGCGGGGTTGACCGCGCCCAGCGTGGAGACTCAAAAGCGAATCGTCGCCGCCGTGGCCGCGTTCCGCGGTAAACCCCATTCGACCGATCGCGGCCGCTTGTTGTTCGAGAAGCATTGTCACGCGTGCCACAAAGTGAAGGACAAGGGCGCCGAAATCGGCCCGCAACTCGACGGCATCGGCAATCGAGGACTCCTTCGAGTCGTCGAAGATCTACTCGACCCGGATCGGAATGTCGACGCCGCGTTTCGCGTATCGAGTATTGCGCTCGAAGATGGCCGAATCGTCTCGGGGCTGTTGCGCCGCAAGGAGGGCGAAGTGCTCGTTTTGGCGGACGAGAAGGGCAAGGAGTTCATGGTCAACGTGAAACAGATTGACGAGCAGCGATTGACGCTCAACTCGCTGATGCCCAGCAATTTCGCCGAGCAATTAAAACCAAGCGAACTCAGCGATTTGCTGGCCTACCTCATCTCGCTGCAAGCCAAACCAAAACCGAAACAGACGCCTTAGCCTTTTTCCGCGTCAGGATCCGCTTTGCCTGTGTCCGACGTTTCGGGCTCAGTCGTTTCGGGCTCAGCCGTTTCCGACTTGGATGCCTCAGTGGCGGTCGCGTCCGCGTCGCCTGAATCAGTCGCGTCTTTGGTCGAGTTGTCGCCGTCGGTGGGATCGTCGAGTTGGATTCCGCCCTCGGCGTTGACGGGTTCCTCAACTTCGCTCGGTTCGACGACGATGCCTTCCGCGCTCGCTAGATCGATTTTCTTGCCATTGGCTGTGACGATCAGCTTGTGATAGGTCCATTTGCCGTCAGTCGACGTCGCTTCCACCTCGACGTTGCCGCTCCTTTTTGAGCCGTTCACAGCGTAGTTGAAATCGGCGTTTCCTTCGCCATCGCTCGTGTTAAAGTTGCCGCTGAATTGCCATCCCATTTTGATCGGCGAGCCAAGCTCCTCAACAACTCGAGGATCATTCTGGACCTGCTCCAACGATTCCTGGAAGACTTCGCTGCTGCCCACCGCGGAGTAGACGGCGAGGAGAGGAAAGAGTACGCACCCTCCGCACATCAAGAATACGCCGCCTAAGCAACCAAGGGGGATAATCCAAAACAACTTGCTCGACCCTTTGCCTGAACCCATGGTGGAGCCTCTTTCCTTGTAAGATTAGGTGCGTCATCAATTCTGACGTAACCGAATGTAGCCAATTTCGCTTCCCAGATAAATCGGCTACATCTGCGGTCCGAGCGCGGCTTCTTCGCAACAGTCATTCGTCAGGCAGACGCATTTATTGCCAAGTACGCAAACGGACCGGTGATGGCGCCGGGGTCAGAAATGCTTGACAGACAAGCTGCCCTGGCGGAACATTGCATCCGCCCAGCCCCAAGATCAAGCGGCTGTTTGGCGACACACAAGAAAAAACGGACAGCTCACCTATCAATCGCGGCGGACACGCTATGACAGACTTCGACGGTTTTCCCAAGGCGACGTTGGCATTCATGCGCAAACTCGCGAAGAACAACAACCGCGAGTGGTTTCAAGCCAACAAGTCGCGTTACGAAGAGGATGTGCTCGAGCCCTCGATGGCTTTTGTTGAATCCATGGCCAAGCCGATTGAACGGGGTTTTTCTCCGTGTTTCCTGGCTGTTTCCAAACGAGTTGGCGGATCGCTCATGCGAATCTATCGGGATACGAGGTTCTCCAAAGACAAGACGCCATACAAGACCAACATTGGAATTCACTTTCGTCATCAACAGGCGAAGGACGTTCACGCTCCAGGACTTTACGTCCACATCGAGCCCAAAGAGCTATTCTTGGGCGCGGGGATTTGGCGTCCCGACTCAGCGACCCGCAAGCAGATTCGCAACAGAATCGGCGAAGAGCCCGACGCTTGGCGAAAGGCGAAGAGCGGAAAGAAGTTTCTTGACGAGTTCGATCTGGCCGGAGAGTCACTAAAGCGACCACCCACGGGGTACGACGCTGAGCACCCCTGGATTGAGGACCTCAAGCGTAAAGACTTTATCGGTGTGAAGAAGATTGACGCCGCTTCGATTTCGGACCCGGAATTTGTGAGGAATACCATTGCGTCATTCAAAAAGGCCAAACCGTTTGTTAGCTTTCTTTGCGACGCGATCGGCGTGCCGTTTTAGATCGCTGCTTTGCGCATGTGCGTTTGTGGTTGTAACGCCGATGGCTGAAGGCCAATGCCAAAGCCGGGTCACGCGACACAACCTTACCTCGACTCAACAAGCCGCCCCGACAATCGTTCGCGTGCTCGAGCCGACACGGCGTTCCGCGGCCGTTCGCTGGCCCGTTGTTTACGTTTTGCCCGTAGAAGCTGGCGACGGCAAACGGTGGGGCGACCCGTTGAAAGAAGTCAAACGTCACGGACTCGACCGAAAGTACGACGTGATTTGGGCGTTTCCCACGTTCGCCGATCTGCCTTGGTACGCCAACCATCCGACCAACACCCAGATACGGCAAGAATCGTATTTCTTGAAAGACGTGTTGCCATTGGTTGAGGCCAGGCACGGAGCGATGCGTCAACGAAGCGGTCGATTTCTGCTCGGCTTCAGCAAGTCGGGCTGGGGTGCCTGGTCTCTGCTTCTAAGAAACCCTCAAACATTCGAACGCGCAGCCGCCTGGGATGCGCCGATGATGATGGACTCGCCGGGAAAGTACGGATCGGGACCGATTTTCGCCACTAACGAGAACTTCGCCAAGTATCACATCACCAAGCTCTTGGAAAGCTCGTCCGCCCGTCCGCTCGCCAAAGAACGATTGATTCTCACCGGTCTGGGTAACTTCGCCGAGGAACACGACCGGTTGCACTCGTGGATGTATGAAAGGAACCTGCCGCACATTTTCGAGGTGGGACTGCTGCGCAGACATCACTGGAATTCTGGCTGGGTCCCGCTGGCCGCGTCAAAACTGTTCGCGCGGTTCGCCGATCACTGACATGTTACGAACGCCCGTCACTTCACTTCCGGCATTTCGCGCGTCCCGCTTTGTATCGAATGGTGTCGCCGGTGCTCCTGCCAAAGAATTGCAGTTGTGATTCCGATCGCGGCGACCACGGTTTGCGGCGTCCAACAGACGAAGACCCCTAACAGAACCTGGTCGAATTCAAGCGGACGAACGAGAGTGCCGCCAATAGCGATGGCAGCGGCGATCAGGGCAAACGTCGAGGGAATGATGATGGCGACTCGCTGTTGCCACGGTATGTTTCGCGGCACCATCGCCGTGACGACTAAGACGACTGGACCGAGCAGAAGAATGCTGCCGAGTAATTCGGGCCGTGCCGCGGCGGACGCTTGCCACAGTCCGGCAATCACGGCAACAAGCGCCGTGGCGCCGAGCAATCCGCGTAGCGAAAACTGAAACGGTATGTTCTCTTCAGCGTCTTCGAACTCCATTTCAAATCTTTGCGCCATATGATTCAGCCACGCGATTGAACGAGCTGCCCATAAGCCTAGCATGGACGAGAAGACCACCCCAGCCAACATGTTGGCAATGACAGATTGGTAATCGACGAAATACCCGTTGTAGTCATTGCCTCGCTCCCATATCTCTAGAGGGAAACCGATCGCCTCAATACGATTTGGGTGGAGGCCGAGCAGGTTACCGAGCCCATCGGAACGAAAGAAATAAGAGAGCGCGTTCGCGGCTCCAATGATCAGAACGCCAACAGTGCACCCTCGGGCAAACCACTTCGCTGGCGAAGCAGAGAGCGGCCCGTCAAATTGGCTGTCTGTTTCCATACCTAGTGCAGCGTCAACACTAATAACTAGGATCCCAGTGTTTGTATCGTAGGCCGCCAAGTCAAGTTACGCCGAAGCCAACCCCCATTTTTAGAGTTGACGCGGCACTAGATTATTCCGTCACGCATCGCCGACTGGCAAGCGCTCCAACCATTGTTCGAGCCTCGTTCGCCGCGGCAACGGCAGCGGCGATCCATCGAACCGACGCGTGAATCGTGCGAACTCGTCAGTCAGCGCGCGAGCTTGGCAATCTCATCGGCCGTGAGAGCTCGGTTAAACACGGCGATTTCGTCAAGACGGCCCTCCCAATTGGAGTCGTTGTCGCAACGGCCGCCAAAGAAGAGCTGGGGCAAAGCGGCTATGGCTCGATTGGGAGCGTCGATTTCTATTTCGGGTTTCTTGGCACCGTTCAAATGGACTCGAACCTGCTTGCCGTCTCGAACCAAAACGACATGGTTCCAAGTCCAGCGAGCGATCTTGCTTGAGCCGGTGGCCGTCTTGGCGTTGTTGCCTGCGCCAGTGCGAAGCATTAGGGCACCGCCCGTCTTACCGCCGGTAAGCCCCAAGTGATCGCCTTGAGCTCCCAGGCCAAGGTCATTCCCGCGCGAGGCGAGCCAGCCTGTCGTCGATCGTGCGTCAGTAGGGAGCCCGTTCCAGAACCACAGCGACAGCGAGTACTTGTCGCCCAGATCTTCAAAGCGAGTGCGGAGTCGGCCACCGACGAAATGGATACACCGGTTCGTTTCTCCGTGGAGACAAAACGCCTGGGAACGCGGGCCGTCCAGGAAGTATGCAACGTGGTCCTCGAGAATCGCGTCGCGGTTGTTGCCGGACGAATCTTTCGCTCGAGGTCCGGCCCATTCGTCTAGGCGCCAGTAGGCATTCGGTTTGGCGCTCAACAGCGCTTGGCTCGCGGCGCCGCGTGATTGGCGAAAGCGTCGTCGAGGCGATTTGGCGGTCCGTTCCAACAGCGTAACCGCTGCTTCGACAATCTTCGGCTCAGCCATCACTTCGAGTCCGGCCGAACGAGCCGCCCACGTGTTGTAGCCGCCGAAGAGATGTTGTTCGGGCGGCGGGATGTATCCGTCGCCGCCGTTCGCCAATTCGATGACCATCGTTTGTTCGAGCGGGCTCTGATGTTTGATCTTCAAACCCGATAGTGCATAGGTTTCATTCGGAGTGGTCGCGATGGCGATATTGCCGATTCGAATCGCCTGAACGACAACGTCGGTCGATTTGCGTTCGTCGAGGATGAGAGCTTCCGCGGCGTAGACTTCAGTCTGCGTCTTGGGTAGCCGGTCGCCCATCGCTTCCAACGTTCGTTTCGCCCATTCGAATCTTTGCTTGTCGGGGGTGCGGTATTTCAAATGGAGCCTTGCTTCCGCCATAGCGACATCGCCGCGCGAATACTCGATCTTGTCGTAGGCTTGCTTGGCGATGTCGGCCAGCTCGGATGCGAATTCGTCGATCTTGATCGCGTCGTTCCGATTCTCCGCCGCGACTTTGTAATCTCGTCGCCAGATATCTCCACTGCATCCGTGAGATAGCGCTGCGAGGAATGGCACCCTCTTGTCCGACTTATCGCCGTTGCCTTGCGATCCGCCGACCGCTCCGATCTCGGATTCGAGTTGGGTGCAGAAGAGTCCAAAATAGTCGGCGCTTAACGCCTGATCGCCAAAGTAGTGCATCGAGAAATTACAAAGCAACGCGATCGGACGGCCTTTTGTCGAACGAAACGAGATCATGGACAACTGAGGATCCTCGGGCCCCGACTCGCCGACGACGTCGTCCCAGTTTCGCCCCGAGTGCATGTTGGCTCGCACGGTTGGATTTCCGAACGGGTCTTCGATGATCCTATCGGGGCGGCGAATCCAGCGCCGCAGCGCCGTGTGCCCGGGCGCGTCGACGGTGCCCCAACCGACTTCGGCCGGCTCGAGATTCTTTTCGGCCGTGGCAATCGCCTCCGCCAGTTTCTCGCGCAGATAGGGCACGTAGGTTGGATCAAAATTGGTGCCCAAACAGCTCATCGACGCCGGGGCGGAATGCGTGTGAGTGGCGCTGATCAACATGCTTGCCGGCTTGATTTCGGTTCGTTGTGAGGCAAGCTGTTTTGCTTCGTCGAGCAGCGGACGAGGCATCATGCAGCTGTCCACCACAACGATCGCGATTCGATCGTCGCCGTCATCGATGACAATCGCCCGAGCGCTCAGTTGAGTGTTGACCTTGTCGACGGTCCGGCTGAGCATCCCACCGTTGACGAGAACCGGCAGTTTGACCGGCGTGACATTGACGTTCGCCGCCCCAACTCGCAGCTCGGCGGCAGCCGTCGCCGAAGCCAACAATGAAACAACAACGCAACTCAGCAAACAAAGCCGTTGATAGTTAGTCATCGATTTTTCCGTTGTCTCAGAAGGTCGTTGCAGCCACTCGATCGACATCCAGAGGCCGGCGGTGGGCGCTTTCGATCGTCGGGTCTCGGTTAGACGTCTAGTAAATACCACTAGCGAGGCAATTGCAACAAGGATGCCTGCTGCAACGATGGAGCGCGACAAGCTGACCGATTGGCCGCCCGCCGCGCAAGCCCAAGGTCGTTCATAGCTTGAATCAATGCGGGCCGAACGATAAGTTATCACTGATCACGATTCACCTTGTCCGCCAGCTTATCGCAAAGTGAGACGAAGCATGAAATATCCGCTTTCACTCTCGTTCAAAATCATGGCCATGGCGCCACAGATTTTCGTACGCGACGCCAACGAGAATACGATCTGTTATGTCAAACAGAAAATGTTCAAACTGAAGGAAGCGATCAACGTTTTCACAGACGAGAGTCAACAAACTCAGCTCTGCCAGATGAACGCTGACAGGATCATTGATTTCTCGGCGTGCTACCGGTTCACCGACGCTTCAGGCAGTGAGATTGGCGGAGTGCGACGCAAAGGAATGCGCTCGATCTGGAAAGCGCACTACGACATCATCGAAGGCGACGAAACCGTGATGACGATTTCGGAAGACAACCCCTGGGTCAAAGTCGCTGACGCCGTTTTGGGCGACATCGCGATTATCGGAATGTTCTCCGGCTATTTCTTCAACCCGTCCTACACGATTCGCCGGACCGATGGCACGGAAGTCATGCGATTGAAGAAGCAGCCATCATTCTGGGAAGGTAAGTTCATACTTGAGAAACTCGTCGAACTCGATGAAGTCGAAGAGCTGCGAGCACTGATGTCGATCATCATGGCGACATTGCTCGAACGCTCGCGCGGATAGCGGTTGGCGAAGGATTGTCGCCGCATTGACAGTGCACAAGTGGCTCAGCTCAAGAAGATCTTTGCGCGCAATCCTCGTCGGCGCGGCTCAAACTTCAATATCGTCTTGTATGTATTCACCTGCCGCTTGCACCGCATCGTAAGTTCGTATGAACGTGGCGGATGCGAGCGGGCTACCTGATTGGCACAAATCGCTGCGGGACCAATTCTATGACACGACATCTTTGCTCGGCCCTGATCGCCACCGTTTGCTTTGCTGCTATGGCAGGTCTTGATTCGCAAGCTCGGGCTGCGGATCGCCCCAACATCCTATTCATCTTTACTGACGATCACGCACCGCACGCGATCGGTGCCTACAACGGTTGGCTCAAGCCGGTCAACCCGACGCCGAATATCGATCAGCTCGCTCGCCAAGGCATGTTGTTCGAAAACAGCTTCTGTACGAATTCGATCTGTGGGCCAAGTCGAGCTGTGATTCTCACCGGCAAGCATAGCCACAAGAACGGTTTCATGAACAATGGAAACCGATTCGACGGCGATCAACAGACTTTCCCCAAGCTGCTGCAGAAAGCGGGATATGACACCGCTTTCTTCGGCAAGTGGCACCTCAAAAGTAAGCCTCAGGGATTCGACCAATGGCGAGTCTTGCCGGGGCAGGGACTTTACTACAATCCCGACTTTCAAACGCCCAAAGGTAAGATTCGAGTCGAAGGGCATTGCACCGACATCGTCACCGACATGTCGATCGAGTGGCTCAAGCAAAGGCGTTCCAGCGACAAGCCGTTCATGTTGATGTGTCAGCACAAGGCACCTCACCGCAACTGGATGCCCGCCCTCAGGCACCTCAACCTGTACGACGATATCGACATTCCCGAACCGTCAACTCTGTTCGACAAATGGGAAGACAACGCGAGTCCAGCGCGGTGGCAGGAGCTGGAAATCGATCGGCACATGGACCTCAACTTCGACCTATTCGTCGACCTCACCGCTGACTTCGACGGTAACGCGAAGGAAGGGCGTTTCGACCGATCGGCCTGGCGAAACATGAAACGAATGAGCCCCAAACAACTTAAGGCTTGGAGAGCGGCGTACGGACCGAAGGACAAAGCGTTTCATGAAGCCAAATTGAGTGGCAAGGATCTCGTCCGCTGGAAGTTTCAGCGCTACGCGAAAAATTACATGCGTTGCCTGAAGGGAGTCGACGAAAACGTAGGCCGACTCACGGAGACGCTGAAAGAGTTGGGACTCGACAAGAATACGGTCGTGATTTATTCATCGGATCAAGGCTTCTACGTCGGCGACCACGGCTGGTACGACAAGCGTTGGATGTACGAAGAATCGTTGAAGATGCCGCTGATCGTCAAGTGGCCCGGCGTCACCAAAGCGGGTTCGCGCAACACCGACTTAGTGCAGAACCTCGACTACGCCGAGACCTTTCTCGACATGGCCGGTGCCGAGATCCCCAGCGACATGCAAGGTGCCTCGCTCACTCCGCTTCTGAAGGGTCAGACGCCGGACAAATGGCGTGACGCGATCTACTACCACTACTACGAGTACCCCAGCGTTCACATGGTGCCAAGGCACTACGGCATTCGTACAGACCGCTACAAGTTGATGAGGTTCTATCATTTTGACGAGTGGGAATTTTACGACCTCCAAGAAGATCCAGACGAACTCAGCAACCTCTACAACAGCCCGTCCCACGCGAAACAAATCGCGAAAATGAAAGCGAAACTCAAAGCGATTCGCGAACATTATCAAGACGATAGCGACGTGGCCGTGAAACCCAAAGCGTGGCAACAGCAGTATCGCAAACCGAGCTGAACGGCCATGTGCCGTCGATACTTACTGGCCAAACCAATTTCGCTGAGCTAATCGGAATAGGGATGCGCGCAGCGAGGCAAGATTCGGCTGCGTGGGATAACACTCTCGGCTAGAACAGCCGTGAAAAAAGAAAAACATGAGGGCGCAGGGGCTCGAACCCTGGACCTACGGATGAAAAGTACATGCGAGATTTTCGCTTTGCATTTTGATTGCATTCGCACCGCGTTTTTAGGGGCTCCCGCGTTTCGCATTATTCGCGACAATAGCCGAACCAACCGACGTTTGGGTGCCAAGTTGGGTGCCACTAACATAATCGAGCCGAGTAGCAGGTAGCTCCTGCGACCGTCTGTAACGAATCGTTCACTCACCGTGGCGATTCGTTACAGGCGACTCGGCAAACACGGTGAGACATCTTGGCCGACGAAAAGCGTGTTGCGAAGTCTGTCGAATACAAGGTTGAGAACCGCGGGATCTTTGAACGTGTCATAGTATCTTGGGCAGAGGGCGAGGAGTGCGAGGTTCTAGCCGATGCTTGGTACTTCTCTCCCCACTCGATCGAGTCTTTCCTAGGCTCTGTCCCTTAATTGGGATTGCATAGAAATTGACATCAAGGAAGCTCGACGAATCGCGACCCGCTACGAGAAAAAACTCGAGCACTACCTCGCCATGATCTACATCGCGATCGCAAGAATGCTCATCAACTGGTATTAAGGGACAGAGCCTAGCCCGAATCGAGGAACGGCTGGAGAAGGTTTCCCCCGATGACTACTACGCCAAGCACGCATCGAGTTGTCTAGCGAGGATTCGCGAAGGGCTAAGCGACCGTGAATTGCCAGAGTCTGATGTCGCTATGCTTTCGGACTTCTACCACTTGGGCAGTCTGATTCGAACCGCAGAAGTTACGCCATTTGAGCCCCGCGCGAATCGTGTCGGCTCTCAAGGCTGCAAGCTAGACGACCATCCCGAAGCGGCGAAGCATGTCATGAACCGCATGCGGGAGTTGCTGGCGGCGGACGTAAAGCGAACTCCCGCCAGCAAAACGGTCGCGAACGAAATCCGCGGCAAGGGTTTGATAATCGATCCGAAAACCGTTCTCAGGTACTTCGACAAAAACTGAGACACAAGACACTCGTGTCTCGCATTGTCTGTAAAACCTCAAGCAGTGTGATTGACTACTCACTGTCCTCTGAGGATTCTACAGATGCCTACGAATCGATTGAACAAGCCCGCCAAGCAAACGCGACTCACCAAAACGCCAGGCGATTCGGGCGAACTCTCGCCCGATGTTTTGTACTCGGTTAAACGGGCGGGTGAGATTCTTCGCTGGGGTCCGCATAGTTTCCGCCGAGCCCGTCTCGCGGGGCTCAACGTCCAGTACTACGGACGCTCGAGCTTCATTCTCGGATCCGAGTTGATCCGATTTCTTGGCGAGAACTCTCAGCAGTCTCGGTCGATGCCGCCTCGGCGAACTCGATAACGAGCGTCTACGAAAAAAACCGCACGCGGCGAACGTGCGGTTCTCGAATTGTGTTCACGGCGGGCGAACAGATGAATTGTACAGGCGACCGCGAAAGCGGCAACGACTACATCGCAATCGGGCGGCTCGCCCAAGTCGTGCGGCGGATAGCTCGACAACGCGGATTGGACGGCGAACCGCTGGCGATCACTCGGCCGATCGGGACATTCGCCGAACAACTGGCAATCACGTCACTGTTCTGTGACATCCCGAAAGAAATCCGCCGAGGCAAGTTGCATGAAGTCGCCCGCAAGATGGCGACCGCGTGCGTTTTGAGTTCGGGGTGGCAGTCATGAACTGGACCGACCAGTATCTCGCCAGGCAAAACGGGACTGCCGATGCCGACGAGCAAGCCGAAGCCGACGAGCAAGCCGAGCGGCGAGCGATTCAAAACGAGCCCGCCGCCCCAAGCAACGCCGAGCACAACCCACACAAGTTGGAGCGCATCACGGCGAGCGAACTCGCGGCGGGAGATTATCGCGTCGAGTTTATCGTTGATCGGATCCTAGTCGGCAATCAACCGCACATCATGGCGGGCGGCAAGAAGTGCTTGAAAACGAACGCCGCGTTGGATCTGGCAATCAGCATCGCGACCGCGACACCGTTTCTAGATCGCTTCGATGTGCCAAATCGGAAACGGGTTGCTTTCCTATCGGGCGAAAGCGGACTCGGCACGATTCAGGAAACCGCCAAGCGTATCTGTAAGGCTCGCGGTCAGTCGCTTGCGCACCTCGGCGAATCACTCATTGTCGGCACCAAGCTACCGCGTATCGCTTCCGGGGCGGCTCTGGATGAACTGGTTGCATTCTGCCAAGCGGACGGCATCGAGGTGCTGTTCGTTGATCCCGCCTATCTTTGTATGGATCTTGGCGGTAACGAGTCGAGCCTATTCGCTGTCGGCGGAGTGCTTGTGGGATTCGCTCAAGTTTGCCAGGAGTACGGCATAACGCCGATTCTAGTCCACCACACGCGGAAGCATCGGACAAACGGCGACGCGGGTTACTACGATCCGCCAGAGCTCGAGGATATCGCTTGGTCTGGATTCCAAGAGTTCGCCCGTGCTTGGCTTCTGATTGGGCGACGTGAGCAATACGAGCCAGGAACGGGCGACCATCGGCTCTGGCTCAGCGTCGGCGGGAGTGTCGGCCACAGCGGCTTGTGGGGACTCGATATCAACGAAGGACTCTACCCCAATCGCGTGTGGCAAGTCGAGATATCCGATCACGCCGAGGTGCGGGCGGCGGCGGAACGCGATCGCGATCAGAAGCGAACCCGCGAACTCAACCAAAAGACCGAGCAGCGGAAAGACAAGATCCGCCGCGCAGTGCGGAAGATCGGACCCGAAACCAAGTCGGCAATCCGAGCCACCGCGGGACTGAGTAGCTCAACATTCGAGCAGCCTTGGTTCGAACTGGTCGAGTCGGGCGAAGTCGAGTTGTTAGCCATTCAGAAGCACACGCGGACGGAGCAAGGATGGCGGCTCAAAGAGGTGGTCGGTACTGGTCGGACAGTCCGAGCATACGGGTGGTGGTGGTCGGACAGGACCCCTATAGGGGTCCGTCCATCCGACCAGCAGCACCAACGCGGAATCGTATGCAAGCATGGAAAACAAAAAGTGTCCGAGCAGTCCGAGCAACCCAAGGAGCGGAAGCTCAACTAATTTTTTTCTAAAGGAGAGTAGGATGAATTTCACATCGAACGAAGTAGCAAGGATTACCGATGACTTTCAAGAGCTGGCGAATGATTGCTATCACAACGGCGACCCCGATGTGACTTAGGGACTCGCGAAGTTTCGGTCGGAGCAAATTCAATTCCTCGTCGAATTGGCACTGCATTACCGACTTCAATCCACGGTGCCGATTAGCCGCGACGAAAAATTTGAGTGGCTCGCACTTCATGGTGTGTCGGCAGCACCTCTTGTGTGCGATTACGCAATCGGTGCGGACGAGCTTGCGAGGCGGATGGGTCGGTTCCTCTGGGATGGACTCGACACCCTTAGCGGGCTGGACATCGAGGCGCTGACCAAGGTGAATTGTTTGCTGCGTGTAATCCGTGGAAGCGAGGTACTTCCCGAGTCAACCAACCAAAGGAGCGACTGATGAAGACTAAGGCAAGAAAGCGATTCGCCGAGCTGAAGTGATGGCGGAGCGGACGCGGCGGCCGTAGAATGCGAGCAATGTGGTTGGCGCACCATGGTTTGACAGAGGCGGCTGCGAGTCAATCAATCTTTACCCAGCGAGGCGAGCATGCATCTTTCCAAATCTGTTGTTGTTTGTCTGGTTGCTGTTGTGATTTGCGGATGTGATCGTTCGCAGCCCACGCCACCAGCCACGACCAACAATCCAACACCAGTTG
>CAZMNY010000048.1:40783-64314 GCA_964567745.1 uncultured Pirellulaceae bacterium | reverse complement strand
ACGTTGCCCCCCCTTCCCCGTGGGCGCCATTGGTTCCCCCCTGCCCGCTTGTTGTCTCATCCAAAGTCGAAGCCGTTGAACCATCATAAAAAACGCGTAACAGAAAGAGCCCCTTCGCTGGCGCGGTCGGCGCTGATTGGCGGCGATCGCGACTAGCAAGCACTTTGCCGACCCAATCAGGCGCCTCTTTTTCTCGACCGACAAGCGCCAGCGCGCCGACGATATTGCGAACCATGTTGTACAGAAACCCGTCGGCTTCGACCTCGATCCAGACAAGACTGGTATCGTGCTCGCAACGGTCGACGGTCAGGTCTCGAATGGTGCGGACGCTGCTTGCCCGCGGCGCTCCGGCGGCTTCGAAACTGGAAAAGTCGTGCTGGCCGCGCAGATGCGTCGCCGCGCGTTTCATCGCGTCCACTTGCAGCCGCTCGCCGATGTGCCAGGCATAGGCTCGGTGGAAGAGGTTCGGGACTTCGGCATCGTGGATCACGTAGCGGTAACGCTTTCCCGCCGCGTCGCGCAGCGCGTGAAACGCCGTTTTCAACTCGACCGAAACAACCCGAATGTCCTCGGGCAAATTGGCGTTTAACGCCCTGCCCCAAGTCTCGGCGTTCAATCGAGTCGCTACGGAGAAACTGACGACCTGAGCGAATGCATGGACGCCCGCATCCGTCCGCCCGCTTGCGGTCACTCGTGTCGCCTGACCGCAGACGCTGGCAACTGCCGACTCGAGTTTGCTTTGAATGGTCGATTGATTTGGCTGCACTTGCCATCCAGCGTAGGCGGCGCCGTCGTACGCAATCGTCGCTTTGAAACAGCTCACCGCTTGGGATTTAGATTCGCCCGACGATTCGAGCTGTTTCGCTCCCTGTTGCTCGCCGTCGACAGGCTCATTCTTGATGCTCACTGCAACTCCCGATCGCAATGGTTCATAGCGATGATGCGTCGCCCGAACACCGGCCCGTCAGCGCATGCCTTGGCACCGACAAGCTGGCGTGGTCGAGCTCGCCTTACGCGCTCGATTGGGCGGCGATGAGCGTCTCGGCCACTTGCACGGCGTTCGTCGCAGCGCCCTTTCGAAGGTTGTCCGACACACACCAAAAGGTGATGCCATTCTCGCACGACAAGTCTTTTCGCACTCGCCCGATGAAGACGCCATCGCGTCCGCTGCAGTCGAGCGGCATGGGGTACTGGCCTTCCGCAAGATCATCGATCAGCTCGATGCCATCGGCCGACCGAAACAACTCTTTCGCTTCCTCGACCGAAAGATGCCGCTCGGTCTCAACCAGAATGCTCTCGCTGTGGCAATTCGTGATGGGCACGCGAACGCATGTCGGACAAATGGCAATCGAGTCGTCGCCGAAGATCTTGTGCGTTTCATACACCATCTTCATTTCTTCGGACGTATAGCCTTCGTGTTTGGGCGGTCCAATTTGCGGGATCAAATTGAAGGCGATCGGATGACTGAATGCCGAGTACTCATGGTCGCCGCCGTCAAGCGCAGCGCGACTCCCTTTCTCGAGGTCAGCTTCGCCCGCCACCCCTGCCCCACTCGTCGCCTGATACGTACTCACGACAACTCGTCGGATCTTGGCGGCGGCATGCAGAGGTTGCATGGCGACGACCATTTGAATGGTGGAGCAATTCGGGCTGGCGATAATGCCCTGGTGTTCGGACGCAGTGTGGCCGTTCACCTCGGGTACGATCAGCGGGACTTTGGGATCCATTCGCCATGCTCCGCTCTCGTCGACAACGACGGCGCCGCGCTCAACCGCCCAGGGGGCGAATTCCTTCGCGACATCGTCCGGCGTGCTGGCGATCACCAAGTCGACTTCTTCAAACACTTCCGGGCGGAGCAATTCAATCGTGTGCGTTTCGCCCTTGAATTCGAGCGTCTTGCCGGCGGAACGTGTGGAGGCCAAGAATTTGATCGTCTGGAAGGGCAATTCACGGTCTGCGATCAACTGCCGCACGATACTTCCGACAGCGCCCGTTGCGCCTACCAAGGCCACGTTCTCAAACACCGGTCACATCCTCCAATAGAGTAAAAAAGGGAACCTCCCAGTATGGCCGCGCCGCTGAAATCTATCAATCGGTTGCACGGGCGAGAGGCAAATGGAAAGCTGGTAAATTTCCCAACATGCGAAACACAACACGGCATCAGGCCGCGTCGATTTGGGACTGCGAAGCCGGGCGGCGCAAAAGACGGTCGACTATGCGTTTGGATGTTGCCGGAGAAATGAACGACATGTTGGCGAAGATCATCGCCAATCCAAACGTGATCATTCCCATGCAGAACGCGATGCCGCCGTGGAGTATCACGGCGGAGGCAAGCATCACGGGGCGAGTGCGTTTGGGCCAGATCAACGCGCAATAGCCAAGCTCCCAGAAAAGCGTGGCGTGAGTCACCAGCGCGATCAAGGCGGGAAAACGCACCATCCAGGTCATGTCGATCGATTGATATTCCAAGTTCGCAATCGCAAACCAAAAAGCCGATCCGTCCCACCACGAATCGCCCTTCATCTTTCCGACAGCTCCAAACAGATAGATGACGCACATATGAATCTGTAAGAGCCGCGTTGCAATGTTGGCCGACACCGTCGGCTTGTCGCTCCCTTTGCTGCCGGCGCGCCATCGATCAACCGAATAAACGGCGCCGCAGGGAGCGAGCATCAAATACATCGCGAGCATCGTGTTGACCTGCTCCAAGCCAAACAACGCGCCTTGCAGACGGTGGCAATAACTGACGGCAAACAACCAAGCCAGTATCGAAGTCTCGCGAGTTCGCCAGCCCACCATCAACGCGAACATCGTTGCGATGGACGCCAGATGATAGAGCCACAAAGCCATCGGATTGTCGAAATGAAACAGCGGGCTCCAGACATAGTATCGACCACCTAGACTTTGCGTTGTTTCTCGATCGAGCCACGAGTTGGCGCCGAGGAAATCTTCCAGCCCAATCGTCCAAACCAAGTGGGTGTAAAGCAGCATGGCGCCGGCGAGGATGCGGATTACGCCCAGTGTGTGCGGCGCGCGAGGCGTGAACCAAAACGCATTCCAATGTCTGGCGACGTCGCTAGCCCAAGAGGGTTCGACGCCGGCGGTCGGCTGGGTGCTGCGCGTCATGGAATCGCCTCACTCAGACGATCGGACCGAGGTCGATAGAGGTCGGGCGAGTTGAGTTGCTTGCCATTGAGCGCTTCAATGACGCCCGGCGGTCGGTGATCATAGAACTCCATCGTCACGCGAGCGCCGTCATGTTTTTTCAGCAAGTGATTCTCAAAAGAACGCCATGCCTTGAGGTACGCGGCTCGCTGCATTTTCCATTGGTGAGGGTCCGCGTCCGCTGGCTGTTCCGCCGGCACCCAGCGGGCGCTCAGCTGTTCGCTCAACATAAAATGCCGATGGTAGAACAATCGCGGCCAATGCTCGCGGCGATCGGGAAGCACGCCTGTAATCGGCTCTCGCCCGTCGTCAAACTCAACTCGGTATCGCAGCAAACTGCTGGCGCCAGGCGGATTGGGAGCGAAAAAAGCATAGCCGTGATTCATGTGGGCCGCGTCAATGTACGGCTCCGCCAATTGAAGCATGGGGCCAATGGCGGGTGATGGTCTGGTGGCGAATGCCAGTGGCGCCAGGATGACCGCAGCGAGATGTAAGACGACGGCCAGGGACGCGAGTCGCCGTTGGTTCGCAGTCCATCCCGGCGATTCGCCTTCGCCGGGCGAATTGTGTCGCTCGCTGTTTTTGCTCCGCCGGTTCATGACACTAGTTGTATCGGCAGCCAGTCGGTGACTTCCCCAACGGCACAAGCGGTGATCGAGCGAGGTCAAGAAACAAACAAAGCCCTGCGAGGACTATTCGTCTCGCAGGGCTTTTTCGTTTCACAACGATTGGCGAAGAAATCGGAACAGCGGGCTGCTGCTCGATCCACTCCGCTCTACGGCGTGGCTGAAGCGATTTTTGGCGCACTGGCGTCAAAACTCAGTTCAAGCGAGTTGCCGGCAGTCAGCGTAAACGACTTTTCTTGAGTGACGACGCGACCGTTGTCATCCATCTCAACTCGAATGACATAGTCGTCCCAGGATTCGCCCGCTTTAAGCTCGTTCGTCTTGAAGACGCGAAGCGGACCGACGGACTTAGTCAGCGTTCCGGCCAAGTAAACTTTGGCGTTTTCGGGAACGTGGACTTTGATTGTCGTCGAGGCGACCTTGGCCGCTACAATCGGAGTCAAAGTCAAGTCGAGCGTTTCGCCAGCCGTCAATCGCACGGTCTCCACTGTCTCAGCCAACTCGCCATCGCGAATGGCTTCCGCTCGAATCTCGTACGTGTACTTGAAGCCAGGCTCGAGGTTTCGCGAAATAAATTGACGCTGCGCGCCCTTGCTCGTGGTCTCGTGTCCGTTGACGAACACTTTGGCATCGCTGGGTACGTTGACAGTCAGCGTCGCATTGCCAGTCAAAATGCCCGTGCTCTTCGGTTCCAGGATGGTGCCCGTTGCCGGCTTCTGCTGTTCGATGACGCCACCGGCGGGGGTTGGCGAATTCTGAGTCGGAACTGACTTTTGGATCACTCCGCCGTCCACCCAACCCGAGCCGCAGGCGCTGCAACCGCACGTCGTGACGATGGCGCCGTGACTTCCGTGCGATCCGTGAGACCCATAGGAACCCCAGCTAGCGCGATGATGGTGGAAGAGTCCATGGTGCGAACCCCAGCTGCCGAACCAGTGATAACGAGTCGCGGCGGCTCGGTAGTGCCAGCGGCTGAATATGCCGCCGTGACCATAAGGTCGATAGTTTCCATGAACGCCCAGGCTGCCGTGGCTGCCGTGACTTCCATGACTTCCATGACTTCCATGTGATACGTATCTGGTATAACCGCCCCAGCTGCCGTGACTTCCGTGGGATGCGTAGCTCGTATAACTGCCCCAGCTGCCGTGGCTCCCGCCCGTGCTTCCATAGGACCAGCCATGGCTTCCCCAGCCAGCAAACGCTTGGCTGCTACCCACCGTCAACAACAGGCCGAATACGGCACAGATGACACCAATTTTGCGAGGCATATGAACGACGCTCTCTTCTTCAAGGATAGATGCATCCCCATCTCAGGGGACGTCAATTTAGTTTACTCAGCTTAGCAACCGTAGCACGTAATTCAACAAGTCTAGGTAAATAATTAGGATTAGGGAAATTGGATGCCCCTGAATCCACTCTGAAGAGGGGTGAGTTCCCCCTGAGTTCCCATGGCGCCTGCCCGATTCGCGGTTCACGCCATTTTTTGAAGGAGGTGCCCGGGTGGGCCAACTTGATTGCGTCAGACCGGCCAAGCCGCCGAAAAGCAGACCGCGAAACAAGAAAGCGCTTTTGGCTTGTGAAGCTGACTCGGCATGCTTATGAGCTTCCTCTTCCCGTAGGAAGTCGTACTGACGACGAACTAGGGTCGTCGCTCGATCGAGTGCCCGAAGCAGCACAAATTCGTTCTCAGTCTTGCCGACAAAGTTCGTCGCGCCTTCTCGCATTGCCTCAACGGCCGTGCTGGAGTCGACCGAACCACTCAGGAACACAACAGGAGTTGAAGGCGAAAAAGCGTGCGCCGCCTTCATTAATTGAATGCCGTTCATGCCTGGCATGCGGTAGTCGACGAGCAGAATATCAGTCGTTTCAGGTCGAAAACTTGCAACGCATCGAAACCGTCGGCGCAACTTGTGACCTTGTAGCCGTTGCTAGTACGTCGCAGATTGCGGCGCGTAGCCGGAAAATTCGGCAAGTCCAGTTTTTTTTTTGGCCGGCGGACAAACACACGTCGCCGCCGCACCATGAGCTAACGCTCGGACCGGATGGGCTCGAGTTTGACGTCGTCGATGGCCAGCTTCCCGGTCGCTCCGAACAAGCCCACTCTTAGAATGGCGGCCGTGGCCGCAGAGGGGACGGGGATTTTCGACGTATGCGTCTCCCACTCGGACTCTCCTCGAAATCGAGCGACGTGCCGGAAACTAAGCACCTTGCGGTTTGCGTCGTAGAAGCTGATTGCCAGCGCGGCGAATTGGCCACGGCTGCCATCGATGATGTTTTCGTACTTGGCCTGGGCCGAGATGCGAACGGACGAAATGCTGGATCCGTCGATGGGGATTCCTTGGAGAAGATGCGCCGCCAAACCGTCCTCGGCATTTTCAAACTCGACATATTGTTTGCCTTGCGGCGGGTTGTCCGTCTTGGTCTTCATTTGCCGTTGGTAATACCAGCCCGCGGCGAAGCCATTCTTGGGAACTTTGGCTTCGAAGTCACCATTCAGGCATTTCGGATTACGCGGGTCCGGCTGCACCACTCGGGCGTTTTCGGCACGACCGGTCATCGGCACAAACAGCGTTGGCCGCAGGGCTTCGGCCACAAGTTTGCCTTGTCGCTTGCGAAGCAAATAGAGCGTCTGCTGATATCGTTCGCCGACGGGAATGACCATCAGGCCGCCTTCTCGCAGTTGGTCGACAAGCGGCTGCGGCGGTTTTTCCGGCGAGCAGGTCACGATGATCTTGTCAAATGGCGCGTGCTCTCGCCAACCTTGAAATCCGTCGCCAATTTTCGTGACGACGTTGCGATATCGCAGCCTCCGGAGCGTCCTCGCTGCTTTGCGGCCAAGCGTTGGAACGATCTCAATCGAATAAACTTCATCCACCAGCGGACTCAGCACTGCTGCCTGGTACCCGCTGCCCGTGCCGATCTCAAGCACCTTGTCGGTGGGCTTTGGTTCGAGCGACTCGGTCATGTAGGCGACGATGAATGGCGACGAAATCGTTTGCAGGTCGCCAATCGGCAAAGCCATATCAAAATAGGCCTTTGAGCGATGTTGAGACGACACGAATTCGTGCCGAAGCGTGTTTTCCATCGACTCCAAGACTCGAGCATCTTTCACGCCGGCCGCTTTGATGAACTTGCTGACCATCTGCTTTCTGGCGACGGCATACTTGTCGCGCGCGGCGCCGCCTTGCGAATAAGCTTGTTGAGTTGGCGCTAAGCTAGCCGTCAGACAGACAATCGTCGCGAAAAGCAACTGAAGTCGAGCAATCGAGCTCACATTGCATGAACCTTGCCGTGTTCCAAAGACCATTATCATGAGCGTCACCCAATGCCTGTTTCTTTCCGCCTGTCCATCGAATTATACCCCGCTAGACAGCCAATCGCCCGCTTCTCGGCAGAGTTTTTCCGGCGCGGATTGCGAAAAACGAAAGCACTGTCCGGCTGCCGTTCTGGCAACCTGTCGCGTTCCCGGGGAATCAAAGTATTCCCAGTCTGCTGCGCTGGCTATGCCTTCGCCCTGGAACCACTAGGGTGCTCGCGAGGCGTCCGCAACTATGCTCCACTATCTTCAAGCAAAGTGCTGATGCACAAAAGATTTCGTTCCGATTGCGCGTCAGCTCGCCCCGCCCGTTCGCGTCTGGTTCTGACAATTCGCTTTGAGACAGACGCCCTGCCCTAGCTCTCTCAAAAAAATGGCACGATGAAAAGCAATCCCGTCAAACAGAAACTGCAGTCTGGCCAGCCTTCATTTGGTACTTGGCTCGCATTCGGGGACCTATTCGCAACACGTGTGTTGGCCAGGCTCGGCTTTGACTGGCTCACCTTGGACATCGAGCACTCGGCAATCGATTGGTCTCAGGCGACAGCGCTGTTCGGCGCGATCGCGGACGCCGGCTGCGTGCCGCTGGCGCGAGTTCCCGAGGGGAGCCACCACTACATAAAACGGGTGCTGGACGCCGGCGCGTGGGGCATTGTCGCGCCGATGATCGATACCGTCGAGCAAGCTCGGACAGCGATTGCGGCCGCAAAGTATCCGCCGACCGGGAACCGCAGCGTCGGAGGCGGCATGCACTCGATGAACTTTGGGGCGGCTGCAGGCGACTACTACTCTCGGGCCAATGACGAGATTCTCGTCGTGTTGCAGACGGAGAGTCCTCAAGGGGTTGCCAATGCGAAGGAGATCTACAGCTTGCCGGGCTGCGATGCAATCTTTATCGGTCCCAATGACCTGCGATTTCAGATGCGAGCTGACGACGGTCAGTTTCCTTCGGCTCAGGAGCATGAGGCCGCGGTTCAACGGGTCATCGAAGTTGGCCGCGAGGTCGGTACGCCGACCGGAATTCACGCGATGGACGTCGAGTCGGCGCGACAACGGGCTGAACAAGGGATGCAGTTCATCGCCATCGGAAGCGACTTGCGAATGATGACCCAAAAAGCTCAAGAGGTGATCCAAGACATCAATCCCGAAAACGTGGCCGAGGATGTCGCTCGTTACTAACGTCGATCGCTCAATCAGTGAATGCATCGTCTCGCCGCCCAATGCCGGCCGGCTGTCGCTGTTTGATGCCGAGCTGGTCGAAACGACTCGCATCTCAGCGATCCGAATTCGCCGATGTTGTCGTGAGACGGGTTGCTTGAACTGATCGAGAACGAAACGAGGAGCATGCACGATGGGGTTGTTTCAACGCTCAGCGATTCTGGATCAATTGCGCACGAAGGTGGAGCGAGGTTGTCCGATCATCGGCGGCGGCGCGGGCACGGGAATCAGCGCGAAGATGGCTGAGCGAGGCGGTGCCGACTTGCTTGTCATCTACAACTCGGGACGATTCCGAATGGGCGGGCGCGGATCGCTCTCCGGCATGATGCCCTATGGCGACGCCAATGGGATTGTCATGGAGATGGCGCAAGAGGTCATACCCGTTGTGAAGCACACGCCAGTCTTGGCCGGCGTTTGCGGCACGGACCCTTTTCGACTGATGAAGATCTTCCTCAAGCAAGTTGACGCGGCCGGATTCTCCGGCGTGCAGAATTTTCCCACTGTCGGATTGATTGACGGGAATTTTCGCCAAAACCTGGAGGAGACGGGAATGGGTTTCGGGCCCGAAGTCGATATGATACGCGAGGCCCATCAGCTCGGCATGCTGACGACGCCGTACAGTTTTACGCCAGAGGAAGCCTCAGCAATGGCGGCGGCCGGCGCCGACATTCTCATTCCTCACATGGGCCTAACGACCAAGGGATCGATCGGCGCTGAATCAGCTTTAACACTTGAGGTATCGGCTCGACGAGTGCAGGCGATGCACGACGCGGCGCGTTCGGTGAAGCCCGACATTCTGGTCCTTTGTCACGGCGGACCCATCGCAGAACCGGAAGACGCGAAGTATATCCTTGAGAACACCGAGGGCGTCGTCGGGTTCTACGGCGCCAGCAGCATGGAGCGGCTGCCAGTCGAGCCGGCGATCGAGAATCGCGTTCGCGAGTTTGCCGAATTGCAACTCTAAATCAACTTCAACGCGCGACGTCGAGGAGCCGCCGAGGCACGCTTGCGAATGGCCGCTCAATTTGAAGCGGAATGTCTTGAAGCGGAATGTCGGCCGGTGTTTGCCGCCTAGTGTTTGGCGCCCATCCCTTTGGTGAGGGCCATGAATGCGGATTCGAGGTTGACTTCTTCCTCGCGAAACAGCTTGATTCGAAATCCCGCTTCGATCAAGGCGACGGACAGGGTGCTATAATCGCTGCAGCCCTCTTCAAGCGTTGCGCTTATGCGTTCATCCTTGACATCGACAGAATCAACAACGTCGTGTTGCTCGAGAAGTTTCGCAGCGGCCTCGGGATCGCCGTCGATTTCGATAAACAAGACAACTCGTTCTCGCACTTGACGCATGACATCTGCGACGTCCGCATTAACCGACATGACACCGCGGTCGATGATGCCAACTTTGTTACAGATGTCAGCCAGCTCGGGGAGGATATGACTTGAGACAACGATTGTCTTTCCCATTCCGCCTAGCCGACGGAGCAGGTTCCGCATCTCAATCCTCGCTCGCGGATCGAGTCCGCTGAGAGGTTCGTCGAGCAGCAGCACTTGAGGGTCGTGGATCAAAACGCGGGCCAGCCCAAGACGTTGCGTTTGACCTCGCGAAAGCGTGTTGGCAAACGCGTCACGTTTGAAATCGAGATCGACAATTTCCAGCAATTCGTCACAGCGTCGTCGTCGAGCGTCGCCGCTGATTCGATAAGCTGCCGCAAAAAACTCGAGGTACTCAATGACCTTCATGTCGTCATAGACGCCAAAGAAGTCGGGCATGTAGCCGACTAGTCTTCGTATCTCTTTCGGATGCGTATAGATCGAGTGTCCGCAGACGTATGCCTCGCCCCAGGTTGGGTTGAGCAATGTCGCGATGACCCTCATGGTCGTTGTCTTCCCGGCGCCGTTTGGCCCAATGAACCCAAACAGATCCCCTTCGTCCAATTCAAGCTCGATCCCCCGAATCGCGTACATCTCGCCATACTTTTTGGTCAGGTCGGTCGTCTTGATCATTCAGCACTGCCTTTTTTTGCAACGGGTTCAGCCACGGGAAAGACCGCGCGGTAATAGGCCCACCGTCCGCCCTTGTCGGTCAGAGGTTGCCCTTCTTGCTGAAACGCCATCCCGGGCGCTGCGGCTCGTCCAACGAAAATCGCTCGCCCGTGCCCCAATTGGTCGCTCAAGTCGAGCTGGTCGATGTAGCGATGAGAGAGCCGAGCGTAGGACTTGCCGCCAGCGATTTCGTAGAAGGACAAGATCTCCACGAGTCGCGAAATGTTCGAATCCAGAGCGTTCCAAGGCGTCGTTTTGTAGACGGTTGTCTTGCGCGAATCGACAACTCGGCGTCGAGTCAGTTTCCACACCAGATCTCTCGGCTCTTCGAGCTCAGCAACTGAGATCGTCTGGTTGGGCAAGACGCGTCGCGTGACGTCGTACGCCCAGTCGTTGTAGTAGAGGACGCCATCTTCGATCTCAACAGGAAACGGGTTTGTGAACTCGCCTTGCAGGTATTCACGTTTGCGAGTCAGATTGACCTCGCCGGCGACAACGTGCGATTGCCACCACGTGGCGGTAAGCTGCCTTGTTGAACCGATCGCAATAGGCAGATGTCGGAGTTGAGTTCGCTGCTTGTTCTCCCATTCGACTCGATAGGGCGAATCAAAAAATGCGCCTGGCGTCGAGGCGTTGAGTCCGCCGAGACCCCGACCGGGCAGACCCATCCAGGAAATCAGTTGCCCCTCCGACGCGTCGCTGTCCCCTTCGCGCCATCGCAACTCAAATGCCGGCTCGACGGACACATCGAAAGCACTCGTTTTAGGCGAGTAGACGCTAGACCATGACTGGCCTTTCAAGGTGCCGGTGGCAAAGTCAAAGTCGACAACATCAACTTGGTTCACTGTCAAATCAGGCAAACGCCATTGACTCGACGCGTAATAAACAGCACCGCACCCAATTAACACGATGAGGGGAAACGTGACCCAAGTCCACTCCATGCGTCCAATCAGCCGACGCAGTAGGAAATAGTCGCAAGGAGCGACAAGTAGAATGTAAAAAACGATACAGGCGGCCACGAAGGAAAAGGCGATAATCACGCTGCCGCCTTGAGGGCCGCGAAACTGTTCGAGCGCCGAACGGAGTTGACCGCTCAGATCTTCGTACCCGATGTGGGTGATCTGGCCCGTCGATTTGACGCGTTCGTCGTTGATCCGATCCTTACCGCCCAACTGAAGCACGCCCGCCAAAATAACGGACTGCGATTCCCAGTTGTTGAAAGGCCTTTGGTCGAGATCGACCATCGCAGCGGTAACCATTCCCAAACCGTGCGGGTATCGCATGATCACCGCGCGCGACTCGCCGGTCAACGATTGCTCCGAAGCCAAGACAGCTCCGCGAGGTTCGTCCCAAAGCGAGATCAGGTAAGGCGGTAGCGGTTGCGTCGTTTGGACGACGTATTTCTCAATCCCCACCGCACGCTGTTGCGTCGCTGTCTTGGGGACGCCTTGCGGGAGCAAGTTCTTGATCGACGTCAGGCCGGCGACTTGCTCAGCTCGACGACCGACACAAATCGTTAAACGCCCTCCGAGTCTGACCCAAAGCTCCAGCGCCGCGCTTTGCTGAGCCGTCATGTCATCCAAGACGCCCGAGTCGCTCGTCGTAACAAAGACTCGGTCGATACTCTCGTAGCCGTACCAATCGTTCGGCAACAACTCGGCGGAATCGACGTAGTAAGCCAGCGGTTTCTCATCCGCCGAACGATGTTGTAGGCGGCGGAAGACAAACTTCAGATCGATGAATCCAGCGCTCTTGGGCGCCAAGCACAACACCGACTCTCGAGTCGATACATGCACCTGAACGTCTCGCTCGAGCAGTAGAGTCTGTTTGTCGAGTACGTCGCCCTCGGCACTGAAGGCTCGAACGACAATTTGTCCGCGGCGACGACCCAGCTTGATGTAGACCGACCTCTGCTGATCGCCTGGCTCTGAGGGCTGCTGCTGGAAGATCGCTTGTCCGCCGTCAGCGTCCGGCACCTCAACTTCGACTGTCACGTCGCCTGCGCCACTCGATAGATCGACGCGAACTGGCGTCCAGAAACCGACCTGAACCTCGTTGTCAAAGCCTACCCGAGTCGCCTCAATGGATTCTTGAGACCGTGCAGCGCCGCACAGCGACGATGACAAAACGAGAAACAGCGTGATTGACCCGAGCCGCGTCCAGTAGCTTGGCGAGCGAACGCAGGCGAGCCCAGGCTCTGACAGAGACACATTATCCATTTGTCCCTCTGGGCGGGCTCTGAAGACGAGAATGAGATACAGCTTTCAGCATAGTCGGCCGAGCCATTTCAAAGAACAACCCTACTGACGGGCAACTTGGCGAATTCGAGATTGGGTTGGGATTCTATGGCTTGCCAGCGTCGTCGCACTGGCAGACGTAGAGGTTGCAACCCGGACAACCCGAACCATACTTACGAGCAATTGCCTTCGTCAGGTCGATGTCGGCGACGTTAGCAATGGTCGTGAGCCACGCCAAAACGTCGGCGAACTCCTCCTCGAGATTGATGCGGTCACTCCCTCGCAAAGCCGACGCCAGCTCTCCGACTTCCTCCATCAACCACATGAAGGTGCCGTCAATCCCACGCGCCTCATCTTTCTCGAAGTACATCTCGCGAATCAACGCCTGAAAATCACCAATCGACACCACGTTTTCTCCGCCGCTCGGCTGGCCGCCCTCGCGGTTTTCGTCTTCGGCCACTTCCTCGGGATTCTCAGTTTCCTGGGGATTCTCAGTCATGCTTGAATTCCTTGAGCAATTCTCTGACGCCGGGATAATCGGGCGTCTCTGCGGCAAGTTCCGTCAGGATCTGCTTGGCAAATGTCCGGTCACCGACCGCTTTGGCAGCCCGCGCCAAACCCAATCGCCAGCTCGGCGGATTGGGATCGAGGCGTGTCGCCGTTTTCAGCGACCGCAACGCGTTGGCGGATCGACCCAAGGCCAGCTGCGCCAAGCCCAGTTGAGCATGGTGGCCGGCGTCCATTACGTCGATTTGCAACGATTGGTTCGCCCATTTGATGACATCTCGGTGATTATCGGCTTCGCTCGCCAGTTGGATCAGTTTGCGCCGATAGAGGAGACTATCTCCCTCGGCTTTGGCCAATCGGGCGAGTACCGAGTAGAGCGCGTCGTTGTCTCCGGATTTTAGGTGAACTCGAGCCAGTTGTTTTAACCAGCGAGTCGGGTGCGGGAACGACTTCGCCCCGACCTCCATCATGTCGGCGACCTCGTCGAACTCGCGATTCTTAAGCCGTAACGCGGCGAGTAGCAGGAGGACGTTTTCATTCGGGGCCTCGCGATCGTAGGCGAGTTTTAATCTCGCGATTGCTGACGCTTCGTCGCCTATTGATAACTCAAGTCGGGCCAGCACAAAAAGCGCCGTCGGCTCGTTCGGCTCCCGCTCAAACGCCGCCAAGGCCGCTTCGCGCGCCGCTGGTTTTCGATTCCGCTTCAACCTAGCCAACGCCAAGTTAGCGTGATTAGCGGCGCTCTCGGGTTGGTCTTTTACCAAACGCTCGAGATGCTCCGTGGCTGGTTCCAACTGTTGCTTGAAATGAATCGCGGCGACAATTTTGTCCACGTAAATGGCGTAGCCGCTCTCAATCGTCTCCAAAGTGGCCCCGAACGAACTTGTCACCGCTTGCTCGGTGCTTTGGTTGTCGGCGTAGGCGGCGAGCATCTTAGCGAGGGCGTCTTGCCCGTACCGATTGGTCAAATATTCCGCGTAGAGCTCAGATTGGCAATAAGCCAGTGTCCAGTCATCGCTGCTCTTCGGGCGAACGAATCCAGAATTGATGTTAGTAAGAGTAAACAGGCTGGCTGAAGCATGTCTTCGCGCCAGAATTTCCTCCCACTCAGCGGGTCGCGGCGCGTCCTCAAGTCGCACCGCCATGGCTTCGGTAAACCAATGCGGGATGTGAAAGTTCGTCTGCTGCAAGTTCACCACATGTACGAACTCGTGCCTCAACACCCGCGCCCAACTAAATTTCTTCTTGACGTCATTTGGCGAAGTGATCGCGACGATTCGTCCGGCGCAGGCGCCGACGGTTCCCACGAATGGAAGACCGATCATGCGCGCGCTGAACCAGCTGTGCCCGCTCGTGTTTCGCGACTTGCTGAAGATCTCAATTAACGACTTGCCCTTTGGTTCGAAGCCGAGTTGCTTGGTGATCTCGGGATAGACTTCCTCTTCCAAATATCGAGCTGCGTGTTCGGCCAAGACGCCGTCCGCTCCATGATCAAAGCGAATCACAAAATGCTCAGATTCCAACACAGCGTATGATCCCAGCACCTCGAGGACCTCAAGCATATTTTTGACTCGCACATTGAATGGATCGTTCTTGAAGGCCGTGACGAGCAGGGCTTTCGCTTCTTCTTCTCGCGCAAGCCGCATCAGCAACAGGCCCAGCTGTCCGCGAATGCCGACTCGCTTGGGATGCCGCCGAATTGCCTCCACGTATGGCTCAACCGCAAATGGATACTTCCGCATGCTGACGATCTGAGCGGCCAGGGATTCGTAGAAGCGAACGCAATGCGGGTTTCTCGATTCAACTTCTTTCATCAGTTCTGTGACGGTCGACGGCGCCGGTTTGTGAAGCCCCGCCCTGCCCCAAATCGCAGCAGCCAACATCCCCAAGGTTCGCTCATCGCGCGAATTAGCTTGCTTGGCTTTGTCGAGCAGCGCGATGGCGTCGTCGAACCGCCACTGCTGCAAAGCGATTTGCGCTTGCAGTCGCTGGGCCGCCGGCGAATGCGCGTCGACTCGGCGGATCTTGGCCAGCGCGGATTCAGCTCTGCGGTGGTCGTATCGCCGAATGGCCAGCTGGCCTCGGAGCGCGTGCAGTGACGGCGCATTTGGGTTGGAAGCGAGAACACGATCGATTTCGGCTTCCGCCTGCGCCGGATTTGATTTTTCCGCGTAGAGTTGCGCGGCGAACATTTGCGCTGGCCAATAGGATGGTTCCTTTCGCATAATGCGCGGGATCAACCGGCCGACCACAGTCCGGTGGGCACCATTCGCTTCTCCCCAGCTCGCTTGTTGTATCGCCGCTCGGGCCATCCAGAACAGGGATTCCGAATCCGTCTCGGCATCGCTTTGACTCAAGCGTTCAACGAGTCGATCGTATCCCGCCACGGCTTCCTCGAGTCGCCCATGGACCCGATGTAATTCAGCGGACGCCCATTCGGCCGCGGGGAGCAGATGCTTTCCCACTTTGGCTTGAGTGACAGCGGCCGTCGCGCCGTCGTATTCGCCGCTATCAAAAAGCAGCAGGGCCAACTCGCCGTGAACGTAGGCCGCTTGCGGACCCCATGTTTTCGCGGACTTACGCAATTCCTTAATCGCTTCACTTCGCCGTCCGGTTTCGGCAAGTGTTCGAGCAAGAATGACGGATGCATTGGGCGTCGCCGACAGTAATTTGCGGGCCGCTGGCTCCGCTTCATCGTAGCGGCCGGCCAGCCAGAGCCGACGGGCTTCGGCCAATTTGGGATCGTCGACAGGCGCCGCCGCCGCCGTGGGTTGAACCAGAACCAGAGCGATGAACGCAAACGGCAACCACCCTATGCTCGACCGCACGGCGTATCTCAACATCAAGACCTCCCGAATCGAAGGTTTGCACCACTCGCGTACGTTTCCGCTTTGCCAACCTCAGCGCAAGTCAACCCTGCCGTAAGCCAACTCTTAGGTCAGCCAGTAACGGGTCAGCCAGTAACGGGTCAGCTGCCGTCGCTGCGAGTTTCAGCCACGGCCAGAGGGTGCTCTTCCGCCATGGCGTCGAGCTGCACCACCGAACGCGATTGTTCTTTTTCCAAAAAGGCGCGGCCCGACTTCACGTTGACGTGATCCCAGGGAAGTTTGTCGTCTAACGTGAACGGCTCGTGGGCCGTTTGGATCGCGTCGACGCCGGCATCGTCGAAGGCCTTCCACCAACGCGATGGGTCGAGGTATTCGGACCAGCTGTCCATTCTCGCCCCGCGCTCCCAGGCCAATTGAATCGCATCGCCGACACGCCGGTCGCCGCGGCTCAACACGCCCTCTAGCAAGCTTGTATCGATGTCGTGACGTTTCAATTGCACGGCGCGAATCTGCTTCTTCTGAAACAAGTACTCGTGCGCCCATCTGAAATAGTCGCGGGTTTGCATTCCATTCCATTGGTACGGCGTATGCGATTTGGGCACGAAATTGGATACCGACGCGGTCACCTTCGGGTAGCGTCCTTTGACTTCCTTGCCGATTCGCGCAATCGTCTCGGCCATTTCGATGATGCCGTCCAAATCGACGTCGCGTTCGCCGGGCAGACCGCACATGAAATACAGTTTGACCGCGTTATAGTTATTGCTAAACGCGGCTCGACATCCTTCGTAGAGATCGTCGTTCTTGATCTTCTTTCGAATCTGTTCACGCATGTCGTCGCGGGCGACTTCCGGGGCAAGCGTCAAACTCGACCTGCGATCGCTGCCGATCAATTCGGCAATGCTTCGCAATTGATCGTTTACGCGTAGACTCGGCACCGAGACGTTGACGCCGAGCGGCCGGAAAACTTCTCGCAGTCGGGTGATCAGTTCTTCGAAGTGAGGATAGTCGCTGCTGGAAAGCGAGAGGACCGAAATCTCGTTGTATCCCGTGTTTCGATAGCTTTCGAGCGCGCCTTCGATAATCGTGTCGACGCTGCGGATGCGCAAGGGCCGTTTGATGACCGTGCTTTGACAAAAACGGCATTGCCAAGGGCAGCCTCGCATGATCTCGACCGCGATGCGATCGTGAACGCATTCGATAAACGGCACGATCGGTTTGGTCGGCAGTGGAATTCCGTCGAGATCACGAATAACCGACGGCTCGATCGTCTCCGGCACGTCGGCGTGCGTTCGTTGCAACGAGGCGAAGCGCCCGTTGACATATTCGGCTCGATAGAACTGCGGGATGTATGCGAACGGCAGACGCTTGGCCATTTCGAGCAGGATCTCGCCTCTCTGATCCTGGCCGGCTTTGCCGCTCTTCAATCCTCCGTTCGATTTCGCCGCCTCTCGCAACTCCATCCACATGTCGCAAATCAACGGCAAACTCGGCTCGCCGTCGCCGATGACAAACAAATCGATGAATGCCGCCATCGGCTCAGGGTTCTGCGCGCATGGCCCGCCGGCAATGACCAAGGGATCGGCTGCGGTTCGTTCGTCGGTACGAATCGGAACGCCGCCCAAGTCGAGCATGGTCAGGATGTTGACCGAGCCGACTTCGTATTGCAACGAGAAACCGAGCACATCGAATTCGCTGAGCGGAGTAAACGTCTCCAAGCTATACAGCGGAGTGCCGCTGCTGCGCAGTTCGTGCTCCATATCGGGCCAAGGCGTGAACACTCGCTCGCACGCCCAATCAGCTCTGGCATTCATCAGCGTGTAAAGCACCTGAAGCCCATGATGACTCATGCCGATCGTGTAGGCGTCTGGAAAGGCCATGCAGAGCTTGCCGGCAACCTCATGATGATTCTTGCGAACCATGTTGAGCTCCCCGCCCAAATATTGGGCGGGCGTTTGCACTCGCGGTAAAATGCTGCTGACTAGTCTATTCTTCAAGTCGACATTGAGCATCGGCGTATTCGCTGCTTGTGTTTGTGATTTAGAAAACGGAAAGTCGAAGACCAGAACTCAAATCAAAACGAAATTGAACCGCGGCAGCGTCAACTGTTGCGACGGCATTTGCCGGCGAACCTACTGAGTTGTATCGCCGCAATTGTCGCATTTCGATCCGAGTTCGGAGGAATTTTTGCCAGAGGAATTGTTGTCGTCGTCGCGTTCCGATCTTGGCTGCGGAGGTGGAACTCGAACTTGGATTTCGGAGTCTTGCACGCGCAATTCAAAACTGTCGATGCCGATCTTGGGATTGTCCAACCAAGTGCCCTTGCGAATGCAGAAACGCCACATATGCCACGGACAAGCGACGGTGCCGTCTTCGACCAGTCCGCCGGCAAGCGACGCGCCCATGTGGGGACAAAAATCGTCGATCGCGAAATGCTCGCCTTCTTCGCAGAACACGGCAACCATCCGCCCGTTGACAGCGTATGCTTGTCCCTTCCCTTCTGGGATATCGCCAACTTTGGCTATCGTCTTGAATTCGGTCATCGATTCCGTTTGTCGTTGATTATCTAGTTCAGTGGACGATGCTGAGTCGCCGCGGCGTCATGGGGCTTTGCTGACTTTCATGGTCAGCGTACTGGTCGATTTGACATCAATGACCGAGTTGCGATAGCTGCGTTCCGAATTCAATTCCTGGCGGATCGTTGCTTCTCGCATTCGGCCAGCCTGCGTGTCAAACCAAAGTGAACCAGTCAGCTCCTGTGACTTGAGAACGCCGCGAGCCGATTTGGCTGGCGTTTCCGTCTCCAGGTCGCCGCTCACGCGGATCAAAGCGAGCGGCCGCCCGTCGCGATCTTCGGCGCCATCGAATTCAAATGTAGTTTGCTGCGTCATCTCTCCGAAAGCGGAAGTGAACTTGCGAGCTCGACTCCATTTGTGCCCTTTTTCGACCGGCTCGTCCGGCAGTTGGGGCGACGTCTGTTGGAGCATCTTGGCAAGGCCGTCCTTTGAGAGGAGAGCCGAGACGGATGAGTTGGCTTGAACTTTCGCGATCGCCTCTTTTGATTCGTCAGTCCAAACGATGCTCTCTACCTTCCCGGCTGAGCTGATGTCGAACTGGAATGGGACGCCGACAAGCGGACCAACCGTTTCGGCGATCGATCGGGCGGCGGTGGAGTGTTGTGGTTGTTTCGAGTCATATTCGACGGGCGGCTTGTCTGGCGTTTTCAAGGTCAAGGCGAGTCGTTTAATCTTCTGTTCGACTGTGGCGCCGCCGTCGCTATCGACTCCGATCACTCGCCAAGTCATCTCCATTTCAAGCGATATGTCCGTGGGGATGGGGCGCTTGTTCACAGTCGTTACATTCTCGATCTTCTGACTGAGCTGAACGTCCAGCCGCTCGCCTTGCTCCCACTTCCACTTTAGCGAAGTTTGCGCCGTGGCTATCGAAGCAGAGCAGCAAATGAGCAGACTTAGCGCCAGTTGAATTCGGTTGACCATTGGTTGTACCACACGATTGAGTTAATTCGAAAACGCGCCTGCTGGCCAAGGGCGTTTAACTGATGGAGCGTACGGGGATCGCCGAGTTCGTATCTTTTTTTGGGGGGTTGCCCAAGCCTATTTCAGGTGCCCAAGCTTACTTCGGCTGCCGAAACGCCATCAAAAAATTGTGCCGCCGCGAGCCTCATTTCTCTCTGAGTCAATTCTACAGAGTTATCAGCCCGCCTGGCTCGACAACCACCGGCTCGGCGTCGGTTTCCGCACGAATCCTATCGGCCCAAGCGTTCGCATCCTGTTCGATCGGAGGAAATGTGTTGTAGTGGGCCGGCGCGGCGCGTTTGGGGCCGATCAACTTGACGGCTTCAACCGATTCGTCCGGCCCCATCGTAAAATGATCGCCAATCGGGACGACTGCCAAATCGATGCCTGCGGCGCCGACGAGAGCCATGTCGGAGAACAAGGCCGTGTCGCAGGCGAAGTAGACTTTCGAGTCGCCGATCGCGACGACAAAACCGGCGGGCATGCCGCCGTACGAGCCATCGGGCAATTGAGAACTATGCAATGCGGGCGTCATCTTGACATCGCCGAACGGCAGTTTGACCGTTCCCCCAATGTTCATTCCGATCGCGTTCTCGACGCTGTGATTCGTACCGAACCACTCGGCAATTTCGTAAATCGCGACCACGGTCGCACCGCACCGATTCGCGATTGAGGCGACATCGGCGACGTGATCAAAATGACCGTGTGAAACGAGTATAAAATCTGCTGTCATCTCGTCAGCGGACACGGGCGACGTGGGGTTGTCATTCAAGAACGGATCGAGCAATACGGTATGCTCGGCTGTTTTGATTTCCCAGCTTCCGTGCCCAAGCCAACGTAGTCGCGTCATGTGGAGCGCCCTCTCAATTAGCCAACGGAGCATTCACTGGCCGTCGGTTGATGGATACGAAGAAAATCCCAAACCGGTTCGGTCAAACAAAGGGCGATCAAACAAGTGGCGTAATCCCTTGCGGTGTTACTTTGCCGTCAGGATTCGCAGCATGTTGCGTTTATACGCTTCGACTCCAGGTTGCCCGTAGGGGTTAATTCCCATCAGACGTCCCTCGGCCACGGTCGCCAACATCAACATTTGAAGCAGTTGCCCAAGCGAACTTTCGTCGGAGGCTGGGAGCGTTATGTCGGCGGTCGGTCTGCCGCCAGCGCGATAGGCTTGATTGGTGCCGTCGATCGCCGCTCGCATGATCTCGGGTAACGTGCGATCTAAAAAACGGTCGAGCTGATCGTCGTTGCAGCCGATTTCGCCGACCGCAAGCGGATCTTCACGACACTCTTCGACTCGCAAGTTCGTGAACAACTTGTTCCGAGCGCCCTCTTGATGTTGTTGTGCTCGCGAGTGCAGATCGCGAGTATTGACGGTGGTCAGCGGCGTCGCGCCCAGCTCTTTCTTGCTAATGCTCTCGGCGAGCAATTGGTCGTACCATAGACCCAGGGCCTCCAGCGCTTTCGACCAGACGGAAAGCACGCGAATGTTGGCGCCGCGATGCTTCTCCATCAAATGGGAGACAGCGACGAATTGAAGCACAATGTTCTCGGCGGCCGGCGTCGTCCGAAAATGTTCTGTCATCGCCACTGCGCCGCGAAGCAAGGCCACGATGTCGATGCCCAGCAAGGCGGCGGGCAAAAGACCAACGGGCGAAAGCACCGAGAATCGTCCGCCGACTCCATTCGGTACTCGGAACACATCCTCGCATCCGAGCGTCGTTGCCAGGTTCGACAACTTGCCGCTCTTGCCAGTGATCGGCACGACCAGTTGCCCCAATAGTTCGTCATCCGCGCCAGCAGTTCGAAGAGCTCGAATGAACTGGCGGAGCGCGACAGCCGTTTCCATCGTCCCGCCGCTCTTGCTAATCACAACCAGCGCCCAACGTCCATCGACGTCGTCGAACGAGCCGTTTGAAAGCAGAGAGAGCAAGCCTTGTGACGCGTCGTTGTCGACGTTGTTGCCCTCAAAGTACATCCGCGGCCGACCGCCTCGATCGGCTCGAGAAAGCTCGTTGAAGTACGGATGGCAGCACGACTCCATCAACGCCCGGGCGCCCATGTATGATCCGCCGATGCCAAGTACGACCACGCGATCGACTTGCTCGCTCAGGCGTTTTGACGTCGCCAGGATCCGCCCCAGTTCGCTCTCGTCGCGATTCGTGTCGTAGGCGGCAAGCAACTTTTCCGGGAGATCGATGAAATGCGAATCGAGCGGGCTCTTGCCAGCCGGCGCGCTGCCTTTGTGAAAATGCCTCACGTCATCAACGGCTACCTCGTCGCGTACAGACTCTAGTCGCTCGGCAAGTTCCTCAACTTGCGACGGCTCAATTCCATACTGCTTGAGAAAGCAACCACTGGCGTCGTACTCAATAGGCCTTGTCTTGGAACTCATCAGTTCTTCCAGAATCAGTCGGTTGACGTGGAGTGAGAATCCCCGAGAATCGTTGACTCCGACGAAGATAGCCGACTTGCACGATTCGGACTACCCGCCAAAACGAGGCGGTCCGGCAATCGCCGAGTCGCTGGCGGAATTCTAGTTCGCCCCAACAACCATTCAATTGCCGCGCAACGCCGCTTGGAGAAGCTCCGACCTATGACCGACATGCACGAACTGACTCGCGACTTGAACACGAACAACGGTGCCAAGATCGTGATGCTAGTCGCCGATGGACTCGGCGGACTTCCGATGCAGCCGGGCGGAAAAACCGAGTTGGAGACTGCCCAATCGCCTCATCTTGACGCCTTGGCCGCTCGAGGCGTCCAGGGAGCCAGCATTCCCGTCGCGCCCGGCATCAGTCCCGGCAGCGGCCCAGGCCATTTGGGCCTGTTTGGCTATGATCCGCTCAAGTACATGATCGGCCGCGGCGCGCTCGAGGCCACTGGGATCGGATTCGAATTGCAAGACGGAGATGTCGCCATTCGCTGCAACTTTTGTACGCTCGATGAGAACGGCCTGATCAGCGATCGACGAGCTGGCCGAATTCCAACCGAACAGAGCGCTCCCCTCGCTATCAGTCTTCGAGAAATTTCCATTCCGGGAGTGGAGGTGTTTGTCGAGCCCGTCAAAGAGCATCGGTTTGTCGTCGTACTTCGCGGCGATGGCCTTGGCGGAAACGTTCGCGACACCGACCCGCAAGCGACCGGCGTCGCTCCGCTCGATCCGGTTGCCGACGACGATGCGAGTCAGCGGACCGCCGAAGTGGCCAAGGAGTTTCTACGACAAGCCAAGGAGATTCTGGCCGGGCAACCTCGAGCCAATTTCCACACCATGCGAGGCTTTGCAGCTCGACCGAGCCTGCCGACTATGGAAGACGTCTACGGACTCAATGCCGCTGCGATTGCCGTCTATCCGATGTACAAGGGACTCGCGCGACTGGTCGGCATGGAGATTGTCGGTTTGCCTCAAACGCTTGACGAACAAGTCGATACGCTCGAGGCCAATTTCGCCGAATACGATTTCTTCTTCCTGCACTTCAAGTACACCGATAGCACGGGCGAGGACGGCGATTTCGACGGCAAGGTGAAACGCATCGAGCAGTTTGACGCCGCCATCGCGCGAATTACAGCGTTAAACCCCGAGGTTGTGATCGTCACGGGCGACCACAGCACGCCCTGCTTTTTGAAGAACCACAGTTGGCATCCCGTTCCAACACTCATCGCCTCCGACTGCTGCCGCCCCGATCCCCACTCGGCATTCAACGAATCCACTTGCATCACCGGCGGACTCGGACAATTCGAAGCCAAGCATCTCATGACTCTCGCCCTCGCCAACGCCGGACGACTCGGCAAGTACGGCGCGTAAGGCCGGCCGTCGTACTCTTAGCGCTGGTAACGTTTCTTGTTTGCCACTGGCTTGCCAGTGCCGTAGTGCTGATGGATTCCGTCGTCTAGTCAAACGGCTTGGGGTACGGCCGAGGTGTAACGAGCTGTTGGCGTTAGCTGCTAATCTCATTCACCGAACGAGCAAGCTCGTTGGGGTCTTGGTGTGACGAGACGTGCTGTTAGCTGCTAATCTCATTCACCGAACGAGCAAGCTCGTTGGGGTCTTGGTGTGA
>CAZMNY010000048.1:4871-40683 GCA_964567745.1 uncultured Pirellulaceae bacterium | reverse complement strand
CTCGTTGGGGTCTTGGTGTGACGAGACGTGCTGTTAGCTGCTAATCTCATTCACCCAACGAGCAAGCTCGTTGGGGTCTTGGTGTGACGAGACGTGCTGTTAGCTGCTAATCTCATTCACCCAACGAGCAAGCTCGTTGGGGGCTATGCAGCGATACACATGACTCACAAACCGCCTCGATGTGTTCTCAACGAATTCGCCACTCAATGAACCGGCCACGGATCATTGCGCCAGGAGCGGACGGAAAGGCGTCCGTCGGTATCAATATCAACTCGGACGGCGCCGGCGGTTGAAGTGGAGAGAAGAGTCGTGCCTTGTCTCTGACATGCGAGGGAGAGCGCGTCGAGCGAACGACCGTGGCCCGTGCTTGCGATGATCCAAGCGGGATCGCTCCAAGCGACGAATTGAGCGGGTCGGCTGTGCCGGCTGCCATGGTGCGGCGCGAGCACCACGTCGGCTCGGCGAGGCCTAGAATCCAGTAGTCGCTGCATGCCCTCCGCTTCCAGGTCGCCTGTCAGAAAAATGGTCTTGCTCGCGTATTCGATGTGCAACAAGAGGCTGCGAGCATTGTCGGTCGCCTGCTCGGAATCACTCGGCTGCAAGACTCGAATCGCCACGTTCGAGTCGACTCGCAGTACATCGCCTTGACCGGTGATTGCTACCTGCACGCCTCTTTCGTGCATTCGCTGCGCCACACGTCTTCCCGATGGGTCTTTGAGAAAGGCGTCGGAGACAACCAGCTGTCGGATCTTGAATCGCTCGGCCAGGTATTCAAGTCCGTTGAAATGATCTGCGTCGGCGTGCGAGATGACCACCGTGTCGATCGATTGAATCCGTTGAGCCCAGCAAGCTTCGGCGGCACGCCTACCCGCGAGACGGGGTGCTCCGAGGCTCCCAACGTCGTAAACGATGGTCGAGCCGTTTGGTGTTTGCAGGAGCACGCAAGCGCCGTGGCCCATCGACAACACCGTGCACTGGAGGCGCGGCGTCGCGCCGTTTTGCAAAGCGCACCAAACGGGCAAAAAAACACACCAAATCGCCAGGGCGGCAACGGTCCGTTTGGCAAACGGTTTTGACGGCAACCAAGTGACGCTCGCAAACAGGCCGTAAAAGCCGAACATCCACCATCGTGGCGGGCCGCCCGTCCAATAACTTGAGTAGCTCAACTGCTCGGCAAATTCTAAGGAGGCGACCATCGCAGAGATGGAGCAACTGCATAACTGCGCGGGTAGCCAACCGAGGCCGAGCGTCGATTGCAAAATGGCCGCCATCAGTCCGCTGATTAACACGATGGCTGTGATCGGACCGAGGACCAGATTCAAAATGATCGCCGACGGCGCGACAACGTGAAACACTCGAGAAGTCAACGGCGCCGCGGCGACACAGATTGCGAGTGAGACAAGCGTCAGCGAGATACAACGTCGCCAGATTCCAATCGCAATTCGCGCCGACCGCCAACGACTTTGCTCAACCAATCGTTCAATCGGGTCGGTCGAGGGACGGACGATCAGTTGTTTCGCATAGCAGCCAAGCACAGCGACGGCCAGAAACGAGAGTTGCACGCCTGTGTTAAAGAGATGCGACGGGTTGAACAGCAACAGGAGCAGTGCCGCGGCGGCGAGCACCGCAAGCGGTCGGCTTTCTCGCGATCGCCATCTCGAAATTGCGAATGCCGCGACGAACATAGTCGCCCGGACCACAGGCGGTTGCGCGCCGGTGAACACCGCAAACGCTGCGGCGAGCGAAGCCGCGATGATTAGCGCCGTCGACCGCCGCAAGCAACCGGCTCGCTCCAACATCCAGACGATACCGACCAGCATTCCAACGTGCAGCCCGGAAATCGCCAGGAGATGCATAACCCCGGTTACGAGAAATGTTTGCCGCTGCTCAACCTCAAGCCCATTTCTTTGCCCCAAGATGAGCGCCGCAGCGATCGGGTACTGGTCTCGAGGCAAGAGCTGCTTGAGCGATCTCGCTGTGCTGATTCTGAAACGGTTTAGCAACACAAGCGGACTTAACGGGGAAGCCGATTGCAGCACGACGACTTGCTGCCGAAGGTTGACTTGGACGAGCAGATCGATCTTGCGGGATCGACAGTAACGCTGGAAATCAAATTCGCCGGGATTCAAAGGCGAACGGGGCCGTTGCACTTTTCCCCAACATCGAATGACATCGCCGACCTCCAATCGGCTGCTGGGTCCGGCCCCCACACGAAGCTCGGCTCGCCCAGACGCCGCTTGCCAACGCCCGCGATTTCGCACTCGGAGCACTCGAATCTCGTACCGGTCTGTTTGGCGGTTGCCTGCGGTTGATTCGACCGCAGGCGCCCTAATCGTCTCCGCCTCAATCGACATCAGAGAGCCCTTCTCGTCCGTTCGACAAGCGAGATTCGAGGCGTCCCGCCACAGCCAATAGTCCGACGCGTAAGCCGCAGTACAACTGACCACAGCGAGAAGCAGAAGAAGACCGGCGGCGGCGTCACGGTTTGCGCGTCGCGCCGACCACCAGGCGGCGACGAATATCAAACCGGCGGCCAGCCAAACATCTGGGCGAACGATCGTTAGCTCTTGGAAAGCCGATCCACACGCCGCCGCTAAGAAAACAGCCGCCAGCGGAGTGTACTCGGGGCGCGACTGGAATTGCCGCGATAGGTTCGGGAATTCTGGCTCCACGCACGCTTCCTAATTTCTCAGAATGCCACTTTCGGAGACTCCCGACGACACAACTCGGATGACGACAACCAAAATGCCCAGGAGCGCCCGGAAAGCGAACATAGCAACCAGCTCTGCCAGCAGCCTGTCAGGTCCAGTGTGCGTAGTGGTCGTTTTCTTGCGGGAAACCGTGGCGCGGTCGCATTCCCCGCCCTCACCGCGACCGTTGTTTCCCTGTTATATTGGTCCGAATTCATCCTCTCGGGAGTCAAACCTCATGTTGAGAAATGTCTTTGGCCGCGCGTTTGTTGCACCCCGCCTATTTGTCGTTTTGCTGATCACGACCAGTTTGTCTCTTGGCGGCGCCGCGAATTTCGCCAAGGCCGGCGATGGGGATCAACAGGCTAAAGAAGAAAAGGGACGAGACCCAATGCCCAACGCGGACGATCGGGATTCCGGCTCGGCGGAAACAAGCGGCGACTATCCAAAGACTCGATTCAGTGATCACGTCGACGATTACCACGGCAACGAGGTGGCCGACCCGTATCGTTGGCTTGAAGACCCCGATAGTGACGAAACCACGGCATGGGTGAAGGCCCAGAATTCGGTCACCAGCGGCCATCTATCGAAGCTCCCTGCCCGCAAGGCGTATCGCGATCGCATCACGGAACTTTGGAACTACGAGCGTTTCGGAGCGCCCCGCAAGCGAGGCGGTCGATACTTTTACACTCGCAACGACGGTCTGCAAAATCAGAGCGTGTTGTACGTGACGCAAGGGCCGGACGGCGAACCGCGAGAATTGCTCGACCCCAACACGCTCTCCAAAGACGGCACGGTCGCGTTGGCCGGCTGGGCGCCAAGTGAAAACGGAAAACTACTGGCGTTTGGACTCGCCGCCGCCGGCTCGGATTGGCGCGAATGGAAAGTGATGGACGTGGCCAGCGGCAAGGTCCTCGATGACCATCTTCACTGGGTCAAATTCTCTGGCGTCTCCTGGACTCCCGATGAAAAAGGCTTCTTCTACAGCCGATACGACGAGCCGAAAAAGGGCGAAGAATTCACCGCTCAAAACTACTTTCAAAAACTCTATTACCACAAAATCGGCTTGCCTCAATCCGACGACAAGCTGATCTACAAACGCGATGACGAAAAGGAATGGGGATTCGGCGGCGAAGTCACGGAGGAAGGCGACTATCTTGTCATTTCCGTTTGGCGAGGCACGGAAAACAAAAATCAGATCTTCTATCGCAGTCTCAGCGACGACGATCAAGAAGTTGTCGAGCTTCTCGCAGGCTTTGATGCTGAGTATGAATTCATCGCCAACGATGGACCTCGTTTCTGGCTGATGACCGATAAGAATGCGGCCAAGCGCCGGGTCATCGAGATCGACGTCCGAAAACCAAAGGCGGAGAATTGGCGCGAGGTCGTTGCCGAGTCGGAAAACGTCCTGCAAGGCGTCTCATTCGTCGGCGGTTCGTTTTTCGCCCACTACCTAAAAGACGCTCAGACTGAGATCAAACAATATGCGCCCAGCGGCAAACTGGTCCGCACGGTGACGCTGCCGGCTATCGGATCCGCGGGCGGCTTTGGCGGCCGAAAGGACGCCAAGGAGACGTTCTTTAGCTTCACCAATTTCACGTCGCCTTCGACCATTTATCGGTTCGATATCAAGACAGGCGAAAGCAGCATCTACAAGAAGCCCAAAGTCGATTTCAATCCCGATGACTTTGTGACAAAACAGATCTTTTATAAGAGCAAGGATGGAACTCGAATTCCGATGTTCATCACACACCGCAAGGGACTCAAGGTCGATGGAACCGCGCCGACCATTCTTTACGGCTACGGCGGTTTCGATATCTCAATTACTCCATCCTTTTCCGTATCCAATCTCGTTTGGCTGGAGCGCGGAGGAGTCTACGCGGTGGCCAACCTGAGGGGCGGCGGCGAATATGGGCGCGAGTGGCACGAAGCGGGAATGCTGCACAAGAAACAAAATGTGTTTGACGATTTTATTGCTGCGGCCGAGTGGCTAATCGACGGCAACTACACCAGTCCGAAACAGCTGTCGATTCGCGGCGGCAGCAACGGCGGTCTTCTCGTCGGCGCCTGCATGACTCAGCGACCCGAACTGTTCGGAGCCGCCATCCCGGCTGTGGGAGTCATGGACATGTTGCGATACCACAAGTTCACGATCGGTTGGGCCTGGGTTAATGAGTACGGTTCGTCCGACGAATACGAGCACTTCAAGAATCTGATTACCTACTCGCCGCTTCACAATCTCAAGAAGGGCGTTGACTATCCGTCGACCATGGTCATGACAGCCGACCACGATGACCGAGTCGTCCCCGCACACAGTTTCAAGTTCGCGGCGACTCTGCAAGCTGCACATGGCGGTGAAGATCCCGTGTTGATTCGGATCGAGTCGAGCGCTGGTCACGGCGCTGGAACGCCGACGAAGAAGCGAATCGAGGCGGCCGCTGACGCCCTTGCGTTCCTCGAGCATGCTTTGGTCAAGTCAGAAAAGAAGTAGAGCAGAATCGATGAAACTTGGACTGATCAATTCGGCTTGGGTTCAAGCCGAGAAGCCGACAGTGTTCGGCCTCCAAAAAACGAAAGAGCTCGGTTTCGACTCAATCGACATCTTCACCGATCCGCTCGATATCGATGTCCGCGAACGCCGGCTCGTGAAGGACGAGTGCGATCGGTTGGAGTTGCCGATCGTCTCGATTTGCTGCGTCGCCGCCGGCTTGATCGACTTCAACCCGAGCGTGCAGCGGTTTCATGTCGATCGAGTGAAAGCGTACTTGGACTTGGTGTATGAGTACGAAGCCGACAACTTGCTTTTGGTGTTGGGCGAGTACATATGGCAGCAGGAAGTGATACCGCCGGATGAGCAGTGGCGAACCGCCGTAGCTCGTTGTCGAGAGTTGGGAGATTACGCGGCGGATCTTGGCGTCGAGATTGCGTTAGAGCTCGAGCCGTTTCGCCTTTCTCTGCTCAACTCAGTCGATTCCATGGTTCGCTTCCTTGACGACTGCAATCACCCGGCTGTTAAAGCGAACATCGATGTTTCGCATCTGCTTCTCGCTGACGTGGCGCCCGAAGAGCTGCGGCGATTAGCGGGGCGAGCTTCTCATGTTCACATTTCGGATTGCGACGGCAAGGTGCACGGCGACCTTCCGCCCGGCCGAGGCGTGGTCGATTTCGCGCCCTACTTGCGTGAGATCAAGGATCTGAACATCGACGGCGCGATTTCGATCGAGCTCGAGTATTCACCTGAGCCCGAAAGAATTGTCGAGTGGGTTGAGGAAGCCTATCGCGAGACCGATCGACTGATGCAAGCGGCTGGGCTGCGCGATTAGGCGTTGGCTCAGCGGCTAGCCTCGTCTGCGGCAGCGAACGATTTTAATGACTCAAAAGCCAATCGATGGCACTGCGAGTCCTGTCCTTCTTGCCGCTCCAGACGATGTCGCCTTTTGTCGCTTTGTAGGCGTCCTTAACGATCGCGGCTGATTTCTTCTTTTCGCCCGCGAGCCACAAAGGACTAGGCGCGGCGACGGCGAGCATACCGGGCAGGTCGTCATACTTGGCGCCGCCAGGTAGGAATTGCGGGTCGTGAAGATCGGCGACATCCATAAAACGAAAACCATGAGTGTCGATAGTCGCATGCGAAACCGCGGATCGCGCCTGAGCTCGCGCCGCGGCGGCGAGTGGTCCGGCTACTTCGTTGAGAGCGACCAGGTCGACGACTCTCGGCTGGTATTCGTGATTCCGGACGAAGGCGATTGTCGTCAAGATATCGTGAACGCGACGAGCAAAAAGCGAGCGGTTATAGCCGAACGTATAAGCGGCCGCTTCCCGCTTGTTTTCCACTCGCCGAGTACGTTCCCTTGGCGCGTCGGTGGTCATCGCTTCGCCCTGTTCAAACAAGTCGACTCCAATGACCGCGACACCCGCATCGAGAAGCCGTTGGATTTGGTCTCGCGGATTGCCGTCTTCGTCCATCAACTCCGACTTGCCCTCTTTCGTCAACCAAATGACGACATGATCTTTCCAATTCTTGGGAAACAGGAACGCTAGGGGAACTTGCTCTTTTCGTGATTTGTTTTCGACCAGGCCGCAAATCTCCAAATAGTTCTCGCGTTCGACTTTCGCCGTCTGTTCGAAGTCGAGATCCTTCGCCTTGGGCAATCCTCGTCCAATGACCGCGTCGATGCCTTCCCCGACGATCTGCCGATAGGCTCGTGCGGATTTGGCGTTCTTGGGCCGCACGGCGTCGATCTGTGCGCGAGTGTCTGCGGTGAGATGCTTGAGCAATTCGACCTCAAACTCCTCGCCGCTTGACGGTCGTGGATGGTCGTCATTCCAAACGGTCATCTGCTCAGTCGACAGACGCGAAAAGTTTCGCTCGACAATCGGCTCGGCGACGCTCAACTTCAGATGTTTGTTGAACCAGTTGTACATGAAGTGCCGGCTGACCGAATTGTAGTTGTGTTTGAATTCCGTCCGATCGAGCAAGCTAACTCGGTCCTCGGCGCCGAGCAGACTGTAGAGCTTTTTGAGTTCCGGAAATCCCTTGGTTGACATTTCCTTGGTCCAGTCATCGGCGGCGGTGAGTCCTTGTGGTTTCGGCGCGAAGAGTGCGGCAAAGGCGATGTTGCCTTCATCGACGCGGAGCAGCGAGCAATTCTCGCAGGTACAGCCGCCCTGCATCGCAGTCGAGACCATTACGGCGGGTAGGATCGTGGCTGGACGAGGATCGATGGCACCGATGATGAACGTTTGCGTTCCGCCACCGCTCGCTCCGGTCACGCCAAGCCGCTTGGGATCGACATCGTCGAGCGATTCGAGAAAGTCGAGCGCGCGGATCGTGCTGTACGATTGCAGGCCCATCACCGATTGCAATTGTGACTCGGCTTGCGGACTAAAGAGCCCATAACGAGCGGGCGAATTCAAGTGCTTTCGTTGTTTGGAAAATCCGTGGGCGATGCCGCGCGAGATCTGCTGGCTGTCTGCGTATCCAATCATGTCGTAGTGGAATACGACGCATCCCATGCGAGCCAACTGAACAGAGCGAGCTTGCAAGGGGCTGCGGGCCGCTTCAATCGACGACTCGGCGCTCTGCTCGATTTGCTTTTTCGCGTTCTCTTCGCCGTTGTCGTAGAACCGGCCATTGGACCAGTGGCCGTGCGGACAAAGAATGCCAGGTCGCTTTTGTTCCGGTGCTTTGCCTTTCGGCCGATAGAGACTGCCGCTGACGAAGAATCCTGGAAGACTCTCGAAATAAACTCGCTCAACCGTATAGTCGTCCATTTCGACTTTGCCGTGAACGACGGTGTTCAATGCGTGTCGTTTGGGAAGCGGAAACAGGCCCAGAGAAATGAGCGTGCGTTGCCTGAATCGTGCGCTGCGGAGATCCCATTCTCGCTTGGTTTCCGGTGGCGTAAACGGAAAGTAACCGTCCAAGTCCTTGAGCGGTTCGCGCCGCGCATCGCGAAGTTTGTACCCATCCGGGACAGCCTTCAATCCGTCGGCTTGCACGCTGCCAACTGGCAACAGGTTGAATGCAAGTAGACAGGCGACGAGTGAAAAACAAATGCTTCGATGCGGCGTTTTCATCAAGTTGATCCTCAGGTTGCACAAACGATAGAGGCTTCGGTTCCGCCATAGTCTATCGAACGAAACTACGGCAAACAAACAAGCGGCAAAAACGTTCTCGATACGTATCTGGCTGGAATCGCTAAGCCCCGGTCACAGTCGAAATGCACATTTGGCAATTCTTAAATGAGTTTGATAAAGTGGTGTGCAGAGCTCTCCATGGTGATCAAGCCGATCCCCCGCCCCACCTCGCTTACGCGAAAACCAACCTCTCGATTGCTTTCCTCAAACGGAGCTTTATCGTGTTACAACAGCCCCAAGACCACGTCGAACTTCGAGCCAACGATCTGACTCGGCGAAATTTCTTGAAAGCGACCTCGACTCAAATCGCGGCCGCGTCGCTGGCGGGGCCTTTGTTGTCTGGCTCGCTCGCGGCAGCCGCCGCCGACAAGAAGACGACGTCGGAAACTTTGGTTGGGCAGTTGTTCAAGACGTTGACGGCTGAGCAAAAGAAGCTGATGGCGTTTTCGTTCGACCATCCATTGCGTTCCGCAGTGAATAACAACTGGCACATCACCAAAGCGATCATCGGCAACCACTTCGACAAAGATCAACAGTCGCTGATCCGAGATATTTTTAACGGCTTGCACAGTGAAGAGTACGCCGAAAAAGTCATGCGCCAGGTCGAGCACGACAATCGCAATACGAATCGAAAAGACGGCTTTGCAGGCTGTTCTGTCGCAATGTTTGGCGAGCCCGGCACAGGCAAGTTCGAATTCGTCTTGGCTGGACGACACGTCACCAGGCGTTGCGATGGCGATTCGGTGGAAGGCACCGCGTTCGGCGGGCCGATTTTTTATGGCCATGCAGCGGCAGGATTCAATGAGAAGCCGGATCATCCCGGCAACATCTATTGGTACCAGGCCAAACGGGCGAATGAGCTGTTCCAAGCTCTTGACGCCAAACACCGCAAGCAGGCGTTGCGGAATGACGCGCGTCCGGAGCGTAAAGCCAAGACGGTCGAATTCGCAGCGAAAGAGAGCGATTTGGACGGCGTACCTGTGGCGGAATTCTCGGCCGACCAAAAATCGTTGGCTCGCAAAGTACTGGCCGACGTTCTCGCACCGTTTCGAAAGCAGGACGTTGATGAGTGTATGAAGCTCGTCGACGCGCAGTTCGGAAAACTCCATTTCGCCTACTACCAAAACATGGACATCGGCAACGATGGCGTTTGGGATGTCTGGCAGATTGAAGGGCCGGCCATGGTCTGGCAATTCCGCGGCAAGCCGCACGTCCACACTTGGGTCCACCTGCGCAAGCCAAACTAGCTCGGCGGTCTGGTGCCGAATCGCGCGTTCGCGATCGGAATCCAACCCGCCGAGACCGTCTCGCCTAGACCCAGAATGGCCGAGCCGAGTCGCCTGCTCGTCGGGAATCCCCGCTTGAAATCGGGACGTCGGTCCCCTTGCGCCTTGATCGTTGCTATTCTTATTCTCTTCCGTTTTCTGCGCATCGAGCAAAAAAGAGTAATAACATCGCGATCCCATCGAGTGTACCCATCGATCAGTTTCTGGAATTGGCGGAGACAACGCCCGTTTTGGATGTGCGTTCGCCGGCCGAGTTTGCGCAGGCCCACATTCCGGAAGCAGTAAACGTTCCCCTGTTCGACGATCACGAGCGGGCCGAGGTCGGCACGTTGTACAAGCAGGTGGGCAAAGATGCCGCGATGAAGCGAGGGTTGGAGCTCGTCATTCCGAAGCTGTCGGAACTCGTACGACAAACGAGGAAGCAGGTGGCCGGACCGGAAGTTTTGGTTCACTGTTGGAGAGGCGGACTTCGCAGCGAGCGATTTGCAATGCTTCTCGCCGCCGTCGGCTATCGACCGATTCTGCTCGATGGCGGATACCAGGCATTCCGGCGCGAAGCCCACCGACAATTCGCCGAGCCGTTGCGGATGGTCATTTTGAGCGGTCTTACCGGCTCGGGAAAAACCGCGATGTTGCATGAGCTGGTTGAGCGAGGCGAACAGATCATCGACCTCGAAGGGCTCGCCTGCCATCGCGGTTCGGCCTTCGGTGCGATGGGGCAGCCTCCCCAGCCGACCGTTGAGCAATTCGAAAACGATCTATTCGCTGGGTGGCGTGAACTCGACGCCGACAGAACGGTATGGGTTGAGGACGAAGGAAAGTCGATTGGCCGCGTCTTTCTTCCACAACCGCTTTGGGATCAGATGACCCTCGCCCCGGCCATCTTCTTGGATGTCGACTTGCCAGCTCGCGCGGAGTTCCTGCTTGGCGAGTACGGGCAATTCGATACGAGCGAATTGGCGGAGTCGATTACCAAAATCAGAAAGCGGATGGGCGGCGAACGCTGCGACACGGCGCTGGCAATGTTGGAGTCGAACCGGATGCGCGAACTGACGGAACTGCTGCTCGACTACTACGACAAATCGTATTACCACGCGCAAGAAAAACGGAGTCGCGATCGAACCGAACTATTTCCCATGAACCAGTCGGCAGACCATTCGTCGCTGGACGAGCTTTGTGACTTGGGCGACTCGTTGCTGAGTCCCTTGTCTCGCAGTTGAGGCGCCGACGGCGAGCCGACCGTGATGCGAAACCGTTCGCGCATCAACGGCCGTGTTGCTCGGAATCGGCAATTCTTACTGCTGAACTGCGACGTCTCGTTCGACTACAGCTCGTGCGACTACGCCTGTGGGAACACGGGCATCGAGAGATAACGCTCACCGAGATCGCAGCCGACGGTGACGATCATCTTGCCTTCGTTTTCCGGACGCTGAGCCACACGCAAGGCGGCGCAGATGTTAGCGCCGGATGAAGGACCGACAAAAATCCCCTCGGCCATCGCGACCTTGCCTGCTGTTTCGAACGCGTCTTCTTCACTGACAAGAACGACCTCGTCAATGTTGTCGACGTTGAGTACGGTCGGAATGAAGCCGGCGCCGATGCCTTGGATGCGGTGCTTACCAGGTCGCAGCGGCTCGCCAGCTCGTTGCTGAGTCAGCACGGGGGACTCTTGCGGTTCGACTGCGATGCACTTGAAATCGGGCTTCTTCTTCTTGATTGCCTCGCCAACGCCGGTAATGGTCCCGCCGGTGCCGGTTCCGCTAACGATAATGTCGCAGGCACCCTCGGTATCGTTCCAGATTTCTTCGGCGGTCGTTTGGCGGTGCACTTCGGGGTTGGCCGGGTTTTCGAATTGCGAAGGCATGAAGGCACTTGGCGTATTCTTGAGAATCTCGTTGGCGGCTTCGACGGCGCCGGGCATTCCCTTGGCCGCAGGAGTCAAAACGAGCTCGGCGCCAAAGGCGCGGATCACTTGCCGCCGCTCGACACTCATGCTCTCCGGCATTACGACTTTGAGCTTGTAACCGCGAGCGGCGCAAACGTACGCCAATGCAATGCCAGTGTTTCCGCTCGTTGGCTCGACAAGCTGCGTGTCCTTGTTGATCTTGCCACTCCGCTCGGCGTCTTCGATCATCGCCAAGCCGATTCGATCTTTGACCGACCACATCGGGTTCGCCGATTCGAGCTTGATCAGGACATCCGCCACGCATCCTTCCGTTAGCCGATTGAGTCGAATCAAAGGCGTATTGCCGACACATTCTGTGATGTTGTTGAAAATGCGTCCTCGTCCTTTGGCTGTCATCGAGATAGCTCCTTCAAATTTGCAATGCTGGCGATTCAGACGGTTGCTGATCGAGGCGGCGCCGGCAGCGATTTCCGCAGAGCAGTATATGCCGGTAGTAACGGTTCTCTCAACCACCGCCGCTTCCTCGTTTTCGAAATCAACTCGAGCGCCGCGTGTCGGACGTGTCTCTCGCGCCGTGGAAACCGGTTTGCAGACCGTCTCGGCTATGAGATATGTTTCCTTATGCACGCCTCAAGTGTGAATTCAATGCTTGGCCGCTCTGGTTTCAGCGTGTTCAACTGGCGACGACTTGGAGTGAATATGAGAACTCAACTGAAGCTTTCGGTCGCGACCTTGTTGGTCATCGCGCTGCAGGCTGGTCCGACGGCGCTAATTCGATGCGGATGTGCGCAAGATGAGGCTGCGATCGACCTGCAAACATACCGCGCCGAACTGACCGGTCTGCCGGACTTCGACTGCGTTTCGGTCGAGGGCGTTGGCATTGATATCGTATTTCCGACAGGCGACAAGAATCGAAAGCCGAAAGGGTCGAAGCCAGAGGAGTACTTTTCGCCACGAGTGGGGGCAACAAGCGGTCCCTCTCCTGGTTCAAGCCTGCCGGATCAGTTAAAGCGAAAATCGCGGATCCACCTTCTTCGTCTCGAGCGACGTTTTACGAAAGATCGACAATTCCACGCCTGGATTCAGAACGCTCGAGAAGGCGACGTTGAACCGCGCGACGGCGCCTTGTTGCTTCAGGACTCGGCCGGGCGAACCATCGTGCGATTCAATTTCCTAAAAGCCAGGCCCATCCGCTGGGTCGTCAATATTCCCCGCAAGGACGAGCCCAAGAAGCCAGTCACGGAAACCGTCGTGCTCTGTGTTCAATCGATGGAGATGGTCTACTGAGGGGCCATGTGCGGCTGAGCTCAATTTAGAACCCAACCCCTTTGACTTTGGTTTTCACTCGGCAAAGAAACATGTCGGCCGTGATGAAGAGCGTCGAGCCGTCGGGTCCGCCGAATGTGCAGTTTGCCGTCCGCTGACCGGTGTTAAGGCGGCCGATCAGTTTGCCCGCGGGCGTGAACACGAGCACTCCGCCAGGTCCGGTGGCCCAGAGTCGACCGTCGGTGTCGATCGCCATGCCATCGCAACCGCCCGGCAGTTTGCCTGACCAGGGCGACGCATCCGCGAACACGCGATACTTGCCGAGCTCACCGTTTGCTTTGACTTCAAACGCCCGCCAGATCGGTTCGCGGCCATCGGACTGCGCGACGTACAACGTCTTTTCGTCGGGCGATAGACCGATGCCATTCGGTCGCGTCATGACTTTCGTCAGCAACTGCAATTCGCCAGTCGGGCGCAAGCGATAGACGCCGCACCAATCTAGTTCGCGAGCGGGGTCGGCGTAACGTTTCGGCAAACCGTAGGGAGGATCGGTGAAGTATAAGTCGCCGCTTGAGTGGTAGACCAGGTCGTTGGGGCTGTTGAGTCGTTTGCCCTGATAGTTGTCGACGAGCACCGTCAACGTCCCGTCCTTTTCGACTCGCTTGATCGCGCGATCGCCGTGGCAGCACATCACCAACCGCCTCTGGCTGTCCAGAATCAGACCGTTCGTTCCAGGTTCGGGGCCAGTGAACGCGGCCTTGCCGGTGTAGCCGCTCTTTTGCATAAATGAATCGACGCCCGAACCAGCTCGCCATCGATTGATGCGATTGTTTGGAATGTCACTGAAGAGCAAGCTCTGTTTCTTGGGCAGCCAAACCGGTCCCTCGGACCACTCGAAGCCGCCGCCAAGAACTTCAATCGCGGCGCGGGCGGCAAGAAGCCCCTTAAATTCGGGCTCAAGAATCTCGATCTTGCCAATCGTTCTTGGAAGAGCTCCCTTCTTGACCTTCGCGGGCGCCTGGGCGATAGCGGTTGCTGCAACGAACTGTAGGACGATCAACAAGACTGGGGTAGCGAAGGTGGCGAGGCGATTGGGCATGTCGATTCTGTCGTCGGTTGGAGGAGGGAATTTGGTCGGCCGGCAATGGAAAGAATCTGGATTGAAACTTGCTCAGATCGTAAGCTTCTGACGTTGCCGTTTCAACAGAATGGGCGACAATAGTGGCACCGGTTAGAGATTTTTCCGGCTCGGGTCAACAACGGAGGCGAGCGTGGAACAAGAACAGGACATCTATCCCAAGATTCTCCTCGCCGGCACCGATCCTGACTTGCCCGACGTACCACCGGAAGGGTTTGCCAAATACATGCACTTTCGCGAGATGGCTCGCGGCATCAAAGCGGTGCTCTATTCGTGCTGGGATACGATGATGGGCCGCAGCGTGGCGATGAAAACGCTGTTGCCCGAGTTTGCCTTGGACAAGCGTGAGCGGCGGCGATTCTTGCGTGAAGCTCGCGTGACCGCGCAATTGCAACATCCAAATACGGTCCCCGTGTACGAGATCGGCCGCGACGACCAGAGTCGCTTGTACTTCACGATGAAACGTGTTGCCGGCGAAAACTTTTTTCAGGTCGTCAAGAAACTAAGTAAAGGCGATGAGCGAACGGTCGCGGCATACCCGCTGCACGAACAGTTGCACGTCGTCATTCAGGCCTGTCAGGCGCTGGCGTATGCCCATGCCCACGGAGTCATCCACCGAGACGTCAAACCGGAAAATATTTGGGTCGGTCGATTCGGCGAAGTCATCTTGCTCGATTGGGGCGTCGCCAAGGTTTGGGGATTGCCCGACGAAGCGGGGTACGTGGAAACGGAAGAACCAGACAAGTCGGGCGAAGAGGCGACTCGCTGGGAAGTGAACCCGTTGGCCACGAGTCCGGACGAAGCGCTGGGCACGTTGACTCAAACCGGCCAAAGACCAGGCACGCCGCTCTACATGGCGCCCGAACAAGTGATGAATCGATATGTCGATGAACGCTGCGATGTGTTTAGCGTGGGCGTGCTGCTGAGCGAGATGTTGACGTTTCGCGAGCCGTTTCGAGGGCGCAACGTACGCGAGACCTTCGACAAGATTCTCTACTCCAAACCCGAAGCGCCCAGCACCGCTTGCCCCGATCGAGGCATCCCCAAGTCGCTCGACGACGTCGTCGCTAAGGCGATCGCAAAACGAGCCACCGATCGCTTTCAGTCCATGACTCAATTGGTCGACGCCCTCAGCGACTGTATGGCCGATATTCTCCGCGGTGACGAAGAGTGACTCGCGGGTTCGCTGCAGCGTAAATATGGGGTGGTGTCCGCTCTGTAGACAACGGCTCGCGCGGAGAGCGCGAAGACGTGTGCAGTAAAGCGGATTCGTTTAACCCGTCGCCGCAGGCAAGGCTGTGATTTGAGGTGTCGGGAATATCGAAATCGAGCAATGCGGAGGAAGGGAAAAGGGAAACCAAGACGAAGCAATGTCTCTTATCTCATCGTCTTCGCGTCCTTTTGTCCTTCGTTGCTCCAACAAAAAAGGACGCTCGAATTTGACGAGCGTCCTTTTGAATTTTCAATCCAGGTTCATGTCGAACCGGTTTGGCTTTCGAACTAGCCTTTGACGGTGGCCAGGATTCGAGCGACGACGCGGTACGGATCCATGTTGGACGCCGGACGTCGATCTTCCAAGTAACCCTTCCAGCCGTTCTGCACTGTGGCGATCGGAATGCGAATCGACGAACCGCGATCGCTGACGCCGTAGCTGAATTGGTCAATCGACTGGGTCTCGTGTAGTCCGGTCAATCGTTGATCGTTGTCCGAGCCGTATGAGTCGATATGGTCGTTGTGGGCCTGACCAAATTTCTCGCAGATTCCCTTGATGAAATCTTCGCCGCCCTCTTCGCGGATGGCCGTGTTGGAGAAGTTGGTGTGGCAACCGCTTCCATTCCAGTCGCCTTTGATTGGCTTCGGATGGAGCGAAATACCCAACCGGAATTGCTCGGCGTTTCGGTAGAGCAGGTAACGCGAGATCCAGAGATCATCGGCTGCTCGCTTAGCGCCGACGCCAAGCAGCTGGTATTCCCACTGGCCTTTCATCACTTCGGCGTTGATCCCGGTGATGGCCAGCCCAGCTTCCAGGCAAGTGTCCAAGTGGGCTTCGACCACTTCTCGACCGGCTGCGTTGTCCGTTCCGACTGAACAGTAGTAAGGGCCCTGCGGACCGGGATAGCCGCCGTGCGGAAATCCGAGCGGCAAGCCGCTGTCCATGATGGTGTACTCTTGCTCGAAGCCGAACCAGAAATCTTCGTCGTCTTCGAACGTACCGCGAGTGTTCGACGGATGGGTTGAGCCGTCAGCGGCCAAGACCTCGGTCATCACCAAGTACGCGTTTTCTCGATCGGGATCGGGAACCATGCGAACCGGCTTGAGCAAACAGTCGGACGAATCTCCCTCGGCCTGCTCGGTCGAACTTCCGTCGAACGACCATTCGAGGCAGTCGGACACGTCGCGTGGCTCTTCGGAGACGATCTTCGTCTTGCTGCGAAGGCTCGGCTCCGGCGTGTATCCGTCCAACCAAATGTACTCGAGTTTGTAACCCATCAAGCGTTCTCCTTATTTACAATGTCTCATCAATTCGATTCGTATTCGTGATGCACGGCGGGCAGGTTATACGGTTTGTGCAAAATACTTCTTTGATTACGTCTGTGGTGCCCAATAAACAGGCGCCATGCGACGCGAGGCGCCTGTATTTCGAGCACTTTGAGCCGAAGGAACCGCTTTCGCGCGTATTCGCTTGGCGAACAACATAAATGGCAAGTGGTGTGCCAATTCACGATCACCCATCATTGCTTGACGAAGCCAATTGGGGGGGGTGGTCAATTGGGCCAACGTCTGATTAGGTGATCAAAGCGTGGCGAATCCAGCGTTCCGATTATCGCCGTGGCCTCTTGATTGGGGGCAATCGGCGAACTCTTCGCCCACATTATCGGAGAATGGGCTGGCCATAACAAGCGGGCGTCTCGGTCTCTTCGGAAACCACGGAAAAGGTCGCCACTGAAGCCTCTCAATGCCAAGCACGCCCCCGCCATCGACATCATCTCAAACGATTCGAACCAACTCGAAATTGAGAACTCAATGACTGAAACGACGCCGCAAAGCAAGCGAATCCTCTTTTTTGACGTGATGGATACGCTCGTCGTCGATCCGTTCTTTCAATCAATCCCGGAGTTCTTCGGACTCACGTTAGAGCAGTTGCTCAAGCAAAAGCATCCGGACTCATGGATTGCCTTTGAGGAGGCGAAGATCTCTGAAGCGGAGTACATGAAGACATTTTTTTCCGATCAACGCGACGTCGACGGCGCGCGGTTGCGGCAGCTGCTGTGGGATTCCTATTCTTGGATCGACGGTGTGGAGTTGTTGCTGGCTGAGTTGCACGCCGCCGGATTCGAAATGCACGCGGTCTCCAACTATTCGATTTGGTACCGAATCATCGAGGAGCGACTGAAGTTATCGCGTTTTCTCGATTGGACGTTTGTCTCGTGCCGAACTGGTCTGCGAAAACCGGTTCCTCGCTGCTACCAATTCGCACTCGATACGCTGGCCGCGCGGCCGTCGGATTGCCTGTTCGTCGACGATCGGTCCATCAACGTCGAAGCGGCGCAGGCAATGGGAATTGACTCGATTCAATTCGTCGATTCCGCCCAGCTGCGCAACGAGTTGAAGAACCGTGAGCTGATATAATTGCCGGAATGTAATGTGACGTTTGTTGAATTCAGGAGGCGCGATCATGGGACCGACATTGAACGGGTCTAGTCGTCCGACTTGGCGAACGAAAACGGTGCTGATCGTCATGACCATGATGATCGCCGGCTCGACGTTAACATCAACGGCCGCAGCGGTGCCTTTGCATCTTGAGGAGTCGGTTGACTTACTGGTTGTCGGCGGAACGGAGTCGGGTTGGGCCGCGGCGTTGCAGGCGGCTCGCGTGGGAGTCAAGTCGATTCTGATCGTGCACGACGGCGCTTGGCTCGGCGGCCAGTTCACCGAACAGGCCTTAGCGTGCGTTGACGAAAACAAAGGAGTTGGACGCGTTGGTTGGGGCGTCGATTGGCATCCGATGAAACGATCGTTCCACCGCAGCGGTCTCTTCGGCGAGTTGATGGATCGAATCGAAACGCACAATGAAGCCAAATACGGAACACGAATGCCCGGGCGTCCGTTCCACGGGCCATCGACGTTTCGTCCAGTGGAAGCGGAAGCGATCTTTCGCTCGATGCTGCAGCCTCATATCGACAGCGGCCAAGTGAGAGTCGTCTGGAATCACTATCCGATTCGAGCCGATGTGGCGACCGGCGAGAGGCCTCGACTGACTGGCATGTGGTTCGCCAAGACTGCGAATGTCGACGTTTCGCCTTCAGTCGCATTGTACGTTAAGGCCAAAATCACGATCGACGCGTCCGACTGGGGCGAGGCAATTCAGGCGGCGGGCGCTGAGTACGAATGCGGTCCGGATGCTCGCTCGAAATACAACGAGCCCAGTGCTCCGCTCGATTTGACCGACAATCCTCACACCGAGATGAACCCTATCACCTGGGCGATGATCGTCGAGCAGGACGACAAGTCGGCGACGCTTCCCAAGCCGGCTCACTTTGACGACCGCAACTTTGTCCGCACCTCAAGGCTGAGTCTCGCGGCGATGCGCGATTTGCGGTGGGACCGGCCAGTCAAACTGAGCAGCATCTTGCACTGGCCGCCTACCGGCAAGGCTTCGCCGAGGCAGCTGAGCGTCTATACGGTGAGAAGAATTGTCGAGGGTGAAACGAGTCGCGAGGGGAAGACGCTTATCCTCTTGAATTATATGCTCGGCCAGGATTACCCGCTCGAAAGGTTGCCGAGCCGAGTGGTCGAGGCGTTGGAGTTATCCGAGCCGGGGGCTTCCAAGAAAAACATCGTCGAGATGTCTCGAGCCCAACGTCAGATTGTTTTCGACGATGCCAAGAGGCATTCGCTCTCGGTGCTGTATCACTTACAGGATTTCGTTCACAAGCGAGCCGACGACACAGCCAATTCGTTTCGCGGATTCAAGTTGAGCGACGAATTCGGCACGCCCGATCGCCTTCCGCCCAAGCCGTACATTCGCGAGTCGTTGAGGCTGAAAGCGATGTACATGATGCGCGAGCAAGATGGTCGGAATCGAGACGGCGAAACAAAGGCGATGGCTCGAGAACGTTTCGCCGAGGTGCTTTATCCCGACGGTCTTTTCGCCTGGCAGTTTCATTATGATTTTCATCGAACCGGACGAGCCTATTTGAAGGGCGAGGGGCGAAGCGGGCCTTGGATCGATTTTGAAAAGCCGGGGCGGCACACGAGCCATGTCAGCGATCGCAGCGTATTTCCGCTGCGCAGTTTGATACCGATCCAAATGGACGGCCTGCTCGGCGCACAAAAAAATGTCGGCTACAGCAGTATTGTCTGCGCGGCGATCCGTTTGCACGACCAGTGCATCGCGATCGGCCAGGCCGCCGGCGCCGCGGCGGCGGTCTCGCTGAGAGAAGACGTCTCGCCGAGAGAACTTGTGTGGAATCGGAATCGCTTGGAGCAAGTTCGCTCGGTCTTGTGCGACGACGAACTCGGTCGCCCATTGCTGCTATGGCCCTATCGCGACTTGCCAAGTCAGCACGCGTCGTTTGTGGCCATCAACCGGCTCGCGGCAATCGGCGTATTGCCGCACGAGTCACACGAGGTGGACTTCTTTCCCGATTCGCCGGCAAGCGACAAATGGCGGAACGACGTGGTACGCCGAACCAAGCCAATCGTATCGGCCCCCCTGCCCTCCCCTTCTGCCGAGCCGATGTCGCGCGGCGAGTTCTGCGAACATTGGTGGCGGTCCATTGCAGCTCTGCCCTTGAGGCCGATTCCCAAGCGGATTGAAGATGGCGACGCGGACGCAGACGGCATTCGCGACCAAGACGATCCCTTTCCGCATTCGAAGCGACCACCCGTTGTGTTTGCGATCAGCGAACCAAACGAAATGGAGGATGGGCGGCCTGAAACACCTGAGTCAGTGCGCCCCAAAGTGTCGGTTCACAGCGTGCGAAGATTCAACTTCGCGGGATCACAGCAACGGTTGGACGGTTTCGAGCATGATCATGGCGAGCGGTTCAGCAAGGAACGAGGCTATGGATGGACCAGCGAAATGACGGCGAACCATCGATCTCGCGGCCGCAATCCGGGGCAGCCTCGCGATTCATTTCTGTTCACGCGTTCGCAAGCCGTTTGGGAATGCGCCGTTGAGAACGGCTCATGGCGAGTAACAGCCTGTGTCGGCGACACCGCCCATCCTCAGTCCGGGCAGATGTTGACCATCGAAGGAACCAAATTCGTCAACGATCAAGCGACCGACTCCGGCCGGTTCCTCGAGACCACTCGTGCTGTCGAAGTTCGAGACGGCCGTTTAACGATTCAACTTGGACCACAACGCGCACGTTGCAACACATGCCTCAATTGGCTGCTTCTAGAGCGGCAGGAATAAGAATGAACTCAAGAGTGAATGCGAGCATTTTTCACTCACAACTTTGCGGTATCAGCTTCTCACATATTCCACTTTGATATCCGACTAATTGGTAATTAGGACGTTGATGTCATTCATCTCGCACTTGACGCATGTCATTTTCGATTTTGTCACTCGCCAAGTCTCTTCAAATGTCGTTGAAAGGAATGCGATTCCACCGCTGCTTGTTTCGACATCCGGTCGCACCTTGACGAAAAACAATTGACCATCCTTGGGGCTCTTAACTCTCGTTATCGCTCCTCTCCACCCAGTCAATCGGAAACTCTTGTCCGTGCCCACGCCGTCGCGACGGATTTTCGGCACAGGGTTCTCGACAATGAAACGAATGGCAGTGATCGCATGAAACGCCCTTGGTCAGATGGAATCGCGAATTGTGAGACTTTCGGCCCTTCTTCCTGCCAGGCACCCACTTGTTTTGAAGTTCTTTAAGCATCTTGTTCCGTGCTGCCAGCTTCGCTTCGTTGTACTTTTTCATCGCCGAGTTCTTCTCGTTGACGGTGTAACTCTCGATCAACTCAAGACCTCTCTCTGGTTCCTTCTCCGCGGCATTCGGAAAACTCAACGCTAAGCCGACAAGCAATCCAAACATAACGGCACCCTCTCGACAAGAATTGACGGACAAAAAAATGGGAGGCGCCCGGTGCCCATAAAAGACAAGTGAAGAGCGAATGACGACAGCGAGCATTTTGCACGATGCATTCACCACTTTGCACGATGCATTCTTGCCTACGTCAGCGCATTGGATTTGGGTCTTGCCGAAAGGCGAAAAGGACATTCTGCCGCCAACCACTGGAAAGCCTGTGGCACGCAACGCAGGTAACGATTTTCCGGAAGCGGCGTCCCGTAACCGACTTTCTTTTTCGTGCCTTTTGGTGCTTTCTTCGTGGCTAGATTCGTCTGACGAGAATGGACGAGCCACGAAAAACACGAGAATCCACGAAAAGATGAGATGCCAATCGTTACGTTGGCAACGGGGCATCGCGACCGGCGGGATAGCTTTAAAACCTGATTCAAAGAACGAGACAAGCTCGTTGTGGTCTGGACGTGACCCTTGGTTGTCGCGGAGGGATTTAGTTCGCCGCCGAATCGCAAACTGCTTGCCAAGTCGTTGTGTGCCACAAGTGGCGCACGAAATGCGGTACTTTCGCGGAGCGAAAAGCGACGATCAGCTTTTCAGCGAGCTGATTCGATGCAATAGAGATGGCTCGAACTGCGCAGGAAAAGCTGGCGGCCGACGGCGACGGGCGATGCGTCGATGGGATCGTCGAGTTGGTTTGTTGAAACGACTTCGAGATCGTCGCCGGCTTTCAGGACGATTGTGGTGCCGCTGCGTCCTACCCAGTAGATATGCCCTGCTGCGGCGATGGGTGACGCGTAGATGTTGCGAAGTCCAGGCAGTCGAGCCGGGCCGAAGATAGGCTTGCCAGTCATAAGATCGAGACAGCTGAGGATGGCTCGGTTCGACTGGCTAAAGTAGAGCCGGTCTCGGTACGCGATAGCTGATGGGACATAGGGTGTCGCTTTCGTATGACGCCACCGCCAGCCTTCCGATTCAGTCACATCGCCTCGAGCGGTAAGAGGAATTGCGTAGGCCGCGGAGCCTCGATAACCGCTCACACAGTAAGCGACATTACCGATCACAAACGGAGACGGTATCGCGTTGAGCGTCTGGCCTCCGCATTGCCAAATCAGATTTCCCGAAGTCAGTTCGTAACTCCGCACTCGATTCGTGCCGTTGACGATAACTTGGACCGAGTCCTTTGTTTCGACGACGCACGGGGTGGCCCACGTCGTCGGTTCGTCTCGATCAACTCGCCACCTTGTGTTACCTGTCGCGGCATCGAGCACGGTGATAAACGACCGATCTTCATGGTCCCAATTCACCACCAACGCATCGTCATAGAGCGTCGGCGAGGCGGCCTCGCCCCAACCGTATCGCGTTCGCATCCTTCCCAGGTCGCGTTTCCAGATTGGCATTCCGTCCAGATCAAAACAGAAGATCCCGTACGAGCCGAACGAGGCGTAGAGCCGCTTGCCGTCGGTTGTCGGGGACGAGGAAGCGTACGTATTTGTGCCGTGCCGGCCATCAAAAGGAACCGCCTCCGAGGCCACTCGGCGCCACAATTCTCGCCCGCTTTCGCGGTCATAGCAGAGCACCAAGAAACGATAAAAGTATTCAGGGGCGCTCGTCTTCGACCGATCGTCTTGTTGCGTCGCCGACTGGCCGAGCCGATCTGTCTTTTCCGCCGCCAGAATGAAGACGCGCTTGGCCCAGACGATTGGAGTCGAGCTGCCTTCACCCGGCAGGCTCGTCTTCCATTTGACATTGCGAGTCTCGCTCCACTGGAGCGGAGGTGTTGCATCATCACTCGCCACACCGTTGGCCGATGGACCTCGCCATGCGCCCCAGTTCTCAGCGGCCGATGTGCGAACCGAAGAAACGACCGCCATCAAGACAACGAGGCGTGTCCAGGATGATGGTTGTCGAGTCAGAACACCTGGCATGTTGTCCCTCGTTGAAAAAGCGCGTGGGCACGTACGAGCGCAAAGAACCAAACTCGCGGCCGCAAACAGGAGACGCAATCCGATCGGCGCGAGTTTTACATCAACTCGCGGATTGGATTCGGGTCGCTGACCAAGTGGGTCGGTCGACCGAGCGGCGTGTAGAGGATCTTGGCCGGGTTGATGCCAAGCTTCGAGTAAACGGTCGAAACAAAATTTTCCGGTGCCAAAACACGCGAATTCGCCGAGTGTCCGTTTCGATCGGTGCTGCCGACAACCGTGCCGCCCTCGATGCCGCCGCCGGCCATCAGAACCGACATGGCGTTGGCCCAGTGGTCGCGGCCCGCTTTCGATTGGCCCGATAGAGTCGAGATTTTCGGCGTCCGCCCAAATTCACCTAAGGCGAGGACAAGCGTCGAATCGAGCATGCCTCGATCATCGAGATCCTTGATCAACGTGGCGACTGAGTTGTCCCATTTCGGCAGTCTCGATTTCAAGGTGTTGAACAAGTTGGAGTGATGGTCCCATCCGCCGTCGTAGACGGTCACGAAGGGAACGCCGCCCTCGACAAGTCGGCGAGCCAGCAAGCATCGTTGTCCAAACCCGTCGCGCCCATAGGCCTCGCGGACTTTGTCATCCTCGCGTTCGATGTCAAAAGCCGCTTGAGCCTCTTTCGATGTAATGAGGTCGAAGCCTTGCTGGTAGTACGTATCGATTGCTTTGACGGGATCGCCCGCCGACTCTTGCGGGATGCGCTCTAGCTGATCGACGAGCGAGCGAAGGTCGGTCCGGTGTTCGAATCGCTCTTCCGTCAGGCCTTTTGGCGTGGCAACGTCGCGAACGCGAAAGTTGGCTCGATTGGGATCGTCCGACACGACAAATGGAGCGTGTTTGGCGCCGAGAAAGTTCGGCCCGCCGGAACGGGACATTCTGGGCATGGAAAAATAACTGGGCAGCGCGTTGCGTCCGCCGAGTTCTTTTGACGCCACGCTTCCCATGCTGGGATGGAAACTAACGAAGGCACCGCAGCCAACTGGAATTCGCGGCGGAGAACCGGTCATCATGTAGTGATTGCCGGCACCGTGATTACCCTGGTTGTGACGAATCGATCGAACGATCGAATATCGGTCGAGACTCGCCGCCAGCTTCGTCATGTGTTCGGAAAAATGGACGCCGGGTACAGCCGTTTGTACGGCATCGAATTCACCACGAAACTCCGCAGGGGCATCGGGCTTGGGGTCAAATGTCTCGAAGTGGGTCGGGCCGCCATCCATCCAAATCAGAATGCACGCCTTGGCGACCGCAGGCGGTGCCGAGTCGGGCGCCGCCTCAGCTCGCAGTCGAAGACCTTCAACCAATCCTCCAGCAAACAGGCTACCGAGCCCGAATTGCAGACAATCTCGCCGCGTGACGCCTTCGCAGTTTCTTCGCAAACTCATTGGTGATTCCTTTGAGGCCCAAATCCGTTAGCCAGTCCAGGGTCGCCTTTCAGCCTGTCGCTCCGCGAAAGTAGCGCTACTTTCGCGGAGCGAAAGGCGACAATACGGTATCGACGCCGATCCCTTCGACAGATCAACGATTATAGATGTGTTCGCCCAGAGATTGTAGGCGGAAGGGGCAATTCCACCCAGTTTTTGAGCGAGACTCTAAGGTTTGATTGGGCAAAATGGCGAAATCCTAGCCCAGATTGTCAAACTCAACCGTGTCCGCAAGGTCCGACTGGCCATCGTCCTGCTCATCATTCGTCTGAAGTCGAGCCACGATGGCGGTAATATTGTCGCTGCCGCCACACGCTCTTCTGCTTCCTGCGATTCGCGGTAGAGCTGACTGAGCGTGTGATCGCGAGTAATCTGTTTGAGCTTTCCGTCTCGCATCACGTAGCAGCGACTGTCGCCCGCATGGGCGACATACATTCTCGGCCAAATCACGTAAGCCAATGTCAATGTCGTGCCCATGCCTCGACGCTGCGGAATCAGCTTGGCTTCCGCTTGCAATACAGCTTGGTAATGACGCACCGCATTCTTGAACTGTTCACAAAAATCTTCGTCAACCGCCGTTCCCAACCGAAAGAACCACTGCAGCGAGTCGAGCACGTAATTGACGATGCTATCGACCACTAATTGGCTCGCTCGTTCGCCCGCCATATGCCCGCCCATGCCGTCGGCGACCAAAAGCAGTTTGCCTTGCGAGGCACCATAGAGACGCGTCTTGTGATCACTCGCCAAACTCTTTTGATCCACATTCATCGACTTGTTCAGGTCGGCGATCAAGAACTGGTCCCGGTTCGACGACCTCTGCCGGCCGGTATCGGTTGCTCGTAACAGGTCAATAGCTTCGGCATGAAACTGGGCTGTGAGTTGAGGAGATTGAGCAGAAGTGCCTAGAGCTGTTCGTCCGGGCGAGTGCGGCGTTGTGGAAAAAATAGAGCAGATCGCGATCGTGTTTGCATGACGGATGCGCCGAGTCCGGTTCTCCCGATTAGCTCGGTTCCGCGGCTTTCGGATTTGTCACGCGAAACGACCACTCCGCTGAAGAGCGCCCGCCGGGCTCGGGTGGCTCAGCGTCTCGGTCCCGGAATAAACCGATAGACGCCGCCATTCTCGTGGGCGATCGGTTGGAGCACCGCTTGTGCTGCTAGGCTGTGAAATCCGACCGTGTGAATGGGCACGACGGTTTCCCGACTGCCGTCCTCGGATTCTCGAATATTTTCAGCGAGAAGAAAATTTCGAGTTGGGTCGGCGAACTCGCCGTCGGAAAGCAGGAAGATCGCGTCGGGTTCAAATCGAAGGGCCAGTTGCATTGCGTGGAGCGGCCGCGTATCGGCGCCGAGTTTGATGCTTGGCAGCCATCTCTTGAGTCGCTTTTGGTTCGCGGCGTTTACGGGAAGCAAGTCGCGTTCCGGCCGTCGCTGGTCGAACATCGGATGAGTGTCCACGTCGAAGAAGATGACATAGAACGACTGTTGACCGTGCAATCGCCCGACGCTTTCGATCAACTCACGGCAGGCCGTCGCCCATTTTCGGCCGCGCATGCTTCGCGAACTGTCGACCACAAAAACGAAACGGGTCCCCGCCGCGTGAACGCCGAAAAACTCGGCACCCTTCTCTCCCTCCTCGCCCGCCTGCTCACCGACGCCTTGCCTGCTTCCGGCCAATGACTGGCCCAGACCAAGACCGCCGAACAGACCGTTCACTTGAGAAAGAGGAGACGCCTCCCTGATCCGTTTTGCCTTGTTGCTCGCCACAACGGCTAGCGGAGATGCCATGGATTCTGAGCCGGCGTCAGCGACTGAATCAGAAGGAACCGCCTGGAATACCTGGCTGCTGGTTTCCGTCGAATCACGGTCCTTGTCCATCGTGAACGACTTGAGTTCAACCTCGGCGACTGGGGGAGAGACAACCAGCATGGTGGGAACGCGTTCGTCGCGCAGAGCCTTGCTGCAGATCGCCATCCCGATCAAAACCGACAGGTGGACAATCAAACTCAGCAAGAACGGCGCTGCGGCGCGAAGTCGCTCCCAAGACGAAACGGGTCCCGCCGTCAGTTCGGCCACCGAAGGTATGAATCGGTCCTCAGCCGTCAATTCGTATTCGTCAGTCGGCTCAGCCATGCCCTCCATAATCGTCGATTGACGCCCCGCATTGCAACTCAGTTGTCGAGCTAATCCGAATTGAGGCCGTTCTTGGCGGAGCTGCGGGCGGGTCGTTAACGTGGCGGCCGCGGAATGAATCGATATCGCCCCCCGTTTTCCTGGGCCAGTTGGTAGAGAAGCTGGTGTCCGCGCTGGCTGTAGAGCCCCACGGTATGAATCACGACTTTTGGCTGCGGCACCGCTTGGCCTTCGGTACGGACGAGGTTTTGAGCGCGAACGGCGGCGGTGAGATCGTCCGGCAGCTCGCCGTCAGTGAGGAGAAAAAGGACGTCGGTTTCAAGACACAGCGCGGCCTCGATCGCCTTCCCCGGCCTTGCCGACGGCTCCATTTTTGTGGTCGCAATCCAACGAGCAAGGCGTTGCTTATTGTCGTCGGTCGCCTTGGCCGGCTGCTGGCTGGGAGTCCCGGGCTCAAGCTCCATCCGCTCGACGTTTTGGTCGAAGAGCATCACGTAGAAACGTTGGTTCGGTTGCATCGCCGAAATGGCTCGGAGCACTTCACGGCGCGCAAGGTCGAACTTTCCGCCTCGCATGCTTCGCGAACTGTCGACAACAAAGCAAAACGAATTGCCCGTCGCCCCGACACCGAAGAAGACCGCGCCGCGTTTCTGCTGCCGCCTCTTGTCTTGCGGAACGAGCGACGCCAACTCGGCGCTCCCCGCCTGGCTGATTGCTTCAAGCGGACTTGCCAGAGACGGCTCAGCCATTGAAACGTTTTGGGCCGCAGCATTCTCCGGCAAGCGAACCTCGGGCAACGTCGGTGCCGCGATGGGTTCGGACACCGCCGGCGAGATCTCTTCAAATTCCGTCTGTGGTTGCTCCAGCACCGGAGTGTTCATGAGCGGCGTGTTGTCGAGCATCTCCGATTCAACGCCTGCGGAGACGATCAGAGTTCGTGGCGGCTTCGGGCGCCATTGAAACTTGGCCAGCGCCATCGCGATCAGCAGCAACCCGTGCGCGATAATGCTCCAAAGCAATGGCGATAAGACTTTGCCGAGCCATGCGGTTGAACCGAGACGTCTCGTTGCGTTGCTTTCATGCCGAACGGCTCTAGACTCGGCGTGGGCGGTAGGCCGCCGATCGTTTCGTCGACGACGCGGCGCCGTTCGAGCTGGTTCACGTTCTTCCACGGGACTCCTCCTTGATGGCATTGCAGTCGCATGATCGCTAGCGTCCATCGATCTAGTGAAAATCGCGCTGCGGGTGGTATTCCATACAAGAAATCACCCTTTTTGCCTCAAGCCCATCATCAATCTCTCTTGTCGATACCGAGCGGCCTTCCGTATACTCCGCCGCCCCACGCCGGAGAGCTCGCTTTGGCTTGCCATGGCGGCGACCTGTGTGGGTCCGTTCACCACAACTTTGGTTGATCAAGGAAGACCAACCTATGTCGACGATCCAACGTGTTGCGGCTTGCCTGCTGACCTTGTTCGTGTTCAGCCCCGCTGTCGCTCAAACGTCTCGCTTGATTCCCGCCAAACGCGCTGACAACTGGAAGTCTTCGCAAACTCGACTGGCCGACGTTCGCAGCTCGGACAGCGGGCCTCAGTCGAAGTCTGCGGGGAAGGCGCCAGCTCGAGGCGCGTCGTTGGCGAACGGTCTGCTTCCCAACGATGAGGGGCAGGTTTGGCGCGAGTACGACTTGCGGCCCTACACGACTCGAGTCGAAGGGGTCGAACACCCTGAGCTCGCTGTGAAAGATTGGATCCTCAGAGAGACGGGCACCGAGACTTGGTTCCACGAGCCGCTGAGTATTCTCTCGGTCAGCCGCGACAAGGTTCGCGTCTATCACACGCCGGAGATGCAAGAGATTGTCAGCGACATCATTGATCGTTTTGTCGCCGGTCGTCCTGAGCCCCATGCGATTGGGGTCCGCTTGATCACACTGCAAAGCCCGAATTGGCGGATCAAAGCGCTGCCTCGCATGGATGCGGTCGAGGTGCATTCGGCAGGCGTCGAAGCTTGGTTAGTTTCGCGAGAGAACGCGGCTTTGGTCTACGCGGGATTGAAGAAGCGTAACGATTTTCATGAGCACAGTGCGGGGAGTCTGGCGGCGTTCAACGGGCAATCGTTGACGGTTGAGCGGCGGCAGGCGCGGCGTTACGTCAAGACAATTCAGACCGTTCGCCGCGATCCTTGGCCGATGCACAAACCGGAGATGGGTGAAATCAACGAAGGCTACACTCTGCACATCAGCTCGCTCTTCGACGAACAGGGACGGTCGATTGATACCGTGATTCGCTGTCATGTCGATCAGATCGAGCGTTTGATTCCGGTCACGGTCAACCTGCCAGGATTCGGCAACCAGGTGCAACGGATCGACATTCAGGTTCCGCAGCTGGTCAGCTGGCGGCTGCACGAGCGATTCGTATGGCCGGACGACAAGGTGCTGATGCTCAGCTGCGGCGTCGTTGCCTCGCCCGCTCCGCAAAAGAACACGATCTCGAACCTTGTCGGCTTGCCGATCTCAACGCCTTTCGATGGGACAACAGGTCGAGCTGACGCGATTCTCATTCTGGAAAACAACGGGACGGCTAGCCAGTCGATGATCCGCAGTGATCGCACGTCCCGCACCGCCCCCAACAACCACGGACGATATTGAGCGACAAAGGACTGGCGTCTAGGTACGTTGAAGCAGGCGGATGAGTCAAAGGCAAAACGCAGAGCAAAGCGTCTTGCAATTTGCTTGCCGTGCGAACGCTCAATCGAGTGAAGCTAGTTGATTGGACGCCATTCGACCTTGCACTCTGGTCGTTTCGTTTGAAATCCTGGGCGACCTTTGCTGTGACTTCGGTATCACGAGGTTTTCCGGTCAGCAAGAAGTGGAGGACTGCGCCCAGGGAATATATGTCGCTTCTTTCGTCGGCGGAGCGCGTGTCCGCCGCCTGCTCGGGCGACATGTAGTCGACCGTTCCCACAACTTGACCGCTCCGAGCAAGCCCTTGGTCGGCAGTTTCATCCGCGCCAATGTCGTCGCTCAGCCGGGCCAATCCCATGTCGAGCCCATTCACGGCGCCATGGTCATCAACGAGCAAGTTGGCGGGCTTGATGTCCCGGTGAAAACTCCTTTCTCGTGGGCGAATTGCAAGCCAGCTGCGGCTTGCGAAATCATATTCAAAGCGTTTTGAATCGTGAACGGGCCCGACTCGTGGACGATCTCTTCGAGATTCTTGCCTCGCACATATTCCATCACGAGGAATTGTTCGCCATCGCCCAGGCAGGCGTCGTACGCCGCGCCGATATTGGGATGTTGAAGTCGAGCCGCCGCCCGGACCTCGCGTTCAAATCGTCTCGTGGCGCTGGCGTCTCTCGATTCGGGGGCGAGGACTTTGATGGCAACTAAGCGATCCATGGCAAAATGGCGCGCCAGGTAGACGCGCCCCATTCCGCCGCTGCCAATTTCATCCAGGACGAGATGGTCGCCCAGATCGAGCGTTTCTTGTTGGCCATCTAGAACGCGACGAGCTTGAAATTGAGTCAGCAAATCGCGAACGATTAATTCGTCGGCCAGTTGCTCGGCCGTTTCCAATTGAAAGTCGAGCCCGCTGCGGACTTTGAGGATGTCATCATCGAGACGACTTTGCCTTGGTTAAGTTGTGTTCGAAAACTGCGAGATCCGAAGCCATCTTCTTGCCCTTTGAAGGTTGGCCGTGGCGCGTTGGCGAGAAAGGTCAAGTGCCGTGCGCTAATGAAAGGTACCTACTTCTAGCAATTCCAGCGGTAAACGCAAAACGCTTTCCAATGCTCGGCCAAAAGACAGGTGCCTTGCTCCCCCATTAGTGTCGATTTGCAGCCGTCTTGATCATTTGTAGCGCATGCGGTGGTCCTCAGGTGGGGTGTGCATGAGAAATACGCCAACAATCCGGGCGCAGAACAAGAGGTGAGACGTGGGCGCATCGATGTTTGAGAATGCGTCTGTCTTCGCTCGCGCGTAAAAATGGCCCGTTAGGCGGGGCAGGGACCTAACGGGCCTCGTCCGATCGCGTTGTCGCCAACACGCCAGACACAAAGCAGTACAGTCGACGTTGCGGGCGTCATACAAGTGTTTTGCGGCAAACCACAAGCACAGAGCGTCGGTTCGAAAGTATAGTTTTGCAACGCCGATCGAATTTAACGTTCTTTCGGATTGCAGATGGCTGGTGCGGGGCAGGTAGGAGCCCGGGGCGTTTTACAACGTCCTGGGTTCTTTTTATGTGCCGCGCGTCAGAACCACGGCGCGCTGAGTGCGGTCAACGGCTCGAGCTTCCGACCGAACGGCCAGGTACTTAAGGCTAGACAACGGCTTGGTGCGGCGGGAAAACAAGTTGCCCGCCGAGCCGTTGCCATCAAGATCTAGCTTGTGTCAGTCGTAAGTCAAACTAAACCGATGGGAATTGCGGAAAGCACGGGACGTCTTGGCCTGCCGGTGGTCGTTTGGTTTCGGCTAGATCGATCGGGGGCCCCATCGCCCAGGCCATTGAGGCTTGTATCGGTTTTGTGCCCGGTTTCGGCTTGAGCTCAAAATAGCGCGGTGATCGGCGTTCCGTTCGAGCTGGCGACTGTCCGCTCATCGGGAGTGTGGATTGCCGTTTCCGGTGCGACTCCGAATGCGTGCAAGATAGTGGCACCAAGATCTTCCGGTCGGACCGGTGAATTCTTGACGTAGGCGGCGTGACGATCACTGGCCCCATAAATCTGACCGCCTCGCACGCCGCCTCCGGCCAACACCGTTGAGTAGCAATGCGGCCAGTGGTCGCGGCCGCTGTTCTTGTTGATCTTCGGAGTGCGGCCAAATTCGCCTGTGACGACAACCAGCGTGTCATCCAGCATTCCTCGGTCGGCCAGATCTTCCAGCAACGCCGAGTAGGCGCGGTCGAATGAAGGGCAGCAATAGTCGCCGCGGATCATGTCGACGCCCTTGTTATGTCCGCCGCAGACCGGTTTGTCACTGCCGTGGTTATCCCACAAGTTAAACTGACAACCGTCCTTGCCGTAATAGGTCCAAAACACGTTGACCATTTGCACGTCGGCTTCCGCCAGGCGTCGAGCCAGCAGAAAGCTCTGCCCATATTCGTTGCGTCCGTAGCGATCTCGTAACTTCGGCGGCTCGCGATCCAGGTCGAACACCTGACCCAATCCGCCGGACGACAACATCCCAAACACCTTCTCGTAGTAGCTCCGCAAATTCTTGGCTTCGACCGTTTCGTGCTTGGCGGCCGGATTGAGTTGTTCGAGCAAACGTTTGCGACCGACGAGCCGCGTCGTATTCATTCCATCGGGAAAGCTCAGGCCGTCCACGGTGAATTGCTTTTCGGACAGCGAGTCCTTCTTTTCCGCATTGAGGAAGAGAGGGTCGTAGGCGGTGCCAAGGAAGCCGGCGCTTTGCCCTTTGAACATGCGGCTTCCGGTCGTGAACGGCCTAGGAACGGTGACCCAGGCGGGCAGTTCCGATTTGTTGCCCAAAATGCGGCTGAGGATCGCACCGATGGCTGGATGGTCGGTTCGCTCGATCGGGAACGCTTTGGTCACTTTCGTTAACGGTCCCGAATCGGCTTGAAGCATGTACTTGATGCCCGTCCCGTGGTCGGTTGAGTCGTGGACCATCGATCGGACGATGCAAAACTTGTCAGTGTGTTTGGCGACGTTAGGCAGCAGTTCGCCGATTTGGATTCCGGGCGTGGAGGTCGCGATGGGACGGAATGGGCCTCGAATCGTCTCGGGCGCATCCGGCTTGAGGTCCCACATGTCGAGTTGGCTGGGGCCGCCGCACAAGAAGATATAGATGCAGCGTTTCGCGGTCGCCGGATGTGGCGTCGCCGATTGGGCTGAGGCGATAGTCGGCATCGCCATGCCAATGGCACCGAGCCCGCCAAATTGCAGCAGTTGGCGGCGACTTGGCCGTCGCGAACCGATCTGGGGCAGCAACGAGAACATATGTGGATTGCTCCTGTCCGGCACCGAGCGGCGTTTTTTCCGTGTTCTGAGCATAGCGAGTTTTGTGTCGAGGATCGAGCAAAGTTGCAACCTTAATTGGACTCATAATGTCGGGGTTGCTTCGGCTTTGTGATGGATAGGGTCGATTGTGAGCAAGGGGCTATGCCACAACGGCCGTTGCCAAATAGAATAGTCGCTTGCTTTCGTCTCGCCTTTTTCAGCCTTCCTTTGATTTGCCGAACTACGAATGTCACGCCGAGTTGTTGTAACTGGAATGGGGTTGATAAGCCCTTTGGGCAATTCGCCCGACACGTTGTGGTCCGCGATTTCGGAAAATCGCAGCGGTATCCGTCCGCTTGAATCGCTGCCGACCGAAAACCTCCCGATTCGATTCGGGGGTGAGGCGTGGGATTTTTCGGCGAAAATCGATGACTTTGGACCGCTCGACAAACTGCTCAAACGCAATATCCGCAAGGGCATGAAGGTCATGTGCCGCGAGATCGCCATGGGCGTCGCTGCCGCTCAACTGGCTTTGCATGAGTCGGGCTTGACGGTTGAGGGGCGAGATCCTGACCGAGTCGGCGTCATTTTCGGCTCCGACTACATCATGACGGCGCCTGACGAATTCACCTCGGCAGTGCAGCACTGCGTCGATGAGGAGGGTGAGTTTCATTTTGATCAGTGGGCGGAGAAAGGGGTTCCGAAGGTCGATCCGCTTTGGTTGCTCAAGTACCTGCCCAACATGCCGGCGAGTCATATCGCGATTTACAATGACCTTCGCGGGCCGAACAACTCGATCACTCTGCGAGAAGCGTCGTCGAATCTGGCCCTGGCCGAAGCGTACTGCACGATCTCCCGAGGTGCGGCGGATGCTCTGCTGGCCGGCGCGACAGGAACGCGAGTCCATCCGCTGCGGACTTTGCATGTGATCATGCAGGAGCAGGTTTCGACGGAATCGAACGACGCCAATTTGGCTTGCCGACCGTTCGACAAAGACCGAACTGGGCTCGTTGTCGGTGAGGGCGCGGGCTGTCTGATGCTTGAGGAACTCGACTACGCCGTCTCTCGCGGCGCCAACATTCTCGCCGAGGTTGTCGGATACGGTTCGTCGACCGTCGTCGGCAAGGATGGGAAACCGCATGGTGGCAAGGCGATTGCCAATGCGATGCGCCATTCGCTTTCCACCAGCGGGCTGGCGGCCGAGGACATCGGGCACGTGCACGCCAATGGAATGGGCACCAGCACCGGCGACTTGGAGGAGGCGGCGGCGATCGCCGAGGTGTTTGGCGAGAATTCGGTTCCCGTGACCGCTTTGAAGAGCTACACCGGAAATATGGGGGCGGGCAGCGGTGTGGTTGAGCTGGTTTCAAGCATACTCGGTATGAATTGCGGCCAGCTGGCGCCCGTATTTACTTGGCTCGAGCCCGATCCGGCTTGCCCGATCAATGTGAATCGCGACCTTGGTAACTCGCCTGGCGACTCTTGTTTGAGCGTCAATGTCTCGCCACAAGGACAGGCCAGCGCCATTGTCGTCAAGCGGTTTCAGGGTTGATCGATCGGTCCGCTTGAACGCCGCACGGCCTGGTCGAGCACGCGTCCCAAATCGGTGACTCATCGCGGTTTGGGGCGAGCGAAGAGGCCCGCTCCCAGTTGACAATGGGGGTTGGCAGCGGTATTTTGTGTTCGATTGATTTTATGGAATCCATCGATGGTGATGGACTGGTTCTTGCCCGCAGTTGGCGGTGGCCTCGCCGAATCCAACCAACGGCAATACAGCGGCAAATAGATCTATTTGCAGCGGACCGGCAACCTGCGATGCTCTGACGCTCGGCAAGTGATTTGGTCGGTGCCAGAACTGAAACACGACACAGGACGGAGGCCGCAGTGAACGGCACTTGCTCCCCTTTTTTGGGGTGAGCATCGCCGCAAGCTTGCGGCGTTTTTGTTGGAATACTGGCTTGTTGGATTACTAGTTAGTTGCCTTGGCAAAGATTGCGGGACGCCCGTTAGAAAGCGACGGAAAGCATGAACCCGAGCGAAATGCTGCGAATTGTTGATTCGCTCCATCGTGAGAAAAATATCCCCAAGGAGATAGTCTTCCAGGCGATTGAAGCCGCCCTCGAATCGGCTGCGCGCCGTCAATATGGTGATGAAGCGGTAATTGAGGTCGCGGTTGACCGCGAAAGCGGTGAGATTTCCGCCACGGTTGACAATAGCTCAGTCGACGACGTTATCGGCCGCATCGGTGCCCAAACGGCTAAGCAGGTCATCATTCAGAAGATTCGAGAAGCCGAACGCGATTCGTTGATGGACGATTTCAACGAAAAGCTGGGGCTGCTCGTCAACGGCATCGTGCAGCGAGCGGATGGCGGAGCGACGACGGTGCAAGTCGACAATGTCGAAGCAATTTTGCCTCGAAGCGAACAAATTCCAGGCGAATCGCATCATCCTAATGAGCGAGTTCGGGCCGTGGTGGCTGAAGTACGCGCCCAAGGCAGCCGGATCAAAGTCGTTCTCAGTCGAACTCGGCCCCAATTGGTGCAGCAGCTGTTTGAGCAAGAGATTCCAGAAATTGCCGACGGAGTCATTGAGATCAACGCGATTTCGCGCGAGCCGGGCAACCGTAGCAAGGTGGCCGTGAGCAGCAGCGACACGCGAGTTGACTGTGTCGGGGCATGTGTCGGCGTCCGAGGAAGTCGAATCAAAAACATTGTCGAGGAGCTGTACAACGAACGGATCGATATTGTCCGCTACAGTGACGACCCCGAATTGCTCATCCCCAACGCCCTGCAGCCTGCCGAAGTCGATCAAGTTTTGCTTTGTGAGATGATTGGCCGCGCGATTGTGCTCGTTCCTGAGGACCAACTGTCGTTGGCGATTGGCAAACGAGGTCAAAACGTTCGCTTGGCCAGCAAGCTCTGTGGCTGGGACATTGAAATCATGACCGGCGAGGAGCTTGGCGAGCAGATCGAGCGAGCGGTGGCCGGTTTTAGCGAAATCGAAGGGCTCGACGAAGAGCTCGCTCAACGGCTCGTTGAACAGGGCTATTTGTCCTACGACGACTTGGAAGTCATTGAGCCGGAAGACTTAATGGAAATGGGCGGGTTAACTGCCGAGCAGGTTGACGTTATCGTTGAGCAGGCGGAAACCCGGGCTGCGGAAGCTGAAAAAGCGGCCAGCGAAGAGCGACGTCGGCAACGCGAAGCCAAGCAATTGGCGGAAGCGGAGGCGCGAGCTCAAGAGGCTGCCAAAGCGGCTGCGGAAAGTGAAGCTGCGGAAAGTGAAGCTGCGGAAAGTGAAGCTACGGAAAGTGAAGCTACGGAAAGTGAAGCTACGGAAAGTGAAGCTACGGAAAGTGA
>CAZMNY010000048.1:0-4771 GCA_964567745.1 uncultured Pirellulaceae bacterium | reverse complement strand
AGCTACGGAAAGCGAAGCTACGGAAAGCGAAGCTGAGGAATCCGCTGAAGAAGTTGCCGCCGTAGCGGCTGAGTCAGGTGAGGTGGCGGAGTCGAGTGAGGCGGAATCTGAGAGTGGGGGCGAGCCGGCATCGGATGCGGCCTCCGACACGGATTCGCCGAATCAGGAGTCGAGTTGAGAGTAGCGGTGGTATACATTGGCATTGAGGCCGATGCGCGATGCGCGAAGGCCTCTCGTAGCCAGGACAGGAGACCGCGAATGCACTAGTCGAAACGAACGAGTACGGCCGACAAGGTCCGTATTCAACACAGAAGGAGGCCTAGGGAGTGCCGATTCGGATCTACGCCCTGGCGAAAGAGTTTAATCTCGATAGTAAAGAACTGGTTGACGTCTGTAAAAAGGCGGGCATTCATGGCAAGGGGTCTGCGCTTGCCAGCCTCGATGACGACGAGGTCACCAAACTTCGTGCGCACATGGCCGGCCCGACGACGAAGAAGGAAACAAAACCAGCGACTCCCGTCGCTGATAATGCTCCTGTTCGCTCGACCAAGCTGACAGATAAGACGTCCGTCAAAAACATCGCACGTCCGAAGCGAAAACCTCGCATCGTCGTCGAGAAGCCGCCGCTTGCCTCTGCCGAGCTTGCTGGAAGCGAAGCCGCCGCGGACGAAACGGACGAAACCGTTGAGACGCCGGTCGACGATGGTGCCGACGAAGCCGCCGACATGGAAACAGGCGCTCCGGAAACAGCGCCCGACGAAGTCGATGATGTTGCGAACGAGCCGGCTGCGGACAAAGACGCTCCTCTGCGGCGCGGCGATTATATGGTGCCCGGTCGACGGGGCGGTATCAAAGTGATCACCAAGGCCGGCGACGGAAAAGCCGGTGACGCGCCGAGGCAGAAGAAACCTCGAGCGCCGGTGATCAACGTCAAACTCGGCAAAATGCCGCAGATCAAACAGCCCGCGCCCAAAGTCGAAAAGACCAATGAGCCGAAGGCTCAGAAGCCGGTTATTCGTCTGCCCAAGGACGCCATTGCCTCCGGCGATTCCAAAGCGCCGCTCAAACAGCAGTTGGCGGATGTCGAGGCCAAACAGACTCGCAAGGCCGGCGGACGCGGCGAGCCAGTCGCTCCTGTGCCCGATGGCGAAGGTAAGGGCGTCGCAGCAGGTAAACGCCGTCGCGTTGGCAAAACGGAGAAGGCGGAAACGGGCGATCGCATGGCCGGCATGGCGAACACCCGAGTCAATCGCCAGTCCTCGCGCCGAAATCGGGCAAGAACAAGATTCGGTCAAGACGATCGCTACTATCGCGGTCGACGTCGCAAACGCACTGGCAGGAACACGGCCGCGCCCAGGAAAGACAACGTCAGCCTGACGCTGCCCTGCACCGTCCGATCCTTTTCCGAGGCCAGCGGTGCCGGACAGGGCCGCGTGCTCGGCGCACTGATGAAAATGGGAGTCGAAGGGCTCAACATCAACGCCGGTATTCCGGATGAATTGGTTGAAGAGCTGATTCTGGAGTTGGGCGTTGAGATCGATATTCGCCAACAGGAGTCGCTCGAAGACGAGTTGCTGACTGCGGTTGAGAATGCTGTGGATGACGAAGATGATTTGGAGGCTCGGCCACCGATCATCACGTTCCTCGGTCACGTCGATCATGGAAAGACGTCGTTGCTCGACGCGATTATCGGACTCGATGTCGTCTCGGGCGAAGCAGGCGGAATTACCCAGCACATTCGCGCTTACAAGATCCACGACAAAGAGGGACGCGAAATCGCTTTCGTCGATACACCGGGTCACGAGGCCTTCACGGAGATGAGGGCTCGAGGCGCCAACGTCACGGACATTGCTGTGCTTGTGGTCGCGGCGGACGACGGCATCATGCCGCAGACGGCCGAAGCGATTAGCCACGCCAAAGCGGCCGAAGTGCCGATCGTGGTCGCGCTCAACAAAGTCGACCTCCCCGGCGTCGATATTAATCGCGTCATGACGCAAATGACTGAATACGATTTGACGCCCAGCGAGTGGGGCGGTGACGTCGAAGTGGTCAGGACCAGCGCCATTACCGGCGAAGGCGTCGATGACCTGTTGGAAACCGTTCAGGGCATTGCCGAACTCCACGAATTGACAGCGAATCCAACTCGCGACGCCTATGGCGTTTGCCTCGAAGCCCAACAAGAGGGCAAACGAGGCGTTCTGGCGAAATTGATCGTCGAAAACGGAACGCTCGAAGTTGGCGATATCGTGGTGTGCGGCAACTCGCATGGTCGCGTGAAGGCAATGCACGACACGCTCAAGGTCAAGAAGAAAATCAAAGCGGCCGGACCGTCGTCCGCCGTCAACATTACCGGCTTCGACGCTCCGCCTGGTGCCGGCGACAAGTTTTATGTCGTCGACGATATCGTCAAGGCTCGTGAGATCGCTGAGAAACGCGAGCAGGAATCGCGAGCAAACGATCTCTCCGGCGTGGTCAACGCGATCGACTACGAGAGCTTCATGCAGATGCTTGAAGAGGGGCGACTCGGCAAGCCGGATGAAGTCGTAACGCTCAACTTGATCGTCCGCGCCGACGTGCGAGGCTCGATCGAGGCGATCCAAAAAGAACTCGGCAAACTCGATCACCCCGAGGTCAAAGTCAAAGTCCTGCTTTCGGGCGTGGGCGGAGTGACCGTGGGCGACGTGACTCTCGCGGATGCTTCACAGGCCGTGATTGTCGCCTTCAACGTCATTCCAAACGAAGCGGCTCGTCAATTGGCGGACGAACGGGCGATCGAGATTCGTCGATACGACGTGATCTACAAGATTACCGATGATATTCGAGCGATGCTCGAAGGCCGCCTCAAGCCCGAGGAAAAAGTCGTCGATCTCGGTCGAGCGCTGGTCAAGCAAGTCTTTCCGATCAGCCGAGTTGGTTCGGTGGCGGGTTGCTATGTCGCCCAAGGCTCCATCGAACGTGGTTGTCGCATCCGCGTCTATCGGGACGGGCGGTCGATTGGAGACTATCCGCTCGACTCGCTTCGCCGCGAAAAAGATGACATCAAGTCGGTGCCGCGAGGCATGGAATGCGGAATCAAATTGGCCGGGTTTAATGACATCAAACAAGATGATGTCTTGGAAGCCTATAAGATTGAAGAAGTCGCCCGCACGTTGTAGTCGCCCAAGTGATCGCCGGCCAAACGGTTCTTGCTCAACAAGCAATCTTTTGGACTGGTCGATTGGGCGTTCGACCCATCCTGTTTCAGCTTAGTTCTCTCGCCCATCGCTATGACATCACGTCGCGTCCTTAAAGCAGCCCAGGCCATTCGCGAAGTCGTCGGCATGTCGATCCTGACCGATCTTCGTGATCCTCGAATTCAAAACGTCACGGTCACCCGAGTTGAAGTCTCAGCGGATATGCGTCTCGCCAAAGTGCATGTCTCCGTCATGGGCGACGAACCTCAGCAGAAACTCAGCATTCACGGGCTGCAGAACGCGGCCGGTTTCTTGCAACAGAAGGTCGCCAAACGTATCGATACGCGTTACACACCCAAGTTGACGTTTGTCATCGACAAAGGGGCGAAACACTCCATGGAAGTCTCCCGTATCTTGGGCGAACTTCAGGATGAACGCGAAGCAAATTCGGCTCCCGATGAGTCAGCAGCCGCGTCTCCCGTTGATCCCGACGCCGAACGTCAGGAAGGTCCGCCTTCGGAAGGTCCGCCCGACGCCGAGCCGATTTGAACCTGGCGACTGGCTCGTGACTCACAGCCAACAGAAACGCACCACTCGAAGCCATCCCCGCCCCTCCCAATCACACCATAGTGCGAGAATCTCATGAGCAATACGAACCGCGCGGCGGTCCTTACCAAGACGCACCGAGTTCTCAAGAAGCACTACAAGCCAGTTGCACTGCCCAGCAATCGCAACTTGCTGGAGCACCTACTCTATGCCTGCGTGCTGGAGTCGGCGAAGCACGAGCAGGCCGATGAGGCGTTTGCTCGTTTGCAGCAGTCGTACTTTGACTGGAATGAAGTTCGCGTCACCACGATCGCCGAACTGGCTCAGGTCTTGGCCGTCCTTCCCGATGCGCCGGTCGCCGCGAAGCGACTCAAACGAGTTCTGCACCATGTGTTCGAAACTCACTACACGTTTGACCTCGAATTCTACAAGAAACAAAATCTCGGCAAGGCGGCCAAAGAGATCCAGCAACTCAACGGCATGACCCCCTTCGTGCTCGCCTACTTCACGCAGAACGGCCTGGGCGGACATGCGATTCCACTCAACAACGGCGCCATGCAATCGCTGTTCATTGTCGGCGCGATTAGCGACAAAGACTTGGCCAAGCGGAAAGCGCCGGGGCTCGAACGAGCGATTGCCAAATCGAAGGGGCGCGACTTCGGCTCCCTGTTCCACCAGCTCGCCGTCGAATTCTCCGCCGCGCCGTTTTCCAACCGAGTTCGCGCGGTCATGTTAGAGATTGCTCCGGACGCCAAAGAGCGATTCCCCAAACGGGCTAAGAAGGAAGAGCCGGCGAAGAAGTCCAAGAAAACGGCCGCCAAGTCGGCCGAAAAAGATGAGCCCGCCACGAAGGCGGCGAGCAAGAAAGCGGCCCCCAAAAAACCGGCCGCCAAGAAACCCGCCGCAGCGGCGAGCAAGAAAGCGGCCAAGAAAACAACGAAGAAGCCAGCCGCCAAAAAGACAGCCAAGAAGACGACGGCCAAGAAAAGCACAACCAAAAAGTCAACGAAAAAGTCAACGAAAAAGTCAACGAAAAAGTCAACGAAAAAGTC
>CAZMNY010000047.1:9171-65366 GCA_964567745.1 uncultured Pirellulaceae bacterium | reverse complement strand
GGCGTACGATACAAACACTGGGATCCTAATTCTTAGTGTTGACGCTGCACTAGTTGGGGTCTTCTTGATTGCGTGGCAAGGATTGGTTAGCTGAAAACTCGTTGTCGCTACGTCCACGTCAGCTCCTCTTCTTCCGGCTCCTCTTCGGAATCGAGCGCTTCGAGTTCTTCGGCCGTGAAGAAGCGGCCCGCGATGAAGCGAACGGGCACGAGCAGCAGCAAGAAGAGGGGAAACAGGATTCCTAACGGGGTGACTTCGACAATCCCCAGCACAAGTAAACAGACAAGCTGAATCAGCGTGAATCTGTGAATCGTCCAGATGGGCACGCGTCTCGTATAGTGGGTCGTTGGGTAGAGCGACGAATCCATCAGCCAAAGTCTCAATCGCTCGAAGAATTGATTGCTGCCCATCGAGACGACGCCCATGTAAAGGAATAATCCGTAAAGCACTGGCATGGGAATCATTTTCAGCCACTGCAGGGCCAATGCCGACAAGCCAATGAAGAGGTGAATGCACAAACCCGTCAGTCGCGTTTCTCGCACGGAGAGGACTCGATTTCGCGATCCGCCGTCTTTGGCGACGACTTCCTCGACGGTGGCCAAGCTGTGGACATGATTGAGCGACCTGACTGTGGCGGCGACCAGCCACGGCAAGCCGAACAGGGAGCAGGCGCCGATGATGAAGCCGATCAGGCAAAGGTCGTAGTGATAGGCTTGGCCCTTTTGCAGCTTGTGATCGGGGCTGTTAACAAGTCGAGCAGTGATATTCTGGTCGACATAGACCAGAACTGCCGCCAGTGCCGCGGGGCCCATCGAAGCAAACCAGACCCATTGGGGCGCGACAAGGGGGTTGATAAACCAGGATCGGTCAAGCGTCGGACGAATTTCGTCCGGAGCAGGCAACCTCTTAATGTCGACATCGTTAAACCACTTGATCGCCAGCACCGTCATGGCGGCCAACGCGATGGTCGGTCCGAAGTCGGCAAGGAACTCGCGAATCTGCGGGAGCAAGTAGCGACTTTGACGGAACCGTGAAAGACTCAAGGCGATAAGGAATGTTCCCCCGGCGAGTATCAATGGCACGAGGGCTCGATCGTGGCTAGAGCGTTCAACGTGATAGACCTCGGTCACGATCTCTGCGAGTGCTTCCACCGCCGCATAGATGAAGATAAGTGATATCAGAGCCGCGAAAATCTCGTCGGTAAACCTCGTGAAGTATTTCATCAGGCAACTGGCGTCGGTGACCGCCATGACGATTAGGAAAAGGCCTGTCCACAACCCGACCCAAGCGAAGGATTCGAGAAAATACTGCTCGATTCCAAACTTTTGGCAGAGCACATAGAGCAGCCATGTGAAGATGAGCAGCGGGCCGGTCCCGCCAAGGATCACGAGCGGTTGTCCAGCGAGCATCGCATAAGCGACTCCGCAGATCGCGGATCCGATGATCATTTCGACGGCACCGATGTGATTGTCGGTCAATTCGGCCATGATTCCGCCAAACGTGACCGCTGGCGCCAGGCAGGCGAAAAACAAGAACATGGTCGAGGCGAGGCTCTTGGAGTGCATCCCGTCGGTGAAGTCGCTGACGTAATGTGGAAGCCGCCGCTTGACGTCGTCAACCATGCCGCCACAGAAACGCCCGCTGTACTTGAGCCCGTCATCACGTTCTTTCGGATCGGAGGCAGCAGCAGGCGCCCGCCGTTCAGCGCAACGGTCAACCGCCTCGAGCAGCTCGAGTTGCGTCGGGGCTTTCCCGGCGTCGTAGCGAAATTCATCGTCCGCCATCAGACGAACGATTCCGGCCAGCGCGTCGAGGTGTTGCATCGAGGCGCCGGCGGGGCCGAGCAGAACGTAAAAGAACTGAGTCGGCACGCCGTCGGGCGCATCTAGGTTGATCGGTTTGGCGAGCCGCACGAAAACGACAATCGGCTCCGATATCACATCGAGATAGGCGTGTGGCACCGCCACCGAGTTGCCAATCGCCGTGCTCAATTCTGCTTCTCGCGCCATCAACGCCGACAGCACCTCGCCCGATTTGGCGTCCGGCACAACATCGAGAGCCACAAGGTATTTCAGCACTTGCGAAAATATGGACTCGAGGTTTCTCGCGTCGAGGTCGAGAAGAAAGTGACCTTCGAGAATCGACTTGCGTAGCATCTTCATTTGAGTTCTTGCCCTTGGCATCCTTTGGGGCTTGAGAACAGTTTGAATTCTGGCAGCCGCGCGGAATTGAATAGGCGGCTCGCCAGAGCTCAGGTCCAATTTGAATTGGCGAAGATTGTCTCAAAATCTCCAGCATTCGCATAGTCGGACTCGAATAGACGACGAGACACGGCTCAGCGAGCGCGTTGGCCGGTCAACAGGGTTTGCATTTTCAGGTAGACTACGGGCGGATTTCAGGGGGTGCGATGCGTCTCGCCCTCGATCACGGATTTTTGAAGAATGGAACGAACAAATGTCCGAAACGGAACGACCTCAATTTAAACGCGTTCTGTTGAAACTCTCAGGAGAGAGTTTTTGCTCCGCTGGCGAACGCGGAATCAGCATGCAGGAGGTGGTTCACATCGCCGGCCAGATCCAACAAGCTCAGCAGCTGGGATGCCAGATCGCCGTCGTCATCGGGGGCGGCAATATTCTCCGCGGAGCTCAATTCAAAGAAAACGCCGTCGCGATTCAGGAAGCCACGGCCCACTACATGGGTATGCTGGCCACCGTAATTAACGGGCTCGCACTACAAGACGCCTTGGAATCCATTGGCTGCGACACGCGATTGATGTCCGCCATTCGCATGGATGGAGTCGCCGAACCCTACTTGCGGCGGCGAGCTCATCGGCACTTGGAGAAGGGCCGAATCATTGTGCTGGCCGCTGGAACGGGCGGTCCTTTCGTGACGACCGACACCGCCGCAGCCCTTCGTTCGCTCGAATTGGAAGTCGATATCCTCGCCAAAGCGACTCGAGTTGACGGAGTCTACAGCGAAGACCCTGAGAAAAATCCCCATGCCGTGCTCTATCGGGATTTGACCTATGCCGAAGTCATGGAGCAAGACCTCAGAGTCATGGACGCGACGGCGATCGCACAATGCCGCGAACACGGAATGCCAATCCTCGTTTTCAATTTCAAGAAAGACGGGAACATTCAAAGCGCTTTGCGAGGTGATCGAGTTGGCACGTTGATCACAACGAAGAAGAGAGAACGCGTTTAGTCGCGACGCACGTCGCACGTGAAGATTTCAAGACTCGTATTTACAACTGAGGACAAACCGATGTCGGCTGACGAAATCCTGTTTGACGCCGAGGAGCGTATGGAGAAAGCGGCGAGCCACCTGAAGGACTCGCTCGCTGGAATTCGAACCGGCCGTGCTAATCCCGGACTCGTCGATTCCTTGCGGGTCGAAATTTACGGTTCCTCGATGCCGATCAAACAGCTCGCCGCGGTCGGAGCCCCCGAGCCGACTCAGATCGTCATCCGTCCCTACGACGCCTCGACTGCCAAGGAGATCGAAAAAGCCATCGTGGCCAGCGATCTCGGATTCAATCCTCAGAACGACGGCCGGATGATCCGAATCAACATTCCTCCGCTCTCCGGCGAACAGCGGCGGAAACTTGTCGGGCGAATCAAGGAATTGACCGAACAAGCCAAAGTCTCCATTCGTAACATTCGTCGAGACGCGAACAAGGCAGCTGATCAAGCCGAAAAGGACAAGACGATCAGCGAAGACATTCGCGACGACACGAAGAACGAAGTTCAGGAACTGACGAAGAAATTCGAGGCTCAGGTTACCGACTTGGCCAAGAGCCGTGAGGCCGATGTGATGGCCGAGGATTGAACCGGTGACGAGGTAGCTGCGGTTGCCAGACCGAAGACCTTGCGGCGATCGACTCACTCGGCACGTTAAGTCTTGAACCGCGTACAACGGCGATTCTCCGCGCTAAGCTACGACGAGTTAGTAGACGCATGCGGCAGGCCTCTCTTCGAAGGGTCCCTATGATTTCTCGGCATCAACCACTGGCCTCGGTTCTGTTCGCAATTCACGTTTCGCTCGCGCTATCAACTACACTCTGCCTCGCTCAGGACTTGCCTCGCGATGAACAATGGGGGCAATGGCGCGGTCCCTATGCGAATGGAAGCGCCAAGTCGTCGGCTGATCCGCCGACGGAGTGGGACGAACGAGCCAACAAAAACATTCGCTGGAAGACAGCGTTGCCGGGCCGAGGCCATTCGTCTCCGGTCGTCTGGGGCGATTCAATCTTTCTGACTGCCGCCGTACCGGTCGGAGACGCCTTTAAGGGAATCCCAGATTCGGCACCTGGTTCGCACGACAATTTGGCGGTCACGCACAAGCACGAATTCATTGTGCTGGCGATCAATCGGATCGACGGCAAGATCGCATGGCGGACGAAAGTCCACGAGGCGATTCCGCATGAAGGGGCTCACTATACGGCCAGCCTCGCGTCGGCCTCGCCAATCACGAACGGCAAGCATGTCTTTGCTTACTTCGGTTCACACGGCCTCTTCTGTCTCGGCATGGATGGCCGCGTTGTTTGGAAGAAAGACCTCGGCCGGATGCAAACGAAGCATGGCCATGGCGAAGGGGCGTCGCCCGTGCTCGACGGCGAGACGCTTGCGGTCAATTGGGACCATGAAGGCCGCTCATTTGTTCTCGTCATGGACGCGGCGTCGGGCAAGGAAAAATGGCACCGCGCCAGAAACGAAGTGACATCATGGGCCTCGCCGATTGTCGTCACTCAAGGGGAACAGCGTCAGCTGATTGTGAGCGGAACGAGTCGGGTGAGAGCCTACGATTTGGATTCGGGCGATATCGTCTGGGAGTGTGGTGGGCTGTCGGCGAACATCGTCGCCTCACCTGTCGCGGCTGACGGGATGGTCTTTGCGGCCAGCAGCTATGACACTCGGGCCATTTTAGCCATTCGGCTGAAGGGCGCTCGTGGCGATATCACGGGCACGAATCAAGTCGTCTGGTCGCGTCGTCGAAGTACGCCCTACGTTCCTTCGCCTTTGCTCTACAACGGATCGATTTATTATTTACGGCATTACCAGGGTGTCTTGTCTCGGCTGACCGCCAAGACAGGTGAAGAACCGCTGGGTCCTTTTCGGCTGGACGGAATCCGAGAAGCCTACGCCTCGCCTGTTGCCGCGAATGGACGGATCTATGTCGTCGATCGCGGCGGCCTGACCGTCGTCATTTCTCACAGCGACAAACCCGCCTTGCTCGCCGCCAATCGGCTGGACGATACGTTTAACGCGTCGCCCGCGATCGTCGGCAGAGAACTGTTTCTTCGCGGCGAAAAATGGCTCTTTTGCATTTCTGAGCAGCGTGACTGAGTCGTTTTATTGCTTCGCTCGCAGGCGAACTCGCTCGATTCTCGACTTGTCAAACATTTTTGATTTCTTTGTCGCCTCCTGTTGCTCTTGCCCTTTCGAAGCACCATACTCGAATCGCTGCGCACCTTGCACATTATCTATCACGTCAACTCAATTTTGGAGAGCCCGATGAACCAACCCAACAAGGAAGAGTTTGTAAAGAAAAAAGTCGTTGCTGGAATTTGCGGAATCTTGATCGGCTCATTGGGCGTCCATAAGTTCGTTCTTGGTCTGACAACGCCAGGAATCATCATGCTTGTCGCAACGGTTCTTACATGCGGTTTCGCGGCCGCGATCTTTGGAGTCGTGGGCCTGATTGAAGGAGTCATCTACCTCACGAAGGATGACGACCAGTTCTATCAAGACTACGCAATTGATGAAAAAGGCTGGTTCTAGAGCTTTATCGCGATCGGTCTGCTTCGCGACAGTCGCTTTCTTGCGAACTGTCGCTGGGCCGTTGCTCAGACTACGTCTTTGCGCGCGCAGACAACGTGTTGACCGGACTGGGACGGATAGCGCTTGAAACATCGAGCTGCGCAGTCGGGTAGAGTGCATAAGCGGGCGAATTCGTCGATTATCGCCCGATTAAGTCGAGAGCGCCGTCCGCATCGGCGACAATGACGCACCTGCCTGACCTTCCTCCCAGCCGAGTCTCCGCCATGCCATTATCGCGTCGCCTACAGATTCTCACGACCTCGCTCGTCGTGTCTCTCTTTTCCGCTGGTCTATCAGCGGCCGAACCCAAGCAAGCGGCAGAACTCTTGCCGCCGACGACGATCGCTTACGCTCAGCTTCACGGCGTCGACGACATCGTCACGTTGGTGCTTGAGCACCCGATGCGAGCCAAGTTGGAGGCACTGGACGAAGTCAAGCAAGCCTACGCATCAAAAGAGTTCTCTGTTTTCTCGGGTATGGTTAAGGGTGTCGAGTCTCAGCTGGGCAAACCGTGGCGCGAAGCGGTAACGGATCTTACTTCTGGCGGAGTCTATGCCGCCTTTGATGCGGAGACGCAAGACGCCGTCCTCTTGATGCAATCGGCGGACGAGGAGACGCTCGAGAAACTGCTGGTCACCATCCGCTTTCTAGCGCGCGCTAACGCGACCCAAAACGGTAACGAAGACCCGATCAAGATTGGCAAGTACCGAGACATCCAAGCCTATCGCATCGACAAAACTCGGCTCGTTCAGCTCGGCAATTGGCTTGCCGTGACAAACGAGCCGGAGTTGGGCAAGAAAGTAATCGACGCTTACCTCGATGGCGGCGAGTCGTTTGCGGGTAACAAGAAGTTTCAAAAGGCGCTCGCTTCACGTCCCGAGAACGCCAAGCTTTGGGGATATCTCGACATTGAAACGGTTCGCGATTCGGGCGTCGCCGAACAACTTTACAATGGCCGGGCGGACAATCCGATCATTGAGTTGCTCGCGGGCGGCTTGCTTTCCAATTTGCAAAAGACGCCCTACGCGACGTTCGCTCTAGAAGTCGAATCGAGTCAGCTCACGGCGTCGCTTCAAGCGCCGCACGACAATGCCTGGACGCCGGAAGAACGCGAATACTTCTTCGGTCCTGAAGGGAAGGGCAGGGCGCCCGAAGTCCTAAAGGTCGACAACCAGTTATTCTCGTTGTCGACTTATCGCGATTTCAGCCAGATGTGGTTACGAGCCGGCGATCTTTTCGACGAAGGCGTCAATGACGACTTGGCCAAAGCGGACAGCAATCTCTCCACGTTCTTTTCGGGTAAGGATTTTGGCGAAGACATTCTCGGCGCCCTTCACCCCGAAGTTCAACTCATCGTTGCTCAGCAAACATTCAAAGATGTGCTGCCCAGTCCAGCCATCAAGCTTCCCTCATTTGCGATCGTCGGACGCTTGCGTGAGCCCGAAAAAATGCAGCGGGAGCTTCGCCGGATTTTTCAGAGCCTGATCGGTTTCCTCAACGTGATCGGCGCCCAGAACGGTCAGCCGCAGCTGGATCTTGACATGCAGAGGAAGGGCGACGCGATGATCGTCAGTTCGCAATACGCCCCGGAAGAAGATGAGAAAGATTCCACCAAAGCGAGGATCAACTTCAACTTCTCGCCGACCGTCGCGTTTCGGGACGACGTCTTTGTCGTTTCGAGCACCACCAGTCTCGCGACGGAAATCGCCGAGCGGTCTAGTGATGACCGAGGCGCTTCGGCCGACAACACGGTTGCTCGCGCCGATTTCGAAGCCATCGGCCAAGCGTTGGCCGCAAACAAAGAGCACCTGATCGCTCAAAACATGCTCGATGACGGCCATACGCGTGAGGAGGCGGAAAACCAAATCGGCATCCTGCTTTCGCTGCTGAAGATTGTCGACGACGCGACGCTTCGGTTGTCGCCCGTCGAAAACGCGCTTCGACTCAGTTTTCAAGTTCGCATTAACGACGGCCAGTAAGTCATCGGAGCGACGCCGCGCGTCAGCGGACTGAGTGTACCGATCTACTTGTTGCGAGGAGGCACACGCGATGACCTTGATTGAGCGAGTGGACGCGGAGTGGGCCTGGGCGCCGTATTCTCCGACGAAGTCGTTGCCTTGGGATCGGCGCCGGGCGGCCCACTTGTTCCGCCGATCGGGATTTGGGGCAACCGCCAATCAACTGGACGACGCGCTGGAACGCTCATCGAAGGAAGTCGTCGCATCCATCTGCGAGACCGCTGAGTCTCCCAGCGAGTCAGCTCAATACGAGGCCCTTTTGCAATCCGTGATTGCTGGCGGCGATCCGCAGGGGCTCGGCGCAGCTTGGGCTTATCGCATGTTGACGACTCCGGCGCAGCTGCGCGAAAAGATGACGCTGTTCTGGCACGGCCATTTCGCCACCAGCGCGGCGAAAGTCGAAGACGTCAAGTTGATGCACCAGCAAAACGAATTGCTGCGAACCAATGCGCTGGGCGACTTCGCCAAAATCGTCCAAGGCATCTCCAAAGACCCGGCGATGCTAATCTATCTCGATTCGATCACCAATCGAAAAGCCCATCCGAACGAGAATTACGCCCGTGAAGTGATGGAGCTTTTTTGCTTGGGCGAGGGCAACTATACGGAAGAGGACGTCGTTCAGCTCGCTCGCTGTTTCACCGGCTGGGAAATCAAGCGAGGCAAATACAGGTTTAACAAGTACCAGCACGATTTTGGCGAGAAGACGATCTTCGGAAAGTCAGGAAAGTTCAGCGGCGAAGACGGAGTCCGTTTGGTCCTCGACCATTCAGTGGGCCCAATTTTTATCGCCAAGAAGCTCGTTAAGTTCTTTGTGATGGACGAGCCCGCGCCCGACGACGAGTTGGTCGCGCCGTTGGCCAAACAGATTCGAGCTGACAACTGGGACGTGGGCCCAACCGTCAAGCGAATTCTCGGCAGCAATCTGTTCTTTTCGGAGCAAGCGTTGGCGGCCAAAGTGCGTTCTCCGGTCGAGTTCGTTGTCGGCGTGTTGCGATGCCTTCACGGTTCGAGCAATGCGAATCGGATAGCCCGTGGGTGTCGGGAACTTGGGCAAGGGCTGTTCTATCCTCCCAATGTCAAAGGCTGGGACGGCGGTCGAGCGTGGATCAATTCGTCCACATTGCTAGGCCGAGCCAACTTGATGAAAGAGATTCTAGGAGACTCAAAGACTCGCTTCGGCGGGGGATCGATTGACTCGCTGCTCGAGCGCTACGAGGTGTCAAGCGGCGAACCGATGGTCCGCTGGCTCGCCGATTTACTCGTCGCGCCGTCGTTGCCCGATGAGGTCGTTTCGCAGCTGGCAGCCGAGGCCCAAGACGCAAAGGGAGATCGAGCCAAACGTGTTATCTTCCTGATCGCGTCGCTTCCCGAATCCCAACTTGCTTGAACGGACCGACAGATTCCATCTGCATTGCCGGTCAATGCGTTGCAAACAAATCACAACTGACTTGTAGGAACCTACCGATGGCAATGAACCGACGTGATTTCATTCAGAGGTCAGTCGTCACGCCCGGCGTCGTTTCGCTTGCTGGCGCCGCCCCCGCCTTTTTCACTCAAGCTGGCGCACTCGCGGCGGAAAACAACGCGAATGAATCGATTCTCGTTGTCGTTCAGCTCTCTGGAGGAAACGACGGTTTGAACACGGTCGTTCCCTACGCAGATTCGACGTATCGCAAGAGTCGGCCAAAATTGGGCGTTCCGAAGTCCGACGTGCTAACGATCAACAAGCAGATGGGATGGCATCCCGCGGCGCGAGGCGCAGCGGACTTGCTGGAGCAAGGGAAGATGGCCGTGGTTCAGGGGATCGGTTACGAGAATCCCAATCGTTCGCACTTCGAATCGATGGACATCTGGCACACTTGCGATCGCAAAGACGCGAGACGTCCCGAGGGATGGCTGGGTCGGTATCTTGATCAGGCGACTCCCGAGCAACGCGACTCGCCGGCGATGCATCTTGGCGAAAAGAAACTGCCGCTCGCATTGGCCGCGGCAAACGTGCGAGCTGCGTCGGTCAAGTCGATCGACCAGTTTCGACTTCGCACCGGAAACGATACGAAGTTGAAGAGCAACGTGGAAAAAATGGCCAGCGCCAAGCGAACCCAGAGCGGCGGGCTGTTGGGCTTTGTGCAAACGAGTACGGAGGCGGCGCTGTCGGCCAGCGAGCGTGTAGAGAAGGCGAAAAAGGGCTACAAGACTAACGTTGATTATCCCAAGACACGGCTTGCTGGCCGGCTAAAGACGATTGCGCAGCTGATCGACGCACAACTTCCGACACGAGTCTATTACGTGGAAGTGGATGGGTTCGACACCCATTCGCGACAAGCACCCGCCCATCGTGCTCTCCTCTCGGAATTGTTTGGAGGCCTGGCTGCTTTCGTCAACGACTTGATACAGCATGGACACGGCGAGCGCGTTCTGACCATGTGCTTTAGCGAGTTTGGACGACGCGTACAGGAGAATGCAAGCGAGGGCACTGACCACGGCGCCGCCGGACCGCTCTTCCTGGCCGGTCCCGTCAAGCCGGGAGTACACGGCCCGAATCCGAACCTGGACAAACTCTTTCAGGGCGATCTCAAATACTCGATCGATTTTCGACGAGTGTACTCGACCGTGCTGGAAAATTGGTTCGGCGCCGAGAGCAAGGAGATTCTCGGCGGCGACTACCAGACCATGCCGCTATTGTCGAAACGCGCCTAGACGCGCTTAGACGACGGCGCGACTCCGCCTTAGGCGAGTCATGTCAGTGCATCGTTAGTCGAACCAGACGCTTACCTGGTCGAGTGGTTTTCGAGGGAGGTTCGGGACCACGGCGTCGTCAGCGGCATAACCGATCGGCAGTAGCACGAACGCGCGCTCGTTCGGTGGTCGCTCGAGGAGCTCGGCGAGAAAAGCCATCGGGCTGGGCGTGTGAGTCAGCGTGCAAAGTCCCAACTGATGGATGGCCGTGATGAAGAGGCCGCAAGCAATTCCGACGCTCTCTCTTACATAGTAGTTTTTTTGGCGCTCGTTGACGTCGTCCGTTAGCCCATAAGTTTGCTCGAACAAGACGACGATCCAGGGCGCCGTTTCCAAGTATGGCTTCTTCCAGTTGGTTCCCATCGGTGCGACCGCCTCGAGCCAGTCTTCCGGCATTCGCCCTCCTTCGTAGGAATTCCATTCTTCCGCTTCGGCCGCTTCGCGAATCCTGCGCTTAAGATCGGCTCGGCCAACAACCGCGAACGTCCATGGTTGGCGGTGGGCACCCGACGGAGCAGTCGATGCCGTTGCGATGGCTGTTTCGATCAGTTCACGCTCGACGGGTTTGTCATCGAAATGGCGAACCGTTCTCCGCAGCGACATGAATTCGTAGAACTCTTTTGCCCGCGCTCGCATTTCAGATTCGGCAAAACGGGCCGGACAGTAGGGGCTGAACTCGTGCATGGTCGCAGTCAACTCCATCGCGACAGGCCGAACCACACAATTCATTCAAAAGGGGCTGTGAATCGACGAGTTCGGCGAAAAATATCGCCAGTTGAATTTCGTAAGTGGTTGGTATGGGCGGGTTTGTGTTGCGATTCTGTTTGCTGGATCCAAGCGGAAAAGTATCAGTTTAAAGCGGCTCAAATCGCCCCGATTTTCCCCAATGGCGGTTTTGCCGTCCGAATCCCAAGCTAAAGAACGCTTGAAACAGAGCGTGTTGCATATCGGGCGTCAAGACGCGGGGACGTCGACGAACAAGAGGCTCGTTCGAGCGGCCGACCCACCGGTTGCCCAGAAATTACGCCCAGTGTCTTCCAGGAAAGGAAGTAAGATGATTCCGCAAATCTGGGAATTGCCGACAGAGATTCGTTCGCGTGTGAGTTCCCAATCGGGCCGCCAACGAGCGTTAACTCACGACGGTCATCTCGTATTGGTGCTGCATGCGGCGCCAGTGAACGGTGAAAGGGATCGGTCTTGTGTTTACTTCTGGCGCGACGACAAAGGGGAATGGTCGAATAGCGGACGTGGTGGCGAGCTGTCAACGATGCTGACATTGGTAGGTGATTACGCAAAGCTGGCCGATGGTCTCGAAACAGCGCAAGAGACCGCCAACGAAGCCGAGTCGCTTTACCGGCTTCTGGAGATTGCCTCGCCTCTACATCGAGCCTCGCGCAATTTCTTCGAAGCGCTGGTGCAGGCGAAACAATTGATGGACGACAACACCTTGCACGCGGAACTGCAGGAGTACTGCGATCAAATGGCGTCGATCGCACGCACGACAGAGTTGATTCAAGCCGACGCCAAGCACTCGCTCGACTATTTGGTCGCACGCGAATCGCGAGTCCAGTCGGCGATCAATCGCGAGCAAGCTTTGTCAGCCCACCGGCTGAACATTCTCGCCTCGGTGTTTTTTCCGATCGGAACGATCGCCGCCGTGTTTGGTATGAACATGCATCACGGCTTTGAACACTACCCTGCTTGGCTCTTCTGGGTTGTCCTGCTTGTCGGGATGGCTGTCGGAATTGCGATCAGCGGGTTTGTGCTCGGATTTCGAGCAAGCAACTTCGAAGACTTGGTTGATCTGGACGCTGACACAGAGTGATCTACTGTCGCTTCGACTGAACACTCGCAATGCGAATGCCTAGCAGCGCCCCATGATGTCGTTTAACCCGTTGCCAAGGGCTAGGCGCGCAAACTCAATCTGTCTGATCACTCAACGTGTCCTTCCGAGGCAGCCTCGCCTGCGGTAACGCGTAAAACGAGCACGCGGCGAGTTGACCGTAAGGCTAGTAACGTCGCATCACCGGCTGAGCGGTGGTTGTTGAGCACGGCTTGCTCGGACGGGATTAGGATTAAGATCAAGAATAAGAATAATAGGGGCAAAGGGGGCGAAGGCGCTGGTGTTACTTGAGCCGCTGCAAACGCTCTTTGTATTTACGGTAGAGTCGTTTGTGGCGGTCATCCAGTTTTACCGGCGCTCCGGCGATAAAGGCAGCCTCGACGTTTGTCGCGGTTTCCAACGGCGTCCCGTCGGTAATGATCAACGTTGCGTCCTTGCCCGTCTCCAGTGTTCCCACTCGGTTGGAGACGCCCAAGATTTCGGCCGGGTATTGTGTGATCGCTCGCATTGCGACGTCTTGCGGCAGTCCGAACGCGCAAGCCATGGCGGCGTGGTAGGGCAGGTTGCGAACGTTGGATGCGCCGAATCGCCCGGAACTTGAAATGCAGAATCGAACGCCAGCCTTGCGCAGTCGTTCTGGAAGGGTAAACGCCTGGTCGTACGCGTCCGCTCGTCTGCGCGGGAGACGGTAAACAGCGGAGACGATCACCGGGATGTCGTAACGTTTAAGAAGTGGAGCGCATTCGCCGGCATCGTAGCCGCCAAGCAGGATCATCTTGACTTGATGACGTTGAGTGAACGCGACAGCGGCTTGGATTTCCGGCAGCCCGTCCGCTCGAATGATCAGCGGCATTTCGCCCGCGAGCACGGGGAGCATTGCCTCCCAGCGAATATCGACAGGCAATTCTGGCTTCGCCGCCTTGATGCGTCGGTACTCTTTGGCGTCTTCGAATATCTTCTCGAGGCGTGCCAGTGACTTCCTGCGTGAGTCGATCCGTTGCTGCGCGGCTTTCTTGTCCCACCACGCTCCGACCGGCGCCATTTGCGGCCAATTAACAATCATGCCGACTTCGGCTCGAACCGTGAGGTCCTCAAATGTCCAGCCGTCGAGCTGAAGCACGGCGGGCTTGCCGGAGATCAAACCGCCTTGCGGCGCGGTCATGGTCAGCAAGATTCCATTGGCCCTGGTCACCGGGATCAACTCACTATCGGGGTTGACCGATACATGAGCCTTCACGTTGGGATTGAAGGATCCGGTTTCTCGATAGTCGACGGTCGAACGGACCGCATTGACTTCGACCAGTCCAAGATTGGAGTAGGCGTCGAACATGCCAGGGTAGACATGCTTGCCCTTACCGTCGATGACCAATGCGTCGGCTGGCGGTTTGAGATTTGCGCCAACACCGACAATGCTTCCGCCGCGGATAAGCAGCGTGCCGTTTTCGATTGGCGCCGAGGCGATGGGGTGCAACGTGGCACCGACGATGGCAACGGTTTGATCCGAGGCCTTACCAGGAATCTCCGGGTTGGCCGAAGCAAATCGTGCTAACGCGCAAATGGCAATCGCGAAAAGTAGACTGTGTCGCGGCGTGAGTCTCAGGTTGCTCATTGGAATATTCTTCACGGTAATTTTTGTTGGATTCGAATTTTCGATCATTGCCCACTTCAATCAACTCGCACTGGCATCAGCGCCGCTCGTGCTCATCGTTATGGTTGTGCCCGCGATGATCGTGTTCATCTTCATCGTGGCGATGATGATCGTGGCCGTGACAAAAGAGATCATCTCGCGGCCAAAGTTCTTCTTCGGTGTTGTCTCGTTCTCCCGGCAGCAGCATCGTTTCGCCAGACGCCAAGATCTTTTGAATCAGCACCGCGCGTTGGCTTCGATCTTCGCCTCGCCGCGCCAGATCGGCGTCACGATCAAAGTACTTGCGGCCATCGATCCAAGTTTGTTCGCATCGAGAGAAGACGGAAAGCGGCGGGCCGCTCCAGACGGCTAGGTCGGCGTGCTTGCCTTCTTCGATCGAGCCAACAAACTGGTCGACTCGCAGTTGTTTCGCTGGGTTCAGCGTGACGAACTTGAGCGCCTCTTCCGGGCTGACGCCGCCATACTTGACTGCCTTGGCCGCCTCGTGATTGAGGTGCCGGGCCAGCTCGCGATCGTCCGAATTGAAAGAGACCACGACACCCGCTTCGTGCATCAGAGCGCCGTTGTAAGGAATCGCGTCAAAGACTTCGAATTTATAGGCCCACCAATCCGAGAAGGCGGATCCCATGGCACCGTGCTTGGCCATTTCGGTCGCCACTTTGTAGCCTTCGAGAATGTGCTGAAAAGTCCCAATCTGGATGTTGAAACTCTCCAACGTTCGCATCAGGGCGAGGATTTCGTCTTGTCGGTAACTGTGGCAGTGAATCCATCGAGTTCCCTCGAGCATCTCGACGATGGCGTCTAGTTCGAGATCGCGTCGAGGCGGCAAGGAGGAAGTCTTGTCTTGTGACCACGCCTGCTGCCGCGCGCGGTATTCCTTGGCCGCCTGAAACGCGTCACGCATGATCTGCTCGACGCCCATGCGGGTTTGAGGATATCGAGTCGTGTACTCGTCTCCCCAATTGCTCTGCTTCACGTTTTCGCCAAGCGCGAACTTCACGCCCTGCGGCGCCTCCGTGAATTTCATCGCTTCGGAGAGTTGGCCCCAGCGCAATTTGATGACTTGGTTTTGGCCGCCGATCGGATTGGCCGAACCGTGCAGGATATTCGCCGACGTGATTCCGCCCGCGAGATGACGATAGATCGTGACGTCGTTGCAGTCGACAAAGTCGCCGATGCGAACTTCGCACGTGATCGCTTGAGTCGATTCGTTGACGCCGCCATCTGTCCCCATGTGGGTGTGGCAGTCGATGATTCCGGGCGTAACATGCTTGCCCGTCGCGTCGACGACGATCGCTCCATCCGGCGTCCTCAGGTTTTCGCCAACGGCGAGAATCTTGCCGTCGCTGACCAGGACCGAGGCTTTCTCAAGAACGCCGGCATCGCCGCAAGTCCAGACCGTGGCGTTTGTGAACAAGACCAACTTCGGCTGTTCAACTTGTTGCTTGACGCCAAACGCTCCCAGCGGAAAGTTCACGCTGAAGGAGGCCTTCGCGTCGTCGCCCTTTTTCGCTTTTGATTCTTTCTTCGAGTCGCTTTTCTCTTTCTCGCTCGACTTATCGTCCGGCTTTGCGTCCGCCGTTCTCTTGGCGGTCAGTTCTGCGACGTTGCCGTCGGCCCAGACGATTTGTCCGCTTGCGATGCTCGCTTTCTCTGTGAGCACGGCTGTCAATTGAGCGACGCCGTCGCCGCCAAATGACTCGCCCTTAAACACAGCGCTCATCCGTGCGTCTTCGAGCGAAACTCGCAACAACTCGACTTTCTCCCCGTCCTTCTTTACCGCGGCCCAATGCCCCTTGAGCTTGGCGGTCGATCCCTCAATAACCAATTCGCGCTTAATCTTCTTGCCCTTGTGGTTGAACGCGAAAGCCCAGCGGCCTCGGGCGTCGACTTTGGGCTGTTCTTTGTCGTAGCCGTATCGCTTGCCGTTAACCCAAACGGCGTGCATCTTGGTATCGTCAGCAAATATGTCTCCGTCTGCGACAACCAGATTCGCCATCATGCCAACGGCGACCTTGCCAATTCGATCGCTGACGCCATACATATCGGCCGGTCGCGTCGTGAGCGCTCGCAGAGCCTCGTCTGCGGAGAGTCCTCGCTTGATGGCCTTGCGAAGGTTTTTAAGGAAGTCAGCCGAATCATCTAGCAGGTGAGTTGTCAGCGCGAAGTCGACGCCTGCGTCAGCCAGTCGCGCTGGGTTTTCCGGCGCCAAGTCCCAATGCATCAATGACGCCGTGTCGACATTCATGGCGCTCTCAACCGTCGCCACGTTGGGCGGCTTGGGGAAGTTGAGCGGAAGAATCACAGCTCGGCCCGTCGACTTGATTGCGTCGAGCCGCCGATACTCTCGTCCCGACCCTCGCATCATCAGATTGAGGCCAAACTCGCGAGCAAACCGATCGGCCCGCAGAAAATAGAGTTCGTTGATCGCGTCAGCAATCAGCAACTTGTCCGAACCAGGATAGGATTGCAGCGCCGCCATCGCATCGTTGCGTGCGATGGTTGGCAATGAGGGCGTTCCCTGCTTTGCTCGATTCGCTTCGCCATACCAGGTAGCGTCGTGTATCGCTTGACGGGCGAGCGCGACGGCGCCCATTGGCGAATTGGGATAGTTGTCTCTGCCGCGACCGCGAGGAACTGTGAGGCGGACGTGTTGTGCGACGTCGCTTTTGACGATGGCGGTTTCGTTACCATCGTCGCCGGTCGTAACCAGCGCGCTAACTCCTTTGATCACGCCTTTATCCGGCGCGGCCAATCGAACGGTCAGGCCCTGCTTGCGGAGTTTCTCATTCACAGAGTTGTTTGCTGAGTAATTCGCGGCCATTCGTCTCTGGGGCGCGACTAGATCGTTCCAGTACGGCGCGGCGCCGCCTGGGTCTCCGGCAGGGGCTTCACCGTAGGCGTCAACGAATCCCGCGTAGATCGTCTTGCCTTTGACGTCGTGTACTTTGACGTCGGCGGGCGGCTTGTCGCGATCGCCATTGAGTACGTCAGTGATGACGCCGTCGCGTATGACGACGATTCCGTTTTCGATCACTTTGCCGGGCTCGGTGACGACGCGGGCGCCGGCGAGCGCGTGGGCGTCGGGCGTCTTTTCTCGCAATCCTTGCGGCTGTTCCGTTGTCGGGGGAGCGGCCAATGCGGCAGCGACGATGAGAATGAGACAGGCAATGGTCGGGAGGGAGAATACGCGCGCAGATACGGGCATGGTAGAGCGGTCCGGTTAGGTGGAATAGGAGGGCTCGATAAAATACGTCAATTAGCGACTCTAACACGAGTTGGCGGAGATTTCACCTGTCAATCGCTGGGTTTCGGCTGCGATTGTAGAGCCGTTTAGGAATGCGCTGGCTGACGTTTTTACGAGATCAACTCTTGAATGACGACGCCTTTGCTAATGGCCATGGGACGCCCAATTGGGGTGTTGAGTTCGACCTCAAAGTCGATGCCGAGCAGGTGCAGAATCGTGGCGTGAATGTCCGCGATATTTCGAGGACTCTCGACGTCTTGCAGCGGCTTCTCTTTATCGAGTTTCGGCTCGTGGGACGTCGTGCCAAACGTGGTTCCGCCACGAAATCCGCCGCCGCCGAGAACGACGCTAAAGCCATGGGGCCAATGATCGCGGCCGCCGAGTCCATTGATCCTTGGCGTCCGGCCAAACTCGCCGCCGCACAACACGATCGTATCGTCGTACAAGTCGCGACTCTTCAGCTCTTTGATCAGGCTTGCAAAGGCCGGATCGAGGATGTCGACATTGCCTCGCTGGATCTCCTGGTTCTTGGCGTGGCTATCCCAGCCATTGAGCGTGACTTCCACGCATCGGACGCCGGATTCGACAAGTCGAACTGCGGCGAGGCAGCCGCGACCGAACGGCGTATCACCAAACTCGTCGCGAACCGATTGCGGTGCATCAGTCACGTTGAAGGCGGCAAGCTGGTCCGACGACATCATTCGCAAGGCGGACTCGATCGACTTTCGATGCAGCGTCTTGCCGAGTTCAAGGTTGCGAAGCCGTCGTTTAGAAAATCCAGCCTCGAGAACATCGAGGTCGGTCAATCGCCCAGTTTGTCGTTTGTCCGACACTCGCGGTTTGACGTCAGGAATGTTCTCTTTGGGGTCGCCGATCTTGAAGGCGTCGAAATGATCGCCAAGGTAACCGCCTCGGCCAGGCCATTGATTGGGCAGAATTGAGACGTGGCGGGGGATCTCGACTTTGTCGGTGAGTTGATAGCAGGCGACGGCGCCGATCGATGGGTGGATGAGTGTTGGGTCGGGCCGAAATCCGGTCTTTACGTTGTACGTGGCCCGCTCGTGATCGCCTTCCTTACTGGTGACCGAACGAACGATGGCGAGCGAATCCATTTGTTGTGCGATTCGTTCGAGGCCTTCAGCCAGTTGAATGCCTTTGACATTGGTCTCGATCGCTTTGGTCTCGCCCGCGATGGCCGAGCCGGCGTGGGGATCAAACGTCTCGAGCTGGCTTGGTCCGCCCGCCATCCAGAGTACGATGATCGACTTGGCTCGTCGTTTTGAGCGTTTCGGGTCGGCCAGCAATTCGGCCACGGGCGTAAGCCAACTCGCTCCCGCAGCACCAGCAAGGCCCAGCAAAGTGCGTCGATTTAGATGGCTGAGGCCGCCGCAATTCGATTGATGAAACGGGTTCATGCGATCGTCTCTGTTGTTAGTCGTGTATTCAATTCTCGTGTGCTGAGCCAGCAGGCGGAAGCGAAACGCCGCCACTTAATGATTCCAGGAGAACTCAGTGCTATTGAGAAGCGACCAGGTGATGTCCTCCATCCGCTGCGATCGCTCGTCGCCCTTGAGTCCCTCAATTCGCTCGACAAAGTGAGCCATTTCCGCTTTTCCGGGGCGTCTCGAAAGCGTCGTCAGAAAGACGGTCTCGATCGCTTTTTCATCGGTCGGGGCGAGCGTAGCGATGCGTTGTGACGCGTTGGTGAGCTCAGGCTTCGTTTTTTCCTTGACGAGATTCCCGTTCATCATCAGCAGGCGTTGTGCGATTGTGCCGGCGCGTTCATCGAATTCATCTTCACCGGTATCGCCGTAACGTTTGACGAAGTCGCCGGTTTGGCCGAACTTCATCAATTGGAAGATGATGTGCGAATTGGCGTCGATCGTACGAATCGAAGCAGACTGAATCACAGCGCCGGCAACTTGTTCTGGTCGAAGTCGGCTGAGTGGAAAGGCAGCCCAGGCCATTTCGTGGCCGATTGTGATTTCATGGCTGGCTTCACTGTCGAGCTGAAACACCTCGGTCGCGGCGATGATGCGGACGAGGCGATGCAAGTTAAAATTGTGCTCAATGAGATCGTCGGCAAGCGTTTCCATGCCGGGCGGGAATTCGGATTCGAAAGGAATGTTGTCAATCGGTTCGACCAAGGGCTTGCCGAACATCAACGCCCAAATTCGGTTCACCGCAGTGCGGGCAAAGGGCCGATTGTCTGGATGAGTCACCCACGCGGCAAGACGTTCGCGACGAGTTCCTTCGGCCGGAACCAACTCATTAAGAAACGGCGCGATCGGCTCAACAAGCGACTCGTCGTCGGCGTGCAAATACTTGTATCGGTATTCTTCCTTGCCATCCACAATGCCCAACGGCCCGATGCGGGCTTCGGAGAAAAAGGCGGCGAGCTGGTGAAAGTCTTCCTGAAGACCGTCGCGCATCGATTCGCCGAGCGCAGTATCTCCGAGTCGATCGTCGTGGCATTGGAGGCAGTCGATTCGCATCCCGAGAAACGCGCGCGACGTTCGACCGGCCAAGCGAATCGCATCCGGCTTCCCATCTTTTTCCTCGTTCATTGTGACCGTCAAGAAATTCACCGAAGGCGAACTCGTCCAAATCCCAGCGTCCGCAATCAACTCGCGAACAAGCTCGTCATAGCCTGTCTCTTCATTGGCCAAGCGGTCGCTCAACCAAGTCACAAATCGTCTGCGCCGAAAAACGATAAAGGGTCCGTTCTCCGTGCCGACGTAGCTCCGCGCAAATCGCTCGGCGGCATAATCGGCAAATCGCTTGTCACCCAAAACGCGATCAGTCCACCAAGCCACGCGTTCTTCGTTCGGCCTTTTCTCAAGGGCTCGAATCTCTTCTAACGAGGGGATCGCGCCGGTGAGTCCCAGCGAGATTCGTCGAGCAATCTTGGCCTCGGAAGCTCGTTGCGACGGTTCCAATTCGAGCTTCTTCCAATGCTCGTGAAACTCGGTGTCGATTCGGCTGGCCACCGCTTGAATGCTGTCGTCAAACTGAATCGGTTCGGCAACTTGGTCGGCCAGTTCTGGTGCCGGGCGGAGGCCGCTGGCAATGGCCCCGACGCCGACGAGACAGAGAGCGCCGAGTAACAAGTTTTTCGCCCAAAAAACGCCGTCCGACATTTGGTTCGGTTTGCCGACCGCGTCAGTCGTCGTTTCGGGTCGTGTCACCTGGAAACCTTTTGGGGCTGGAGCGGGTAACGCATGATGTCCGGCAAGGCGGCCGTTCGATACGTTGTACCTTAGCTGGACGCGGCAAGTTTCCAAATACAATCGTGATTGGCGACGATAGCCGAACCCCCGAGATCGCCGCCGTCGGATAGCCACGTCAGTCTAGTTTGCTTCGCGTTTTGGCGCATAATATTGCCAAGAAAACAGGGCTTTCGACGAACGTTCCGGCGGGGCAACGACTCGCGTCCGGACGACGATTGGCGACACCAGAAAACGATGGGAGTTGAAAATGAGTCGTCCAGCTTCCAACTCAGATCGTCCTGAGCAACAGCGTCCCGCGGACCAACCCGATCAGCCGGAAGTCATCGAGCTCGCTGAAGTCGAAGAAGATGACATTTACTACGGCGAGGTCGTTCAGGCTCAACCGCCGATTGCCGCGCCGCCCGTTGTCGCCAAACCGCTTGTTACGCCCAGCGAGACAGCCATCGTCAGTGAGCGTGTCGCTGAGAGTAAAGTTATCAGCAGTGAGGATGTCGGCAGCGTTGAGGACGCCGCCGACGATGAAGTCGTCTTCACCAGTAAGCTCGTATCGCCTCCGGTCCGAATCGTCGATGCGGATCTTGTTGCGCCTCAGCCGAAGCCGAGCATGCCGGTGCGAATTTGGCTGGCGGTTGGCAGCTTGGCTGAGTGGGTCTTTGGAATGGTGTCGCTTCTGGCTGGTCTGGCGGTGGTCTCGAGCATTCCCATCTTGCAGTTCGCCAGCTTAGGTTACTTGCTGGAAGCGAGCGGACGGGTTGCTCGAAGTGGGCGTATTCGTGACGGTTTTATGGGGATACGGTCGGCAGCTCGCATCGGTGGCCTCATCGGCGGCGCTTACCTCGTCTATTTGCCGCTCGTGTTGATCAATGAGACGTGGTACAGCGCTTACGTCATCGATCCCACAAGCCAGATCACGCAAGGCTGGCGAATGGCCCAGCTCATTGCGACGGGGATTTGCGTTGCGCATGTCATCGTGGCCTGGTCATGCGGCGGACGTCTGCGGGATTATTCTTGGCCGCTATTCGCACCTGTCGCGATTCCCTGGAATTGGTTTCGCGGCCGCGGGTTTGCTGTCTCGATTCCGCCGCTTCGTTTGTTGTTTGAGATTCGTTCGGGCGGCTTTCTCTCGCAACGTCGTGACGCGGTGTGGGATTTCGTCGTCGGCCTCCGGCTGCCGCATCTTTTTTGGCTCGGCTTGCGAGGATTTGCTGGCGCGGTTGCCTGGCTTTTTCTGCCCATCTCGTTGCTGGTCATTGCCAGCTTCATGCCGGCTGGCGTTGCCGTCCTGCTCAGTCTTACTGGCGCGGCGATTCTGACCATCGTTTTGCTTTACCTGCCCTTCTTGCAGGCTCACTTCGCCGCCGAGGGCGAAATGGTTGCGATGTTTGATGTCGGCGCAGTCCGCAAGCAGTTCCGTAAAGCGCCGATCGCTTTCTGGTTTTCGTTGCTGATAACGCTGTTGTTCGCGTTGCCTTTGTATTTGCTGAAAATCGAATTGACGCCGAGTGAAACGCTCTGGATTCCAAGTCTGGTGTTCGTTGCGTTCATGTTCCCAGCTCGAATTCTCGCTGGATGGGTGCTGGCCCTCGCGTCGCGCCGCGATGCGCCGCGGCATTTCATTTTCCGACTGTTTTCGCGATTCGCCCAAGTGCCGATCGTGGCCGCCTACGTTGGCATTGTCTATCTGACTCAGTATCTCTCTTGGTACGGCGTCTACAGCCTGTTTGAGCAACATGTCGTGCTCACGCCGGCGCCATTCCTTGGCGGCTAGACGGGCGGCGAGACTGGCGACAGCTCGGTCGGTTCTCTGGGATTTGTGCTGGAATTTGTGCTGGGAACTCCGCTGGAAATTGTGCCAGGGGCGCCCCGGACCGCCGTGGATTCGTGATAGCCGTATTGTTCCCTTGGCGGTACGATAGGAGCGAATCGGTTGGCCACTGCCTGAACGGAACGCGACAATGCCGCTCAACAACATCTTGATTATCTCGTTCTCCGCCATTTTTTCGCTGATTTGTTACGCCACGGCTCAGCGCAATCGGTACGCGGCGACGGTCACCGAAGCGATGGGGATCATTGCCGAGGAGTTTATCGAGCCGGTTGAGACGCGAGACTTGTTCGAAAGCGCAATGGATGGAATGGTTCAAGATCTGGACCAGTACTCCGGGTTCATTAGTCGAGATGACTTCGCCCAGTTTCAGGAGAGTCTCGATCAGAATTTCGGCGGCATCGGCATCATCGTCGACGTTGACGCCGCGACAAACCGGCTGACGGTCACGAGCCCGATGGTCAACACGCCCGCGTTTCGCGCCGGCATACGTGGAGGCGATATTATTCTCGAGATCGACAGCACGACGACCGAAGGCATGTCGTTGCGCGACGCCGTCGGATTCATGCGTGGTCCGCCAGGTTCGCCTGTGCATCTGAGAATTCAACATCGCGACAAACAGATTGTCGAGATGGACGTGGAGCGAGCCGTCATTCCTGTGCAGTCGGTCAAGGGCGACCGGCTGAAGCCGGATGGTCGTTGGATTTTTCATTTGGCAGAGAATTCGGACATCGGCTACATCCGCATCTCCACATTTGGAGAAAAGACGGTCTCCGAATTGAAGGACGCGCTCAAGTTCGAAAACGGCGCTGTCAAAGCGATCGTCATCGATTTGCGAAACAATGCCGGAGGTCTCCTGTCGGCAGCGGTGGCAACTTGCGACACGTTTATCGATGGCGGAAAGATCGTTACGACTCGAGGTCGTGGCGGAGTCGAGAGGCGGCGAGAAGAGGCGACGAAAGCCGCGACGATCGTCGACCCGGATGTTGACGTCGTTGTGCTCGTGAATCACTTCTCCGCCAGCGCAAGTGAAATCGTCGCCGCATGCCTGCAGGACCACAAGCGCGCTTACATTGTCGGCGAACGCACATGGGGCAAAGGGACGGTTCAGAACATTATTGAACTTGAAGGCGGCAAGAGTGCATTGAAACTGACGACAGCAACCTATTGGCGGCCGACGGAGAAGAACATCCATCGTTCCAAGTCGGCGTCGGAATCGGATGATTGGGGCGTTCGACCCAACGATGGAAACGAAATAAAGATCCCGGACGAGGAGGTGATTGCAATTGCCAAGGATAGGCAGCGTCGCGACATCCTACCGAACGAAGGCGAGGAGCCGCCGACAATCGATCCGGCCGATGCGGTGGTCGACCCGCAATTGCAGCACGCGATTGAGTATCTCAATTCGCGATTGCAAGAAGGCGATTCTGTCAACGACAGCGCAACTGGCGACGCGAAGCCCGAAGAAAAAACGCCTCCCGCCCCCGCGGCGGCAAGCTAGTTGCGCCATCGATATGTCGTTCTGCAGAATCGTCCTGAACCGTTTTGTCGTGAACAGTCGAGTCCTTTCACCGTCGAGTCCAGGAGAGTCGGTTCGCGCGGACTCGCGAGCTATTTCTTCCCGATGCATAAGAGAAAGTCAGACGTTCGCATATAGATCCGACCGTCGACGAAGGCGGGCGTCGCGTATGTATTTTCTCGCAGTGCATTCGTCGCCACAAGTTCGGGTTTCTCACCCAGTTGGATGACAAATGTCGTCCCGTCTTCGCGTGTCGTGTACAAGCGGCCTCCAGCAAGGATCGGCGACGAGCTATACGGATAGCGGTTTCGCGGCAGGGCGATCTTCCAAACCTCTTTGCCTGTTTTTGCATCGACGCACAGTGCTTCGCCTCGGTCCGTGCACAAGTAGATCAAGCCGTTCTGAGCTACCGGTGAGGGCACATCCGAAAACGTGCCGTACTCAGTCCAGAGAACATGAGACTTCGTTACATCACCGCTTCCCCCTCGACGGATACCGAGCAACGTTCTGCCTCGAGAATAGGGAGTAACAACGTAGTCGCCAGAAACGACGGCGGAGGCGATCGAGCGAAAATTGCGTTGCTTTTCCGGATTGAGCCCGCCAACTCGCCACAGCTCTTTGCCATCGGCCGCCGCGTAGGCGGTGACATGATCGGCGCCGACGATCACAAGTGCTTCCTGCCCATTTTCCTCGACGACGACGGGGGTCGAATAGCTATCGCGAGCTTCCGCGGGCGCGCCCAAGTCGCGGTCCGTTTTCCAAGCTTGCTTACCGGTCTCTTTATTGAACGCCACAACGTAGGACGGGCCTTGATGCATGACCGCGACGACGACATTGTCGCCTGCGAGCACAGGCGACGTTCCCAAATCCCAGTTCAATCGATCTTCGCCGAATTGTTTCTGCAGGTTCGTTTGCCAAATCACTTTGCCGCTCAGGTCGACGCAGATGAAGTCGCCACTCTTGAAGTAGCCGTAGACATGCTTGCCGTCAGTCGTCGGCGAAGGGTTGGAAGCGCTCGCTTTTCGATTGCGGTTTGACGCCGACCCGCCCGCTTCTACTTTCCATTGTTGTTTGCCGTGGCGGTCGAAGCAGAACACAACGTTCTTGCCTTCGTCGTTCGTGCTGACGAACAACTGGTCGCTCCAAATCGCCGGAGTCGACGTACCCCAGCCTGGGATCTTCGTTTTCCAAATGACGTTGGTGTTTTCATCCCACTTGAGCGGGAACTCATCGCCAGCGGCGACGCCGTTATGGGTGGGGCCGCGCCACCGCCGCCAATTGTCGCCTCGAAGCGTTGAGCATGGGATGAGGCAAGCGACTAGGGCGAACAACAGCCAAAACTTGCCGTTTTGATGCGGCGCTAGGTTCTGCGGACTTCGCTTTGACAACGGACTTGCTGGCGACGTTTGCGGCATCGGACGCCTCGTTTCGGGGCTGGACGGGTGGCGGTAAAGCAACGCCAAAGATACTCGATGTCTCACCTCGATGCGAATTGAATTGCCGCAAGGGAGTTTGACTGAGCCGACTTGTTTCGCCCTCCGCAGGGACCCCGCAGTGAACTACAATACAGGGCATGTCCCAATCGGATTCCGCCCTCGGCCGTTCGGCCAAATCGAAATTCGCATCCACACGTTGGAGCCTCGTGCTCGCTGCCGGCGCTGGGGACAGCGAGGAGTCTCGCGACGCGATGGCGGCATTGTGCGAATCGTATTGGTACCCGCTATACGCATTCGTTCGTCGCGAGGGGCACGACCGAGACGCGGCGGCCGATTTGACTCAGGGCTTTTTCACCCAAATCCTCGAGAAGAATACGTTTGGAGATGTGCGTCCCGAACGCGGACGATTTTGGCTTGGCCAAGCTGCTTCACCGGGCGCCGGTCGAAATGACTTTGACGTCGGCAAATCAGGTTATGGGCACGATGCACTATATGGCGCCGGAGCAGCTCGAACGCCCTCTGGATGTCGACCACCGCGCCGACATCTATTCGCTCGGCGTCGTTTTGTACGAACTGATGACCGGCGACTTGCCAATCGGGCGATTCGAGCTTCCCTCGGAACGCGAACTCGACGCGCGTCTAGACAAGGTCGTTTTGCGAACCTTGAAGCGTAAACCGGATCAGCGTTATCAGCAGATCAGCGAGCTGAGAACGGATGTCGAGCAGATCTCCAATAACATGGCATCGGCCCCTCTGCCCGCGGCCGCAAATTACGCGCAGGCCGCCAAACGCCCCGCTTCGAGTTCGGCGAATTGCAGCGTGCCGTTCATAATCAACCGTGATGGAGTGGACGGTGCAAAAGGGCTGGTCCGATTTGTGGGCGAGCGTTTGACGTTTGACGTTTGACTTTACGATCGGTGAATACGTCGAGTGGTCCGACAAGTTTGCCGGGTTCAAACCGGGCGTCGGCAAAGCTGCGATTCCGATGGACGAGATCGCCGCCATCACGTACGAATCAACTTGCGGCGGCGCAGTCGTTTCCGTTCAATCCAATTCGCTCGACGCTGTCGCTAAGATTCCTGGTCACGATCGAGGGCGAGTTGATCTGAAGATTGAGAAACGGGATCGCGAATTGGCGCTCACCGTTGTCAACGCGGTCCGCAGCGTCCTCGGCGATTCCGCGATCGATCCTCATGAGGCCGCGGCGGATGAGTCGAAACTCGTTCCGCACATGGGGTTGATCTTGATGGGGTGCGGTTTCTTGGCCGTTGGCGTCGTGATGTTCGTACTGCTGGGCATCTTGATGGACAACGCTGGTTATCTCTGGACCGGCATCGGGTTGGCTCTGGCTGGCGGTTCGATACTCGGTAGCGCGTTCGCCGACCAAAACCGCCTTCCCAGATCAACCAGACCGAACGGCAATCTCGCCATGGGCATCGTCATGCTATGCATCGGCTTCGGCCTGATGCTGTTCATGGGACTCGTTTTTAACCGGCACGGACCGGCGTCGTACGTCTGGGTAGGCATGGGATTGGCCCTTGGCGGATGCAGTGTCTTGTCCTCCGCGTGGCCGAAACCGCGAAACGATGGTGAAAGCGAGGCCGGAGATCCGCCTCAGAAACCGATTGCTCGACGAACCGACGTGCTGAACGGACTGAGTACTCCCGCCGGGTTTCAGTGGTTTCTGGGCGTGATCAACGTGCTGATTTCTTTGGGCGCCTTTGCTGGCGTAGCCTACCTGTTTGCCGGCGCGGGAAACGGTTCGGATCGGACCAACCTGGTGTTCAACATGATCCCTCTGACGCTCGCGATCGCGACGTTGATCAGCGGATTTCTGATGATCGTTGGAGCACGCAATATGAAGTCGCTTCGATCGTATGGACTGGCGGTCACGGGCGCCATTGTTTGCATGCTGCCCACATCGCCTCTTTGGATCATCACATTCATAATCGGCGTGTGGTCCATCTCGACCCTATCGAAAACTGCCGTCAAGCAAGAGTTTCGATCGGCGCCGGTCGTCGAGTACGCTAGCCGCTAAGCGTCGGTCGCCGGCTTCAGTTGCCGCTGTTTGACGTGAACTTGTTCGAGAAGACGGAATCGACGGTGACCTTTCCCGCGTCGAGCATCTTGAGATCCTCGAGTTGTCGAATCAGCTCGCTCCAACGTTCCGCATTCATCGCGCCGAGCGACTCTTCCTCGGAATCGCCCAAGCAGTGCTTCTTGATCGCCTCGACTCCGAACGCCAAAATCTCTTCGTCCATTTCGGGGTTCAGCGAGTGGATATGGGCGTTCGTCTTCTCGGCGTCTTCCAAGTAGGCTCGCCAACCTCGAATCGACGCGTCCACCATGGCTTTGAGCGTTTCTGGATTTTCCTTCGCGTATCCGTCGCTCGTCACGAGCACGCTGGTGTAAGGGTTGAACCCCAGGTCGGCAACCATCAACGACCGCACAGAGGCACCCTTTTGTTTTGCGACAAAAGGTTCGCTTATCACATAGCCCTGCTTGGCTGCCTTGGGGTCATTTAAGAAGGCGGCGAGACCCGCGGAGTTCGGTGCGATGTCGACGTTGTCGAGCTTCAGTTTGGCAATCAAGAACTGCGCCCATGCGTTTTCGCGCCGCATCATCAATGTCACGTCGCTCAACTGCTTCAACGACTCGATACCCGACGACTCGTGAACCAGCACGCAACGCGGACTGGTTTGCAGCGGTGCCATCAACCCTTTGATCATGGCGCCTTCGGCCCGAGCCATGATGATTCGATCCGCGTTGGTTACGCCAAACTCCACCGCGCCTCGAGCTGTCTGGATGACAACCGGCGCGTTTGGTCCGCCCGGGATGATCGTGACATCGAGTCCTGCTTCCCGGTAATAGCCGTTGAGTAGAGCCGTGTAGTATCCGCCGTGCTCGGCCTCGGGATACCAGTTCAACATCAATTTGACCTCGGTCAGCTCGCCCGCGTTGGATGCTGGTTGCTCGCCGGCTGACGTCGAGTCATCGCGAGTTCCGCATCCTGAAATCAACAAGATGGCGAAGAAGAGGCGGCAGCGACAAGACGCAAGGTGTTTGAGTGAGTTCATTTTCCGTGGCGATGTTGAAGGGAGAATGAGCGGAGGAATTGCGGTTAAATGAGGAGAAAACAAGGTATTGCTCTTGAATTCATCGTCGAGGACACGGCGGCATCGGCCGAAATCGCCGTTTGAGAATCAAAGACTCGCTTCCGGGATTGCTGGAGGCTAATATAGGCAATATCCACACAAGGTCACTCGATCGTTGATAACGAATACGGAAGAAATCACATGCTGCGGCTCAAATCTTACATCGCCTTCACGTTCGTCTTTGGTGTTTTGGCGCCCGCCGCCGTTCAAGCTCAGTTCCAACATCTGACGAGTCGAATTCCCAACGACGTCAACACGATTGTGTTGGTCGACGTCGATAAGCTCCTGGAATCGCCTTTGGCGGCCAAGGAGGGATGGGATGCAAATCATCAGAAGGCGTTTGAGTCGGGCATGTTAATGGTCCCGCCCGATGCCGGCAAATTTATCAAAGCGGCGAAAATGGATTTCTCCACATTCGCGCCAATCAAAGAGCTCGCGTTGATGGACCTGAAGTACGAACCTTCCGTTGTCAAGGTCGCCGGCCGGTTCCGTGGGTCGGTGGATAAGATTGCCGGCAAGGACATCGCTGTCTTGCCTGGCGACATGTACATGATCAAGTTTGGGCCGACCATCGCCGGTGTCGGCTGGCCCGCTCGACGACAAGATGTCGCAGGCTATATCAATCGCGTTTATTCGAACACGTTGGGCAAGTCGGGTTTTTCTAGTTACTTGAAAGAGGCCATCAAGTTTGCCGAAGGCGGTTCACCCGTCATTATGGCGATGGATCTTTCCAACATGTTGTCTCCGGCGATGGTGCAAAGCCGCCTGGCTTCGTTTGAAGCGATCAAAGGCAAAGACATCGACCTCGAAGCAGCGAGTAAAGCGATCGCGAGCATCCGAGGCGTGTCGTTGGGTATCACTGTCAACGAGTCGCGTTACGGCGCGATCAAGGTCGACTTCTCCGAGGACGTTTCGTCGATCAAAGATGTCGCGAAGGAGATTCTACTCGAAGTTCTTTCCAATCAAGGCGTCATGATTGATGAGTTCGAAAACTGGGACGTCAAGGTTGGCAAGAACCAGATCCAGATTGGCGGCGACCTTGAGCAAAGTGGCACGCGACGCATCATGAGTCTGCTTGAAATGCCGCCAACGCTTAAGCAAGCGGATCAAGGCGATCCAGCGGACAACCCGGAAGCACAGGAGCAGATGGTGATTCGCGCATCTCAGTTGTATCTGAAGTCTGTGACCTCGATGATCGATTGCTTGCGACGAGACAAGAGCAATCGCAAGACGATGGGCCAGATCAGCGTCTTCATGGGCAAGTACGCTCGGAAGATTGATCGCCTGCCCATGCTCAACGTCGATCCGCAACTGCTCGAATACGGCAAGTTTGTCGCCGACTCGCTTCGCGATGGGCAGCAAGGCGTGACGACCGCAGCTGCTCGGAGCCGAGTCCGCCAACAGGAAGTGCCCGAACAGTACGATGTTCAGACGTCTTACAATCCGATCGGCGTGGTCGGTAACCGTTGGTATGGCGGAGGCGGTGTCTACGGCTGGTCAGGCTGGTCCGCGACACACAACCGGAATCGCACAGGTCAGCTTCAATCCCATGTGCGAACTCAAGAACGAATTCGCGGCAACATGTCAGCGAACTTGGTGATGCAGGGGATCGACGAAGCAACGGCCGACATCCGACGCATCATGACTCAAAAGTATAGCGCCGATTTTTAGTAATCCACGTGAGGTCGGCCAGCATGCTGTTGCGGCTGCCGATTTCGTCACGTTGCGGCAATTTCCACAGCCTGCGGTCGGGTTCGACCGCAGGCTTTTTTGTTCGTTGACACTGGCCGAAACTGTTTTATCGCGACTTGGGCCGCCAACTGCGTCCAGGTCGATCAACTCGGAATGTGACGATTCTCGTCTGCTCCGCTTCGGTCACAAATGCAGTGCGTCCATCCGGGCCGCCAAAGCAGATGTTGGTTGGATGGGTGCCTAGAACGGGTATCTCTCTAATGGTCTCGCCTTTCGCTGAAAGCTTAACAACCGTTCCTTTGCCGTGGCGAGTGACGTAGAGATTGCCATCGACGTCGCATCGCATCCCGTCGAAGCCGAAGTCGTCGAACTTGCGGACGAGCCGCTTGTTCGTCAGCTTGCCGCCAGGTGCAATCGTGAATGCCCAAATGTTACGTTGGACCGACTCGTTAACGTACAGCGTGCCGCCGTCTGGGCTGACTTCAATACCGTTGGTCGTGCCCATCTTGGCGGCCAGCCGCATCGCTTTTCCGTCGGTGTCAATGCGCCACAATTGCCCATCGCCTTTTGCCCAAGCCGGGTCGCTGGCGTAGAGCGTTCCGTTCGGAGCAATAGCAAGGTCATTCGGCTGGTTCATCTCGTCGTGGTGCGAGTAGACTTCAACTTTGCGACTCGCGAGATCGACTCGGAGCACGTTGTGCTGCGGATAATCGGCGACAAAGAAGTGTCGGCCGTCGCGACTAAAGCGGATTCCGTTTCCAACGCTCCCCTTCGGCAGACGCACAAAGACTTCGGCAGCGCCGTCGCGGCCGACGCGCCCGATCGTGCCTTGGCTATCGAAGTTCACGGCGTAGAGGTTGCCGTCGGCGTCGCAGGCCGGACCTTCAACGCCGCTCGTGAACTGACCAATTTGAGTAAGGGGTCGCGCCGTCCAAAGCGGCTCCTCCGGCTCGAAGACGATGTCGGTTGGTGCGCCAAACTTGGCGGGCAGCGGCATGTTCGCAAGTGCCGTGTCCTCGCCGATTCGCAATTGCCACCGACCGACAAGCGGCAGGCGATTCGATTCGGCTACTAGGACTGGTGCGACTTGCAGGCCGTCTTCCTTCGCAATGTTCTGTACACGAACAACCAGTAGATTGGCATCGTCCACGTTGACGAACTGCTTCTGAATCCCGAATTCGATGAATTCGTTTCGTTCTGTCGCTTTGAGCGGATGGCCATTACACCAAACGTCAATTGCCCCGTTCGGCGGGACGACGCGTAGGGACATTTTGCTTGATGCCCATGAAGCGGGGATGATCGTTACGCAACGGAACCATCCGGCGCCTTCGTGATTGCGTAATTCGCGAGGCAGGGCGTCGCTGCCGACGGTTGGAACGGCCCGGGAAACCCAATGCCGTCGATAACGGTCGAGGACGTTCGGCGGACTGACCGTTGGCTTCGACTTCAACCCGGCCGCCCAGTAAACTCCGTTGAGCAATATGCGGCGATACACTGGGTTGGCGATGTCGTCCGGATGGCCCATTGAAGTGTAGAGCGATCGCCCGCCTCCGCGTCGTTCAAACGTCCACATCACTGGCTCTTTCAGCCCGTCCGCCGTCGTGCCTTCAAGTAATTCGGTCGCGCCAATTGAGAGGGGCGAGGTTTTGTAGAGTACCGCTCCTTGCCGGATTGCCGCCTTTCCAAAACTGGCTGTGATCGCATGGTCTCGCCCGGCGTCCGTCGCAGCAACTGAAGACTTCGTCGAGTTGCGATGGTGACCATGGTAGTTGCCGCCGAACACGTCGCGATCAAACTCCGACCAATCCTCCAGCCCTTCCGGCGGATCTTTTTCGCCCAATGAGAACGCGTGACTCGCAGTACGAATTCCGACAACGGGTTTGCCGGATTCGATAAACTTGCGAATGTGAGCCATGTCGTCGCTTGGGAGCACTCGTCGCCGAACGCTCAGCAACATGACATCCGCGTGCTCAAGCACTTCGAGTCCATGGATTGAATTCCGTTCGGTCGAGTCTCCAAAAACCGTGGTGACTCGAAATTCTTGCCCCAAGTGCTCGGCGGCAAAAGCGGGCAACGTCCGGTCGGTGTCGTATCCGTCTTCGGCAATCACCATGACCAGATGAGGGCGTTTGTCCTTGCGAAATCGAAACTCGGCGCCGCCGATGAATTGATCGCTGGAAATCGTTGGGCAGACGAAACGCTCAACGTGCGAAACAATCAAGTCCGTGCCGGTAAAGTGGCTGACGTAGGGCCATTGCTTCGGGTTGTACATCGTGTCCGTCATGTCGCGCATTAGAACAACTCGCTTGCCGTTGCGAGCCATTTGTCGCAGACCGAACGGACGGCCAAGGACACACATGTTTGTGTGCACGCCCGTCAGGATGACGTTGCGGATTCCCCGAGCTTCCAAGACGCTCCAAACCTCATCGCCTCGATCGCTGATGAAGTCGCGTTCGCTGTCAATCTGAATCAATTTCGATTGGGCGCCCCATGGCGTGCCGGGATTTCGGTCGAGTCGTTTGAGCTTTGCCGCCCAGACCGCATGCTCGTCTGGGTCATCGTCGCATCCTCCGTCCGACTGGTCGATCGGATATTGAGTTCGTTCTTCTGACGGAACCAGCGAACACCAAGACTTGACGTTGTGAGGGAGATTGGCGGCTGCCGCCAGCCCAATAGCTCTTTGCCTTGCCGGGTGTTGCTCATAGGCCGCCATACAATCGCTGGGTGAATGAATGATCGTAACGCCTTGAGATCGCGCCTTGCTGATGACGTCGTTGAGTCGCGGTGCGAATTCTTCGAGTCGCCGAACAGCGTTCAAACAGTGGTGGAGGTCCCAGACATCGCAAACGATGATCGCCGTCTCGGACGCCTTCCACTTTTCATCTCGCATCAATTGATGGAATCGGCCGCTGTTGGCTGATGTCTCTTTTTGATATCGCAAGCGGAGCGATAGTGTCTCATCTCCGCGCGTCTCGAGTGGGCAAACGGCCAAAATGACGACGACGGTTGCAGTGGCTAGAACGCCGAAATTCATGCTGTGCATTGCGATCTCCATGAAGAACCAGAGACCGCTATTGTAGCGTTTCATTTTGCTCAACACCGCGCTCGTTCGCCGACTGCTTTCCCGTCTCAAGGCCGGTATACTGAGCAGACCAATGGCGCTCCGCCAAAATCGCCGAACGAAAAACATCGATCAGGATCTATTCCATGAGACTCGCCGCTGCGGTTAGCTTTCTCGTTGTCGCTTGCGTTGTCACTCGCCTGGGGGGGGAAGACGGTTTTCAAAAACCGCCCAAAGCGGAACCCGGCGTTGGCGCAGTTGTTAGCGCCGAATTTGTCTATCCGCTAGAAGGCAGACAGACTCCTCAGTGCCATGCCTCAACGATCGCGGAAACTTCGACCGGACTAGTGGCCGCTTGGTTTGGCGGCAAACATGAAAAGAACAATGACGTCGGGATTTGGTGCTCGCGACAAGTCGACGGTAAATGGACCAAGCCGGTCGAGGTCGCGAGCGGCGCCGAAGACGAAGACCAAGACTATCCTTGTTGGAATCCGGTTCTGTTTCAGCCCAAGACTGGTCCGCTATGGTTGTTTTACAAAGTCGGGCCGAGCCCCAGCAGCTGGTGGGGAGTGGCCATGGCTTCGACCGACGGAGGCAAGACGTGGAGCGGACGACACCGACTTGGCACGGACAAGAAACTGGGCGAAAAAAATCCTAACCTGATCGGCCCAGTCAAAAACAAACCCATTCAACTCGCTGACGGAACGTTGCTTTGTCCATCCAGCAGCGAGCATCAACGATGGCGAGTTCACTTTGAAGTATCCAAAGATCTTGGCAAGACATGGCGAGTCATCGGGCCGATTAACGATGGCTCCAAGTTCGGCGCCATCCAACCAAGCATCCTCTCCTACAAAAATGGATCGATGCAAGTTCTTTGTCGTACGCAACAAGGCGTGATCGCCGAGAGCTGGTCGACCGACGGCGGCGAATCGTGGAGCCAACTTGCGTCGAGCGGTCTGCCGAATCCAAACGCGGGAACCGACGCCGTGACACTCGCCGATGGACGGCAGCTGTTGGTCTACAACCACACGACTCGCGGCGGCGGACTAAACGGACGCCAAATGCTCAACGTCGCCATATCGGACGACGGCAAGTCGTGGCGGCCGATTCTCACGCTCGAAGACAACAAGAAGAGATCGGAATACTCGTACCCCGCCGTGATTCAAGCTCGCGACGGCGCGATTCACATCGCCTATACGTGGAAGCGCATCACGGTAAAACATGTCGTTCTCGACCCGACAAAGCTCAAATAGAGTGTGGCGTGCAGACGGACGGAAAGACGGACGGAAATATCGAATATCGAACAAGGAATGATGAAGGCTGAAGGAACGAAGCAAAGTCCACCTCATCGACGCTCTGCTCACGAGCTCGGTTCGAAACTCTCCGACGGGCTCATGGGGACTCGAGAGGACGACGATCGCCCTCGGCTCGACCCGGCGAGTTCGAGATCTCTCCGGCGCGGCTCAAGACGCGTAATCGAGCGGCCAAGCAAATTGACGGAATGCTTCTCTCGGCGCTTCATGGCGAACCGGTTGACGCCGCCTCACTCGGCGGGATCGTCACCGAGTTCACGAGCGAATTCACCAACGCCCCGACCGAATTGGCCACACTGGCGACTCATTTTTCGCAGGAAGAGGGATTGGCCGAGCACTGCCTGAACACTTCGCTCTTGGCGATGGCGATGGGCATTGCGAGCGAGTTTGATAGCGACGAGTTGCGTGACATCGGCTTGGCCGGTTTGCTTCACGACTGGGGAATGGCCAAGGTGTCGGCGCCGATTGCGGACGGATCGAAGGAGCTGACGGAATCGGAATGGCTTCAAGTTCAACAGCATTCAAAGTACACGCTGGAATTGATTTCTCGCATCGAGGGATTGCCGAAGCGTGTTGCTTTGGCTGCATACCAGGTTCACGAACGTTGCGACGGCTCCGGCTATCCGCGATCGGCACCAGGGAGCCGCACCCATCAATTCGCCAAGATGTTATCCGTTGCGGATGTTTATTGCGCGTTGACGACGGCGCGGCCATACCGACCGCCGTTGTCGCCGTACGCTGGGATGGAGTTCATGATACGCAAAGCGAATTTGGGCAAATTCGACCCTGATCTCGTTCGCTTGTTGCTCGGCATCGTGACACTTTTTCCAGTCGGCACGTTTGTCTCGCTCAGCGACGGGGCGATTGCGGTCGTCGCCAAAGGAAACCCGAAATGCTAATCGTCCCCAATCATTCGCCTGCTCTCGGACGAGTCGGGCGACCTCATTGAGGGTGACGAGCTGGTTGACTTGAGCGACGATGAAAGACATGTCGTCAAAGCGCTCGTATCGCCTTTGCGGCGCGAAACGCTGTTGACGCAAGAGATCTTCTGCCATCAATGAACGGGCGCAGGTCGACGCCCGCGTGCGCGACTTGACTCCGTTATCGTTGGACGCGAGCGGAGCCGCCTTCTGCAAACGCTTTGACTTCGTCAAGGCTGGCAATCGAGACGTCGCCTGGGAACGTCGTCAACAATGCGCCGTGAGCCCAGCCGAGCCGCAACGCTTCTTCGGGCGATAGGCCGCTGAGGAGTCCGTAGATGAGTCCGGACGCAAATCCGTCGCCGCCTCCGATTCGATCGAGTACGTCGAGTTCGCAAGTCGGGCTGACGTAGCGTTGCCCGTTGAGCCAAAGAACGGCGGCCCAACTATGGCGATTGGTCGAATGGACTTCGCGTAGTGTCGTGGCCACGAGTTTGACGTTGGGATACTTATCGACGGCCCGCTCAATCATCTCGAAGAACGTGTCGGTCTTGAGCTTGGCGGAATCTTTTTCTTCGACCTCCGGGCCCGCGATTCCGAGCCCCTTCTGAAGGTCTTCCTCGTTGCCGAAAATAGCGTCCACATTGCTGACGATGTTGTGGATGATCTCTTGCCCTTTCTCAAGGCCGCCGATCGAGGACCACAGTTTAGCTCGGTAGTTCAGGTCGAAGGAGTTGACAGCTCCATTCGCTTTCGCCGCTTTCATTCCTTCGATAATGACATCGGACGTGGTCGCGGAGAGTGCGGCGAAAATGCCGCCGGAATGAAACCAACGGGCGCCGCCGGATAGAATCGAGGACCAGTCAAAATCGCCTTGAGCCAATTCGGCAGCCGCTTCGTTGGCTCGATTATAGAAGACAACCGGAGCTCGAACGCCGTGTCCGCGATCACTGTAAACCGTGGCCATGTTCGGTCCCCGTACACCATCGTGCTCGAACATTTTGTAGAACGGCCGCACTCCCATTTCCCGAACTCGGGATTGAATCAACTCGCCGATGCCATTGTTGACCATGGCTGCCGCGACGCCCGTGTTGAGGCCAAAACAAGACGCCAAATTAGCGGCGACATTGTATTCGCCGCCGGACACATGAATGTCAAACGACTTCGCTTTGCGGAACGGGATCACGCCCGGGTCAAGCCGGTGCACGAGGGCGCCAAGCGCCAAGAAGTCGAGTTCACATTGATCGTCACGGATTTGCAGATCGGCCATTGTCCAGAGCCTTCAGTGGTTAGGATTTGTTTGAGATAAATGAAGCTGAAGCGGCGAGTCAGATCGTTACTGATGAGAAGCCGCCGTCGACGACGATGTTCTGCCCGGTCACAAACGAAGATGCCTGGGCGGCCGCGAGCCAAACGACAGCGCCGGCAAGCTCCTCTGCTTTTCCGAATCGAGCCATCGGCGTGTGCCCGATGATTTGCCCGCCTCGCTCGGTATAGCTGCCGTCGTCGTTGAAGAGCAGCGCTTTGTTCTGTTCAGCGGGAAAGAACCCAGGGCTGATTGCGTTGACTCGCACGCCGGTCGTCGCCCATTCTCTTGCGAGAAATTGAGTGAGGTTGATCACTGCCGCTTTGGCCGCTGAATACGCGACGACTCGCGACAGAGGGATCATGCCGGCCATCGAAGCGATATTGATGATGCTGCCCTTGCCGCCTGCCACCATGGTGGACCCGAAAACTTGCGACGGCAGCAGAACGCCTCCAACGAGGTTGAGGTCGAATACATCGCGCCACGCGTCGCTTGAGAGATTGCAGAAGTCGCTTCCCGGAGGCAGCGTTGCTTCTGGGCGGTTTCCGCCAGCCGCGTTGACGAGCACGGTGACAGGGCCGAGCTCGTCGATCACCGCGTCACGAGCTTGGCTAAGCGAATCGGGGTCGACGGCATTGGCCGACTCAAACGTTGCGACTCCGCCCGCGTCGCGAATCGTGGCGACTCGCGCTTGACCTCGCTCTTCGCTGCGGCCAATGACCGCCACTTTGGCGCCTCGAGCCGCCAATGCATCGGCCATGGCGCCGCCCAACACGCCAGTCCCGCCAATCACCACTGCCACGTCGCCGTCGAGACTAAAAATATCGCTGGTCATACTTAACCTCTCACCGACTCAAGCGGCCAAACGATAGCCGCTGTTTCTCATCGGGTGCTTAGTGAAAATGTGAGTTGTTAGAATGTTGGTGTCATGCGAACGGCGCCCCGCATTCGCAGCTTATCCGGGAAGCCCATAGAATTCGCAGGCCGTCCCGCCAAAAATCCGGTTGTGCTCCGACTCGCTCAGCGTTCCGACGGTCTCCGTCAATGCCGCATGAACTTGGTCGTACGTCCCGGCAAGCTCGGAAACGGGCCAATCCGAACCGAACATGCATCGCTGCGGACCAAACGCTTCCAACGCCGTCTCAACGTAGGGTTTCAGGTCTGCCGGTTTCCATTGATCCCAATCCGCTTCCGTGATCATCCCTGACAGCTTACAGAAAATATTGGGACATTGGGCGGCCTTGCGGAGATCGTCGCGCCACGAATCGATGGCACCAATCTTAATCTGAGGTTTGGCCAAGTGATCAATCACCATCGGCAGTTCCGGCAGTCGACGGCCGAGCGTTTCCGCATGATTTAGATGTTGGACGTAGAACAGCAGATCGAAAGGCACGCCGTGCTTTTGAAGCGTTTCCAGTCCTCGTATGACATCGGGCCGGATGATGAAATCGTCATCGGGCTCGTCTTGCGTGATGTGTCGCACGCCAACGAATTTTGCGTCCGGCTTGAACTCCATCAGCTGCTCTTCGCATGCCGGGCTAGCCAGATCGACCCATCCGACGATTCCAGCGATGAAGTCGTTTTCGCGAGCGAGCTGTAGCGCCCAGCGATTCTCAGCCACGTCGTGTTGAGTCTGCACGAATACCGTGCGGTCGACGCCAACGGCATCGATTCTCGATTTCAAGTCGGCCGGCATGAAATCGCGATTGATCTTTGCGAGTTCGGGAGCCTTCAACCAACCGTAATCAAATGGCTGGCTCAACTGCCAATAGTGTTGATGTGAATCGACTTTCAAACTCATAACATCTCCCGTTTCCGCTCCGCAAAAATCGGCTCAACCAGAATCGGCTCAACACAACAGCCCGAACGACAGCCCAAACGACAGCCCCGACTCTGCCGACGACCTGTCGTTAACACTCGACGCCTTAGTCCATGCGGACGCCGACGGTCAGCAATACATTGGCGAATCGCTGTTGATCCGCCGTTTGAATCGTGAGCACATGGTCGTCGGTCGCCACGGCGTCATAGAACGCCCACTTCTCGATCGGCTCAAGTTCGAGGTCGATCTCGTACTTGTTCATCGATTCGCGGTACTCAGACCAGACCGGTGGGTCCTCGCTTAGAGCGTAGGGGCCGGTTGTCTCGTACATCATCGTTTGAACCGCCTCGACCGGAATGGCTGAGAGCACAGCTTGCAGCGCCTGGTCGCAAGAGATCACGCCCGGGGTCAGATTCATACTGACAAGTTCGGCTCGAGGTCCGATCTTCGAAGCGGCAGGATAATTGCCGTCGGCGATCAGGATTTTCGAGTGATGGCCGGCTCGACCAAGAACTTCATTGATCTTCGGATGAATCAAATGGTGACGCAACATCGATAGGTCTCCTACATTCCGCTTTGCAGAGCCCGAAAGTAACCGGCGAGGTGGTCGCCGCACTTCGGTATCAGTGTTTTGTTTCCGCCGTTGTTTCACTTCGAGCCAATGCGGCTCGAAGTGAATCAAGGCTCGAGAGGTCTTGCTCTCCGCGGCAAGCAAATTCAAATCCAATAGCCACAGCCTTACCCGGGTGCTTATCGGATCGGCAGGTCCCAAGACGTGGGCAACGAATTCGGGATCCGCGAGCGAGCCCCCATTGTCGCCGCAAAACGGTTTCTTGCCCAGGGGATACGGGCTTGATCCGATCGACCATGAACGACACGGAGAACGGCTCGCTGGCGGAGTGTTACAATGACATCCCATAAACGACGCTTAAGCGGAGCTCGACAGCAATGACGACGAATCGGCGAGATTGGATTTCAGCATTCGGCGGCGCCGCGGCGTGGCCCTTCGTTTCTAACTTGGCCCTAGGCGATAACCTGACGCCCAGAAAACAGCCGATCAAGGTTGGGCAGGTTGGCGTCGGACACGCCCATTCGACCAAGCTTGCCGTCTACCGCGAATCGGCGGACTATGACGTTGTCGGAGTCGCGGAATCGGATCCAGATTTGCAGACGAGGCTGAAGAGTCATAAGGCGTTTCAGGGCGTTCCCGTCATGACTCAACAGCAGTTGCTCAACCGAGATGACGTTCAAGTCGTGCTCGTCGAGACACGAGTTCGCGACTCGCTCGACGTTGCGGCTCAAGCCATCGCGGCAGGCAAGCACGTGCACCTCGACAAGCCGGCGGGACAGTCGCTCAAGAAATACCGTCATCTGCTCGACTCGGCGAAAAAGAAGAACTTGATGGTGCAGATGGGCTACATGTATCGCTACAACCCAGCCGTCGTGATGATGCGCGAGTTTCTCAGTCGTGGTTGGCTTGGCGAACCGTTCGAGGTTCACACGGTGATGAGCAAAGTCGTTCCGGCTGCGAACCGCAAGGCATTGGCCGAATATCCCGGAGGGATAATGTTCGAGCTCGGATGCCACATCACCGACCTGGTGATTGGCGTCCTAGGCAAACCGGACGAGGTTACGGCGTTTGCCCAGCATGCGTCGGCCCTTGATGACGGCTTGCAGGACAATATGCTCGCCGTGCTCAACTACCCTCGCGCCACGGCCTCAATTAAATCGAGCGCGATGGAGGTGGAGGGGTTTGCTCGCCGCCACTTTGTTGTCTGTGGAACCGAGGGCACGTTCCACGTCCAGCCACTCGACAACCCCAGCGCGCGAGTAGCGCTTACGAAACCGCGTGGCGATCACAAACGTGGTTCGTTCGAAATCCGGTTCCCACGCTATCAACGGTACGTCGGTGATGCGGCCGACATGGCGGCGGTCATCCGTGGCGAGAAGGATAGCGACTTCGACTACGACCACGATTTCGCCGTCCAAGACACGCTGCTCAAAGCATGCGGCCTGAGCAAGTAATCGACTTGAATCGCTCGGCGATCCTGTGCATTCACATCGTGACGCGTGAGCCGAGATCGCCGACCCTAGTGAAGACCATCGCGTTTGAGCAAACCTAGGATCGTCTTGACGACTTCGGGGTGTTGCTTGGCCAAGTCGGTCTCTTCGCCGAGGTCCTTATCGAGATCGTACAGGCGCCAATCCGGTTTCGCCGCTTGGTCTTGCGGCTTGTCCCGTTTCTTTTTCCGAGGTGGGCGATACTGAACTAGTTTCCAGTGACCGTAACGAACGCCAACGGATGTAGCGCCTTCCTGGCTAGCCCAATAAAGATACTCGTGCTCTTTCTGATCGCTGGCGCCGAAGAGCGTCGCAGCGTAGGAAATTCCATCTGTGAAATGAGTTCCGGTCTTGCCAGACGACGGCGGCGACTCAACTCCGGCGAGCTCGCAAGCCGTCGGCAAGAAATCGTAAAACGCCGACGGATGGTTTGATTCGGCGCCCTCTGCAATCTTGCCTGGCCATCGCGCGATCAGAGGAACTCGAATGCCGCCATCGTGCATCGATCGTTTGAATCCCTTGAGGGGGCCGTTTGAGTCGAAGTAGTCATGTTTGTGGCCGCCTTCGTTGTGCGGTCCGTTGTCGGACGTAAAAAGAACGAGTGTCGACTCGTCGATCTTCAGCGTCTTGAGCAGTTCGAATAGGCGACCGACATCGCCGTCCATTCGATGGATCATGCCCGCGAAGCCCTTCTCCGGCGCCGGCCAGTCCTTGTCCTTGTAGGGACCCAAGTCCGGAACTTCCATCCCGTTGCCCGTCACCCGACCGCCCTCGTTGTTGGCATGGGGGATCGTCCAGTGAATGTGCAGCAGGAACGGTTCTGACTTGTGTTTTCGTATGAACTTGAACGCGGCCTCGGTCATCAAGTCATGCGAGTAGGTGACTCGCTTCGACGAGACGCGACGACGCGCGTTGGGAGCGTCGCTGAGCACGTTTCCTTCAAGCTTGACTTGGCGATCGTTCTCCCAAAGATACGGCGGATAATAGTTGTGCGCGTTGCCCTGGTTCATGTAGCCGAACCAGTAATCGAATCCGTTGCGATTGGGATGTCCGTCGTTGTCGATTTGGTCCGGCGTGTCAACATTGCCAAGCGCCCATTTGCCGACTCCGCCCGTGGCGTAACCCGCCTTCTTGAGCCGTTTCGCTACCGTGACCTCACGAGAGGTCAGGCTTCGATCACGATTGCCGATGAGGCCCGTGTGCCCCACGTGTTGGCCTGTCCAAAGCACGAGTCGCGACGGCCGACAAACGGTATGGCCGGCGTAGTGATCGGTAAAGCGAATTCCCTGGCTGGCCATGCGATCGATGTTCGGCGTTTTGACTGTCGTTTGCCCATAGCAACCGAGGTCTCCGTATCCCAAGTCGTCCACCATGATGTAGATGACGTTGGGCTTCCGCATCGCGGGTGGTGCCGCGCTCTCGTCGGCAGCCGCGACGCCTGATGACGCGGTAAGGCAAGCCAGCGCGAGAATCCAAACACGAAGTTGCATCATGGGGCGCGTTTTCATGAGTTGCATCTCTCCGTCACATGTAGGGAAAAGAGCCGGCGTATCGCGTGCCGAACAACTGCGTTCCGCCTAGCGCTCAAGCTGCCTCATCGTTTCGTCCAATGTGTATTCAATCCACTTGTCCGTGTCGTGGTTGAGGACGTCGAGCGCTGTCTCGATCGCGTCGTCGCCCTGGAGATAACTGAGGGCTCGAACTGCCTCAAGACGAACTCGGGGATGCGGATCGTTGACCCGCTTTTTCAGCAGCGCCAAGGGTTTATCGAGCTGGTCTTGCCAGAACGAAAGCACTCGCGTTGCTGCGGCGCGAGCCCGATGATCCTCGGCGTTGAGCAGCTGAGACAGTAGTTTCGGCTGGATCGAATTGTGAGTCTGAAAAATCCACAGCGCCTCGAGCGCATGGTGTTCGTAGTCCTTGTCGGATCGATCCAGATTTCCGAGCCAAGTCTGAGTCGCCGCAATGACGTCGGCCGCTTTCCTCTCCGCCAATTCACGTCGAACGCGATAACGAGTTCGGTCTTCATATTCCTTGAGCAGGTCGAGCAAGGCTGGAATCGGAGCGCCGGCGATTTTCGGTGCTTTCAAGAGGGGCCGACCCTTGTAAGTGACTCGCCAAATTCGACCGTGGCTGTGGTCTCGATTCGGATCTCGCAAGTTGTGTTGTAGGTGTCCGATCAGAGCATTGTGCCAATCGACGATGTAGAGCGAGCCGTCTGGAGCGAACTGCAGATCGATTGGTCGGAAGTTGCCGTCTTCACAATAGACGAGCGGCGTCTTTTCCGATCCGCCGAATCCCGCTCCCTCTTCCTTCACGGAATGCGACAGGATCGAGCGTTCGCCGATGACATTCGCCAAGAGGTAATCGCCTTGATCTTCCGGCGGAAAGTGTCGGCTGGAAACGAGGACGCAGCCTGCTGAGGGGCGAATGCGTTTGGTGATAAAGGTTGGATGCCGATACTTGGGGTCGCCGCCCGTTTGTTTTGCGAGCCGTTTGTGTTGCGAGCCGCCCGGATGTTTCAGCGGGTAGTCGATGCGACCGGAGATCGGGGCCGCCCAGTAGTTGAAGCCGGGGGAAGCATCCGCGATGAAGTCTTGGCCCCAGCGATCGAACACGTGCCCCCATGGGTTGGCGAACGCCATCGACGCGTGGATGGCGAACTTCTCCGTCGTGGGATCGTAACGCCACACGCCCGCCTCGTGCATTCGGGTCAATCCGTACGGACTTTCGACTTGCGAGTACTTGAACGTGCCTTCGTTGAAGTAGAGACCGCCGCCTGGCCCCCACTCAAATGCCGAGATGCCGTGATGGGAATCGGCCGAGTCAAATCCGACAAGCTGGCGAACTCGACTATCGGCTTTGTCGTCGCCGTCGGTGTCTTGCAGAAATAGAATGTCCGGCTGCTCGCCAACGTACGCGCCGCCGCGCCCCAGTTCAAACCCGGTCGGTTGATGCAATCCGCCGGCAAAGACTTTGCACTCGTCCGCCTTACCATCTTGATCGTGATCTTCGAAAATCAGGATCTTGTCGTCCATCTTCGTCTTGGGTTTCCAGTGCGGATAGGACGCCATCGTCGAGACCCACAGTCGCCCGCGATTGTCGAAGTTCAGCGAGACGGGATTCGCTAACTCGGGGAACTGCTCTTCCGACGCGAACAAGTTGATCTCGTAGCCGGGAGCCAAGCGGAATTGCTTGAGCTGCTTGGCGCCGGGTTGGTAATCGAGCGAGCCGAGTTTTCCGCGTTTGCGATTCGGATCATCTTCGCCGCCAACGTTGGTTTTTACGTTGAGGAACGGAAGCGTGTTGCTGTCATCGATCGGGCCTGCGACCTTCTTGCCGCTTGCAATAGTCCAAATGCGTGCGTCGCGGTTTGCCGTCATTTGGTCGAGGATCGCTCGTTCGCGCTCCATGACGTCGCGATTGCGATAGGTTCCGTCGAATCCCGCCGTGCCCCGCTGACCGTAAATCGAAAAACCGTTGACAGCTCGATAACGATGCCACCAATGAAAATTTTTGTCGTCGATGGCGGCGTGGACTTCATTACTGTATTTGTTTTCGCCATTGCCGAACAAGGCATTCATCATGATCGGTGCCAGCGCTCGATAGCCGGCCGCGTTGAGGTGGGCGCCGTTGAGCGTCAGCTGCGTTTCCGACTTGGCGAACAACTCGAGCGTTGGACGGAAGATGTCGGCAAAGCCAACCTTGGTTTCCTCGGCCACTTGTTGAGTTGCGTTTGTGTAGAGTTCGAGCCTTGGGTTGTGCTCGCGGCCGTTGGGTAGATGAGGATGGTTCGTCTTCTCGAATGCGATCGGAGAGACGAGAACGATTTTCGGCGAGCCCTTGCCGCTGTAATCGTGACTCTTCACTTCTTCGACCAGTTTCTTCAGCGATTCGCGGTAGTCCGCAAGGCCCTTCTCTCCGTGAAACGACTGATTAAAACCGAAAAAAAAGAGAACCGTTGTGGCTTTGCTATGCTCCAAATGCGAGTTTATGTCGCCGAAGTTTTGCGAACGAATTCGCTCACTCGGTTCGTCGCCGGGGAAGCAGAGGTTTCGAACGGCCAGTTGCTTGTCCGCGAAACGACCGTGCAGCAGCGTTTCCCAGTAGTTCTGGTGCTGCATTCGCTCGCCCAGTGCATTTCCCACCAAGCAAATCTGCTCACCCTTGTCCAGCTTCAATGTCTGAGCGTTGAGCGTTCCGAGGCAGGCGAGTGAGATGATCAAAAAGAGCGAGAAGAGTCTGGGTTTGAATGCCATGTGTCCTGTCGATTTTAAAGGAGTTGTTTCAGAGTTGGCTCTATTCTAGCCGCTGACGATACTTGCGCCTTGGCCCGAGACTGTTCGTGTGAACTTGCAGTCGACGAATTCGTGTAAAACCACGTCGCAAGTTGGATGGAGCTTGAGTGAAGAGTCGTGAGCTATCGCGCCAGTTCGATGGCGGCCGAGTCATGCTACGAGCCGTAAGGCCAATGTTTTAGTCTGGCCAAGAAGTCGGGATGAACGCGTCTTGGGTAGACATGCGAGTCGGTGATTTTTTTAGGCGAGACGAGTCGTGGGGCCAGCAAGCCATAGAGAGCGGCTGCGAGAAAGCCGAAGAACCCAGAAATCATCAGCGCGGCGCCGACGTCGTCGTCGCCCGCAGGACTCGAAATGACCACGACTCCGCCAATCAAAGTCCCCAATGACAGCAGAATGGCTGCCCAGGCGATGGCGATGCGGCGTCGTCGTTTGGCGAACCATTCATCGCTCAAGCCGATGTAGATCGTAGCTTTCTTACTCAGCACGATCGCCAGGAGGGCGTAGATCAAAATGTTCGCCAACAACGCTAGAAACACAGCCGGATGATGCCAGGTGAGATTGCGACGCAGTTTGCCCGACGCCTTCGTGGTGCTCTTGAGACAGAGTTCGTCGGGGAGAACTGCGTTTTTGTCGAAAACCAACAAATCGTCGAGGCGATATAAATTGGTGTCGATTGCCGGCGCGAACTGGTTTGGCATCGGCGCCAGCGGTGTCGCATAGAGGTTTTCAGACATTCTCTATTTCGAGATCGTCCATCGATTCCGATTTGCCATCGCTTCAATTCTGTAATAGGAGGCGCCCGTTTTCAACTCCGTCGCCGCCTGCCGTGTCTTCTTGGCGGTAGCGAGCGGAAGCGTGCGAAAATCGATATTCGGTGTTGAGTCGATCTCATTGGGCCACATTCCGCAATTCGCCGGTTCTTTATTTGCGATTCGAACCGAGTCTGGCCTAAAATGGGGCCACGCCGATCTGAACGGTTCTCTGGGCCCGCATTCGGTGCCTGCCATACTTCCTTCCTGCTGAACTGGACCGCCTTTGTTCTCCCGCCCAATCGCACCGCTCTCCTTAATGGTTCCTTGTCTGGTCGCGTTTCTTTTCGCTTCGCAAACGTTCGCGAAGACGCCGCTTCATGAGCGTATCGACTCGATCGTCGACGGAGCGATCGAAGGGCCTGTGTCAATGGCGACTGATGATGCGGAGTTCGTGAGGCGGATTTACCTGGACTTGGCGGGACGCATTCCGACGGCTGCGGAAACGAATACGTTTCGGTCGAGCAAGAGCGCGACGAAACGGTCGGAACTAATTGACTCGCTCGTCGGATCGGATCAGTACGCCGAGCAGTGGGCCAATCTGTTTCACATCATGTTGATGGAGCGTCGCGGCGACGACGAGCATTGGCGAAAGTTCTTGGTGAAATCGTTCAAGTCAAACAAGCCCTGGCGTCAGCTTGCCAAAGAGATTGTGTCGCCAGCCGAAGACGAGGAGACAACTCAAGGCGCGGCGTATTTCTACACCAAGCGTCTCGAAAAATATGGCCAGAACCCGGTCGACTATCCCGGACTTGTTCGCGACGTCGGACGCTTGTTCCTTGGCGTCGACGTGCAATGCGCACAGTGCCACGACCATCTTTTTGTCGACGACTACAAGCAGGTCGACTACCAGGGCCTCTACGCATTCGTCGGCACCACATTCATACGGCGGGACACGACGTTTCCCGCGGTGGCGGAGAAACCGTTGCAGAAGAAGATTGAGTTTCAATCTGTTTTCGACATGGATCCAATGACGATCGGCCCGCGGCTTCCCGGCGGAACCGAAGTTGCCATTCCTCAGTTCAAACGGGGTGAAGAGTACTCGACGCCGCCGGACCGCAAGAAGAAGACGCCTGGCGTACTGAAGTTCAGCCCCTTGAAGGCGCTTGGCGAGGAATTGACTCGCAAAGAGAACAAGCTGTTTGCACGAAATATTGTCAACCGGATCTGGTGGGCGTTGCTTGGCCGAGGGCTTGTCGATCCGCAGGATCTTCACCACGCCGACAACTTGCCGTCGCATCCGGCGTTGCTCGAATTACTCGCCGATGAATTCGTTAAACACGATCATGATATGGCGTACTTGATACGCGAGATTGTGATGAGTCAGACGTACCAGCGTTCGAGTCTTCTGCCGTCAACATCTGAAGGCAAGAGCGACGAGCCGGAATTGGCGTCCTACCGAACGGCGATCGAACGCCCTCTGTCCGCCAAGCAACTGCTCGATAGCGTAGCCATCGCGTTGGATGTCGACATCGCTCGGCCAGTCGAGTCGGACAAAGCGGATGCAGAAAAATCCGCAGACGCGCCCGCAGGTGACTCAGAAGGTGATTCGGTTGAGAAGGAACCGTATAGCGACTTGCTCAAGCGGTTTCGCGACGCCTTGTCCAACCCGCCTCGCGAGCCGGAAACGGCTGTCAATTCAACGGTCAAGTCAGCTCTGTTCCTAATGCACGACCCGGTTGTGCTCGAATGGCTAAAACCCAATTCCGGCAACCTCACTGAGCGGCTCGACAAGATCGACTCGGCAGAAGAGGCTGCCCATGCGCTGTACTTAAGCGTTCTTTCTCGCCGGGCGTCGGCCGCGGAGATTGCCGACGTGAAATCGCATTTAAACGCAATGAAGGGGCGTACGGGCGAGGCTTGGGCCCAGTTGGCCTGGTCGCTGCTCGCGTCAACTGAGTTTTACGTGAATCACTAGTGCTGTGTTACAGCTTGGAATTGGGATCGACAATTCGTTTGGTCAACGCCCGCCACGGCGAATCGGGTGCGCCACCCTAAAACTAAGGCGTAACGCAGCACTAGTGCAGCGTCAACACTAAGAATTAGGATCCCAGTGTTTGTATCGTACGCCGCCAAGTCAAGTTACGCCGAAGCCAACCCCCATTTTTAGAGTTGACGCGGCACTAGATTGTTTTTAACGAGTTGAGTCAGATGGCTTTCCATTTAGCGGTGAGGCACTTATGAAGCCAGCGGATTTATGTCGGCCGTGGGAACATCAGCTTTCTCGTAGGCAATGGCTGGGCGCGGCGGCGGCGGGAACAACCGCCGGTTTGTGCGCGCCGGCGATCGCCGAAGCGATGAAGAAGAAGGACCGTCAAGTCCTCTTTGTCTGGCTCGACGGCGGCATGAGTCAGCTTGAGAGCTGGGATCCGAAACCTGGTACGCCGTTCGGCGGTCCGTTTCGGTCGATCGAGACATCCGTGCCGAGCGTCCGCATAAGCGAACTCATGCCGCGCACGGCCAAGCAGATGCATCGCTTGGCGGTAATCCGCAGTCTGTGCACGCAAGACAATTCGCATTCCGCCGGCGTGGCTCGAATTCAGCGCGGCGACCCTAAGAATCGCGGCGTCGTCTATCCCTACTTTGGATCAGCTGTCGCCAAATTGTTGGGACCCGGAGACAGCGGGCTGCCTCCTTACGTTTGGATCAAGCCGGGTAGCGGCGGATTCAAGCATCAGGACGCCGGCTTCTTGGGCCCAAAATACGGCGCGTTGGCCTTCGGCGATGGCAAACCCCCAAATAATCTGGTTCGGCCAGAATCGATCAGCGAAGCAGACGATCAAGCGCGGCAACGGCTGCGAGCAAAAGCGAATGAACGCTATTCAAGCGGCCGGCGCAAGCAAGTATCCGAAGCGAACAGTTATGTCTTCGATACGGCTCAAACCTTGATGAAGCGACAAGAGCTTTTCGACGTCGCTTCTTTTTCGCCTCGCGATGTGCAGCGATATGGTGAGCATGAAATCGGTCGACACATGTTGCAGGCTCGAAAGATGCTCGAGGCCGGTGTCCGTTTTGTCAAAGTGAATTCCTATGGTTGGGACACCCATGGAGACAACTTTAACGGGCACGTCAGTCTCGTCGGCAAGTTTGATCAAGCCTTCGCCGCCGTGATCGAAGATCTTCAAGAGCGAGGCATGCTGGAAAACGTGCTGGTGATTGCGATGAGTGAATTTGGCCGGACTCCAAGAATCAATGGCCATATCGGCCGCGACCACTGGCCGGAAGCCTGGTCGCTTGCGATGGCGGGCGCCGGGGTCAAAAAGGGAATTGTCGTCGGTGAGACCAATGCGAAAGGAACCTGGGTGGAAAGCGAACCGTACGATATCGGGCACATGTTCCACACTTGGTTCCAAGCCCTGGGTATCGACTCGGAGACCGAATACCTGAATGCAGGGCAGCCCTTGCCGATCGCTCATGATGAGCTTTTTGCGGTGAAGGAGGTCTTGGCATGATCGATGAAGCCATCAAGAAGATTGTTCCGAAAGAAGTCGGCGTCGTTCCTGCCGATCCCCAAGTGTTGGCGGCAAGGTTCAGCCCCGATGGCGATTATCTCATCGCGGGTTCCTTTGACGGTCGTGTTCGGCGATGGTCAGTGCAGGCGGAAAACAAATTCGTTGAAACGGAATCGATGTCGCGGCACGGAGGCTGGGTTGAAGCGTTCGCGCTGCATGCGAGCGAGCCGACTTGCGTCTCCGGCGATTCGTGGGGCGGCATGACCTATTGGCGTCAGGCGCCGGAGGCGGAGATTCTCTGGCATCTGCCGGAAACTCACGATGGTTGGATTCGGTCTCTGGCCATCGATCGAACGGGCAAGTTCATCGCCTCTTGTGGTTTAGATCGACAGGTTGTGATTCGCTCGACCAAAGATGGCGCCGAACTGCGGCGTTTCAAAGTGCTGGACGCCGAGACGTTCTGCGTGCGGTTCCATCCGACTCGCGACGAATTGCTTTGTGGCGACATGCTTGGTCGTATCCACCGCTGGAATTCCAGCAACGGAAAACAACTTGAGCCATACGACGCCAGCGGCCTATACCTCTACCATCGGCTGCAAGAAGTTGGCGGAGTGCGAACGTTGGCATTCTCTGACGACGGAAAATCGTTGGCTGCAGCAGGGACGAGACCAAAGAATGGCGCCACCGTGCAGGGCGTTCCCACCTTGCTGTTGTTCGACTACGAGTCGGGCCAGATGAAGCAAGAGATGTCGTTCGGCGCCGCGAATCACTGTTTTGTTCACGACGTTGTGTTTCACCCGAAGGGATTTCTGATGGCTGTGACCAGCGGAACTCCCGGTGCCGGGCAAGTCGTATTTCACGCGATTGGTGAAGACAAGCCCTTCTATACCAACACGAAGCTCGCTAATTGCCATTCCTTGTCACTGCATCCCGACGGCGATCGATTCGCCATCGCCACAACGAATCGAGGAAGCAACGGCAACGGACGACGGCTGAACAAAGAGGGCGAGTACCAAGGAAACAACTCGCCGATTCACGTCTTCGACTTTCATTGGGAGCAGGCCGCCGCGGCAAAATGAGCGGAGGAGCGCGCGTTGCCCTGAAGGGCCTGAAGGGGCGCAATATACGAACCCAGCGCGCCGACGCGCGCACCTGTTGGCCGAAGGCCTACCTCAACGTAGCCTACGGGTAACGCCCTTATAGATTACCCCTGCGTCTTCGGCTTTGTGCAGCCAGGCTCAGTGGTGGTCTTTCATCCCACATTGCCCAGTCCCGAGAGCCCTCAGGCGTACAAGTGCGATTCGGCGTACTCATGGCTGCCAGCTAGGTAGTCTGGCCCACTTGGATTCTCAACGTCTTCAATCGAGAAACAGCGAGCCGTTGCCGTGCGACGATCATGCCTGGGCGGAATCTCTGACCGTGACTGAGTTAATGGACGACATTTAGCCCACGATCTAACGGTGGATTGATCAAGTCCTTCGAACGCGCCGCGGCTTGAGAGCGAGCCTCAGAAACCTCAATCGTCAGCGCAACCTGTGTGCGCTCGTCACGATTTCAAACTTATCTGAAACGCCTCTGCCCACTACTTCTCGTGATCTCTCGGCGCACTTACCTGCCTTTTGAGTCGACATAAGCTGAATCCACATGTAGAGTTGCCGTGCGGACTCGATTTGTACCGCGCGTATTCTCACGGTCTGGGATCGCTCTATCCGACTGAAGATCGACTGAATTCGGGATCGATTGCTCTTGCTAACACCTGATTTTAAAGAGCTTTGCCGTCGGTTCAGTTTCTTGACCCTACGGGCGCGTTTAGCTCGCGAACCTGATTCACAGGCACAGGGCGAGCACGTGTGGGGCCTTTGTGTGGCATCAGTGGCACGCAGAAACTAAGCTGTTCGCCACTGGGTTCGATTGCTCCTTTTTTACAGAGCAAACGGCTCTCTCTTAGTGGCGCAGGACGAGCACTGGGCATGTGGAGTGCCGGATGGTTCGTTCGGTGACGGAGCCGATGAGCATGTGGGCGATGCCGGTACGTCCGTGAGAGGGCATGACGATCAAATCGGCGCCGATGTTGGCCGCGTATTCGGCGATCTTGGCGGCGGGCGCTCCGTGAGCGATTTCGATTTTCATGCCTGCGTATTTGTCATCCGCAAATTGCTTGCTCAGCGCGTCAGTCGAATGAGCCTTGCGCGTTTCGTCATCAACGGCGCCGTAAAGTTCTCCGGGGTGGACGGGAGATAGCTCTTCGAGAATGTGCACCGCGTGAACCTTCGACGCGTCACCGGTGATATCCAAAGCGACATCGACCGCCGCGAATGATGCATCCGAAAAATCGATGGGGACGATGACATGGTTTCGTTTGAATTCCGACATGACGTTTCTTTCGTTCACGTTTCAACAGCCTCGGCCACAAATGCACCGGCAGTGCATTTCCCACTGGCCTTCAACCTATTCGATTGCGGCCAATAATGCGAACGGCCTCAAGACAAAAAGGCGAGCCTCCGCGAAGGCGCCGAGCCTCTCTGAATAGCCCATTCGACCGCGCGATCCGCAGCGCTTGGCGCGCGAGGATTGCGGAGTTGGGCATAAAAAAAGCTGGCGTGATCAAGTCACGCCAGCTTTTCGTTTCACGGTCGTTTTCGAACGAAGTGTCGGGCGATATCGCTAGTTGCCAAAACCGGAAGGTCCGCCCAAACCTCCGCCGCCGAGTCCTCCGCCACCGAGTCCTCCACCACCCAGACCACCGCTGCTGTTCTTATCCGAGGAACGATTCTCGTCCATTCGAGTCAACCAGCGATAATCGTCAGCATCATCGACCTCGTCGCGAACAATCAACTCGCCGGTCGGTGTCAGCATCAGCATTTGGGTTGGAGCGACAATGGGGGCGTCTCGATCGCCTCCAATCTTTTCGCCGCCTCGATAATCGAGGATGACGGTATTGGTCGCGACGTCGTATCCCTTAAGAACTTTCTTTTCGTGCGTGACCGGATGAACCACAATGGCGTCGTCTTTGAGGTTGACGACGGAGCCGCGAGCGACATCCTTTTCGACCGGCACATTGACGGCTCTCGCATTATCCCAAACGGAAGCGACGACTTTCACTTTCGTCTCTCGCGTCTCGATCTTCACGTTGAGTTTGCGGTTTTCAGCCTGACCGGTCGGAACGGTGACGACGCCTGGCAGCACGCGTTCGGGATAGCCAACCGAAATCACGTCGCTGGGCTCGCTCCATTCCGTTCGCAAGTAGTATTTTCGCTTGCCGCCCGCTTTGACTTCTTCGGCATACAATTCCTTGAGTCGCGTCAGGACGGTTCCTTTAAGGTCGCGCGTAGCGGGTTGAAGCCGATTGCTTTGCGGATGGTTCGGGTCTTCCAGCAGAAGCTGGACTCGGTATTTGTATTGTTTGCCCGGTTTGACGTCGAAGTCGAAGAAGCGAACCAATTTGTATCTTGTGACTTTGGTCTTCTTCTGTCCGGAAACGCTTCCGCCGTAATCGCCGCCGGGCATACCTCCGGGGCCGATTCCGCCAGGCGCCATGCCGCCGCCAGGCCCGCCGCCCATGCCCAATCCGGGGCCGCCGCCAGGTGGACCGAATCCGCCTGGATCGCCTGAGCCGCTGGGAGGTCCAGAGCCGCCGGGAACTTCACCTCCCGGGATCTCGCCGCCGCTGGGTCCTCCAAATGGGTCGTCCGCATCACCCATCGGCCCGCTATCGGTATCGGAATCGTCCTTCTTGGCCGACTTGGCCAACTTGGGAAATTCAGAGTGGCTAATGTGGTCGCGGACATTGGCCAACATGATCGGAGGCACGCGCATTGTCGTGCTTGCCAATGCGAGCTCGGAATCGACGGTATCCGGAAATGTCGCGTAAAACTTCTTGACTCGATCGACCGCGGCTTTGGTGCTCCAAACGCTCTGCCATTTCAATTCCGCATCGGGATCGTCAGGGTTGACTTCCGCTCGCTCGGCCGAGAAAGCCAAGTAGTTGGGGGTGTCGCGCGTCTGGTTGTAATTTGTGGCGTTGAGGAACGCTTTTTCATACTCGGCCGATTGTTTTTCAAACGGAATCAGAGCCCGAATGGAAACGACGTCGACCGAGAATCCGTAAACTCTTAGGACGCCGCCAACGGCACCTCGCTGGCCAACCATCGGAGTGACGTATCCGCCCGGAGTTAGCCCGCGATAGATTGTGCCGCCGGAAAGGTCCGTTGGTGTCGAGTCACCGTCTCCGTCCGGTCCGCCTAAGTCATCGCCACCTTCTCCTGGGGGGCCGCCGAGTCCGCCGCCGGGAGGGCCGCCGAGCCCGCCGAGCCCGCCGCCGCCGAGACCGCCAAGGCCTAGGCCTCCGCCACCTTCACCGGGGGGACCCCCGGGCATTCCGGGGCCATTGTTTCGGCGTCTCGAGCGGGTTCGCTTCCTTTTCGGCGCCGGTTGGTCGCGCAAGTTAGAAGACGCCTCGTCTTTCGCAAATGCGTCCTTTTGACCGCGTCGCGCTGGCAAGGCAACCGAAACTCGCCCGATCGACGAGGCTTCCAGCTTTACGGGAGCATAGATTTTAGGGTCGTCCCGTTTCTTAACGGGGTGAATGATCGGCGGCTTAAGCGTCATCTCCAACGGGTATTGCGACTCGTTGATCGGGATTTTGCTTTTTTCGGCACGGACTTCGTATTCGCTGTATGGGTTGCGTTCGAGCTCGCCTTGGAACCACTTCTCGTTGTCGTCCGGAATGGGAGCGGTGACATGCGATGAGGCGTTTTGGGCGATGGTCTTCAATTCCTGCGGCACCTTCTCGTAACCTTCGACAGTCGACCCCGCATAAACGAGGTAGAGCGCGACGATCAAGACCAGGCCGAAGGCGAACTTCTCGCCATGTTGAGCCACAAATCCCTTCAGGCCGTCTTCGCCAAGATCAATTTTCGCCATTTCAATGCTCCTTGTGCATCCACTTTTATTCGCAACGAATCGGCGCCGCTCTGCCGACTGCCTTGTTCTTGCCGGCCGATCACTCAGCCGTCATACCCGCTTCATTCAGTCGTCGCTTTACGTTTATCCGCCAGCCGAAGCGACGGATGTATTATTGTTGCCTTCGATTCCGAGCTTCTTTCGGTCGACGGGATTGTAGATGTAGATGATTCCGTAGATTTCTAAATCGACATCGTAGGACGACACGTCGGCATCTCCGCCGCTTGGCCCAGCGGCTGGACCGCCACCAAGACCTGCACCTGGTCCGCCGCCCAAGCCACCCAAGCCACCGCCACCAAGAGCTCCGCCGCCGGGAGGCCCTCCCAGTCCGCCAAGTCCTCCCAGTCCGCCAAGTCCGCCGCCTTCCATGCCCCCACCCGGAGGTCCTCCTCCGCCGCCGCCGAGTCCCATGCCGCCGCCACCGCCGCTGCCAGCACCCTTCGACTTGCCTCGATTGATGCGCAACTGTCGAACCTCAACTGGAAGCAGCGAATTACCGCAAGCGGCCAGCAATCGGTTCAGCCGTCGCTGATCAACCTTGAGCCTCATTCGAATCGGCATTCTCTTGGCCACGGCCAGGAACGCGTCGTCGGCGCTAAACGATGTTGCAATCCCGCGCATTTTTGTCGCGGGCAGAGGTTTGTATTTCAAATCGACATAACGGTTGTCGCCAGGGTCTCCCGAGGTCGACTTGGCCGGGCCCATTTGACCGAAGCCGCCGCCAGTCGGTGGCCCGCTCATTCCGCCCGGGTCGATGGTCATTCCGCCTTGGGCGCCCGCTCCTAATCCCATACCGGGACCGCCGTCGCCCATCCCGCCGCCTTCCGGAGGCACGCCGCCGGCACCCATCCCACCAGCGTCGCCGCCCCCTTGAGCGCCAGCGCCAACCTTGCCTCGCATGCCCATCGCATCCGGGCCGATTTCAATGAAGTCGATCTTCTTAACGGTGGCCATGTAACGAGCGTCGATATCGCCGTTGGCCTCCTTGATAATGTTCAACAAGGCGGTCAGAACCCAAAAGTCTTCTTGGGCATAAAGGACATCCAACGTGCTTGGCTGTGCCTTGTTCCAAGTAAAGCGGCTGTTGAAGATGCTCTTTTGATTATCCGCTTGCCAGACGACTAGATCTTCTTTGGTCCGAATAGTCTTGTTGGGATTGTCGAGAGCCCATGAAGCTCCAATGATATCCGCCAACTTGGGCAATTCGTCTTCGATAAAATATCGATACTGTTGTCGATGCAGCGTGCTGATCGACGCTTTGCGATCACCCGCCGGCTGATCAGGCGGAAACGGCACCATCGCTTCGATTGGTTTGAGCGCTTCGGCTTGACTCTTAAAGGCAAACTGCTCGGGCCACTTAAGGATGCTGACCTGGTCGCTATATTGCTTCTGCCAAGCCTGAAGCACCTCGTTTTCAAGACCAGCGATCTTCGCGTCCATCCATTCATGGGACTGATCGTTGGGGTGATTCTGTTTGTTGAGCACGTTTTGCGCGCTGCTGAACTGCGATTTGTAATCGGAAATTCTGTCTTCCGTATCGGACTGAACCGATCCGGAAATCCAAAAGTAGGATCCGATGTACATCAGCGTGATGCAGACGCAAGCGATCCAAAAGTGATGAATCTTGAGCTTCTCAAGGATTTCTTTTAGTTGGTCCATGCCTACTGTCCTCCTCCATTCGCTTTGGCGGCTTCTTCGCGGGCTGCTCGAGCTTTATCTATCTTTTCTTGCTCGAGCCTCGCCTTTCGGCGCTCATCGAGCCGTTGGCTCAGCGGCTTCTCCTGCCACACAAACTGAATCACAAAATCGTATTTGTGCGCGGTGATGAAGCCTTTCTTTTCTCCGGTAGGGTCGCCTGTCGGGCTGCCGCCTGCTCCGCCTGGAGGCCCATCGAGCCCGCCGGGATCTCCGTCGAAACCGCCGCCTCCATCGCCTCCGTCGAATCCGCCGGGAGGTCCGTCCAATCCGCCGCCGGGAGGTCCGCCCAATCCGCCGCCGGGAGGTCCGCCCAATCCGCCGCCGGGAG
>CAZMNY010000047.1:0-9071 GCA_964567745.1 uncultured Pirellulaceae bacterium | reverse complement strand
CCGGGAGGTCCGCCCAATCCGCCGCCGGGAGGTCCGCCCAATCCGCCGCCGGGAGATCCGCCCAATCCGCCTGTGTTGCCGGTGGTTTCCGATGTGTAGCTTGGATCGGCGATTTTATGAGTCCGGTCGATGTTGTGATCGGTGAGCACAATCGCAAAGTCGATGCCCAGTTCCTTCAACGTGAACGTCTCGGTCGTGTCGGCTCCTGCCTCGGTCGGCAACGTAATCGATTCGTTCTGAATGAACTTGAGAAACGTCTTGTGCAAGTGGGCCATTCCAGCGCTGCGAATGTCCTTGTTGTACAAGTGATGGCCTTTGAGCTCGATCACCCAGCCGGAGCCTTTGGGCGCCGCCGCGGCTGCTTCGGCCGAGATGTTCTGAATCGGCCGAGTGGGAGATGCCGCCGGTCCGGCCGGACTCGTTGCACCGGTGCCGGGATCGCTGCCGTCCGGAGGTGTTTGTCCGGCGGTGCCGCCAGCGGGCGGTCCGCCAGCGCCAGGTTGTGCCGCGCCCGGCTGGCCAGTCGCATCGGCTGCAGGCGCTTCGGGATCAGCACCAGTTTCTCCTATCGGATCTAACTCAACCGCCTCCGCAACCGGATCGGTTTCGCCGCTCAACGTCCTCAAGTACTTGGTTTTGATCGTCGGCGTGAACCACGTCGACAGGTCCTCGAAATACTCGCTTTCGACGTATTCGATGAACAGCTCTTTACGTTTGGTGTACGGGACCTGGGAGTGGTCAACGATAGTGCCGGGAGCAACGTTGTCCGTCCGTGGAAGGGACTCATTGAGCGCTTTGAGGAATTCGAGCCACAGCAGCCGGCGGTCAGCCGATCCGACCACTTCTTCGCCCAGAGCGGCCAGCTTTTTAAGCGTCGTAACGCGCTCGGAATCTTTGTTTTCGTGATCGCTGCTGAGCGACTGTACTCTCGACACTTCGCTCTTGGCGGCGACCCAAGTCAGCCCGTCAAACTCACGGTCTTCTTTGACTTCATACGCGTTGTTCGACGGCGCGATAAAGGCGACCGAACAGGCCAGCATGAGCGACGCGATACCGGCGACGGCCCATGGCTTCTTCTCGCGAATGATGCGGTTGATGACGATTTCACGAGGCACCAGGTTTGTGCCCAGTTTCGCTTGCTTTAGACCCTGCAGGCAAAGTCCGTAACAGACGGAGAAACCGTAGACGTTTTCCTTGAATGCTGGGGCCGACGTGACCGACGAGCCCTCGAGATTGTGGAATCGTTTGAAGTCCACAATGTCATAGCCCAAGTTCTTCGACAGGTAATGCTTCAGGCCAGGCAACTTGACCGTGTTGCCCAGCAGCACCACGCCGCGAAGCTTGGCTTGGCGATCCATATTCTGGAAAAAGCCAATCGATCGCTGCACCTCGGTGACCAAGTCATTGAACACCGGTCGCATCGCCTGGAACACTCGGCGCGGGTCTTCCGCCTTTCGCGCGTTGCGCTTCAGATGCTCCGCCTTGGCGAAGGTCAGTTTCAATTCCTTCGTCAGCTGCTTGGTGAAGTGGTTGCCGCCGATCGGAATACTTCGCTGCCAAACTCGAAACCCGTTAGTGACGACCAAGTCGCTTGATTCGGTTCCCATCGAGAGAATCACCAGCGACTCCGGCGGGTTGTCCGAATCGTACTCGTCCTCGTCCGGTCCATCGCGAAGCAAGTCGTGCGCTGCAAAGTTGTAGATCGAAAGCGGCGCGAGTTGAATAATGTTGAGTTCCAAGCCGACATCGGTCAGCGGCTCCATCGCCCGATAAACCTGGTCTCGCTTCATCGCGAACAAACCAACTTCGGCGTCGAGCGTGAATCCGTCGACTTCCTGCCCGCCACTCATCTTCTGGAAGTCCCAGATCACTTCGTCCAAATCGAACGGAATCTGTTGCTTCGCCTCGTAACGCACGATCTCTGGGATCTTCTTGGCGTCGACTGGCGGCGGTTTGAAAAACCGCGCCAAACCGGCTTGGCCAGGCACCGACATCGCGATCGTTGAACCCTTGACGTCGTTCTGCTCAATAAACTGAGCGACCGCCTCGCCAATCAGCTCTTCAGGATTCGCCTCGGGTTGGCTGAGGATCTTTGGATACTCGATATAGTCGAACGCCTCGGCCACGAGCTGTCCGTCTTCCATCGTGCAATACATCGCTTTGAGAGCGCATTGCCCAATATCGATTCCCCAAACACCTTGTTTTTTGGCCATCGTTTCTCCTGAAACTGGCGCGCCTACGCCAAGTTGGAATCATACGGCTATACGCCTGAGACCCCTCGCCTCGGTGGACGTGAACTGTTGAGGTAATGAGAAAAAGAGGAGCCTTCTTATTCTCTAATCTACTGAGAGCCTCATGCTATTGTCAACAAATTCCTAAGCCAAGATCAACATCTTCGGACTCGAAAATGAGCTCAGCAACCGGGCCGCATGGAAGTCGATGACGCTCGACGCCGCCGATTATGAGCGTTATCGTGGTTGCGACGGTTGGCTGAGCGTCGTCCACTTTGAGTTCGCCAGCCCAGACTCATTCTGACGCGAAGATGGCACCTCATGAAATACAAGGAACTTGTCGTTCTCCTCCCCTGCCACAGCTTGGAGGATTTTCCAACTCATCACGAGGGCGAAGAGGCTCAAGGGCTACTGGCGGCTTGGTCCGCCCTTTGGCACCCCGCCTTGATTGCAGCGGCCGGGGCGCCGACTTGGTCTCGAATCGACGACCCCCCAGAAGAGCTGACTGAGCGGTTGCTCGTCGCGCCCTCAGTCTCCGCTCAGGAATTGCCAACCGGTTTCTCTCAGCGCGCCAAGGAAGAGGGTGCCGTGTTGATCCGGCGAAAAACGGAGCGAGCCGAAATAGTTCGCATTGCGCTCGAACAACTTGACGGCGGCGATGGAGGAGTGCCTGACGACTTGGCCGAAGAGTTTCTTTCGCTCGGGTATACGTTTCTTCAGGTCGAGCTGCTGACGCGGCAAATGAGGTACGCCAGCAATCTCGATGAACTGCATTTCAACAATTTGGTGGAGCGAGCCGCTGAGCACGCGGTCAGCGGCGAACTCGAGGCCGCCCGCGAGCAACTGTCGGCGTCGTTTGACGTCCTGACGCAGGAACGAGACCACTACTACGCAGTCGATAGTTATCTGCTCGACATCACGTTAACCGCGCCAACGACTCTTGGGGCGTCTCTGAAACGCGAGCTCGACGAGGGGATCGCAACCTCGGTTCTCCTGTCCGCGAGCGACCTGGAGTTGATGGCGGAGGAACACCCGGAGACGCTCAAGTCGCTTCAAGCGGCCATCGAACAGCAAAGAGCGAGTGTGATTGGCGGCGAAACGACGGAACACCGGTGGCCGTTGATGTCGCTCGAATCGATGGCCAGGCAATGGGAGTTGGCCGCCGGAGTCTACCGCAAGCACTTGGGCACCGCTCCCGTCGTGTACGGTCGACGCCGATACGGACTGACGCCCGCGATGCCGATGGTTTTGCTCGGCATGGGATTTCAAGGTGCCGTTCACGCGACGCTTGATGAGGGTCGATTTCCTCAGGGCGTGCAGACGAAAACGCGTTGGGAAGGCGAGGACGGCGGCGTGCTGGACGCCGTGGCTCGGCCGCCGCTCGACGCCAACCGACCTGAATCGTTCTTGGGACTGGCTCTGAAACTTGGCGAGACGATGGATAGCGATCATGTGGCGACCTTGATGTTCGCCCACTGGCCCGGCCAATGCTCGCAATGGCATCGCGACATGAGGCGAGTGGCCAAGTTCAACTCGCCGCTCGGCAAGTTCATGCGAGCCGACGAGTATTTTGCTGAGACTGACTTGCCGAGCAATCTCGATCGTTTTGATTACGACCAATACCGTTCGCCCTATTTACGCCAAGCGGTCATTCGAAAACAGCCCGACCCGATCTCAACCACCCTGCGCTACTGGCAGCGTAGGCATCGCTGCGACGCCGCGACGGCTTTACGAACACTGGCCAGTTGCATCTCCGGATCGCCTGTTGGAAGCGACTCGATTGATGCGGATTTGGCGATCGATGCCGCGGCGGAGTCGGAAGTCGACGGGGCGATTGACGAGAGAATCGCGCAGGCGATTGACGATGGCGCCAAGTCGTTGGCGGCCGCTTTGCCTCGTGACAAGCCTTCCAATGGCGTTCTGCTTTTGAACCCCAAGTCGGCAGCCCAACGGGTTCGGTTGTCGACGGAATCATTGTCGTCGTCGCCCACAGTCGAGCGACCTGTGTTTGCTGTTTCGTCTGATCCTGCGTTGCCGCAGGCGGTTGCGGACGTGCCGTCATTCGGCTTTAGCTGGATCGGCGACGGCAGCGGTGCCCCGCGTGTGCGAACGAAAAAAGCGAAACCGTTGGGCGAGGATGAAGGGCCGGCCATCTTGCTTCGAAACGAGTTCTTCGAGGCGGCGATCAATCGAACTCAAGGCACTATGACCGCACTGTACGGTTACAACACACGCGGCAATCGACTTTCGCAGCAGTTGGCGTTTCGTCTTCCGGGAGGAGGAGGGCAGGGGGACAGCGGCAACTACTCGGTGATGGCCGCCGACGAATGTCGACTCGTCTATTGCACCGAAACCGAGGCCGTCGCGGAGTGTCGAGGACGGCTGCTCGATTTGGAGGGCGAGCGGCTAGCCGGTTTCACTCAGCGATACACGATCGGTCGAGGACAGCGCGTCATTCGACTCGATGTTGAATTGGAGCCCGATACGGAACCGAAAGCGGACCCGTGGAATTCCTATTACGCTTGCCGTTTCGCCTGGGCTGACGAAATGTCCCCGCTTTGGAGGACCGTTCATCAGATGCGTGTCGAATGTGATGCAAAGCGGTTTGAATCGCCGCACTACATCGACATCACGAGCGGCGACACGTCGACCACAATCCTTACCGGCGGACTGCCTTTTCATCGTCGAACCAATTTTGGAATGCTCGATTCGATCCTTGTCGTTCGCGGGGAATCGCAGCGATCGTTCACACTTGGCATCGGAATCGACCTGAAAAATCCGATGAACGAAGCGATCGGACTGATGACCCCGACCATTGCCTTGCCCGAAACCGTTGGGGCGCCGAAGCCCTCGGGATCGAGTTGGCTGCTTCACGTCGACAACCGAAATGTACTCACGACTTCGATTGAGCCGCTTGTGGACGATGGACGCGTGATCGGTCTTAGAGCACGTCTCTTGGAGACAGCCGGCCGGCCGACGAGAGCCAAGTTTCAGGCCTTTCGAAACTTGCTCAGCGCGCGGCAACTCGATTTTCGCGGCGAGCCACAGGGTGAATTTGATCTTCAGGACGGCGGCGTCGAGATCCCGTTTTCCAGCCATGAGTGGATCGGTGTCGAGATGCGCTGGGCCTAGCGCGGCCTCGATGGCTTGCTCGCCCCAACCCTCGCCAGAACGCATCGAGCGTGGAATAATAATGGCATGGTGATAACAATCGACGGACCGGCTGGAGCCGGAAAAAGCACAGTGTCGCGAGCCCTCGCGGAACGACTTGGATACGAATTCCTCGACACAGGAGCGATGTATCGGGCCGTTGCCTTGGACGGCATTCGCGCAGCAATCGACTGGACGAATGACGCCGAAGTCGCCGGGCGGCTCGACGGCATGCAGATTCGGCTTGAAGGCGAAGAAGTCTGGCTCAACGACGAGCAGGTCACGCGAGAGATTCGCACCTCGGAAGTCACTGAAGACGTTCACTGGGCGGCTGATAATCCGCTAGTTCGAGCTCACTTGGTCGTCCTGCAACGCCAAGTCGCCGATGGGAGCAATTTTGTGACCGAGGGGCGCGATCAGGGTACGGTGGCGTTTCCTGAAGCGATCTGCAAAGTCTTTCTGACCGCGTCGGCGAGCGAGAGAGCTCAGCGACGGTGCGACGAATTGCGGCGCCGCGGCGAGAGTGTTTCTTACGAGCATGTGCTTGAGCAACAGCAGCTTCGAGACGAACGAGACAGCAATCGTCAGGTCGGACGACTTGTTGCGGCGGAGGATGCGATTCCGCTGTCGACCGACGGACTTTCGCAGGACGAAGTTGTTGACCGTCTAGAACAACTGGTTCGCGAAAAGATCGAAAAACACACTTCCAATGCCTGACCCGGAAACGACCGTCGACACCGAGACGCAAAGGCGAGACGAGAGGCGCCGTTCGAAAAAGTCGGGCGGCGACCGGGCCTCACAACGGAGTTGGTTTCAGCGTTTGGCCTACTCGGCGCTGAGAGTTTTTTCTCGACTGGTCGGCGTGCTCCTCTTTGGCTTGCGAGTTGAAGGTAGGCAAAATGCGCCCGAAACCGGTGGCGCGCTCGTTTGCTCAAACCACCAGAGCTTCTTCGATCCGGTCCTTGTCGGTTTGGCTTTCGATCGACGGCTGAACTACATGGCTCGCAAGAGTCTCTTTCGAGTTCCCGTCTTGAAGCAGCTGATCGTCTTCCTGAATGCGATCCCGCTGGATCGAAGCGGAGCTGGAATCGAGGGCATCAAAGAGACTCTGAAGCGGTTGCGGCGAGACGAATTGGTGCTGATCTTTCCCGAGGGAACTCGTACCAGGGATGGCGAGTTGAACGCCTTAAAACCAGGGTTCTGCGTGTTGGCTCGCCGTAGCAAAGCACCCTTGGTGCCTGTGGCAATCGACGGCGCTTACCAGGCGTGGCCTCGGTCTTCCAAATGGCCGCGACTATCGAAAGTTCGAGTGCGAATCGGCCAGCCCATCGAGGTCGAATTGATCAAGCAATTGTCGGATGAGCAGCTGATCGCCGAACTCGATCGTCGTCTTCACGAGTGTTTTGAGCAAATCCGGATTTCGGGCTCGTCGTAGTCGGTATCTTGGCCCTGGCAAACGAGCTGGATGCGATTGCCCTAATCAGGCGACGCGGGGCGCGACGGCCTGGGTGGATGCCGCGGCCGAATTGGACTGGGTGCCGTCCCGTTCGCATCGCCATTTTCGCCGCGAGAAAGCGGCTCTTCTCGGTAGGCTCATCTTGCTTGCATGGCGTTGCTGTGATAGGTTCGCACGTTTTCATGATGCGGAAAATAGGCGACGATGGTCGTAGCCGCCGCTCATGCAGTGCCGCTCACTCCAGACTCAATTGGCTGGGCATTACGCGACTCGCGGCAGCGTAGGGCCGGCTGGCGTCGTTCGACGCAAAAGGAATCACTGTCCATGGTTGACCGTAACCTCATTCGCTCCCTAGAAGATGACTCAATTATCGACGTTCTCGACGGCATGTTCGACAACGAGGGCGACGAGATCTCGGATCTGGAACCCAGTATCGCTGCTGGCCCGGAATTTGACGTAAACGCCATAGTCGACGGCAGAATCGTCCGGATGGATGACGACGCAGTTTTGGTCGACGTCGGTTTCAAAAGTGAAGGCACCATCCCGCTCAACGAGTGGGAAGAGGAAGAGGAGCCGCCGAAGGTTGGCGATACGATCAAGGTTCTCATCGAAGACCTTGAGGATGAGTTCGGTTCGACCGACGATCCCTACGGCATGGTTTTGTTGAGCAAGCGAAAAGCCGACAAGATCATCGCTTGGCAAGAGATCGTGGCCAATGTTTCGGAAGAGCAAGTGGTTACCGGCACCGTCACTCGCAAGATCAAAGGCGGGTTGCTCGTCGACATCGGAGTCAATGTATTCCTTCCGGCCAGCCAAGTTGACATCCGCCGCCCCGGCGACATCGGCGACTTCATCGGCCGCGTCGTCCAGTGCGAAGTGCTCAAGATAGATCAGGCTCGACGCAACATCGTCGTCAGCCGTCGCTCGCTGATCGAGAAGCAACGAAAGATCGACCGCGAAGCCTTGCTCAAAGACCTCGAAGACGGTCAGGTCCGCAAAGGCGTCGTCAAGAATATCGCCGAGTTTGGCGCCTTCGTTGACTTGGGCGGAATCGACGGTCTGCTCCATATCACCGACATGAGTTGGGAGCGTATTGGCCATCCATCCGAAATGGTCGCCATCGATCAGGAAATCGAAGTGATGATCCTGAACATCGATCGCGTCAAAGAGAAGATCGCTCTTGGTCTCAAGCAAAAGCAGAACAATCCTTGGGACGACGTCGCGACCAAGTACCCGGTCAATTCTCGCGTCACCGGCCAAGTCGTGAACGTGATGAGTTACGGTGCCTTCGTGAAATTGGAGCCGGGCATCGAAGGCTTGGTTCACATCAGCGAGATGTCTTGGACGAAACGCATCAATCACCCCAACGAACTCGTCCAAATTGGCGACGAGATCGATGTCGTGATTCTCAGCGTCGACCAGAAGGGTCAGCAACTGTCCCTCGGCATCAAGCAGACGCAAGAGAACCCGTGGGAGAAGGTCGCGGATCGCTATCCGGTCGAAAGTGTGATCGACGGCAAGGTCCGCAACTTGACCAACTATGGCGCCTTCATCGAACTGGAAGAAGGAATCGACGGCCTGCTGCACGTTTCTGATATGTCTTGGACTCGCAAGATCAGCCATCCGAGCGAGCTGATGGAAAAAGGACAGGAAGTCCGGTGCAAAGTGCTTTCGGTCGATCAAGATCGCCGCCGAATCGCCTTGGGACTCAAACAACTCGACGACGATCCGTGGGCCCACGACATTCCGGACAAGTACCAGCCGGGACAAGTGGTCAACGGAAAAGTCACGAAGATCACCAACTTCGGCGTCTTCGTCGGACTCGAAGACGGCTTGGAAGGCTTGCTTCACATCTCCGAACTGGCCGATCACAAGGTCGAAAACCCGGAAGAAGTCGTGGCGGTTGGCGACGACATCGAAGTGAAGATTCTTCGAGTCGATACCGACGACCGCAAAATCGGTCTCTCTCGCAAGCGAGTTGAGTGGGCCGAGGATGATCGGGTGGAAGACGAAGCCGACGAGACATCGGATCGAGCCAAGAAGTCGAGCGCCGATCTCAAAGGCGGTCTTGGAACGGCTGGTCCGCTGATCGCTCCCATTCCGACCGAAGAACCGGAAGTCGCCGAGTCGCCCACGGAAGAGGCGCCAGCAGCCGAAGAAGAAGCAACCGTTGAAACTGCACCGGAAGAAGCAGCGACGGAAGAGGCAGCGACGGAAGATGCAGCGACGGAAGA